>NZ_GL870855.1:0-523 GCF_000190355.1 Clostridium sp. D5 | reverse complement strand
TTAGGTGTAACTTTCATATCCCCAGTATGTATGGTCGCTTTTTACTTTATGAGTATGGGTTTATTTTAAACTATACTCAAGTCTATTAAAAAGACTGCTGGGGATATGAAAGTTACGCCAATTCTATTCCATCCGTTGCCCCGGTCAGGGATCCCACCCGGGGAACGAGCCTTTTCCTACCGTCCGGAAGAGCCAGCTTTATGACAGGGATGCCGGGGAGGTACTGGGGCTGTATATGCCGCTGCGAAATGCTGGAGTGCGCTTACTGATCCTTGGACAACCACTGCCGGGCAGGCGGGGAAAAACTTGATCACCAAATCAAGTTTTTGCAGAACCCAGCGCGGGAAATCATCAGATTTCCCGTGATGTGTTCTGCGTACCCGACTGTCCGGCAGTGGGTGTCCTAGGAGCAGTTGCAGCGCGGGTGCATATCGCAGCGGCATATACAGCCCCAGTACCTCCCCGGCATCCCTGTCATTAAGCGTCCCCGTCCGCGCCGAGACTAAAGCTCGTCGCTATATCC
>NZ_GL870854.1:0-661 GCF_000190355.1 Clostridium sp. D5 | reverse complement strand
ACCGAACACATTCACCGCTTAATCTGGTGATTAAGCGGCTCAGGTGTTCTAAAAAGCAGCTTCGGAAGCTGCTTTTTTCACGCTGATTTTGCGGATTTCCTCTAACTGCTGCTAGTGCTCGCTAAAAGCATTTCCAACAGGACAGGTGTTTTTCACAGTCCGTCCCGGCTCACGGTAAGCTAGGTTCATCCGCCGATAGGAAAGAACTCGTTCCCCGGTTGGATCCTAGACCGGGACAGCGGATGGAATAGAATTGGTGTAACTTTTATGTCTCCAGTAGATTTGAAAATAGTTTTTTCGGTAAATTTGAAATAATGAACTTTTTACGGTAAGCGACACCAAGTCCCTTCTTGCTGATGAAAAGTTACGCGCCGCCAGGCAACATCCGTTGCCCCGGTCAGGGATTCCACCCGGGGAACGAGCCTTTTCCTACCGTCCGGATGAGCCAGCTTTATGACAGGGATGCCGGGGAGGTACTGGGGCTGTATATGCCGCTGCGAAATGCTGGAGTGCGCTTACTGCTCCTTGGACAACCACTGCCGGGCAGGCGGGGGAAAACTTGATCACCAAATCAAGTTTTTGCAGAACCCAGCGCGGGAAATCATCAGATTTCCCGTGATGTGTTCTGCGTACCCGACTGGCCGGCAGTGGGTGTCCTAGG
>NZ_GL870853.1:0-690 GCF_000190355.1 Clostridium sp. D5 | reverse complement strand
AGAACCGAACGCATTCACCGTTTAATCTGATGATTAAACGCCTCAGGCGTTCTAAAAATCTGCTTCGGAAGCAGATTTTTTCTGACTGATTTCACGCATTTCCTCTAACTGCTGCTATGCTCGCTAAAAGCATTTCCAACAGGACAGGTGTTTTTCACAGTCCGTCCCGGCTCACGGTAAGCTAGGTTCATCCGCCGATAGGAAAGAACTCCTTCCCCGGTTGGATCCCAGACCGGGACAGTGGATGGTATAGAATTGGCGTAACGTTCATATCCCCAGTAGGTTGAGAAATAGTTTTTTAGGTATATATAAAATAGTGAACTTCTTTCTGGCAAGCGACACTAAGTCCTTTCTTGTAGATGAACGACTACGCGTCGCCAGCACACATCCGTTGCTCCGGTCAGGGATCCCACCCGGGGAACGAGCCCTTTCCTACCGTTTGGATGAGCCAGCTTTATGACAGGGATGGCGGGGAGGTACTGGGGCTGTATATGCCGCTGCGAAATGCTGGAGTGCGCTTACTGCTCCTTGGACAACCACTGCCGGGCAGGCGGGGAAAAACTTGATCACCAAATCAAGTTTTTGCAGAACCCAGCGCGGGAAATCCTCAGATTTCCCGTGATGTGTTCTGCGTACCCGCCTGACCGGCAGTGGGTGTCCTAGGAGCAGTTGGCAGCGGCGGGTNCATAT
>NZ_GL870852.1:0-695 GCF_000190355.1 Clostridium sp. D5 | reverse complement strand
TTCTGTGTACCATTTCCATTCTGGCTGTTTCCGCTTTGCTTGTCTCCATTCTGACCATTTCCGTTCGGATTCTGCCCGTTATTATTCTGGCCGCCGTTTCCATTCGGATTGTCTTTATTAGCATCACCGGAGTCTTTCTTTTCCGTCAGACCATCTTTTGCGGCCATAAGTGTTACGACGGCCTCATCTACTTTCGGCTGATCATCAACGGATAAACCGTCATCGTTCATAATTGTATTTGCCAGTGCTAGTGCATCATTATAAGTTCTTACTGATTCTTCTGTATATTTGTTCAGATCCAGATCTTTTAAGCTTTCCAGAAGATCAGAAAGTGCAGCTTTATCTGCCTTTAATCTCAGATCCATCATCGTATCGACAAGGGTTGTCCATGCTGCATTAACTTCCGGCTGCATTGCATCTCCGTTTTCCATTACACCTTCCGCTGCTGCTTTTGCGGCCAGATATTCTTCCTGTCCTGCCTCCACATATTTTGTCAAGTCAATCATACTCGTCAATTCCAGAGCCATGCCAAGGTCGGCCTTATCTCCGGCTTCCATATCCAGTGCCTGGATCGCTTTCATCAGCTTCACACATGCTCCCAGCACATCCTCTTTTGACGCATCCTCTTTTTCCATGATTGCTTCGCCCTCTGCAATAGCTTCTGCGAAAAGCTTCTGCACAGATTCAACCAGTCC
>NZ_GL870851.1:0-701 GCF_000190355.1 Clostridium sp. D5 | reverse complement strand
AGCAGGGTTTCCATTAAGCCATTCTAAACCGCGCATTCTATGCTTTTGCAAAGGCCCCCATGCCTTTTCTGCCCCGCCCCGCAACTCCCTCTTTCCACAGGCTGCTTGCATCCGATAGGCAGGGACCAGCCACTTGGGGAGGGAATCGACGGGGGCAGCGGATGGTATGGCGCTGATGTGGGACAGTGAATGAGACGGATAATGTGTGAAAAAATGGATGAGATGGATCAAATACGGCGTTATAGATGTGGCAGATGATACGTATAGCGGCCATACGGTATACGCGCCATATAGAACAACAGATACTATGTATTATGCATGATCCTTTAATAGCAAGGGGACCGCACATGACACAGTGAAGGGTATTAGATATGTGCGAAATGCTTATTATACATAGAAGCCGGAATTGTATACATGTATTCCATAAGTTCTCCTGTCCATATTTTCCCGCCCATCCTGCCAAAATCCGCTGCTCCCGCGAAACGCCCACCGATGTGAGCATTCACTTCCGTCTGGATGCGTCCAGCCTGCCTGAGCTGGGGAGAGGGATGCGGCCGTGAGATAGAGGAGACTTTTTGTATGTATAGAACGCACGGTTTAGAAGTACTTGCGCAAAAGGAACTGTCCATGAGGGATGAAAAGCGATTTTCCAAAATCGCTTTTCAGGACTACCTAAGGCTAGAAAGCCAATGTCATTTAGT
>NZ_GL870850.1:0-727 GCF_000190355.1 Clostridium sp. D5 | reverse complement strand
CTGCTTCGGAAGCAGATTTTTTCTGACTGATTTCGCGGATTTCCTCTAACTGCCGCTATGCTCGCTAAAAGCATTTCCAACAGGACAGGTGTTTTTCACAGTCCGTCCCGACTCACGGTAAGCTAGGTTCATCCGCCGATAGGAAAGAACTCCTTCCCCGGTTGGATCCCAGACCGGGACAGCGGATGGAATAGAATTGGCGTAGCTTGTATATCCCCAGTAGGCTAAAAAAATAGGCTTTTCCGGTTAATTTAAAATAGTGAACCTCTTTCTCTGGTAGCTGCACTAAATGCGTTCTTATAGATGAACGATTACGCGCCGCCAGTATACATCCGTTGCCCCGGTCAGGGATCCCACCCGGGGAATGAGCCCTTTCCTACCGCCTTGATGAGCCAGCTTTATGACAGGGATGCCGGGGAGGTACTGGGGCTGTATATGCCGTTGCGAGAATGCTGAGAGTGTGGTTTAGTGCTTCTTGAACCCCCGCTGCCGGACAGACGGGGAAAAACTTGATCACCGAATCAAGTTTTTGCTGAACCCAGCGCGGGAAATCATCAGATTTCCCGTGATGTGTTCAGCGTACCCGTCTGTCCGGCAGCGGGGGTTCTAGAAGCACTTGACCGCACGGGTGCATTTCGCAACGGCATATACAGCCCCAGTACCTCCCCGGCATCCCTGTCATTAAGCGTCCCCGTCCGTCAACGAGACTGAAGCTCGTTGCCTAAAT
>NZ_GL870849.1:0-732 GCF_000190355.1 Clostridium sp. D5 | reverse complement strand
GGAGGTACATGCCGCATTTGGCCCGAATGCTGATGCATTCGCGCCGCAGGCGGCATACAAAATTTGCCTGGTAAGGCAAATTTTGCCCTCCATTTTTCTCCCATTTTCTTCAACAGCTTCTAACGCTTGCTTTATGGACTTTTCACCAGCAGACATTGCCCCGCCGCGCGCCAGACTCGCCTTGTCATCAGCTGCTGCATCCGGGCGGCAGATAAAAGCACATCCCCGGGAGTGAACCCAAAACGGGGGCAGCGTATTTGCGCTCACTAGAATTTAAGTTATTTATGTCAGCAGGATGTCGGTTCAGGTGTTTGGAGGCATGATGATTATCTTCCAAGATTTGCCCAATGATTATTATCTCTGATGAAAGGGCATGTTATGGCAGAACATGTATCTATTATCTGTCGAATCTGTTCCTCAATCCCAACTGGTAAATAAGCTCTAGCCTGTCGGCATGAAGAGCGATTATAAGCAGCCAGCCAACATCCACAGCTCCGGTCCAAGCCCTCCCGGGAATTCGCTCTCACTTCCGCCCGGGATGCACCAGCGAATGACAAGGCGAGTCCGGTGGGGGACGGGGCAATGTCTGCTGGTGAAAAGTCCATAAAGCAAGCGTTAGAAGCTGTTGAAGAAAGCGGAAGTAAAATGGAGGGCAAAATTTGCCTTACCAGGCAAATTTTGATGCCGCCTGCGGCGCGAATGCATCGGCATTCGGGCCAAATGCGGCATGTA
>NZ_GL870848.1:0-740 GCF_000190355.1 Clostridium sp. D5 | reverse complement strand
TTTTATAAGTATGCGTTTATGATGGAAAGGACGGCGCCCGAACAGTACAAACAACTGGAATGGGCACTCCCCCGTAATTTCAGAGGAGCGGAAACAGCGCATTGAAGCAACGGTAGCCGTCCATGTAAAATGGGCGGAAGAATTTGAGCAGGAGTATCCGGCTTATGCAATGCGTGGGCGCCCGATCCATGCATTCCAGGAAGCACCCGGCCAAACTTCGATAGAGACGTATCAGAGAGGGGAATTGTATTCCTATGGAGAACACACCGAAATGTTATATTCCCAATATATTCAGGAGTGTGCGGCTCAGAACAGAAATCTGGCGGCTCTTATCAGAGATAATTCGGCGAGGATGTACGGATATGAATCGATTGCTGATCTTGAAAGGGAATAAGTGCAGCTGTTAGCAAGAGGAAATGGGAATGAAAGACAATAAGAGCGGGAAAATAGCAGCTATCTATATTCTTTATATTATAGTGGCCGGAATGATCAGCCTCCTGTGGGGAGCCGGTTACAAGGCCATGGCTGGGCTGCTTCTGGGATCCGCAGCCGCGTTCGCTAATTATTTATTATTAAAATTGGCGGTATGCCGGCTGTTGGGTGTCAGGAACATTTTTGTTGTCCAGATATTTCTTTTCCGGTACCTGCTGTACATTGCAGCCGCTTATATTTCAATGCGGACCGGCAGCGTTGCTGTCATCATGTACGCAGCCGGAATCATAGGCTTATCGCTGTCTATT
>NZ_GL870847.1:0-798 GCF_000190355.1 Clostridium sp. D5 | reverse complement strand
TTGAAATGCTATTGAGCTCCGAAATTTTACAAAGTCTCAGAGGCCGACGCAGTTTACCCATGCGGAAGGCAACATCACAGTAAGCGTTAGAGAAACGATGCGAGTTTATTGTGGCTCTGGCGGAGTCAGAGGGCCAATCATGTTTTACAATGACTATCCTGTCAACTTGGGAGAGCCTGTGATTTCTTGCAGCAAAGCAAGTATGACGTACAACTATAAAATGGAGGAAATCAAACGAATCACAGGCAGTCGGATGCCGGCGTAGTATCGAAGAAACCGCTAATCACGGTGGAGAAAAGGCTGGCACATAATAACGATCTTTCAGAGGACACATTTACCGTACTCAGGGACGGGAGGATAAATGGAAACGAAATTAGAAAGAATAGCAGACAAATCGGCTCATGAAAACCGACCGATATTTACTTCATTGTATCACTTACTAAACGAGGAATTACTGCTCCAATGCCACAAGGAATTAAGCGGAAAGAAAGCAGTAGGAATTGACGAAATAACCAAAGAAGAATACGCACAGAACCTTAGGATAAACATCAGGAATCTGGTGAAAAGGCTAAAGAATAAAGCTTATAAGCCAAAGCCGACGTTGCGGGTATACATCCCAAAAGCAAATGGAAAGAAACGTCCTCTGGGAATAGCGTCCTATGAAGATAAGATAGTGCAGTTAGGATTGAAGAAGATACTGGAAGCAGTGTACGAACCAAAGTTTCAAGAGAATATGTATGGCTTTCGGCCAAACCGGAACTGTCATATGGCAATCAAAGAGTTGTGTATCAGTATCGT
>NZ_GL870846.1:0-865 GCF_000190355.1 Clostridium sp. D5 | reverse complement strand
CAGCAGCAGATACACCAATATAAAGATCATCCCGATCCCCGCCAGCTGCAGCCCATAAGACAGGCTGAACCGGATCATATCCCGGCTTTCCCTTCTCTCCAGCGCCCGCGTCCCCAGCTTCCACCGATAGGATACGGATTCCTCCTGCCTTTTGAGGTACCCTGCCCCTTTATCCAGCACCTTCCCTAGAATGGCATCCAGCTTTGGCAGTGAACCGGTTCGGTACGGAATCTTCCGGTCCTTATACAGGGTCTTTCTCAGCAGGACAATGATACCGTCCACCAGGGAATCCCCGATCCGGCACACAAAGATGCCCATAAACGGCAGGATCCGCTGGAACAGCGGCCGGTAAATCAGGTTCTCCAAATCCAGCCATTTCGGCCAGGCATCCACATAATAACTGGCGCTCCCCGCCTTTTTCCTCAGGAACACCGTCCGGATCACAAACAGATACACAAGAACTCCGATGCCAATCGAGATCAGGCCGCCCCTGAGGCACTCCATACTGAAGAAATGGGGGATGTGCCCCTCCTCATGCATGAGCATAAAGCCCTGGGCAGACCCTGCCAGCCTTTCCATCGTCTTCACAGGCGTCATCCCCAGCACCGGCAGGACAATCGCGCTGGCACCGATGGCAAACATGCTCTGTTTCCTGATATAGTGCCGGTTCATGCCGTCAAACTCCGCCTGCCTTGCAGGATCCCTATTCTTCTCCCAAAACAATGAGATATACAGCTTCAGCATATACGCCACAGTAAGCCCGCCGCTGATCAGGAACATCCACTCCACAAACACAAAAACCGGTGCCCCCGAGTACTCCACAATGCTCTCATGGAGCAGGGTCTTGCTGATATAGCCGTTCCAC
>NZ_GL870845.1:0-1023 GCF_000190355.1 Clostridium sp. D5 | reverse complement strand
CTCCTGTGGGGAGCCGGTTACAAGGCCATGGCTGGGCTGCTTCTGGGATCCGCAGCCGCGTTCGCTAATTATTTATTATTAAAATTGGCGGTATGCCGGCTGTTGGGTGTCAGGAACATTTTTGTTGTCCAGATATTTCTTTTCCGGTACCTGCTGTACATTGCAGCCGCTTATATTTCAATGCGGACCGGCAGCGTTGCTGTCATCATGTACGCAGCCGGAATCATAGGCTTATCGCTGTCTATTCTCATCGTATATGGAATAGGAGGAGTAAAAAATCAATGATAAACGTTGAAGAACTCGGCGCCCGGATTATCCTTGGCTTCGGAGAGGGAAAGCTGTTTATCACAGAGAGTACATTGTTTGGAATCCTGATTGCCGTGATCCTGGCCGTTTTGGGCATCTGGCTCGGAAGCGGACTCAAGACCGTGCCGAAAGGAAAACAGGTAGCTGCGGAGTTTATTGTGGGCTGGGTTTATAAGTTTACAGAGGGCAACATGGGGAAGGAGAACAAGTCCTATGCGCCCTATGTGGGAAGCATTCTGGGGTTCGTATTCTTTGCGAGCTGCCTGGGGCTGTTCGGGATCCGTCCGATCACGGCAGACTTAAACGTGGCGTTTGCGCTGTCTGGACTGACGTTCCTTATGATCCTGAGCAACTCACTCAGGGTGCATGGAGTGAAAGGGAAACTCAAAGAGATGTGTGACCCGTATCCGTTCATGTTCCCGCTGAAGATCCTGGAGGAGTGTACACTTCCAATCTCCCTGGGGCTCCGGCTTTTCGGGAACATACTGGGAGGGTTCATCGTAATCGAACTGTGGCTGCATCTGATGACGCATCTGAGCAGCATGGTCACAACAGTTCCGTTTCTGCGGGCGGTTACGGTACTGCCGCTGAACGCGATCTTCGATATAGCGGAACCGTTAATCCAAACGTACATATTTACCACGCTGACCGTGATTAATCTGGGAGCAGCAGTAAAAATAATGTCTGTGGGACACAGCGAGTAAAAGAAAAAAGAAA
>NZ_GL870844.1:0-1229 GCF_000190355.1 Clostridium sp. D5 | reverse complement strand
AGACGGGGATCAAGGTCATTGACCTGCTGGCCCCCTACACCAAAGGCGGAAAGGTGGGTCTGTTCGGGGGCGCCGGCGTAGGAAAGACCGTGCTGATCCAGGAACTGATCAACAACATCGCAAAGGAGCACGGCGGGATCTCTGTATTTGCAGGGGTAGGCGAGCGTACCAGGGAAGGAAACGACCTGTACTATGAGATGCAGGAATCCGGAGTCATTGATAAGACCGCCATGGTATTCGGGCAGATGAACGAGCCGCCGGGAGCCAGGATGCGTGTGGCTCTGACGGGGCTGACCATGGCAGAGCATTTCCGGGATAAGGAACACCAGGACGTGCTGCTGTTCATCGACAACATCTTCCGGTTTACGCAGGCAGGTTCCGAAGTGTCCGCACTTCTGGGGCGTGTGCCCTCAGCCGTAGGGTACCAGCCCACGCTGGCAACGGAGATGGGTGCGCTGCAGGAACGGATCACCTCCACGCGTGACGGATCCATCACGTCGGTGCAGGCGGTGTATGTGCCGGCCGATGACCTGACAGACCCGGCACCGGCCACCACCTTTGCCCATCTGGATGCCACCACGGTGCTCAGCCGTGCAATCACGGAGCTTGGGATCTACCCGGCGGTGGATCCGCTGGAATCCACATCCCGGATTATGGACCCCTTAATCCTGGGGGAAGAGCATTACCAGACTGCCCGAGAGGTGCAGGAGGTGCTGCAGAAATATAATGACCTGCAGGATATCATCGCAATCCTGGGAATGGAGGAGCTCTCAGAAGAAGATAAGCTCATCGTGTCCCGGGCAAGAAAACTGCAGAGATTCCTTTCCCAGCCGTTTTATGTGGCGGAGCAGTTTACGGGAATGGCGGGCAAGTACGTGCCGCTCAAAGAAACCATCCGGGGCTTCCGGGAGATTCTGGAAGGCAGACACGACGAGATCCCGGAATCCATGTTCCTGTTTGCAGGAGGAATTGAAGATGTGGTAGAAAAGTACGCCCAGGGCGGGAATGTATAAGAAATGCCGCAGGAGAAGACAGGAGGAGGGCGAATGGCAGCAAATAGATTTTTATTGGAGATTGTAACGCCGCAGCAACTCTTCTATTCCGGGGAAGTTGAGATGGTGATTGTAGAGGAAGCTTCGGGACAGGAAGGATATATGGCGGGGCACAGCCTTGCACTGAAGCGCCTGGAAAAGGGAGAGGTAAAGATCCGGGAAGCGGAGAGTAAAGAG
>NZ_GL870843.1:0-1348 GCF_000190355.1 Clostridium sp. D5 | reverse complement strand
AGTGCGCTTACTGCTCCTTGGACAACCACTGCCGGGCAGGCGGGGAAAAACTTGATCACCAAATCAAGTTTTTGCAGAACCCAGCGCGGGAAATCCTCAGATTTCCCGTGATGTGTTCTGCGTACCCGCCTGACCGGCAGTGGGTGTCCTAGGAGCAGTTGGCAGCGCGGGTGCATATCGCAGCGGCATATACAGCCCCAGTACCTCCCCGCCATCCCTGTCATTAAGCGTCCCCGTCCGCGCCGAGACTAAAGCTCGTCGCTATATCCCGCTTTAGTAAGTGAATAACTGAGTCCAGTAGTTTGTTCCGGATGCGTTCTGGTGCAGGCCTACTCCTATTGTGGTGTAATTTTTATTGAGAATGTTGGCTCTGTGGCCTTCGCTGTTCATCCAGCCGTTCATGACCTGTTCGGGGGTTTTCTGTCCCCAGGCGATGTTTTCACCGGATCCGCGGTAGGTGACTCCCTGCTGTGTTAATGCTGTGCTGAAGGAGCTGCCGTCCGGGCGTGTGTGTGAAAATGATGTTTCGATTTCTTTTGCACGGACCTGAGCGGCTGCCTGTACTGATGTGTCGGCTTTTACCGGAGACAGGCCTGCTTTGGAGCGTTCCTGGTTTACCAGATTTACTACCTGCTGAATGAAGGCGTTATTGTCTTCGTCTACATCCGGCTGCTCTGGTGTTTCGGGCTGATTATTGTCTGGGAGCTCAGGGGTGCCTGGCTGGTTGCCGTCTGGCAGCTCTGGGTTCTCGGGCTGATTGTTGTCCGGGAGACCTGGATTCTCCGGCTGATTGTTGTCCGGGAGATCCGGATTCTCGGGCTGATTGTCGTCCGGGAGATCCGGGGTTTCTGGCTGGTTGTCATCAGGGAGCTCTGGATTCCCTGGCTGGTTGTTGTCCGGCTGTCCCGGATTTCCAGGGAGTCCTGGTATGATGCAGTCAAGCCAGTTCGGGATGGTGCAGTCATATCCAAGGGCTTCAAGTTTTTGTTTGAGTTCTTCGGTGCTGTTCAGAGGACCTACTATATAGATTCCTTTGGACTGCAGTTCCTGTCTGGTTTGTTCCAGGGATGCCGCCTGTACTGTGAGGGGAGCGAACCCTGCTGTTCCTATGACCGCTGCCGTGAGCAGAGCCGGTAATATCTTGTGTTTCATGAATATGTACCTCCTAAAATGTTATTTAAATGTTACAAAAATATTACAAAACGATCGTAACATGAAAAAAAGAAGAAATAAACAGGTAACATCTGGAATGTCTGCGGCTTCTATGTTAAAATAAATTTAAATGTCCTGCAAAAATAAGGGATTATATGGAAAAAGCCCGTAAATGGCCGGGATGACGGGAAAAAGA
>NZ_GL870842.1:0-1557 GCF_000190355.1 Clostridium sp. D5 | reverse complement strand
CTTTTAGCGAGCATAGCGGCAGTTAGAGGAAAGCCGTGAAATCAGTCAGAAAAAATCTGCTTCCGAAGCAGATTTTTAGAACGCCTGAGGCGTTTAATCATCAGATTAAACGGTGAATGCGTTCGGTTCTGACTGATTTTGCGGATTTCCTCTTACTGCCGCTTAGCGCAGCGGCTGTATTTCCAACAGGACAGGTGCTTTTCACAGTCCGTCCCGGCTCACGGTAAGCGCCCCCTTCGTCCGCTCCCGAGGCTAAAGCTCGTGAGCTATATCCCGATTTTGGGAACTGGCTGAGAGGAGTGATTTTTTACAGAAATTCCTTCAGTTCTTTCATAAAGCCTTCCAGCTCTTTAACCAGTCTTTTGGCTGCTGTTTTGCTTTCCCGGGATGCCTCCGGAGTATCGTTGATTGTTTCACTAATGGACTGGATTCCCATATTGCAGCCATCCATCATCAGCTTAGCGATTTGCCGGCTGTCATCCTTTATCATCAGCTTCATCTCTGTCGTAATCCAGGAAAACATAACTGCCATTTTTCCGGGTTCCTGCTCCGGCCGGCCTGACTCCATAAGAAGTTGGGCAATTTCATCATCCAGTTTTTTATATTTACTGTCGTATTTCTCGATTACATTCCATAGATCCTCGTCTGTAACAAAATCCTTCACCTGTTCAATGCTGTCTGTTCCCATCTTGCAGCCTTTGCTGCACTCATCCAACAATTTGATTGTCTGTTCTTCCACACACTTTGCCTTCTTTCCTTTTTATTACTTAGTGTGGAACATTTTTTGAAATATATACCGGCTAATCCCATGAATTAGTCTGCATCAGAAGCAATTTCTTCGGATCTGCTGTCCGTCAGGCAATGCATTTTCAGCATTACAAACCTTGCGATCGGCTGAGCGATGCAAAGCTCTACTGCAAATGATATTGCAAAATTACGCGGCCATTTGTAAAAAAACATCCTAATCGATTCCATCGTCAGCGAACGGCTGCCAATCCACGTTCCAATCACCGTCAGAAATATAGACATTAAAAATACGGTACATAATATATTGACAACAATGTGCGCACCAAAGCTGTCATCCTTATCTACAATTTTAACGGTCAGATCTTCTGCCGGTTTGTAAGTAAGCAGCACCAGCGCAATCACACTCAGCCATATGAACGGAATGACCTGAAGCGCTTCTGCCCAAACATACATATGAAATCCTGCTTCAAAGCAAGTAATGACAGGCGCGATTATATTGACCGATATTATAGAAATAACGGCCACGAACAGCGTAAATTCCTTTTTATTTCTTGGTAGTTTCATATAAAATTCCATTTTTTATACTCCTATTCTTTCATTGAAATTATACGGTTAACATTTTCCATAAACGTTACTGTTCACTGGCAAATCTGTAAACAGTAACACCGTCTGCGCAGGCTTTTCGGCAAAATAAAAAGCGTGAGACCTGGCCTGATCTCACGCTGAACCATTATACGCGTATTTCCGAATATCCAAATTATATGGGATTTTCCCCAAAATTGCAAGTCATAATTTATATAAAATTTTTAT
>NZ_GL870841.1:0-1602 GCF_000190355.1 Clostridium sp. D5 | reverse complement strand
TTGAAGTGTACCCTTTGTCAAGGACAAATTTAAGAAGAAGGGATAATATGTTCTGTATAGACATCGCTATATTTCTTCTTCCTTTTTGGGTTCTTGTATTATCCCTTTCAAAGGATAATTCCCAGTTGTTATATATTGATAATACTCATTCGGAGACAGCTTTGCTAACTGCCATTGGTATCGCTCGTTATTATAGTAATCCAGCCAATCATCAATCCTTGGTTTCACTTCATTAAAGAACTTACACTGGCTTATATCTATTTCATCCTTCATATGCCCGAAAAAGCTTTCCTGAGGTGCGTTATCCCAACAATTCCCCCGCCTGGACATGGACTGCCTTAAACCTTTATCCTTCACCAGCTGAATAAAACTGCAGCTTGTATAATGACATCCCTGATCCGAGTGAATCATTGTATCAGTCTGCAAGGAAACCCCATGCTTTTCAACCATTTGATTTACCGTTAATAGTACAAAATCCACCTCTAACGATTCACTTAGTACATACGATAATATTTCCTTTGTAAATGCATCTAGAATCGTTGATAGGTAACAGAACATCCCATTATAAGGAATATATGTAATATCTGTTAATAAGACCATTCTAGGGCCATATGATGTGAATTCCCTTTTCAAAAGATTATCCGCAACATTATTTGTCTTTATTGCTTTTGCCATTTGCCTATAGGGATTTGCAGCCCTAATCTTACATACTAACCCATACTTTTTCATCAGGCGGCGGATCTTTTTAACATTCATTATCACAGGTGGATTTTGGTGAACCAGAGCCATATAAATGCCTTTTGCGCCTTTATCATATCCACGTTTTGTATACGCACTGAGGATCATTTCAAAATCTGCCTGGTCTTGTAATTCTTGCTCTTCTCTTTCACCTGCTGCTCCGACCCAGCGATAGTATCCTGATCTTGATACGCCTGCAATATCACAAAGCATTGTAACCGATAAGACATTATCTTTTTTGCTTATTAAATCATAGATAATCTCGAATTTGCAATCTGATCCACCCATAATCAGTCTTTCCGTTTCGAGTTGTCTGCTTTTATAATTTTTTTTAAGAACTCTACTTCCTGACGAAGATATAGGAGTTCATGCTGCATCTGTTCTATATTAGGCGATTCTGTTAAATCCGTTTTAACTTCCTTCATTGGAACTCTTTTTGTCCTGTTCGGGCCTTCGGAAAACCCGTGACCAGAAAGCGCTGCTTTTTTTATATGCTGGACTAGGCTGTCGATTCTCTTTTGACCAAACATTTCTGGATTATATCCCATATCAGCAATAATTTTTTTGGGGGTATTTCCAGCCTGATAGCTAATCCAAAAATCCTCCTTAAATTTTGCAGTATGGCTCAGCTTAAACTTCGTTACTTTCAGTGTATATGGATTTTTTATTAATTCTTTCATTTCTTTTGGGGTGTATTCTCGCATATCATTCTCCTTTAGATGTGTTTATTATATATCAACATCTATCAGAGATAAAGAACCCCTTCTTTACACTGTCCACTTTTAAGGTTTTATGCCTTCTTTTTAGTGTCCATTTTTAGGGAACCCTTCTTCTTAATGTGTCCACATCTATGGGTACATTATT
>NZ_GL870840.1:0-1718 GCF_000190355.1 Clostridium sp. D5 | reverse complement strand
AATGTCATTAACTTAAGAGAAAAGATGGCTATTTGTACCGTAAATACTATCTTTTCTTTTTCTCACCCCTTTTATTGTTGTCATTTTGCACAATCTAATAAAATATTATATGTATACATATTGTACAAAAATACATCTATGCATTTGTGAAATATACCGATTGACAAAACGGAAATTTCGCCAAAATCGAATAAGTGATTTTATTATTTTGCTTAGGAGATGATACGATGTATTTTAAAAAACTTATTTTGCTTTTCTTTTCTGATTTAAGCGACCTCATCCATTCTAATGCCTTCCTTGCAAGGCATAAGCTGGGGCTAACTTCTTTTACACGCAGCCGGAAACTTTCTTTTCCTGATATCGTCCTTTTCCTTCTGCGACTCCCTCAGAAGACCCTTTCCAGCGAAATAGCCGATTTTGTGGAGGACTGTCTTCCACAAAAGGAGATCATAAGAATTTCGAAGCAGGCCTTCTGTGTTGGCAGACAAAAAATAGCACCAAAAGCTTTTCAGGAACTTCTGTATTTTACATATCGCCGTCTGCACCTCCATCCCAGCAGCACTTATTGGCATGGACATGTCGTAAAAGCGATTGATGGGACGACCTTTCGTGTCCCTAATACCCCTGAAAACAGAAGGCGTTTCCAAACCCAGAAAAACCAATATATTGAGGTTCCCCTCATCAAGGCATCCATCCTCTATAATGTTTCTGAAGACCTTATTGAGGATGTCGTGCTCGGAAAGTGCCGCGACTCGGAAAGAAACCAGGCCGAGAAGGTGCTTCCTTATAAAGTCATGCATGCCAGCAAGGGATCCCGCCCCATCATCATTTTTGACAGAGGTTATCAATCTGGGGCACTTATCCATTACATTTCGGGAAACAATGGACTTTTCCTTATGCGCTGCCCCACCACCTCTACATTTAAAAATGTACTTGCCTGTCCTCTGGGAGACTCTGAAACCATGATATTTTATAAAAAGCAGAAAATTCGTTTGAGGGTTCTGCGCTTCATACTTGAAAACGGAGAGGAGGAAGTGTTGATCACGAACCTGTTTGACAATAGCCTCAACGTAAAGGATTTTGAAGAGCTTTATATCATGCGCTGGAAAATCGAAGGAAAATACAGGGAAATTAAACAGCAGCTTAAGACAGAGAATTTTGCAGGGATAAAACCGGAGAATATCCTGCAGGAAGTTTATGCTGCTCTGGCATTTTCCAATATCACCTCTGCATTAAAGTTTCTGGTTGATAAAGGAATAGAAGAGGATACAGAAGAGAAGGGGAATCGCTACCAATATCAGGCAAACCGGAATTTTCTAGTCGGAAGCCTGAAAAAAAACCTGCATCTGTTTCTTAGCAACACCTTAGGGACGGGCGTTGTGCTGGAACGCCTTTTAATTCTGGCCCAAAAAGAACGCTCCCCCATACGGCCAGGCCGTAAGGAGGAGCGCTTCTGGCACAAGTACGGTAAGTCGCACACTTACTGTATGAACCAGCGCACAGCCTTATAATTGCATAGAACCTTACCACAAAGTTTGTTTGCTAACAGGCTTAGTTAAAGTATGCCACTTTTAAATAAAAAAGTAAATGTCTGAGCATAAATTCAAAAAATTCATATGTCATTGCTGCAATTTGTAATATTACTTTCCAAACTTGTGGATCGTTTTGTATGGATTTAGCTTTGTGCAATTTTACTATACCTTAAGTTAATGACATTG
>NZ_GL870839.1:0-1757 GCF_000190355.1 Clostridium sp. D5 | reverse complement strand
TTAGGTAATTGCGAAACAAGTTCGCAATCTTGATTCAAAACAAGGTAGAAATCGTGCTTTACACGATTTCAGAGATAGAGGGTGATGTTCAAAGATTTTTGACGCACTTTAATAAGCTTAACAGCTTTTGAAGTTGGTAAGTCCTAAGCAATTAGCGGTTTTAAACTGCGAATATATTCGTGATGTTTGATTTTATCAGCAAGTACAACTGTTATGAGCTGGGTGATACCGGCAAGGATTAAGTCAGCATGCAGAGTTTTTTCGTTTTGTGTACGTCTTCCTGCAAGACAGAGATTATCCTTGATATGATGAATGTCTCTTTCAACAACAGTGCGGATTTTGTATGTATTATCCCATTCTTCAGTTCCTCGTATTGTACCAGGATAAGCACGAAGATTTTTTTCGGGATAAATGTAGACCATTCGTCCACATTTTGAATCAGTACAGGGATTATCACAGAAACATTCCCTATGAGCTTTTTGAGTAGATTTGTCATATACCCACTGCATTTTGGGACAGACAAATTTAAAGGTTCTTAGTCCGCTTCGCAGGTTAGATTTACTTCCCTCCGGTTTCATGGGAAGCGATGCGTCATAAGGACAGCAGGGAATACCCTCTTCATTGATTGTGTAGTCAGTATTTTCGAGATGTGCCCTTGCGTTTAATGGAATATATGCACGTTCAAAATGCCTGTCATTGCCAAATGTGTCACCGGTGAGTAAGTCTTTGTAAAGCTTTATGGTATCAAAAGCGGCATCTCCGAGAAATACTTTAGGATTAATTAAAGGATGTTTTTCGAAGAAATCCTTTAAAGTCGGAACAAGGAGCTTCGAATCATGAACGCTTTTATCCTCATCAGGGGAATCCGATTTCTTTTCCACAACAATATCAGGATGAGAAGATAAAAAATCTTTGTTGTAGAAAGAGATGTGTCGAATAATGCCCAGTCCGTTGGTAACAATGCCAAATTTGAATACATAGCAGAAGTGTCCGTTTATATAAAGCTGTTTGATTTCCGGATTAGCAGAAGCATGGGAAGGCATGGAGCCGTAGGCAGCTTTATAAGGGTCATAGCTTTTATCAAAGTTCATAGCTTTAGCATAGGCTTTTAGCTGTTTGATAATTCTGTTGGCGTATTTAGGATTATTCTCAGTAACAAAAGCTTCAATACCAGAGGAATCAAAGATGGTCATATCTGCTTTAGCAGAATCAATAGCCTGACAGATTGGTTCTGTAAGGTCAATAAGGTTATCGAAAACATCCCTCAGATCCTGTAAGAAATCCTGTTTAAAGCGGGTGATTTTAGAAGCGTCAGGAACCTTCTTAAAACCACAGAATTCACGAAGCGGCTTTGAATAAGCAAGGAATATCAACAGGAGCTGGTCGGTAGGGATAGAAAAAATGCGCTGAATAATTAAAGCCCACAACAAGGCTTGTAAAGAGTATTTACGGGTTCTGCCCGTTGATGCATAAAAATGATTTCTAAAAGAAATCGGAATAATTTCATCCATGTCGATATGGTTTTCCAGTAGAGACAGAAACGCAGGCTTGTCATTATCAAATTTATCTTGGCAATCTTGAAAAATATCTGCCAAAGAAAGCTGTTTGTATGGTATCATAGATATCAGAATAACTCCTTTCTGGGTAGTGGTTTATAGTTTCTAGGCAACTCTATTATACCATATCCAGTGAGGAGTTATTTGTTTTTAGTAACAGAAAAATGCCGTATTTATGAGGGTTGTGGCGTTTCGCAAACG
>NZ_GL870838.1:0-1787 GCF_000190355.1 Clostridium sp. D5 | reverse complement strand
TAGGTAATTGCGAAACTCTACACCCCGCATAAATGCGGGAAATTATTTACTACAAAATAAAACAACTCCTCACTGGTTTATGGTAAAATTGAGATGTCGAATAACAATTAACCATATCCACCAGTAAAGGAGTTGTGCTTTTATGATACCACACAAACAGCTTTCTTTGGCAGATATTTTTATCGATTGCCAAAATAAATTTGATAACGACAAATATGCGTTCCTTGAAACCCTCTCACAAACCATTGACCTTGATGAAATTGTCCCGGTGTCTTTCATTACTCATTTCCACGCTGTCACCGGCAGGCCCCGTGTGCACCAGCTTTACCCTATGCTGTGGGCCCTGTTGTTGCAGCGCATCTTTTCTATCCCGATGGATTCCCTTCTTATCCTATTCCTGAAATATTCCCAGGAACTACGGGATTTCTGCGGGTTTGACCGGGTTCCTGACGCTTCTAAATTCACCCGCTTCAAGCAGGATTTTCTATTGGATCTACAAACAATGTTCGATAACCTTGTCGACCTGACCGAACCAATCTGCCAGACCATCGATGTTTTCAAAGCCTCTATGGCCTTGTTTGATACTTCCGGGATTGAGGCATGGGTGACAGAAAATAACCCGAAATACGCAAACACCCTGATCAGACAGCTCAAGGCTTTCAAAAAGGCGAAGGGGCTTGAAGATTCTTACGACCCTTATAAAGCCGCTTATGCTTCCATGCCTACCCATGCCGCCGCAAATCCCGCCATACAACAGATGTATATCAACGGGCATTTCTGCTATGCCTATAAATTCGGTATTGTGACCAACGGCCTTGGCATTGTGCGTGACATCACTTTCTATAATAAAGAGTTCCTTGCCGCCCATCCGGACATCATTGTAGAGAAAAAATCGGATTCTCCGGACGAAGACAAGAGCCTTGCCGATTCCAAAGCCTTGATCCCCGTGTTAAAGGATTTTTTCCTAAAACATCCACTCATCAATCCCAAGGTATTTTTGGGCGATTCAGCTTTTGACTCCATTTCGATCTATAAATATCTTCTGCAGGAAGCGCCTTTTGAAAAAGCATTTATCCCCCTTAACGGACGGATCGCCCTGGAAGATTCTGACTGTCCCCTTAATGAAGATGGGCTCCCCTGCTGTCCCAAAAACTCCACCCTGCCAATGAAGCGCGAAGGAAGCAAGTCACATCTGCGCTGCGGGCTTCCCACCATGAAGTTTGTCTGTCCCAAGATGAAGTGGAAATATGATATGTCCACCCAAAAATCCAGACGGGTCTGTGAATGTGAAGACCCCTGTACAGATTCCTCCTGTGGGCGGATGTTCTATATCTATCCGGAGAAGAACCTCAGGGCTTACCCTGGTACCGCCCGTGGGACACAGGAATGGGATGATACATACAAGATTCGGGTAAATGTGGAAAAAGCGATCAACCATTTCAAGGACAGTTTTTGTGTGGCAGGCCGTAAGACACAGAATGAAAAAACACTCCATGCAGATCTGCTGCTGGCTGGTATAACCCAGCTGGTAACTGTTATGGTTGCAGACAGGCTTCATAAACATCAATATATCCGTAGCTTAAAGCCACTTATAGCGTAGCATTTAGAGTCCCCACAAAAAGCGGAGTCTCAAGTTCCTGCTATAAGTGCGCCCTGTTTTCGCGTCTTGTTAGTATTCAGAGAATACTTTCCACATCGCCAACCCATTTGATTTAATTTGGGTATCCATATCCATCCAAAGTTTATCTGCTACATGATTTTTTTCACCTCGTTTCGCAATTACCTAA
>NZ_GL870837.1:0-1805 GCF_000190355.1 Clostridium sp. D5 | reverse complement strand
ATGGAATGAGGAGACGATACCCAGGTGGTATCGTTTTTTTTATGGTGCGTTTTAAGTTCCCTGCAATTTCCATTCAAGTATTCAACCCAACACCTTTGGGGGTATACGGTAAATCACTAGTACCGTGCTAGTCTCATCTATCCATGAGATAATACCTCTAGAAAACTACAAGTTTTTTAAAGGAGTTATCCCTGTGGATAAGATTACACATCAGGTCCGTGTAGAGCACTGGGCCAAAATCATGAATGAATGCATAAACAGCGGGATGCCTAAAACTGCCTGGAGCAGAGCAAATGGAATCTCAGAAAAGCAGTTCTTCTATTGGCAGAGAATCCTAAGATCTGCCGGAGCAAGTCAAAAACAACCAATGTGTAAATTTGGCCGCTGGAAACGGCGGTCAAAAAATGAGCCAGTACTCATGATTTACCGTATACGGCTTCCCAGAGAACCTATTCTTCTCAAAATAAAATATAGGCAATTCCGGATGGTTTTTTAAGCCAGGGCATTTTTGTCCATAGTGACTGGCTGGAACAAGCTGGTTATAAAGTAGAAGATTTGAAGACAAAAGATTCTATTAATTGGGGATTTAAAGAGCAGGTGGACGGGTTTGTATCAGGACAATGCGCTACTTTAAATCAGACACCGGAAGTCATTACAATCTGTGAGGAGGCAATGGAGAAAGGAATCTGGACTGTATTGCCGCAGCCGGTAAAGACAAATGCTAAAATCAGCAGCTTTACGTGGGGCGCTTCAGGGGCTTATATGCTCTCAGCAAACTCAGAAGTACAGGATGAAGCATGGAACTTTATTGATGGATATCTTCACCAGAGATTAATATGGAATATGCAAAGAGTTTACTTGTTCACCGCTTTATTATTCTTCCTTAGAAGATCCGTTTTTTGGCCGAGGGTATATGAATTCTTACCGTGGGCAGTAGCTTGCTTTCTGATTGGGTTAATATTTAAATGGATGTAAATGAATCCGCCAAAATGGACGGCTCATCAGCCGTGAATACTTTTTCAAAATTACGGTTCCTTATGTAAAATCAACGATTATTTTAGCGTTGCCGTTATGGGACATCTGGGTGTTTAACTCTGCATAAGGTCTACATTATGACTGGCGGAAGGCCTGCTAATTCAAGTGCCATATTATCAGTATATGTCTTTAATCAAGCTTTCTACTCCATGGATTTTGGATACGGGGCAGCGCTTGTTATTTTAATGATGATTATTTTGGATGTAAATGCACTTATATTTCTTAAAGCCACGGATTATGAAAGTGAAGGTGATTTTTAATGAAAAAATAGGGTTAAAAGTGGTAGAGGCGATAGCATTGGCAGGTTTTCTGATTTTGATGTTTTTCCCTTTTTCTTGTTAATTATCACATCCTTTATAATCCCGCCTGAAATACATGCAGAGAACATTACTTATTTTCCGAAAGTGTTTGTATTGGAAAATTACATCAAGTTTTTTTGCGGATTAAGTTTCAGATTTATATAAAAAATAGTTTATTTGTAACATTCATTAGTAGTGCCATGATTGTTTTCTCATCGATCACTGGCGACTATGCATTGGCCAGATATAAGTTCAGATAGAACATAACATAATTATAAACTTTGGGAAAAAGTTGTTGACAAAAAGCAAGACAGTGTGGTAATATATCTAAGCTGTCTCTTGAAGGAATAGAAAGAAATGAGTTCTGAAGAGCAAAAAGAAAACTAAAAAAGTTCTTGACAGACGACAACAGATATGATATTCTATAAAAGTTGCCGCTGACGACAAAGAACGACAGCGAAAACAACAAAG
>NZ_GL870836.1:0-1892 GCF_000190355.1 Clostridium sp. D5 | reverse complement strand
AAATAGAGTAGGGAAATAATGGCTAGCATTATTTCCCTCTCATTGAACCGTACGTACGGGTCTCGTATACGGCTCTACAACTTATATTCCAACTTATCTTAGATAATAATTTAAAGGATTGAGCAAACCAGCTCCGTCCTTTATTTTTGTTTCAAGCACCATTGGGCTAATGATAAAATTAACTACGTTCATTCCACTCTGTCTGTACCATCCAAGTCTTGAGTTTGCAACTTTATAGATTGATTCATGGTCGAATCCACATTCATATTTTCTATTCATATAGCATAGATTTTTATATATGGTCTTGGACGTTTTCCATTGTTTCATCACAATTACTCGAATTTTATGCCTTAACCATTGTCCGAAATCATCCATAAAACCTTTCATCATTCCGATTCTGAAATAGTTAATCCAACCTCTTACAATCTCATTCACTCGCTTAATTGTTACCGCAAGTGGTCGGGCAATTGCTTTACTTCTTTTGAGGTATTCACTTAATTTCTTCTTTAGCTTCTTTTTCTTTTCCGTGGTTGGTTTTACTTTCCATTCACCACCACTTTTCAGAAATGTGAAGCCGAGATACTTACTTCTTGTCGGTCTGACTACTTTTGTTTTTGTCACATTTACTTTTAGGAACAGTTTTCTTTCTATCCAGTCTGTAATGGATTTCATTACTCTATTGGCTGCCATTTCACTTTTCGTGAATACCATTGTGTCATCGGCATACCTTGTAAAACGAAGTCCTCTCTGTTCTAGTTCTTTATCTAACTTATCAAGATATACATTAGATAGTACGACCGAAAGTGGACCGCCTTGCGGCACACCGCTCCTTGTTGCTTGCTCCAGTCCTTTTTCCATTACCCCCGCTTTCAGATATTTCCGAATCAGGTTCAATGTGGTACTGTCGTTTACTTGTTCCCTAAGAATCTGAATCAATTTGTCATGATTTACTTTATCAAAGAATTGCTCTATATCAATGTCTATTACCCATTCATATCCCTCGTTCAGATATTCCAATGCTTGTTTTATGGCATCGTGACAACTTCTTTCTGGTCTGAAACCATAGCTAAAGTCACTGAATATTTCTTCGTAAATTTCTATAATAGGCTGAGCGATCGCTTGTTGTATCACTCTATCTAAGACCGTTGGAATCCCTAGTGGTCTCTGCTTTCCATTATCTTTTGGGATATAAACCCTGCGCACTGGCTTTGGCATGTATGTTCGGTTTTTGATTGACTGAATGATCCTGTTTTTGTTTTCCTTGATATACTCACCAAGTTCCTCGACTTTCATTCCATCTACTCCACCTGCGCCTTTGTTTGCCACTACTTTCTTATAGGCACTGTTTAGATTTTCCTTTGATGTAATCACCTCTATTAATTCCATTGTTGTTACTCCTCTGATTATCACAAAATTTATGCACATCATCCCTCTCGATATAAACAGTATTCCTCGGCTTACGTTCCTACTTTTCCCATCCATCTGATTTCTGACTAATGCATGATTTTCTTAATAACGATTTGTACTATAAATCGTTTCAGTCCTTCGGCTTTCACCTACTATGACATCATCTGACTCCCTCCCTAAACCTTTTTCGTCCACATCTATTGATGTGTGGGTAGGGCCTCCCAAGGGTAAGGCACTAATCTTTCATTCCACAACCTCTTGATTTACAACTTCGGTTATACGTTTACCTTTCGGGCTTTGGTTTGATGTGCAACCTTACCCACCTCATCGCCTTATCAAGTTTCTGTTCGTAGGCTCGTGAACTTTGCTATGCGCTTCCTTCATCCACATCATTACTGATGCCAACTTGCGCTCCGCTACACTTGGCGGTAAATACCCGTGACTAGACTTTCACTAGCTAGATTAGTGCCATGCCTGGCACACAC
>NZ_GL870835.1:0-2092 GCF_000190355.1 Clostridium sp. D5 | reverse complement strand
TTTCAGGGTTAATGCAACTTTATCAAAGTAAATGCAGTCTGGTCAGTCCTATTTCGTGAAAAATGTGAAATAGGACTGTTTTTTATGTGAATTTCGTGTAAAATAATAGTAATCCACCATGAAAAGCCTTAAAAATAGGTGCACTATGCCGGAAGTGAGATTTACCTGTTTTTTTGCCAGAGTAAATGCCACCCCTATATAGGCGCTATATTATGTAAGGCCGGGTCTGGGGGATAATTAAGGCTGTTTGCCGTGTAAAGCTTAGCCTTAATGTTTGTTTTGTTGGAAAGCCGGGGATGGCGGTGCCAAATCCCGGCTTTTTGATGTTCTTATTCCTGGCGCTTCAAAAGCGATGGCGTAAGGTTTACCTCATTAGGTGGAATTCGATGGCATCCCAGTGCATGGAGTATATCGGTGCCATAGAGGAATTCAAACATTTCGCAGGGACATTTATTGCCAAGGCTTTCCCTGCTGTAAGAGTTGATATGGTCCATGAGCAGGGAGACATCCTCCTGCGTCAGGCTATCAAAGGAAGTTCCTTTGGGGAGGACATAGCGTATGAATTCATGATTCTTCTCGGCAGAGCCTTTCTGACCTGGCGAAGATGCATTGCAGTAAAAAATACGTGTCCTCAGATTCCCCTGCCGGTCATATTCAATTGCCTTAGGATTTGAAAATTCGCTCCCGTTATCGGTGAGGACCAGCGGTATGATGGACATGAAGATATCCGGGCGGAGTTCCAGATAGAGGCGATCAAAAATATCAAGGACCGACTGTGAATCATTGGAATCCCTTAGGAAGGCAAGCATCAGTTCTGCTTTCACGAAGTGGATGGTCAGCAGGACCTTTCCCCCCTTTTTCCCCTCTACGGAGTCCATCTGTGTGACGGGAGGTCGGGATGCTGACTGCAGTAGGTGATATAATCGTTGTATGTGCGCCCAATCCGGCACGCCTTATCCACCTTGAAGTCCTTCATCTTTCTTCGCCTGCTGTATCTGACTTTCCTTGGAAGATCAATATTCCTGGCCGTGAACACGTTGTAAGCGACCAGACGGTAGAGAGTGCTTTCACTGACCATGAGAGAATCTTTGTTGTTTGCACAGATATGATTAAGGGATTGCCCCCGTAAGATGAGTGGGGAGACAATGCCATCCAGACGCCGGATTTCCTCTTCGGAATAAGAGATACCAGACCTTGATTCTGAAAGCAGATTCCGGTATTCTTTGTCTGCAGAGGCAGGATTATAAAGACGTTTTTCTAAGGTGCAGCTGCGCCTGTCAGGACATCCATTGCAGACATAAGGAGGTTTTTCCAGTGTGCTACAACTTTCTTGTTTAAAGTCAGGACAGTTTGAGTTACATTTCTCGCAGAGGGAGCAATGCTTTCTTTTGGTGGAGGTACAGGAAGTACACAGGAAGCTGTTGGAACAGTTCCGGCGGTAGCGGCAGGCATTGTATGAACGTCCATATCCGCCAATCCTTCTGAATTCCAAATGGTTTCTGATTTCACGGGATATAGAGGTGCAGTTCTTGCCTACAGCGGTGGCAATCTGTTTAAAGGACTGCTGCTCGGAAAGCATTTGTGAGATTGTGATTCTGTCTTCTAATGATAAATGTGTTTTCTTCATAATGAAATCCTCCAATCGTATTCCCAGACACGACTGGAAGAATCATACAAAATTTGTCACACTTAATGCAACATTTCGGATTCTTAAAGTAAATGCAACCGGTAATGGACATAGGGGTTGCATTTACTTTGAAAATTTACATTTTGAGAAAATTGGTGAAGTGAAAAGTTTATTTCCACTTTGAAAACGGCAAAAAGAAAAGTGGCAATTACTCTTACAAAAAGAGCGATTACCACTTTTGGTATTCCTAAAAGTAGAATTAAGTGATACAATCAAGAAGAGAAATAACAAAGCTGTCTGCTCAGAAAGGGCTTTCTGGGCATGTTAAGAAAGCGGACTTTAGACGTGTTTTTAAAGGGGACAAGACTAAATTCCACTTGCTGGGACGTATATATTCCTGACAGCCGCCTGTTAATTCTTTCTTTAATTTCAGTTCTTATCAATCTTTCTTCTTCAACAGATATT
>NZ_GL870834.1:0-2104 GCF_000190355.1 Clostridium sp. D5 | reverse complement strand
GGGGAGGCTTCATCTCCAGGGTTCCCACAAAGGGGTCCTTCTCTCCGTTCAGCCACCGTTTAAACCGGCAGGCCGGACTGTTGTTATACTCCTCCTGGGGCCGTTTTCTGCTCATTCTTCCGTCTCCTTTCCGTCATCCTCCTCCTTGTCGGCGGAGATCCCCCGGATCTTCTTCAGGGTCACAAAAAACAAAAGCGAGGTCACGCCCGCACCCACGGCCGCCTCTGTAATGGCAAGGTCCGGGGATTCCATGATCATCCACAGGATGGACATGATCAGGCTGTAGGCCATGAAAATCAGAATCGAATTCAGGAGGTTCTTATGGAAGCTGACCGCCGCCGCACATATGACCAGAAACACTAATAGTATCCACGTAATGACCGTCATGCGCCCTCCTCCTTTCTCTCTTTGGCCGGTTCCGCCTGGCAGCAATCCTCCAGTTCGATCTCTTCGGCCGGTTCCACCGGACAGCAGTCCTCCATCTTCTCCCGGGAGAGCACTTCCAGTTTGGAAACCATGTGCGCCGCAACCGGGGAGGTCAGCCAGAGGAATACGATCAGGAACAGGATCTTCACGCTTGGGAAGGTAAACCCGTTGAAAAACAGGGCCCCCACCAGCAGAAGCCCGCACCCTAAGGTATCGCCGATGGCCGCCGCATGCATCCGGTTGAGCACGTACTTAAACCGGAACACGCCGATAAACTGGATGATATAAAACACAAGCCCCGCTGCCATGCACACGGCGCCTGCCAGAAACCGGATCCATTCAAGAACCATCATCTAAGGCACCCTCCTCCCTCTTTTTGCGCTTCTCATTGCGCGCCCGGTACACCCCGATATAAATCTGGGACAGGATCACCACCGCCAGGAAGCTGATCAGGGCATAGATCAGGCTGATGTCCAGAAGATAGGATTCCTCCAGCACCAGGCCCAGGACCGCAATGACCGCAACCACGATGCAGCCCAGCATGTTGACCGCCAGCAGCCGGTCCGCAACAGACGGGCCTAAAATCAGCCGCAGCAGGCACAGAAGACACATCACAGACAACACGGCCAGCACAAACATTAAAAACGTATCGCTTACGTCACCCAATACGGGTATGTCATGAAACATCTCCCTCCCCCTTTCCTTCTGCCAGGATTTCCAGTTCCCGGATCTTTTCCACAAAGTCCGATTCATGGATCCCCACCGCGTACTCCCGGTCCAGGCTGTGCACGATGTAGCTTCCGTCCTCCAGGTCCGAGGTAATGGTCCCCGGGGTCAGGGTAATCGAATTGGCCAGCAGCGTCTGTCCGGTCTGGGTCTTTAAACCCGGACGGAAGGTCACCAGCACCGGATCCGGCTCCCGGTCAAACTGCAGGATCAGCTTTGACACGGCCAGGGCCGCCTTGATGACTTCCACCACCAGGAAGACCACATATTTCAGGATCCTGCCGGTACACTTTAAAATGACCAGCTCCCGCTTCGGGGAATACTCCATAAACTTATATAAGAACAAGTATAAGGCGCCGCAGATCACTGCGCCGAATACTGCGATTTCCAACGTGATTCTGCCGTTTAAAATAATCCACAGCACAAACAAAAGAAAGAACATACCATCACCTCGTCGGTTTTCCGGGGATTCCCCCGTTTTGTTTTCTAAAAGGGCGCGCAGGATACATACTGTATGCGATCTGCGCGCCTCTGCATATTTTTACAGGTTCTCCAGGAACCCTGCCTTTATTTCTCCGCCTTCCAGTTGGCATATCTGGTATAAATCGCCATGGTTTTGCCCACATGGATATGGCCTCCGGGAATCAGCACGGTCCTGGTCTCTTTACTCTCCGCTTCCCGGATCTTTACCTCTCCCTTTTCCAGGCGCTTCAGTGCAAGGCTGTGCCCCGCCATATATCCTTCCTGTCCCGAAGCTTCCTCTACAATCACCATCTCAACTTCCCCGGAATAGAAGAGTTGCTGCGGCGTTACAATCTCCAATAAAAATCTATTTGCTGCCATTCGCCCTCCTCCGTCTTCTCCTGCGGCATTTCTTATACATTCCCGCCCTGGGCGTACTTTTCTACCACATCTTCAATTCCTCCTGCAAACAGGAACATGGATTCCGGGA
>NZ_GL870833.1:0-2319 GCF_000190355.1 Clostridium sp. D5 | reverse complement strand
GTGCTTCTTGAACCCCCGCTGCCGGACAGACGGGGAAAAACTTGATCACCGAATCAAGTTTTTGCTGAACCCAGCGCGGGAAATCATCAGATTTCCCGTGATGTGTTCAGCGTACCCGTCTGTCCGGCAGCGGGGGTTCTAGAAGCACTTGACCGCACGGGTGCATTTCGCAACGGCATATACAGCCCCAGTACCTTCCCGGTATCCCTGTCATTAAGCGTCCCCGTCCGTCAACGAGACTGAAGCTCGTTGTCTAAATCCCGATTTGGTGGATAAACTGCAGCGAAATATTAAATATAGGTGAAGTGAAAAGTTTATTTCCACTTTGAAAACGGCAAAAAGAAAAGTGGCAATTACTCTTACAAAAAGAGCGATTACCACTTTTGGTATTCCTAAAAGTAGAATTAAGTGATACAATCAAGAAGAGAAATAACAAAGCTGTCTGCTCAGAAAGGGCTTTCTGGGCATGTTAAGAAAGCGGACTTTAGACGTGTTTTTAAAGGGGACAAGACTAAATTCCACTTGCTGGGACGTATATATTCCTGACAGCCGCCTGTTATTTCTTTCTTTAATTTCAGCTCTTATCAATCTTTCTTCTTCAACAGATATGGTCTTAAGGTTACTTGATCCTTATCAATCTGTCGGATGCCGAAAGCAAGCAGTCTTTCATAGAGATCATGGTACATAAAATCGGCAAGCTCCAAAGGGCTCTTGCCACCGAGCAGTTCGACAGGAGCGGAATTGACATGGCTGAGAGCCAGATTCAAAGCTGCCTGGTCGGTCAGCCCCAATTCCCTTAAGTCAGTCCCTTTAGGGAGGATGTAGCGCAGTTCGATATGCTTGTTCTCCAAAGTCCCTTTCTGGCCGGACTGCATGGGATCGCAGTAGTACACCCGTGTCCTCCTAGTGCCGTCGGGACTGTTTTCCATTGCTTCGGCTGATGAAAATTCAGTTCCCCTGTCCGTGAGCAGGACATGGACATATTTGCGAAACAAAGCCTGCCCAAGAATGGATTCGAGCAGGTCAACGCCGTTCTTCATGGCAAGGGCAGTCTTATCCTCGTGATATATGGCGAGAAGGACGCCTGCCCTTACAAATTTAAAGGTCTGGATAAAAGGCCCGTTCGTCTCGTTGTTATATACGGTATCCATCTGTGTCACAAAGACGTCAGGATTTTCAGAAATATATTCCTTATAGTCCTTGTAGGTTCTGCCTTGCAAGTGTTTCCTGTCGGTTCGTTTCTTATAACCCTTCGATTTCTTTTTGGAGATTCTTCTGGATACCTGTCGTCGTAAATCCAAGACGGTGATCCCGGCAATCTCGTGAAAGACATCATTTTCAATATAGTTGTAAAGAGTTTTTTCGGAAATGCCCAGTTCGGGGTGGTTTGTGACAATCTGATAAGGGGACTGACCCTGTTTCAATAGTGGGGCGATGATAGCAGCCATGGCCTTTGCTTCGTGTATAGTTAGATTTACGCCTTCCCGGGAATCAACAAGGGTGGTATAGTAATCTAATTGTGCGTCCTCGGGGCAGTACTGATACTTATCGAATCTGCAGCGGGACCAGTTAGAGCAGCCGTTGCAGGCACCAGGGGTGCGGTCGCGCCTTGAACAGCGGAAGGGAATGTAATCAGGGCAGTCGGCGGTACACTGGCGTCCGAAGGCACACTTGCGGTAGTTATTGCACTCAAGAGGCATTTTACATTTGTGTGTAAGTTTCCTATGGAGTTTGATCTCCTTTCCGATCGTAGATTTATCCTTACCAAGAGTCTGTGCGATAGCGGTCTTTGTAGAACCGTTGGTAATACCGGTAAGAATGATACGTCGTTCCTGCAGCGTCAAATGGGAAAAAGCATTTTTAGGATTCATATGTATACCAGCCTTTCCGGCGGCCGTCTCATATGATAAGTGTAAGACTAAATGCAACATTTGTGGAGATGGAAGTAGGAGAAAGACTAAAATCCACTTTGCCCCCTTCAAAGTGGAAATAAACTTTTCACTTCACCAATAAAAATTTTATATAAATTATGACTTGCAATTTTGGGGAAAATCCCATATAATTTGGATATTCGGAAATACGCGTATAATGGTTCAGCGTGAGATCAGGCCAGGTCTCACGCTTTTTATTTTGCCGAAAAGCCTGCGCAGACGGTGTTACTGTTTACAGATTTGCCAGTGAACAGTAACGTTTATGGAAAATGTTAACCGTATAATTTCAATGAAAGAATAGGAGTATAAAAAATGGAATTTTATATGAAACTACCAAGAAATAAAAAGGAATTTACGCTGTTCGTGGCCGTTATTTCTATAATATCGG
>NZ_GL870832.1:0-2626 GCF_000190355.1 Clostridium sp. D5 | reverse complement strand
CCTGATCATGTCCATCCTGTGGATGATCATGGAATCCCCGGACCTTGCCATTACAGAGGCGGCCGTGGGTGCGGGCGTGACCTCGCTTTTGTTTTTTGTGACCCTGAAGAAGATCCGGGGGATCTCCGCCGACAAGGAGGAGGATGACGGAAAGGAGACGGAAGAATGAGCAGAAAACGGCCCCAGGAGGAGTATAACAACAGTCCGGCCTGCCGGTTTAAACGGTGGCTGAACGGAGAGAAGGACCCCTTTGTGGGAACCCTGGAGATGAAGCCTCCGCTTATGGAGGAAGATCCCGGGCCTCCCTATGAACCTTCGGACTACGAAGAGATTCGGAAAAAAAGCAGAGATTATTCCCTGAATAAACAGCTCCGGGGATATGGGAAAGTATCCCGGGCGGTGAGCATCCTGGTCTGTGTGCTGATGACGGCTATGCTGATCTATGCCGTATCCTACCTGCCGTCTGTGGGGGCCGAGTCCAACCCGGCCAACAATGAGGTGCCGGCACGCTACATTACCCAGGGACTTCAGGAGACCGGCTCGGTCAACATCGTAACCGGAATGATCCTGACCTACCGTGCATTCGATACCTTCGGGGAGACTACGGTGCTGTTCATTGCGACCTGCTGCGTGATGATCCTGCTGATGGTGGAGAATCAGGAAAAACGAAAAAAACTGAAACTCGATGACTACGGGCTGGAGCCCCTCCAGGATACGGTCCTGAAGAAGGTGGCAAAGCTGGTCTGTCCCATTATCTTTTTATTTGGGATTTATATCATTTTAAACGGGCATCTGTCCCCGGGAGGCGGTTTCTCCGGCGGTGCGGTGATCGGTGCGGGAATGATCCTTTATGCGGCGTCTTTCGGGTTTACCAGGACACAGAAGTTCTTTAACGAGAAGATTTATGTCATCGTCAAGGTGACTGCGCTTCTGCTGTACGGCCTGATCGCGCTGCATTTTTTCTACACCGGTGCAAACGGGCTGGAGCATATCTTCCCCATGGGGGTGCCGGGGGCGATCTTAAGCGGCGGGATCATCCTGCCCATCAACATCTGTGTGGGCACGGAGGTGGCGTGCACCATCTATGCGTTTTATGCACTGTTTCGGAGAGGGGGCCTGTAACATGGGAAGCAACTTAACGTCAAACTTTATAGAGATCGTTGCAGTCATCTTATTCGGGATCGGGTTTACGGACCTGTTCCTGCATAAGAACCTGATCAAAAAGATCATCGGGCTGAACATTATGGATACGGCGGTGTACCTGTTTCTTGCGGTAAAAGGGTATATCAGGGGGCTCAAAGCCCCCATCATCGTGGACGGCGTGCAGAACGCGGATGCCTACATCAATCCGGTGCCAAGCGGCCTTGTGCTGACAGGGATTGTGGTGTCGGTGTCGGTCACGGCGCTGATGCTGGCGCTGACCATCTGCCTGTATTACAGATACCACACTTTGGACCTGGATAAGATATCGCTGAAGGTAAGGGAGAAGGAAGAATGAGCTTTGTACAGAATGTGCCCTGTTTTTCGATTTTAGCAGCCATGTTTGCGGCCATCATAACGTCCGCAGTGAAGGGAAAGGCGGCCCGGTGGATCAGCATTGGCATTTCGGCGGCAATCGGGGTGGCTACCGCCTTTCTGCTGGCCTTTTTGATGGGGACCGGGGAGAGTTATGTCTATGTGATGGGGCATTTTCCGGCGCCCTGGGGCAACGAGCTGCGCTTCGGCATGCTGGAAGCGGCCATGGCCCTGCTGTTCTGCGTGATCATGCTGCTGGCTTTGTGGGGCGGTATGGAAGAGGCGCGGGGGGATCTGGAAGAGGAGAAGGCCAACTTTTATTATATCATGGCGGACCTGATGCTGGCTTCCAATCTGGCCCTTGTGTATACCAACGATTTATTTACCGCCTATGTATTTGTGGAGATCAGCACCATCGCGGCCTGCGGGCTGATCCTTGGAAAATTCAATGACCTGACCATCGCCGCAGGGGTGCGCTATATGATCATGAGCCTGATGGGGTCCGGCCTGCTGCTGCTTGGCATCAGCTTCTTCTATGACATGACCGGGCACCTCCTGATGAGCAACATGAAGGAGAGCATCCTTTTCCTGTGGCAGACCGGGGAATACCGGGTGCCGCTCATCCTGACCATCGGGCTGGTGAGTGTGGGGCTGGCCATAAAGAGCGCTCTGTGGCCCTTCCATTCCTGGCTTCCGAATGCCTACGGGCATGCCACGGTGTCTTCATCAGCAATGCTTTCCAGCATTGTGTCCAAAGGCTACATTTTTCTGCTGCTCAAGATCATATACCGGGTAACGGGGGCGGACATCTTTGCGGGAAGCCATGTCATCGATATCCTGCTGGTGTTCGGAATCATCGGCATGATCCTGGGTTCCCTGGACGCGGTCCGGCAGAAGAACCTGCGGAAAATGATTGCCTATTCCTCGGTGGCCCAGATCGGCTATATTTTCATGGGCATGGGCCTTGGCACGGCGGCGGGGACCGGAGCGGGGATTTACCACATCTTTGCCCATGCGGCGGCAAAATCCCTGGTTTTCGTGGCGGCTTTCGGCCTGATCAAAGCATCCGCGGGGAATCCGGATATCAGCGGCCTGCGGGGGGCGGGATTCA
>NZ_GL870831.1:0-2634 GCF_000190355.1 Clostridium sp. D5 | reverse complement strand
ATCCAGCGCCTCTGAGCCCGCCGATATCCATACATCCCTCTGAAGCTTTAATCAGACCAAAAGCCGCCACGAAAACCAGGGATTTTGCCGCCGCATGGGCGAAGATGTGGTAAATACTTGCCCCATTACCCGCAGCTGAACCGAGGCCAAGCCCCATAAAAATATAGCCTATCTGCGCTACAGAGGAATACGCAATCATTTTCCTTATATTCTTCTGCCGGACAGCATCCAGAGATCCAAGTATCATACCAATAATTCCAAACACAAACAAAATATCAATGATATGGCTTTCTGCAAATACCTCTGTACCAATCACTCTATAAATAATCTTTATAAGAAGGAATATGTATCCCTTGGACACGATACTGGAAAGCATAGCCGATGATGCAACCGTGGAGTGTCCATACGCATTTGGAAGCCAGGAATGAAATGGCCACAGGGCGCTTTTAATCGCAAGGCCCACGCTCACCAGTCCAATCGTCAGTATCAGCGGAATGTGATACTCACCTGTCTGCCAGAGCAAAAGAATGCTCTCTTTCATATTGCTCAGGAGAAGATGCCCTGTCATATCATAGAAAAAGCTGATTCCAAGCAGCAGCAGGCCGGACCCCATGAGGCTCATAATCATATAGCGCACCCCTGCAGCAATGGTCAAATCATTAAATTTCCCAAGAATCAGTCCACAGGCCGCTATTGTATTAATCTCGACAAATACATAGGCGGTGAACATATCGTTGGTATACACTAACGCCAGACTGGATGCCAGCATCAAATCTGCCATGATATAGTAAAAATTAGCCTTGTCTGCCTCAAGGTCTGCACGAGCTTCTTCCATACCTCCAAATAACGCGACCAGCATAATGATACAGAACAGCAATGCCATGGCCGCTTCCAGCATACCTGCGCGGAGTTCATTTCCCCATGGTGCCGGAAAATGCCCCATCATATAGGTATAGCTTTCACCTGTTCCCATCAGGAACACAAGAAGGAATGCGGACATTAACCCGATCGCGGCCGTCACGCAGATACAAATCCGTCTCGCCGGCTTCCCCTTTACTGCGGATGTAATGATTGCCGCAAACATTGCCATTAAAATAGAAAAACAGGGAACATTCTGTACAAAACTCATTCTTCCTTCTCCCTTATCTTGAGCGATATTACATCCAGGTCCAAAGTATGATATCTGTGATACAGGCAGATGGTCAGCGCGAGCATCAGTGCCGTGACCGACACCGACACCACAATCCCTGTCAGCACAAGGCCGCTGGGCACAGGATTAATATATTTGTCAGCGCTCTGTATGCCGTCCACAATAATAGGTGCTTTTAACCCGCCAATATAACCTTTGACTGCAAGGAAAAGGTAAACCGCGGTATCCATTATGTTCAGCCCGATGATCTTTTTAATCAGGTTCTTATGCAGGAACAGGTCCGTAAACCCAATTCCAAATAAAATGACTGCAACGATTTCAATAAAATTTGAAGTTAAATTACTTCCCATATTACAGCCCTCCTCTTCTAAACAATGCATAAAACGCATAGATTGTACATGCTACTTCTGTCCCTACACAGATATTAATGGGAAGAATAATTCCTCCGCTCAATATCTCCCCGGGAACTCCCAGTGGGAAAATATGCTCCAGCCCGTTTGCCCCGGTGTAAAAATAATGCAGTGCAATCAGGCCATACAACAGAAGCGCAGTAACCTTAACGATTACATAAATCTTTTCATTAAAAAATCGCTGCGTCTTTGTAAAACCAAAAGCTGCCGCATATAGTATCATCCCGGCACCGATCACCGCACCTCCGGAAAAGCCGCCGCCCGGAGACAGATGCCCGTTTAAAATTATGTAGATTCCAAACAAAAATATTATGGGACAAACCAGCTTTGCTACCTTCTTCAGAACCGTGTCCTGAAGAGGTTCCTTGCCGTAGTCATCAAGCTTTAGCTTTTTCCGTTTTTCCTCATTTTCAACCAAAAGAAGAATCATGACGCAACAGGTTGCTATAAACAGAACCGTGGTCTCCCCAAAGGTATCAAAGGAACGATATGTCAGGATCATTCCCGTCACTACATTGACAGAACCTGTCTCCTGAAGCCCCTCTGTAATATACCGTTCCGGCACTTCATTATTGGTGGGATTCGATTTTTCTCCCACAGACGGAAGATAGGATACTGCATAAACCAATATCATGATTAGCAGCATACAGATCAAAATACTGACAGTGATGTACACTTTACTATATGTTTTCAATCTCTCATTCCGAGAATAATCCCTGCTCATTTTCTTTATCTCTTCATAGTCCGAAGGCTCATAGGGAGGCCCGGGTTCCTCCTCTATCGGGGGAGGCTTCATCTCCAGGGTTCCCACAAAGGGGTCCTTCTCTCCGTTCAGCCACCGTTTAAACCGGCAGGCCGGACTGTTGTTATACTCCTCCTGGGGCCGTTTTCTGCTCATTCTTCCGTCTCCTTTCCGTCATCCTCCTCCTTGTCGGCGGAGATCCCCCGGATCTTCTTCAGGGTCACAAAAAACAAAAGCGAGGTCACGCCCGCACCCACGGCCGCCTCTGTAATGGCAAGGTCCGGGGATTCCATGATCATCCACAGGATGGACATGATCAGGCTGTAGGCCAT
>NZ_GL870830.1:0-2744 GCF_000190355.1 Clostridium sp. D5 | reverse complement strand
ATAGTGATAGGTAATCCTTTGAAGTTATCGCCGGATTTTCCCCCACTCCACACCGGACGTGCGACTTTCACCGCATCCGGCGTTCCATCGGTTGTTTTCACAAGCATTTAATCAATCACCAAATGAAATGTTAGTTTTCTATTGCGGACAAACCAGCCTGCTGGCGCAGACTGTTCACTTTTAACATCAGTTCCTTTGTTGCCTTGAGCGTGTCGGCTATCTCTTTTAGCTCATTCTTAGGACACTCTTGCAGGAGTGGAAGAAATCTATTATGGAACAAAATCATATTTCGATAGCGTTCCTTGCCGCCCAATTCTGCCGGTGTTTTCAGCCAGCATACTATGTCAGCCGCATTTTCAAAGAGTTCCCCACTTAGCGCACATTTTCCACGTTGAGCCGAGAATAGTGAAATCCTGCTGTCAGTAAGTTCTGTGCTTCGCCCCATAGACGGTTGATTCCTCAAACCTGATAGAACAGATGAGTTCATACTTAGGTTCGTGTGTATCAATGCCCGTCCCTCTACCGTGTAACTGCAAACCGCCGCTTTCTTTGCCATCGGTATCTTGTTCTTGATGTATGCGATAGGGTAGATAGGTTGGTCGATTCCAGATACATACCGTATCATTGCCGACTTTCCAAACCGTTCTTTTTCGCTCTCGGTCATTGCGCCGCCCTCTCGAACAAGTCTGCACCCGGTTTCTGTATTGAGCCGATTTGTTAAAACTGTCATGACCTGTCTGTGGATTTTCCTGCAATCAATGCTGATGCAGGTGGCAAGTTGAAAATAATTCTGTATTCCCAGAACCATTGAATTGTACAGCCGTATTTCGTCCAAAGGTCTTTTTCCCTCTGAAGGTCGGGCAATTCGTTTCGCCTGTTCCACCAGTTTTTGCCTTTCCAGTTCCAACTTTTTGTCACAGATATGAGATTGCACGATGTACTTCCTGCTTTTCGGTCTGACTCGTATCTTAAACCCAAGAAACTCTGAATAGCGTTTTCTAACATTGACTATCCTTGTTTTCTCTGGCGATACCTCCAACCTCAGCCTCTCGGTTATCCATGCCGTTACAGCCTCTTTCGTTCTCAAAGCGTCCTCTTTATTCCGGCAGAAAATTCTGAAATCATCTGCATATCTCACGATATACATTTCTTTCAACCCTGTTTTCCTCATTTTGAGGAATGCCTTGCTCCGGTCAAAAGTAATCGAGTTTCTGATTTTCCTCTCATACCCGTATTCCTTTACAAGAGGGTGGTTCTGCCATTGGCTCTCAACCCATTTGTCCAGTTCATTCAGCACGATATTGGCAAGCAACGGTGAAATGATACCGCCTTGCGGAGTGCCTTTGTCTGGAATGAGTGTAGTGCCGTCTGGCATTCTAATCGGTGCTTTCAGAATCCGCTTGATAATAAAAATCAACTGTTTGTCGTGTATTCCCATTGCCCATATTTGCCGCATTAGCTTGCTGTGATTTACGTTGTCGAAAAATCCTTTTATATCAAACTCAATCACATAATGCAGGTTCATGCGTTGAAGCATGGTGTAAGTTTTCTGCACGGCGTGTTCCACGGAACGGTTCGGGCGAAAGCCGTAACTGTTGTCGCTGAATTTCGCTTCGCAGATTGGCTCTATGACCTGTTTGATACATTGCTGTACCAGCCTGTCCCAGATACAGGGAATACCTAACGGTCTGGTTTTTCCGTTTGGTTTCGGAATGTCTTTGCGTCTTACCGGCTTTGGGCGGTATCCGTGCTGACTTCCTGTGACAATAAACCTCACTTTCTCTGCAACTGTTTCGGGCGGTAAACACCCGATGTCACTGATGTTTTTGTTGTCTGTTCCTGCTGTGTAGCTTCCTCCGTTTGCTTTGATGTTCCGATATGCCAGAAGAATGTTGTCCCGGCTCAGAATTAAATCCATAAGGTCGGTAAAATTTTCTCCCTCCAAACTTCGATGATAGAGTTCATCAAAAACTGGCTGCATACCGTAATACTCGGCATGACGTAAGTCATCTACACATAGAGTTTTGTTTTTCTTTGGCATAAGGCATCACCTCCTTTTTGCGAAAGTGACCCTTTTGGTCTTACTCGAATCCTTATGTTGGATTGAATAATGCCTGCTTATCTCAACCGACTTGTGGCCATTCCTCCGTAGCTCACATAACGCAAGCACATCATAGGTTCGACCACTACTTTTCAGCAGCAGTTCGTCTGCTTATTGTTTTTCGTCAGACTATTCCTTGCGGAATCTGCTGCCTTTCCTCGTTCCGATAGTTCTATCTGTTCATACATACCCATAGGTTCCTGCTATAGACCTGTCGGCTTGCCTGTGCCTGTAACACAGCATGGTCGTTCGTAGGATCAATTTCTACTAAACCACACCGACTGCGCATTAACGCACCCACACATTTCTGCATGGTCTTCTTTTAGACCTGTACATTCGCAGGTTCGTCAGTCCGCCCGCCAAAGCGAACATTCTAACCATAGGTATCTTATAGACTCTCGGCTTATAGGTAACACAGTCTGCCTCCAGACCGCTTTCGACCACTTTAGGCAGTGGTTACGGTTACTCTCAGCCTTTGTCATGGGGCTTCGTACACCAGCCATTACAGCTAATGCACGCCCATCAAGGGTAGGCGTTTCAGGGCGTTACCCCGTCATTCCACCTATCAAACTACCAGTTCTCCGAACAACGGAAAACCGTTGCTCGTGCGCAGACTTTTTACCGTCTGCGAACGAGTCGCACT
>NZ_GL870829.1:0-3176 GCF_000190355.1 Clostridium sp. D5 | reverse complement strand
AAATAGAGTAGGGAAATAATGGCTAGCATTATTTCCCTCTCATTGAACCGTACGTACGGGTCTCGTATACGGCTCTACAACTTATATTCCAACTTATCTTAGATAATAATTTAAAGGATTGAGCAAACCAGCTCCGTCCTTTATTTTTGTTTCAAGCACCATTGGGCTAATGAGTAAACGTCAAACCATCCGCCTTTCTTTCTGATGAGTTTTATGGCACACTTGAAAAAATGCAAAAAACTAACTAGTTTTTTCAAGTGGAGGTAAATACTATGGATAAAACCACTCATGAAGTAAGGCTTGCTAATTGGAAATCAATTATTGAGCAATGTCAACAGCGACCGGAAGGACAGACTGCCAAACAGTGGATGATGGATCATGACATCAGCGAAAAGAGCTACTACTACTGGCTTCGCAAAATACGCAAGGAAGCATATGAGCAAATGTCTTCAATCAACCTACCGGCTACCAGTCAGGAAGGCACTGTTACATTTGCAGAATTACCAGTTCAACCACAGGGAGCTTCTGAATCTTTCGGGCAGTCATTTCAAGCAGATGCAATCATCCGCACCGGGAAGTTGACGATAGGATTATCAAACACTGTTTCTCCTGGACTTCTAAAACAGATGTTGGAGGTTGTTATCCATGTTAGCTGAAGCAGCCGGCGTGAAACGCATCATATTGGCTTGCGGAAGAACTGATCTTCGAAAAGGAATTGATGGTCTGGCACAATTAATCGGCACAAAGTATGATTTAAATCCTTTTGAGAAGGATGTGCTTTTCCTGTTCTGTGGGTGCCGAACGGACAGGATTAAAGGCCTGCTTTGGGAGGGGACCGGGTTTTTACTTTTGTATAAGCGTTTGGAAGATGGCTCATTCAGCTGGCCGCGCACGCCCGAGGAAGCGGCGGAACTGACCAGAGATCAGTACCAGATGCTGATGCAGGGCTTGAATCCGATTGTTCCAAAGATCAAAGAGGTCCATCCAAAGCATGTGTTATAAAGTTTTTGTTGTGCAAAACAGAGAAATTTAAACCTTCGGTTTTTGCTGTAACTTTGGAATCCCAAAACTTGCCGTAAAGCTATCAGCATTGCGGCATATACGCCTGAAACAAGGCACTTTTGAACATTGAAAACTCTATATTTCTATCCTTGTATAAGAGGTATAAAGCGTGTAAACCATAGGCATTATGACGAAGTGCCAAAGTGCCGAAAGTGGCATAAATACGCTATCCGCGGTATAATAAAGACAATTAGGAGAGCGAACTTATGGCTGAAAAATATACCGTGGAACAATTGAATAAGCTAAACAAAAAAGATCTGATGCTCCTTGTGTTGTCTATGCAGGATCAGTTAACACAGATGAATGATAACTTGGAGAAACTTATCGAGCAGATACGTATTGCAAACCAACAGCACTTTGGACGCCATACGGAAACACTGGATGCAGTCAGCGGACAACTATCGCTGTTCAATGAAGCCGAAGCACTTGCGGAAGATACTACGGAAGAATTAACGATAGAAGAAGTCCTTGCGACAATCCCAAAACAGAAAAAGCAGCGCGGTAAGCGGGATGCGGATTTGTCTGGATTTCCGGAAGAAAAGATTCTTCACAGTGTCTCGCAAGAAAAACTTAACGAGATGTATGGTGACGGAAACTACAAGCGTATGCCGGATGAATCTTATAAGCGCCTGCGTTACGAACCGGCTTCCTGGACAGTTGAAGTTCATACGGTTGAAGTGTATGTCGGCACAGATGGGCTCCATCAGGATGAATTCGTCCGGGGTGATCGTCCAAAAGATCTTCTTAGGAACAGCATTGTAACTCCTTCATTGGAAGCTGCCATCATCAATGGGAAGTATGTGAATTCTATTCCGCTGTACCGAATTGAGCAGGAGTTCCAGCGAGGTGGTGTCCATATCAGTAGACAAAATATGGCTAACTGGACCATCCTGTGTGCACAGAGATACTTTCAGCCAGTTTATGACTATATGAAGGAAGAACTATTTAAATATCATGTCACCCAATGTGACGAAACACCGGTTGAAGTGATCAATGATGGACGTTCTGCAGGAGCACAGAGTTATATGTGGGTTCACCGGTCTGGCGAATACTACAAAGACAAGCCCATTGTCCTGTATGAATACCAGAAGACCCGGCATCATGATCATCCGGAGCAATACTACAAAGACTTTAAGGGAGTCCTTGTAACGGATGGTCTAAGCCAGTATCATCTGATTGAAAAGAATCTGGAGGGGGTGACCAACGCGAATTGCTGGGCACACTGCCGCAGATCGTTTATGAATGCGGTAAAGGCAATGGATGACCGGGAAACAGCCAAAAAATCGGTTGCATACCAAGCACTAATAAGGATATCTTCCATCTATAAACTGGATGAATCTTTAAAGGCGCTTACAGCAGAAGAACGGCTCAAGGAGCGAGAAAAAAATGTAAAACCGCTTGTTGAGGAGTATTTTGTGTGGGTAAAAAAAGTGCTCCATGAACAACTGCCAAAAGGCGAAACCGCTAAAGGTTTAAAATACAGCATCAATCAGGAAAAGCAGCTAAAGGTATTTCTGAGAGATGGAGAAGTCCCGATAGATAACTCGGCTTCTGAGAGATCAATTCGTACATTCTGCATTGGCAAAAAGAACTGGGTAATAATTGACTCTATCAAAGGAGCAGAAGCCAGTGCTGTGATATACAGCATTTCGGAAACTGCCAAACTGAATAATCTGAGTACTTACAATTATTTTTGCTATCTGCTTACAGAATTGCCAAAACTTGCAGACAAGGATGGAACTATAGACAAAAACGCATTGGCATCTTTGATGCCGTGGTCAACCAATCTGCCGGAAAAATGCCGGATACCACGCCGCTGAAAAGCGGCGTTGGTTTAGGTTGGGGCGGATGGTTTGACGTTTACGCTAATGATAAAATTAACTACGTTCATTCCACTCTGTCTGTACCATCCAAGTCTTGAGTTTGCAACTTTATAGATTGATTCATGGTCGAATCCACATTCATATTTTCTATTCATATAGCATAGATTTTTATATATGGTCTTGGACGTTTTCCATTGTTTCATCACAATTACTCGAATTTTTATGCCTTAACCATTGTCCGAAATCATCCATAAAACCTTTCATCATTCCGATTCTGAAATAGTTAATCCA
>NZ_GL870828.1:0-5051 GCF_000190355.1 Clostridium sp. D5 | reverse complement strand
ATCCCTATTCTTCTCCCAAAACAATGAGATATACAGCTTCAGCATATACGCCACAGTAAGCCCGCCGCTGATCAGGAACATCCACTCCACAAACACAAAAACCGGTGCCCCCGAGTACTCCACAATGCTCTCATGGAGCAGGGTCTTGCTGATATAGCCGTTCCACAGTGGGATTCCCCCGATTCCCAGGGCCCCCATAAGGAACGCGGCATTCAAAAACGGTTTCCCGCGGCCAAAACCCCGGATCTCATTCAGATCCAGCTGGTGAATGTTCATAAAGACCACCCCGGCGGCCATGAATAAGACGAGCTTGATCAGGGAATGGTTCATCATGTGCAGGAAGGTCCCGTGCACCGCCAGTCCGTTTTCCGCCCCCAACAGGCACTGCATCCCGGTCCCCACCAGGATAAAGCCGATCTGGGACATGGAGGAACAGGCCAGGGTGCGTTTTAAGTCCACCGAAAAGACCGCCAGCACCGCACCCCCGAACATAGTCACCACGCCCAGGGCCAGGATCAGGCTGCCCCATTTTTCGTCCCCGTAAAACATGTAGCAGCTGATGATCAGGATCCCGTACACGCCCGCCTTGGTCAGAATCCCGGACAGCAGCGCCGATGCCGGTGCCGGTGCCACAGGATGGGCCTTGGGCAGCCAGATATGCAGCGGGAAAGCGCCCGCCTTTGCCCCGAAGCCGAACAGCATGCAGCCTCCGGCAATGTAGAGCATCCTTTTATCCGGGAAGTTTCTGCAGGCCTCAAAGAGCGCCCCGATCTCCAGGGTCCCCACGGACGTATAGAGCAGAAAGAGCCCCATCAGCAGCACCAGCCCCCCGATGACCGCCACCGCCAGGTAGGTCTGGGCCGCCCTTAAGGATTCTTTCCTTTCGTCCTGTGCCACCCACACGTAGGAGGTAAAGGACATGATTTCAAAAAAGATAAAAGTCGTATATAAATCCGCGGAAAGAAAGACCCCGATGGTCGCCCCCAGGGTGACCAGCTGGAACAGGTAATAGCGGTTCCGGTTCCGGTAATGCCCGAAATACTCCCGGGAAAACACGATGGTCATCATCCACATAAATGCCGCAACCACCCCGTAGATTCCCCGGAAGCCGTCCATGGCAAAGGAAAGCCCCATGCCGCAGACCCCCTCCAGGATGTTTGTCGTGCCCTGCAGGCGCACTGCCCCGTAAAGCAGCATCAGGAATTCCGTTATGACCACAAAGTCTGCAAAATAGTTCCTGCCCTCTTTGGACTTCCTTCCGATCAGATAGGTAAGCAGTGCGCCGGCCATGGGATAAAATACCGGGACTGCCAATTGGATTTCATTCAAGCGTGCCACCTCCTAAGATACTCCTTTGATAACCTTCTAAAATACACCGTTAACCACCTTCGTCAGGAAGTCCGTCAGCGGCCCGGAATAGACCCCGAACCCGATGATTGCGATGGAGAACAGCATCAGCGGCAGCACCATCTGCCACCCCGGGTCCTTCACCCCCTCCAGGGCTTTCTCGTCAACCCCCTTCTCCGGGAAAAATCCCCGTATGACAATGGTCATCATATAGATGGCCGTCAAAAGCGCCGAGATGAGAAGACACCCCACACCGGCCCACGCCAGGTAGTTCCCGCTACCCAGGGCCGCTTTGGCCAGGTACCATTTACTGATGAACCCGCAGCCCCCCGGCACTCCCATCATCCCGATGGCCGATACCGTAAAGGCCCCGTACACCCAGGGCATCTTCCTCCCGAAGCCGTCCATATCATAAATATAGTGCTTGTGGGTCTGGTGCATAATGGAGCCGGCACAGAAAAAGGCACTGATCTTCATCACCGCATGGAAGACCATGTGGCACAGCGCACCCAGAAGCCCGGCCGGCGTCATGATGGTGGCCCCGAAGATGATATAGGACAGGTTGCTCACCGTGGAAAAGGCCAGCCGCCGCTTCATGTGGGTCTCTTTCACACCCATGCTGCAGCCGAACACCACGGTAAACATGGCCAGGACCATGACCACGTTCTGGGCCCAGGTTCCCCGAAGGAGCTCCGTCCCAAAACAGTAATAGGTCAGCCGGATCACGGCAAACGCCCCCGCCTTTACCACTGCCACCGCATGCAGCAGCGCGGTCACCGGAGTGGGCGCCACGCCCGCATCCGGAAGCCAGGAATAGAAGGGAAACATGGCCGCCTTGATGCTGAAGCCCAGAAAGGCAATCACATACAGCAGCAGCACCAGGTCCATCCCCAGCCCCGCCGTATGCCCCGTAAGGATGCCCCCCAGGGTGAACCCGGAGGGGTCCCCGTAGCGGACTAAAAAGACCATCCCCATAAAGCCAAGGGCCGCCCCTCCGATGGAGAAATAAATATATTTCCGGGTCGCCAGGACCGCCTCCCTGGTAAAGGTGTGCAGCACCAGGGGAATGGTGACCAGGGTCAGCATCTCATAAAAGAAATACATGGTCACGATGTTCGCGGCAAAGGCAATGCCCAAGGTCACGCCATAGGTCATGGTATAGAACATGAAAAAGGGCTGTTCCCGCTCTTCCGTGGACATATACTCATAGGAATACAGGGTGGCAATGGGCCACAGGATGGAGATCAGGCCCGCAAACACCATGCTCATCCCGTCGATTTTCAATGCAAAAGACACTTTCTCCGAAAACTGCAGCAGCACCAGTTCCCCCGGCCGGTTGAACAAAAGCAGGAGGACAAGGGCCGAGGTCAGGATCACGACGGCTTCAATATAAACTTCCATGTGCGCGCGTTTCCGGAACGGAATGAGGGGAATGAAGACCGCCATCACGATAGGGAAAACCACTGCTAATATAAGTAACTTTTCGTTCATGTCCTCACCTCCCTATACCACTGCCGCTGCAATGTTTCCAAGAAATTCCACCAGGCTGCCCGGGAACAGGCCCATGAGCAGCGCCCCCGCGGCCAGGATGAAAAGGGGCACCACCATTTTGGCTGAGGGCTCCCTCTTTTTCAGCGCCTGATAATTGTACTCTCTGCCGGGCAGAAATCCATCGATTGTAATCGGAAGCAGATACCCTGCCGTGAGCAGCGCGCTTACGAGAAGCACCACCGGCCCCAGCCAGGAGAAGGTCTTTACCCCGCTCTCCAAAAGCCCCTCTGCCAGATACCATTTACTGATGAATCCGCTGGCCGGCGGGATCCCGATTAAGGCAAGGGAGACAATGGTATAGCACCACAGTGTCACCGGCATCTCTTTTCCAATCCCCCGAAGCTGGTCCACCCGGGTATATCCGGTCTGGTAAATGATCGCCCCTGCGCTCAGGAAGAGGGCGGTCTTGATGAAGGCATGGAACAGCACATGGAGCAGGGACCCCGTAAGCGCCGTGGGGTTTAAAATGGCCATGCCCAGCATGATGTAAGAAGCCTGGCTCACCGAGGAATAGGCCAGCCTTTTTTTGAGCACCGGTTCCCGAAAGGCCAGCATGGAGCCCAGAAAGATGGTGATCAGGGCCAGCACCAGCCACGCATACTGCACCCAGCTGCCGCGCAGAAACTCTGCTCCCGCAATGTAATACACCGAACGCAGCACCGCCAGCACCCCGCCCTTGACAATGATGGCGGAGAGCACCGCGGAAGCCGGGGCCGGAGCCACCGGATGGGCCGTGGGCAGCCACGCCTGCATGGGGAACATACCGGCCTTCACGCCGAACCCCAGGATCATAAAGAATAACCCCAGGTGCAGGATGGTCCCGTTCTGCGCCAGCACCGCCGGGTCCATCACGCCTCCGGGCAGGAAGTCCAGGCTGGTTCCAAAGTGATAGAATACAAACACCCCAAACAAAGCCATGTAAGCCCCGCACATGGAGTAAAAGAGATATTTCATGCCCGCCATGACCGCCTCGTGGGTCTGGGTATGCAGAACCAATGGCATGGACACCAGGGTCATCATTTCAAAAAAGAGATAAATGGTCACCAGGTTTCCCGCCAGGCTCAGCCCCTGCAGCGCACACAGGGTCAGAAGGTAAAAGCCCCAGAACCGCCGCTTATGGTGTTCATGGTGCAGGTACTCCATGGAAAAGACCCCCGCCCAGAAGCCAGACAAACGCAATAAACCCCAGAAAAAACGCGCCCAGGCCATCCAGCCGAAAGGAAATGTCCAGCCCCTTTGTCAGCTGGAATAACGTCAGCTGTGCCTCCGCCCCCCTGGCGTACGAAACCAGCAGAAGGGCCACTGCCCCCACCGTAAGGGCCAGTGCGGCCACCGCCGCAAAGGACATCTTTTTCTCCTCCATTTTTTTGGCAGGAAGCACAAGGAAAAGAAGCCCTGCCACTGCCGGTATAAAGATTGAACATAGAATCCATGCCTGTATGTACATATTTCCTCCTATCTGCCATAAAACGATTTCTGCCGGTCACTGCACACCTCTGGCAGGCCCCCCCTTATCCAAAGATCTCCAGTCCTTTTTGGACCACCCCCATGACAGGCGCCGTACAGATGCCCAGGAACAGGTTCAGGGCCACGCCCCCTGCGATGGCCGCCTTAAACTGCCAGGGATTGCCCATGGTCTGTTCCTTCTGCCCTGCCGCCTTCTCCTCCTCACTTAAGGGAGTATACAGGATCAGGACCACTCTCATAAAGTAAATCGCATTCAATACCGTACTGATTGCCAGAGCCGCCAGCACCGGGATCGCATAGGCCGCATCTTCCAGGGATGCCTCCGCAAACATCAGCTTGCTGACAAAGCCCGCAAACCCGGGGATGCCCACCATGGAAAGGGAACCGGCCACAAACCCCACGCCGGCTACTTTATTTCGGAATCCAGCGCCTCTGAGCCCGCCGATATCCATACATCCCTCTGAAGCTTTAATCAGACCAAAAGCCGCCACGAAAACCAGGGATTTTGCCGCCGCATGGGCGAAGATGTGGTAAATACTTGCCCCATTACCCGCAGCTGAACCGAGGCCAAGCCCCATAAAAATATAGCCTATCTGCGCTACAGAGGAATACGCAATCATTTTCCTTATATTCTTCTGCCGGACAGCATCCAGAGATCCAAGTATCATACCAATAATTCCAAACAC
>NZ_GL870827.1:2728-6307 GCF_000190355.1 Clostridium sp. D5 | reverse complement strand
CCCGTCTGTTTATGCATTCATTCATGATTTTGGCCCAGTGCTCTACACGGACCTGATGTGTAATCTTATCCACAGGGATAACTCCTTTAAAAAACTTGTAGTTTTCTAGAGGTATTATCTCATGGATAGATGAGACTAGCACGGTACTAGTGATTTACCGTATACCCCCAAAGGTGTTGGGTTGAATACTTGAATGGAAATTGCAGGGAACTTAAAACGCACCATAAAAAAAACGATACCACCTGGGTATCGTCTCCTCATTCCATATGTATATACCTTCAAAACTGCATACAAAGAATTAAATCCATCCATTATCCTATCACCTTGTTTGGTTATGCCCTCGACCTATTAGTAACAGTCAGCTCCATGTGTTGCCACACTTCCACCTCTGCCCTATCTACCTCGTCGTCTTCAAGGGGTCTTACTAACTTGACGTTATGGGATATCTCATCTTGAGGGGGGCTTCACGCTTAGATGCCTTCAGCGTTTATCCCTTCCCGGCTTGGCTACTCTGCTATGCTCTTGGCAGAACAACAGATACACCAGCGGCCAGTCCAACCCGGTCCTCTCGTACTAAGGTCAGCTCCTCTCAAATATCCTACGCCCACGCCGGATAGGGACCGAACTGTCTCACGACGTTCTGAACCCAGCTCGCGTACCGCTTTAATGGGCGAACAGCCCAACCCTTGGGACCTACTTCAGCCCCAGGATGCGATGAGCCGACATCGAGGTGCCAAACCACTCCGTCGATGTGAACTCTTGGGAGTGATAAGCCTGTTATCCCCAGGGTAGCTTTTATCCGTTGAGCGATGGCAATCCCACTTTATACCACCGGATCACTAAGTCCTACTTTCGTACCTGCTCCACCCGTCGGTGTCGCAGTCAAGCCTTCTTATGCCTTTGCACTCTGCGAATGGTTTCCAACCATTCTGAGAAGACCTTTGAGCGCCTCCGATACCCTTTCGGAGGCGACCGCCCCAGTCAAACTCCCCACCTGACATTGTCCCCCAGCCGGATCACGGCTGATGGTTAGAAACCCAATACTGCAAGGGTGGTATCCCAACAGCGGCTCCCTTACGACTGGCGTCATAAGTTCGTAGCCTCCCACCTATCCTGTACATGCAATACCGAATCCCAGTATCAAGCTGGAGTAAAGCTCCATGGGGTCTTTCCGTCCTGGCGCAGGTAACCAGCATCTTCACTGGTACTTCAATTTCACCGGGTGCATTGTTGAGACAGTGCCCAAATCATTACGCCTTTCGTGCGGGTCGGAACTTACCCGACAAGGAATTTCGCTACCTTAGGACCGTTATAGTTACGGCCGCCGTTTACTGGGGCTTAAGTTCAAAGCTTCGCTTGCGCTAACCTCTCCCCTTAACCTTCCAGCACCGGGCAGGCGTCAGCCCATATACCTCACCTTTCGGTTTTGCATAGACCTGTGTTTTTGCTAAACAGTTGCTTGGGCCAATTCTCTGCGGCCTCTCACGAGGCACCCCTTCTCCCGAAGTTACGGGGTCATTTTGCCGAGTTCCTTAACAATGCTTCTCCCGTCGGCCTTAGGATTCTCTCCTCATCCACCTGTGTCGGTTTACGGTACGGGTTTTAACTGAACAATAGCGGCTTTTCTTGGCAGCTAGCTCACGCACTTCGCTACTTTAGTTCGCTCCGCGTCACGTCTTCGGATTGTATACCGGATTTGCCTGATATACTCCTACCACGCTTGCACCGGATTTTCCACTTCCGGCTTGCGCTTTCTCTCTGCGTCCCCACAGTTCTGTCAGTTAAAAGTACAGGAATTTCAACCTGTTGTCCATCGACTACGTCTTTCGACCTCGCCTTAGGCCCCGACTTACCCAGAGCAGATCAGCTTTACTCTGGAAACCTTAGATATTCGGCCGGAAGGATTCTCACCTTCCTCTCGCTACTCATTCCGGCATTCTCTCTTCTTAACACTCCACTGCTCCTTACGGTACAGCTTCGTCGCAGTTAAGAATGCTCCTCTACCAATTGACATTCATCAATTCCTAAGCTTCGGTAGTGTGTTTTAGCCCCGGACATTTTCGGCGCAGGACCTCTCGACTAGTGAGCTATTACGCACTCTTTCAATGTATGGCTGCTTCTGAGCCAACATCCTAGTTGTCTTCGAAATCCCACATCCTTTTCCACTTAACACACATTTTGGGACCTTAGCTGTAGGTCTGGGCTCTTTCCCTTTTGACCATCCAACTTATCTCGGACAGTCTGACTCCCATACATCATCTACACGGCATTCGGAGTTTGATATTCTTTGGTAAGCTTTGACGCCCCCTAGGAAATTCAGTGCTCTACCTCCGCAAGACTTGAGTATGAGGCTAGCCCTAAAGCTATTTCGAGGAGAACCAGCTATCTCCGGGTTCGATTGGAATTTCTCCCCTATCCACACCTCATCCCCACCCTTTTCAACGGATGTGGGTTCGGTCCTCCATTGCCTTTTACGGCAACTTCAACCTGGACATGGATAGATCACCCGGTTTCGGGTCTACTCCGACTGACTATGATCGCCCTATTCAGACTTGGTTTCCCTTCGGCTCCGGGCCTTTGGCCCTTAACCTCGCCAGCCAGCGTAACTCGCCGGACCGTTCTACAAAAAGTACGCGGTTGCACATATAAAGTGCTCCCACAGTTTGTAAACATATGGTTTCAGGTTCTCTTTCACTCCCCTCCCGGGGTCCTTTTCACCTTTCCTTCACAGTACTATGCGCTATCGGTCACTAAGTAGTATTTAGCCTTACGGGGTGGTCCCCGCATATTCCCACAAGGTTTCTCGTGTCTCGTGGTACTCTGGATACCGTCTTGTCATCGCAAGTTTCGCTTACCGGGCTTTCACCGTCTCTGGCTGGCTTTCCCAAAACCATTCTGCTACTCTTGATGAATCAATTATACGGTCCGAACCCCAGAGTGCACGCACTCTGGTTTGGGCTCTTCCGGGTTCGCTCGCCGCTACTTCCGGAATCACATGTTGTTTTCTTTTCCTCCGGCTACTTAGATGTTTCAGTTCACCGGGTTCCCTTCCTTAACTTATGGATTGGGTTAAGGATACTGGAGGTCTGCTCCAGTGGGTTTCCCCATTCAGAAATCTCCGGATCGATGGGTATTTGCCCCTCCCCGAAGCTTATCGCAGCTTATCACGTCTTTCATCGGCTCTTAGTGCCAAGGCATCCACCATACGCTCTTATTAGCATAACCAACTTGCCTTCTCTCACGGGTTGGAGATCGGGCGACACATATCTAGCGTGATATGCGTTGGTAATAGGTATAACTTCTTACTGAACTGCTAAAGCCCAGTAAAAATGTATTTTTTTCGTTCGTTTTTTTCGAACTAGTTAATGTTGTTAACATTACCTCGGATGTCTTGATTAAATAAGATATTTAATCTGTTATATTATCGCTTATCAGTAATAATATAACTTCTCTTTGTATGCAATTTTCAAGGTACATATCCAGATGTTCTACTTTCGCTTCCCACCTGCTGACTGCTTTATCAGTCATTACATACACGAATCGCTTCGTATATCTAATCACTGGTAAAACCATCGTGAT
>NZ_GL870826.1:0-12411 GCF_000190355.1 Clostridium sp. D5 | reverse complement strand
TTAAGCACGCCGCCAGCGTTCATCCTGAGCCAGGATCAAACTCTCGTTAAAAGTGTTTGTATCCGAGTCAGAATTAACTACTAGCTAATTCTATCCCTTTTACTGTTCTTACCACCGAGATCTCTCTCAGTGATGGGTGCATCTTTTATGATGCTGTTCTTTGAAATTTTCTCTTTAAGAAATTTTCAAGGGTTTGTTGTCTATTGTTTAATTATCAAGGTTCTTTGCTGTTTTTGCTGTCGTTCTTTGTCGTCAGCGGCAACTTTTATAGGATATCATATCTGTTGTCGTCTGTCAAGAATTTTTCAGATTTTCTTTTGTTTCTTTTTGCTCTCAAGAACTCATTTTTTCTATTCCCTCAAGCGACAGCTTGATAAGGTTACCACACTTTCCTGAGATTTGTCAACAGCTTTTTACGTTTTTCCCCTTTTTTCTTGCGTATTAATTTAAGAATATTCTGAAAACGGAGAGCAAAAGGGTCTGACCCCTCAAAAAATGCGAAGGCTTTGATGAGCCTTCGCATTTAACATGGCATATTATTCCACTATTTTTATGAAATACTTTCCATTATTATTAGTCATACATGAACATATTTAGGTTTTATCTAATTTCCATTCGTTTCCCTCTTTCCGCTAATTGTCTGGGCAATAATATTTCTCATGATATCCTCACTCAATTGCCCGCTCAGATAACCAAATACCTTACCTTCTTTTGTAAACATGAATGTAGTAGGATATGACTGAATGCCATACTGATCGAATATGCTTCCGCCTTCATCCAGCAGAACCGGATAGGTATATCCGTTATCCTCCAAAAATTGTTTTACATCTTCTGCCGACTGCTCCCGTCCATATTCAGGTGCGGCAATTCCCAGTATAACAACCTCAGAATCTTCTTCCTTTTGGTATTCTTCATAGAGCTTCTGTATTTCCGGCATCTCCGCGCGGCAAGGCGGACACCACGTTGCCCAGAAATTCAGAAAGACGGTCTTTCCTTTATAATCAGATAGCTTATGCACATTCCCGTATTGATCCTTTAATTCAAAATCAATCGCATCCGGTAGTTCCACTGCACTGTCCTTTGCATTACTGTCATTATTTTGCCCTTCATCCCTGGCTTCTTCCGATGTTTTATCCTCTTTCTTTGCAGAATCTCCTTCAGGTTTCTCTTCACCTTCAGACGCCTGCTTTTCCGTCTTCGTATTATCCTGCTGCGCTGTCTGCACCTCTGAAAGGTATCCCGTAATAGCATTCATTTTTCCGGTGAACATCATAAGCCCCATTAAAATCATGAGTACTCCGCCCACCTTCACTGTATATTTGACAACGTTATTATGTTTCTTAAACAAATCCAGTAATGTTGTACTGAAGATGCCTACTGCTAAAAATGGCAGTACGAACCCCAGTGTATATACGCCAATCAGGGCGAATCCCCATACCTTCGTGCTTGCTGAAGCTGACATCAGCAGAACACTGGAAAGCGCCGGTCCAACACATGGTGTCCAGGCAAAACTGAAGGTAAATCCCATGATCAGTGCGGTCCATGGTGACATAGCCAGTTTATCCAGATGAAACGGCAGTCTGTGCTCCTGGCTTAAGACCTTTGATTTTCCAAATATCCCAAGCTGATAGAATCCGAATACAACAATCAGAATTCCGCCAATCCGGGCAAACATGCTCTGGCTGCCCTTGAAGAAATTTCCAAGCACGGAGGCTCCAAATCCCAGTAAGAAGAAGGTAAAACTGACGCCGATCACAAAAAACAAAGTATTGATCATAACCTTTTTCCTGCTGAAATAAACTTTACCGTCTTCTCCGACCTTTCTGGTCCCCCCCGCCAGATATCCAATATAAAGCGGAATCAGCGGAAGCACACAGGGTGAAAAGAAACTCAGTAGTCCCTGAACAAATACCGTTAGAACCGGTACGCTAATATCTAATGAAAATCCCATATCATATTCTCCCTATTTCGCATTTTTATTTAGTAACACAACATCCGGGATCAAATGATACCGAAACGTCAAATCTCTAAACATTAAATAAGTCATTCAATGCTTCCCCCATGGTTGGATGTGTAAATATCATATTCTTCAAAACCGTATACTCGAGACCGGCATCCATTGCCACTTTTACCAGATTAACCAGTTCATGTGATTCCTCACAGAAAAGATGCGCCCCCAGTATTTTATTGGTATCTACATCAATCACAGCTTTCAGAATCCCTTCCGGCTGCTCCATTACCTGCGCCTTCGGAATTGCTGCTGCCGGAAGCTTAGCGATCTTTACATGATACCCCGCTTCCACAGCTTCCTTTTCACTCATCCCAACTCTTGAGAATGGAGGGTTTAAAAATACACTGTAAGGTACTGCTCCACGTTTGTCAAGTGTGTAGCTGCCGTCCCCAAGCACTTTGGAAGCTACAATTCTATAATCATCTAATGAAATGTAGGTAAATTGCAGACCCCCGACTACATCGCCCATTGCAAAAATATTCGGCGCGGTTGTTGTCCTTGTATTGTCCGTAATAATGCCGCCTCGCTCATTCACCTGCACACCTGCCGCTTCCAGATTCAGGTCTTTTGTATTAGGTCTGCGTCCTGTTGCCACAAGAATAGCATCTGCCGGCAGTATTTTCTTACCTTCTTTTGTTTCGATTACAACTTCCGTATAACCTTCCTTTTTCTGAATTTCCTGAACATGCACCTCCGTAAGTACTAAAGCACCTCTATTTTCCAGATTCCGTCTTACCATATCTGCAATCTCCGCATCTTCTCTTGGCAGAAATACAGGGCCATCCTGAAGGATTGTAACCTGAACTCCAAAATCCGCATAAATTGAAGAAAATTCAACGCCTATATATCCTCCGCCAATGATAACAAGGCGCTCAGGAAGCTTTTCCAGATCCAGCAGAGTTTCGCTTGTATAGACATATGGGTTTTCCTGGATCCCTTTGATTGGGGGAATAAACGGTGTAGACCCTGTATTAATAAAAAATCTTTCGCTATCCAGTCCTATAGTACCCTCTGCCGTAAGGACTTCAACTTTATGATCCGTAACGAATCTGGCTGTTCCATCTATAATTGTAATATTGGGGTTCTTATCCAGCTTCATATAATTCTTTGCTCTGAGTTTTTCCACAAGCTGCGTCTTTCTTGCTGCGGCACCCGCATAGGCAGCGCTTTTTTCTGTACATCCGTTGACTGCTGCCTCCGCACTGTGAACCAGTGACTTTGTCGGAATGCACCCTACGTTAATGCAGGTCCCCCCATACATCTTTGAAGACTTTTCAATCAGAGCCACTTTTCTTCCGGCTTTTCCTAATGCTCCTGCAATCGTTTTTCCACCTTTTCCAAAACCTATAATAATATCATCATATTTTGCATTCATAATACCCTCCTAAAATATGTATCTTTTTTTGTTTCAGTTATTACTGTAACTTTATCAGATACAGTTATGTATGTCAAGAGATTTTTGAAAAAAATATGGTATTTAGTATGGGGAACGCGAATGACAAGGAAAGCCCGGTGCCTGACGGGACAATGTCCTCGGGCGTAATGTTCTGACACTTTGCTAAGAAACTGTAGAAGAAAAGGGAAGGGGAAGAGAGGTGCATGCCGCATTTGGCCCGAATGCCAATGCATTCGCGCCGCAGGCGGCATCAGAATTTGTTTGGGAAAACAAATTCTGCCCTCTCTTACCCTTCCCTTTTCTTCAACCGTTTCTAAAGCTTGCTCTATGGATATTTGTTTTTTTATGTAATCGATGCGTCGTATATTTCCTGAATAGATTCTGCAAGCATTCTGTCGAATTCATCTTGTGTCTGGTCAGCCCGCAGGCCCTGCGAAAGTGCGCGTGAAAAGCTTGCCACTACGCCCGGATTCTTTGAGAGCATTGTATTTGCCTCGTCTCTGGTGTAGCCGCCCGAAAGTGCCACGATTCTCACGACTTTCGGATCTTCCAGAAGTTCACTGTAGTAGCCGTTTTGGGTCGGAAGAGTCAGTTTAAACATGAGTCTTACATCTGCAGGGACTTTATCCAGATAGCGGAGCAGCTCTCCTTTCAGAATCTTCTCTGCCTTTTCTTTTTGCGGGCTGTGGATATCTACTTCTGGCTCCAGAATTGGGACAAGCCCCTTTTTGGCTATCTGCATACCAACGCCAAACTGCTGGTCCACAATCTCACGTATCCCTTCCTCGTTAGCCATCTTTATTACGGAACGCATCTTCGTTCCAAAAATGTGTCTCTTCTTCGCTCTCTCCAGAAGCTCTTCCAGATCAGGCATTGGTTTCATAATCTGTACGCCGGCCTCTTCCTGTTCCAGCCCTTTATCTACCTTCAGAATCGGCAGGATGCCTTTTTCCTCCAGCAGATAATCTGCGGTGTACTTTCCTTCCATTTTCCTGTCCATCGTATTCTCAAATAAAATGGCCGCAAGTATGTGTTCAGATGTAAAGGCTTTACTCGTAATAATTCTCGTCCGCATCTTATGTACCAGTTCGAACATTTCATCATCATTGTGATACTGCGACTCATCAATTCCATATAGCCTCAGAGCTTTCGGTGTACTACCGCCGCTCTGATCCAAAGCCGCAATGAATCCATTACCTTCGTGCATTCTTTTCAGCTGTACTTCATTCATCAATCATACCTCCTCTTTCACGAAACCTTTATCCGATTTACTTTTGGTTGTTTTTATTGTAACACTTTTTCTCACAATTCTCAGTATTTTTTGCATATTTCTGAAAATTTCATTTGCATAATCCTTGGGGCTCCTTTACTATATATATGAGACTGTTACCCCAAACAGCACGGAATGTATTTCATAATTAGAGTGCCCGGCGCTTCAGGCTGCCCGGAAATTACTCTGTATAGCATAAACACATTCCAGAATTCTAATTTTATAAAGATCTAATAAAAAAACTAGGAGGAATTTTGATGGAATTTGTGCACAATAAAAATCAGATCGCAGTATATACCCCGGATTATCTGGTGGTTGCTGAGGTCACTTTTCCCGCAATTGACGCTGGATGCGTAGATGTCAATCACACATATGTAGATGACGTCCTGCGAGGACAGGGTATCGCAGGAAAACTGATGGAAGAACTGGTTTCAGAGCTTCGGCAGAGCGGACAGAAAGCTGTCCTCACCTGTCCATATGCAGTGAAATGGTTTGAAAAACATCCGGAGCATGCAGATGTTCTCAAGAAATAGCCTGCACTGACCTGACTAATCTGAATGTAAAATGTCCGGTGGAACACATCACATTATTTCTGATGCGTTACTGCCGGACATTTTTTAGTATTTTTTATTTTAGATTTCTATTTTAAATGGAAAGCACTTTTGATCTCAGTGATCTGTTCCTCACTGATCGGAACCATTTCCCCAAGATTCTTAGCAAATACGAGTGCTTTTGCACTATATTCCGCCACTTCCAGCCGGTCAAAAGCATTGAGAAGGCTATCTCCGGTTACGGCTAAGCAGTCGTTGCTTACCATAACAATGGGAGTGCTCTCGTTAAATCTCTGCGCGGCCTCTTCCGGTTTTTGATAAAATTCACAGTATCCGACTTTTGGAATATCCCGCATTAAGATATAGCTCTCCGGAATCGATTTTGAATCCAGTGGCTCGTCAGTCACTGCATATGCCATAATATAAGGCGGATGCGCAATAATTACAGAGTTGATCTCCGGATGCTGCTTATAGATCTCATCATGGATCTTAATAGAACGACTGGGCACTTTTCCCACTTCTTTCATATCCCTTTTAATGCATACAATATCTTCCACATCCACATATTTCCGGTCAACGTTGTACGGAGAAATCAGAAACCGTTCCTCATCCAGCCTTACGGAGAAGGAGCCCTGGGTAGAATTGACAAGCCCCTGGTCATATGCCCTGTGAATAATGCTGCACATATCTCTTCTGGCAGCCTTTTCGGCGCTTGTAATATTTTTTCTGACAAATTCGTCCATATTCAGATGGTTCTTAGTATACTTAAGCTGAATCTCTTCCTCCTTCAGATATCCTGGTGTACCAATGATAGCTGCATTGATCTGAAGCCTTGCACAGAAATCCAGATTCTCAAATGCCTTAAATGCGTTAAACAGGCTGTCGCTCCCCACTACCACACCATGATTCTCCAGCACTGCAATATCACAGCCTTTGGCAAATTCTTTAGCAATCTTGTCTCCCAGATCCTGGCTTCCCGGCAGACCGTATTCTGCTATGGCAATCTTGCCGCAGCCGACAAATGAATTCGGACTTAACAGTGTGTTCGGTACTCTTCGCACAATGCTGAACGCTACCAGTGCCGGCGGATGTGCATGCAGTACTGATTTTATATCATTTCTCGTTTTATAGATCTGCAGATGAAACGGATACTCGCTGGATGGTTTATGATTGCCAATAATGGTACCGTCCGGCTTGATACAAACCATGTCATTTCTTGTAAGATTTCCTTTATCCACGCTGCCGGGAGTAATCCATACGTCTCCGTTATCATCCAGGATAGATAGATTGCCTCCTGATGTTGTAGTCATACCATAATGATAGATACGATTCATCATCATGACAAGCTGGTCTGCAGGGTGTAACAAATTTATATTCATATATTCACTCCTCCTTTAAGAAAGTGTTTATTCTTTACTGTTTTCATGTTTATTATATTGGTTTTATGTGGTTTTGTCAATATATTTATGTGGTTTTTATTTGTTTTTTATTTTTGGTTATTTAGCCGTAAGGTTTAGTCATCTGCATGCGCCAATACTACAAGCTATCCGCAGCAGGCCCCAAATTTAAAAACCGGTTTTTCAGAATAAACTATCCCTCCATAGCAGGCCTCTGCGGGATTTTCCTTCCACAAAATTATCATTCTCATATTCTTATAAAATATAACAGGTATTAGATTTGCCCGCTATATTGAACAGATCTATTCGTAAAGCTGGCTGTAAAAATAAACAAGAAAAAAATCAAGGAGGTTTCCTCTTTATATATGTTTCTCTTTATATATGTTTCTCTTTATATCCGTTCGGATTCTGCATCTGCCATCTCCATGCATCCCGGCACATCTCTTCCAGGCCATGCTGTGCGGCCCATCCAAGCCCGGCTTTAGCTTTCGCTGCGTCGGAATAACAGATTGCAATGTCCCCTTCCCGGCGAGGTTTGATCTCATACGGAATCTCTTTTCCGCTGGCCTTTTCCATGGCCCTCACCATCTCCAGTACAGAATATCCTTTCCCTGTGCCCAGGTTAAAGATAGAAACGCCTTCTTTATCCTCCAGTTTCCTGACCGCCTTAACGTGTCCCCGCGCCAGATCGGCTACATGAATATAATCACGGACTCCCGTGCCATCCGGAGTGTCATAGTCATCGCCAAACACGCCGAGACTATCTAATTTTCCCACTGCCACTTGTGTAATATGAGGCATCAGATTATTGGGTATCCCCTTCGGATCCTCACCTATTCTCCCGCTCTTATGGGCACTAATCGGATTAAAATAACGAAGAATTACAATATTCCACTTAGGATCTGCAGTATTCAAATCTAAAAGTATCTGTTCCAGCATGGATTTTGTCCATCCGTACGGATTGGTGCACACTCCCTTTGGACATTCTTCTGTAATCGGAGTGAATGCAGGTTCGCCGTACACTGTCGCAGATGAACTGAAAACAAGATTCTTAACGCCATGATTTCTCATGACCTCACACAAGACCAGGGTTCCTGTTATATTGTTGTGGTAGTATTCCAGGGGTCTGCGGACGGATTCCCCAACCGCCTTCAGTCCTGCAAAATGAATCACCGCTTCAATCCGTTCTTCTGTAAAGATCTCTTCCATTGTTCCCTGATCCAGGATATCTGCCTGATAGAATTTTACGTGCCTCCCTGCTATCTCCTCCACTCTTTTCAGAGATTCTTCGCAGGAATTGCACAGATTATCCACTACCACCACTTCATATCCCACACCCAGCAATTCGATACAGGTGTGGCTTCCAATATATCCCGCTCCGCCGGTTACTAAAATCGCCATTATAATTACCTCCGTTTATTTCCTGTATTGTTCACGATCTGCTGTATTTCTGAACGATTTTCTGCATTATATCCCATTTTGCTTCCATATCCTGCACCAGTTTAAACTGGGTACGGCAGCGGTCCAGGTTTTGTTTTTCCCTGTGGATCCTGAAATAATGATCCCCCTGCAGATAATCAGTTAAGAACCTCATACCGCATTCAAATGTCATCACTTTGGCCCCGACCGGCATCAGCCGGATCTCCTTCTCCGTCAGCCTGCCGCCGCAGCCCTGGATAAAGCCTTTTGTATAGAGGTCAAACAGCTCCATGTCACAGGAAACTTTACTCAGATCCTGTTCATCCTCAGCGGCAGTACTTGCCCCAAAACGGATAGAATCGCCAAAATCGTTCATTGCCAGCCCCGGCATAACCGTATCCAGATCAATGACGCAGATTCCCTTTCCCGTTACATCATCAATCATAATATTATTTAATTTCGTATCATTGTGGGTAACACGAAGCGGAATCTCTCCTTTTGCCTGCAAATCCCCAAAGATATTTGCCAAAGCTTCATGTTCCAGCACAAACTGAATTTCTTTCTGTACAGAGTCTCTGCGGCCGCAGATATCTTCGGCCGCCGCATGTTTAAATACCTCCAGACGGGCTCTGGTATCATGGAATCCTTTAATTGTCTCATTCAGCGTCTCTGCAGGATAATCCGCAAGCAGCCGCTGAAAGTTTCCAAAGGATACCGCACTCTGGTAGAAGTCCTCCTGTTTTTTCACTTTATCATAGCTTGTGGCGCCTGTGATAAACTTATAGCTTCTCCAGTAATCGCCAAGGGAATCCACATAGTAGGATTTGTTCTCCACAGTCGGAATCACATTCAGGGTCTCACGTTCCGGGTCTCCGCCATTTTCAATGATACGTTCTCTTAAATAAGAAGTCACGTTCTGTATGTTTTCCATCAGTTCTGCCGGGTTGGTAAATATCTCACTGTTCATCCGCTGCAATATAATTTTCTTCTCACCAGTCCCGGGTAGACTGAAAGTCAGAAGAAAGGTGTCGTTAATGTGTCCGCTTCCATAGGGACAATCCCCTGTCAAAACACCTTCATACTGAAAATTTGCAAATACTTCCGCCTTTTGGTCATTTCTCACCTTATTCATTCGTTTCATTCCCCCACAGTTTCTCTGGATACATCCCTTCCTTTTTTAACTGGCGGATGGCTTCAACCACTACCGGTTTATCCTCTTTGTATGTAACACCGTACCATTTGTCCCGGGAGGTCAGCACCTGGACAGAGGCGCGTCCCTCTTCCACCAGACTGCTGACTACGGCCGGCAGAAAGTACTCGCATTTCTTTGGATTTTTACTCAACTCTTTTTTTAGGAATTTCGGGAATCCGGCTTTGATCTCTCCCAGAATGCTCCTTGTAAAGCCCCACATATTCATTGAAACAACAGTATCTCCGGGCAGCACTGTCCATTCTGCACCATGGTCTTCCGTAAAGGCAATCCCATGTACCCTCTTTTCAATCTGCGTTCTCTCCACAATCTTTACCAGCTCGCCTGCTTTATTCATGGTGCATACACCGCGTGCCACGTGCCCGTTTTCCGTCACGGTATTTTCCAGCTTATAACCAACCATTGTATAACGGTACTTTTCGTCATCTTCGTGTGAGGAGAGATACTCATAAATCTGATGAAAAGCATCTTTCCCATAATAGTCATCCGCATTAATGACCGCGAACGGCCCATCAATCACATCATCCGCACTCTGCACCGCATGTGCGGTTCCCCAGGGCTTTGTCCGTCCATCCGGCAGCGTATATCCCTCCGGAATATTTTTTATGTCCTGGTATGCATAGGCAACTTCCATGATTTCTTCCATACGTTTTCCTACCGCCTCGCGGAAATCTGCCTCATCCTGTTTTCTAATAATAAACACCACTTGTTCGAACCCGGCCCTTTTTGCATCGAAGATGGAAAAGTCCATGATGATATGCCCCTGCTCATCAATTGGGTCAATCTGTTTTAAGCCGCCGTAACGGCTGCCCATACCGGCCGCCATAATTACCAGCACTGGTTTTTTCATTTTCTGTACCTCCTGTCTGTATGACTGATGGATTTTACCTGTATACTTCATCCAGTCAGTCTGTTTTCTACTTATATGGTATTACAATTTATCTGTAATGTATTTGTACTATCTGTTATAACTTTTGCACAATCTGCTTTTTGTTATGCAATTTATTTTGTTTTTCGATGTAAAACGTGTATACTGATTTTAGTTGGAAATTTACAGGAGGCGCCGGAATATGGAATATAAGAATGTACGTCTGTCAAGCACCATATGCATAAATAATCTTTACACGATCCATTATTTTGAGTATATGAATACCTTTTCATTTATAGGGGAACGACATGATTTTTGGGAGTTCTGCTATGCCGACAAGGGCGAGGTGGGGATTACGGCTGAGAATAATTATATGATCTTAAAGAAAGGAGAGATTGTCTTTCACCAACCCAATGAATATCACAATGTAACAGCGACCGGTCTCTCCGCTCCGAATCTGGTGGTGATCTCCTTTGAGTGCAAAAGCCCTGCTATGAATTTCTTCCGTGGTAAAGTACTTCATATTGATGAAGTGGAGCGCTCTCTGCTGGCCAACATCGCGGTGGAAGCCAAAAACTGCTTTCTGGAACGCCTTGATGATCCATATCAGACTGAAATGCTTAAAAATCCAGAGAGGCCCTTTGGCTCCGAACAGCTTATCAAACTCTACCTGGAGCAGTTCCTTCTGCATCTGGCCAGAAGATACCAGTTCGGTACCGCTATGGACGGACAGATTCCCAAGGTCACTAAAAGCCGCAATGAAAAAGAAATTTTCCAGCATGTGGTTGATTATCTTGATAAAAATCTTTCTGCCCATCTTACCATTGAACAGATTTGCCGGGATACTTTGACCGGACGCTCACAGCTTCAAAGGATCTTCAGAGAACGAAGCGGCCTTGGCATCATGGAATACTTTTTCAGGATGAAGGTAGAGGCCGCCAAAGAAATGATCCGCATGAGCCAGCTTAATTTTACACAGATTTCCGAGAGACTTGGATACTCTTCCATTCACTATTTTTCACGGCAGTTCAAAAAGACCACCGGAATGACACCCTCTGAATATGCATCTTCCATTAAAGCGTTGTCCAACGGCTCCTTTAAGTAAAAGCAAACAAAAACCGGGGCTTTCCTCTGCGGGTTAATGAAAACCCACAAGAAAGCCCCGGCCCTTTTCCTTATAAACTATTCCTGCATATATTTATCTTTTAACTCTTTTATCATTTCTGAATAAGCACTGCTCTGCATCTGCTGGAGCATATTCATCTTGATTGACTCAATCACTTCATTCAGCGGAGCTGTTGCCGCTTCTTCTTTCTCCTCCACTTTAATCAGATGATAGCCAAACTGACTCTGTACCGGTCCGACTACATGTCCCGGCTCAGCAGCAAACGCAGCATCTTCAAACTCTTTAACCATCTGTCCTCTTCCAAACTTACCCAGATCTCCGCCATTTTCACTTGATGGGCACATAGAACTCTCTCTCGCTGCATCTTCAAAACTCTTGTCCCCGTTTGTTATGGACTCCAGGACAGCACTGCACTTCTCCTCGGAATCAGTAAGAATATGTTTTGCGCTCACCATCTCGCCCTTGGAAAACTGCTGTTTGTTAGCCTCATAATATGCTGACGCTTCATCATCAGATACCGTGATATCTTTCATAATTTCTTCCATTGCCATCTGCGCAAGGATGTCCCGCTTTGCATTTACCAGGAACTTCTCATATTTCTCTGTCTGATCCAGCTTCAGCTCTCCTCCCATTTTTGCAAATAAATGCAGTGCAATCAACTGCTCCAAACACTGCTGTCTAAACTGAGGGTTGGATATATATGCCTGACGATCCCTCGGGACGTTAAGCATAAATGCATCAAACTCCTCCTGTGTAATCTCTTCCCCTGCAACAACTGCTAATACTTCCTGGCTCATATGTATATTCTCCTTTTATTGTAATATGTCCATTATAGGTTGATTTCGCGAAACTTGCAAGGGGGTCAGACCCCTTTGCGATCCATTTTCAGAATATTCTAAAATTAACAACACTTTACACAACAAAAAAACGATACCACCGGGTACCGTCTCCTCATTCCATATGTATATACCTTCAAAACTGCATACAAAGAATTAAATCCATCCATTATCCTATCACCTTGTTTGGTTATGCCCTCGACCTATTAGTAACAGTCAGCTCCATGTGTTGCCACACTTCCACCTCTGCCCTATCTACCTCGTCGTCTTCAAGGGGTCTTACTAACTTGACGTTATGGGATATCTCATCTTGAGGGGGGCTTCACG
>NZ_GL870825.1:7216-24720 GCF_000190355.1 Clostridium sp. D5 | reverse complement strand
ATGTGTGGGTAGGGCCTCCCAAGGGTAAGGCACTAATCTTTCGTTCCACAACCTCTTGATTTACAACTTCGGTTATACGTTTACCTTTCGGGCTTTGGTTTGACGTGCAACCTTACCCACCTTATCGCCTTATCAAGTTTCTGTTCGTAGGCTCGTGAACTTTGCTATGCGCTTCCTTCATCCACATCATTACTGATGCCAACTTGCGCTCCGCTACACTTGGCGGTAAATACCCGTGACTAGACTTTCACTAGCTAGATTAGTGCCATGCCTGGCACACACGTAAAAGGGACTGCACGTTTTTGCAGTCTCTTTTTTGTTCTCTTTTTTTTGAGAAGGGGTACCTGCTAAGCGGTATCGCATAAACCTCCCCATCTACTTCGTTCCGCCTATCCAGCTCAATCCGCCTCACTGGTCCAGAAGCCCCACGGATGAGAGTCACTCCATCCCGCCTTGATGCACCAGCCCCGGTAACCGGACATAGGGATGGCTGGGGGCGTCTTGCAGGCTGTTAGGTGGAGTTAAGGAAAAAAGAAGGGAAACCGGGGTAATTTTTGTGATTCCGAATCACAAAAATTCCTGGGCCCAGCGTGTGAACCCATCAGGGGTTCACATGATGTGCCCAGGTTGCCCCGGTTTTCCTTCTTTTTTCCTTTACTCCAGCTTACAGCCCGCTACCGTCCCCAGCCATCCCTATGTCCGGTTATCGGGGCGTCCGTCCATCCGTTCGCAAGCTCTCTCCCTACTTCCGATTCCGAAATTGTACCGGCGTCATGTTGTACATTTTTTTGAATACGCGGTTAAAGTGTTCTACATTCTGGTATCCCACCGACTCGGCGATGCTTTCAACTGTTATGCTGCTGCTCTTTAACATAGCACGTGCTTTTTTCATTCTTACTTTTTTCAGGATGTCCCCAAATGTCATTCCTGATTTTTCCTTGATGTATTTGGAAAGGTATGGCTTGGAGAGGAAGAATTTTTCTGACAAGTCATCCAGTGTTACGTCTTTGTAATTTGCGTAGATGTAGTTGGTTATTTCTAATAATCTCTCATCTTTGCAGGATTCATTGCTCATAATTTCTTCGATTTTATTGACCGCAACGACAAGTGCCTCCACGGAAGCTTTGATAATATCCGCGTCAATTCCTACACCCCAGTATTTCTTTTTATTGCATATTACACCTACATAGGCAACCGCTTTTGAGGAGGAACCTTTTGTCAGGGAATGCTCCTCGTAAAATGCAAGCTCGTAGCTGATGTCGAAGTAATGCTTAATGGCATTGCTTACCGCATCCAAGCGTCCGTTTCCGACTCCGGTGATCTTACGGTTGCTGCCTGCGTGGTGGATGACCGCGTCTGCTACAATACCGTCTTCCTGTTTAAAATGGCATTCGTCTACTGTAAATATAGACTTGGCATTGATATAGTTGTCTTCAAATATGTGATATACCCAGTCAGGATTCAGCTCTTTATGTGCTTTATCTGAGACATCTTTTACAAGATAGCCAACCTCTTCCTTCATCTTATCAGGAAGGCTGATTCCGAAGCTCTGCTTCAGGATGTAGTTCACACCGCCCTTGCCTGACTGGCTGTTGATACGGATTACATCTGAATCGTATCTTCTGCCGACATCTTTCGGGTCAATCGGGAGGTAAGGCACATTCCATATGTCACACTGCTTCTCTTCTCTCCATGCCATTCCCTTTGCAATAGCATCCTGATGGGAACCGGAAAATGCGGTGAATACCAGCTCACCTGCATATGGCTGGCGCGGTGAAACCTTCATTCTGGTAAGACGCTCATATATTTCACAGATATCACTCATGTTAGCAAAATCAAGCTGCGGATCCACACCATGTGAAAACATGTTCATTGCAAGCGTAATAATATCCACGTTGCCGGTTCTCTCTCCATTTCCGAATAAAGTTCCCTCTATACGGTCCGCACCGGCCAGAATTCCCAGCTCGGCATCGCTCACACCTGAACCTCTGTCATTGTGTGGATGAAGAGAAAGAATTACATTTTCACGGTATAACATATGCTTATCAAAGTACTCTACCTGGCTTGCAAAAACATGCGGCATTGCGTTCTCTACTGTTGTCGGAAGATTGATAATAGCCTTTGTCTTCTTTGTAGGCTTCCATACATCCAGGACCGCATTGCATACGTCCAATGCATAGTCAACTTCTGTTCCCGGAAAGCTTTCCGGGCTGTATTCAAATGTAAAGTTACCTTCAGTCTCCTTTGCGAGTTTTTTTAATAATTTAGCGCCGTCAACCGCAATTTTTTTAACTTCTTCTTTGTCTTTTTTGAAGACCTGTTCTCTCTGTGCCACCGAAGTTGAATTGTATACATGTATTACAGCATGAGGAGCACCCTTTACTGCCTCAAAAGTTCTTTTAATAATATGTTCTCTTGCCTGTGTCAACACCTGGATTGTAACATCATCAGGTATCATGTTCTGTTCAATGATTGTGCGGAGGAACTGATACTCCGTCTCGGAAGCGGCCGGGAATCCCACCTCTATCTCTTTGAATCCTACGTCCAGTAAAAGCTGGAAAAATTCTATCTTCTCATCCAGGCCCATGGGTTCGATCAGTGCCTGGTTTCCGTCTCTCAAATCCACGCTGCACCATGCCGGCGGTTCGGTAATAGAATCCTTTTTCACCCAGTCATAGCAAGGCTCAGGCGGCATAAAATACATTTTTTCGTACTTTTCATAATTTTTCATGGCTACATCTCCTTATATTTTATCAAATTAATTGTCTTTTTTTATCTTTATCCATACTAACATAAGAATCCGCCATTATCCAGTGGTAAAATTAATCATTTATATTGATATTTTTTAACATGTACATTCCGAAAATTGTTTCCATATACCATTTGAACGTTTTTTCCCGTACTCCCGAGGCCGCTGTAATATCATAGGATCTTAATTTTTCTCCATTTAAAGTGTATACGACCTCACCCACCTTCTGGCCCTTTACCACCGGCGCCTCCAGTGTTTCTTCCTTATCCCAGTTCATCTCTACCTGTTCGTCCGTTTTAAGCAGAAGTTTCCAGTCCCGGTCGGCTCCCATCACTTCTAATGGTACATCCGTCTCCGTCCAAAACGGATGTGCTTTATCGATTCCATTTTTTACAGCCGCAGTCCCTGCATCTATGTCCTGCCAGATATCCCGGTATTCATAATTTTCAAGCCCATAATTCATCAGTGCTTTTGTATCCGCCCACTTATAGCTTTTATTATTTGGCCACCCGCACGCAAGAAGAGCCACAATAAAGGTCCTGTCATCCCTTCTGAGGGATCCTACATAACAGTAACCTGCATCTCCAGTAAAACCTGTTTTTCCTGAAAGAGCGCCATCCATCATCTGTAAAAACGCATTATGGTTCGTGCAGGAATATGTAGACTTACCAGAACAGTCTGTGAACTGATAGGAAGGCGTCCGGGTGATTTCCAGGAACATCTCCTTCTGCGGCGAATCCATAATACAATACTTCATAATTCTGGCCAGATCCTCCGCGGTCGTGTGGTGGCTACCATTTTCGTCCGCAGCATCCAGTCCATTCGGTGTGATAAAATATGTATGATTGCATCCCAGTTCTTTGGCCTTGGCATTCATCATATCTGCAAAACCTTCCACACTGTTTCCGATATTTTCGGCAATGATAACCGCCGCGTCATTGTGGGATTCCAGCATGAGTGAATACAGCAGATCTCTAAGATAAAAAGTTTCTCCCTTGTATGCCCCCAGATGCACTTTGGGCTGGGACGCGGCATAGGAGCTCACCGTCATCTCACTGTCCAGCCTGCCGTATTCCAGGGCCAGGATACAGGTCATGATCTTTGTTGTGCTGGCCATAGCCTTCTCCTGCTGTCCATTTTTTGAAAATAAAATACGCCCGCTGTCTGCATCCATTAACACTGCCGACTGGGCGTATAAATTATCCGGTTCCTCCGACTCTGCGCGAACCTCCATAACCGCACTGCCCCCGGCTCCTGCGAAAACCATACAGCAGATTAAAATAAACGCAGTTATCTGTTTCCTTATCTTATGGACAGCTTTGCCGCCCTCTTTTTTCCTTTTTGTCATGTCCCGGCACTCCATAACATACTATGTTATTAGTATTTATGAAAATATAAGCGCCGATAGAACTATTTTCTGCCTATTCTTATATATCCAGCTTCAGTTGTGCCTCATCTTCCGCTTCTTCTTTGAAGTGTTCCACCTGTTCCGGATTAATTGTAGGCAGTTCATCCAGCGACTGTACGCTGAACCGGCGCAGAAATTCTTCCGTCGTACCGAACAGAAGCGGCCTTCCGGGTGCATCCATACGTCCCACTTCTTCGACCAGTCCATATTCCACCAGCTTGTTTACCGCATGATCCGACTTTACCCCCCGGATCTTTTCTATCTCCAGTTTGGTAACAGGCTGCTTATAAGCAATGATGGACAACGTCTCCAGCAGAACTTCCGTCAGCACATACCGTTTCGGCTGCTTTGCAATCCTGATCAGATATTCATAGGTTTCTTTTTTTGTACACATCTGGAAAGAATCCTCCAGCTCTATAATACGGATTCCTCTGCTGTCTTCCTCATATCGGTCCATCATATTATGTATCATTTTCCGGGTTGTACTCTCATCATGTTCTATCACCGCTGCAATCTTGCTCAATTCCACAGACTCTCCCATTGTAAAGAGGATCGCTTCAATGATGCCCTGCAGTTTTTCTATCTCCATATCTTCTTCCATTCCTTTCAAATCAGCGAGTCTATCATTATATCCCCGCATGTATCCTCCTGTTCTACCCGAATGGTTCCCAGCTTCATCAGTTCCAGTACAGCCAGAAATGTTACCACTATATGCATCTTACTCTTCTGTTCTTCAAGAAGCTGGCGGAAACTGAATCTCCTGTGCGACTTAGCATAACCTTCCACATAGGACAGTTTCACAGGCAGAGGGACTTCTTCCTTTTCTATTCTTCCGAACTTGCTTCGCACCGGATCTATCTTGTCATCCTGCCGTTTCATAACGTCTTTGAAAATCTGGTTCAGTTTTTTTAATGTCAGATCGCCCAGAAGAAGGTCTAAATCCACAGGCTCCACATATCCCATCACTTCCTCCGGAATTGTGGGAACTTTATAAAGAACCTGCTCTGCATCCAGCTGCCGGTCCTTTAATTCATAAGCCATATACTTGTACATCTTATACTGAATAAGCTGTTCAACCAGTTCAGCGCGGGGGTCTTCTTCCTCCCCTTCCTCATTCACTTCTTTCGGAAGCAGCATCCTGCACTTGATATCCAGCAGAGTTGCCGCCATAACGAGGAATTCGCTCATAACGTTGAGGTCTTCCTTCTGCATATTCCGTATATAATCCATGTACTGATTCGTGATCTCAACAATCGGTATATCGTATATATCTATTTTATTTTTATCAATTAAATGAAGCAGAAGATCCAGCGGACCTTCAAATACTTCCAGCTTTACTGGTATTCCCATACTTACACTCCCCAATACGGATATTCGCACTGTATTTCATTATAAGGGAATAACAGAAAATACACAAGTTTTATCCTGCAAAACAAGATTTCCTAAAACTCTGTTTATTTCTTTTCCCTGTATGGAAGCAGCTTAATCACAACCACCTCCGCAAAATTACAGAACCTCAGATTGATTGTGTGGGTTCCCAGTCCCTTGCTGACGGCAATCGCCTGGTTTTCTTCCACTGTCATCTCTCCGGAATATTTTGGAAACAGAACCGCCTGAGGCGTGATCACTCCGCCAAGTCCCGGAATACGCACAATACCTCCATGGAGATGGCCCGAAACTGTCAGGTCTGCCCCCCACGCTTTGTATGCAGAATAATACACGGGATTATGCGCCAGAAGGATCTGGTATTTATCTTTATCTGCTCTTCCCAGGCAGCGCCTGATATCTGCTTCATCCACTGAATGTTTTTTGAATTTCTCATAAGTATGCATGGGCAGCTCAAGCCCGTCCACCCGGATATCCAGCCTGTCCAGTCTCATCTCGGCCTTCTGGTTCTCCAGATAATGAACTCCTGACCGTGACAGTTCGTTTTTAAACTTTCTATATACGCTCTTTTCATACTTTTCCGGGTATTCTTTCAGCCTCTGTTCATGATTTCCCGGGCCATAATAGACCGGACAGATCTCCGGCAGCCTGGTCACAAAATCCAGCGCTTCCCCATAGGAGGCAACGTCTTTTCCAACAAGCATATCACCCGCTATCAGAATCAGATCGGGCTTTTCTCTCTGTATCGCATCCAGCAGCTCACTGTTATGTTCTCCGTATGACTTATTGTGTAGATCCGCCAGCAAAATGATTTTTTTCTCTCCATCCAGTTTTTCAAATGCAGGCACCCTCAGGGTATAGCGTGTAATTTTAAAAAACTTAAGCTCACGCCGTCCTTCTGCCAGACATAACAGGAAAATTAAAAGGAGTGCCGCAATGATTCCTATCCACATTCTAATGCCCTTCTACAATGGCAATCCCGGAGCTGGTACCCAGCCTGTCTGCCCCTGCTTCAGCCATTTCTTCTGCTTTCGCTGCCGTCCTGATTCCCCCTGAAGCTTTCACGCCCATAACCGGCCCTACTGTCCTGCGCATCAGTTCAACGTCAGCCACGGTAGCCCCTCCCCTGGAGAATCCTGTAGATGTCTTCACAAAATCGGCTCCCGCCTCTTTGCAGATCCTGCATGCCTGTATCTTTTCTTCTTCAGTAAGAAGGCATGTCTCAAGAATGACTTTTACAATAGCGCGGTCCCCTGCAGCCTCCACGACAGAAGCCACATCTTCCTTCACGTACTTCCAGTCCCCGCTCTTTATCATTCCGATATGAATCACCATATCGATCTCTTCAGCTCCGTCCTCTACCGCTGCCAGAGTCTCGCCCACTTTACCGTCCGTGGACATCGCTCCCAGTGGAAATCCTACTACAGTGCATACCTTCACATCCGTATCTTTTAACAGCTGTGCACAATAATATACATAGCTGGAGTTTACACACACCGAATGGAACCCATACCGTACCGCCTCATTGCATAGCTTTTTGACTTCCTCCTTTGTTGCTTCAGGTTTTAAAATTGTATGATCTATCATTTTTGCAAAATCCATATTATTCCTCCATTGTATACCAGTATACATCGCTGGCACTTCATTTATTACCTACACTATCCTAACATTTTTTACCGGTAAATTCAATTTTTAATTCATTTCCCCCGGCATTTGGCTTTTATTGGTTCAGAACGCAGCCTAAAAGGCTACGTTCTGAACCGTGAAACCACTTTCTTCAGATAATCCAAAAATCCTGCCTTCTTTACATTCTGGGACACGATAACATCCACTTTTCCGATCTCTTTTCCGTCCAGCTCATAAATCAGGCTGCCTGCCTTATCCCCTTTCTTCAAAGGTGCATCCAGGCTTTTCTTTACTTTCAGCTTTTTTGTAATCCCGGAAAGGTTCGCACCGCTCGTATCAAGATAGCTGAAACTATCTGCGTACTCACAATGCACGGTGTCCTCGACACCACCTTTTACTTCCAGATCCTTAAGCTTTTCAGGACTTTCATCTTTATAGACCTGGCATTTTCCAAATCCATAATTCAGCAGCGTCGTCGCATCTTTGAATCTGGCCTTAGAGTCCCCAGCTGCCATGATGACTGCGATCATTTCTATGTCATTCTTCTTGGCAGTTGCAGAAACACAGAATTTTGCAAGCCCTGTGGACCCTGTTTTCAGCCCTGTGGCGTATTCGTACTGCCTCACCAGTTTATTTGTGTTGGTAAGCCCGAACTCGGTGGTTCCCTTTTTTGTAGTATGGGTGATATTTTCCATCCATATCATACAGTAGTCATGAATCTGCGGGTATTTTGTAATCATCTCCCTGGACATCAAAGCGATATCCCTCGCTGTTGTCACGTGCCCATCCACATCCAGGCCGTTGCAGTTGACAAAGTGGGTGTTTTCCATTCCCAAACCCTTAGCACGTTCATTCATCTGCTTGACAAACTCTTCTTCATTGCCGCATATGTACTCGGCCATGGCGACGCAGGCATCATTTGCACTGGCTACAGAAATGCATTTCAGCATGGTGTCCACCGTCTGCGTCTCCCCCGGTTCCAGAAAGACCTGTGAACCGCCCATAGAAGCTGCAAATTCAGAAGTTGTCACCTGATCCTCAAGCTTGATTTTCCCATCGGCCAGAGCGTCGAAAATCAGCAGCATGGTCATGATTTTAGTAACGCTTGCAGGCGGACGCGCTGTGTCCGCATCCTTCTCAAAGATCACCTCTCCGGTTGACGCCTCCATCAGAACTGCAGACGGTGCGCTCACCTCCGGCCCGGCAGTCTGTGTGTCCGCTGCTTCCCCTTCCGTTTCTAAGGTTTCCTCTGATATGGTTTCCTGGCTGTCTTTTGCTTCTGATTCATTCTCGTCTATATTTTCTGCGGTCTGCTGTGTATCTTCCTGTACTTCTTCCGTATTCTCCTGAAATTCCGCTGTGTCTTCATAGACAATATACTCTTTTGCCGGCATCGCATATACATTCTGTACACAAAGTAGTGCGCTTAATAATACCGCCAGTGCTGCTTTCATAAAAAAACTCCCTCTGCTATATCGTCTATTACCAATATAGTAAAGGGAGGGAAAGATTAGAACCCAAAAGCCGCAGAATATGCCGCGTACTCTGCACATTTACACCGTAACAGCATACTTTACGACACCGTCTTTTTTATTTTCAAAAATATCATATGCTTCCATAATATGATCCAGCGTGGTCCTGTGGGTGATCATACATTCAGTGTTCAGTCTTCCGTTCTCGATCAGGCGCAGGATATCCTCGCAGTTGGCTGCGTCCACACCGCCCGTTTTAAATGTAAGATTCTTTCCGTACATCTGCGGAAGTGGAAGCACCTGGTCTTCTTCATACATTGCAACGACCCCCACGACTGCATTCGGCCTTGCTATGCACCATGCCATCTCAAAAGTCTCCCGGCTTCCGGCCACTTCCAGGACAGAATCCGCTCCCCGCCCGTCTGTCATCTCTTTTACAGCCGCTGCCACATCGTCTCTTAGGGGATTCAATGTAACATCTGCGATCTTCTTTTCCATTAAGAGTCCCAGTCTCTGGTCATCAATATCAATTCCTATAATCTTTGACGGATTATAGAGTCCGACACACTTCATAACAGCAATTCCTGCGGGGCCGGCCCCAATCACCGCTACGGTATCAGAGAGCTTGATATCTCCCATTTTAGCAGCCCAGTACCCCGTAGAAAGCAAATCACCGGTAAATAATGCCGCTTCATCTGAAACCGTATCCGGTATTCTGGTAAGTCCGTTGTCGGCAAAAGGAATCCTGACATACTCTGCCTGTCCACCGTCAATTCTGCAGCCCAGGGCCCATCCCCCGTATTTATCCGTACAATTGTTTACATATCCATGACGGCAGAAGTAACACTTTCCGCAGAATGTCTCCACATTAACGGCCACACGATCCCCAGGACGTATACTTTTTACTGCTCGGCCTATCCTGATTACTTCTCCCACAAACTCGTGGCCGAGTATGATGTTTTCCTTAGCCCTGGGCACCGCTCCATGCTTAATATGTATATCACTGGAACAAATGGTTGTCACTGTTACCTTTACAATTGCATCCGTATCTTTCTGAATCTCAGGGAAAGGACGTTCTTCCAGACATATGGTTCCGTTTCCCTTATAAACAACTGCTTTCATAGCCATCCCTCCGTTTCAAAATCTACAGCATCAGGAAAAAGTTTCCAGTCCGAATCTTCAATCTGCCACCCCGTGCAGCAGGTATTGGAACATTTGTCCGCAGTACAGCGAAACTTCCTATAATAATGGGGCGCCGTATAGTGCATACCTGTTTTCTCCTTCACTTAAAACGGAAGGCGAAGCTGTGGATTCTTCCAGGACTTCACCGCCCGTTTTGTAACAATATCCTCCCTACCAATTCTTCCGCACAGCAGAGGCGAACTGATATCATAACTTTCCCTGCGGGATTTCATAAGCGCCCCGCTGTAATTGGCATAACAATACCGGCAGCCGCTTACGCATGTATTGTAGGCCCCGATATCAACACTCTCCATACAGCCGCATCCCGGCCGCTGCCCCTTATCCGGACCTGCATCAAGTTCACATCCGGTAAGTTCTTCGATCAGGCGTTTATCAATGCACGCTCCATGCTCAATCCCTGCACTTAACAGGTTCATCTCCTCTGTACAGGTGACCATACGCATTCCATAACTGCCCGCAGTCTTTGCAAGACGCCCTGCCAGCATTTCCAGCTCTCCAGGCTCCGGCTTCTTCAGATTCAGGAAGGCCGCGTTCTCTTTTGTACTTTTATAGGTATCAATAAAACTCACCACGACCTGCTTTGTACTGCCCTGCAGCTTCCTGGCAATCTTATCAAACGTCTTCAAATGAAATTCAGCTGTATATCGCGGATTCAGCAAAATCGGATCATAACGCCATATCATCCGCTTCCAGCCAATCCGGCCTGCCAGTTCATGAAATATATCTGCCAGAACCGCCTTTTCCGGAAGTCCCGGCTCAATATCTTTGCCGTATCCTGTCAGGGTAAACTGGAAATAATACAGGTATTCATCCAGCCTGTCAAGTTCCGCCAGCATAGGTCCTGGATTTTTTGTCCAGAATACAATACAGTCTGTCACATCCGGTGTTACAGCGATCTCACTGATCTGATCCTGGCGAAATGGATTGCGTATACATACAGTCCCCTCTTCCAGGCGCCGGTAAAACCAGTCAGGGTAACAGCACGGAATGTCGGTTCTTCTGCTGACACTTAAAACCATAAAAATCCCTCATTTCCATATTTTCACTTAATAGTATATCATTATCCCGCTTAGATTTACAGGTATGAAGTCAAAAAACTGACGCATACTAATTTTAGAGTGTTACTGTTCAAAGGAAAGCCTGTAAACAGTAACGCCGCCTGTCCATTAAAACGTCCTTACGTGACAGGCTCATGTCATTCACTTTTTTGATATGTGGCTTAGATGCCGTGCAGTAAATACACAGCACGTTCTGAGCGGTAACATTTTAGTTTTCCCCAGGAAAGGAGGTCTAATAATGATAAACAACGAAGAACTGCCGATCGGTTTTACAATGGCGCTGGCTCAGCACTCCGATGCCCTGAACCATTTTTCTCATCTTTCTGATACTGAGCAGAAACAGGTGATTGATGAAGCCAGACAGAAACACACCCGGGAAGAAATGCGAAATTACGTGGAAAATATGTTTCAATAAAAAATAAGTTTGTCAATACCTTAAAAAGGATGCCCGCAGCAGGCCGCAGGCATCCCTTTTCTTTTATAGATACAGGTGTATTAATCAGTGTAATATTTTCCCAAAATCCATCGGTGGCCAATGTTAAAAATGTTCTTTTACAGAGCAAATTATGATGCCCGGTTATTTTCCTTAAAAGAATCGGATTGAAGTATAATATGTCAGGTAACTTTTCTTGATTTTTTCCTTATCCTATCGTAATATTAAATGTGGGAAGAATAAATAATGAAACAGGGATAAGGAGGAAACGATGGAAACCCGTACATATTATGACATTCTCGGCGTATCCAGAGAGGCAACCCTTGAAGAAATTACCAGCGCAAAAAATGCATTGGCAAAAGTGTATCATCCGGATGCCAATATGCATAACGACATAGACACCACTGCATACATGCAGGAGATACTGGAAGCATACCGGATACTCGCCAATCCGGACAAGCGTAAGAAATACAACCGGACACTGGCAGGAAAGCCTCACCGGGTATTCCGCACATACACGGTCGGAAAACCCGAAGAAGAAGGCGAAGATCCGTCTATATCATTCGTAACCTATTGGAATGCCGCCTGCCGTCTCAACGAGATCGTCTTACGGAGCGGCAGTCTAATGGCGCTCCATTCCAAAAGGGAAGGACTACCACTCAAAATATTCAAAAGATTAGGCAAAAAAGACAAATACGAGACAGAGCTCACCGCCCAGCTGAGTTCCCTCTCCATGCAGGCAATCCAGTACATCTCCATCCTGAAGATGGCCGAAATCCCCATGAGCTACTGGCAAAGCGACGCCATGAACTGGGTCCTCGTCCGCTGGGGCCAAAAACAAAACATGGATTACCGCATCCTGTTCGACAAATACGATGCCTATGTAGAACAGCACAAATCAAACGCAGAAAAACTGAAACTCCGCTCACAGAACAAACAATTCCACAACAATCTAAAAAAACTCCTGAACTACGCGGTAGGGTAAACAGGGGAGACGCTTACGGTGAAGGAACACCTGCCTGAAACGGCAGGAGGAAGGTACCGGAACAGTAGAAATGGGGGACTGAAGGTAACCCGTTTATGGAGAAGTACTTACGAAGAAGGAGCCGTCCCTGAGGGATGGCTCCTTCTAATCCGCAGCTCACTCTTCCACCGTCTGTCCCCGTAATCGCAGATAGTATATTCTTAATTTTCCCAGCAAGGATGTGAGGTATCGCAGCACTGGCTCTGTGGCGATTGAGAATACGATAAAGAGCATGATGCATTTTGTGGACATTCCTGTGATGGCAAACAGGTTGTTCAGGAAGATACTGCAGAACAGCAGCCCTATTATGCTTCCTGCTACTACGATTGTGCGCATGATGTTCATTGGCGCACTGATCTTATAGAGAATCATGAATCCGACGATAGCCAGCAGCATGGTCGCTGCGGTGGATATATCTTTTGAGTTCACGCCAAAGGTCTGTCCGAATACGACCAGTGCGCCGACTGCCAGCACATCAGTCAGAGCAGCAGGCAGAGCCTTCAGGAAGACATTGGTCAGGAAGTGTCCCTTAATAATGTTCTTGTTCGGCTCCAGTGCCAGGAAGAACGCGGGCACTCCGATCGTAAACATACTGATCAGTGATATCTGCGACGGTTCCAGCGGATATGTGATCATAAATACTACAGAAAACAGTGACAGCAGGAAGGAAAATATATTCTTTACCAGGAATAGGCTGGCTGAACGCTGAATGTTGTTTACAACTCTTCTGCCCTCCAGAACGACCTGAGGCATGCAGGAAAAATCAGATTCCAGCAGTACGAGCTGTGACGCCTGGGCCGCCGCTTCACTTCCGGAAGCCATGGCGATACTGCAGTCCGCATCTTTGAGTGCAAGAACGTCATTGACGCCATCCCCTGTCATCGCAACCGTTTTACCGGCTCCTTTGAGGATCTGGACAAACTGCCGCTTCTGATTCGGCGTTACCCGCCCGAATACGGTATTCTCCAGCACTGCTTTTTCTATCTCCTCATCTGATTTAAGGGAGGAGGCATCTACATAATTCTCAGCATTCGCAATTCCTGCTTTTTTAGCTACTTCTGATACTGTTACAGGGTTGTCTCCGGAAATAACCTTTACCTCAACCCCCTGCTCCGCAAAGTAGGTAAACGTCTCTTTTGCTTCTTTTCTGATCGGGTTTGCCAAAAGTATATATCCCAGAGGAATAATCCCCTTCTCCAGGGCCTTTCCGTCGATCTCGCCTTCATAGAGGCCGAAAACCAGGACTCTGGCGCCTTTTGATGCATATCCGGTAATCTCCTCCTCATAGTTTTCATACTTTTCCTTTAGGACAAATTCGGGCGCACCAAGCACATATGCTTCATCCTCGAAGGTAACACTGCTGTATTTTGTGGCGGAGGAAAATCCAGTCCTGCTTACCGGTTTTCTGCCCGATGCAGTCTGAAAATATTCTTTCATGGCGGCCATCGTGATATTGTCCTTCTCCATTGCCGCAGCAAAATCTCCAATCAACGTACTCAGGGGCTGCATCTCTTTCTCATCATAGCCGTCCGCAGGAATAACCTCCTGCACTTTCATGGTGTTTTCCGTAATAGTACCGGTCTTATCCACGCACAGAACATTGACCCTGGCCAGAGTCTCGATACATTTCATATCGTGGAGCAGGACTTTTTTCTGAGCGAGCCGCACCGAACTGACAGCCAGCGCCACGCTCGCCAATAAATACAGTCCTTCCGGAATCATGCCGATAATGGCGGCAACCATGGAAGTAATACTGGACTGAAACCCTTCATTCTGAAAGAAAAATGCCTGGACAAACAGTACAATTCCAATCGGTATGATCGCAATGCCTACGCATTTTACCAATTTATCCAGAGAGCGGATCATCTCAGACTGCTCTCCTTCCTGCATCTCTTTCGCTTCCATTGTCAGCTTCGAGATATAGGAGTCCATCCCGACCTTCTCCAGTCTTGCATGACACTGTCCTGACACGATAAAGCTCCCTGACATGAGCTGGTCGCCTTTTTTCTTTACAATCTCATCGGATTCCCCCGTCAGCAGGGATTCATTTACCTGTACCTCTCCTGCGCTGACCTCCGCATCTGCACAAACCTGGCTGCCCGCCTTGAAAATAACAATGTCGTCGAGCACAAGTTCCTCCGCATCAATCACAGACTTCTGCCCGTCCCGCACAACCGTGGCATGGGGCGCGTTCAGCATAGTCAGATTATCCAGAACTTTCTTTGCCCGCACTTCCTGTACGATTCCAATCAAAGTATTCAGTATAATGACCGGAAGAAATGTCAGATCACGAAAAGACCCGGCTATGCAAAGAAGCAGGGCCAGAATTACAAATATCAGGTTAAAATATGTGAATACATTATCATGAATAATCTCTTTCGTTGTCTTAGCCGGCGGATCCACTGCTTTATTCGTCCAGCCGTGCAGCCTGTGTTCCTGCACCTGCTGCATACTCAGCCCCTGCCGGTGCTCGGGACGGTATCTCGTTGTAGGAATTCTCCTGTCCTTTTTCTCCTCAACCACCTGTTGTCTGCTTTTTTTCTGCATGTATATTATTCCACCTCATTTTCGGATTCTCTATCTTCAGTAATTTCCAGTTTTAGTCATTTCCATTCTATCACACTGAATCTGAATTTCCAGTGGCTTCATTAAATCTTTATAATTTCTTTTGTGAAAATTATTATGAGCTTCAACCGGGGGGCAGATAAAAGTGGGATAGCTCTCGGCAAGCATTCCCTCATCCCACAAACAGCGATTCCCGACACCCAAAATACCGAATTCTTTTTAAATTCCTTGTTTTCTGTACCTGTTTCTATTATAATAATACAAGTATTTCAAGAAAAGGATAAGAGTTGATATAATATTATGAGATTAAGAAGCGTACTCGCAATTAAATGTGCAAAATGCACGAGCTATCTGATTAAAAAACTGAATAGAGGAAGCGGCGTTACTCTTCCGGGTTATGTTGCCCGGATAATCGACCCCCGCATTTTATCTGCCATGGCGGAAATGGTGAGGGAAAAGACGATTGTGACCATGGGAACGAACGGCAAGACAACTACAAACAGTATCCTGTACCATGCATTAAAAGCAGAGGGCAAAAAAGTTATTATCAATAGAACCGGAGCCAATATGCTCAACGGGATTATTTCCGCCTTTGTGCTTGCCACGGACAAGCACTGCCGGCTGGATGCGGATTATGCCTGTATCGAAGTAGATGAGATTGCTTCTGTGCGCGTGCTTCCTCAGTTAAAACCAGACTGCGGTCTTCTCACGAACATTTCCAGAGACCAGCTGGACCGTTTTGGGGAGGTCGACATCACTTTTAATAAGTTAAAAACTGCTGTTACAAGCGTCCCCGATACAAAGCTGATCATCAATTGTGATGACGTCCTGTCCTATACGCTTGCTGTCGAGAGCAAGAACACGTATGTCACTTACGGGATCAGTGAGCAGATATTTGATGATATCTCCCGTTCTGAGATCCGTGAAAGCATCTTCTGCCGTTCCTGCGGAAAGAAGCTGGAATATGATTTTTTCCACTACGGACAGCTTGGGATCTACCATTGTCCCAACTGCGGTTTAGAACGTCCTGAGCCTGACTTTACGGCGTCGGAAATAGAACTGCACGATGAGCTCTATACATTTTCCATGGACGGCATGACTATACATTCAACTGCACGTACGCCATACAATATTTACAATACTTTATCAGCATACGCGGCGCTCAATGCACTGGAGGCCGACAGGACACATTTCCAGGAAATGATTGAGGCATTTGACTACGGAAACAACCGGGAAAGTATTTTCATGATCAGCGGTACAAGGGTTCAGCTGCATCTGGCTAAGAATCCCATCGGTTTCCAGCAGAAGATTTCTCTCGTACTGAAAGACAAAAAGCCCAAAGACATTATTATTCAGATTAATGACACCTATCAGGACGGAGAAGATATTTCCTGGCTGTGGGATGTGGACTTCCAGTATCTGGCTGATGCACAGGCTGCCACGATTACGACAACAGGCACCCGCCGCCACGATATGGGGCTTCGTTTAAAATATGAAGATATTCCCTGTTCTTCTACAACAGACCTGCGCGCAACGGTTCAGGAGCGCACGGTAAATGGAACCGGTAATCTTTATGTCATCGTAAATTACTCCGGCCTCTACAGCACGAACCGTATGCTCACAGAACTTGAGAAGACCGGGAAAGGAGGAGAGACAGCATGAAACTGACAATTGGACATTTATATCCGGATCTGCTGAACCTCTACGGCGACCGCGGAAACATTCAGTGCTTCCGCAAACGCCTGGAATGGCGCGGTATAGAAGCCGAAGTAATTCCTTTTCTCTCCGGCGATACCATTGATTTTTCCAAACTGGACATTGTTCTGCTCGGCGGCGGCTCTGACCGCGAACAGGAACTGGTCTGCGGCCAACTGCAGAATATCCGCCGGAATTTCAAGGATTATGTGGAGAATAACGGCGTAGTTCTCGCAGTCTGCGGGGGTTACCAGCTGCTGGGCAAATATTATAAAACGGACAAAAAAAACATCGAGGGCCTGTCTATTCTCGATATTACAACAGAATGGGAACCGGAACGATTAATCCGCAATATTGTCCTGAACAGTCCACTCTTCGATACTCCAGTCGTAGGATTTGAAAATCATGGCGGTCGTACCTACATCGGCAGTCATACACCATTTGGAAAGGTTTTTTACGGCCTGGGCAATACCGGTAAATCCGGCTATGAAGGCGTTGTCTACAAAAATGTAATCGGAACCTATCTTCACGGCCCGCTCCTACCTAAAAATCCTCACGTCTGTGATTATCTTCTGGAGAAGGCACTGATAAGGAAATACGGAGAAGATATCATTCTGGAACCACTTACAGATAAACTCGAACATCTCGCCAACGGCTATATTGTAGACCGGTACAGCGACAAAAAATACGTTCTCAAAGAGACTATCAAGAGGTATACTTAGGCTGGTATGGGGACGCCGGCCGGAAACGGGGAACGGGATGCCGCAGGGAGAGGCCGGGATGGAGTCTGAAAGTAACCCGTTTGCGGAGAAGAACTTACGTAAAAAGAACTGCCCACGAGGGATGGAAAGTGATTTTCCAAAATCACTTTCCATCCCTCGTGGG
>NZ_GL870825.1:0-6960 GCF_000190355.1 Clostridium sp. D5 | reverse complement strand
CCCACGAGGGATGGAAAGTGATTTTCCAAAATCACTTTCCATCCCTCGTGGGCAGTTCTTTTTACGTAAGTTCTTCTCCGCAAACGGGTTACTTTCAGACTCCATCCCGGCCTCTCCCTGCGGCATCCCGCTCCCCGTTTCCGGCCGGCTGGGCTTCATTCTTAGGGAATAAAGGATACCTTGGGGATGTCTTATGGGAGCTGTGGATGGTGGTTGGATCGCGGAACGTTGTGCTTCCAGAAGAGATGACTGATGATTTAATGTGATCAGGATATCCAAATTAGTACTAGAGTCTAATGGGGATTTTGTGTATAATAAGAAAATATCGGTGTATAAGTTGTACTTATAGGAAAATATAAGTTTATATGCTGATTAGAGTAATTTCTGGGGGATAAAAAATTTGATTGGAGTGATTTCATGAGTAATTCGAGTACTCAAAAAAGTAAGTTTGACCGTGTCCTTGGAAAGAAGGACGTATTTTCTATTGCCTTTGGCGCCATGATTGGGTGGAGCTGGGTCGTTATGGCCGGGCATTGGATTCTGAAAGCCGGCACAGCGGGGGCAATGCTGGCGTTTGTACTTGGGGGCATTATGATTATGTTTGTGGGGCTGACTTATGCTGAGCTGACTTCGGCTATGCCTCAGTGCGGAGGGGAACAGATCTTCAGTCTCCGCGCGCTTGGACCGAACTGGTCTTTTCTTTGTACCTGGGCGATTATACTGGGATATGTGGGCGTGGTTGCCTTTGAGGCATGTGCACTCCCTACGGTTCTGGAGTATATCGCGCCTAATATTATGAAAGGGTACATGTATTCTGTAGAAGGCTTTGACATCTATGCTACATGGGTAGCCATCGGCGTCATAAGTTCTATTATTATTACAATTATCAATTATATAGGTGTAAAACCCGCGGCGTATATGCAGGGGATCTTTACTTTCATCATAGTCGGAATCGGACTTGTCCTGATGTTCGGCTCTGCACTGAAAGGGGATGTCACCCACACAAAGCCTCTGTTCGACAACGGGTTCGGAGGGCTCTTATCGGTAGCCGTCATGACGCCGTTTATGTTTGTAGGTTTTGATGTCATACCACAGGCCGCGGAAGAAATTGCGATTCCCTTCAAACAGATCGGAAAAGTAATTCTTATCTCTATTGCTTCTGCAGTGGCATGGTATGCACTTATTATTCTTGCAGTATCTCTGATGATGTCTAAGGGTGAGATGCAGAGTTCCGTCCTGATTACCGCGGATGCAATGAAAAAAGCATACGGCGGCTACACCATCATGGCAGATATTCTGATCATCGGCGGCATGGCAGGAATCCTGTCCAGCTGGAATTCTTTCTTTATGGGCGGCAGCCGTGCAATCTACGCTCTTGCCGAAGCCAAATGTCTGCCTTCATTTTTGACAAAAATACATCCAAAATATAAGACTCCATCCAATGCAGTCCTTCTGATCGGCGCTATCTCCTGTATCGCACCGTTTTTCGGACGTGCCATGATGGAGTGGCTGACCAATGCCGGCGGAGTCGGTGCCGTAACCGCATACCTCATGGTATCCATCTCTTTCCTGGTTCTAAGAAAAAAAGAACCTAATCTCGTAAGACCATACAAGGTACACAGGCACCGTTTTGTCGGTTTCATGGCCATCATGCTGAGCAGTCTGATGCTGCTGCTCTACATGCCTGGAATGCCTTCCGGACTGAATATCCCCGAATGGCTGATCATCGGAATATGGGGCCTGCTCGGAATCGCATTCTACGCTTACGCAAAACATAAATTCCCCGAATTCGGACGAGTCCTCAACATAGAGCTTAATGAAAAGGGGTAATGGTCTATATAAGGGACGCCTGGTGGAAACGGGGCAGGGCTTCAGCCGTATCCATCCGCCTCCCCCGCCCGCGATCACCCAACCGTTTAACAGGTTTCTTCCGCCTTGATGCACGCAGCCGCTGCAGCCGGACCCTTCTAACGAACCTTCCGCTTCCGAAGCGCCTCCTTCGCAGCCTTCATGAGCTGGATTACCGGCAGGTTAACTGCCGCCAGTCCATATACGGTGAACAGCTGTGCCATGCTCAGTGTCTGTACTTTAAATATATTCTGAAGACCTGGTATTACCATGACTCCTGTTATTAATACAAGGCCCAGCAGGAATGCACCGATCAGGTAAATATTGTTGAATACTCTTCTTGTAAATACAACCGGACGGTCTGCTTTACAGTTGAAGCCGTGAACAAGTCTTGCTGTACATAGTGTTCCAAATGCCATTGTGCTTGCCAGGACAGTATTTCCTGAGCGGTATCCTATCAGGAATGCAATCATGGTTGTAACGCCTATGCACAAGCCTTCTGTCCCAATCTTGGTCAGGAAGTCTCTGGTGAGTATTGACTCGTTCATTGGCCTTGGCTTTTCATCCATGACATCTTTTGAGTGAGGCTCCAGCCCCAGTGCGATTGCCGGCAGACTGTCCGTCAGCAGGTTGATGAACAGCAGGTGGACTGGTGCAAACGGAACCGGCAAACCGGCGATGGATGCGTAGAGCACTGCCAGGATCGCACCAAAGTTGCCGGACAGCAGGAATTGAATCGAATTCTTGATGTTACGGTAGACATTACGGCCATTTTCAACCGCTTTTACGATGGTGGCAAAATTGTCATCTGTCAGAACCATGGATGCCGCATCCTTTGATACCTCACTTCCCGTAATACCCATGGCAACACCGATATCGGCCTGTTTCAGGGCCGGTGCATCATTGACACCGTCTCCTGTCATAGAGACAATGTTGCCCTTCTCCTGCCATGCTCTGACGATTCTGATCTTGTGTTCAGGAGATACCCGGGCATAGACCGAAATCCCTTCTACGAAATCTTTCAGCTTTTCGTCTGACATGCCGTCTATCTCTGCACCTTCGCATGCCTCCGATTCATCTTCCAGAATTCCAATCCTTTTTGCAATTGCTGCCGCTGTCACCTTGTGATCTCCTGTAATCATGATCGGACGGATGCCGGCTCTTTTACACTCTGCCACCGCCGCCTTTGACTCTTCACGTGGAGGATCCATCATGGCTATCAGACCTACAAAGGTCAGATTATCTTCGTCTTCCAGGGTAAGCTCCTGATTTTCTTCGATTTCTTTATATGCAAAAGCGAGTACACGCAGTCCTCCTCTTGAGAATTCCTGATTCTGCGCTTCTATTTTTCTACGGTCTTCTTCCTCAAATCCTCTTACTTCATCCCGAATTTGAATGGATTCCATTCTGTTTAGAAGAACATCTACTGCGCCCTTGACAATCATAACATGCTTCCCATCAATGGTATGCTTTGTCGCCATGAGCTTCCTGTCGCTGTCAAAGGGATTTTCACTTTCACGCGGATACTTTTCTCTCACATCCTGTGCAAACACGCCAAGTCGGCTTCCAAGATTGATCAGTGCTGTTTCTGTCGGGTCACCGATCTCAACACCTTCTACATTTGTAGAATCATTGCAGAGAATACTGCAAAGCAGCAGTTTACTGTGCGCCGGACGGTTTATATCGATTTCACCTGCAGGCACACGTGTTTCATTGACATAGTAATCTTCTACTGTCATTTTGTTCTGTGTCAGGGTTCCTGTTTTATCGGAGCATATAATCGATACGCTGCCCAGTCCTTCCACTGCCTGGAGCTTACGAATGATGGCATGCTCCTTCGCCATTTTCTGAGTACCGAATGACAGTACGATCGTAACAATGGAGCTCAATGCCTCCGGTATCGCCGCAACCGCCAGTGCGACTGCAAACAGGAATGCATCCCCAATATTGCCGCCGCGCAGGACGTTTATACCAAATAAAATGGCGCAGAATACAAGTATAATTATGGACAGTTTCTGTCCGAACTGATCCAGATTAATCTGAAGAGGTGTCCGTTTCTCAGAAGTAGTCTTAAGCAGGCTCGCAATCTTTCCGACCTCGGTTTCCATACCGATCCCGGTCACAAGAAAGGAACCCCGCCCGTATGTGACGAAGCTGCCAGAGTACACCATATTAATTCTGTCGCCCAGAGGAACTTCTCCTTCAATGGGTGCTGTATTTTTATCAACACCCAGGCTTTCACCCGTCAGGGCGCTCTCATCCACTTTAAGACTGGCACTGTCCAAAAGCCGGCCATCAGCCGGGATATAATCCCCTGCATCCAGCATGACAATATCTCCTACCGTCACCTCTGTGGACGGAACCGGCACTATATTGCCGCCGCGCAGTACCTTTGCCTCCGGACCGGAAAGCTTTTTCAGACTGGAGAGGGACTGCTCTGCCTTCACAGTCTGTACTGTTCCGAGAATAGCATTGATCGTAATAACAATCAAAATAACGATCGCGCTCTCGGCATCTCCAAGAAACCCCGACACAATCGCTGCCGCTATCAGTATAATTACAAGAAAGTCTTTAAACTGTTCCAGAAATATCTGGACTGTCGTCTTTTTCTTTCCTTCCACCAGCTCGTTCGGGCCGTATTTTTCCTGATGTTTTTTCACTTCTTCTGCAGTTAACGGTTCCATTGTCCCATTGATCCTCTGTTTCGTCTCCTCGGCAGAAATCTGGTAAAATTCTTTCATGTATGATCCTCCATTTCTTTTGTGCAATACGAACCCTGATCCGTTTTATAAAACATAAAAAAAGAGACTCCTATTGCATATTATGTAATGCAATAAAAGTCTCACCATTTAATCACGATACGGATGGAAGGCCATCGTACTGACGACATCGCGAACGCTCGGGAAAGCGCTAGTTACTCCCTTCTATTAGAGATTATAATAATACAGCAGGCCCTAATATGTCAAGGGGAAATCTTAATTTACATTCCAAGATTATCCACTATTTCTTTTGCCCGGGGTGTATTTGCTACACCGCCCTCCCCAGTCTCACGCAGAGAAACATTCATTGCTTCCCCTACCTCCTTCATGGCATCAATCACCTGATCCGGAGGTATTCTGCTTGTAATGCCGGCCAGTGCCATATCTGCCGAAGAGAGTGCATTGACTGCGCCGATCACATTCCGCTTCACACATGGAACTTCCACCAGGCCTGCTACGGGATCACACACTAGCCCCAGAAGATTCTTCAGTGCCATGGCCGCTGCATGCATAATCTGGCTGTTATCTCCGCCCTTCAGATAGACAAGTGCGCCCGCCGCCATAGAAGAAGCCGCTCCGATCTCCGCCTGGCATCCGCCTGCCGCTCCGGCAATAAATGCCCTGGAAGCGATAACCTGTCCGATACCAGCCGTCACATACAGACTTTGTACTATCATCTCCCTGTCAGCCTTATTATCCCGGTATAAAGGCACCAGCACTGCCGGTATTACGCCGCATGCCCCAGCTGTGGGGGCCGCTACAATTCGCTTCATACAGGCGTTTGATTCCCCCATCTGCAGCGCCTGCACAATGACCCTGGATACGAAATCTCCGCACAGAGTATCGTCCTCTTTCCGGTATTTTTCCATCTGTCCGCCCATCATGCCGACCAGCCCGCTGCTGGAAACCAGTTTTTCATCGTAAGAATCACTGGCTCTGAGCATGGCGTCCCACATTGCCTCCATCATCTGAAATGACTCCTCTTCACTGACGGTTCGCTCATTCATATCATCCAGAAGCACGGCCCGCCAGAAAGGAATCTCCTTTTGACTGCAGACCTGCCCTATTTCTTCCAAAGACTGATAAGCCATCTATGCATCCTCCCTGTCAATATATGTCACCTTAATAATCCCATCCTGCTGTTCAAACCACCTGATAGATGCTTCCGGTACAGGCTGGTCAATCTCAATCACCATCACTGCATCTCCTCCCTTTTTACCGCGGTAAAGCTGAAGCGTTGCTATATTGATGGAATCCTCCGCCAGCATAGATGTGACCGCCGCCACATGTCCCGGCCTGTCATGATTCTGCACGATCAGTGTCGGACACTCTCCTGTACAGTTTACCATGATTCCGTCCAGTTTATTCACCATAATACGTCCGCCGCCCAAAGAAGAAGCCTGTACCTCCACGGTCCGTCCATCTTCCCCGCACACTTTCAGCAGTGCCGTATTCGGATGTGCACCCGGTATCTGGATATTCTGAATGCGAAACTCCAGGCCTTCCTGCCCTGCCACTTCGAAGCTCTCCGGTATCCGCATATCATCAGGCTTCATCCCCAAAAGCCCTGCGACAACAGCTCTGTCCGTTCCATGCCCCTTCCCTGTTGCCGCAAAGGATCCGTGAAGCCCAATCTCAGCCTTTACAGGCCGGCTTCCCAGTAAAGTGCGGGTGATATAGCCAATCCGTACAGCGCCCGCAGTATGCGAACTGGAAGGCCCTACCATAACGGGTCCCAAAATATCAAAAATATTCATACCAAATCCTCCAAGTCCAGCCCAAACATATTTGCTAATCAGTATAACAGATTCCTCCATAAATATCCATGAAAATCGGGATTTAGGCAGCGAGCTTTAGACTCGTTGGCGGACGGGGACGCTTAATGACAGGGATGCCGGGGAGGTACTGGGGCTGTATATGCCGCTGCGAAATGCAAACCGTGCTGCAAACTGCTCCTAGGACACCCGCTGCCGGCCAGGCGGGTACGCAGAACACATCACGGGAAATCCGATGATTTCCCGCGCTGGGTTCTGCAAAAACTTGATTTGGAGATCAAGTTTTTCCCCGCCTGCCCGGCAGCGGTTGTCCAAGGAGCAGTAAGCGCACTCCAGCATTTCGCAGCGGCATATACAGCCCCAGTACCTCCCCGGCATCCCTGTCATAAAGCTGGCTCTTCCGGACGGTAGGAAAGGGCTCGTTCCTCGGGTGGGATCCCAGACCGGGGCAACGAATGGAATAGAACTGGCGTAACTTTTATATCCCCAGCGGGCTTTTTAATAGACTTGAATAGCGCTTAAAAGTAAATCCAAGCTCATAAAGTATAAAAGCCTCCAAAACATACTGGAGAAATAAA
>NZ_GL870824.1:67843-77233 GCF_000190355.1 Clostridium sp. D5 | reverse complement strand
TTCCGAAGCTGCTTTTTAGAACACCTGAGCCGCTTAATCACCAGATTAAGCGGTGAATGTGTTCGGTTCACGCTGATTTTGCGGATTTCCTCTTACTGCTGCTTGGCGCAGCGGCTGTATTTCCAACAGGACAGGTGTTTTTCACAGTCCGTCCCGGCTCACGGTAAGCGCCCCCTCCATCCGCTCCCGAGTCTAAAGCTCGTGAGCTAAATCCCGATTTCCTGTTGAACTTACTATTACTCATACTGTATAATAAAAATAAGTATTTATGCGAAGGGTACATTCTATATATGCCCTCCAGATCGAAGTTTAACCTGTTAAAGTCCATATATTAAATAATACAAAGGAGATTCGCTATATGAGAAGAAAGCCTGACCTTCACATTCGATTTTTTAACGAGTTCGCAGTATCCAGCCCGTATTATGAGTACGCCCCAAGTACACACAACAGTACACAGCTTACACTTCTGATATCCTACCTGGTCGCCAATCAGGATACTAAGGTCCCGAAAGATGTACTGATGGCCATGCTGTGGCCGGATGAGAAGGATAAGTGTCCGGTCGGAGCCCTGCGCAACCTGGTATACAGAGCACGGAAGGAGCTTGAACATCTCTACCCGGATAAAGACGTGGATTACATCAAGTTTACACAGGACGCCTACTTCTGGAATCCGGACCTTTATTGTAAGATCGATATCATTGATTTTGAAAATTATAATAACCTGGCACGGCAGGAATCCGACCCGGAGAGGCAGTTCCGGTACTACTACCGGATGCATCGTTTGTACACAGGCGAATTTCTTTCCAACCATACGTCCATTGAGTGGGTGCAGTACCGCAATACTTATTATAAGAACATGTACATCAACTGCACCCTTAATATGTGTGAATTCCTCTACACCAGATACCGCTATGATGAATTAATCTCTCAATGTGATCAGTCCATCATTTTCTATCCTGATGAGGATCGCTTTTATCGTTATAAACTGCTTGCATACCTGGGTATGAACACGATTAAGACCGCGCTGGAATATTATCACTCTACATTGAATTTCTTTTCCTCAAAATATGGAACCGATATCAGCGGATCTCTGCGGGATGTCCACCAGGAAATCCTTCTGCGTATGCCAAGTAAAGAACTGGATATCAACGAGCTGGAGACAACACTGGGAAAAGACAATGAGATGGGCCAGACCTTTTACTGTAACTTTGATATCTTTAAAAATATTTATCAGCTGCATTCCCGCTCTTCTCAGCGCATGTCCGGCAGGCATTATCTGATGATGCTTACCCTGCATCCCCAAAAAGAAAAGATGCCGGATACCATAAAAGTAAAAGAAATCATGGAAAGCCTGTACTATATGCTTTCTACCCATCTACGGAAAAATGACGTTTTCACCAGAACATCGCTAACCCAGTACTCCGTACTCCTGACCGTAACGGAGGAAATAGGGGTAGATGCTGTGGAATCACGAATAAACGACGCCTTCCTTGAACTGAATGGACACTCAGGATTATATCTGGAAATAGTAAAAAAAGAAATTTAAGAATACAAAGAGAAAGAATACAGACTCTTTTGAAGCAGTAGTATTGCAGAAGAGGCAGACTGTACCGGGGATGCATGCCTATGGAAAAGCATTTATGATCCCCGGTACAGCCCGCCTCTCCTGCTGCAGTATGGTCAAAGGGTCCGTATTCTTTTATTATTTACATATACCCAAAAGGGCATGAACTGACGGATACTTTAGATATCCAGATCTGCTATTTCCGTGAATCAGCCACAGCCTTGTACATGGCCAGGATATTTACTCCAGGTACGTCAGGCATGATATTATGTTCCTGATTAAAGACGAATCCGCCTCCGGGTGCAAAGATATCAATCATCCTTCTTGTATACTCATAGACTTCTTCCGGTGTGGATCTGTTCAGGATGCTTCTTGTGTTGCATCCGCCTCCCCAGAATGTGATATCGTTTCCAAATTCTCGTTTCAGCGTTGCAGGATCCATCTGGTACGCAGTCGTCTGAACCGGATTGATCACATCGTATCCTGCGTCGATCAGATCTCCCATAATCGGATAAATAGAACCGCAGGAGTGCAGGAATGTTTTCATATTGCTGTGTTTATGAACGTATTCATTTAACTGTTTATGATATGGTTTGAATAACTCCTGATATTTTTCTCTGGACATGAACATTCCGGTGTCCATTCCCAGGTCATCTCCGAAACGCAGAATGTCTACAATATCTCCAACTGACTCACATACCTTTTCCAGAGAAGCAAGGTGGCGGATCATCAGCTGCTCTACCAGTGACTCTACATTTTCCGGATCTGCATATGTATCCATCAGGAAATTGTCAATTCGTCTCAGGAAAGTTCCCCACTCAAACAGATTGCATCCGCAGGTAATCATCAGCGCACGGTCTGTCTTCTCTCTTAACGCCAGAGTCCGTTCTCTTAACTGCTGGTAAAAATTGTCGTCCCCTGCATGATCCCACGGGCTGTGCACCAGGGCGCTCCAGAGTACTTTTCCCATCTGGTGGTCCAGATCTGACCAGTCATCCGGATAATCATCCATATATGGGAAATATGTCTGGTCGAAGAAAGTAGCCCCAACCGGCATTCTCGCAATCAGTGTGCCTTCTGAATCGTGAACTACATAGTCTCCGTTTTCCAGCTTTTTTGGCTGGAACCATTTTGGATACTGGCCGGTAGAACCATCAGCAAGCGTCACATCATACCAGTCATCATCGTTCTCATTGAATACTCTTCCGATATCAATCACATCTACGCCAAACTGATCCATCAGTTTGATCTCCGGCTGTACGACCTGCTGTACAACATCGAATATTCTTGTATGTCCACCGGTAATTCCCATCTCCTTTTTCAGGTTGTTATAAGCAATTGCAGAAATTCCTGAACTCGGTGTTCCTCCCAGATCCAGCGGCACATAATCAGGTTCTTTGTGATTAATAGATGCCAATACTCTTTCCCTTGATGTCATCATATTTTTCCTCCATTTCTAAACGGTTAGATTTTCCTGTATACGTTAAGTGCTTTGTTACTTTTGATTATATCCTATTGCTTTTTTTATTCAATAGGGTTTTTAAAATTTTTATCTAAACGTTTAGATTCTTTGATTTTACCATAATAATATGCTATGATAAGACAATTAAAATGCGTAGCGAGAATTCTTTCAAATATGGGAGGTAACTGCCAATGGCAACCTTAAAAGATGTAGCCAAAGACGCCGGAGTATCAATCGCAACGGTTTCCTGCTGCCTGAGCGGCGCAAAAAATGTGAAACCGGAGACCCGTGCCAGAATCATGGACTCCATAGAAAAGCTAAAATATATCCCCAATGCTTCAGCGCGCAACCTTAAGACTGCGGATTCTAAAAAAATAGGAATTGTACTTACTGATATAGACGATTATTACCACGCCGAGATCTTTAAAGGGATCTCTTCTTATCTTCAGAATAAAGGCTACAACATGAACGTTGCCTTTTCCAATAACTCTCCGGATATCGAATGCGATAAGATAGATGATTTTGTAAGCAGTAATGTATCGGGGCTGTTAATTATCACCGCACAGCCACAGAATACGGACTTTTTCACTGCCAGAATCAAGAATTATAATATTCCCGCTGTATTTATAGAACGCAGGCCCGACAATCTGAATACCAGCTTTGTCAGCTTTGATAATGCCAAAACCACCTATTATCTGACGGAAAATCTGATAAAAAAGGGCTATCAGAATATTGCCCTGATCACAGGTTCACAACAATTCTCCTCTGAGTCCGAGGCCATATCCGGCTACAGGACTGCCCTGCAGGATTATGAGCGTTCCATGAATCCTGATCTGATCCAGACCACCAATCTGACCAAAGAGGAAGGATTTAAAGCATTTCTCACCCTGCCCCTTCTGGATCAGGTTGATGCCGTAATCACCACTTCCGAAAATATAGCCCAGGGAGTGGCAGAAGCCTGCAAAATACAGGGAAGCGTTCCATCCGAGGATATACAGATCCTGACTTTTGGAGAAGAATCCTGGAACCGCGTCAATCTGTCCGGAATCATACACACCTCCCGGACTGCATTTACACTGGGGACAAAAGCCGCTGAGCTGTTGATGAAAAATATCGAATCTCCTGTTCTGTTCGAGGAAAAGACGCTGCTGTTTACAGATGAAATCATACACAGCAGTCTTCCGGTTCCCCAGGCCAGAAAAAAGAGCTCTGTCCCCAGAAATCCCCTCACTTCTCAGGAACCGCTCCGCATCCTGATGTCAGACCTTGCAACCTCCCATGCCGCCAAACTGCTTTCGGAAAATTTCACCCGAAAGACGGGCATCCCGGTGAAAATTGATTTTGCCGCTCAAAACATACTGCTTAGTGAAATTGTGGAAGATCTGGGCCGTTCCCGGTCCCGCTATGATATTTATATGTATGACATTCCCTGGCTGCAGTATCTTGTGCAGAACGGGCTGATTGCAGATATCACGGATTACATAGAAAGCACGGATTTCAATCCAGATGCCTTTTTCCCGGAAAATCTGAATAACTGCATGTTCGATAAACGATATTACGGAATTCCCATTGTAGGAGGCTCACAGATCTTATTTTACAGACAGGATCTTTTTGAGAACAGACATATACAGAAAGACTTTAAAAAAATGTTCCGGATTCCGCTCTCTCCGCCCCGTACATGGACGGAGTTTAATGGAATCGCATCTTTCTTTACCAGGAAATACAACCCGGATTCCCCCACTCCATATGGAACTTCCATGGCCGGAATCGTTGATGAAGCACTGGCCCCGGAAATCCTGATCCGCCTCTGGTCAGGCGGTGGGAAGCTTTGGGACAAATACAACCGGGTATGCATGAACACACCGGAAAATGCCCAGGCCTTTGGCAGCATCTTAAAAACCCTTAATTATATTGAGACATCCCCATTTGACACCGATATTTCCCAGACCGTTTATGACTTTTGTTCAGGAAAAACCGCCATGCTGATTACATACTCTGAATATGCGAGTCAGATCTGCCAAAGCATCCACAACAATATCATAGGCCGTGTAGGGTACGAATCAATCCCCGGTAAAACCCCTGCCAGCGTCGGCTGGAACCTGGGAATGAATCCCTACACAGCCCATTCCAGAGAATGCTCCATGTATTTCCAGTGGCTCAGCCAAAAAGACATCAGTATCTACATGACTATCCTGGACGGCCAGTCTCCTGCCCGGGCTCCATACTCCAGCCATGAACTGCTGAAGCTCTACCCCTGGCTGGAGCTAACCGAAAAAAGCTTTGAATACTGCAGAAAAAGAACCGGCCCGTACAGCAAAAATTCCCTGATCATTCCCCAGAGCCGGATTGAGACCACACTTTGCAGCGTGTTAAAAAGCATAGTAAACGATGGCCTGTCCATCACAGAAGCATTGGATAACGGACAGAATGAAATGACCGCACTCTTCAAATCATATGGGTATCCGAAGCCGCTGCATTTTTTGCCTTAGTGGGGACGCCTGTAGGGAGAGGGGCAGAGCAGCGCACACGGGAAACTCCCTGCCATTTTCGGAGAGCCGCCCGTTTGCTAAGAATTGCTAACCAAAAATCATGCCGGATTTGAAGGCACCATCGACATTCACCGGGCAATCTTGATGATTGCCCGGCTCAGGTCGATTTAAAATTTGCTTTGGAGAGCAAGTTTTAGCCTTCAAATCCGGCATGATTTTTGGTAAGCAATTCTAACGCGCACTCTAGGCCCCCCCGAAAACGGCAGGGAGTTTCCCGTGTGCGCTGCTCTGCCCCTCTCCCTACAGGCTGTGCGCATCCAATGGGAATCTTTTTGACACCACTTTCCCGGAGCGTCCCCCTCCTACCTCTTCCGCCTCCGCAAAACCACCGCTCCTGCGGCAATTAGTATGATGAGTACCGCCACTGCCCCAATCCCGATATAGAGTTTGAGTTCAGGCTGTTGATCCGTCTTTTCTTTTGGCGGCTCTGCAGTTAAGTCCTCCTGCTTATTTTCTATTTTACGGCTGTCGCTTGCCGTTGTATCTCCCATCAGTTTCTGATAGCCTTCTTCGGTCAGGGTGGCTTCTGCGCTGCCGACTGCCTGGCCTTTATAGGTATAGTTGACTTTTCCGTCTCTGATTCCATTTTCAGTCAGTACAATATTTTTGTCCAGACTGGAAAAATCTACGCTGTCGGGGAGTACAACATAGGGGTTTTGGGTGTTAAAATTATTGATGTCTTCTGATGTCTCCAGATTCTTAACTGGAACTTTTTTGAAGTTCGAAAAAACATAGTCCATCATGGCTCTTGTATCGGTATAAGCATCTACGCCGTAATCGTAGAGTACTACGGCAGCAAGGTGCATATCTCCGTTGTCAGCCATTGTTACCAGGGTTGTTTTGGCCTGGTCTGTGTACCCGGTTTTACCACCGGTACAGTATTCATAGTAATAGTAATTTTCCGGCCAGAGCATCTTATGGTTCTGCTGGAATACGCGTTCTTCCTGTGTCAGGTTGGTGGCGCCGATTTTATATTCGAGCTTTCCCATAATGGTTCTGAATTCTTCCTGCTGGTAGACAGCAGATGCGATCAGCGCCATGTCATGGGCGGTTGTGTAGTGCTCATCATCGTGAAGCCCGTTCGGATTCACCCAATGCGAATTTGTACATCCAAGTTCTTTTGCCCTGTCATTCATTTTCTGGATAAATGTATCATAGTTTCCGCCAAGCCGCAGCTCTCCCACACTCTCGGCAACCGCATGGGACACTTCATTTGCAGAAGCAAGAAGCACTGCATGCAGCGAATCTTCGAGTGATAACTCCTCACCCACTTTCATTCCGATCTGCGCATCATCATACTGCAGAAAGGAAATACTGTCCTCCGTAAATTTTACCTTATCGGTCAGGTCTGCATTTTCCAGGGCAACAAGCGTAGTCAGCAGTTTTGTGATGCTCGCCGGAAAATGCTTCGCATCCATGTTCTTACCGTACAGGATCGCGCCGCTCTCCATATCCATCACGACCGCTGAATCAGCATACACCTTTGGCCCCCCGGGCCATTTCTCCAGGCCATTGGTATCAATCTCAGCTTCATAGGAAGCCGCCTTTTCCTGCGCTTCCGCCTCTGCGGCCAGCTCTTCCTCCGTCTTCTCTTGTGTATCCCCCTCCTCCGCCATAACAACCGCGGGAGAAAGCATTAAAATAGCGGCTATTAAAAAACAAAATAAAATCCGTTTTAACTTCATAATTCCCTCCAGATTTTTATTATCATATGCTGATCCAGCCAAACTCATTCTTACTAAAAAAAATTATTGCATGCATAATATGTAAATGATATTTATTTAGATTTTGCTGTACCAGCGGATAATTTCATACATTACATACTACCCCAAATTTTGGAAGACCGCAAGTAGTGAGCATGTGGAAGATAGAAGCATGAAAAAACGGATTGATATGGTAAGTTGCAACATTACTATGCAGATTTTTTTGTTATTGTATAAGCAGAACGATAAATCAGTATGCTGTTTTATGTCTCTCTGTACCTCTCCTCTGTGTATACCAGGGCAAAGCAGTATAGTGAATTCAAAGCCGATGAGAGCAATATTCCCGCTACAATATCGGTAAACCAGTGCACCCCGGACAGAAGCCGTCCGATTACCATTACTGCAATTAGTAAGCCAGACATAATATCCACTGTCCAAAGCCATGCTTTCTTTCCACGCAGATAATAATGAAACTGCATCATAGCAGTACCCATAATACAGATGACAAGCATTGTATGGGAGGATGGATATGAAGCTTCTAAACTTTCAGAAAGAAGAACAGGCCTATAATTGATAATGACCAGTTCAAAGAATACATAAACCGCCATAACCAGAAAGTAAAATGCACCGAGTAATAAAAGTCTGCAATCTACTTTCTTAATACTTTTTCTATTTATAAGCTGGAAAAGGCCCAGGGCTGCAAACCCCAACGCGATTATTATGGCAGCAGTTCCCAGCCAGTCTGTAATGTCATACCATATTAAGTTCACGCCAAGGATTTGAAACACGAATTGGTTGATGGCGGCAAGCCCTACTTTAGACTGACACGGTCCAACAGGCTGCACATCGACGTTCTTGATTATAACGGTAAAAAGTATAAAAATTAAAAACAGGGTTCCGGTTATGATGAGATACTTTTTTGATTTCTTTTGCATATCTGATCTTCCTTTCTTTTGCTGTGATACTTTATTTGTAAGCTGCAGTTAGATTATCTGCACACAGCGCAAAAAGGACAAGAAACCTGTCGTCACACTAGCAAAAAGGCCCCGACACTATTCGTGTCAAAGGCCCTTTTCTAAGCATTTAAGGCTGTTTTGCCTGAGTTGGCTTCCATAGTAGAAATACTTTTGCTCCAAAACATAAAAATAGCAGGATCGTTGCATAGGGCTCTCTTGCTGCGGAAAAAAGACAGATTGCTGCAGCGCCCAGAGCAAGTGAAGTTTTTGTAGCTATGCCAAACAATAATTCCTTCTCAAAATAAATAAAAGTAAGTCTGGCAATGCCAAGACCTATCATAAGTATAAAAACTGCCCAGTAAATAGTGCGGTTCATATTGGGCGTATTGGTATTAGCCAGAAGATTGACGGAGTAAACATAGCCTCCCTCAGGCTTACCATATATTGGAAGTACAATAAATGCGATCGCCATTACATCGATCATCCCGCTGATCAGGCTGTAAATCTTCTTCATATTGGAACGGTTCTCACATTCCGCAAGAGTAATCAATTCATCACTTGATAGTAATTCATCAATTGTAACTTCAAAAAGTTTCGATATACACTTTAGTGATTCTATGTTGGGATAGCCTCTGCCGCTTTCCCATTTTGATACAGCTGTCCTGGATACGTAAAGCTGCTCCGCCAGCTGTTCCTGCGTGAGATTTTTTTTCTTTCTAAGCTGTTGCAGCTTTTCGTTAAATTCCATTTATATCCCCCAGTTAAATTTTGTTCTTTATGTTTCCTCAGCTGCAGAATATTTGATGAAACCTGCCTGCTCTTTCCGTTACCTAAAACATCGTTGGTATACCTCATAAAGTTTATTGTAAACATTAATAATGCTTTTATCAATACTCAAACAGAATATACAGATTCTGCCTGCTTTATGTTTATAGGCCGGACCGACTAAAAAATTCACTCCCATCCGGGTGCACTCAGCCTGTCATGGGCGGGGCTTCTGCCGCGGGCGGGGAAACTTTCCTGTCCCTTTCCGCTGGCATAGAGAGCGCCGTAGTTTCACTAGATAAAAAACACATCGGATTGGAAGGCTAAACTCTGCTTCCGAAGCAGAGTTTAAGCCGGCCTGAGCCGCGCAATTCATCAGAATTGCACGGTG
>NZ_GL870824.1:30813-67648 GCF_000190355.1 Clostridium sp. D5 | reverse complement strand
ACATCGGATTGGAAGGCTAAACTCTGCTTCCGAAGCAGAGTTTAAGCCGGCCTGAGCCGCGCAATTCATCAGAATTGCACGGTGAATGCCGGCGATGTCTTCCAATCCGATGTGTTTTTTATCTAGTGAAACTTGGCAAACGGACAGCCAGCGGAAAGGGACAGGAAAGTTTCCCCGCCCGCGGCAGAAGTCCCGCCCATGACAGGCGCCCCCTCTATCTCGCATCCGCCACAGCCTTATACATAGCGAGCAGATTCTCCGCCGGTACATCCGGCATGATATTATGTTCCTGATTGAACACAAATCCGCCTCCCGGTCCAAAGATATCGATCATTTTTCTTGTATAGTCATATACTTCCTGCGGAGTAGACCTGTTCAGTACAGATCTCGTATTACAACCACCGCCCCAGAAAGTAATATCATTTCCAAATTCTTTTTTCAATGTCGCAGGGTCCATCTGGTACGCCGTTGTCTGTACCGGATTGAGTACATCATATCCTGCATCAATCAGATCTCCAATAATCGGATATATAGAGCCGCAGGAATGTAAAAATGTCTTCATACCACTGTTCTTGTGAACATACTCATTCAGCTGTGTATGATATGGCTTAAACAGCGTTCTGTATTTCTCCTGGGACATAAACATTCCGGTATCCATTCCCAGATCGTCTCCGAATCTGAGAATATCCACAATGTCGCCCACAGCGTCACATACGCAGCTCAGGGTAGCCAGGTGTCTCTCCATCAGCTGATCCACAAGTTCTTTTACATTTTCCGGGTCTGCGTAGATATCCATCAGGAAATTATCCATTCTGCGCAGGAATGTTCCCCACTCGAACAGGTTGCAGCCACAGGTAATCATCAGTGCTTTATCCGTGCCTGCCCTCAACTCCAGGGTGCGCTTCCTCAGCTCACTGTAGAAGCCCTTCTCCCCTGCGTGATCCCACGGACTGTGCACGAGAGCGCTCCACAAAACCTTTCCCATCTGATGATCCAGATCAGAATAATCATCCGGGTAATCGTCCACATACGGGAAATATGTCTGGTCGAAGAAGGTTGCTCCAACCGGCATTTTTGCAATCTGGGTTCCCTCTTTATCTACGACAATATAGTTGCCGTTCTCCTGGCGTATGGGCTGAAACCATACCGGATACTGTCCGGTGGAGCCGTCTGCCAGTGTCACATCATACCAGTCGCTGTCTTTCTCATTGAATACTCTTCCAATGTCAATTACATCTACCCCGAATTCATCAATGATATTCTGCTCCGGTATTACTACCTGCTGTACTACGTCAAAGATACGGGTGTGCCCGTCTGTAATGCCCATGTGCTTCTTCAGGTTGTTATAAGCAATCGCCGATATTCCTGAACTTGGCGTTGCTCCCAGATCCAGCGGCACATAATCCGGTTCTTTATGGTTTATCGCCGCCATCACACGCTCTCTCGAATTCATACCAAGACCTCCGTCCTTAATCTAAGTGATAGACCTCTTCCATCTCGGCCCACCATTCGCCTTCTTTTCTGCCTTCCACCGGCTGCTGGAACGGCATTACCAGATCCCACCACTCCTGGGTCTTCGGATCTGCTGCCATTTTGTCCATATCCGCTTTATAGTCATCTCCTGTATACTCAAAATATGAGAACAGTAATTCCCCAAAATTGTAAATGGAATAATTAGAAATATTGCATTCCTTGATCATTGCATTAATTTCAGGCCATATATGTGCATGATGATATTTGTAATCATCCAGTTTTTCCTTTTTTACTCCTATAATAGAACCATATCTCTGCATCACTGCACCTCCGATTAAATTACTTTTTACCCTTTTAATATACTTTCTGTGCTTCTTCAAACAGAGCGTGAATATTTGCCGGCGGTACATCCGGCATAATTGCCTCGTGGCTTGGAGAAATAATCAGTCCTGTCGGGAAGATTTCACGCAGTTCTTTTACTTTATTGCGCACGTCCTCCGGGCTGCCGTTTACAAGCAGATCCTGCGTATCTACACCTCCGCAGAAAGCAACCTGATCACCGAATTTTTCTTTCAGTCCTCTTGGCTCCATACCCGCTGCCAGTGCCTGGATCGGATGTACAATATCTACCCCTGCACCAATCAGATCCGGAATTACATCTATGATAGAACCGCAGGAATGATAGATAACTTTTACTCCGTAGCTGTGAGCCTGCTCTACAAGGCGTTTGCATCCCGGAATGATGAACTTGCGTACCATATCCGGTGATAACATAAGCCCTCTCTGGCTTCCCATATCGTTTCCGATCAGAACTGCATCCAGTTTTCCTTTTGTTGCTTCAAAAAAGATCTTATTTGCTTTCAGATAGAACTCCATAACTTTCTCATTTACAGCCTCATAGATCTCCGGATTTGCAATCATATTCATCATTGCTGTCTCCATACCGAAAGCGGCACAGGCATCCTGGAAATGAGCTGACCAGAGGATTCCCAGTCTCACTTTTCCTTCCGGAGCTGCCTCAACACGGCGTAAACACTCGTCAACATCAATATATTTTTCCGGATCCGGCCATTCAAAGAAGTCCAGATCTTCCAGCTCTTCTGCATCCTTAAAACATCCGTCCGTTGTCAGGGTACGGTCTTCTGCATCCACATCCCCGTCCATATACCAGTCAAACGCCGCATAGATTGCGCTTGCTGTCGGAGATTTGTATGGTACTTCTACTGCGTAGAAATCATCGCCTACTGCCAGTTTTAATTCATGCATATCTTTTACGCCATAATACTCAAATAATGCTGGCTGTGAAAAGATATCCGGCATACCGAGCCATGCTGCCGGACGGTCTACAGGTTTCCTTTCAACTGTTGCCAAAAAACGTTCTTTACTGTTCATCTGCCTCTCCTCTTTACAGATCAGGCGGAGGTTGATATTCCATCCTCCGCCCGACCGCTATCTGCTAATTCTTATTTCTTTACTGTCTCTTACCACTGGCAAGGAAGGAATTCTTCTACATTGTCAGCACTGATGATATCTGTTCCGATGTAAGCTACTCTCGGGATTTCTTCTCCGCAGAAGTATTCGGACATTGTTCTTACTACAAGGCCAGCGTCTGCCTGGCATGACTGGTAGCTTGCATATTTCAGCTGTCCGCTCTGGATCAGCTCTGCACCCTGTTTTGAGATACCTGCAGCAACGATGATGATGTCATCGCGTCCTGCTGCCTTACAAGCCTCTGTTGCTCCGATAGCCTGGTCGGAATCGTCTGCAAGAACGATTGCGTTCAGGTCATCACCGTATTTTGTGATCCAGTCAGATACAACCTGTTTTACAGCTGATGCTTCAAATCCAGGTGACTGTACGTCAAGAGATTTGATGTCAGGATATTCTTCTGCTAATGTAGACATTGGTCCGAATGTACGTGCATAGTATGGTGATGTTCCTACGTTATGTGTGATGTAGCAAACGCCGCCTTTTCCGCCAAGCTCTTCACCGAGTTTGCTTGCCAGGTTTCTCATCTGATACCAGTCGTTCGGGCCTGTGTAAGCCAGAATATTGTTCATAGCATCTGCTTCCGGAAGTGTGTTACAGCAGAATGCCGGGATGCCTGCTTTTGTGATCTTCTTGAACTGCTGTCCTGCATGGTCAGCACTTACAGGAATTACTACGATTGCGTCAGGGCTTTCATTGATTGCCTGGTCAACATATCCGTCCTGTGTGGACTGATCCCAGTTAGGATCATATACGTCACATGTCATACCAACTGCCTCACAAGCTTCTTCAAAAGCTTCCTGATAGCATGTTGTCCATGCATGAGCTCCATGTACAATTACGATAACGTGTTTCCCCTTCTGTCCGTCTGCCGGAGATTCCGGGAATTTTGAATCATTTGAATCATCCCAGTCAAGGTACTCATAGTAATGCCACTTTGCCATATCTGTGTCATCAAGTTTTTCCAGCTCTTCTGCAGTACCTTCTGCTTCCGGTACATCGAATGTCGTTCCCTCTTCCATCAGCGGATGATTGTCAGTTGTTTTAAGTTCATCGATTGCTTTTGCCAAAAGGTCTTTGGATTCTGCCAGGTTGTCCCCGCCGCTGGAATCCTCTGTTTTTGTGTCTGATTTTTTGGAATCAGAATCTGAATTGCTTCCGCAACCTGTGAGGCTAACTGCACTTACCAGCATAAGCCCGCTGAGCAAAACTGCTACATACTTTTTGAACATTTTTCTTCCTCCTTTTATTTTCCTCTGGTTTCTTATTAAAAACATGTCCCGCATGCTTCTAATCTGAATCTGTTTCTATACCTGCCCTAATTGGGAGGCTGGGGCTTATGAAGCCTTGCCCAGCTCCTTCAGGGCCTCTTTATGCAGGTTCGGCCTCGTACCTACTGTCTTGTTTCTGTTGTACAGAGCGATTGTCTCGTAAACGATACATCCGATCAGGATCGCTGCAATAACAAGCACCTGAATCTCTGTTTTCTTGAAGATAGCTTTCAGAAGTGCGATGGCTACCAGTGATACCCATGTCCATACAACGCTTCCTTTTCCTCCGTTGATTGCAGTACCGCCGATAATGGTAGCTGTCAGTGCGATCATCAGAGGGCTGATTCCCTTCTCACCCATTGTGATACCGGCTGTTCCTGAATAGATACCATTCAGTGCCCCGCCAAGTGCACATGCTGCTGAAGAAATTACAAATGCCAGTGTTGTTACACGGTCACTCTTGATACCTGCCAGCCATGCAGTCTCAAGATTACCGCCGATCATATATACATTACGTCCGAATCTTGTGTAGCGGAGAACAATCATAACAATAAATACTACCACTGTTGTAATCAGGAAGTATGTTGAAAACGGCAGGAATGAAACAAGGTTGTCATTCAGAACATCACTGAATGCATAGTCTTTACCGATACTCAGCTCTTCTCCGCCTGTGTAAATGTACATGGTACCTTTTAATACAAACTGCATACCGAGTGTTGCAATAAAGGAATGGATATTCAGCTTCGTAACAAGGAAACCGTTGATGCATCCGACTAAAACTCCGACCAGTGTTGCAATCAGAATACAGACAGCCCATGGAAGACCCGGTTTGTCATGCAGTCCCAGACAGAGCAGCGCTGCGAAAGTGGACATATACATAATCGTCAAATCCATATGTCCTGCAATCATACATACTGTAAATCCTAAGCCCAGCCATATAACAAGGCTTCCGTTTCCTGTAGCGGCACTAATGTTGTACATGGTATAGAAGTTATCTACAAAAAGACCAATAATCAATATCAGAGCCAGGAAAAGATAAGATCTGTTCGCATTAATCAAATTTGCATTAATTTTAAATTTCTTATTTTTCATTATGCTCTACCCAACTTTCTGTTAGAATAAGTATTCAGCCAAACGATAAACAGGAATACAAGACCCTGTACCAGGTATTTCTCATAGGTTCCAAGACCGATCCATGAAAGGATGTTGTTGAGGATACCGTAGGCTAATACGCCTCCAAATGTTCCAACTACTGAACCTTTACCTCCGTTTAAGAGGCATCCGCCCAAAAGTACGGCTGTCAGACAGGAGAAGTCATATCCTGTTCCGTTCTCGTAGGATGCTGTCTTACGCAGTGCTGCGAAGAAGATACCTCCGATGGATGCACAGACACCGTTGATGATATAAGCGGTAATCAGTGTTTTTGCACAATTGATTCCTGAGAATTTAGCTACTTCGTAGTTTGTGCCGATAATTTTCAGCTTCTGACCAAATTTTGTCTTAGCATGTATAAACCATGCAATAATCATCATTATGATCATGATGATAGCCATCAGGGAAATATACTTTCCTATGTAGGTTCTGGCAATTGAGAAGAATGTGTTTGCTGCATTCTGTGCAAACTCTGTATCCTTTGCCACTTTATCTGCATAAAGCTGTTTTCCTTCCCAGACAACACGTACAATACCGGAAAGCAGAAGGTTGAAGCCCCATGTCCAGATGATCGGGTTTGCCCTGAGTTTACCAATCATAAAACCGTTAATAAATCCTATAACAACACCGGATAAAATACCGATCAGCATTGCAACCGGGAACCCAAAGTTGATGGTCTGAACTGTCATCATACCGCCGACAGCCATTGTAAGCGGAATAGACATATCTGTCATGTTTCCTGAAAATGTAATGAAAATAAGTCCCGCACTGACCATACCGATCAATGCAACAGCCTCCAGTATGGACTGGATATTGCTGGCAGCAAAGAATGTACCTTTTGATACAATCAAACCTATAATAATCAGCGCAACTACAACTACGTAAATACCCAGCTTATTGAATATAAGACTGAACTTGCTGATTTCTTCTTTTCGTGTATCTACTTTTGGTGCGCCTGGATTTGGATTTTTATTTATTTGTTCTGACATGATACGTACTCACCCTCCCCATTAGCTGCAATCAACAGTGAATTCTCATTGATTCCTTCTTTTGGAATCTCGCCGATAATGTGACCTTCTCTTAAGATGACCGCACGGTCACAGAGCCCTACAACTTCCGGTAAATCACTGGAAAGCAGGATACAGGCATTTCCCTGTGAAACATATCTCTTAACCGCATCATGGATAACCTGCTTTGCATTGACATCAACGCCTCGGGTAGGTTCATCCAGGATTAAGATGTCAACATCTGCTGCCAGCCATTTTGCCATCAGGACTTTCTGCTGGTTCCCGCCGGAAAAGCTGTTTACCAGTCTCTCTCTGTCTGCCGGATAAACACTCATCTCATTAATCTTTTCATCTACAAGTCCGTTTTGTTTCTTAGCATCATAGACAATACCAGGTCCGCATTTGTCAATGATACATGTTGTTACATTATCTGCAACTGTCTGGGGAAGTGCCAGGCCTACAACCTTTCTGTCCTCAGTCAGATAACCGATTCCGCCTTTGATGGCTTCTCCAAGATCCCTGAAATGAACTTCTTTGCCATGGATATATTCTTTTCCACCATCGATCTTGTCAACGCCTGTCAGTCCTCTGGCGATCTCGGTACGTCCTGAACCTGCAAGTCCGCAGATTGCAAGAACTTCTCCCCTGTGAAGATTAAAGTTCACATGATGGTAAAATCCCCATCTGGTAAAGTCTTCAACTCTCAGAACCTCTTCATCGGTAACCATGCTCTTGTGGTCTGCGTAGAAACTCTTTACAGGCTCACCAACCATGCATTCAACCAGCTGTTCTGTATTTGTCTCTGAGATCGGGAAGGAATCAACCAGCTTACCATCTCTCATGACTGTAACCATGTCTGCTATTTCAAAAATCTCACTTAAATGATGAGAAATATATACGATTGCCATTCCCTGTTTCTGAAGGTTTCTTACGATCTCAAACAGTTTCTTTACTTCCTCACTTGACAGTGCTGATGTAGGTTCATCCATAACCAGGATCTTAGGTTCAGAACCGAGCACCTTTGCAATCTCAACCAGCTGTGCATCACACTGGCTGATCTCTGATACGTCCAGTGTCGGATCAATGTCATTCAGACCTACGCGCTGAAGCAGTTTCTTAGCTTCCTCAATTGCTTTCTTCTTGTCAATGAACAGTGGATTCTTTTTCGGAAGGCGCCCTACAAGAAGGTTCTCATAAATAGAAATCCTCCGTGCCAGTGATAATTCCTGGTAAACCATTCCTATACCATACTCTTTTGCAAGGTTCGGTGTGTGGAGATCTCTTTTTTCCCCATTGATGTAGATCTCTCCTGTATAATCATTGAAAAGACCCGCAAGCATTTTCATCAGAGTGGATTTACCAGCTCCATTTTCCCCCATGAGGGCATGAACCTCCCCCGCTCTTACCCGGAAATCGACTTTATCAACAGCCAGTGTTCCGGGAAATCTCTTGGACACGCTTCGCATGTCCAGTGCATACGCTTCATTCTTAGATGCGTTACCCATGCTGATTTACTCCTTTCGTGTTGCTATTTATTGATTTCACCACCGGCAAACCCTAAAACGTAACTGTGACGTTTTACACTGGCAGTATCCAGCAGATTCTGATACCATTTTTCATATGCGTCTGTGCGCATATCTTCCTCTGCTTTTACCTGCCACGCCTCAGCACCTGTGCCGGCGTAATAAACCACATGAAAACCGCTTTCCGTGTATATGACACTGCAGTCTCCTGGCTTTCGCCCATCGTCAAACACCCATTTATCAATTGTATCATCCAGAGTATCTCTGGTCAGATTTTCAAATGTCCCGTCTGTCTCTGATGCAGACTCATTTTCTGAAGCAAGCGCTTCAAAACTATCCTCTGTTTTGTCTCCTTTTTCCCATGTTTCCAGCAGCTCTTCTGCCTTTGCACAGGAATCTTCGTACAGCTGGTTTACTTTATTGTCATAATCGTCGGAACTGCTGTCCTCTAATGCTGTATCAACCGAAAAACAAACATCTATGATACTGGCCGTCGGATAACTGCTCTCGTTCCTGCTGTGGAACACCATCACATAATATCCTGAACCATCATCAATTACATTAACATCTCCGTCTTTTCTTTCCGGAGCAAAAAGCCATTCACCATAGGAGAAGTTTGGATCATAATATGCATCGTCGAAAGCATAATAGGTACCGTAATCTTCGAATTCACTGCTGACTTCTTTCAGTTCCCCGCCCTTTTCCACTTTGTCGCAGATCTTCTGTGCAATGGAATAAGCATTCTGCTTTTCTTCCTCCGTTGGATCTGTATCTATATCGCTGGCCTTCACATAAAACCGCTCATAGTTGACAAATGTATACTCTGCAAGATGTTCTTTATAATACTCTTTTACCTCGTTCTCACTGAAACCGAAATCAGCCTTAACCTTATCGCTGTACTCAGCCGCCAGATGAGAATATGTAAGATGCTTTCTGTAAAGCTTCTCCGTCATTCCATCGCCGTAAATGTTTTCCAGATACTTATCTGTACTCATTCCGGCATTGTCAGCACTGCTCTCTATTCCTTCCAGCGCAGTGTCTATCTCTTCCTGCGCCTCACTGCTTAACTCAAATCCTTCTTTCTCTGCCAGAGCAGCCGTTCCAAGTACGCTGGACATGGACTCCACCGTCTGATCCTCAAAATATTCGAACCAGGACTGATTGTCATCATAGGGCTGATCTTTCAGAGATACGCTGTCATCAAACATGTACTCCCTGAATTCACTGTATTCATCCAGATAGGAATTGTAATAAGCATAGTAGTAATAATTAAACTCACTCAGCTTATATCCTTTCCCGTCTATAGTAACCGCGGAAAACATCTTCACCGGCGCCCCGCTCTGGAAGAACAGGACTGCCAGGATGCCTATGACTAAGAACAATCCGAGTACTGCGGCAAATATGGTAATCTGTCTGCCCTGCCGCTGTTTTTTTGCCTGAATCTCCTGTTTCTTTGTGCCCCCGCTGTTGTTGATTTTTCTGCTCATAGCCACCTCTTATCAGCACAAAGGCCTTTTTCTCTGTTATCCAAGGATCTCTTTTACTTTTTCTGCAAAGGCTTTTCCCAGTTTTTCGTGATATTCAGCCTCCATATGTACCCCGTCTCTGACGGATGCTTTTCCATATTTGGATGCATCTATAAAGTGCAGTCCATTTTCTGCTGCAAATGCCTCATATGCTTCTGCAAATTTTGCGGAACGTTCACATGCACCCTCTCCGAACATGTCGTAGAATAATGGTGTATCTTTGTAAGACGGATCAATCAGGAGCGGAGCTGCAAGGAGTACTTCCGGCCTTTTTCCGGCCATCGGCACCGTTTTGAGTGCGTTCAGATAACGTCCGAATCCGTACGCTATCGTGTAGGGATCCACCCCAAATCTTGCCTTCAGATCGTTTGTACCGAGCATCAGGATAATCAGATCAAGCGGTGACTGTGAGTCCAGACACGTCTCGAAATAAGTAAGTCCTGAAAGTCTTTTCTCAACCGGATCGTCATGGACAGTTGTTCTGCCATTATATCCTTCTTCAATGACCCGGTATCCAACTCCCAGTTCAGCTGCCAGGACTCCGGTCCATCTGACATCGTCCGGATGCCTTGTGCCCTCAAACGGAACAGCTCCCCAGGTGTTTGAATCCCCGAAACAAAGTATTCGCTTTTTCATACTGCTGTTTCCTCCCTAACTAGATAAAATTCTTTCGTGCTTCATATAATGCTATGATATTTTCTACAGGAACATCGCCTTCAAAATCCTGGCTCGGTCCCAGAATATATCCTCCGTCTACATTCATCGTCCTGATGATGTATTCCGTCTCCGCCCTGACCTCCTCCGGTGTCCCGAAAGGAAGCAGGTTCTGTGTATCCACGCCGCCCTGAAAACAGAGCTTATCCCCAAATTCCCGTTTTAAATCGTCGACTTCCATTCCTTTCACTTTTTGGATCGGCTCCAGTCCGTCCACACCGCAGGCAATCAGGTTTGGTATAATCTGTCTGACTGCACCGCAGGAATGCTGCAAATAATAACATCCATATTTATGTGCCAGGTTTACCAGCTTTTTCGTGTTTTCTGCAAAATATTCATCCCACATCTCCGGGCTGAACAACAGGCTGATCTGTGTTCCGTAATCATCACAGGGACGGATCAGGTCGATTGCCCCGCCGCCTGCCTCAAACATTCTCTCATACAACTCCAGGTAAAACTCACTGTACCTGTTTAACATGGTCTTTACCATCTCCGGATCTTCTGCCATCAGCATATAGAAGGATTCCGCCGGATACATCTCCAGAAATACCTGATATGGTCCGGGCCAGCCGATTCGGATTGCCTTGTCCTGATGCTGGTCGCAGAAACGCTTCACGGCCTCATAGTCAAAATAATCCGGATTGGGCCAGCCTCTGAATGCCATCAGCTCTTCCATGGTCTCAACATATTCAAGAGGCCTTTTGATTGTATGGCTGTTATACTCCACGCCGTTCCACTTTTCCACGTATTGCTGCCCAAACGGATGCGTATGTACTACCTCACCTTTCGCATTAACGAAATCGGGTGTCTTAGGCCCAATATATGGAGGAAAATCCATAATCCTTGTATCAATCTCAAGGATATCCATCACCTCATCAGGCGTCTCAACCTGAAAGTACTGCTGCATCTTTTCCCATGCAGTCTCAACAGCCTGCATGGTCGCCGGAACACGGTCTGGACTCTTGTGTTCAAAAGCAGCTCTCACGCGCTCCTTACTATTCAATTGATATCCCTCCCTCAGAGTTCCTGTTCTTGTTAACCTCATTATAATTCTGAGAGAGGGGTAAAATCAATTTAAATTAAAAATTAAATTTAAACGTTTAAATTATTTCATATAATCTTCAGCAACACGCATCGCTATCTTTTCCCATTGGAATAACCTTTTGGGATCGTGCCTTACGGTTGAGATATCCTTGAAGATAAGTTCTACATGGCACTGTCCTTCTGTCAGTTCCATAAACTCTCTGATTTCTTTCTCGGCCTGAGCCTCATCGAATACATTTCCCGCAACGATTGCAGGGTTCGGTTTTCTGCTCATCACGTAATCCGTTCCAATATCATTGATAATCTTTTCACTGCTGCACCACGGCGATACGGATATTTTACGCAGGTTCGGTATTCTTCTCAGCATGGAAGTCTTCAGATCCAGAGGTTCACAGCATCCGTAATAGGTAAGGCCAAACCTTTTGAGCCACTTCAGGTCATGTTCTACTGCAAATTCCCAGTGCATCTCCGGGGACACAGTGGAAAAAATCTGTGCATTGGAACATCCCCACATATTCTTTGCAAGTACATGGTCCGGATTAAAATCCTTTCCGGGAAGCTCGGATGTATAACCGTATCCGCCTGAGCCTACACGAGTATTGTTGCAGTCCAGAGACAGGAGGTTAAGCTCTTCAAACTGGTCCAGCTCCACCATCCATGCCTGCACCATTTTCTCATAGATATCATGCACCATATCCGGCCTGATCACCAGATCCATAATGGCTTCCTGTACGCCCCACCAGCGGATCAGATAATCCCACGGCGTATACCAGATATGTGTCTGTCCCACCTTTTTCACAGGAATAATGCCGGCAAAAACCTCCTGCATTGCATCATAAGAATACTGCGTTGCCTTCTCATAATGGGTGACAACAGGCATCTTTATCTTCTCAATATCTTCAGGTTCTTCTATTTGAATTTTAAAGTGCCTGGAATAAATATCGTTGTCCTGATCCGTATATGCGGCGTCCACCTCTTCTACAATGCCAAAATCTGTGGAGTGGATCGCCAGCGGACATTCAATATAAGGATTCACCACCATATCCCCCGGGAAATGGTTCCACTGAAAAATAGTCTTTTTCAGCGTGTCTTCCAGATTTCTCGCCCATGGATGCGAACACCGAAGAGTCAGCTCATCATTTACATTCATCTCATGCCATGGAATTTCATTGATCCACACCATGGGCTTTACCGACTTTTTGTCATTCAAAAGCGTCCAGTTTCTGGCATTCTCTTCATTTTTCTTATCTGAAGATATCTCTGCAATACTCTCCCCCAGCGTTTTTAAGATATCTTTGTCCTTCTGTGTGAGTATAATTTCTTTTTCCTCCGGAATTACCGGTTTATGTGACGGGTCATGTAACATAATTTTTTCCTCCTTTATATACCTGCCAGTACCTGTAATCCAAGACGCTGCAGGCTGTTTCCATATTTTTACTTTCTTTTTCTCATCGTATCACCACATAAAAAAAGCCACAACGCTCAGTTGTGGCTTTAAGGTTGCTCAATGTGACATTTTTTGTATTCACCTGGAGTAACTTCCATATATTTTTTGAATGCCCTCGAAAATGTTTTCGAATCACTGTAACCACAGTCGGAAGCCGCCTCATTGACTGTCTTGCCCCCGATCAGTGCCTGTGCCCCCACGCTCATCTTCCTGGTATAGATAAACTGGCTAGGGCACATTCCAAAGATCTCCTTAAAACGCCTTGTGAAATAGGAACGCTCCATACCAGCGCACTCTGCCAGCTCCTGTACACCCGGGTTCTCCGCAATGTGCTCATCAATATACTTCAGTACACGCTTCATGCGCCGGCTGCTCGTGCGGTAAATCGGCAGTCTCTCATTGATTCGTTTCAGGAAGATATCAAACAGTCTGGCTACATCCTGGAAACAGGCGGGATCCTGCTGAAGGAGCCGGATGCTGTGCAGCAGATAATACAGCTCCTCATCCTTTCGGATCTCAATACAGGTAAAATTCATTGCGAGAGAGATATCCATCTCTACATGGAACCAGAGCACTTCCAGAGGATCTTTTATGTCATGCCTCAGAGAATAGGGCTGCATCACAGGCAGCACGTAAAAACACCCCTTTTGCAGCTGCACCTCACTGCCCCCCTGCCGGAACCATGCTTTACCTCCACACACATAGTACATACGGTAAAAGGCGGCACATTCATCCGTCATGCCCCATCCCCGGGGACACAGCGTGTAATCATTCTGTATGATCTTAAATTCAAAATGCATGGCACCCCTCCTGTTACTGTTCAGATTACTGTTTAAACGTTTTAATTTCCGTTGACTTTTTTATTTACTTATGACAATATTATTATAAAATTTGCAGAAAGGCAAGGAGGGATTCTTATGGCAACATTAAAAGATGTTGCAGAAAAAGCGGGTGTTTCCATTGCGACCGTATCAAACTGTATCAACAACACCAAAACTGTAAAACCTGCCACACGGGCAAAGATTATGCAGATCATTGAGGAACTTAACTATATCCCAAACGCATCGGCAAAAAGCCTCAAATCAGAGTCATCCAGAGAAATCGGAGTCGTATTTCCAGACATCGATGACTCCTGCCATGCTGATATTCTGAAAGGGATTATCTCCAGCGCAGAAAACATGGATTATACATTAAATATTTCTTTTTCTTACCATACACCAAAGCTGGAGCGTAAGATCATAGACCAGCTCATCGGCAGAAATGTGGCAGGAATCATTCTTATCACATGTCAGCCCCAGAATGCAGAATATTTTCAGAACAGTATCATCAGACATAATGTTCCCACTGTATTTATTGATCATTTTCCAGATAATATCGACGCAAACTTTCTGGCATTCGACAATTACAATTCCTGTTACTATCTCACAAAAAAGCTGATAGAAAACGGCTATACCAATATTGATCTGATGATCGGGCACAGCGATTATTTTTCCGAGCGCGAATGCGTCCGGGGGTTTACCGATGCCCACGATGACCTGGGGCTGGAATTTGATTCTGCGCAGGTGATGGAGACACGTTTTACAAAGGAATCCGCGTTCCGCAAGGCCATGTTCAACATTGTAGAAAGACCGCCTCAGGCGATCATTACTTCCTCACATCCCCTGGCCAAGGGGGTAATTGAGGCTTTTAATCTCTGTTCGATCAAGATTCCCAAAGACACCTGTATCATTACGCTTGGGGAAGAATCCTGGAATGAGAGCAACTATCTGCCGAACCTCCTGCATACATCCCGTACTGCATACACCCTTGGTATCCGCAGTATCCATGTTCTCATGAAGAATCTCCGGGAATCGGCATTTTTTGAAAAAGAATTTATGCTCTTCAAAGATAATGTGATTGGAAGCCATATAAAGATCCCAAAGGCACCGCTCCCTTACTATATTTCAAAGTCTCCAAAAAGAACACTGCGCATTATTGCCACATCCATGCCCACCATCCTCTCCCTGCATGCCGTATCCAAAGAATTCGAGCGTCAGCATGAGGTTAAAATAGAATTTGATTTTGTAAGCTACAGGGAACTGATTGAAACAATCGTTGAGGACAGTACAAGAGAAAAAAGCAAATACGATGTCTATATGTATGACACCTCCTGGCTTACTTATCTGGTAAATTTAGATGTGCTTGCTGACATCACCGAACTGATCACTTCCAACGAAGCATTTACCAGGCACCTCGTTCCAAAAAACCTGTCCAATGCGTCCTATAAGGGGCGGTATTATGGCTTTCCTATCGTTGGCGGTTCCCATATCCTGTTTTACAGAAAGGACTTGTTCGATCAGCCGTCAATCCAGAATCAGTTCGAGACAAGATACAACATGCCGCTGCGTCCTCCAAAAACATGGAAAGAGTTTAACGGCATTGCACAGTTCTTTACAAAAGAATATAATCCCTATTCACCTACTATGTATGGAACCTCTGTCATCGGCAGCGTCAATGAGGAATTTGCCCTGGAGCTGCTGATCCGTCTCTGGAGTTTTGGGGGCGGTCTGTATGACAGCGCCGGGCGCCTTAAGCTGGATACACCGCAGAATATAAAAGCGCTGCAGAGCCTTCTGGATACCGCCAGCTATACAGAACATGGTATTTCCGATACATCAATCAATTCCAGTTTCCAGGACTTTGGCAGCGGACGCACAGCCATGCTGCTCTCCTTTACGGAATACGGGACACTGATCAATGACTGCCTGCACGGGGATATCATTACCAAAATTGATTACAGCATGCTTCCCGGTCAGACTCCGGCCAATGTAGGATGGCATATGGGCATCAGCAAGACGACCCGCCACACAGAATTGATTGCCAATTATTTTAAATGGATCAGCCAGAAAAAGACAAGCTACTATATGACGACCCTAAACGGACAGTCCACTGTGCTTTATCCCTATGAGAATCAGGAGATTTTAAGGCTGTATCCCTGGATGAAACTAAACACAAAGTGTATCGAGATATCCCGGAACCGTGTCTATCCGTACAAGGCTCCGGACAAGATCGTTCCTCCCTACGTGATAGAGACGATCCTGCAGGATGTGTGTATACAGGCCTATAGAAAAGAACTTTCCCCACAGGCCGCACTGCAGAAAGGGGAGAACAGGATCCGGAAACTGTTTCTATAAAAATGACACTGCTGCTGATGGACCGGGCAGTTTTATATCCGTCCATCAGCGGCATGATGGAACTTCCAGACTTTTATATGAAATCAAAAAAGTTATCCACAATTGTCATCTGTGAAAGGGAAAATATTAACAGTCTTTGGAACCATTATGTGGAAATCTCCGACCAGGAATAGGATGTATTTCAAAATGGTTTGCTAAAGGTCTTTTTATATCCATTAAGAGACAGCTTTACATCCTTAATTAATTTATTTTCCAACGCTGCAGCATGGAATTCTGCCCAGCTATATTCAGGCATATAGTTCCTCCTGTATTTCTGTATTGCCTGTGGATTTCCCTCCATGAAACGATAACTATCACACTCCAACCGAGAGGGATTAATAGCCAGAGCATTTCTCTTTTTCATCAGAACATCCTCTATCCCAGCTTTAGAGAGTGTCGTCCGGAGATCGTGCAGAATTAAATGAAAATAGTTTTTCTGCGCCGTGTCGTACGGTGCATCTTCCCATAATATAGCACAAGCCTCTCTGGTGGTGACAGGGGCACCCTGCCGTTCTACAAGTAAAGCAAATAATTCTCTGGATTTTGATCTGCTAAACACCAAGGGTTCCCCCTTCAAGTATACACAAAAACCGCCAAACGTCTGCACATATATGTTTTTTTCTTCCATTTTATCACCATAGATAAATGTCAGTTCCCGCAAAATATATTCCGGTACGACCGGCTTGAGCAAGTAACCGGTAGCATGAATTGCATATGCATCTACCGCATATTGCGGATGGGCCGTGACAAATATTATATTTATATCCGGCTGCAAATCTTTCATCGTCCTGGCCAACTCGATCCCATTCATGCCGACCATTTCAATATCTAGAAATGCCACATCCACCTGATTTTCTTTCATATACTCCAACGCCTTCCCTATTGATGTAAAACCAGCTGTTTCATGTCCTGGCACCGTTTCCTCCAGTATTTCATTCAAATCCGCGAGCGCCAACGGCTCATCATCAACAAGCAAAAATTTCATGCTATCTTTCCTCCTTCGGAATCACAATCGTCACACGAGTTCCCCTCCCACTGCAACTCTCTATCTTAACTTCTCCATGGCTGAGTTCTTTCAGCCGTTTTCTCACATTTGAAATACCCACATGTTCTCTACCATCTGCACAACTGTGTTCCGGCGAAAATCCCCCCCCATCATCCATCACCGTAATATGGTATTCCTTCTCGTTTTCCTCACTTGTAATCGTCACCGTCCCTCCTTCTTCACGCTTTGTGATGCCGTGTCTCACCGCATTTTCCACAAGCGGCTGAAGACATAAAGGTGGCATCACAAAATCCGTCACCTCAATCTTATATCTTACCTTCAACCGTTCACCAAATCTTTGCTGTTCCAAATTAAGATAATTTTTCACATGAATCAGTTCTTGTTCAAACGAAATCAATGCCTTGCTTGTTAGAAATTTCATATTAGCCCGTAAAAACTGAGAAAAATCCAATATTGCTTTTTTTGCCTGTACTGGATCTACACTGCACAAATGTCGAATTGTTGTCAATGTGTTATAAAGAAAGTGTGGGTTAATCTGGCACAACATAATATCAATTCTAGCTTCTGACAGCTCCACCTGCTGCCGACGCATCACCAGTTCTCGCTCTGACTGCAGATTCACAAAAATCAGAAGGAGTGACACTGTAATCCCCGTATTCAAAAGTGCAATTCCATAAAACTGTATTTGAATCACTTCTGCGATTCCAGGAAAAATGATGTAACTAGAAAGTAACAGCAATTCCTTTACACTCATATACTTTCGGTAACAAAAAATAATCCACATATCTACACTATAAATAATAAACGGAATGACCTGAGAAAGCCAGAAAGCATCTCCCCGTTGATAGATATTCCCCTCTCCGATCTGGTAAAAGATATTCAAAAACGGCGAAAGTACTACACACAGAATATCTACTGCCCCAAACCCAAAAACAATCCACAAAAATCTACTGGAAACCTTTACTTTAAATTTCAAATATTCAATCATGTAAACAGTAAAGAACAACAACATAGGCACTGCACTAAGATAATACAAAAAAGTCCCCACCTGAAGCAGAACAGGATTCCAGGGATTGCGATACCCTTCGCAAAGCCAGTTGGTCATATCTCCAATCTGCATAAAAATATTTCCCAAACATACAATGGCAAAGGACTGATTTATCCGCTGCCCCCATCTGCCTCCGGTCAGCAAATAGATAAAGATAATCAAACATATCACACTGCCGTACAAATCCATCGTCACATTTACTATTCTCATATCTGCCCCCATCTCTGTTATACATAAGTATAACGCATTTTTGTGTAAAAATTAACCCTTTTCCCCTCCTATATCTCCGCAAATACTATAAAAGAATAAAATTCAGGACACTGGGTGGGAAACCTCTATACTTCCCCGCTCCAGTGTCCTGTCTCAGCAAACACAGTTTATAAATTATTTCATTCTATTCTCTATCTCGTCTTATTACTTTTGCGTTTTTTATAATACAACACTGTACTTACCACACCAGACAGTACCAACAGCAGCAACATACATATCACAGGTGCATAATCTCCAGTTGCGGCACCTTTTATGATTTCAGTTAGTTTTTCAGGTGTTTTGTACAAAATGTCATCCGTAGAAATATAAGTAATATTTCCTGCCCGGTCAATCAGTTTTGCATAAACAACCACAGTCTTCTTCTCTGGAAGTTTCAGTTTGGTGCCTTTGCTGTAAACCTTCCACCGGAGATCCGGACCTTCTGCAATATCCTCTTCCTGTGAAAAACGCACCGTACTTACTGCATACGAAATTTCCCGTATCCCAGACAACTTATCTTCCGTCTTGATTTCAATCTCTGGCTGATTATAGAATTCCAGGTTTTTTTCTGATTTTTTCGTGAGCTTCTCCCAACGATCCCATCTGCCAACCTTCAAACTGCCTTCTGGACTGCTCTTATCAATACGCACGGTAAATGCCACTGTCTCACTCTTTATTCCAGCTTCCGTAACAGCGTAAACCTCTATCTCATGTTCACCTTCCTTAGTAAAGGTAATAACTTCATCCTGTACACGCTCCCACTTTTTCGTGTTCTTCCCAGACTCTCTGTAATAGAACTGCGTACTTCCCAGGGTCTTACTGTCATTGACAAGCGTCACCATCACATCCCCGGCATTCCACTCCTTCAGGCTCTGCTCTGTTTCCAGCTTCACAGAAGGCTTTTCTTTGTCGATATTTACAACCTGAACGGACTGGATTTCAGACATATTACCAGATGTATCCTTTGCTCTATAGTAGATGATTGTATTCTCATCAACTTTTATAGGATCTTCATATTTTTTCCAAACCTTCTCTTCGCCCACAGCATATTCCAGCGTGTCTTTATCCATATCCTGGTGTATTACCTGAATCATTACTTCCACAGGTTCAGCGGTAAATCCAGTCTTGCTCAACGATGTTTCAAACAATTTTCCAACTGGCACCTTATTGTCCACATTCACTCGTATCGACTGTGAAGTCTCATTTCCTGCCTGATCCTCTAAAGTAAGCTGAATATTTCCTCTATAAACTTCACTGATCACAAAGGAATAACATCCATCTTCTTCTTTTGTCACTTCGTACGCTTTTTGATCGCCGTTCTCCTGAACTGCCTTCAGATCTCCCAAACCACTCAAGTTATCTTCGGCATCAATCTTGACTCGCAGCTGTCCGTTCCAATTACCTTCCCTGATACTATCGTCAAATATCATCAGCTCTTCATCTAGTTTTTCATAAGTCACATCAGAAATCACAGGTAAACTGGAATCTAATTTTGCCGACATCATCCCAGATTCCAGATAACTGCCATCCTGCTTGTATGCTCGTGCTATGATTCCGTTCTCATATATTCCATCTTTTACAATCGTAAATGTGTTGTCTTCACTTTGAATCCAATCCTGCCTGCCGCTCCAGTTGATACCACTGTCAACACTGTAATCAAAAGCGACAAACTGGCTTTCATCCACACCTTCCGACAGGGACAGCTGATAAATCAGATTCTTATTCTTCCAGCTATCTTTATCTGCAAGATTTTTCTCATTCAAAGTAAGTCCCTGAACAACCGTCATTTTATTATCCAATACTACTCGATATGTTCCGGACTCCATACCTTCCTGAGCAGGTATAACCTCAATCTCTATGATGTTCTGGCCCGGCTGCAGATCAATATCCATCGTTCCACCTTCTGCCGCCTGACCATTAATCAGCACTTGGGCTGTCATACTTTCCGGAGATGCCGAAACCGTTGTCTTCTGCAAGTTCTTACTCGTTGCCTGATACTCTTGAACCTCACCGGAAAATACTTGTTCCAATGTAACCTGGTCTATTTCTAATCCGGTCAGTCTGGTACTTGCCTCATTAAACTCCTGAGTAAATGCTGTGACTTTCAGGTTCGTACCTGCCTGTGAGAATTCTATCTTCTTTTGTACTTCCATCTCAGCCTCAAGCTGAATCAATTCCTCCTGGGATACCGCCAGATAATGGCTTTCCAGAAGTTTTCCCTTCTCGTTATATAAATTCGCCTTTACATTAATATTTCCAATCAAGTCACAAGATAGATTCTTCACGTTCACGATAGCCGTGCTCTTTTTGTCCTGTACCTCCATTTGAGCTGTCGCCAGAATTGGTTCTCCATTATTGCGCGCTACAGGATCCTGGAATGTAATCAACTTGGAATCGTTGAGTACATCAAAATCAACCACCAGCCCGCCTGTCTTTGGATCTCTGACGCAAATACGCGCATACAGATTCATCGGCAATACATCGTTTTCCTCCAACTGATAACTGAAGTCCATAGCAAGTGCATTCTCATCCAAAAGACCAATCTGGTCTTCCGTGAGGTAATATACACCTGTTCCCAAAGGTTCACGGGCAGCCTCTGCATCTATCAGCTTCACATCGGCCGGAACTCCGCCTTCCTTCGTAAATTCCACTGAGACTTTGTAATTCTGATCCAGCAAACTGTTTGGGCTGGTATTGTAACATTTCAGCCGGAACACACGATTCTTTTGTTCCTCTTTCAACAGTTTTACATCGTCATCAGATAACCCTGCATCCGGTGTAGAAAGTATTAACTTCCCTTCGTAGGATATCTCCTGTTTTCCATAGAACGATTGAAGCTTATATTCGATATCTGGCAGAGAATCAATTCCAGAACTGTCTTTTTCCGGAAGCTGATATTCCCCATGAATCACATAAGATGCTCCCGGAGGGATAACAGTGTCTTCCTCCGCCAAAACAATTCCATCCTGTGAGATCACCTTCACACTGCTAATATCTTCGATTCCCTGGTTCAGCAAATAGAAATCAACCGGGAGACGCGCCCCAAACTTTAATGCAGCCGTATCGTAAGACACCTGCGTCACTTCTATCTGATTTTCCAGTTTTTTGCCGCTCTGTCCTAAGAACGCTTGATTTGGAACCGTATAAATATACTGTCCTTCATAGATTGTCTCAATCTGCGCGGTATCCGGGCTGTAATAAGACCCAAGATAAATCGAATTCATCTCATTTCCTTGACTCCATACTGCGAAGTCATCTATTTTACAATTTTCTCCAGAATCTGCGACACAGGCTCCAGGTGTCATAGAAACAGCAGCATCTTTGGTAAGAAACTTGGATACATACAGCAGATCTCGTTGTGACTGCTCGTTTCCTTCCTCTGCCATGCTGGTCGTGCTCCATGCCACAGCCAAGTCTGACAAATCTCTATCCAGACTTTCCACAAATTCAAATTTGTTTCCAATTGCCACTTTCACAGTCTGATTCATCTCTCCCAGACTGTCTGGGAAATTCTGATCCTGCACCCCCTCTGTATCTAACAAACGGAAACATACATCTCCCAGTGTAGAACCCAATTCTTCATCATAACGATTCTGGTACCATGCCGTGATGAATCGTTCCTGACCGTTGTAGTTTACCACTGTTATCTTTGCATTTTCGTTGGTCCCCTCTCCGATTGTAAGACGTACCGGGTCGCTTGCCTCCCCGTCCTTATTCACAAATTGGAAAAACACATCATTGCACTGATCATAAACCGAATTATTTGAATCTTTACGGCTTACACTGTAGACAATTCCTGTATTTCCTTCACTGTCCATAGCAGTTTCCAGCGAGGTGATGTTACCATTCGTCTCTCGGTGAATCAGTTTCGGTGAACGCCATGCATCTTCTTCACCGCCCTGGTAACTGCTATACCACAACTCGTCTGCTACGTCGAAATTCAACGGTTCTTCCGGATCGGATCCTGCTACATTCCGCCATACAACAACACCTTTTCCTGTGCCATCTGAAGCTGCACTGGGGGCAAGATCTGCAGACAGATTATCAGTCAGGCGTGTGGTCTTCCATTCCTTACCATTGTAGATTCCCGCAATTACCTCTGATCCCTGCATCATCCGCTGCATCATCGTATTTTCATCTGCTCCATCCTGTTGAGAAACCGTATCATTCACCTTTTCCCACGCAGCAACAGCAAATGAAGATGTCCCATCCAGAGATACATTTGCTTCTGCCCCATTCTGGGCTTCTTCCCATCCGGAAGGCTCCGGCATCACAGTTCCGCCGTTTACAGCATCTTGTACTGAACTCCATGTCACCTTGGTATCATTTACTTCTTCACTTCCCTGGTCACTCAAAGAAACTAACAACTGTCCGTCCCTTGTGATTTCCGGATAACGGTATGGGTAGGTGTTCTCCAGCAACACTTCATTTCCGTCGGCAGTTGAATTCCGGCCACTCAGCATGCTTCTTTCATTCAGATAACTTCTGCTCTCTAGTCCACTCTCACTGTAGACTTCCTGCAAATTTGTACTCAACGATTGTGCGCTTAACGAAAACGGGTCTGGATTGCCTCCCCAATCCGGAAGGTATGTACTCTCCAACCATTCTCCGATCTTATCCGTATCTCCCAGCCGTGAGGTCACCTCTCCCGATACGGAAGCCAGTACTTTCCGATACGAAATGAAAAAGAGTTTAAAGATAAATTCAACTCCTGCTGTTCCTGTCAGCTTCGTAGCATGGCGTATCAACTTATCGTCATTTCCCGCGCCCCGGTACTCCCGGTTCAGAAACTGCGTATAATGATCCAGATTGACTTGCCCAAAAAGCCCCACTTTCAGCGCTACTATCGCGACATCAAATCCAAATCCTGCAAATGCCCGGATATATCCGCTTGCACGAAGTGTTGTCAGCAAGTCACTTCCATAGGCATCCACATCCTCTGCATAACTTGCAATCGCCTTCAAATCCACTTCTGCAGCTGCACCCAGAGCAAATTCTGTTGTAAATCCATAAGCATTAAAGGTCCAATGATAGCCTAGTTTGCCTCCCAATGTTAAACCGGAATCCGTGATTACAAAATCCCACACTCCCTTGGACGGATCCTGCAAATTTTCCCAGTTAAAAACAATATTTCCCGCCATGTAGCCTGCAGCCCGGGCGCCATAATCGGTATCTCCCGGCTTATTCATCACACTGTTGATCTTATTGTCAAACTTCTCCGACATTGAATTGCCTTTTCCCGTAACAGCCGCAATAAATGCCGAAGGATTTGCTCCCAGCGAGCTTTCTATATCCGGATTCATGACCACATTGGAATCCATATTTAAAAAGTCTATATCGTAGGCAGCAAATGCCCGGAAAATCGTGGGATCAGAGGTCGGTGTAATAGTCAGACGGAAAAATGGTGTCTTCAGACCCGTCTCAAACTTATCCAGCCCCTTCTCCATAATATCACCCTTCGCCGATACACTTTCATCGACAACTCCCTGATTCAGTTCCATATCAATCGTAATCGGCTTGAAGTTTTGCTGATCTTGTATGTTAGGTACTCCGATCATATTCGCCACTGCAAACGGGATATCTATTGTATTGACCAGCGTCTGTCCCTGATAGAGCGCAGCCTCATACTTTCTGCTTTTGCCTTTTGAGATTCCTTCCGCCTCATTAATCACGGTATAGTTACGCGAAATCGCCAGATCGGTAAACGGATATTGGATGAACTGATAAGACTGTGCAGAAGCCTTCTTCAAATTTCTGTCCCGAAGTTCTGACTTATATACTTGATTTCCTTCCATTCCCCAACAGACAATATCACTTATCAATTCAATCTCCGGAAATTGATCAGAACATCCGATGTTATCTTTTTTGTCTGTAACATCAATCATTCTGTCACTGCCTAGTTTATAATCCACCATCTGTGAAGCGATATAAGGTTTTTTCCTGCCGCTCACATTTACACGCTGATTTACAACCCCATCCCCAAACTTGGCAGAAGCCTCCTTCGAAGTATTGCCATTGACTGTCACAAGGGTAGGATAATATGTATCCTCATTCGTTCTGATGTCAAAGATAAACTGAAGATTATCCTCAGGTTTTAAAAGCGTTCCCGGGTCTTCCCCCTCACTGTAAAAACGAGTAGGGTCAAACTCCATTTCCAACAATCCATCCTTTCCTGTCTTAAAGGAAATCCGCTCCCCACTCATTCCCTTTTGTGTATCTGGACAATAGACGCCGTTTTTATAAAGGCCTCCTGTGTATGTTCCGTTCCCCAGGTAAGGATTTCCGTTCCTGTTCTTGATATACAATTTGATCCTTGCCACTTCCCGCAAAGTAAAATAATTCACCGGATACAATTCATTTTTACCCTGATCTCCCTCAGAGGATATCAGGCTTTCTTTATAGATTGTTCCAAGGCAGAGGTCTTTTCCTTCGCCCGAGCGAAGCTGCAGATCAGACTGTATTCCGTCCGGATCATAAATTGCAAGTGTTCCTTCGTCATTGGAATCTATTGTAACTTCACTGCCGTCTTTGGCCGTATAAGTCACAGTTGTCTTCACATATGGTGTGAATTGGAACAGATACAGCTTGTCTTTCAATGTCTTCACATCCGCAGTCAGAGAAATCTCTTTTCCGGTTCTGCTATGCACGGCACTGATTTTACTGATTCCCTCCGTACGACCGCTCATCAGAAACTGACTGTCCGGCGCATGGTAGGATGTACCAAGTTGACTGATATTTGAATATCCGTCAGCATCAATCCGATATACCCCTATAACCCCCTCGTCACTGCTATTCCATTTAAAGCGGTCTGCCGCCATATTCCAGGGTTCATCGGCAGAAATATTCACACGCTTAGATAACGGAAGCTTACGCTTCATCTCCACAATCTTTTCGCTGTCCTTTTCCGTCCATGATCCATTATAATTTTTCAGAGCTTCGATAGACTGACTGTTGTCCAGCGTAACTTTCCCACCATCCGCAATCTTCTCATCGTCCACATCAAAACCAAATGCGCCCTCACGATATACCTGTACCAGATAGGAGTCTGCAGACCATACATCATTCTCTGTATTGCGCACCTTTGCGGTGACAGTGTACACATCCTTCAAATCCGCTTCCGCTACTTTATCTAAAGGAAATACAGCACTATTTCCTTCCAAACCCACATTTTCAATCAGCTCTCCATTCTTTTTGACAGAAAACTCAAATTGATATCCTTCCCTCGTATCGGCCATTACCCATTCTGTCTGGAAGGATTTCGTCGCATCCGTCACATATTGCCGGTTAGGTTCCAACAGCCGAACGGAAGCTGGTTTCGGCAGCACGATAATTCCTCCCCTGGCTTCCAGCATTTCTTCTTTATCAGGATTTTTCGCCGTAACTACAAATGTATATGCGGGTATTTCATTTTCCGAGACTAAACTTAGTACATTCTCTTCAACCATTACCTCGTTGCCATTCTCTATCTCATAAGACTTAACCGGAACTCCCTCGCCTTTTTCCGGAAGTTTTTTTTCTTTGTCCGTGTAATCTCCTTCATAAATATCCACTGCATACTTCTGCAGCTCTTTTTCCGGTGTCTGACCTTCCTCAATTACAACATTCATATTTGTAAGCCAACGCAGTTTCACGCCATTATTTCGGCTCACACTGACACGGTTCATTCCCTTCGGAATTGTGATGGCCGGCGGCCCTTCATTCAGCACTTCCAACTCTTCCGTAGACACAGAAACCAGCTGAGTCAGCTTCCGGTTATACGCTGTAGCTGTAAATCTGACAGTTCCTTCTGACACGGGCTGAATAACGCCTGTCATTCGATCGATCTTTGCAACGTTCTCATTACTGCTGAACCACTCAATCTGAGGAAATGTATATGTTTTATCTGGATTCAGTACGCAGGATAACACATCCGCGTCTTCCTTGACCATATAGATTTTCCCTGCTTCAGGTATCCCTGCAATTGTCATATCCTCCTGCGTAACAAGTGTCACTGGAGCAACCTGGAATTTTGTATGATGCTTGTCATCCAGAAGACAACTGTAATCTGATTTAACTCCTGTCACCTGACTCTTCGGCATGAAAAACAGCTCTGCCTGATATTCTTTTATCTCGCCGGACGCATTATATGGCAGAGGAACATCCGCCGTCAACATTCCATTTACAATCGGATCCCCCTTCTCGTCCATCGGTGGCTGCAGACTATATATTGTCTTACCGCCGTCCAGGCTTACCTTCAGACGATCAATAGATGCTTTTCCATCCTTGTTAAAATCATTATTATAGTCATCCCAGATCCAATCATCATGATGATTGGATCTGTCATAATTCACCGTTACTTTTACACTTAATTCCCCTTTTGAAGGGTCATAAGCACTTTCTGAAGGCTTGTCCACGGTAATCCCCGTAATCGCATCCTTTTCAGTCCATGGATTCTCATCTGACATTTCGTAACCACAGAATTCCAATAGATCAAGATTCTGCACCTGGATGTTCAGATCTCCGGCTGGTGTTCCCCCAATTGTTTCCGTATTCCCGGTAACGGGCAGCCGTTCCCCTCTATCATACTCTCCTTCCAATGCTTTCACATCTTCCCTGCTCAGTAAAAATGAGAATGTATCCCCATACCTCTCTCCGTCATTCCCATAAAACATTCCGATATCCAGACCCGATCCGGAAGTTTTCACCATTGCAGGTGAGTCATATTCATTAAACTTTACTATATAAGGAATCTTCGTATCTTTATAGCAGGTTTCAAAATTATCATATACAGGCTTCATAGATGCATACCATGAGCTCTCATAGGAACTTGGCTCAACTGTAACCGCATATATTCCGTCTGGATTCTCTGATATCTTCAATCCAGCATTGCTAATCTGATTATAATCATTACAAAATGCATTCCACAGATTATCCCCAGAGATTGTGTAATCCGGTGAAAACACATATCCCGACGATGTCACATTTATGCTGTCACCGTTTACAGTACCAAAACCGGCCTCATACCCATTGGAACCACCACTCCAAAAAGAATGCATCTTTAAGTCTATTGCCTGACTGACCGCTAACAATTCTTTTGATACATCAATGCTGTAGCTGTAATAGGAACCATGCGAACCGCCGGTTGGTTCCTGATATCCCACCTGGTTATGACTTACTGTATAATTGAGTGACCCCAAATTTCCCTGGACTCCCATAGGTACATATTCTAGTGTTTTATTGCCGGAAAAATGTGCTCCGCGCAAGTTTCTCAGCTCCACATAAAATTTACGATCCCCATTCCACCATGTATCAATATCATTCTCTTTCACACTATCTTTTGTCTCAATCCAAGCCTCACCAGAGGTCTGTCCTGCCTCAATCTTAATGGTACCGGATTTTTCTACATAATCCACATCCTTCATCGCCGTTCCGGATAATGTACAATACTCTACATACACCGGATAAGTGACTGGTTTGTCAATGGATATCTTAACTGACGCTTTTGTGCCTCGCGCCACCGAACTCCCCGAAACATGCACCTGCAAATTCCGATCAATCGCTATGGCTTCCCCATCATCCTGCTGTCGTATGCTCAGCTTACCTTCATTCAACTGCATAAAAAGCGACGAGAGACTCGCCTCAATCTCTGGAGTGTAATCCGTTGTTCCGTCCTCCGGAAAATATGTTTCTTGAAAGACTTGCAGTTCTTCCTCTATCTGAAGCATCGTCTGCAAATCTCCAATCGTAAATGTTGTCCCATCCACAGTCAATTTCTTCGTCGTATCAAGACGTTCTCCCTGGCTTTCCATATATGCTTTCATCTCTTCCAGAGTATAACTTTTCTGATCCATCACGATATCTGCGGTCACCGGACGACCTTTTTCGTCTATCAGCCCCAGTTGTTTTAAAAGATTCATGGCCTCAAGTGCACCCACACTCTGCTCATCCTGCAGGTTCTTCAAGGTTTCCCTTCCCGCCGCCTCATCAGCCTGACTCCCAAACGCTGCCAGTGCCGTTTCGGAAAATGATGTCACTCCTATCAGGACTGCCATCACCAGAGCAATCCATCTCTTCCTCCTAATTCTTCCTCTCATAATTTTCTCCTTCCCTTATCCTATCCCCAAAGATCATGTGTTACGGGGTGCCCTATGGATATACTCTATTCTTATCCTTAAAATTATAAAATTCTATAATGCATCATTATATCAATGCAAGGCTTACACCAGGCCTACATTCCATAAGCGCTATGTTTTAAGGTGGATTTGCCTTCCATTTTTTCTCTTTTTCATCCTGAAATTGGACAAAATTAAAAGGCCATCTACCTTTTTATGATAGATGACCTACTCTTTCTGGTATTAACGGGACATGAGCAGCAACGAGATCAATATGGTAATTGAACGTGACGTGGAACTTCATCCCCTGTAGATAAAGCACTCTGTAAATCCCAGCAGCGAGCTTGTAGAAACCTTTTCTGTTTTAGATAAGGGCTCTGTCCCACTGGCTGGCGATGTGGCGGCTCCTGAGAAGCTTTGTTTTTATACAGATCGTTTATCGTAGCATTATACAAAAGGATTTGTTAAAAGTTCGATTTTACTTTAGATATAAAAAAAGCCGAAAACCTTGATATTACAGGGTTTTCGGCGTTGTTTGTGGCGTTCCTGAGCGGATTCGAACCGCTGGCCTTCCGCTTAGGAGGCGGACGCTCTATCCTGCTGAGCTACAGAAACATTAAAAAATCTATATTTAATTTTAGTTGTTGTCTCAAACACAATTAATAATATAACATGAATCCGGGAAATTCTCAACTTTTTTTGCAAACATTTTTATAATTTTCTGCCTGCTATCTTAGATGAAAGCGGATATTCTATCAGAAATTAATATATCCCTGCAGCCAGATTGTTCCTTTAAATCTTCTGCCCATCTCAGGCTCTCCCATTACTTCTTTTGCCGGCACACATACATCGAATTGCAGCTCATTTACATCCAGCTTCATCTGATACAACGGCTCTTTCGTCAGAGTGTTTTCTCTTTTCCTGACTGCCAGTATTTCTCCCATTATAGAGTACAGATCACATTCCACACCGTATGGCATAAAGTATGTATCTACTATTGTAAATATATCTTCATTAATCAGCCTGCGGGATACTTTAGAATATGTATCTATGTCATCCAGTGTCAGTGTTTCTATGGCCGTCTGGTCTCCGCTTCTTGCTGCATTGAGCAACAGCTTTCGGTTGTCAGACGCTTCTTTTTCATTCTTCACCTGATTTTCACTCTTTTTTACAGGAAACAAAATTTTCCCGGAAAGCGCCAGTCCTGAAAATGTAACAGAGGTCGACAGCTCTGTTGCAAAGCCAAGCTGTCGCTCCCTCATATATTCAATTCCATTCTGCAGATGAAAAATAAGGCTGATTCCGACCTTTGGATCCTCACATATCCCAACGTACTCTTCTTTTTCTATTCTTTTCTCTACAATAACATCCGCGTATGTGGTCACACCGCTTCCTTCAAAGTACGGAAAATAATAATCTGCATCAAAATTTTCGAATTCGTCCAGTTCACCACACAAAGTTATCCCCACATTCTGTCCATATTCCTTCTGAAATTCACAGTAATCTGCCCAATTCTGATAGGATACGATTGTCTGGTGTGTAAAAGTATTTTCTACCTGGTCCAATAGTTCTTTTAGTTCTTTCTTTGTCTGCAGGTTGTTAAATCCAATTGCTTTCAGATATTGATGCATAATATTCTCCAAATTATAGTACTATATTAGTTACTGTGCGCATCCGCAGGGTGTGAACAGTAATCTATATTATATTAATACTATTTTCTAATATATATTCATGATTCCCTTAATTCTTCGGAGTCATCACTGCATTACCGCCCATATACGGACGAAGAGCCTCCGGTATTTTAACGGAGCCATCTGCCTGGAGGTTATTCTCCAGGAATGCAATCAGCATTCTTGGCGGAGCAACTACCGTATTATTCAGTGTATGTGCAAAGTATTTTGTCTTATCACCTTTTACACGTATTCCCAGCCTTCTTGCCTGAGCATCGCCAAGATTTGAGCAGCTTCCTACCTCAAAATATTTTTCCTGTCTCGGAGACCATGCTTCTACATCCACTGATTTCACTTTCAGGTCTGCAAGGTCGCCGGAACAGCACTCCAGAGTACGCACCGGTACATCCAGAGAACGGAATAAATCCACAGTATTCTGCCATAACTTATCATACCATTCCATACTGTCTTCTGGTTTACATACAACGATCATTTCCTGTTTTTCAAACTGATGAATACGATATACACCGCGTTCCTCTATCCCATGTGCACCTTTTTCTTTTCTGAAGCATGGTGAATAACTTGTAAGAGTCTGAGGCAGCTCTGATTCTGCCAGCTGTGTATCAATGAATTTTCCTATCATGGAATGCTCGCTTGTCCCGATAAGATAGAGATCTTCGCCTTCTATCTTATACATCATAGCATCCATCTCTGCAAAACTCATAACGCCGGTAACAACATTGCTGCGGATCATATAAGGAGGCACACAGTAAGTAAATCCCCTGTTTATCATAAAATCTCTGGCATAGGAAATCACTGCAGAGTGAAGACGTGCAATATCTCCCATAAGATAATAAAATCCGTTTCCCGCAACCCGTCTTGCGCTGTCCAGATCTATACCATTAAACCGTTCCATAATTTCCGTATGATAAGGAATTTCAAAGTCCGGCACTACGGGTTCCCCGTATCTCTCCACCTCTACATTCTCACTGTCATCTTTTCCAATCGGTACAGATGAGTCAATAATATTCGGAATGATCATCATAATTTTTTTGATGTTCTCTTCTACTTCTTTTTCTTCTGCAGAGAGTGCTTCCATTCTATCAGCGTTTTCTGCTACTTTCTGTTTAAGTACTGCTGCTTCCTCTTTCTTTCCCTGTGCCATCATTGCGCCGATTTCTTTTGAAATCTTATTTTTATCGGCTCTTAAAGCCTCTACTTCCTGCTTAATGTCACGGTTTTTCTGATCCAGCTCTAAAACCTCGTCAACCAGATGCAGTTTATCATCCTGGAATTTCTTTTTAATATTTTGTTTTACTGCATCGGGATTGCTTCTCACAAATTTAATATCTAACATGGTATTTCCTCCTCGTTCCCTTTGTATTATTTATTTAAGTCATAAGCTTCCTGAAAAATAGCTCTCTCCAGAGATTCAGATTCCTCCTCTGCCAGCTCGATATAGCTCTGCCCCTTTACAACTTCTTTAATGTAAGTATAGCAGCCTTCCCGGCTGTGCATTGCATTTAATATCCAACCATTGTCCTTTTCATCCAGCATCGTAAGTGCAAAGCTCAGATTGCCGCCCATTTCATGAAAGGCATCGTATTTTACTATACCAATTTTCTGATAATGGTTTTTCATTTTTTTGAAAATATCCTGTATATCCAGCTGATTTTTTTTGGCTATCTCCGCTATTTCTTCAAGTTCTGAAAATCTCGTAAGCATGCTCTCCTCTAGATTCTTGCCATCTTTCCCCTTCATAAACGAAGAATAACTGGTTTTCAGTCTGTTATACTTCATATTCACACTGATCAGCATGACAAATAACAGAATCTGAATCAAAAACAGCAGTACTATCAAATACATGGGATCAAGTCCCAGATTTCCTAATATAGTATTATCCATACTTACTTCCTCCTTATTAAATTATGTATAACCAGAGAATACACCTTATTCCGCAGTTTACTGCGGACCCGCCCGAAGGGTATGTGTTACGGTGTGCCCTTTGGGTATATTCTTTTCCCCTGTTACCGCCAAATTTACCAATCTATTGCCATCACTGTTTATTATGCTGACATTTCCCCAGATTATGATAAGCGGCCCTTAAAGCTTGTTAAATTACTCATTAGCTGTCTGCTTTCCCATTTAATTTAATCCATTCAAACAGACATTTAAATGTAATCAGACTTTATTCGTTTCTAATAGACATAATCAAATCGAATATACGTTCGAGTTCATCCTCCGAATAGTATTCAATCTCTATTCGTCCTTTTCCATTAGACTTCGGATTCACATTTACCTTTGTTCCGATGATATTTTTCATCTTTTCTTCCAGATTATCATAGATAAATGTACGCTCAACCTTTTCAATTTTTTGCTCTTTTTTAGGATTTTTAAGGGCCTTGACCAGTTTTTCTGTCTCCCGAACACTTAATTTTTCATCAAAAATCTTATTTGCGAGCATATATTGCTGCTCTTCATCATCAATTGCAAGAAGAGCCCTGGCATGTCCTGTTGTAATCATATCATCAACGATCATCTGCTGTACTCTTTCACTCAATTTCAAAAGTCGCATTGAGTTTGTAACTGCAGTTCTGCTTTTTGACACTCTTTCAGCTACTTCATCCTGTTTCAGACTAAATTCTTCCAGTAATCGTTTATATGCCATTGCCTCTTCAATGGGATTCAGATTTTCTCTCTGTATATTTTCAATAAGAGAAATTTCAACAATCTCCTGTTCAGTATAACTTTTTATAATCACGGGTATTTCTTTCAGGCCTGCAAGCTTTGCTGCACGCCATCTTCTCTCACCTGCTATAATTTCATAATAATCTTTCTTTTTCTGCACAACCAGCGGCTGCAATACTCCAAACTGTTTGATGGAATCTGCAAGCTCAAGAAGAGCATCCTCGTCAAAATCCTTTCGCGGCTGCTCCCGGTTTGGTTCCACCTGATTTATTTTTACCAGCATTTCACCAGATTCATTTACTTTTTCTTTTTTTTCAGGCTGTATAATATTATCCTGCTTCAAAGGCTTTTTTACAGTTTTTTCACTTTTATCAGGAATCAGACTATCTAACCCTTTTCCGAGTCCATTTCTTTTCACTGCCATCCTTATTCCTCTCCTTTATTAATCACTTCTTCTGCTAACATCATATAGCTCTCTGCTCCGGCAGACTTCGGATCGTATAAATTAATAGGCATCCCGTAGCTGGGTGCTTCTGCCAAACGGATATTTCTCGGTATTATAGTCTTGTATATATTCTGATTCAGATTATCCTTAACATTCTCGACTACTTGTAAAGAAAGATTTGTTCTGGCATCATACATCGTAAAGACAACACCTTCTATTTCCAGTGATGGATTCAGTCTCTCCTGTACCAGTTCAATCGTATGTACCAACTGACTTAAACCTTCCAGCGCATAATATTCACACTGAATCGGTACAAGTACAGAATCAGCTGTTGTCATGGCATTAATGGTAAGCATGCTCAATGCAGGTGGACAATCAATAATAACATAGTCATAATCATCCTTAACCTTCTCAATCTCATTTTTAATAATATATTCCTTATTGTCAACACCTATCAATTCAATCTCAGCAGCTGACAAATCTATATTAGACGGAAGAACATCAAGATTTTCAAAAACCTCACTGCAAATACACTCCTCAATTTCGGCGCCACCAATAATCAAATCATATACAGTGTTTTCAACTTCATTTTTATTTACACTGAGTCCACTCGTCATATTTCCCTGTGGATCCATATCCAAAGCTAATACCTTCTTTCCAAGTCCAGCAAGTGAAGATGATAAATTAATAGCTGTTGTTGTTTTACCCACGCCGCCCTTTTGGTTTGCAATTGCTATAATTCTTCCCATTTTTGTACTCCTTTCATTGAACACTTCACTATTATAGCACTTTTTCATCTGCATATCTATATAATGTTTCACGTGAAACATAGATTTTTTAATAATTATGAGATTTAAATTATAAATTTACTATAATTTGGTATTTTCAATTTATAAATCCAATGTTTCACGTGAAACATTATCTAAAGTGAGTTTTTTTAATCGAAGAGATGCTGAAGGGGAGAGTGGCAGGTTCATTCGATCGGAAGAAAAAAAGCGTTTACCTGTTGATGTCTTTTTTCTAAAACTATAGTTCTATCAATTATCTGGTAATTCAACACCTAATTATAAAGTAATTAAATATATGTAATAATTAATTTTAAAAATAAATTTATCAAATTAATCCCTATCTATCTGAATAGACTTACATGATGTTAAAATCTCATTCTTTCTCCATTCTATCACCCCAAATCATATCCAATTCAATCCGCGTTTCCCGGAAAATCCCCCATTAATTGTTTTTTATTCCGATTTGATGAGCCCAGCCTGTCTGAAACGGGTCGCCAGCCGGATCCTGTGAAACTTTCGTGTCCATTTCTGGAGGCATAGAGAGCGCCTTAGACTTACTTGATAAAAAGCGTACCGGACTGGAAGGATAAAATCTGCTCACCATAGCAGATTTTAAGGCGGCCTAAGCCGCGCAATTCATCAGAATTGCGGGGTGAATGCCGCCGGTTCCTTCCAATCCGGTGCGCTTTTTATCTAGTAAGTCTTGGCAAACGGCCAGCCACCAGAAATGGACACGGAAGTTTCACAGGATCCGGCTGGCGACCCGTTTCAGACAGGCGTCCCACATTTATCCTCAAATTTACTTAAACAAATTTACATGTCCCCCTCAGTGTAGTATAATAGATAATATAAATTCAGAAAGAGGTGATACTTGGTGAGTTGGAAGAAAAAGCTCACAACATGTGCTCTTCTTGGAGGTACCGCTGCCGGGATAATGCATGTTGTCAATAGACTGGTTTATTACATTTCTACAATAGATAACCTATTATACCATAAAGATGAAAAGTATTATGATTGGAGATTCGGCCGGATTTTCTACACAAAACAAGGTAGCGGTTCTCCAATTTTATTAATTCATGACCTTAATGTGATAAGCTCATCATGTGAATGGGAAAAAGTTGTTGAAACACTCGCACAAACCAACACTGTTTACACAATTGACCTGCTCGGATGCGGACGTTCGGACAAGCCAAATCTAACATATACTAACTATTTATATGTGCAACTGGTCACCGATTTTATCAAACATATCATCTCCAGTAAGACTGATGTGATAGCAACAGGCGAATCCGGTACCTTTGTTTTAATGGCATGTGCAAACGACAACACAATTATTGACAAAGTAATGCTGGTTAATCCACAAAACCTTGTTACTTTGGCAAAGATACCAACAAAACGCACAAAAATACTTCGACATTTTATAAGCACGCCTATAATTGGTACATTCGCCTACAATATGCTTGTTAATAAGAGAACAATAGAGGACAATTTCAGGACCCAGTACTACTATGATCAAAACAAGATTGATGAAAGAAGTATCATGACCTCTTTCGAATCCTCACACAAATGCAACACACGCTCAAAGTATTTATACGCAAGCATGAAATCCCGTTATACAAATGCAAACGTACTGCACTGCCTAAAAGGCCTGACAAACAGCATATTCATCATCGTAGGCAATGCCAATCCAGAAAATGCACTCACAGCAAACCAATACCAGAACCAACTGCCATCCATTGAAATCATCGGAATAGATAAAACAAAACATTTACCACAGATGGAGGCACCAGCAGAATTCATAGAACAAACCCACATCCTATTTGATATCGAGGGGGATATCTGAATTGTGGGCGAGGGGACGTTCTGCAGGAGTGGAATAGGGGCTGATTGGATACGGAATTGAGGGATAACTGGCGCTATATCAAAAGAGACTCTGACATGTTGGACACCGCGGACACTCACGAGTATGCCGATGCATACTCGCTGCGGGTCCGCTTTTTACCAGGACTTGTGGTCCTGGTAAAAGTCCACATGTCAGAGTCTCTTTTGATAAAGCGCCAGTAATCCCTCAAAAGACGCATCCAACCAGCCCCTATTCCACTCCTGCAGAACTTTGTGCATCCAATCAGATGGGATCCCTTAGGTGGTGAAAATCGGATCGTTATTGGCTTATTATATACTTTAAATTATTTGTATCAAAATAACACTTTTAATCAACTTTACTCAATTAAACTTTTCACTATACACTATACACTTACTATATCTTTTTTCAATTTCCATAACATTTCACATTAATACTTATACATCTAAAGTTTCTTACACTTTTACTTCTAACTATTGCACTACACTCTAACATTTTCACTTCACCGTGCTCATTATAAAGGTACTAACTTTAAAATGTGTCCATACCTATGGGTACAGTATACTCCCCTGTAAACCTCCCTTTTTAATATCAGCAATACTTCTAATAGTATAATAACACTCACAGAGAATTATCCCCTTCCATCCCCACACCCTCCCAACTTATCCACACCCATCGATTTTCGCAGCATGTTTCCCCCGGAGGATGCACATAGCCCTGTGAGAGAAGTCAGGGGCTGAATGGAGAAGGAACAAAGAGGCAGGAGGGCTGGTCTGGTTCAGTGCGGGTGGCATTGGATGGGATGGGGAGCGGTGATTTCTGATGCCTCAAAGTGTGCCGTGTTTCCGTTGGGATAAAATAGAAAAATCTGATGGACAAACTTTGCCTCACCAGGCAAAGTTTGAAGCAACTAAGGCCTCAAATCATCAGATTTGAGGCCGCATGTTGCTGGTTCCATCAGATTTTTCTATTTTATCCCTACGGAAACTAGGCTAAACGGCCGGTATCAGAAATCACCGTTCCCCATTCCATCCAATGCCACCCGCACTGAACCGGACCAGCCCTTCCGCCTCTTCGTTCCTTCTTCATTCAGCCCCTGGCTTCTCTCACAGGGCCGTCCCCCATCCCCCAG
>NZ_GL870824.1:0-30668 GCF_000190355.1 Clostridium sp. D5 | reverse complement strand
CAGCGGATTTTTAGCGCCTATGCGGAACCCGGCCACTGCCTGCCAGAAGCCCCGTCCTCGTATCCAATCCCATCCGCCTCCCCCGTCCAGAAATTCCTCCCGAGTTATCAGCTTCTGCCGCCCGGATGAACGCAGCCTGCCTGAGATGGCGCCTGTGGCGTCCGGGTGGGAATGCCTGACGGTGTTTTCGGATGCCTAAAGTGTGTCGTGTTTCCGTTGGGATAAAATAGAAAAATCTGATGGACAGACTTTGCCTTACCAGGCAAAGTCTGAGGCAACTAAGGCCTCAAATCATCAGATTTGAGGCCGCATGTTGCTGGTTCCATCAGATTTTTCTATTTTATCCCTACGGAAACTAGGCTAAACGGCCGGTATCAGAAATCACCGTTCCCCATTCCATCCAATGCCACCCGCACTGAACCGGACCAGCCCTTCCGCCTCTTCGTTCCTTCTTCATTCAGCCCCTGGCTTCTCTCACAGGGCGTCCCCCATCCCCCAGAAACCTCCCGCTACAAAATCGGCTCTTTAGAAGGCAGTCCTGCTTTTCGGGGGTATTTTTTTTTGGTTTGTTCTTCTTTTTTTATTTTTACAAATGATCTCCCTATCTCTGTTCCCGGAAGCTGGAATTTTACTGTTTTTTCTATAACTCCTCCCAGTATCTTTACTGCTTTTTTGGACGACTGCAGTTCGTCCTCTATACTACCTGATTTATAGGAAATAAATATACCCCCCACCCGTATATAGGGTAAGCAGTATTCACTCAATGTTGATAAGTTTGCCACTGCCCTTGAAACGCACAAATCAAACTGTTCTCTGTAATTCGTCTGTCTCGCGTAGTCTTCTGCCCTGCCGTGCAGAGTTTCTATATCATCCAGTTTTAATTCCTCAATTACTGTGTTGAGAAACTTGACTCTTTTGTTTAAAGAATCCAGTAAAACTACATGCAGCTGTGGATAAACTATTTTTAAGGGAAGACCCGGAAATCCAGCTCCGGTTCCTATATCTATCACGGTTTTTATATTTTCAATATCAACAGCTTTTACAATTGAGAGACTGTCAACAAAGTGTTTCTCATTTACCTCATCGTAATCAGTAATTCCTGTCAGGTTCATGACTTTATTCCACTCAGTCAGTAATTCATAGTATCTCTGAAACTGTTGTTTTTGTTTTTCATCCAGCTGGATATTCAGCTCTTTCAACTGATTTTCAAATTTGTTTTCCATATGTTTTCTCCCGGTAAATGACTTCAATTACCTGGCGCGCTGCCATTTACTATTTAATTTCTTTCTGTCTGACTAATATATCAAACACCTCTACTTCTGCTTTTTCATAGAATTGCCTCTTGGAGTACTCTACCTGCTTTCAAGATATACCAGGAGTACAGAGATATCAGCCGGTGATACTCCGGATATTCTGGATGCCTGTCCTATGGATGACGGCCGCATTTCTGTCAGTTTTTGTTTTGCTTCGATCCGCAGGCTCTTGACGTCATTATAATCCAGATCATCCGGAATGATTCTGGTTTCCAGCTTTTTAAACTGTTCTACCTGTCTCTGCTGGCGGCGGATATATCCGTCATATTTTATGTTGATATTTACCTGTTCTTCTACATCAAAAGGAAGTTCTTTTCTCTGTCTGTCTATAGGTGCCAGCGCTTCATATGAAAGTTCCGGACGCCGGATCAGCTCAGCCAGGGTTGTTCCGGACGTAAGCGGAGTACTTCCATAGGACTCCAGAAGGCTCTGAACTTCTTCGGATGTTCCTATATTTGTATGCTCAACTCTTCTGATTTCTTCTTCAATCATGTTCTCTTTATCCAGCAGTTTCTGGTACCGTTCTTCATCTACCAGTCCCACTTCATATCCCAGCTTTGTCAGGCGCAGATCTGCATTGTCCTGTCTCAAAAGCAGTCGGTATTCCGCCCTTGAGGTCATCATACGGTAGGGTTCATGACTCTCTTTTGTAACGAGATCATCGATAAGAACCCCTACATATCCCTGAGAACGGTCAATGACAATCCCCTGTTTTTCCTGCAGTTTCCTTGCAGCATTAATCCCTGCAACCAGCCCCTGGGCCGCTGCCTCTTCATACCCTGAGCTGCCGTTAAACTGTCCTCCGCTGAAAAGTCCCTCTACATTTTTAAACTCCAGGGTGCTTTTGAGCTGCCTCGCATCTATACAATCGTATTCAATTGCATAAGCATTTCTTACGATTTTTACATTTTCCAGTCCCGGCACACTTCGGTACATTGCATATTGAACGTCTTCTGGAAGCGAGCTGGACATCCCCCCCACATACATTTCATTTGTCTCAAGACCCTCGGGCTCTATGAACACCTGATGCCTGTTTTTGTCTGAAAATTTTACCACCTTATCTTCAATGGACGGGCAGTATCTCGGCCCTGTGCCCTCTATCATACCGGAGTATAATGGGGATCGATCCAGATTTGCCCGGATGATATCGTGTGTATTTTGATTCGTATAAGTCAGCCAGCAGGAGGCCTGTTCAATCTGAACCGCCTCAGGGTCTGTTGTAAATGAAAACGGCACAACTCTCTCATCCCCTTTCTGCTCTTCCATCTTACTGAAATCAACAGAATTTTTATCGATCCTCGCAGGAGTTCCCGTCTTGAAACGGTACATCTTAATTCCAAGCGATTTCAGGCTGTCTGTCAAATGATTCGCTGCCTGCAGCCCGTTCGGCCCCGTATACGTACTTATATCCCCGTAAATGCACCTGGCCTTCAGGTAGGTCCCCGTACACAATACAACCGCCCTGCAGCGGTATATGGCCCCCGAATAGGTCTGGACTCCGGTCACTCTCCCCTCTTCTGCCAGGATGTCTGTTACTTCCATCTGACGGATATCCAGATTCTTCTGATTCTGCAGCACCTGCCGCATAGTTCTGCTGTAATTTGCTTTATCTGCCTGTGCCCGCAGAGAATGGACCGCCGGCCCTTTCGACTTATTAAGCATCTTGGACTGGATAAATGTTTTATCTATTACTTTCCCCATCTCGCCGCCAAGTGCATCTACTTCTCTCACAAGATGGCCCTTTGAACTGCCGCCGATATTTGGATTGCATGGCATCAGCGCAATACTGTCCACACTCACGGTAAATATAACTGTCTTAAATCCCAGTCTTGCCGCCGCAAGCGCTGCCTCACAGCCCGCGTGTCCAGCACCGACCACTGCAATATCATATTCGTCTTTATTTTCCCATACAGAATTTGCTGAATATTTCATTTACTAGATCTTCTCCTATCGTTTCTCCCGTTATGCTGCCCAATGATTCATATGCATCCATCAGATCGATGGAGAAAAAATCCTCCGGCATCTGATTATCAATACTCTCAATTACTTTATTCAAACTTTCACAGGCATCCCGCAAAGCCGCTTTCTGTCTGATGTTTGTTATATAAACTTCATCATTAAATGATACTTCACCTTTCAGGAACATTGTATTCAAGATATCCTCGAACTCCTGAAGTCCCTGCTCCTCCTTGGCCGATATATCAATCATAGGAATATATATTGAATTAATTCCTTCATTTTCTGTCTCATTAAGTATATTTTTAATCTTATTTTGCAGGATTTCTTTCGTAATAACTGTCTCCAGATCCGATTTATTTAATAAAATGATGCATTTTTTTCCCGCCGTCAACCGGATGATATCTTCATCATTCTTGTCCAGAGGTCTGGAGGCATCTGCAACATAGATAATCAAATCCGCGTTTTTTACATAATCTCTTGCCTTATCCACACCCATTTTTTCTATGATGTCATCTGTTTCCCTTATACCGGCAGTATCTACCATGTTCAGAGTCAGTCCGTTCAGCTGAATCTGCTCTTCCAGGGCATCCCTGGTAGTTCCTTCTATATCTGTTACAATGGCCCTTTCCCGCCCCGCCAGGACATTCAGAAGAGATGATTTTCCTGCATTCGGTTTACCTGCAATTACGGTCTGTATTCCCTCTTTCATGATACGGCCGCTGTCGGATGATTCAATTAATTTTCCAATTTCCACTAGAATATCATCTATGACACTTTTTAGTGTCTCACCATATCCATCTATCTCTATATGCTCAGGGTCATCTAAAGCTGTTTCAATAAAGGCAGTATGGTATACTATTTTATTTCTTATGTCTTCTATTTTTTTCTTAACACTGCCTTTCAGTTGGCTGATAGAGCACTGAAGGGCATACTCATTTTTAGAAGTAATTACACCAATGACTGCCTCCGCCTGAGACAGATCCATTTTTCCATTTAAAAATGCACGCTTTGTAAACTCCCCAGGTTCTGCCGGTCTTGCACCATTTTTTATGACAGTTTCCAATACTCTTTTTACCACATAAGTACCGCCGTGGCAATTGATTTCTACCGTATCCTCTCCTGTAAATGTCCGCGGCCCACGCATCAGCATGACCAGAACTTCGTCTACGGTTTCTCCACCGTCTTTTATAAACCCATAATGTATGGTATGGCTTTTGGCTTCCAGGAGACGATCTTTACCTGTATATATCCTGTCAATAACCTGAAATGCCTCTGCACCGCTGATACGGACAATCCCGATCCCTGAATTTGACATTCCTGTGGAAATCGCGGCAATCGTATCTTTTCTCATTTTAGGCCTCCCCATAATTTTTTAAGCACAGAGACCAGATAATCTCTGATTATCCAATCCCCGGCCTTTAAAAAAGACGTTTCACCACTTCACGAAAGCATCCGTGAAGCGGAAACGTCCTCTTTCGCTTCGAATTATTTTACTTCTTTAAGGTAACAACTACTTTCCTGTAAGGCTCTTCCCCTTCACTGTGGGTTGTTACGTAAGGGTCAGATTGAAGTGCTGCATGGATGATCCTTCTCTCATATGGATTCATCGGTTCAAGTGAAACAGCTCTCTTAGAACGTTTTACCTTATAGGCAATGTTCTTTGCAAGATTCTTCAATGTCTCTTCTCTTCTTGCACGGTAATTCTCTGTGTCAAGTTTTACGCGTACATAACCGTCCTGATGCTTATTGGCAACACGGTTTGCAAGATACTGCAGTGCATCCAGTGTCTGTCCGCGTTTTCCAATGAGGAGACCCATATTGTCACCCTTCATCTCTATACTCAGTGCACCATCGGTATCTACATCGGAGATCAGCTCTACGGTCATCCCCATTGCACTTAATGTATCACTCAGGAATGCTTCAACGGCTTTTTTTGTTTCCTCTTTTACTTCTGCAAGTTCAGCTTCATGCCTGATTGCCGGCTGTGCTTCTGTCTGAGCAGCTTCTTTTTTCACTTCATTCTTAACTTCATTTTTAACGTCGTTCTTAAAATCATGCTTAAACTCATTCTTAGATTCTTGTTTTACATCTTTTTTGTAGTGCTCTTTTTTCTTGAATTCCCTGGCAGGTTCATTTTTTATCTCAGGTTTTTCTTCCCTGATCTGAACCTTTGGCTCTTCCACTACAGGTTCCGGTTTTCTTCTGGCTTCAATTACAGCCTGTTTCATACCGATTCCAAGAAATCCGGCACTTCCTTTTTCAATGACCTCATATTCAAGCCTGTCACTGGTAACACCTAACTGAATCAATGCTTCTGTAATCGCATCATCTAATGTTCTTGCTGATACTCTGATACTACCGTTCATGCTGAATCCCTACCTTTCTACACCGACTCTCTCCTACTTACCTTCATCCTTTTTATCTTTTGTGCTGTTTCCACTGTTGTACTTGCTTACCATATTGGCCTTTGAAGCAAGACTGCCCGGCTTTGCACTCTTTGTATACTGTGCTGCATTCTTCAGGCGTTCTTCTCTCTCAGCTTCAGATATATTTGATTTTTTCTTATCTTCTACATTTCTGGTGCTTGTAGTTGCCATTCTGTTAATTTCTTTTGCGGGTTTTCCCTTTTTCTCACGTTTCTTGGCAGCTTTTTTCTGATTCTCTGCGATGAGTTCATCCGTAGATTTCTTGCCGAGATATTTGTTAATTGCCAGCTGCTGTACACATCTTACTAATGCACTGATTGCCCAGTAGAGACCAAGACCTGCCGGAAGCGTGAATCCCATGAATACGGAAAACAAAGGCATTGTATATGTCATTGTCTTCATGGAGTTTGCCATCGTATTGCTTGGATCAACCTGCGGCTGCGGCTGCAGCTTTACACTGAGGAACTGTGTAAGACCGGCCATAATCGGGATGATAACTGCTAAAATAATACCAATAATTGAAAAATCTTTGACTGCAGCCATTAACATTGTAAAAGGAGCTTCCCCTATGTTAATACCGATAAAACTGTTCAGATGTCCTACAGTCTGCGTCGTTGTCTCTACGATATCATTCAGAGAAGGAATCTTGTCCACCAGGGTATTCCATGTGGAATCCTGAAATTTATACAATGCATTCACAAGTGTATCTGCCTGTGAATAATCGTATGAACTTGCGCTCATAAGTACAGGTTTTGCTTCCCCGATCTTTTCCATGATCTTCTGGAAACCATCTGTTGCCATGATCTGGTTTACAACCGGCATATAAATGTCTTTTACACCGTTAACATAATTCGGTATATTCTGAATAACCGGATATAGTGCGAAGAGAACCGGCATCTGGATCAGCATCGGAAGACATCCGCCTGTAGGTGAAGTACCGTACTTCTCATATATTGCCTGCATCTCTTCCTGCTGTTTGAGCATGGAAGCCTGGTCTTTTTTATTTGCATACTTTTTTTGAATCTTCTGAATTTCAGGATTCATTACCGAAGACATTTTAGACCATTTCTGCTGTTTAATCGTAAGCGGAATCATCAATGTATATATGACGATTGTAAAAAGGATAATACAGATACCAATATTCTGTATCCCAAATAAACCATCCAACACATTATAAATTCCATTCATCAATTTTCCAAGCAGCCAGGAAATCTGATGAATAATTGGCCAGTCTGCATAACCTGCAGCTAAAGTTCCATACATCTCTTATCCTCCTTAAGGTACCGGATCATATCCGCCTTTTGCAAATGGATTGCAGCGCAGAATTCTCCAGATTGTGAGGGCACCTCCCTTGAGCGCACCATATTTTTGAATTGCTTCAATACCATACTGTGAACAGGTTGGCGTATAAATACAGTGATACTGCGTTTTCAATCCGGACAGATACTTCTGATAAAATCTGATAAGCCATATAAAAATATGCTTCATCTGCGTCACTTCCCTATATATATTTCATGAAGCTTTCCCAAGTGGATAAGTGCACTCCCAATATCATGATATTTTTTCTCTTTTGCACTTACTCTGGCTATTACGACTATATCAAGTCCACTTTGGAAATGTTCTTCTAAAAGCCGATAACTTTCTCTGATCAACCTTGTCAGATGATGTCTGACAACACTGTTTCCCACTTTTTTACTGACGGAAATACCGAGCCTGTTTTTATCCAGGCCGTTTTCCATAACGTACATTACAAGATACTTATTTGCATAAGATCTTCCATTTTTATAAACGATTTGAAAATCCTTATTTTTCTTCAAAGATTCGGAAAATTTCATTGAATTCCCTTTGCCTTTTTCTTTTATAAATAGAAGAAAAGGCCACATAGATGCGGCCTAAGCTGATAACTGTTTTCTTCCTTTTGCTCTTCTGGCAGCTAATACTTTTCTTCCGCCTGGTGTGCTCATTCTTGCTCTGAAGCCATGAACTTTAGCTCTCTGTCTTGTTTTTGGCTGAAATGTCATTTTCATTATACATACACCTCCCTTTGTTTGATATACTTATACATTATTCTGCAGCTTAGCCGCAGACCCGCCCGCAGGGCATGATGTTTTGGTATGCCCCCTGGGTATTATAAAGTATTACAATTATTATCTCTTTCGCCTGCCTCTTCTGTGAAGCAAATATATCCTTACATAATACACAAAAAAGACACTGCTCTTAATTATATTCAAAAAAATCAGGGAAGTCAAGCTATTCTGGGGATTTTTCTGGGATTTTGCGGAGATTTTGGTGAAGGGGGGCGCTAAGGAAGATATGTGCCCTGCTCCAGAGGGAACTGTGTATGCTGTTTCAAATCCTGGCCGTTCACGAAGAAGATGTAAACGAAAAAACAGGCGAAATTAAGGGACATGCCGCAGTTGGCCCGAATGCCGATGCATTCGCGCCGCCGGCGGCAACAAAATTTGTTTTGGTAAAACAAATTTTGCCCTTAATTTCGCCTGTTTTTTCGTTAACATCTTCTAACGCTCACTATGATGGATTTTGAAACAGCATACACAGTTCCCTCTGGAACAGGGCACACCTCTTCCTTAGCTACGCTCATCCGATCGGCAGAATTATATTAGGAAGTTTACGGAATAGCTTATGGGGACTTCATACGGGTGCAGTGGATCTGGATTGGCTGCGCGGAGCAAACGGATTGAGATTTATACTTGTTATAATTCACATTCGTTGAAATATTTTTCTGCTCTCATCCTCTTCCTATCATATTAAATAAACATATTTCAAACCAAATTACTCCCCAATAATACTCCCGAAACCTATCCGCCCAGCCAGTCCACATCCGCTGCCCCGGTCTTGAATCCCCCGCAGAAGAATCTTCCCTACCGCCCTGATGCACATAGCTCTATGAAAGGCTGTGAATGGTGTACCGGGTGGGTCTGGTTTCCTGCGGAAGTGTGTATGACGTTTGAAAGTCCTTATAACGCGATTAGAGGCAGTTACAGAGAAAATGTGGGGAATAGAGGGCATGATTTGATTCACAAAATCAAATCATGTTGCCGCCGGCGGCCCGAATGCATCGGCATTCGGGCCAACTGCGGCAAGTCCCTCTATTCCCCACATTTTGTCTGTTACTGCCTCTTATCAAGTGGTGCGGACTTTCAAACGTCATACACACTCCCGCAGGAAACCAGACCCACCCGGTACACCATTCACAGCCTTTCATAGAGCGGCCCCCCCATCCGTTCACTCACAAGTTCGTTCCCTAAGATTCTTATGTGGATAAGCTGTGGATAAGTGTTGGATAAGCTGTAGATTAAATTTTATTTTTTTATTTTAACCCTCGAAAATATAGATGTTTAAATTGTTCAAAAAGTTATACACATCATTTCTCATTGCTTCTCATACCATTTTGATGTAAAATGTAATAGAGAGATTTTGCGTTCATATCTCTCTATTATATTGATTAGGAGTACTGTCGATGAACATTGTAGTAGAAAATTGGGAGCAGATTTTAAACAAAATGAAGGACGAATATTGCTCATCAAATATTTCATACAATACGTGGATTGCACCACTTACCGTATATGAAGTGACCGATGACACAGTCTATATTCTTGTAAAACTCAAAGCCAGCCTGGAACATATCGAAGAAAAGTATCTTCTTCCTTTTAAAGTATGCATTGCAGAAGTTACAGGAACAGAGTTTGAAATCTCTTTTGTTACTGAAGATAATGTCATCATCCAGGAAAAGAAAGAAAATGTCATAAAGAATAAGAAGTCAAATGCACTATTTGAAAATGCGAATCTGAATGCCAAATATACATTTGATACTTTTGTTGTGGGCAGCAATAATAACTTTGCACATGCTGCATCTTTGGCGGTGGCGGAATCCCCGGGAGAGATTTACAACCCTCTTTTTATATATGGAGGTGTCGGACTTGGAAAAACTCATTTGATGCATTCCGTTGCACACTTCATACTTGAGAATGATCCTTCCAAGAAGGTCCTGTATGTGACAAGCGAAACATTTACAAATGAACTGATTGATTCCCTCAAAATAGGTAAGAACGGCAATGAACTCGCTATGACCACCTTCCGTGAGAAGTACCGCAACAATGATGTTCTTCTGATTGACGATATACAATTTATAATAGGTAAGGAAAGTACACAGGAAGAGTTTTTCCACACTTTCAATCACCTTCATGTATCGGGCAAGCAGATCATCATCTCCAGTGATAAGCCGCCTAAGGATATTGAGACTCTGGAGGCAAGACTACGCACTCGTTTTGAGTGGGGTCTGATTGCTGATATCTCCTCGCCTGATTATGAGACAAGAATGGCCATACTCAGAAAGAAAGAAGAGCTGGACGGACTGGAACGTTATCACATTCCGGATGAAGTCCTTCAGTATATAGCGAATAATATCAAATCCAATATCAGGGAACTGGAAGGCTCCCTGAATAAACTGATCGCCCTGTCCAATCTGGAGAAGAAGCCGATTGATATCCCTCTGGCCGCAGAAGCCCTGAAGGATATGATTTCTCCGGATGACAACCGAACGATCACGCCGGAATTGGTGATTGATGTTGTATCCGAACATTTTAATATACCTGTATCTGAACTAAAGGGTAAGAAGCGTAATGCTGAGATTGTTTTACCCCGGCAGATTGTTATGTATCTCTGCCGTACAATGACCGATACTGCTCTCAAGACGATTGGTATTATTCTTGGAGGCAAGGATCACGCTTCCGTAAGCCATGGCGTTAAGAAAATCGCGCATGATATTACAGTTGACGAGGCTCTTAACAATACCGTGAACATTATTAAGAAAAAGATCAATCCGATTTAGTGTGAATAGATTGTGTAAAACCCTGTTAAAATTATGTGGATTATGAGGTTGATAAAAAAGTTAAGGATTTTAGGGATTTATTTATCCCCATCTTGTCCCATCACTTTCCAGTACCTGTCTACACAGTTTTCAGTATGGACAACCCCTTGATTTTCAAGGCCTGGAGGCACTTATGAACTTATCCACAGCCCCTATTAAGAAGAAGACGGAATTGATTTATATATTTATCTATAAAAAACGCGGTGGAAAGTTTTTTCACCACACCCATCGAAAGGAGTTACCGACATATGAAAATCGTTTGTACAAAATCTAACCTGGTAAAAGGAGTCAGCATTGTATCCAAAGCTGTACCCTCAAAAACCACAATGCCTATTCTGGAATGTATTCTGGTGGATGCATCCACAGATGTTGTTAAGCTGACTGCAAATGATATGGAACTTGGTATTGAGACACGGATCGAAGGTGATATCGTAGAGAGAGGAATCATCGCACTGAATGCCAGAATCTTTTCAGAGATCGTCCGGAAGCTTCCGGACAGTGATGTAACCATAGAGACAGACTCAGATAATCAGACACTGATTACCTGTGAAAAAGCAAAGTTTAATATTGCTGCACAGTCAGGTGAAGATTTCTCCTATCTGCCTGTGATTGAGAAAGAAGATTATATTACCGTTTCTGAGTTTACGCTCAAGGAAGTGATCCGTCAGACGATCTTTTCGATCGCCGATAATGATACAAACAAGATGATGACAGGAGAACTGTTTGAGATTGAGGACAGTATTCTGAAAGTAGTTTCACTGGACGGACACAGAATCTCGATTCGTAAGATCGAGTTAAAAGAAGACTATGCCCCGAAAAAGGTCATTGTTCCTGGCAAGACGCTTCAGGAGATCAGCAAGATTATCGGCGGAGAGGCAGAGGCTGATGTAGACATTTCGTTTACAAAGAACCACATTGTGTTTGAATTTGACAGGACGGTCGTCGTATCCAGACTGATTGAGGGAGATTATTTCAAGATTGACCAGATGCTTTCCAGCGATTACGAGACAAAAGTCAGAATCAACAAGAAAGAACTTCTGGACTGTATTGACAGAGCCACACTTTTGATCAAAGAAGGGGACAAGAAGCCGATTATCATTGATATCAGGGATGAATCTATGGAGCTTAAGATCAAATCCCAGATTGGATCCATGGATGAAGAAATATTTATCACAAAAGAGGGAAAAGACCTGATGATTGGGTTTAATCCAAAGTTCATGATTGATGCATTGAGAGTCATTGATGATGAGGAGGTCGACCTGTATTACATGAACGCCAAAGCTCCCTGCTTCATCAAGGATGAAAAGCAGAGTTATATTTATTTGATTCTTCCGGTTAACTTTAACGCGGTTGCATAAAATGTGGGGACGTGCCCCTTTTATCCAGATATATGGCACGGCAGATTCAGGCCGGGATAAAAGGGATGCGTCCCCAGTGGGGTTTTTTCATGTGCACTAAAATGCATATGATGAACAGAAAGGATTCGGTATGGAGATTATAAAGTTACGTGAAAGTGATGAATTTATTAAACTGGGACAGGCGCTTAAAGCAGCCGGTCTTGTGGATTCCGGAGTGGAGGCAAAAGAGGTTGTCCAGGATGGAATGGTAAAGGTGAACGGGGAAACGGACACCAGAAGAGGACGCAAATTATACGACGGTGACAAGGTTGAATTTGACGGCCAGGAAATAAAAATTGAAAAATAGTCTGAAAAAGTGTAAGATAATTACATACTGATGGAGAAATTATGGTAATCAAATCTTTAAAACTAAAGAATTACAGGAATTACGAATTGTTGGATTTGACCTTTGATCCCAAGACAAATATTCTCTACGGTGACAATGCACAGGGCAAGACGAATGTGCTGGAAGCCCTCTATTTGTCCGGGACTACCAAATCTCACAGAGGGACTAAAGACAGAGATTTGATTCAGTTTGAACGTGATGAAGCACATCTGGAGACCATTGTTGAGAAGAGGGGAATCGAGTATCAGATAGACATGCATCTGAAAAAGAACAGCCCCAAAGGCATTGCAATCAATAAAATCCCGATCCGTAAAGCAAGTGAATTGTTTGGAATTATTCATTTTGTATTTTTTTCTCCGGAGGATTTAAATATTATCAAAGACGGGCCTTCCGGCAGAAGAAGATTTATTGATCTGGAACTGTCGCAGCTTGATAAAGTATATCTCAGCAATCTTTCTAACTATAATCGAATCATTAATCAGAGAAATTCCTTACTCAAAGACATTTACAAACAGGAGAATCTTAGGGAAACATTGGATATCTGGGATATGCAATTAGTTGAGTACGGAACAAAAGTAATGGAGAGCCGGAAGCGGTTCATAGAAGACGTAAATGAAATCATTTCAAATATCCATTATAAACTAACTGGCGGGAAGGAGAATATCACTCTTTCTTATGAATGCAGCGTTGGAAACCTTACTCTGGAGCAGGCTTTGAAGAAAAACAGAGAGAGGGATATGAGGCTGAAGAGCACTTCTGTGGGACCCCACAGAGATGATCTTTGTTTTATGGCGGGCAGCCTGGATATCCGAAAATTCGGGTCCCAGGGACAGCAGCGTACTGCCGCACTGTCGCTGAAACTGTCAGAAATTGAGCTGGTCAGGTCACTGATACGGGATACGCCGGTACTTTTATTGGATGATGTATTGTCTGAACTGGATAAACACAGGCAAAACTATTTACTGGATAGTATTCATGATATACAAACGGTAATCACATGTACTGGTTTAGATGAGTTTGTGAATCATCGATTTTCTATTAATAAAATTTTCCATGTAAAAAATGGACAGGTAGCAAAAGAAAATTAGGAGGTTTTTAAATGGGTGCAACAGGTACAGAATTTGATGCTGAATATGGAGCAGATCAAATCCAGATATTAGAGGGATTGGAAGCGGTAAGAAAAAGACCGGGTATGTACATCGGAAGCACTTCGTCAAGAGGACTTCACCATCTGGTATATGAGATTGTTGACAACGCCGTAGACGAGGCGTTGGCAGGATATTGTGATACAATCTTTGTAAGTATAAATAAGGGCAATTCAATCACAGTTATAGATAACGGGCGCGGTATCCCGGTAGGAATCAACCACAAAGCGGGGCTCCCTGCTGTTGAGGTCGTTTTTACGATCCTGCATGCGGGTGGAAAGTTTGGCGGCGGAGGGTACAAGGTATCCGGCGGACTCCATGGAGTGGGTGCTTCTGTCGTAAATGCCCTGTCCCAGTGGCTGGAAGTGGAGATTTACAACGAAGGTAAAATCTATAAGCAAAGATATGAGCGGGGGAAGGTCGTAGACAAGCTGCGTGTAGTTGGAGAATGTGAAGACGAAAAGAGCGGAACAAAAGTAACATTTTTCCCGGATGATGAGATTTTTGAGGAGACTGTATTTGACTATGATACATTAAAGCAGCGTTTCCGTGAGATGGCCTTTCTGACCAAAGGTCTGAAAATCGTACTCAGGGATGAGCGCGGAGAAGAGCTTGTGGAGAAGGTCTTCCACTACGAGGGAGGAATTAAAGAATTTGTTACTTACCTGAATCGCAGCAAGACTGCACTTTATGAGCAGATCATTTACTGCGAGGGGATGAAAGATAATGTAGCCGTTGAGGTTGCCATGCAGCACAATGATTCCTACAGCGACAATACTTATGGATTTGTAAATAATATCACCACACCGGAGGGCGGAACCCATGTTGTGGGATTCCGTAATGCTCTGACAAAGACATTTAATGATTATGCAAGAAAAAATAAGCTGCTCAAAGACAGTGAGCCGAATCTTTCCGGGGAGGATATCCGGGAGGGACTGACTGCGATTATCAGTGTGAAGATCGAAGATCCGCAGTTTGAAGGGCAGACGAAGCAGAAGCTTGGGAACAGCGAGGCCCGCGGAGCAGTGGACAATATTGTGAGCACACAGCTGGAGATTTTCCTGGAACAGAATCCGAATGTTGCCAAGATGACGGTTGAAAAGTCTGTAATGGCACAGCGTGCAAGGGAAGCGGCCAGAAAAGCAAGGGATCTGACCAGAAGAAAGTCTGCTCTGGAGGGCATGTCCCTGCCTGGTAAGCTTGCCGACTGTTCGGACAAGGATCCGAAAAACTGTGAGATTTACATCGTAGAGGGTGACTCCGCTGGTGGATCCGCAAAGACTGCACGGGACAGAAGCACACAGGCGATCCTTCCGCTGAGAGGAAAGATCCTGAATGTGGAGAAGGCAAGGCTGGATAAGATTTACGCAAATGCCGAGATCAAAGCGATGATCACCGCATTTGGAACAGGAATACACGATGATTTTGAGATTACAAAGCTTCGGTATCATAAGATTATTATTATGACAGATGCCGATGTTGACGGGGCACATATCAGTACCCTGTTACTGACATTTTTATATCGTTTTATGCCTGACCTGATAAAGGACGGCTATGTATATCTGGCACAGCCGCCGCTGTACAAGCTGGAAAAGAACAAAAAGGTATGGTATGCATACAGCGATGAGGAACTGAGCCAGATACTTTCCGAGGTTGGAAGGGACGGCAATAACAAGATACAGCGTTACAAAGGTCTTGGAGAGATGGATGCGGAGCAGCTGTGGGAGACAACAATGGATCCAGAGCATAGAATTCTGCTGAGAGTGACGATGGACGAAGAGACATCTTCGGAACTTGATCTGACGTTTACTACCCTGATGGGAGATAAAGTAGAGCCAAGACGGGAATTTATCGAAGAGAATGCCAAGTATGTACAGAACCTGGATATTTAGCGGGGATGTAACTGTTTTGGATCAGCCATATAATAATTAAGGTTTCAGCAAAACAGACCTGCTGTTTGCCGGAAAACCTCTAAAGGAAAGGATATAAAAATGGAAGATAATGTTTTTGATAAAGTCCATGAAGTTGATTTGAAAAAGACCATGGAAAATTCTTATATCGACTATGCCATGAGTGTAATAGCCGCCCGTGCCCTGCCTGATGTAAGAGACGGACTCAAGCCCGTACAGAGGAGAATTCTGTATTCCATGATCGAGCTGAATAACGGACCTGACAAGCCTCACCGTAAGTGTGCGCGTATTGTAGGTGATACAATGGGTAAGTATCACCCCCACGGCGACAGTTCTATCTATGGAGCGCTGGTTAATCTGGCTCAGGAATGGTCCACCAGATATCCGCTGGTTGACGGTCATGGAAACTTCGGTTCTGTGGACGGTGACGGCGCCGCTGCCATGCGTTACACGGAGGCCCGCCTCAGCAAGATTTCCATGGAGATGACCGCTGATATCAACAAAGATACCGTGGATTTTATACCAAACTTTGACGAAACAGAAAAAGAACCTACCGTACTGCCGGCCAGATTTCCGAATCTGCTTGTTAATGGCACCTCAGGTATCGCCGTGGGTATGGCGACCAATATACCTCCCCACAATCTGAGAGAGGTCATCAGCGCGGTTGTGAAAATCATAGACGATCAGATTGAAGAGAACGGTGACACGGTCATCGAAGATATTTTAAAGATCATTAAAGGGCCGGACTTCCCGACAGGTGCGGAGATTCTCGGAACAAGAGGAATTGAGGAAGCATACAGAACCGGCCGCGGTAAGATCCGTGTGCGTGCGATTACAAACATTGAGCCTATGGCAAACGGAAAGAACCGGATTATTGTCACAGAGCTTCCCTATATGGTCAACAAAGCCAGATTAATCGAGAAGATTGCAGAGCTTGTGCGGGATAAGAAGGTAGACGGAATCACTGACCTGAGTGACCAGTCCAACCGTGAAGGTATGAGAATCTGTATTGAACTGCGCAGGGACGTAAATCCCAATGTAATACTGAATCAGCTGTACAAACATACACAGCTGCAGGATACATTTGGCGTTATTATGCTTGCTCTTGTAAATAATGAGCCCAAGGTTATGAATATTCTGGATATGCTGCGGTTATATCTGAAGCACCAGGAGGAGGTTGTAACCAGAAGGACAAAGTATGAGCTGAATAAGGCAGAAGAGCGTGCACATATCTTAAAAGGCTTACTTATTGCCCTGGATCATATTGATGAAGTGATTAAGATTATCAGAGCATCCAAGAACGTTCAGATTGCAAAAGAAGAATTGATTGCAAGATTTGATCTGACGGATGTGCAGGCACAGGCCATTGTAGATATGCGTCTTCGTGCACTGACCGGTCTGGAAAGAGAAAAGCTGGAAAGTGAATACGAAGAACTGATGAAGAAAATCGGCGAATTGAAGGCTATTCTGGCAGACAGGAAGCTGCTCCTTAGTGTGATCAGGGAAGAGATACTGATCATCAATGATAAGTACGGCGATGAGAGAAGAACCTCTATCGGATTTGACGAATTTGACATTTCCATGGAAGACTTAATTCCCAGGGAGAATGTGGTCATCACCATGACCAAACTCGGCTATATCAAGCGTATGACCGTGGATACATTCAAGAGCCAGAACAGAGGCGGTAAGGGAATCAAGGGTATGCAGACGCTGGATGAAGACTATATCAAGGAGCTGTTTATTACCTCTACCCACCACTATATCATGTTCTTTACCAATACAGGGCGTGTATACAGGATTAAGGGATACGAGATTCCGGAAGCAAGCCGGACCGCGAGAGGAACAGCAATTATTAATATTCTCCAGCTCATGCCGGATGAAAAGATCACGGCTATGATTCCGATTAAGGAATATGAAGACGGTAAGTTCCTGTTTATGGCAACCGAGAAGGGGCTTGTGAAAAAGACTCCGATCACGGATTATGCAAATGTAAGGAAGACAGGGCTTGCGGCTATAACACTGAGAGAAGATGACAGACTCATTGAGGTTAAGATTACGGATAATGAGGAAGATATTGTTCTGGTAACCAAGTATGGACAGTGTATACGTTTCAGCGAGAAAGACGTACGGGCTACAGGAAGAACTTCTATGGGCGTGCGCGGTATGAATCTGAGCGACCGGGATGAAGTCATTGCAATGCAGATGAGCACCCAGGGAAGCGATCTTCTTATCGTATCTGATAAGGGGATGGGAAAACGTACCAATTTGGATGAATTCACCACACAGAACCGCGGTGGTAAGGGCGTCAAGTGCTACAAGATTACCGAAAAGACAGGAAATGTAGTGGGTATGAAGGCAGTAAACGAAGATAGTGAAATTATGATTATTAACACAGAGGGAATTATTATCCGTATGCAGTGTTCGGATATTTCGGTTCTTGGACGTGTAACGTCAGGTGTAAAACTGATTAACCTTGCAGAGGGGGATACCGTGGCAAGTGTGGCAAAGGTACGAAAGGCATCTGCGGAGATAGATGGAGAACAGGTAGAGATCTCTGAGGATGAAGAAGAGATTCAGGAATAAGCTATACGGCTGAAGGGGACGCTTTGCGGCCTCGTAAAAGGGATATTCCAGATGCGGTATTCGAAGATAACTGCCGCTAATCAAAAGAAAAGCCAGCATGATGAACACCGCCGACAAACACGGGAATGCAGGATGCATTCCCGTATAAGTCGGCTTTCAAGCAGGACTTGTAGTCCTGCTTGAAGTTCATATGCTGGCTTTTCTTTTGATGAAGCGGCAGTAATCTCCGAATGACGCATCTGGAATATCCCTTTTACGAGGCCGCAAAGCTGGCGCATCAGGACGGGAGAGGTGAATTCCTGAGGGGGGCTCACTGCGCCGGCAGGGACGGAGGAGGCGGATGGTTTGGGATGAAGGGGGACTTTGTTAACTGTGGCAGATTAGATTGGTATTAGGTAAGGCTTGGGGGCGAAGGACAGTATAATAGGGCTATGTATTGTTTTGGGGAGAGGGGGTGCTGTTTTTAGTTCGGCTGTTAAGAGGTCTGAGGTATATATCTGGTTCCACATGTTGTAACAGGCGCAGTCTTCTTCTTTTACGATTAGATATTGTTCTAATGTATTTGATGTATCCGGGTATAATATGTTTCTTTGGATGACTATGTGTGGTTCGGCCGACCAAAATCCGGTTGGTTGATATTCTATGGTTTGGTTTTCTTTAAAGTTTTCAAGATGTTTTGCTGTGAAGACATCGAGGATTAGTATGCCTTGTTTTTTTAGTGCCTCCCAGGCCTTTTTTAAGAGTAGTGTTCTGTTCTGAGGGGATAATACTCCAAAATCACAGTAGATGAGAGTAATAATATCGAATTGATCTTCATAGTCGATGTTTAAATAATTTTTGTAATGATATTGAATAGACCGGTTTGTTTCTTCTGCATGTTTTTTGGTATAATTTACAGAACGTTTGGAGTAATCTATTCCTGTTACCGTGAAGCCCTGATCTGTCAGTAATTCAGCATAAATACCCGGGCCGCAGCCTAAATCTAAAAGTTCTTTATTAGTGTGATTGCCGCAGTATTCGGTTATCCATTTTACTGAGTTTTGTATGGTAGAAATTTTTCTTGAAGCGCCTTCAAATTCTGGATCCAGATGGGCTTTCAGCATATATTTTGAGATATGGCTGTCATCCCAAAACGCAGATGAACTGGCTTCATATGCATTGGGAATATGTTTTATATAATTTATAAGTTTGCTGTTATTCATTTTCATGAGTTATCTTTCCCCGTTCTTATTTTGTTTTTATAATTTTACTATTAGAGATATGAATTGTAAAGAAACGTTACAGATTGTACAAGTAGTATTTTTATAGGCGAAGATGATTTATATTTTGCAGTGAAAGAGCAAGTAGAGATTGCTATATTTTTACGCTGAGCTTTGTTATACTTAGGTAAACAGGAGCCTGTAGTTTGAGAGGGAAGGGGAATGATAATGAAAAAATTAAGCTTTACGATACTTCTGGTCATAATAATTCTTTTTGCCGGGTGCAGTAGTACGGATGATACCCCGGCAAAGTCTGATGCTCAGGAGACTGCAGGGGAAAGTGATGAATCATCAGATGAAAAAGGTAATAAAGATATTGAAAAACAGTTAGTAATGATAAGCGGAGAACTGTATTATAATACAGAAAAAGAAAATACAATGACGCGGAAATGTGGAACAATGGATGGAGAAATAACTTCGGCGGTCTATGAAAATGAGATACCGCATAAAGATAATCAATCAAATTTCGGAACAGGATATGGTTACCAGGTCGGAATGCAGGAGGGACAAATAGAAATAAATATTGATGGTAAATTGATTGTATTTGAACATTTGGAAAATGAAACAGTATCCGGCATGCCGGACTAAATTGTGTCGGATTCATTCTTTTGTGTAAAAATAGATAATTTGTATTTACTTATTGTGAAAAAGTGTATAATTAAGAAAAGAGCAGGTGGAAAATATCCTAACTGCAGAGTAATGTATACCCAAAGGGCATTCCGTAACTCATGCCCTGCAGGCAGGTCTGCAGCGGAGCTGCAGAGTAATGTATGTATTCAGGAAAGGGAGGGAATATCATGCGGGTAAGTCCAAAAAAAAGAGGACGTTTCAAAGGGAAGATTCTTTTTGAGAAGGTAATCATGTTTTTCCTGTATCGAGGGATGAAGGTTTTGTACAAATATGATACCAGAGTTCACAATGAGATTGCGGACTGGCCGATTGGAAGAACCATCGTGTTGGCAGCATCCCAAAACGGACCAGAGCTTTGTATGAGGAAGGTATCCTGGGGAATTGTGCGTACTGGAAATATTGAGGATCCGGATATTCTGATTTCTTTTAAAAGCATTGAAGGAGCTTTTCTGGTATTTTCGGGGCAGATTGGGACCGCACAGGCATATGCCCAGCACCGGTTCCTGGTTAAGGGAGATATTGCGGAAGTTATGTCCATTGTCAGGTGTATTGATCTGACGGAGGCTTATCTGTTTCCTAAGATTATGACCAAAAGAATTCTCCGCAGGGTGCCGGAAAAACAAATTGGAAGTATACGGGTTTACTGTCATGCAATATTGGGAGTTTAGTGTAAATAAGAAAGTTATCAACACAAATATTAACAAAAATATGAGTAATCCACATTTTTAGTGTGGAAAACTCTGTAAAAATGTGGAAAAGTGGTTGATTTTATTATTTTGTATAAGATTAGGAGGAATTACTCATGCTGCCATTATATTATGAATTTCAGAATTCAACCAAGATTTTATCCGGAAAAAATGCGCTTGAGAATATTACATATGAGTTAAAGGGACTGGCCGCATCAAGGCCGATTTTATTATCTGATAAGGTTCTGGAGAAAATTGGTTCTCTCCAAAAGGTGATTGATGCCATTGTATCGACCGGAATGCAGCCAGGAGCAATATTTACAGATATTCCTGCAGATTCCTCGGTCACAGTTGTGAATAATATTGGTGAAAAGTATAAGGAAGCGGAATGTGACAGTATTATTGCAGTGGGCGGTGGTTCAGTAATTGACACGGCAAAAGGAGTGGAAATGCTGATTTCCCAGGAGGTAGATGATCTGCTGGAGCTGCAGGGATGCGAGTCAATGACACGCGGAAAACATATCCCTTTTATTGCAGTGCCGACCACATCGGGCACCGGTTCAGAGATGACGCTTGTAGCAGTAATAAAGAATATAGAAAAATCAGTAAAAATGGAGTTTATTTCAAACTATCTACTCCCTGATGTGGCGGTGCTGGATCCAAGAATGACAGAGACGCTTCCGCCTAAGACAACGGCATCCACCGGATTTGATGCATTATGCCATGCAATAGAAGCATTCAGCTGCAGCCAGAAAAATCCGTTGAGTGATGCTTATGCGGCAGCTGCAATAAAACTGATAGCAGAGAATCTGGAGAATGCTATAAAGGACGGAAAAAACAGCAAGGCAAGGCTGGCAATGGCAAATGCTTCGACTATGGCCGGGGCAGCATTTTCCAATTCTATGGTAGGCGTGGTTCATGCAATCGGCCATGCATTGGGCGGAGTCTGTAAGGTGCCTCATGGGGATGCTATGACCATATTACTTCCGTATTGTATGTTATATAATTATAAGCACTTAGGAGACATTTATGGGGAGCTGCTTTTATATCTGGAAGGGCCGGAAGTGTATGCCAGTACTCCGGCAGAAAAGCGGGGAGAGGAAACCATAAAATCAGTCAGAAGAATGGAGCGCAGACTCCATAAATTATGCGGACTTCCTATGACATTAAAAGAAGTGAAAGTTGAGAAGAAAGATTTTGATGCAGTGGCAAAAACAGCACTGAACGACGGTGCCATGTTGGCCAATCCTGCAGCGGTAGAATATGATGATGTCATCATGATACTGAATCAGGCTTATGAGTAAAGGGGTCTGACCCCTTTGAATCTTTGAAGAAATTATATAGTTTACAGGAGGTGGAGCTTTGTCCTTTTTCATAACGGATAAATGTATTGGATGCACATTGTGCAGGAAATTATGTCCTGTTGGTGCGGTGGAAGGAAATCTCAAAGAACGGCACCGGATCAATGAAAAACGCTGCGTTGAATGCGGTGTTTGCGGAAGAGTCTGTAAACAAAAGGCAATTCTGGATCAGGACGGAAAGCCGGTACTGGAAGTGCCGAGAAGTGAATGGAAGAAGCCAGTTGTTATAAAAGAGAAGTGCAGTGCATGTTCTATGTGCGTATGGAATTGTACAAAAAATGCTTTAAAAATCACGGAGCCGGCTTATCAGGGAGATATCAGAGTATTTGCCGAATTATCAGATGCAAAAAGATGTGTTGGCTGCGGAATCTGTGCATCGGTATGTCCGCTTCACGCCATACATATGGAAGTAGGTGAATTTTAATGAATTTACCCATGTATTTGAAAATAAATTTAAGTACAAAGAAGGTATCAAAGTTTGAGATAGAAGAGAAGCTTTTCAGACGCTATATTGGCGGTAAAACTCTGGCAGCAAAACTGCTCTATGATATGACCCCGGCGGGGATGGATCCTTTGTCGGAGGATTCTATGATGATTATTAATACAGGGCCGGCAAACGGGACAGGGGCGCCTTCTTCCAGCCGGTTTAATATGACATTTAAAAATCTGATGACGGTAGGAATCGCATCTTCTAACTGCGGTGGAAGCTTTGGTATGATGCTGAAAAAAGCGGGGTATGATGGGATTATTCTGACAGGAAAGGCTGATAAACCGTCTCATATAGAGATCCTTGACGGAGAGGTAAGCATACAAAATGCGGAACATCTCTGGGGAATGGATACAGAAAAAGTACAGGAAGAATTTCCTGCACATTATGGTAAGATTGTGATTGGACCTGCGGGGGAACATCTGGTGAGGTACGCAGGCGTACTCTCCGGCGAACGGGTTGCAGGCCGGTGCGGTGCAGGCGCCGTGCTGGGATCTAAGAATATAAAGGCCGTGACGGCATATGGTACAAAGCAGCCGGAAGTATATAACAAACAGAAATTTGATAAGCATGTGGAAAAGTGGGTTCATTTTCTGCAGTCTCATCCTATGACAGGGACTTCCCTTCCAAAATATGGGAGCGCAGGGCTGGTGACAAAGGCAAATGCCACAAGTGCACTGCCCACCCATAATTTTCAGAAAGGTTTTTATGAAAAGGCAGAGGAGATCAGCGGTGAAACACTTGCGGACACAAAGCTGATTAAAAATATGGGATGCATAAGCTGTCCCATCCGCTGTGAGAGAAGAGTAAAAGTATATGATAAAGATGTAAAGGGCCCCGAATATGAGACAGTAGGGCTGTTTGGAGCCAATATTGACAGCGCTGATCTGGATATGATTAACGAAATAAATTATGTAGCAGACATCATGGGTATGGATACCATTTCCCTCGGTGGAACCATCGCATTTGCAATGGAACTGAAAGAAAGAGGGATAGCTGATTTTGGCGTGAGCTTTGGTGAAGTGGAACAGATTCCTGAGATTGTGAAAAAGATATCTTATAGAGAAGGTATTTATTCAGAGCTTGCAAATGGATCAAAATGGATGGCAGAGAAGTATGGGGCAGAAGATGCTGCGATTCATGCAAAGGGTCTGGAGCTTGCATCCTATGAACCCAGAAAATCGGTGGGTATGGGACTTGGATATGCAACATCCAACAGAGGCGGGTGCCATTTAAACGGAGGTTATCTGGCGCTGCTGGAGTCCGTAGGAGTGTTATCCACAGATCCGCTGGAGACAAAAGGAAAACCGGAGCTGACCGTTCTTATGCAGAATGCAATGGAAGCCGTATCAGCATCAGGTTTCTGCCTGTTTACCGCCTACAGTATGATACCGTCTATACTCTTCAGGCTCGGCCCTTCACATTGGTTTACAAAATTATGTGGAAAACTTCTTATCTGGGTGAGGCCTGTGTTGGGAATCATGTGGAAATTTATGCCGTGGATTCTTCCGTTTAACTCTATGTTTTTACTCCCTCACGCCGAGGCATTAAAACAGATCACAGGCATCCGTATGACAACCGGAAAGTTCATGCAGCTGGGAGAAAGAGGTTATAATGTTGAAAGACTTTATAATTACAGAGAAGGCCTGACAGCAAACGATGACAATCTCCCCGACCGTCTTACAAAAGTACCGCAGGATAAAAATCCAGCTTCAGTAGTAAGGCTGGACAAAATGCTGCCGAAATATTATAAGGTCAGAGGCTGGAAGGAAGATGGATCACCTTCGGCATGGAAGTTGTGGCAATTAAAGATACATTCGTGAAAATGAAGGTCAAGGGGGGCAGACCCCTTTGCAAAAGGGTCAGACCCCCTTGACCCTCCATTTTCAGAATATTATGAAATCAGGTGATAATATGTCAAGAGTATACTATTATGGTGCATTAAGAGAGGTTATTGGAAAAAAAGAAGATACATTTGATACTAAAGATATTAAATCCTGTTTGAGCCATATTAAAAAAGTTTATGGTACAGAGGCCTATAAGGAAGCAAAAAGAAGTCTTATCACTTTGAATGGTATCAGTATTTTATCTATGGACAATTTTAAAACCAGAACCGATCCTGATGATGAAATTCGTTTTCTGCCCATATGCGGGGGCGGATAGGCTAAGATTGAGAATTTGTTTATAAAGTCGGGTACAGAATGTCTCACGTAAACGAGGCAGGCTGTACCCGTATTTTATTTAAACACAGAACAAGTGGCCTTAGTCTTAACACCTTAGTCTTACCCTCCTTAGTCTTACATGTGAGTGCATCTCGTCTTACTTAGTCTTACTTAGTCTTACATGTGAGTGATATTTTCCTTAAAATAATAAAAATATATTGATAAACAATAAAAATATATTGAAATACATGATTTAAAATGCTATAATCCATAAAAAGAGATACAGGAAGATTATTCAGATTATGGAAAGGATTGTATTTTATGAAACAGGAAAAGTTAATCAGATTTACAAGTGGATTTTTAGGATTTATGTTTTATGCGGGAATTGTTGTACTGGTGGGACTGCCATTTATACTGAAGTTGGCAGGCAGGTATTACTATGCGGAAATAGAAGTACAGTTCTGGCCGATGTTGATTACCGTTGCTCTTGCAGGCGTATGCGGCCTGACCATTGTTCATCAGCTGAGGAAGATGATGAAAACTGTGATAAACAGGGACTGTTTTGTGGATAACAATGTAAAAAGTCTAAGTCTGATGGGAAAAGTAAGCTTTGTTATCTCTGTCCTTTTTGTAATAAAGTTGTTCTTTCTTCCCACTCCGGCAACTTTCGTTGTTATCCTGACTTTTTTTATAGCAGGGCTGTTCAGCCATGTTCTGGCCTGTGTTTTCAAAGAAGCTGTGCGGTTTAAAAATGAAAATGATCTGACGATTTAATCAGGACAGGATACAGGAGGAGAAGGATGTCAATTATAGTGAATTTGGATGTTATGATGGCGAAGAGGAAAATAAGCGTGACCGATCTGGCGCAGGAGATTGATATTACAATGGCGAACCTTTCTATTTTAAAAAATAATAAAGCAAAGGCCGTCAGATTTACCACTCTGGACGCAATCTGCAAAGCGTTAAAATGCCAGCCCGGAGATATTCTGGAGTATGTAGAGGATGAAGAAGAAACCGGACAAATATAGCGATAACTGGAGATCAGAGGTTTTTGAGATTTTTCAGTGAATCAGGAAAGGAGTAGTTATATGGAAACTTTATCAGTCAGTAAACTGGAGGAAAATTATATCTATAACGGATGCATGTGTGGTATTTACGGAGTTATATTTACTTTTTGTCTGTATAAAAATCTGTCAGGGATTACATTTCCTGTCATTGTTGCAGCAACAGTTGCCACAGCATTTTTGTTTTTGAAAAAAATGGGGATGACAGTTAAGAAGAATTTCTTTATATATGCAGTCGGTATGATGCTCCTGGGTATTTCTACTCCGCTGACAATGAATGGATTTTTTCACTTTTTTAATTGGGTCGGGATTTTGCTCCTTTTTATGACGGGGATGATTCAGCAGTTAAATGAAGATGGCAGTTGGAGCTTCCAAAAGTATATGGTATCCATTTTAATGCTGGCGGGAAAGACAATCGTTTCGGTATGCGATCCATTTATACATGGTGTCAGATACAGAAAAATGAGATCAAAAAAGGAAAGCAGATATTTTAAACCTATTATGCTTGGATGTGTATGTGCAGCTGGACTGCTTCTTATTGTCCTTCCGCTTCTGGTACACTCGGATCAGATATTTGCCGTATTTTTTGGTCGTTTTACAGAATGGTTCAGATTTGGTTCTGAACTGGGAATGATTGTGACATTTCTTGTGGGATTCATTCTGATGTATGCATTTCTTTCCGGAATATCAGGATTTCATATTAAAGAAAAAGAAAATGTAAAACAGATAGCGGTAAATTCTGTGACAGGTATTACATTTTCAGGAATCCTTGCAGTTATATATGTGTTTTACTCCGCGATTCAGATCTTATTTTTGTTTCTCCGGTTCGAAAGCGGGCTGCCGGACAGCGTCACATATTCACAGTATGCCCATTCGGGCTTCTGGCAGCTTCTGGCTGTCAGTATTATCAATTTTATAACTGTACTGATCTGTATTAGTATTTTCGAAGAAAACAGGGTTCTTAAGATCCTTCTTATGATTATTTCCGGGTGCACATGCATCATGACGCTGTCCGCGGCCTATAGGATGGTTCTTTATGTTAGGGCTTATCACCTTACGTTTTTAAGAGTTCTTGTTCTTTGGTTCCTTGGGGTATTGCTGTTGATTATGCTGGGAGTTATGATGAGCATTGTTCAAAAAAAGTTTCAGTTGTTCAAATACATTATGGTGGTTGTATCTGTTTGCTATATTACTCTGTCATTTGCAAAAGTAGATAAATTGACAGCACAATATAATGTCAGTCACTGGGATCAGATTACGACTGTGGATATGATGCATCTTATATACGGCAGTTCCCAGGATGCTGCGCCTGTATTGGCCGAAGCCGCTGAAAAAGCGGAGGGAGAACCAGATTACTGGGACGCCCAGCTCACACAGTATTTTCAGCAGATTCGGGACCAGGAGATGACTCTGAGAACCTGGAATTATTCAAAAGCAAGTGCCAAACAGGCAGCGGAAGATTATCTTCGCTGATATTCTTCTACCTGTTATGAAATGCTTCGGATTCCCTGATAATAATTTCCGCAGTTTTCCTGACTGTATCGGATACAAACTGTGTGCACTGTGCCTTTCTCTCAGGAGAATTTTTTTCCATATCTTTTGTCAGCACACGGCAGCAGGAAGCTCCGCATGTTTTACAAAAGAAATCGTGCAGTTCCCGGCACACCTCAAAGCATTTGCTGATACTGGGGTCTCCGGGTTCTGTGCGTCCAAAAAAGCAGCCGAGCATCATGACACCTCCGGCAAGCGCTCCGCAGATACAGCCTCCGCCGCCCAAGCCCCAGGGAAATCCTGAGCTCATGGCAATCGCATCATCTGAAAGATTAAGATTAAAGTGCCTGCGTATGGCATACACAACCGATTCTGAGCAGGCAAATCCGGAATTGAATATCTCTACGGCGTCTCTTTGCAGTGTTTCTATATCAATATTCTTATTTACAGTGGCCAGTCTGTTGTAATTCATGTAAAATCCTCCCAATTTTAAGATAAGTTTACTATACCACTATTTTCTTTTTCAAAAAACTATATTATAATAAGAAAAGTTATGACTATGAAAAAGAAAAAATATTGAATTAGAGCAGGAGGCGTCATGGTACGGTCTATTAATATTGAGGAAATCACTAAAAATATAAGAGAAATGTGTATTGAGGCAAATCATTATCTGTCATCGGATATGGATGCAGCGATGAAACAAGCAGAACAGACAGAAAAAGCCCCTCTTGGAAAACAGATACTGGGACAGCTCCAGGAAAACCTGAAGATTGCCGCAGAAGATATGATACCAATCTGCCAGGATACAGGTATGGCAGTTATATTTCTGGAAATCGGTCAGGATGTGCATTTGGAAGGCGGACTACTCGAGGATGCAGTCAATGAAGGCGTGCGCCAGGGCTACACCAAAGGTTTCCTGAGAAAGTCTGTGGTAAATGATCCCCTGATCCGTGAAAACACGAAAGATAATACACCTGCCATTATCCATACAAAAATAACTGCAGGAGACAAAGTAAAAATAAAAGTAGCACCGAAAGGTTTCGGAAGTGAAAACATGAGCCGTGTCTTCATGCTGAAACCCGCAGAAGGTATAGAAGGTGTTAAGAATGCCGTTCTCACAGCTGTTAAAGACGCAGGCCCGAATGCCTGTCCGCCAATGGTTGTCGGTGTCGGCATTGGCGGAACATTTGAAAAAAGCGCTTTAATGGCAAAAGAAGCCCTTACCCGTGAAGTAGGTACACATTCCGATGTACCATATGTAAAAGAACTGGAAGAAGAACTGTTAAAGAAGATAAACGGACTTGGAATAGGACCGGGAGGGCTGGGCGGTACAACCACAGCACTGGCGGTGAATATCAATACATACGCTACACATATCGCAGGACTGCCGGTTGGGGTTAACATCTGCTGTCATGTAAACAGACACGTAGTCCGGGAACTGTAAAGGGGTCGGAACTGTAAAGGGGTCAGACCCCTTTGCGGCCCATTTTCAGAATATTCTTAAAATTTGCCATGAAAGGAAATATATTATGGATAAGCATATTACCGCACCGATCACAAAGGAAGTTTCAAAATCACTGCATGCAGGTGATTATGTGTACATAACAGGGACAATCTATACTGCCCGCGATGCTGCACATAAGAGAATGTATGACATTATGGGTGAGGGAAAGACCCTTCCGATTGATATTAAGAATCAGGTGATTTATTACATGGGGCCATCACCTGCAAGGGAAGGGCGCCCGATTGGGTCAGCCGGACCGACAACCGCAAGCCGGATGGATAAATACGCTCCCCAGCTCCTGGATCTTGGTTTGGGAGCTATGATTGGAAAGGGAAAAAGAAGTCCTGAAGTGATTGATGCTATTATAAGAAATGATTCCGTTTACTTTGCAGCGGTAGGAGGAGCAGGTGCGCTTCTCTCAAAATGTATTACCGGCTCTGAAGTGGTTGCCTATGATGATTTGGGGACAGAAGCGATCCGCAGGCTGACAGTAGAAAATTTCCCGGTCATTGTTGTTATTGACAGTGCAGGTAATAATTTATATGAAACTGCAATAAAAGAGTATTGTACAGAAGAGTAAAAAACATGTTTATCTTGCAGTAATTGTGGAAAAACTATGAGTTGAGAGGAAAATGTAATGAAACGTATATTGCTGATGGTGTTTCGGAATATCCTTCTGGTTCCGTATATGTGGTGCCGCCTGTGTTATCATGCGTCACATACAGAAAAGTACACGGAGGAGGAACAGTACAAATTGCTGAAGTTCATTGTACTTCGTGCAAACAAAGGGGGAAATGTACGTATTGAACCCCATGGTACAGAAAATATTCCTGAAGATAGTGGATTCATGTTTTTTCCAAACCATCAGGGACTATATGACGTACTTGCTGTTCTGGAGGCCTGTCCAAAGCCCTTTTCTGTGGTTGCTAAAAAAGAAATCCAGAATATTCAGTTTTTGAAACAGGTTTTTGCATGTATGAAAGCATATATGTTGGACCGGGAAAATGTAAGGCAGGCCATGCAGGTGATTTTAGATGTATCAAATGAAGTGAAAAACGGAAGAAATTATCTGATCTTTGCCGAGGGAACCCGTTCAAAAAACGGAAACCGCATCGGTGAATTCAAGGGAGGCAGCTTTAAAGCTGCAACAAAAGCAAAATGTCCAATTGTTCCTATAGCCCTGATCGATTCATTCCGGCCGTTTGATACTAACACAATCAGTAAAGTTACTGTTCAGGTTCATTTTCTGGAGCCATTGTACTATGGCGATTATAAAAATATGAAAACAACGGAAATTGCATCCATTGTCCATGACAGAATTCAGGATACAATTGACAAAAATGAGAAAAATTGAAAAAGTTGTGATTTAGCCGTTGACATAAAACAAACTGTTTAGTATAATAACTTTTGCACTGTTGGGTGCATAATTGTATATAGTCCTGCTGACACAGAGAAAGCAGGTATTATTCAGAATCAGGAGAAATACTCAAGAGGCTGAAGAGGCGCCCCTGCTAAGGGTGTAGGTCGGGTGACCGGCGCGAGGGTTCAAATCCCTCTTTCTCCGTTTTGATGTTTTCCAGAACTACTGGGCAAAACCAGTAGTTTTTGCATGTAAATCCTAAGAAAATTCTTGTGGGAAAATATCAATAAAAACACTAAATCTAGTATGTAAAATGTATGTTTGAAAAAAGTTGAAAAAAAGTTAAAAAAGCTATTGACAAATGCATACGATTAATGATACTATGTTTAGGCTGACCCGTGAGGGACAGCAAACGACAAAAAGTACCTTGATAATTAAACAATAGACAACAAACCCTTGAAAATTTCTTAAAGAGAAAATTTCAAAGAACAGCATCATAAAAGATGCACCCATCACTGAGAGAGATCTCGGTGGTAAGAACAGTAAAAGGGATAGAATTAGCTAGTAGTTAATTCTGACTCGGATACAAACACTTTTAACGAGAGTTTGATCCTGGCTCAGGATGAACGCTGGCGGCGTGCTTAACACATGCAAGTCGAGCGAAGCGCTTTACTTAGATTTCTTCGGATTGAAG
>NZ_GL870823.1:43932-102763 GCF_000190355.1 Clostridium sp. D5 | reverse complement strand
ATAGCGGCAGTTAGAGGAAATCCGTGAAATCAGTCAGAAAAAAGCTGCTTCCGAAGCAGCTTTTTAGAACGCCTGAGGCGTTTAATCATCAGATTAAACGGTGAATGCGTTCGGTTCTGACTGATTTTGCGGATTTCCTCTTACTGCTGCTTGGCGCAGCGGCTGCATATCCAACAGGACAGGTGTTTTTCACAGTCCGTCCCGGCTCACGGTAAGCGCCCCCTCCATCCGCTCCCGAGTCTAAAGCTCGTGAGCTAAATCCCGATTTATATAATACCCTGAGCTGTCATGGCGTCAACTACTTTTTCAAATCCTGCAATATTAGCGCCTACGACATAATTTCCTTTTACATCGTATCTCTCAGCAGCATCCGCCATATTGTGGCAGATATCTACCATAATTCTCTGAAGCTGAGTATCAACTTCCTCGAATGTCCAGCTGAGTCTCTCACTGTTCTGGGACATCTCCAGAGCTGAAGTTGCAACACCGCCAGCATTTGCAGCTTTTCCGGGTGCAAATAACACTCCGTTAGCCTGCAGGTATTCTGTTGCTTCCAGAGTAGTAGGCATGTTAGCACCCTCAGCAACTGCCATGCATCCATTTGCTACAAGCGCCTTTGCATCATCCAGAAGAAGTTCATTCTGTGTTGCACATGGAAGTGCGATATCCACTTTTACAGTCCACACGCCTCTTCCTTCATGATACTCTGAATTTGGGCGGTAGTTCTTGTATTCTGTCAGTCTTGCACGTCTTACTTCTTTAATTTCTTTCAGCGCATCTACATCAATTCCGTCGGGATCATATACCCATCCGTTTGAATCGCTGACTGTCACTACTTTTGCACCCAACTGATGTGCTTTCTGTGTTGCGTAAATTGCAACATTTCCTGAACCGGAAACAGCTACTGTCTTTCCTGCAATGTCAATTCCGTTCAGCTTGAGCATCTCTTTTGTCAGATAGAGAAGGCCGTATCCAGTAGCCTCTGTACGGGCCAGTGAGCCGCCATAGCTTAAACCTTTTCCTGTAAGTACACCTTCTGATAATCCGCGGATACGTTTGTACTGTCCATACATATATCCGATCTCCCGCGCACCGGTACCGATATCACCTGCAGGTACGTCAGTATCTGCACCGATATATTTGCATAATTCTGTCATAAAGCTCTGGCAGAATGCCATAACTTCTCTGTCTGATTTCCCCTTCGGATCGAAATCTGAACCGCCTTTTCCGCCACCGATCGGAAGGCCTGTCAGGGAGTTCTTAAAGATCTGTTCAAATCCCAGGAATTTGATAATACCAAGGTTTACTGAAGGATGCAGACGAAGACCTCCTTTGTATGGTCCAATTGCACTGTTGAACTGAACACGGTATCCGGTGTTAACCTGCACCTGACCATTGTCATCTACCCACGGTACGCGGAACTTTAACTGTCTCTCCGGCTCCACAAGTCTTTCCAGAAGAGCGTCTCTTCGGAACTTCTCCTCATTTGCCTCAACAACGGATCTAAGGGACTCCAGCACTTCCTTTACTGCCTGGTGGAACTCCGGTTCAGCCGGGTTCTTTTTCACTACTAATTCAATTACCTCGTCAACGTATGACATCCTTTTCTACCTCCTGAAATAATATAAAAATGGCGGGGTGACAAACTGCCCCGCATAATGACAACTTTGTCTACTCGTTTATTTTAAAAGCTACCTGCAACTTTGTCAATCATAAGTTTCATAATTTTTACAATTTTAGTGTTGTGCATTATCAAATCCGGCAAAAAATGCTGCAATATGCTTTCAAACTTTTTAAATTTTCTCGCGGTTTTAGCGCAGTATTTGCTTTTATCCAAACAGTGTCAGCTGTCCGGGCAGTCTTATCCCCTGGTTCTAGCGAAAATGACGCTTTTGCAAGAATTATCATTTGATAATTCATTTTCCCACTTTTTCCAATTCAAGTCAGATACCTCTGGTATCAGAAGTCCAGCCCTGATAAATATGCTGCAGATCACATGAAAAAGCATAAAAAGACGCCATAGACCTATGTCTATGACGCCTTTGTCATTTTACTCGTTTAGTATATACCAGTTTTTTCCTGCCGTCAAGCAAAAATTAACGCCAGATCCGATTCCAGAAGCGGTTTTTTATCTCACTAAGTGATCCCGGCAGATCCTCCCGCTTTTCTTTATAGAAGGAAAACGCAAAATCTACAATGTATAGCAGAATCAGCAGGCCACCTGCAATTCTGCCCACATGGAAAGGAATCGCATTCACAATCCGCTCTACAAATCCATGCAGCACCCCAAATAAAATTAAAGTATAAAGCCCCCATGCCAGCGTGCTCTCAAGGCAAAGAATTCCTTTATAGTTAAATGGCTTGTCCGTATAGTCCCACCAAATCTCCCCGAATACACGCTCCATAATCCTCGCTGTTACCCATTCAATCGTGGTCGCCAGAATCGCGCCCAGGAAAAACAACAGTACTCTGTTGTGGCTGTATGGGCTCAGCACAAAATACACCGTCAGAGCACCCACCCCATAGATCGGGCAAATCGGTCCTTTTGAGAATCCCCGGTTTGTCCACTTCTTGTTACAAATGGACATGTAAATAGATTCTACTACCCAACCGAGAACGCTGTAAGTAAGGAACCATAATACTACATGATATAAATCTCTTCCAAATATCACCTTATCCCACATATCCTCATCTCTCCATCTTATGTTTATGTCCCACTAGTTTACATCGGTTATCATATCACAGCTGCGAAAACATTACCATGAACTTTGGAAAGTCTTAATCAAATCTTAAATAATATAAGAGTTCATAAAGTAAACAAGTGGATTACCCAAAAGCTGCAAATAAGATATTAATATAGAAGCAGCTAAGAAGTCAAGCCTGAGATCCAAATGGATTATCTTCCCAGCAGATTTTCCCCATCTGCTGTGCCGTACTCCGTGTATCGGCGCACAAAAATAGAGTGTTTTTCAACACTCTATTTATCTGCACATATTAATTATATTTACGTTTTCTAGCAGCTTCAGATTTTTTCTTACGTCTTACGCTTGGCTTTTCGTAATGTTCTCTTTTACGAATCTCCTGCTGAATGCCCGCCTTTGCACAGTTTCTTTTGAATCTGCGTAAAGCGCTATCTAACGTCTCGTTTTCTTTAACGATTACATTTGACATAGTCTCACACCTAACCTCCCCTCCAGCCTTGTATTGTGCATCATACGACTGTTCGGGTATATTTATTGCACTACAAAAGATTATATCATATTTTCACTAAACGTCAACTGTTTCCTGCAAAAAAACTAAGAAAGTTGTCCTTCAAGCGCTTCTGCGGCCTTCGCCAAGGCATCTTTGATGCCTGCCGGATTCTTTCCGCCCGCCTGTGCCATGTTCGGACGGCCTCCGCCGCCTCCGCCTACAAGTCCGGCAATTGCCTTGACAAGGTTACCGGCATGGGCTCCCTGCTTCATCGCACCGTCTGTGGCTGTCACCATAAGGCTGACTTTACCGTCGCTTCCTGATGCAAGAACGACTACGCCTTCTCCCAGTTTCTCCTTCATCTGGTCTCCCAGGTCACGGAGTCCGTTCATATCAACGCCGTCCACTTCTGCAGCCAGAAGCTTCACGCCTTTTACTTCACGAACCTGATCCATCACATCGCCCATTGCATCCTGTGCAAGTCTGCTCTTCAGACTTTCCACCTCTGAATGAAGAGTCTTATTCTCAGCCATCACATGTGTGATCTTCTCGGCCAGGTTGTCCGATGAAGCTTTCAGCAGCTTCGCAGCTTCATTCATCTTCACTTCCAGGGCATCATAATAGTCCAGAAGGCCCTGGGATGTCAGTGCCTCTATACGACGTACCCCAGCAGCCACGCCTGTCTCAGATATAATCTTAAACGCCATAATCTCGCTTGTATTCTTTACGTGTGTTCCGCCGCAGAACTCAATTGAGAATCCACCCATATTCACAACACGTACAATATCGCCGTATTTTTCGCCGAACAGCGCCTGTGCGCCGGTCTTTCTGGCTTCCTCTATCGGCATGTTCTGGATATCTACCGGAAGAGCTTCTGCAATATGCTCATTTACGATATTCTCCACCTGTTTCAGTTCTTCCTGGCTCAGCGCAGAGAAATGTGTGAAGTCAAAACGCAGCCGGTCTTCGTTGACACTGGATCCAGCCTGCTCCACATGGGTACCCAGCACGGTTCTGAGCGCTTTCTGAAGCAGATGGGTTGCGCTGTGGTTTCTTGCAGACAAAGAACGCTTTCTGGCATCCACAGCCAGTTCTGCTTTGTCTCCGGTCTTCACCATGCCCTTAACAACATGTCCCACATGGCCGATTTTGCCGCCCAGAAGCTTAATCGTATCTTCTACCTTAAATTCTCCCTCTGGTGTACGAATAACGCCTGAATCGGCCTCCTGCCCACCACTGGTGGCATAGAACGGAGTCTCTTTCACAAAAATTGTTCCGCGCTCTCCATCTGAAAGAGCTTCCGCCACTTCCGTCTCGCTCGTCAGCACCGTAATCTCTGATTCATATACAAGATTATCATATCCTACAAATGTACTGGTTATACTCGGGTCAATGGATTCGTAGACTGTCACGTCTGCCCCCATGTAGTTTGTCACACCACGGGCAGCTCTGGCCGTCTTTCTCTGGATCTCCATAGCTGCATGGAACCCTTCTTCATCCACATTCATTTCCTTTTCTTCCAGAATCTCTTTTGTCAGGTCAATGGGGAATCCATAAGTATCATAGAGTTTAAACGCATCGTCTCCGGAAAGTGTTATCTCCCCGCGCTTCTCCATACCAGCAATCATGTCTGATAAAATAACAAGTCCCTGGTCGATCGTATTATTGAACTGCTCCTCTTCCTTTGCAATGACTTTCAAAATAAAGTCTTTCTTTTCTTCCAGCTCCGGGTAGCCATCCTTTGAGCCTTCGATTACCGTCTCCGCCAGTGCCGGCAGGAAATTACCTTCAATATTCAGAAGCCTTCCATGACGGCATGCTCTTCTGAGCAGACGGCGCAGGACATATCCTCTTCCCTCATTAGACGGCATAATACCATCAGATATCATAAATGTTACGGAACGTACATGGTCTGTAATGACTCGGATGGAAACATCTGTATTGTCCTCATTGCCGTAAGCAGCATCTGCCAGCCTGCAGACATGGTCGCGCAGCGCCTTGATTGTATCCACATCAAAAATAGAATCCACATCCTGCACAACGGAAGCCAGTCTTTCCAGTCCCATACCTGTGTCTATATTCTTCTGTTCCAGTTCAACGTAGTTTCCCTTGCCGTCATTGTCAAACTGGGTAAAGACATTGTTCCAGATCTCCATATAGCGGTCGCACTCACATCCCACTGTACAGTCCGGACTGCCGCAGCCATACTTTTCACCTCTGTCATAGTAGATCTCTGAACAGGGGCCGCATGGGCCTGAGCCATGCTCCCAGAAATTATCTTCCTTTCCGAACTTAAAGATACGTTCCGCCGGAATTCCCATCTTTTTATTCCAGATCTCAAATGCTTCGTCATCATCGAGATAAACGGACGGATACAGCCTGTCAGGATCCAGTCCTACCACCTCTGTCAGAAACTCCCATGACCATTTGATCGCGTCATCCTTAAAATAGTCGCCGAAAGAGAAGTTGCCCAGCATCTCAAAAAATGTGCCGTGGCGCGCCGTCTTACCGACATTTTCAATATCTCCTGTACGAATGCACTTCTGACATGTTGTCACTCTTTTTCTCGGCGGTATCTCCTGCCCTGTAAAATACGGCTTCAGTGGTGCCATTCCTGAATTGATGAGCAGAAGGCTCTTGTCATTGTGCGGCACTAAAGAGAAGCTCTTCATTGCCAGGTGTCCTTTGCTCTCAAAGAACTCCAAAAACATCTTTCTTAATTGGTTCACTCCATATGGTTGCATAACCTTATTCCTCCCGGTTTCTTTATCTGCGGCAGTGATACTGCCGGTGGGTATTTTCCCATAATCTGCCATAAAGTGTATAGTCAACAGAAACAGAGTGGATATGTATCCACTCTGCATTTCTAACCTATCATACCATAGCTGATACGGTTTTTCAAATATTATTTTAGCTCGATTTCCGCCAGTTCCTTAGGCGGAATATTGTTGGAAGAATTCTTCACATAATTGGCAAGCGCCCGCTTTGCTCTTGGTACTGGTATGTTTGTACCTGCACCGGCAATACAGCCTCCAGGACAGCCCATTCCCTCGATCAGGCATCCGTTCATCCGACCGGCTTTTGCCAGCGTCAGGATCTTCTTGCATTCTGCAAGTCCCTCTGCATGCTCGATATTCACTTCCACATCCGGATAATACTCGTTGATGCAGTTTTCGATGGCCTCTGCCACACCGCCCGCGCAGGCATAACCGCGGCCCGCTCCAGTAGCATCGTGGAAAGAGGACTCCGCCTCGTATTTGCTCAGGTCAATGTTTTTCGCATCAAACATGGCCTGTACTTCTTCGTATGTCACAACAAAATCCACATCGCTGCGGACCGTTCTTCTGGACGCCTCCAGCTTCTTAGCTGCACAGGGCCCAATGAATACTACTCTTGCATTCGGATGTTCCTGCTTAATTGTTCTGGCTGTCGCCACCATAGGGGTCAGCTCCTGAGAGATCTGATCAATCAGATCCGGGAAAAACTTCTTCGCCATCACGGCCCAGGACGGGCAGCAGGATGTCAGCAGGAAAGGAAGCTCCCCCGATACCACTTTATCCACATAGTGGTGAGCCTCTGCGATCGCACCGATATCCGCTCCCAGTGCCACCTCATACACTTCGGAGAATCCCAGCTCCTGCAGGGCGGCCTTGATGTTTCTCGGAGTGATATTATCCCCGAACTGTCCGACAAACGCCGGAGCAATCTCAGCTACAATCTCCCCGCCCTCCTGCAGCGCATTAGTCAGCTGGAAGATCTGTGATTTATCGGAAATAGCTCCAAATGGGCAGCTTACCATACACATACCGCATGATACACATTTTTCCGGATCAATAAAAGCTCTGCCGTATTTGTCTGAGCCGATTGCACTGACACCACAGGCATTTTTGCAGGGTCTTTCTTTCTTTGCGATGGCGTCATACGGACAGACTGACTTACATTTGCCACACTTGATACATTTTTCCTGGTCAATAAAGGACTTTCCGTTTACGAAGGAAATTGCTCCTTTCGGACACACCTCCTGGCACGGGTGGGCCAGACATCCTTTACATATGTTACTCACCTCGTATTTATTTTCTTCACAGCTCTCACAGGCCGATGGAATTACCTGCATAAGCGGCGGCTCATAGTACTTTTCTGAAATATTGCTGGCTTCCACGCCGGCAGTCAGATGTACCGGTTTATTCTCCGGGCGCAGGGACAGGCCCATGGCCAGCCTCAGGCGCTCTCTAACGATCGCACGTGAGCGGTAAGTACTCTCACGGTATTTTTCCGTATCATCATTTACAATCTCATAGGGTATCGCTTCCATATCTGCCAGAAGCGTATCCGCGCTGGCTTTAAATCCCAATTTTGCAACTTCCGTAAACACTCTTCTCCGTATCGCACGGACCGGTGTCTGCAGTCCTCTCATCATAGGTTCTCTTCCTCCTGAATTTTCTCCATAAACGGCGATTTACCGCCGTGTTCTTTGATTTGCATTACCACTATACCCTTTTGTAAAAAAATAGTCAACACGGTTCCTTGTATAAAAAGAGGTACATTACTTTTTACTTATTTTGAAGCAGTTTCTGAGCGTAATAAACGGACTGCATTGCATCCTTCCCATAAAAGTCTGCTCCGATCATATCCGCATACTCCTGATTCAGGACAGCCCCTCCGACCATCACTCTGCAGCCGGGCGCCTTTTGCCTAAGCTGCTGTATCGTCTCCTCCATGCTGACAACAGTTGTTGTCATAAGAGCACTCAGCCCTACCAGATGCACATCTTCCGCCAGTACCTTTTCTACAACCAATCCCGGTGCAACATCTTTACCAAGGTCAATCACGTCAAATCCATAATTTTCAAGCAGTACTTTGACAATATTCTTACCGATATCATGAATATCCCCTTTGACCGTGGCAAGCACCACTTTCTCTTTCTTCTCATCCTGCTGTCCTGTTGCCGCCAGAGATTCCTTCAGAATCGTAAATGCCGCTTTTGCCGCCTCGGCGCTCATCAGGAGCTGGGGAAGAAATACAGTTCCCTTCTCAAAACCTTTCCCCACATTGTCCAGCGCAGGAATCAGATAGGTATTGATAATATCCAGCGGAGCCTGCTCCTTTACAAGCAGTCCCGTAATATGATGTGCCTCTTCCTTCAGACCTTTTTCGATCGCCCGGTTCAGCGGCATGTCCCCGGAAACAGCCGGGGATGCGGAGGACTCCGCGGCCTGACCCGCATATTTTGCAATGTAAGCCTCGCAGTTGCTGTCCAGATTCATCAGTGCGTGGTACGCATAATAGGACTTCATCATTTCCTCGGAAGAAGGGTTAATGATCCCGGCGCTCAGCCCGTTCTGCATAGCCATTGTATAGAAGTTCGCATTGATGACCGTACGGCTGGGCAGCCCGAATGAAATATTGGATACACCAAGCACTGTATTGACGCCAAGACCGTAACGCACTTTTTTCAGCGCTTCCAGTGTCACTTTTGCCCCTTCAGGATCCGAACTGATCGTCATAGCCAGAACGTCGATAACAATGTCTTTTTTTTGAATTCCATATTTAGCTGCCTCTTCTATGATGTGGCGGGCAATCTCCACTCGTCCCTCTGCAGTATCTGGAATACCACTCTCATCCAGCGTAAGGCCGATGACTACGCCTCCATACTTCTGGATCAGAGGAAATACGGCATCCATGGACTCCTGTTTCCCGCTGACAGAATTCACCATGGCCTTACCATTATAGATACGCAGCGCGGCTTCCATGGCTTTTGTATCCACGGTATCGATCTGCAGCGGCAGGCTGGTCACGCTCTGCAGTTCCACAAGGACATCCTGCATCATGGACGCCTCATCTATATCCGGCAGTCCCACATTTACATCCAGAATATGGGCCCCCATATCCTGCTGCATGATACCTTCTCTCAGAATATAATCCATGTCGTGCTCTTTCAGCGCCTGACGGAACTTTTTCTTTCCCGTCGGGTTGATCCGCTCTCCGATAATCTTTGAACCAGTCCCCAGACAGACCGACTTGCCATAAGAAGAGACTATCGTTATATCTTTCTGTATAATGGGCAGAGGCTCCATCCCGCGGCAGAGATCCACCATAGACTTTATATGTTCCGGTGTTGTGCCGCAGCATCCGCCTGCCACGGCCGCGCCCTGCCCTATAATCTTCTGCATGGTCATTGCAAAGTCCTGTGGCAGTACATCGTAGACAGTCTCTCTCTCTACCTGTTTGGGAAGTCCTGCATTCGGCTTCACGATTACCGGCAGGGACGTATATTCCAGGATCTGTTCCAGAATCGGAAGCATCTGGCCTGGCCCCAGTCCGCAGTTGATTCCCAGGGCATCCACCCGCAGACCTTCCAGCAGGGCCACAACCGCCGGTACATCCGCTCCTGTGAGAAGCTTTCCCCGCTCATCAAAAATCGTTGTCACAAATACCGGAAGGTCTGTATTTTCCTTCGCGGCAAGCACCGCAGCCTTCAATTCATAAGTATCACTCATTGTTTCAATATGTATCAGATCTGCTCCTGCCTCAGCCCCGTATCTTACAACCTCGCGGAATGCCTCATAGGCTTCCTCAAACTCCAGGTCTCCCATAGGCTTAAGAAGCTTCCCCGTAGGTCCGATATCCAGCGCAGTATACACCTGGCGTCCGTTTAACTCCGCCTGTTCTGCTGCTCTTTTTACATGTCCCACTGCGGAAGTCACAATATCACACAGGGAACAGCTGTCATCATGGAACTTCAGCGCATTGGCTCCAAACGTGTTCGTCAGTATAATATCGCTGCCGGCTTCGATATATTTCCTGTGAATCCCGGTAATTTTCTCAGGATGTGTCATATTCCAGGTCTCCGGCAGTTCTCCGGGTTTTAATCCGCCCGCCTGCAGCAATGTTCCCATTCCGCCGTCAAAAAACAGCAGTTCTTTTCCTAATCTGTCTAAAATCATACCTTATCCCTTCTGTAAGTACAGTCCTTCTTTTCACAGGCCTCACAGCCCTTAATGTGGCATTTTTCTTCTGTCCTGCTGGCACCTATCACCGCTGTCACAGACTTTGTCGGGGTCATCATATAACTGTCCGTCATTGTCAGGCCGATGGTCTTTGCACAGTCCAGCATCTGCATCAGCGGCGCCTGGTATCTGATATCAAAATCACCGTACCCCGGGCTGAACCTGGGCCTCAGAAAAAGCCCCTCCTCTGAAACTCTGCCGGCAATCTCTGCCTGGCACTCGTCGCAGTACTCTTCCAGCATAGCCGCTGCACAGGACTGCATAACCACCGCCTTTGCCATATCCGTTATCGACAGGCGGGCCAGCATCCTGTCAACTGCCGTCCCAAGCGTTGCCCCAAACAGAATGATCCTGCAGCACCCTCCTAAATATCGTCCCAGGTTTCTGCTCTGCATTTCCACCGTTCCTATTGTAAATCTGTCATCCGCCGTCTGCTGTAAATCAAAGATGCGATAGATGGATTTTCTGCCTGCCGCGTCCTCCAGATCCCTGAAGGAATCTTCAACCAGCGCAAACGTCTTATCATCTACCGCATGTTTTCCATATCCCAGATAACGGATGGCTTCTTTTGTCATATGATCCATCTGTTATAACTCCTAGCATTTAATAATTTCCGATAAATTACTCATAATCGCCTCTGCAACTTCTGGTTTGTTCATGGAATAAATGTGAATATTCCTCACACCATTGGCCAGCAGGTCAATAATCTGGTCCGTAGCATATGCAATCCCGGCCTGCTCCATCGCTCCCGGGCAGTCACCAAATCGGTCCAGAATGGCCTGAAACCGCCTCGGAAATACGGTTCCCGAGAGTTCGCAGCTGCGCTTCATCTGTTTCGCGCTTGTTATGGGCATAATTCCCGGCAGTACAGGTACGGTAATGCCGGCTTCACGAATCCGATACAGAAAATTGTAGTGGATGTCATTTTCAAAAAACATCTGCGTTGTAAGAAAATCCACACCACTGTCTACTTTCTCTTTCAGATACCTGATGTCATCTGCTTTATGTTCATTCTCTACGTGGCCTTCCGGATAACAGGCTGCGCCGATACAGAAATCTCCATGTCTTCGGATCTCTTCTACAAGCTCCCATGCATAATGAAAACGGTCCTCTGAGGGAAACTGCATACCGGTCGGAATATCTCCCCGTAGCGCCAGAATATTCTCAATTCCCAGTTCCTTCAGGTTCTCAATTACACACCTTACCTCATCCTTTGTGGAGGACGCACATGTAAGATGAGCCAGGCTTTCAATTTCCAGTTCCTCTTTGATATGTTCTGCAATTTTTGCGGTGTTTTTACTGGTTCCGCCGCCCGCTCCGTATGTGACGCTTATGAAATTCGGCTTCAGGGCGGCTATCCTGTCTGTGGCCTCCTGCACCTTCTCATATCCGGCATCCGTCTTGGGCGGAAACACCTCAAATGATATATGTATACCGTTCTCATTCAGTCTGTCCTTTATCTTCATATTGCGCTTATTCTCCTGTATACTAAAAGGCCTGCGGCCGCCCTTAAAAGGGCAGCCATACGCTTTATTCTCCGATCAGGCTTTTGTATAATTCATCATACTGTCTTGCAGAGTTTTTCCATGAAAAATCTTTGTTCATGGCACGCTCTACAATTTTATTCCAGTCACGTTTCTTATCGTAATAGATACGTTCTGCATAACGGATGGTATTCAGCATCTCATTCGCATTATAATTAGTAAAACTGAATCCCGTTCCGGTTTTTTCAAATTCATTGTACGGTTCTACTGTGTCCTTCAGTCCCCCTGTCTCCCTCACGATCGGAATGGTGCCGTATCGAAGGCTCATAAGCTGGCTCAATCCGCATGGTTCAAACAGTGACGGCATCAGGAACGCATCGCAGGATGCATAAATCCTATGGGACAAGTCCTCAGAATAAAAGATATTCGCTGAAACTTTCCCTGAGTATTTCCACGCAAAATGACGGAACATATTCTCGTATCTTGCATCTCCGGTACCGAGTACGACAATCTGCACCGCATCCTGACACAATTCATCCATAATGTAATCTACAAGGTCAAATCCCTTCTGGTCGGTAAGTCTGGATACCATACCGATCAACATTGTCCTGGAATCCTTATTCAATCCCAGTTCCTCCTGAAGGGCCAGCTTGTTTGCCACTTTATTCTTACGGAATGTATCGACCGTAAACTTCTTGGCAATCCTGGAATCCAGGAACGGACAGTATTCTTCATAGTCAAGACCGTTCACAATTCCGCACAGTGCATTATCTCTGGCTCTCATCAGGCCATCAAGGGCCTCTCCGTAAAATGGTGTTTTAATCTCTTCTGCATAAGTCTGGCTTACAGTTGTTACCTTGTCAGCATAAACGATCCCGCCCTTCAACAGGTTCGCGTCTTTGTATGCTTCCATCTTGTCAGGAACAAAATAGTACTCCGGCAGCCCCGTAATACTGCGTACAGTCTTAGTATCCCACACGCCCTGGAACTTCAGGTTATGTATTGTCATGACTGTTTTGATTCCCCTGTAATACTCTCCAAGATAACGGAAATTATCCAGGTATACCGGTATCAGTCCGGTCTGCCAGTCGTGGCAGTGAATCAGATCGGGGCGGAACCCAATGACTGGAAGAATGCTTAAAACCGCCTTTGAAAAAAATGCATACTTCTCGATATTCCACTTCGGATCCCCGTCATAAGGAGCAAAACCGCTGAAAAAATATTCGTTGTCGACAAAATAAAAAGTAATCTTGTCATACACACACTTTAAAATTCCGACATATTGATCCATTCCTGCTATATCCATATAAAAATGATCAACATATTCCAGCATATCTTTCCATTCCTGCTTCATGCAGCTATACTTTGGCAGCACTACCCTTACATCATTACTTTTTTTTATCAAAATACTTGGGCAATGAGCCGACAACATCTGCTAATCCACCAGTCTTTATAAACGGAACACACTCTGAAGATGCAAATAAAATATTTTTCATAAACGAAACCCTCCACTTTCCTTGAGTTCTTTTCTAGCCATTTATTATTGACTATTATAACCCATTTCCTGACCAAAGGAAAGAATTATCTGTGCTTATACTCTAATTGAATGGTATCTGCAATCAGTGCGATAAACTCAGAATTTGTCGGTTTTCCCTTGCCGGTACTTACCGTATAGCCGAATAATTCGTCCAAAGTGTCTAATTTTCCGCGGTTCCATGCAACTTCAATTGCATGTCGGATTGCGCGTTCTACGCGACTTGATGTTGTCTGGTACTTTTTGGCAACCGTTGGGTATAATACCTTTGTGATTGCATTCAGAACATCCATATCCCCGACTGCCATCATTATGGCATCCCTCAGATAATGATATCCTTTGATATGAGCCGGTATCCCAATCTCATGCAGCATGTTTGTTACACGATTTTCCAGGTCCTCTTCTCTGATAGAGGTATTTGTGCTTCCCGATAATTCTTCATTTTTCTTATCGTGGTTTCGGAACACTTTTCTTACAGTTTTTATACGATTCAACAACATCTCATTATTAAAAGGTTTCATGATGTAGTAATTTGCGCCTTTGTTGAAAGCGTCTTCTGTAATTTTCTCCTGTCCAACCGCTGTTACGACAATGAAATCAGGGCGTTTTGTCATGGTCTTGTCTTGATTTATGCGTTCCATAACGGTTAATCCGTCCATTTTCGGCATAATTAGATCAAGAAGAACCACGTCTGGCTGTTGATTCTTGATGATTTGACACATCTCCTCACCGTTTTTAGCCTTTCCCACCACATTCAGTTCCTTGTCCATGTTGATAATTTCTTCAAGTAAATCCAAAATTCTCTCATTATCATCAGCGATGGCCACGTTTAAATGTTCCATAATCCCTCTCTCCTCTAAAGGACCCGGACTGAGATACGCCACTCGATTATTATATCTGTCAATGATTGCATAATCAAGGGTAATTTGTTGCTCTAATTCGACAAAGTGTGACCTCCAACATTCTCCAGCATATTTTCGATGAAAATGCCGTAGCCTTTTGTGGAATCCTGAACGAAAACGTGGGTCACCGCACCGATCAGTTTTCCATTCTGCAGAATGGGGCTTCCACTCATTCCCTGTATGATTCCGCCAGTCTTTTCAAGGAGTGCGGGGTCTGTCACCTGTATGACAAGTCCCTTGTTTACTTCGTGTCCAGAATAGTCGATATCTGTCACCTTTATGTTATATTCCTTGACTTCATTGTCGACAAAGCAACGTATCGTCGCATCTCCAATTTCTATCTCATCTTTGGATGCAACCTGCACCGGTATCTGTTCTGTGAATAATTCTTCTATCTTATCTACTGTACCATAAATTCCCGCATCTGTGTTCTTATTTATGGTTCCCAGTTTATTATATCCATTGTATACAATAATCCCCTCCATGCTGCCAGGAATACCATTCTCCCCCTTTTTAATCGAATGAATACTGGTCTTGTAAAGCGTACCGTCTGCAATAGACAGTAGCACGTTTGTATCCGTATCGTGGATTCCATGTCCGAGAGCGCCGAATTCACTGTTGCCCGTCAGAAAAGTAATTGTGCCAAGTCCCTGCACATTATCTCTCACCCAGATTCCCAGTTTATACTCGTCTGGCCCGCATTCCACCGGCTTTATTTTTACATCTATGGTTTCCTCCTCTCTTCTGAGCTGTAGGACAACCTCATCCTCATTCAGATTGCTTAGAACTTCCATCAGTTCCTTTTTGTTTTCAACGGCTTCTCCATTGATTCCGGTAATATAATCCCCGCTCCTGACCAGATGGCTGGCCGGTTCATATTCCACTCCGTCTGCGCCCTTAACATGATCTGTATCCAGCACCATAACACCATCTGTCTCCATATAAATTCCCACCGGCATTCCTCCGACAAGAACTGTATCTTCACTGATCGTTTCTGTACTGACTTCTGTCTTCTCTACCGCGTCCGCCGCAATCCACCCGAAATAACCTGAACAGGCAGATAACAGCAATGCGGACAGAAGCACAAGTGCTCTGTTCTGCCAGTGTTTCTCCATGCAACCACACCCTTTCTTCCTCCGAAAAATAAAAAACAGATACCAATTTGGTATCCGTTTTAGTATGTGATTGCATGCTCTTTTTCACACTGGTATTATATTTCACGCTTTGCCATTTCTTTCATCTCGGCCGCGCTTTCCATGATCTTTCCGGTCACTTTTGCACCGCCCAGAAGCCTTGCAAGCTCTCCAACGGATTCCTGTTCTTCCAGAAAGAGTATTTCTGTTTTTGTCATATTCGACTCTGCCTGTTTTTGTATCAGATAATGTGCATCGGCCATGGCAGCTATTTGTGGCAGATGCGTAATACAGATTACCTGCCTGCTCCGGCCGATCATATGCATCTTCTCCGCTACACGGCCGGCTGTGATTCCGCTGATTCCTGTATCTATTTCGTCAAAAATCAAAGTCGGTGTGTCTTCCTTATCTGCCAGCACTGCTTTCACTGCCAGCATGATTCTGGAAAGCTCACCACCTGACGCCACATTTGCCAGTTGTTTCACAGGTTCACCCGGGTTTGTTGAGATATAGAACTCGCCTTCGTCCATACCATTTGAGGTATAACCTTCCAGCCTGCCCACTCTCATTTCAAACTTTACGTCCAAAAAATTGAGATCAGTCAGCCCCTGCTTAATCTCTTCCACAAAAGTTTTTGAAGCTTCTTTTCTTGCTTTGCTCAGGGCATCCGAATACTTCTTTAATTTTTTTTCACTCTGTCTGTATTTTTCTTCCAGATCTGCAATATAGCTCTCATAATCTTTCAGTTCATTTAGTCTCTCTCTTTTTGTACTGCAGTATTCCAGTATATCGCTTACAGTATTTCCATATTTTGCTTTTAAATGATTGACAAGATTCAGCCTGTTTTCCGTCTCGTAGTATTCTTCCTCGGAAAACTCAAAACTTTTCGCATATTCTGATAATTCACGGTTAAAATCATTCAGGAGGCTGTCAATCTCCAGCAGCTGTCCGTAGAGGGCCGCTCCCTGTTCATCACATTCCTCCACATCCTGGAACGCACGGATTGCCCGGCTCAGCAGATCACTGGCATTGCCCTGGGCAGATTCGCTCGTAAACTGGTAGGCCTCCGCAATGCTTTCCGTAAAACGGCGGCTCTCTGTCATACGCTGATACAGAGCTTCCAGTTCATCATCCTCGCCTTCCTGCAGACTGGCCTCTTCAATCTCACCGATCTCAAATTCGGCGAGAGAAATTTCCTTCTTCCGGCTTTTTTCATCCATCCCGGACTCTTCCAATGCTTTCCTGCACCCTGTATACTCTTTAAATGCCGCTGCAACCGATTTTTTTAAACTTTCCACCTTATCCCTGGCATAGACGTCCAGAAGCGCCAGATGGTTCTTTTTATGCAGCAGCGTCTGATGCTCGTGCTGTCCGTGGATATCTATCAGCATACTCGCCACGTCTTTGAGCACGCCCATGTTGACAGTCTCCCCGTTGATCTTACTGATGCTGCGCCCTTCCATCAGTTTTCTGGACAGGATCAGCATACCCTCTTCCGGGAATATGTCCAGTGCTTCCAGCTGTGTCCGGACCGCCTCGTCCTCCACAGTAAAGGCAAGTTCTACCAGCCCGAACTGAGCGCCCTTGCGCAGCATATCCGCACTGTATCTGCCCCCCAGAGCAAGGCCTACAGAGCCCAGAATAATGGATTTCCCGGCTCCCGTCTCACCAGTCAGGATATTGAGTCCCGGCTGGAATTCTACTTCAATTTCATCAATTAACGCCAAATTTTTAACATGCAGATTTTGCAACATATGTTTTTCCTAATTCCCTTTAGACACAATCTTCCGAATCTTATCCATAACAGCTACTGTCTCATCCACGCTGCGGACCGCACACATAATGGTATCGTCCCCCGCTATGCACCCCACAACCTCTTTCCACTTCATGGCATCTACTGCGGCAGCTACGGCCATAGCCATGCCTGATACCGTTTTAATCACGAGAATATTCTGCGCCATATCCATGGAAATATAGCCGTCTTTTAATACACGGATGTACTTCTCGCTCATTCCGTCTTCCTCCGGCTTCAGGACTACATACTTCTGCCTGCCGCCGTCCACGGATACTTTTGTAAGCTTCAAATCCCTGATATCTCTGGACACCGTCGCCTGAGTCACCTTAAAACCTGCATTATTCAGACGCTCTGCCAGCTCCTCCTGGGTTTCGATATCATTCTGGCTGATTAATTCGATTATTTTTGCATGACGACTGACTTTCATAGTTCTAATTTCCTTTCATTTTCTTGCGCATTGTCTTCATAAAACTTTCCTTGCTGAGTTTAATCAGTTTTGTGGTCTCCCCCGACTTTTCGATCGTGATCTTGTCACCGGTCACCAGCGGTACGGTACTGGCACCGTCAAACGTAACGGTGGCATGCTCAATCTTGCCGTAACGTCCCTCACTGATCTCCACTTCGATGATGTCCTCTGCCGACAGTACAATACTGCTGGTGTTCAGGGCATGGGAACAAATTGGGGTAATGACAAACATGCTCGCGGTCGGCTCCACAATCGGACCCCCGGCTGAAAGGTTGTAACCGGTTGTCCCCGTAGGCGTGGATATGATGACCCCGTCCGCCTGATAAGTGTTGAGCAGTTCCCCGTTTACGGAGATCGTAAAATGAATCACCCGGAGCCCGCCCTCTCTTGTCACGACAATATCATTCATGGCAACATCATTCAGGCGGCCTTCCACACTGCCGTGCATCATCATGCGCTCTTCGATTTCGGGTTTTGTATCAAACAGTCTGTCCAAAGCGCTTTTGAAGTCACGCAGTTCCACCTCAGTCAGATATCCCAACGTACCAAGATTGATGCCGAGAAGAGGGATATTGTACCCTTCCAGTTCTCTGGCCGCACGAATCAGCGTTCCGTCCCCGCCCAGGACAAGCGCGCATTCCATCCCTTCCGGAACAGTCCCCGGAATAATATGGCCATCCTCATCCTTCTGGGAGAGTATGCCTGTTCTTCCATTCTGCTCCAGATAATCCAGGATTTCTTTTGTGATGCTGTAGTCAGCATCCTTCAGCTTATTCGTAATAACGTAAAAATTATCCATGGTACTCCTCTTACTTGGCCAATGTCTTAAATGCCTTATCAACTACAGTCACAAGGTCCACCCCAATCGCAGGCGGATCCCCCTCGCATTTGCGCAGGTGCAGCAGGTATTCAATATTACCTTCCGGTCCCTTAATCGGCGAGAAATTAATATTCAGCACTTCGAATCCAATGGCATTCGCATATCCTGCCACCTTCTCTATCACCTCATGGTGCGTGCTTTTTTCCCGTACCACCCCTTTTTTGCCAACCTTCTCCCGGCCGGCCTCAAACTGCGGTTTGATCAGTGCCACGATCTCCCCATCCGCCTTCAGATAACGGCGGATCGGTTCCAGTACTTTTGTCAGTGATATAAAAGACACGTCTATGGATGAAAAATCCACAGGCTCCCCTATATCCTCCGGTGTCACATAGCGGATGTTGGTCTTCTCCATGCAGACAACCCGGTCATCCTGCCGCAGCTTCCAATCCAGCTGGCCGCGCCCCACATCTATGGCATACACTTTTACCGCACCGTTCTGCAGCATGCAGTCTGTAAATCCTCCTGTGGAAGATCCCACATCCGTACAGACCTTTCCTTCCACAGTTACGTCAAATTCAGCAAGGGCCTTTTCCAGCTTCAGCCCACCGCGGCTGACATAGGGCAGAGTATGCCCCTTAACCTCGATCTGAACATCCTCCTGGAAAGAAGAGCCGGCCTTATCTTCTCTCTGCCCATCCACGAAAACACTGCCCGCCATAATAATGGCCTTTGCCTTTTCCCTGGACTCTGCCAGATTCCTTTTTACCAGTAACACATCTAATCGTTCTTTCATCTTACTCATTCCTTATCGTCACATAGTCTGTAATCACCTGTTTTACGATGCTCTCGCAGTCCAGCCCGACCTCATGGCGCAGGACTTCCACATTCCCGTGCTCCACATAATCGTCGGGTATCCCGATGTTAAGAACGTGTACACCCAAACGCGCGCGTGACGCATACTCCAGCACGCGCTCACCATAGCCGCCGGATAACACATTCTCCTCAATCGTAACAAACAGCTCATGCTCTTCTGCCATCCGCTCCAGCATCTCTGTATCCAGCGGTTTTACAAAACGGGCATTCACAAGGCTGCAGCTATAACCTATATCCTTCAAGCTTAAGCGTACTGCCTCCGCCACAGCCGCCATATGCCCCACAAAGAAAAGAACAATATCCTCTTCCTCAAAGAGGACCTCGCTCTTCCCATATACGACAGGCGCACGGAATTCTTTCAGGCCCTCATAGGCCTCTCCTCTCGGATACCGCAGGGCAATGGGATATCCAAAATCCACCGCATATCTGACCATGTCGGCCATCTCCCACCGGTTCTTCGGAGACATAATAGTCATATTCGGAATCGTCGCAAGAAAAGACAGGTCAAAAAGCCCCTGGTGCGTCTCTCCATCGCTCCCCACCAGACCGCCTCTGTCCACAGCCAGCACCACCGGCAGTTTCTGCAGGCAGATATCGTGGATCGCCTGATCGTAAGCCCTCTGCAGGAAAGAAGAATAAAGCGCCACAACCGGCTTCATGCCGCCCGCCGCAAGCCCCGCCGCAAAAGTCAGGGCATGCTCCTCCGCAATACCCACATCAAAAAAACGTTCCGGATAATACTTCTGAAAACGGTGCAGCCCGGTTCCGTCAGCCATAGCTGCAGTGATAGCCGCCACTTTATTGTCATGTCTGGCAATATCACAGATCACCTTGGAAAATACGTCTGTATAACTGTCCTTTACCGCAGCATCTTTTGCCTTGCCGGTCTCCACGTCAAAAGGGCCCGTCCCATGATAAAGTGCCGGATTCTCTTCCGCCGGCTCATATCCTTTGCCTTTTTTAGTCAGCACATGAATAAGCACGGCATGGTCCACACGCTTTGCCTCGTTCAGTGTCTTATACAGCTTTTTTACATCATGTCCGTCCACCGGTCCCAGATAGGTGATTCCCATATCCTCAAAAAACATGCCCGGCACAATCAGCTGTTTGATGCCGCTCTTTGTCTTTTTCATCTGGTTTACGATCTTCTCGCCCTGTACCGGAATCTTCAGCAGTGTATCCTCCACACCTTTTTTCAGCCCTGTATAGGCCTCTGCTGTGCGCAGACCGTTCAGATATCTGGACATGCCTCCCACATTTTCCGATATGGACATGTTGTTGTCATTCAGTACAATAATAAAATTGCTTTTCAGCCTGGAGGCATTGTTCAGCGCCTCATATGCCATCCCGCCTGTCATCGCACCGTCTCCGATGATGGAAACAACATAATGCTCTTCCCCCAGAATATCTCTGGCCGCCACATAGCCCAATCCGGCGGAAATAGATGTGGAGCTGTGTCCGGTATCAAATGCGTCACATTCACTTTCCTTGCGCTTAGGAAAGCCACTCATGCCGCCGTACTTGCGCAGGTCGTCAAATCCTGCCCTGCGTCCGGTCAGGAGCTTATGAGTATACGCCTGGTGTCCCACGTCCCAGATCAGCTTGTCCCCGGGCAGATCAAACGCCAGATGCAGGGCCATCGTCAGTTCCACAACGCCCAGATTGGAGGCCAGATGGCCGCCTGTCCTGCTGATCTTCTGGATCAGGAACTCCCGGATCTCTTCTGCCAGCTGATCCAGATCCTCAGGCCCCAGCTCTTTTATATCATTTTCCTTTTGAATCTTTTCTAATATCATAAGGAATCCCTCTCTATCTGCTTCTGTTTATCAGAGACTCCAGCAGTTGTGCGAGATACTCGTCCGGAGCCCCCAGGCTCTCCAGCTGCTGCAGCGCCTCGCGGGAAATCTTTTCAGACAGCGCTTTTGCACCGTCGATTCCCTTCCATGTCACATAAGTTGTTTTTTCGTTCTTCTCATCACTGTGTATCGGTTTGCCCAGCTCTTCAGCGGTACTGGTCACATCCAGAATATCATCCTGGATCTGGAAAGCCAGGCCTACTTTACCTGCAATCTCTTCCACTGCATTCACCTGCTCCCGGGCGGCGCCCGCCAGCACTGCCCCGATCATCATGGAAGCCTCAATCAGTGCCCCTGTTTTCAGCTTGTAAATAAAATTCAGCTTTTCACCGGAAATCTGATCTCCTGTAGACTTCACATCTACTACCTGTCCACCAATCATACCGTATATCCCGGCCTTTCCCGCCAGGATCTGCAGGGCTTTTCCTGTCTGCAGGCTCTTCTCCGGTTCCATGTCAAAGGCTTTGGCAGCTGTCTCAAAAGCACAGTTCAGCAAGGCATCCCCTGTCAGAATGCCTATATCCTCCCCATACATCACATGCGTTGTCTTTCTTCCCCGGCGGTAGTCGTCATTGTCCATGGCCGGCAGGTCATCGTGCACCAGGGAATAGGTATGGATCATCTCAATTGCAGCCATAAACGGCTCGATCCTGGTTCCGCAGCCTCCGAACAGACGGTACGTCTCCTGCATCAGCATCGGACGCAGCCGCTTGCCACCGGCCATAAGGGCATATTCCATTGCCTCCATGATGACTGTTTGATATCCTTCACCAGCGGGAAGATATGCCTTAAGTATCCTTTCAATCGCTTCAACTTTGGTCTGATACGTTTCTTTAAAATTCATGGGTTTCTCCATCCTCATCCAGTATCTGCACTTTTTTCTCGACAGTATCAATTGTCTCATTGCACTGCTTCAGCATGTTCATTCCCTTCTGGTAGAGCTGGAAAGACTCTTCCAGAGTAATGTCCTCTCCTTCCAGTCTTGCAACCACCTCGTCCAGTCCTTCAAAAAGCTCTTCCAGAGAAGGCTGCTTTGCTTCTGTCTTATTCTTCTTTTCTGCCATCTGGTTCCTCCTCGATTTCCCGGACTTCTGCCTGCACACTTCCATCCGTCATATAAACTCTGATGCTGTCGCCCTGCTTTACCTGGCGGACAGACTTTATATTAATGCCTCTGTCCCCTTGCACATAGGAATATCCCTGGTTCAGTTTTGCCAGGGGGGACAGACCTTTCATCTGCTCAACATAGATCGCAAACTGGTGCCGCCTTTTCTCAAGGCAGCCCTCCATCAGAATCCGGAGCCTCTGCTCCAGGTCCACAGCCCTCTGGCGCTTTTCCAGCAGCTTTTGGCGCGGATGCGCAAGCTTCAGCTTCATGGCCGCCTGTCTGCTGTTCACCCGTTCCTGAGATATCCTCTGCATCATAGACCGTCTCAGCCGGGCCTCGTATTCACGCATGGCGCCAGCCGTTCCCAGATACTCATATACGGCCAGTTCTGCAGCCGCAGATGGTGTGGGTGCCCGCAGGTCTGCCACATAATCCGTAATGGTTGTATCCGTCTCATGGCCTACAGCCGATATCACCGGCACACGGCAGTGAAAGACAGCACGTGCTACTTCTTCTTCATTGAACGCCCACAGATCTTCTATGGATCCGCCGCCGCGCCCTACAATCATAACGTCAACGCCCTTCTTCTCCAGCGTCTCAATGCCCCGGACGATGCTCGCCGCCGCTCCTTCCCCCTGCACCTGCGCTGGATACAGGATCAGTTGCACATACGGATTCCGCCGCGTGGCAATATTAATAATATCCCGGACGGCTGCACCCGTAGGAGCCGTTACGATCCCCACTGTTCTCACATATGCAGGTATGGGCTGCTTATACTCCCGGGCAAACATTCCCATCTCCTGCAGTTCCCGCTTCAGGGCCTCAAACTTTTCATATAAGAGTCCTGCCCCGTCCAGAATGATTTCTTTTGCATAAAGCTGGTACCTGCCGTCCCTCTCATAAACACTGACGGATCCCAGCACAATTACCTGCTGGCCTTCCTGCATACGAAAAGAAAGCCCTGACCGTGAGCCTGCGAACATGACACAGGCCATCGTGCCGGACTCATCTTTCAAAGAAAAATATATATGCCCTGATGTATGATATTTACAATTGGACACTTCACCCTTTACATAAATTCTGTTCAGCATGAAGTCCTGGGTAAACATATTTTTGATATACGCATTTACCTGCTTTACCGTATAGACATTACGCATGCCCTGCCTCCTAGTCTGTCAGTTTTGCAAGTACTCCGTTCACAAAAGAAGGACCCTCTTCACCGCTGAATCTCTTCGCCAGCTCGACGGCTTCGTTGATTGCAACGCCTTCAGGAACATCCTCATCCCACTTCATCTCATAAGTTGCAAGACGAAGGATTGTCAGATCCACCTTGCTCATTCTTGTAGTCTTCCACCCAGTCGTCTTCTCATTCAAAATCGCGTCAATCTCTGGTACTTTTTTTACAATTGCTTCAAATTTTTTCGTTATGTATTCTTTATCTTCTTCTGTAGCACTTGACAGATTCTCAAAGTATAACGCCAGATGCTCCGGCATATCTTCCATCTCGTTAAATTCTATCTGAAACAGCATCTTAAAAATATGCTCTCTAAGTTCTCTTCTTACCATATTGGCTCCTTTCAACTGACATCCCCAAACTCTGCAGCCGCAATGTACAGCCGCTTTCCGGCGCTGCCCTGCTTCGGTCCATTAAATAGAGTTTTGCTTGCGAAACTCGCGCCTGCGGCGGTCGCATAGTGATGTCTACCTCATACGCCGCAGTACGCATCCCGCCCGGAGGGCTTTTTTATCTTATAGGTGAACTTCCTATAAGATAAAGAAAAGGATGCCTTACGACATCCTTTATTATACTACACACCTGCCATTCTTTGCAACGAAAAGGTTATTCCTGGCTTTCCATTTCCACACCTGCAACCTTAATGTTCACATCGGCCACTTCCAGTCCGGTCATGTTCTCAACAGCATTCTTGACCTTTTCCTGCACTTTGGTAGAAATCTCCATGATGCTGTAATTGTACTTCAGGTTCAATGCCAGGGAAACCGTAACCACGCCTTCCAGCACGTCCACCTTCACACCTTTGGAAAGATTCTTCATCCCCAGTTTGCTGACCAGCTCATTGGTGATGTTGCCTGCCATGGACGCCACGCCTTCCACTTCTGTAGCCGCAAGTGCCGCAATGATTGCGACCACTTCATCTGCAATCTTGACTTCTCCCATGTTGGAATCGTTCTGTATTGTATAAGTATTTCTTTCGTCCTTTGCCATCGTAAAAACCTCCTGTTGGTTTAATCTCTTTAAACATTATAACAAATATCCCCCTGTTTGCAAAGGGAAATATCAGGAACGCCCAAATTCGGAGAGCTTCAGGTCCTTGTTTCTGTCCAGGGTCATCCGAATGCTCCATTCATGTGCAAAGAGCAGCAGCGGCCTGTCCTTTAAGTCTTTGATTTTCTTCATATCAGAGGTGCCGATCAGCCTGTCCATATCCACCTCTTCATTCTCAATCCAGCGGATATGTTCATAGGGCAGGTTTTCCAGCCTGATCTCCACGTTGTATTCATTCTCCAGACGGTATTTCAGGACATCAAACTGCAGAACGCCGACCACGCCGACGATAATCTCTTCCATACCGGTATTGAACTCCTGGAAGATCTGTATGGCGCCTTCCTGCGCGATCTGGTTGATCCCTTTTACAAACTGTTTCCGCTTCATTGTATCCACCTGCCGCACTCTTGCAAAATGCTCTGGTGCAAATGTGGGGATCCCCTCATAGGCAAACTTTTCTTTGGAAGTCGTCAGCGTATCGCCGATTGAAAAAATGCCCGGATCAAATACTCCGATGATATCACCGCCGTACGCTTTTTCGATCATCTTCCGCTCGCTGGCCATCATCTGCTGCGGCTGAGAGAGGCGCACTTCTTTCCCTCCCTGAATATGGGTGACAGACATACCCGCCTCAAATTCACCGGAACAGATCCGCATAAAAGCAATCCTGTCCCTGTGTGCCTTATTCATATTCGCCTGTATCTTGAAAACAAAGGCGGAAAAGTCTTTCTCTGTCATGGGGTCAATCTCCCCATGGTCAGACATTCTCGGAAGCGGAGAGCTGGTCATCCCAAGAAAATGCTTCAGAAACGTCTCAACACCAAAATTGGTAAGGGCAGAGCCGAAGAAAACCGGTGAAAGCTCGCCTTTGCTGACCAGCTCCTGGTCAAACTCTGCTGCTGCGCCGTCCAGGAGTTCTATCTCCTCCTCCAGTGTCACCTTCGCCTCTGTCCCAAGTATCCAGTCCAGCTCCGGATTCTTTGCATCTATCTTTTTCACTTCCCCAACGGTCGTCCCCTTATTCGTATCAGAGAACAGTTCCACTTCCATCTTCTGCCTGTCATATACGCCTTTAAATGCCTTGCCCGAGCCGATCGGCCAGTTCACAGGGCATGTTGCAATTCCCAGCTCTTTCTCGATATCATCCAGCAGATCGAAGGTATCCTTTGCTTCTCTGTCCATCTTATTGATAAACGTAAAAATCGGGATATGTCTCATGACGCAGACCTTAAAAAGCTTTCTGGTCTGAGCCTCCACACCCTTGGAAGCATCGATCACCATCACCGCAGAATCCGCGGCCATCAGTGTCCGGTACGTATCTTCAGAGAAATCCTGATGTCCCGGGGTATCCAGGATATTGATACAGTATCCGCCGTAATTAAACTGAAGAACGGAAGAAGTGACCGAAATACCTCTCTCCTTCTCAATCTCCATCCAGTCTGACACCGCATGCTTTGCCGTCGCTTTCCCCTTTACGGACCCTGCCTGGTTAATTGCCCCGCCGTACAGCAGGAACTTTTCGGTCAGCGTCGTCTTTCCCGCATCCGGGTGGGATATAATCGCGAACGTCCTTCTCTTTTTTATTTCATTTGTAATCTCTGACATATCTGTAATCTCCTGTTTTCGTCTCTTTTATGTAACCTGCTCTTTTATCCGTTGTTTTGTCACATTTCAGCACATTAAATAAGTTTAACATAAGACGGAATCACCTGCAATTGTTTACTGGAAATATTCTTCCCACTTTTCCAGAATTATACTGCCTGTTTCAAAAAATATCCTGATTTACAGGCAGCATATGTATCTGTGCGGCAACCTCTTACTCGCCTTCTGCTGTTCCGCCTTCGTGAATCGGCGTGATTACAACATTTTCAGGTGCAATATCGGTCTTTCTCGTGATGATATCTTCGATCTGGGCCCGGTTTGCATCCGTCAATTCTGCGCTGTCCACAACAATGTCCGCAGAATCTGCCGTAAGGCTTACAACTGCATCTGAAAATCCTTTGGAAGCCATCAGTGTCTCAACAGCAACCTCCTGCTCAGACAGCTCTGTCATCTTAACCATCTGTGCAATCGCATCCTGCTTCTCTTCATCGCTGATATTCGTGTTATCGATGATCGACTGCAAAGTTTCTTTGTTCTGGGCGCGCACCTGTTCTCTGGCTACTTTGGCCTGTGCAACCGTGGTGTCAGCACCGCTGTTTGTCAGCACGGCCTCGCCGGGTGTTCCTTCTATTTCGGAATCATTGCTTGCAATGTCGCCGGAGCCTGTTTCCAGGTCTTCCTCCGAAATATCGAGCAGCTCCTTATTTGCCAGGTCTGCATTTGCCTCTGTCGTACCTTTGTCTGACTGTCCAAACAGCCGTCCTGAGTAATTCAGGTATCCGGCGATGGCAATCATAACTGCCAGTGTGGTAATGATGATCTGATTCTTCTTAAATAAACGCTTCACTTGGAATCCTCCTTTTATGTATCAGTCCTTTTCATTATTTTTATTTTATGCGCCTCTACACCGAATAATGCCTGGATTGCCTCAGTTATATTCTGCACTACAACCGCATTGTCTCCCCCCTCTGCAACCACGAGCACCCCGGCTATTTCCGGAGTCAGTTCCTTGCTCACATAAGGTGACTGGGAACCGTCCGATCCCTGTTCATAAATGCTCGTCTTATCCGTCGTCCTTTCTTCCACATTCCGGATGCCCCCGGAGCTGTCTTCCTCCTCCGAATTCTGGCTGCTGCTCTGCTGATCCTTCTCCACGATCTTCTGACCGGAAGATTTCAGCGTTATCATCACCTCTGCCTTTCCCACCCCCTGTACATATTCCAGTGCTCTCGCAACCCGTTTTTCAAGGTACTGCTCGTATTCCTCATCTGTATTTACATAAGAAGCAGCACTGTCGTTTCCGCTGTCCTTACTGTCATCCGAGGCGCTTCCCTTCTTTTTATTGGATGTAGGAATTGCAATTACTACCAGAAGAATCCCGACCAGAAGAAGGATCAGCAGCTGGTTTTTCTGTGGAAGCATCTTCTTACCCTTTATTTTGCTCAGGATATCTTTCCATTTATTCTCCAACCTGTATCTCCTCCACTTCTATTCCGTTTTTGTCACCTTCCGCCTTTTGTTCCTCCTGCCCGTACTCTTCCGGAAGAAAATCCAAAATATCCAGGTCTTCAAAATAGCTCTTCTGCTTTTCTATTTCTTTCCTCTCCATCTCGTATTCCTGGCTGTGGTAAAGATCATAAAATCTGGTTTCTATCCCCGTCAGCTTCAGTATAGGAGTAAGCATCAGCAGTATCATCACCATTCCCGAAAAGAACTGTACATACTTTTTGTACCCCTTTCCCGGTATGATCTGCAGTACGGCAGTCACGATCACCAGATAAAATGCAAGGTTCTGTATCCACTCATATATATAGTCAAACATCTGTCCTCCTTTACCCGGCTTAAGTTGTGCTTGCCGTAACAACAGCGATGGTCAGAAGGAACAAAAGCCCCGTGGAAAATACGACCTTCATAAGAAGTTCATACCCCTGGCTCACGCTGCTGATGCAACCCGTGATCCGTTTATCCGACACCGGCTGAACCAGCGCGGCTGTCAGTTTATACATAAGTGTCATCAGCAGCATCTGGACAATCGGTACGGCACAGATCGCAATCATGACTGCAGCTCCCGCCATTCCAATCCCGTTTTTAATCAACACCGCCGTCCCCAGCACTACATCCGTCACACCTCCGATTGCATTGCCAATTCCAGGTATGGCCTCCGCTGTCTTTGTAATCGCACTGCGCTTCAACGTATCTATAGCTGGAGCAAGCATTCCCTGGATGATATTGATTCCGATGACGCAGGTTACAAGCGTTTTTAATATCCACGACACCAGCTTGTTCAGAAGTTCTGCAAACTGTGAAAGATATTCCTCCCCTGCCAGGTAATTCAGCACCTGCACCATAATATAGATATTTACAATCGGGAGCAGAAACCTTAAAATCAGTACTTCCACTATATAGATAAGAAACAGTACAATGTTATAAAAAATCAGCGAGCTGCTGCTTCCCGAGGCTATGGCGACAGCCAGAAAATAGCTGGGGCACAGCACCCGCATAAAATCCAGAAGCGTCTCCAGATGCCCTTCGATACCGCTCATGGCAATGCGGAAGGCATTCAGGCACATCGTAATCAGAAGCATGTATAAAACATAAAAACTGATCTCCGACACCTGTTTGTTCTGAAACGCATTGGAAAAATTAGTAAAAATTGCTGCAATAATGGCAATCAGCAGCATGTATGCAAGATTCTGGCGGTTATACCTGAACTCATAGGCAAACTGATCTGCTAAAAACTCCATAATCAATTCCCCTGCATTTTTACCGTCTCCATCTATCAGAGCGCTGACCAGGCTCTTAAAATCCATTTTTTCTTCTGGGAATATTTTCTGAAGACTGTCATCTATCTCCGAAAAATCAAATTCCGAAAACAGCCTGTTCTCGGTATCGCTTTCCACAGCCTCATAGTCTACAGTTTCCTCCTCAGCATGTACAGTTATACAACTTCCGCAGGTCCCAGCCAGACCAGACAGAAGTACCGATATCAAAAACAGTATGCAGCCCAGCCATTTCTTCCCCCCTTTCATGCCAGAAACTCCCTGATAGTCTCCAGAAGTGCGAGCAATACCGGCATACCCAGAGCCAGTATCGTCAGCTTGCTGAAAATCTCAATCTGAACTGCGATGGTCTGATATCCGGCATCCTTGCAGACGCTTGAAGAAAACTCGGCTATGTAGGTGATTCCTATCATTTTCAGCATAGTTGCGATATAGCTGGTATCTATCTTTATATACTGATTCACCTGTTCTACCGTCCGTACAAACAGCTCAAGCCTGTCTACAATACAGGCAAAAATAAGGATACTGATAGCCACACTCATATAGATTCCATATTCCGACTTGCCGCTTTTAAACTGAATCGACAGCAGTGCGCCTATTACGCCGATAATTCCGATCTGAATCATGCTCACATATAAGCTCCCCTTTCGTAACAGTTCAGACTTGTCTGAACTGTTCCCCCCTTTCCTGCACGCTGCCGCAGCTACAAAGAAAACAACTGTTTAATGGATGTAAATAAATCGTATATGTATGGCAGTACCCATGACAGTACAAGTATCAGCCCCGCAAAGCTTGTAAGAAATGCCTGTTCATCCCGCCCGCTGTGCTTCAGCACCTGGCTCAGAATAGAGACCAGTATTCCGACAGCTGCAATTTTGAATATCAGATTTATGGTCATGGAATCCTCCCGTCAGTTATATTAGTATGACAACCAGAAAAATTCCTCCCATCACGCCAAGACAGTTACCGATTCTTTTCTTTGCTGCCATCCCTTCCCTTACTTTTTCAATTTCCAACTCCAGCCTGTTCAAATAAAGCTGCATGGTCCTGCTGGATGTGTCCCCATCCAGCTGTCCCAGAAATGTCCCCAGTTCTTTCAGCTGTATGGAATGGGCGCTCTTAAGATGAATCTCGCCGAGGTATCGGTCTATCGACCGATTCCATATTTTTGCGAACTCATCCTCCTCGCGTTCTTCCACCTGTCGTTCCATCACCCGCAGCCATTTCCGGTAAGGCTCTTTTACCCTCACTGCTACTCTTCCGAATATCTCTCCCAGTGGTGCATTGGAATATTCCAGCTCTCCTTTCAGCATATAAACAATATGCCTGATATAGAGAAGCTTTTCCAGATACCGCTGGAGCTCTGTTCCATAAGCGATCCCCGCCCCCGTCGTTGCCCCCAAGATTAACAGGCATCCTATAAATCTCTGCATAGCAGGCTCCCCCGTTCATTATAAACTTCCCGCACCTCCCCGGGTCTTTTCTCATTGCCAAGTATGATATAGCGTTCAAACCTGCGTTCTCTGATCAGCTTGCCAAGCACAGGCTTATCTGCCGCCTCATCCATTGACAGACCATGTACACTTGCGATCATTTTGCAGCCGCACTGCATCGCATACTCAATAGCATGTACATCCTCCGGAGAACCGATCTCGTCCACAGCAATCACCTGGGGTGCCATGGAACGTATCAGCATAATCATCCCCTCCGCCTTCGGACAGCAGTCCAGTACATCGGTGCGCATTCCCAGTTCATTCTGGGCAACACCCAGATAGCAGCCGCCGATCTCCGAACGTTCATCCACAACACCCACCGTACATCCCTTAACATACATATTTCCGTCCGATATCTGCCGGATCAGATCCCGTATCAGCGTTGTTTTTCCACAACAGGGCGGAGAAATCACCAGAGTATGGCATACCTGGCGGTTCTTTGTAATATAGGGCATGACCTTGTCCGCACAACCCAGAATCTCATGGGACATTCTTATGTTCACAGAAGAAATATACTGCAAATTCTTCACTTTATCGCCTTCCAGTATCGCTTTTCCCATCACACCCACGCGATGCCCTCCTTCAATCGTAATAAATCCCTGTCTCATCTCATGTTCATAAGCATACAGTGAATAGTGGCTGATATATTCCAGCGTCTCCCGTATCTCTTCTTTCGTGATCAGGTACCCCTGCGGCTCTCCCGATGGAGGACGCCTTTCCTCATTGTCATAAATCAGAATAAGAGGCTTCTCAATCCGCATCCGGATTTCCTGTACCTTCTCAAAATCCAGTCCCTCCGCTTCCACAACAGAACGGACCGACTTCGCAAGCACCTGCAGGACCTGCTGCTTTCTGTTAACTTCATTCATCTTGTCCACCTCTTTAAACAATATATGTCCCCTTTCCAAATTTATGACTTGAAAATCCGGACTTGTGCAGGGGGAGACGCAGATGCAGACACAGCCTTACCGCCCCATGTGTGCCTGCATCTGCTTGTGTGCTCAAGTCGGATGGTTTCTGGGCCGGAATGGCTGGGGATGTGGACTGGCTTACAGGAACATCGGTTAAACCTCTGTTATAAAGCTTCCTGTCTCTACAGGAGCTTTACACTGGTTCAACTATACATTTCGGCCCAATCACATCCGCCGCTCCCGCCCTGAGCCTTCCGTGCAGCAGAATAACGCCGCAGTCTGATGTACGTAGCCGTCCCGGATACACCTGACAGTTTCCGGGGGCTTTATAGTGCGCGGCTGGAAGTACTTGCGGTAAAAAAGCAGAAGCGTATGGCTGAGGATTGATTCCGAATCAATCCTCAAGGCGGCCTGAGCTGAGAAATCATCAGATTTCTCAGTGAATGCCACCGCGCCATACGCTTCTGCTTTTTTACCGCTAGTACTTCCCCGCAAACGGCCAGCCCCCGGAAACTGTCAGGTGTATCCGGGACGGCGGCCCCATACCAGCTCTATTCTGCTACATCCCTCATACTGAAACTAAATCTGCCCATTTTGTCTTTTCCTAAGCAGACTACTTTTACGATGTCTCCCAGTTTGAGTACGTCTTCTACTTTGTTGATTCTTTCTTTGGAAATCTTGGAAATGTGTACCATTCCTTCTTTTCCAGGTGCGAATTCGAGGAATGCACCGAATTCTTTGATGCTGATGACTTTTCCTTCAAATACCTGTCCGGCCTCGAAGTCTGTGGTGATGACTGCAATCATCTTCATTGCCTCATCCATGCCTGCCTGCTCTGTTCCGCAGACAGATACTGCACCGTCATCTGTGATGTCTATCTTTACGCCTGTCTGCTCGATGATCGCGTTGATTGTCTTTCCGCGCTGGCCGACTACATCGCCGATCTTCTGCGGGTCAATCTGCATCTGAACGATCTTGGGAGCATATGGACCTACTTCCGGTCTTGGCTCTGCAATTGTCTTGTTCATTACCTCGTCTAAGATAAAGGTTCTTGCCTTCTTAGTTGTAGCGATTGCTTCCTCAATAATTGGTCTTGTCAGTCCGTGGATCTTGATATCCATCTGGATTGCTGTAATACCTTTGTGGGTTCCGGCAACCTTAAAGTCCATATCTCCGAAGAAGTCTTCCAGTCCCTGGATATCTGTCAAAACAAGATAATCGTCGTCTGTATCACCTGTCACAAGTCCTGCAGAGATACCTGCTACTGCTGCTTTGATCGGTACACCGGCAGCCATCAGTGACATACTGGATGCACAGATACTTGCCTGTGATGTGGATCCGTTGGACTCAAATGTCTCGGATACTGTACGGATTGCATATGGGAACTCTGACTCGCTTGGGAGTACAGGTATAAGCGCTCTCTCGGCAAGCGCACCATGGCCGATTTCACGGCGTCCCGGTCCCCTGGACGGTCTGGTCTCTCCTACAGAGTAAGACGGGAAATTGTAGTGGTGCATATATCTCTTGGAAGTCTCTGCCTCATCCAACCCGTCAATTCTCTGTGCATCAGACAGCGGAGCCAAAGTTGTCACAGTACAGATCTGCGTCTGTCCGCGTGTAAACATTGCGGAACCATGAACTCTCGGGATCAGATCTGTCTCTGCGCTCAGAGCACGGATCTGGTCAATTGCACGGCCATCAGGGCGCTTCTGATCCTTAAGGATCATCTTTCTTACTGTCTTCTTCTGATACTGATATACAGCCTCACCCAGAACTGCAAGCCATTCCTCCTTCTCTGCAAAAGCCTCTTCCAGCTTAGCAGTAATCAGACGGATATTCTCTTCTCTGGTCTGTTTGTCATCTGTAAATACGGCCTCTTCCATCTCTGCCGGAGTTACAATCTCTTTGATTGCTTCAAACAATTCTTCCGGTACTGCACAGCTCTCATAAGAATGTTTCGGCTTGCCGCACTCTGCTACGATCGTCTCAATAAAAGCAATCACTTTCTGATTCAGCTCGTGTGCTGCAAAAATGGCATCTATCATCTGAGCCTCTGGCACTTCATTCGCGCCCGCCTCAATCATAATAACCTTTTCCTTTGTAGAAGCAACGGTCAGCGCCATGTCAGAAATATCTTTCTGCGCTGCTGTCGGGTTAAATACAAACTCCCCGTCTACCAGGCCTACCTGTGTCGTAGAGATCGGGCCGTCAAACGGAATATCAGAAATGCTGGTGGCAATCGCCGCACCCAGCATAGCCGTCAACTCAGGACTGCAGTCCTGATCAACAGACATAACCAGATTTTCCAGTGTTACATCATTTCTGTAATCCTTCGGGAACAGAGGTCTCATCGGTCTGTCGATGACACGGCATGTCAGAACTGCATTTTCTGAAGCCTTACCTTCTCGCTTATTGAATCCTCCCGGAATCTTTCCTACAGAATATAATCTCTCATTATATTCTACACTCAAAGGGAAGAAATCAATTCCTTCTCTCGGCTTTTCAGATGCGGTTGCAGTACAAAGCACTGTTGTATCCCCATAGTGCATCAGAGCAGCTCCATTTGCCTGTTTTGCGACTCTGCCAACATCTACACGCAGAGTTCTGCCGGCAAGTTCCATTTCAAACTTTTTAAACATATCGTTCTCCTTTTATCTATTTACATAATTCGGGGCAGGAGACTCCGAAACTACTGAAAAACACATTAGAATCCGCTAATATCCTTTTCAGTGGTCTCGGGTACTGCTATCCTGACCACAATCTTAGATATTATAGCATAGTCGCCCCCTTAAAGCAAGAACTTGATTATGGAATAAGCTTTGGAGGTATTCGCGGATGGGGGACGCGAATGATAAGGGAAGGCCGGCATCTGGCGGGAGAATGTCTGCTGGTGAAATGTCCTGACACTGCGCGAAGAAGCTGTAGGAGAAAATGGAAGGAGAAAAGAGGTATTTGCCGCAGTTGGCCCGAATGCTGATGCATTCGCACCGCCGGCGGCAACAGAATTTGCCTGGTAAGGCAAATTCTGCCCTCTTTTCTCCTTCCATTTTCTCCAACAGCTTCTAACGCTCGCTTTATGGACATTTCACCAGCAGACATTCTCCCGCCAGATGCCGGCCTTCCCTTATCATTCGCTGGTGCATCCTGCCGGTAGTTAGGAGCGTATTGCCTGGAGGGGGCAACACCGGGACAGCGTATTTGTATTGACTATGATTTTCTTTAATCGTACCGATAGTAAATTTGCTGAAGTTTCAGAGTTTTATATTTTTAATATTTCTTCAGAAAAGAAAATCAAACTAGTGTCAGATACACTAAACTGGGACTGTATATCCCGTATAGCCATTACCATTCACTGCCCCCGTTCTGAAGCGCCTCCTGGAACAGGATTTTTTACGTTCCGGCCGGATGAGCCAGCCAAGGGGACTGTAAGCGGCAGGCCTTCCTGCATGTAAGGTCGGTTTAAAACTCCATAGAGCGGACGATTAGAAGATCTTATAGAGCAGAAGGCGCCCAGAAGGGATGACACTTGATTTTCCAAAATCAAGTGTCATTCCGATCTAAAGTCAGAAAGCATCTGGCTTTCTGGCTGTATGTCGGATGTGCCCTTCTGGGCGCCTTCTGTTCTATTAGATCTTCTTCGTCAAGCGGGCAGGATTTTAAACCGACCTTGCATGCAGGAAGGCCTGCCGCTTACAGTCCCCTTGGCGTCCCCTCCCGCCAAACTAAAAAAAGGACCCTCCCTCGGGAAGGTCCTGTGGATTTGAAATTATTTTCTTAATCCAAGTCTTTCGATCAAAGAACGATATCTTTCGATATCTGTCTTTTTCAGGTATGCAAGCAGACCACGTCTCTGTCCTACCATCTTAAGAAGTCCTCTTCTTGAGTGGTGATCCTTCGGGTTTGTTTTGAAGTGATCTGTCAGCTCGTTGATTCTTGCTGTAAGAATTGCGATCTGCACTTCCGGAGATCCTGTGTCTCCCTCACTTCTGCCATACTCTGCAATGATTGTCTGTTTCTTTTCCTTTGCGATCATCTTACGTTTCCTCCTTTTATTTTCTTTTTATAAAACCGCCTGGTATTAAGTAACGGTTGGAGTCATCCTATTACCGAACACCGGCTGAATTCATACTTGGATAGTATATCACAAGTTAAATCTTATGTAAAGCGGTACTTTTCCAACTATTCTTCCCAACTAATCTTCCTCGTCATCGGGTCCTTCTGTATTCTGCGGCTCCAGTATAGCAAACGCAATATTGGTCGCATGATCGGCCACACGTTCCAGACCGGATATGGTATCAGAGAAAATCATGCCTGCCTCGGGTGAACACTTGCCCTTGGTAAGACGTTTTATGTGTGCTCTCTGGAGCTTCTTCTCTCTATCATCCACCTCATCCTCCAGCGCCATGACCTCTTTCATGTGCTCCTGGCTGCGGTTGGAGAACATTTCAAGCGAATACACCAGCGTCTTTTCCACAAGATCCATCATATCCTGAAGCTGACGGATTCCTTTCTCACTGAATGCGACGTGTCTGTCAATTCGCATTTTTGCGGAGTCCGCAAAGTTCTCCGCATGATCCCCGATCCTTTCTATATCATTCACAACATGAAACAATCCGCCTACCATCATTGCATCCGCGGTAGGAATCTCCATACTGTTGATCCTGACCAGATAGTCGGTAATCTCCCGGTTCAGATAATCTATATAAGCCTCCTGCCGGTATACTTCTTTAATTTTTTTCTCATCCAGGGTACAGAGCGCATCCATCCCTCTTTTTAGATTTTCGATTGCCAGTCCGCCCATATGCTCCAGCTCACGAATCCCCTCAATAACCGCCGTCGTAGGCGTAATCATTGTACTGTTTCCGATATATTTCAGTTCATACTCATCATCTGGCGAAGCATCTCTCCCCGGTATAATAACATAAGTTGCCTTTACCACCCATTTCATAAATGGGAAGAGGATGATAACCTCACATATTTTAATCAATGTGTGGGCATTTGCAACCGCTCTGCCCATATTACCTCCGGACACCTTCATGATGGCATCTGCAATAGGCTCCAGCGCAAACATCAGCACTATAAAGATAAACACGGACCCTATAATATTAAATAAGAAGTGGATCCACGCTGCTCTTTTTGCATCTTTTTTACCACCCAGGCTCGCGAGAAGCGCTGAAACGCATGATCCCATATTACAGCCCAGAATCAGGAAAAAGCAGATTGTAAAATGGAGAAATCCCTGGGACGCCAACAGGATCACAATCCCCACGGTAGCCGAGGAGCTTTGCAGAATTGCCGTTATGGCAAATCCAACCAGAATTGCCGCAAACGGATTGCTCAGCGATTTGAGCAACTCTACGACATGCGGTGATTCCCGCAGGGAAGACATGGCATCTCCCATGGTACTAAGTCCCATAAACAGAATACCAAATCCCAGGATCACCCCGCCGATCTTCCTGACATTCTGCTTTTTGCTGAACATAAACATAACAACACCCGTGATGACAAAGAGTGGTGCAATGTCTGAAAGATTAAAAGCAATTAACTGTCCGGTTACTGTTGTACCGATATTGGCACCGAGGATTACCCCTGCGGCCTGAAAGAGGTTCATAAGTCCTGAATTTACAAAGCTTACTACCATGACTGTTGTCGCACTGGATGACTGTACCACCGCCGTGAACAGAATACCGACCAGCATCCCCACAAACCTGTTCTGTGTGAAGAACTCCAGGATGGATCTCATCCGGGCTCCTGCAACCTGCTCCAGCCCGTCACTCATCATTTTCATTCCGAACAGGAATAATCCCAGTCCTCCCAGAAGCAGAAATATTGTCGTTATACTCATTTGTATTTACCTAATCTCTTTCTTTAGATTCTCACACATTCCTCACGGAGGAAATATTCCTTTCCGGATTCGATATCCCGGTCCACCTGCTTTTTCAGCTCTTCCACAGAACAAAATTTTGTTTCCGGGCGCACAAAAGAACAGAACTTTACCCTGATCTCTTTTCCATAAGCATCGCCTTTAAAACCGAAAACAAATACCTCGGTCAGCAATCTCGGTTCGTCTGTCACTGTCGGTTTAATTCCCACATTTCCGATTCCATGATAGTTTACGCCGTCTACCTGTATGCCACAGGTATATACACCAAATCTTGGCACAATCTTCCGCTCTGCGGGTGTGATATTCATTGTCGGGAACCCCAGGGTGCGCCCCAGACGGCGGCCGTGCTCCACAAGCCCCGACATGTGATAAGGATATCCAAGGAGCTGGTTCGCCAGTTTTACATCGCCTGCTTCCAGAGCTTCCCGCACATATGTGCTGCTGATTTCCCTGCCATTGTATAACTCTTTTTCCACAACATCCAGCTGATAATTGTACTTTTCGGCATACTCTGCGAGCATACCGGCATCTCCCCGTTTGCCGTGTCCGAATCCAAAATCTGTTCCCACGACAATATGGGAGGCGTGCAGCGTATTCACCAGTACTTCTTCAATGAATGTCTCCGCTTCCATCTCCCTGATTTCCTTTGTAAAGGGGCACTCTATCATACAGTCCACCTGCTGTTTCAGATGCTGCCTGCGCTCCCTGTTTGTGAGCAGTGTATCTCTCTTCATGTCAAATGCAAATACAATGCTTTTTAGCTTTTCCTTCTCTGCACTGTCTCTTACTCTGCTGATCAATTTCTGGTGTCCCCTGTGAAGGCTGTCAAACTTGCCCAAAGTAATGGCTGTGCTCTCAGTTCCCTGATAAGAATTAATATCTGTATAATACTGCATGCTTTTCCCCATAATCCTGCTTATCACCTGCATCTTCAGGTCTGTTCTTCTCCTGATACAAAAAACATTTTCTCAAGACGGTATTCCTGTTTCTCTGCGAGGTAATGGTAAATTCCTATAAACTGCTTCTTTTCATCATATACCCTCACGGCTTGTCCATCCCCGAAAGATTTCTCTTTTGTCATGTGTTCCTGCCGCAGCGGATTTCCATTATAAGCCAGTGCTGCATGTTCCCGGGCAACCAGCATTTCCGGCAGTTCTGAAAACATGGCGTCTATTGGTATAACATAATCCATCAGCTTCCCTGTATTTTTATACTCCTCTATTTGGGATAGCTTCAGGCTGTCCCCTGCTTCAAAGCAGCTCACCTTTGTCCTCTTCAGAGCTTCCATACAGGCTCCTGTACCTGTCTCCAGGCCAATATCATGGCATAGTGTACGAATGTAGGTTCCTTTTGAACACTTGACTTCCATATGTACACGCGGAAGATCTATTTTGCTTATCTTAATATCAAAGATCCGGACTTTTCTTTTTTTCCGTTCTACTTCGATGCCCTCCCGTGCAAGCTCATATAACTTTCTGCCATTTACTTTCACTGCAGAATACATCGGCGGAAGCTGTTCATATTCCCCGATGTACCCCTGTATACAATCTTTGACTTTTTCTTCTGTCAGAAACGATATGTCCCATTCTTCCAGCACTTTCCCTGTGATGTCCTGCGTATCTGTTGTTTTTCCAAACAACAGTACAGCCTCATAAGTCTTATTTTTATCCGTCAGCATATCACAGAGTTTGGTTGCCCTCCCCAGACAGACCGGAAGAACCCCTTCCGCATCCGGATCCAGAGTTCCCGTATGTCCGATTTTTTTCTGGCCCACGATTCCTCTGAGTTTTGCAACTACATCATGGGATGTATATCCTTTTTCTTTATAAACATTAATGATTCCATTTATCATAGACTGTTATACCTGCATTTCTTCCTGATCCAGCTGAAGTGCAATCCGGGCGCTGACATTGTTGATCACATCATGGTAAGTACCTTTCATGCTGAATCCTGCCGCTCTTGCATGGCCGCCGCCGCCAAAATATTGGGCAATCACACTTACATCCACCCGTCCCTTGGAGCGCAGACTCACTTTAAAGTGCTGCGTTTCTAATTCATACATAAAAAACGCCACTTCGGTTCCCTGGGTCAGCTTCATCTGACTGACAATACCTTCCAGATCACTTGGTTTTGCCTCATAAAACTCCATTTCACTTTTGCTTACGGCGGATACAATACACCTTTTCTCCAGAATCAGAATACTCTCCAAAAGGGCTCTGCCCAGGATCTGATTCTGTATATAGGTCTTTTCATAGAACGTCTTTTCAATAATATCGTTCCCATTGATTCCTTTTCGCAGAAGTTCTGCAGCGGCCTCCATCGTCTCCGGTGAGGTACAGGAATACTGGAAAACACCGGTGTCATGAGCGATTCCCATGTAGAGTGCTTCTGCCGCAGATCTGCTTATCTTTGTCTTCTCAAGAAGGCCAAATACAAGCTCAGATGTGGAACTTGCATCCGGTATTATATAGTTAATATCTGCAAATGCATCGTTGCTCACATGATGATCTATACACAGCGTCTGCTTTGCATTCTGAAACAGAGGCGAGGAAAAGCCGAGGCGCCTTTCGTCTCCGCAGTCCAGACAGATAAACAGATCATACTGCTTTCCATCCGGAATATAATTTTTTGCCTCATCCGTCCTTTGAATCATACGGAATGCATCCGGAATCTCCTCCAGATATACATCAATCTCCATATTAGGATACTGCTCCCTGAGGTACATGTACAGCCCCATACAGGAACCAACACAGTCTCCGTCCGGACGGATATGTCCGCCCAGCGCGGCAGATTGTTTTCCTGCCAGAACTTCCGATAAATTTATCCCCTCCGGGCACCCCATAACGCATGCCCCGCGGGTGGGTCCGCAGTCAGCTGCGGAAGATTGTTTCTCCATATTACTCAGCCTCGTCTTTCAAATCTCTGGTCAACTCATCAATCTTTTTGCTCATGTTTACTCCGTACTCAATAGACTGATCCATAATAAAACGGATCTCCGGAGTATTTCTCATATTGATTGTGCGCGCCAGTTCACGCCTGATGTAGCCTTCGGCGCTCTGGAGTCCTTTGATTGTATCCTCCTGTGCCTTCTTGTCTCCCAGCACACTGATATATGCTTTACAGGTTTTCAGGTCAGGAGCCACTTCTACTGCCACAACGGAAGTCATCGGTGCCACGCGCGGATCCTTGATACCTCCCCGCAGTATGTTGCTCAGCTCACGCTGGACTTCTGTATTAATCCGTGTATTCTTAATGCTGTTTTTTCTCATAACTGCTCCTTCACATAACCGCTGTAAAATCTACGGTTCTATTTTCTTTCTATTTCTACCATCTTGTACGCTTCTACAAGATCGCCTTCCTTAATATCATTAAAGTTCTCGAATACAAAACCACACTCGTAACCTGTTCTTACTTCCTTCACGTCATCTTTAAAACGCTTCAGGGATGCCAGAGGTCCATCGAATATTACGATACCATCGCGGGTCAGACGCACAGAACAGTTTCTCTCAAATGTTCCGTCCAGTACATAGGAACCTGCAATTGTACCGATGCCGGAAGCCTTGAAAGTTTGACGTACTTCCGCATGGCCAAGCACTTTCTCCTCGAAAATCGGATCCAGCATACCCTTCATGGCAGCTTCCACATCCTCTATTGCATTGTATATGACTCTGTACAGTCTCAGATCCACACCTTCACGGTCTGCGATCTCTTTTGCGGTAGCATCCGGCCTTACGTTGAATCCAATAATAATTGCATTGGATGCGGAAGACAGTATTACGTCAGACTCGTTGATTGCACCTACACCGCCGTGGATGATTTTTATAACAACTTCATCATTGGACAGCTTCAGAAGGCTCTGCTTCAAAGCTTCTACAGAACCCTGTACGTCTGCTTTTACAACAATATTCAGTTCTTTCAGATTTCCCTCTTTGATCTGCGTAAACAGATCATCCAGTGACATCTTAGCCTTGGTATCATCCAGCATCTTTACTCTGTTCTGAGAAATGAATGTATCCGCAAAGTTTCTGGCCTCTTTTTCAGTCTCACATCCCACGAATACTTCACCTGCATTCGGTACATCATTGAGACCAAGTATCTCAACCGGCTGTGACGGTCCCGCTTCTTTTACTCTGCGGCCCTTGTCATCCATCATGGCTCTCACCTTGCCGTGCGCAGAACCTGCTGCGATGGCATCTCCTACGTGGAGAGTACCTTTCTGTACAAGAACGGTAGCAACGGAACCTTTCCCTTTATCCAGCTCTGCTTCAATAACAAGACCTCTTGCAAAACGATCTGGATTTGCCTTAAGTTCCATTACCTCTGCTGTCAGAAGAATCATCTCCAGCAGATCTGTAATACCTTCTTTTGTGTGGGCAGATACCGGTACGAAGATGGTGCTTCCGCCCCAGTCCTCAGGAATCAGTTCATATTCTGCCAGTTCCTGTTTTACTCTGTCAATGTTTGCGCTTGGCTTATCAATCTTGTTGATAGCAACAATAATCTCAATGCCCGCTGCTTTTGCATGGTTAATTGCCTCCACGGTCTGCGGCATCACACCGTCATCAGCAGCTACTACCAGTATCGCAATATCTGTAGAATTAGCTCCGCGCATACGCATGGCGGTGAACGCTTCATGTCCAGGAGTATCCAGGAATGTGATTTTTTCACCATTCGCTTCTACGATATATGCACCAATGTGCTGCGTAATTCCGCCTGCCTCACGGCCGATTACATTCGTATGGCGGATTGCATCCAGAAGTGAAGTCTTACCGTGGTCAACATGGCCCATAACACATACTACCGGCGGACGTTTTACCATAGCGCTTTCATCTTCTTCATCTTCTTTCAGAAGTTCTTCGATTACATCAATTACTTCTTCTTTTTCGCAGAGAACATCAAATTCCATTGCGATTTCTTCTGCTGTTTCATAATCTACTTCCTGGTTCACCGTAACAACTTTGCCCTGAAGGAAAAGTTTTTTGATAATGGTAGCAGGTACGATTTTCATCTTATCTGCGAGTTCTTTGATTGTCAGAACTTCCGGAATAATGATCTGTTTGATCTCTTCCTTTTTCTCGACCTGTTTCGGCTGCGGCTTAGCAACCTCCACTGCCGGTTTCTGGCGTTTACCTTTTTTGTTCTTACTGTCAAAGTCTCCGTCTCTGTATTCTTTTTTCTTATAGTCTTTCTCTTTATCTTTTGCTTTATTCCTCTGAACCTTCTGCTGTTCTACTAATGGTGTTGAAGCTGTATCTCTGTCATCTCTTCTGCCATCACGGCGCTCTGTTCCTCTGGACGGACCATTGCCGGTTCGCTGGCCGCCTCCTGCATTTCTTCCACCCTGGCCGCCGTAGTTTCTGTCACCGCCCTGATTGTTATAACTTCTTTCACCATTCTGATTTCTGCCGAAGTTTCCGCCCTGGCCGCCGGCCGGACGCTGTCCTCTATTATTATTATTATTATTGTTATATCTCTGATTCTGATAACCGTTATTTCTCTGATCGGAGGAATTGCCTCCATTCTGCCTTGTCTCCTGTGAAGATACGGAATTTCTCTGGCCGCCCTGATATGGCTGGCGCTGACCTCCCTGATACGGCGGACGCTGGCCTCCCTGATACGGCTGGCGCTGGCCTCCCTGTGGACGCTGACCCTGTGTATTACCCGCTGAGCGCTGTACTGGTGCACCTCCGGCTGGACGCTGGCCCTGTGCATTTCCTGCTGGACGCTGACCCTGTGCATTTCCTATAGGACGCTGTACAGGAGCGTTTCCTGACGGACGCTGTACCGGTGTGGTTCCTGACGGACGCTGTGCTGGTGATGTACCTGCTGGACGCTGTGCCGGTGCGGTACCTGTCGGGCGCTGTGCTGGCGATGTACCTGCCGGACGCTGTGCTGGTGCACTACCTGCCGGGCGCTGTCCTCCCTGTGGACGCTGGCCCTGTGTGGTACCTCCCGGGCGTTGCCCCTGGTTACTTCCCTGAGGACGCTGCCCCTGGCGGTTTCCCTGCTGCATACGGCCGCCGCTCTTTGAATTCTGCGGGCGGAACACCTGCACGATATTCTTCTTTTTAGGTGCTTCTTCTGCCGGTTTTACGTCAGCCTGTTTTTCGGCTTCAACGGATTTTCCTGCATCCTGGCCTTTCTTTGAATTTTTTCTGATGTCATTTACTACATCGTCTTCCAGAGAACTCATATGGGTCTTCACCTCTACATTCTTCTTTTCCAGCATATCCATCAGTTCTTTATTGTCCATTCCCAGCTCCCTGGCCAGTTCATGTACTCTCATTTTTGTCATATTCAACTACCTCCCTTATGCAATTGTATTGTCTTTCGTTTCCAAATGTTTTCGAATTCCTTTTGCAAATCCTTCGTCCAATATCGCCAGAGATGCACGGAATTCTTTTCCCATTGCATGCCCTAAGGTATCTTTATCTCTATAAAAATAAATTGGAACCTTGTAAAATTCACACATATCACGAAATTTCTTTTTCGTATTATCTGATGCATCGTCAGCGACAATCACAAGTGCGGCTCTTCCTGACTTTACTTCCTTTTCAGTCATGAATTCTCCGCTCACTGTCTTCCCTGCCTTTGTAGCAAGCCCGACAAGAGATAAGACTTTACTTTGTATCAATCTCATTCATCTCCTTTTCCAGGCGCTCATATACTTCCGCAGGAATTGCCTGCTTAAAAGAACGCTCAAGTCCTTTATTCTTTACTGCTTTCTGAAAACATTCATTCGAGCAGCACAGATAGGCTCCGCGCCCGTTCTTTTTACCGGTAGCATCAAGTACAAATTCCTCTTCTGTAGTCCGCAGAACGCGCAGCATCTCTTTTTTCGGCTTCATCTCGCCGCAGCCAACGCATTTGCGCATCGGTATCTTTCTATTGCTCAATTATTCCACCTCTCATAAGGTTATTATTCATCCTCTGTCTCAATGAACTCTATTTCCTCATAGTCATCACCGGACATTTCTTCTGTTTCTTCCAGCAGTGGCTCTTCATAGTTTTCTTCATACTCCTGCGGATATTCTTCCTCGTATCCGCTTTCGTATCCGTCTTCCATCATTGCCATCTGTTCCATGTAATCCTCGGGAAGTTCTCCTGATTCAATCGCCTGTGTCTCGCTCTTTATGTCAATCTTATATCCTGTCAGGCGGGCTGCAAGTCTTGCGTTCTGGCCTTCTTTTCCAATTGCCAGTGACAGCTGATAATCCGGCACGATTACGCTTGCGGCTTTTTCATCTGGATCTGCCATTACAGAGATAACCTTTGCCGGACTCAATGCGTTTTCAATAAGTAAAGCCGGGTTGTCACTCCAGTTTATAATGTCGATCTTCTCTCCTCGCAGCTCATTCACAACGGCATTAACTCTCGCACCGTTCATTCCAACACATGCGCCGACCGGATCCACGTTCTCGTCGTTTGACCAGACAGCCATCTTTGTACGGGAACCGGCTTCGCGGGCGATGCTCTTTATCTCCACTGTGCCGTCCTTGACCTCGGCTACTTCCGCCTCAAACAGACGCTTCACAAGTTCCGGATGTGTTCTGGATACCAGGATCTTTGGTCCCTTCGGTGTATTCTTAACCTCTACAACATAGAGTTTGATTCTTTCAGTGGGTTTGAACACCTCGCCTTTTACCTGTTCATTCTCTGTCAGCATAGCATCTGCTCTTCCTAGGTTAATGCTGATATTTCTTCCCACATAGCGCTGTACGATACCTGTAACAATATCTTTTTCTTTCTCAAAATACTGATCGTAAACAACTTTCCGCTCTTCTTCTCTGATTTTCTGAAGAATCAGGTTCTTTGCATTCTGGGTTGCAATTCTTCCGAAAGACTTTGATTCAATCGGGATCTGCGCGATATCACCGATCTGGAGCGCGGAATCAATCTGCTCCGCATCTTCCAGGCTAATTTCCAATGCCGGGTCAAATACTTCCTCAACCACTTCTTTTTCAGCATATACTGCATAATCGCAGGTCTCACGGTCCATGATTACTTTTATGTTTTCCGCCGTTCCAAAATGGTTCTTACATGCACTGATAAGAGAATTCTCGATTGCATCCATCATTGTATCTTTACTGATGTTCTTTTCCTGTTCAAGAATATTCAATGCTTCCAATAATTCTGTATTCATTATTATTTCCTCCTAAATTAAAAATCCAAAGCTAAACGGATAAGCGCAATTTCACTTTTTTCAAATACTTGTGTCGTCTCATCTTCATATTCAATCGTCACAGTATCTTTGTCGTAATCCTTCAATATTCCAACGAATTCTTTCTGTCTGTCGATAGCCCGATATGTCTTTATCTCGACTTCCTCACCCAGACTGCGTCTATAATCTTTCTCTTTCTTCAGCGGCCTTCCCAGCCCCGGAGAACTCACCTCAAAAATATAAGTATCTTCAATATAATCTTTTTCATCCAGAATATCTGAGAACTTCCTGCTGACCGCCTCACAGTCATCCACGGTAATCCCCCCCGGCTTATCAATATAAGCGCGCAGGTACCATGTTCCGGCCTCTTTTACATATTCTACATCTACCAGTTCAAACCCGACCCCTGTAACGATCGGTTCCAAAAGTTCCTCCGTCTGCTGTTCATACTGTTCTCTTCTTGACACGCTAAACTCCCTTTCTCTGCATTGTTTTCTATGCTTATTGAACTGCTTATGTTCAATAAGGTAACAAAACCGTTATAATAAGCTTTCCGGTCATAAGCGGTCTTGTATAAACTGCTCTGCTGCCTCCTCAGCAACAAAGAAGAGTGAACTTTCGTTCACTCTTCTGCCGGGTTCCTTATGTAACTGTTATTGAGTATAACACCTTTTTTTGGTAAATGCAAGGAAGATTTTGAGAAATATGCCGTTTAAGCCTATTAAGCCTATTATTCAAAGTCACGCCTGGATTAACAACAGCGTCTGCACATTTTTAATTGACTGTGACGAGGGGCTAACTTATCGACTGATTCACGTTTGCACACATTGCAAATATGAAACTATCTTTTACTTTTAATCATATCACCTTCCAATCTGTCAACCCTGAGTTTTAAACTCCCGATTTGGTATGATCTGACTTCTGCTCTCAGCTGGCTTATCTCCATCTTCACTTCATTGTAATGACTTGTAGCGATCTCCTGAACTCTGTCAACTTCGGTAAGAACGTTGTTCTCCACTTCCCTTAAATCGGCTTTTGTAGCCAGATTCGCCATTTCTTTCCATATGCAGGCTATATCGTCCTTCGTTGCCATATTGGCTATATCATCCTTCGTTGCCATATTGGCTATATCGTCCTTCGTTGCCAAATTAACTTTAAATTCTTCAAATTTAGAATCCATCATATCCGATATTGCATTTAATAATTCTCTCTCCACCATAATTAATTTCCTTTCACTATAATTTTTTTTTAATACACCATATTGTTTTATAGATATACCCATCACTTCAACATGCCTGATATAATTACACTATTTTGTGTAATCTTCTTTTCGACATACCCATAAATAATTTTCCAACTACATCCCAAGAATATATTATAATTATAATATGTGCAGTGTCCACAGACAAGCAGTTTGTAGTTTAATATCATCGAATACACGATCAGGCAGCACTGATTTCCGACCACCACCTTATCCTCTTCTCTCCCTGTCCTGGGACGATGCCCTGCTTCATCCCAACCGGTATCCGTTCATTTGTTTCAATGGTATTGTCCGGTAGTTAAAGTTATATAAAATGCTCCAGCAGTGCGCCCGCCAGGTGTACCTCAAAAAAGCTGATTCACTCACACTTTAATCTGTGAATAAATCAGCTTTCCAGTACTCTATCATATATTTGCAGCTTTGTTTAAGCTTTAATTGCGGTTTTTCGTCCCCAAAGTATCTCTCCTCGCCTGTCTCAGCCGGTTCAGCGTTACTTCTTTTTCACCATAGACTATCTTCTTTTCTGTCCCTTCCTCAAACAGGTACACGTTCTCCAGCTCGTCCTTTTTCTGAAGCTTAATTCCACGGACGCCAACTGCGCCCTTTTTCTTCTCAGGTATTTCTTCAGCAGGAAATCTAAGAAAATATCCACCCTTTGTCTGAAGCACGATATTCTGGTTCTCGGTTACCACACTGACACTGATCAGGATGTCTTCTTCCTGTAGCTTCGTGGCGGCTATCGTCCGCTTTGCCACCTGAAATTCAGTTCCTTCTACCTTTTTTATCATGCCCTGTTTTGTGGCAAACAGCAGTTTTGCAAAACGCATCTGTTCAGCATCGCAGACCATTACAATCTGTTCCTCACTGCTGGAATAGTTGGTCAGATTGTCGATCGGTGTACCCTTGTCGCGGAACTTTCCGTAGGGAAGATCCAGGACTTTGGCCTGATGCATCCTGCCGGTATCTGTAAAAATACAGATTTTACCTGTGTTCATACAGTGGACTACATACTTGTTCTCGCTGTCAGCAGCCTCCTTGTTTCTTTCATATGCAGTTACGTCTATTGTCTTGGCATAACCGAAGCGGTCCATCAGAAATACCACTTCCTGCTCTTCTATTTTCTTCTCCTCGAAAACTGCCTCCTCGGCATTTTCGATTGCGGTACGGCGCTTTCTGCCGTATTCCCTCTTATAAGAATCCAATTCTTCCATGATCAGATTTGCCATGGAATCGTAATTGTTCAGTATGTCTTCGTAACGCGAGATATTTTTTAAGGTTTCCTCGTGTTCCTTCTGAAGCGCCTCAATTTCCAGACCGATCAGCTTGTAAAGACGCATTTCCAGGATTGCTGTCGCCTGGCGTTCTGTAAATCGCAGAAGTGCAGCCATTTTCTTGGAAATGCTGGACTTGAATTTAATGTTCTCGGTGACACCGCTTACCAGACAGGCACGGGCATCCTTAACGGATTTACTTCCGCGCAGAATCTCTATAATCAGGTCAATGACATCGCAGGCTTTAATCAGACCTTCCTGTACTTCGCTCCTTTCCTGCTCTTTAGCAAGCATGGTGGTATACTTTCTGGTCATCAGTTCAAACTGGAAATCCACGTGGTGTTCGATGATTGCTTTGAGCCCGAGTGTCTCCGGTCTGTCGTTCGCTACTGCAAGCATATTGACGCCAAAAGTATCTTCCAGTCTTGTCTTCTTATAGAGCATGTTTTTCAGGTTCTCGACATCCGCGCCCTTTTTCAGCTCCAGTACAATCCGGATGCCTTCTTTTGAAGACTGGTTGGAAATATCTACAATATCATTCGTTTTCTTGGACTCTACCAGGCCGCATACATCATTCAAAAACTTTCCGATACCACTTCCGATCATTGTGTAGGGAATCTCAGTAATAACAAGCTGCTTTTTGCCGCCTTTTTGTTCCTCCACTTCTACTTTTCCACGGATTTTAATTTTCCCCTGACCCGTCTCGTATATATTCAGCAGGTCATCTTTGTTGACAACAATGCCGCCGGTCGGGAAATCAGGTCCTTTGATATATCTCATCAGCTGTTTTGTACTGATCTGGTCGTTCTTCATGTAAGCCTTGACGGCATCCAGCACTTCGCTGAGATTGTGGGTCGGGATGCTGGTTGCCATTCCGACTGCAATACCTTCAGCACCGTTGATCAGAAGATTCGGTACACGCACCGGCAGAACAAGAGGCTCTTTTTCGGTCTCGTCAAAGTTCGGCCCGAAATCAACGATATTCTTGTCCAGATCTCCCAGGTAAGCTTCCTGTGTAAACTTTGTCAGCCTAGCCTCTGTATAACGCATGGCGGCAGCGCCGTCTCCCTCGATGGAACCAAAGTTGCCGTGCCCGTCTACAAGAATCTTTCCTTTTTTGAAATCCTGCGCCATAACCACGAGTGATTCGTATATGGAACTGTCGCCGTGAGGATGGTATTTACCCATAGTATCCCCGACAATACGTGCACACTTCCTGTACGGCTTGTCGTAACGGATTCCCAGTTCATACATATCGTACAAAGTCCTGCGCTGAACCGGCTTCAGGCCGTCTCTCACATCAGGCAGGGCTCTGGCGATGATAACGCTCATGGCGTAATCAATATAAGATTTCTTCATAACCTCAGAATATTCGGTTCTGATAATCTGTGATTCACTACTGCTCATTCTTTATCTCCTCTTACCTATATATCCAGCTCTGCATCTGCAGCATTTTCGTAAATAAACATCCGCCTCGGCGGTACCTCAGTGCCCATCAACATCTCAGTTACGCTGGATGCCATCCGTGCATCCTCAATCTCCACGAGTTTTAAAAGCCTTGTCTCCGGATCCAGAGTTGTCTCCCAGAGCTGCTGTGCATCCATCTCTCCCAGACCTTTGTATCTCTGCAGGGTAAACGGTCCATCATGCATCCTTCTGTACTTCTCCAGTGCCTTGTCGTCGTACAGGTACTCTTCCTCGCCCTTCTTCGGCATCACCTTATACAGGGGCGGCATTGCAATATATACATGTCCCTCATAAATCAGTTCCGGCATAAACCGGTAAAATAACGTCAGGAGCAGCGTAGATATATGCGCACCGTCCACATCAGCATCCGCCATAATAATAATCTTATCATAACGCAGCTTTGTTATATCGAAATCATTGCCGTAGCCTTCTGAAAACCCGCAGCCAAATGCATTGATCATTGTTTTAATCTCTGCATTAGCCAGTACTTTATCAATACTAGCCTTTTCTACGTTCAGTATTTTACCGCGGATCGGCAGGATCGCCTGATAATTTCTGTTACGGGCTGTCTTTGCAGATCCCCCCGCGGAATCCCCCTCTACGATAAATATCTCGCATTTTGTTGCATCCCGGCTTTCGCAGTTTGCCAGCTTTCCGTTGCTGTCAAAGGAATACTTCTGTTTCGTCAGAAGATTTGTCTTTGCCTTTTCTTCTGTCTTACGGATTTTAGCTGCTTTTTCTGCACAGGACAGTACTGATTTCAATGTTTCCAGATTCCGGTCAAAGTACAGGACAATCTCGTCTCCGGTCACTTTACCAGTAGCTTTTGCAGCATCAGGGTTGTCCAGCTTCGTCTTTGTCTGCCCTTCAAATCTTGGGTCCGGATGTTTGATGGATACGATGGCAGTCATTCCATTACGGATATCTGCACCTGTAAAGTTGGCGTCTTTCTCTTTGAGGATGCCTAGTTCACGTGCGTATTGATTCATTACCGTTGTGAATGTAGTCTTAAATCCGGTAAGATGCGTACCCCCTTCGGCATTGTAGATATTGTTACAGAATCCAAGTACATTTTCATGAAATTCGTTCACATACTGCAGCGCAACTTCCACTTCAATACCTTCTGACTCCCCTTTATAATAAATCGGCTCATGAAGTGTTTCCTTTTTCTGGTTCAGGTCCTTAATGAACCCCAGAATCCCATCCGGTTCATGATACACAATGTGCTCCGGAGATTCCATTCTCTTATCATCAAAGATAATCGTCAGATCCGGATTCAGATAAGCGGTCTCATGCAGACGGCTTTTTACTTCCTCGGCACGGAACCTTGTTTTTTCGAAAATCGTATCATCCGGCAGGAAATTCACCTTTGTCCCTGTCTTTCTTGTTTTTCCGATCACCGGCAGAAGCCCGTCCTCCAGCTCAATCACTGGAATTCCCCGCTCGAATCTATCGTGATGGACCGCACCTTCTCTACTGACCTGTACATCCATATAGGTAGAAAGAGCATTTACTACGGAAGATCCCACACCATGGAGGCCTCCACTAGTTTTATACGCAGAATCGTCAAATTTCCCCCCTGCATGCAGTGTGGTGTATACAATACGCTCCGCAGACACCCCTTTTTTGTGCATACCGACAGGGACGCCCCGGCCATTGTCTTCAATGGTAGCCGAGCCGTCCTTTTCAAGTGTAACATGAATCTGTGTACAGTAACCGGCAAGATGCTCATCAACAGCGTTATCTACAATCTCATAAATCAGATGATTAAGCCCTTTTGTTGAAACGCTTCCAATATACATACCGGGTCTTTTTCTGACCGCTTCAAGTCCCTCTAATACAGAAATACTATCCGCATCATATGTATTTTTATTTCCCATTCGTCCCTCTCCTTTTTACATTCATTTCATATTATCACAAAATGTAGGGTTATTCAAATAAAAGTTATTCTGTCAGTACATGATGTAGTGTATCTGCCAGGACTTCCATGGCATTCATCATTTCTCCCACAGTATTTGTCTGTGCTCCAGCTTCTATCAAAAGGGATTTTGGAACCAGATGAAGGTTGTATCTGTAGCCACCCAGATAGATATGCCGGGTGAATCCCGGATAACTGCTCTCGGACTCCAGTTCCATCTGCAGGGAGAACGCCAGATTATCCTGAATATAAGGATTATAAAGGTAGGCGATGTCTCCATTTGTCCTCGTTCGGCTCAATCCATTAAAATACATGATCTTCGCTGTCTGTTTACCATTTACCTCTGTTACCAGATGCGTGTCTTCCGCCACACCATCACGATGGAGATCAATGACTACTTCAACCGACGGATTGGCTTCCAGAATCGGGCGGATGGATGCCTCAGCATTTTCATAAGCATTGCTCCTGTCGAGCTGCCCATTGATAATATCATATACACCAGTGTCATGGATAGTCTCTATTCCTTTTTCATTTAACAGCTTCGAAAGATACTCGCCCACTCCCACAATACTTGTATTTGTATCTCCCGGCGTGGAGTCCACAAACGTTTCCTGGGAATGAGTATGGAAGATCAGAACTTTGGGTCCCCCCGTACTCTGGTCAATTTTCATGCTTCTGCCCAAAAGGTCATCCACATTCAGCTGCTCCGGCCCGATCATTGTCGTACCGTCAACGATATAAAAATTACTGATCAGGTAGTCAAAATCCCGCAGCCTTTCTATTGACATATCGATCGGTGACTGCCCCTGCTCCGTAGACGGCACCTGGGAATCCAGCGCATTGTCCCCCACCAGATTGCCGTTTTCATCTATCATATTCTCGTCATTTGCCTGATTCTCCAGAATCTTTGCGATGGTCTCTTCATCCTCCATCACAGAATCATAAGGTTTCTTCTGTTCCACATACTGAACAAGAGGAAGCCAGGACATCGCGTTTTTCTTAATCCACTGAACTGCTGTAGGATCTGGATCCTCTTTCATATAGGCCAGGCCCGGCATGTACATTTCTTCTGTATATTTCAAAACAGCCTCCTGGCTGTCATATCTCCATTCTTTCATAATTCCTCTGCCGCTTATACAGACCAGGCTGATACATGCTATACCTCCAAGGGCAGCAAGCACCACCCGTATTAATGCCGATTGCTTCATATACCGCCTTCTTTCAAAAGAAACATTTCCGTGACAGTTAAAAAGGGATGGGTAAGGGGGTCTGACCCCTCTGTCAGAGGGGTCAGACCCCCTTACACTCTCCCCTTGCCCATCCCTTTTGTTACCTTTTCATATATATGAGCCCAGGATGCGTATTATGCCTGCCCTGCATTGGTAAACAATATGTTCAGCCCCTCTGAGATGGTATAACTGATCTGCTTCACCATGTCATCCACATCTTTCGGAGTCATAAACATTCCATTCAGATGAGGGGAAATCAATTCTTTTACCAGTTCATACTTCTCGGCTGCGCTGTAAGTGCGCAGTACATCTCCCACACCTTTTAACATTTCAGATGTTTCCAGCGCATTGATCAGATTCTCCATGGTATCATTGACTATGGTTGCAGCGTCAACTACCGTTGGAACGCCGATGCCGATCACAGGAACTCCCAGAGATTCTTTTGTAAGCCCGCTGCGGTGATTGCCTACTCCCGAACCAGGATGGATTCCGGTATCAGCAATCTGAACCGTGCGGTTCAGCCTTCTGCTGTTTCTGGCTGCCAGGGCATCTATGGCTATCACCAGATCCGGCTCGGTTTCATCCACAACGCCTTTGACAATCTCCAGGGTTTCCATACCTGTCTGTCCCATAACTCCCGGTACGATGGCACTGACCAGATTGGCATGCTCCATCCCCATTGCATACTTCCCGTATTCCTTCACTATATGTCTGGTCACACAAAGATTCTCCACGACATAAGGTCCCAGCGCATCCGGCGTCACCTGACGGTTTCCGAGGCCCACGATCAGAACAGATAAATCCACTTTGTCAAGCAGACCCAGCTTCTCTATCAGCTCCTTGATATAACCAGAAAGCTCCTCTGAAATCTCCCTGTGATAGCCTTCATCCGGAACACCCAGATTCGGGGCCTCCACAGTAAGATAAGTACCGACCGGCTTGCCCATGACCTTAGCGCCCTTTTCCGTCTCAATGCGGACCCGAGAGATACGTATTTCCCGTTCCTCATCGAACTCCTCCTCCAGAACAACACCCTGGACCTCCACATTATCTGATTCAAACCGTTCTTTTTCCTCAAGTGCAAGGTCAGTCCTAATACTATACTTTTCCACCATCTTCAAGTCCTCACTTTTTCTTAACATCATTAGAATTTACAGGTAGTTTTTGCAATATTTTGAGAAATATGTATTGACAACCATTGTTCCTTATCATAAAATGAATGAGTATGTTCCGTTTAAACGTCCGTGTCCGATTTTAACGGAATCATGAATTCACTATTTGAAAATTTCACATATTTGGAGGTGTACAGATTGGCTAACATTAAATCTGCTAAAAAAAGAATTTTAGTTAACGAAACAAAAGCCGCAAGAAACAAATCAATCAAATCTAAAGTAAAAACATCTGTAAAGAAAGTTGAGACTGCCGTAGCACAGAAAGACGCAGCATCTGCAAAGACAGCATTACAGGCTGCTATTACAGAGATTTCAAAAGCAGGAAGCAAAGGCGTTTATCACAAAAACACAGTTGCAAGAAAAATTTCCCGTTTATCAAAAGCAGTTAACGACATTGCATAATAAATAAAAGCAAGACATCCGCTCCCGTCAGGCGGATGTTTTTTTACGCAAAGGAAGACGTCCGTGTCTCCACAGACGCCTCCTTCTCCATCCATATATATTTTTTTCTTTAACCAGAGGGCTTCCCCTCTTTTTCGTCCTCTTTTATCCAGACGGATCCCGCCCTTCATTCTTACATTTATCCACCCCGGCTACAGTTTCGCATACCCAAAACTGTTGATGATGCCTTCCAGTTTCTGACCCGCCCTGCACATCGGGCATTCATAGGAATTGTACACATGATAATCCGGCAGGTCGGAACTGGTGAATATGGTCTTAACTTCCAATCCAGCAACCTTCGAGATTGCGCTAAACACCGCACAGATCCCGCAGACAGTGCCTCCATAGTAAAGCACCGATTCTATAGCCTGATAGGCAAGAGCCCCTGTTGCAAGGGAATCCGTGAGTATCAGTACCTGCTTTCCTTCGATCATCCTCTGATTGTTATCGCGGAACAAGATCTGCCCGGAAGAATCAAATTCCGGGGTTACAACAGAGATATTATTTCCTCCGCTCATGGATACATTTGAACTGTCCGACAATGCTTCCGCCATAAATCCACCGATCACTTCTGTGTTCTTGAGGCATACAATCGTATCCACCATCGTATTCGTCAGATATTCTGCCGCCAGTGTTCTGGCCGTCTCCCGTGCATTGTTGTGGCGGGTCTTGACCGTAGACATATCAATATATGTATTGACATGTGAATGTCTCGTTGCAAAATGACCGCTCATAATTTTGATACGGGCTTTGGGATTCTTCGTTGACCGAAGATTTGTTAACCTGTCATCCATACTGCCATCTCCCTTCTGATAAAACGAAAAACATCCGTGCTATTGTTGTTCTTATTTTACCACATTAGAGTCCAATATGCAGTATAATCATTTTTGTTTATTCCAATTTTCTGACAACGTTCCCATTTTTTTCCTTTAATGCAGGCCATACTGTAATCAGCATTGTCACAAAACTTGCCGTCCCGCCGATCACGTTGGACACGGGTTCCGCCCAGAACACTCCCGCAGTCCCCAGATTTCCAATCATTGGAAACAACAGCGTCAGTGGAATGACAATAATCACTTTCCTGAACAGTGAGAAAAAGACTGCCTGCTTCGCCCGGTTCAGAGCCACATAGGTAGACTGCCCCGCAAACTGCAGCGCCATCATAAATATTCCGCAGAAATAGATCCTCATAGCCGGCACACCGGCCTGAATCAGTTCTGTCTCGCTTGTAAAAAGCCGCAGGAAAAATGCCGGTTCAAAAAAGAGAACTGCCCACACCAGAAAGGTAAAGACAATACAGCTCCAGGACATAAATTTTACAGCCGACTTCACCCTGTCATAACATCCTGCCCCGTAATTATATCCAATCACAGGCTGGGCGCCCGATGTAAGGCCTGTGACAGGCATTGTTATAATCTCCCTTACAGAATTAATCACGGTCATAACCCCTACATACAGATCGCCTCCGTAACGATACAGCGTAGAGTTACACACGATCTGTACAGCCCCGTTTGTCACAGACATCACAAATCCTGATGTCCCCAGCGCAGTAATTTCCTTCACAAGCCCTTTGTCCAGCCGCATAGACTCCCGGTCCAGCTTCAGGATGGCCTTTTTCCCTGTCAGAAAACGCAAAACCCAGAGGGCAGACAGCCCCTGCGATATGACGGTTGCGATGGCCGCACCCCTGACGCCCATATGGAATACAAAAATCAGCAGCGGATCCAGTACAATATTCGTCACAGCCCCCAGAGTAACCGTCAGCATGCCCATCTTCCCGAACCCCTGGGCATTGATAAAGTTGTTCATCCCCAGGCTGACCATGACGAACAGGGTCCCGAACAAGTAGACCGTAATATAGGCATCTGCATAGGGAAAGGTCACCTCACTTGCCCCGAACAGATACAACAACGGCTTTTTGAACAGCAGACACCCTGCCATTAAAGCCGCTCCAGACAGCAAAAGCATGGAAAAGGAATTGCCCATGACCTTTCTGGCCTTCTCCTCCTCATGTCCGCCGCGAGCAATCGAACACAGTGGTGCACCGCCCATTCCGAACAGATTGGCAAACGCTGTAATAATCGTTATTACAGGCAGAGTCAGACCGATTCCAGTCAGTGCCTCCGCCGAAGTATGCGGTATATGGCCGATGTAAATTCTATCCACAATACTGTAAAGTACATTAATCAGCTGGGCCAGTGTCATGGGCAGTGCCAACCCCATAATATTCCGTGCAATACTGCCCTGGCTGAAATCATTCTTATCTGTCAAAAAAATCTCTCCTCGCCATAATAAATTCGTCCGCCCTCTCATATTCCGCCGTGCAACAGGATAATCCCGTAGGAATATGGGAAAACCCCGGCGCGTCTGCAGAAACGCCGGGGTTCTTATCTTATGATTTCTGTGCTGTCTCTGTGATTAGTTGTTGATCAACTTGTCTTCATCGCTCCAGCTGTAAAGTTTTCTTACTTCTTCACCGATCTTTTCTGCCGGATGTTCTGCAGCAAGCTTTCTCATTGCTCTGAAATGAGCCTGACCGCCTGCATCTGACATATCAAGCAGGAATTCTTTTGCAAAAGAACCATCCTGGATATCACTCAGGATCTTCTTCATTGTCTTCTTTGTTTCTTCTGTAATAATCTTAGGTCCTGTTATGTAATCGCCAAACTCAGCCGTATTGGAGATAGAATATCTCATTCCTGCAAATCCTGACTGATAGATCAGGTCTACGATCAGCTTCATCTCATGAATACACTCAAAGTATGCATTTCTCGGATCATATCCGGCCTCAACCAGTGTCTCGAAACCTGCCTGCATCAGTGCGCATACACCGCCGCAAAGGACTGCCTGCTCGCCGAACAGGTCTGTCTCTGTCTCTGTTCTGAATGTTGTCTCCAGCACACCTGCTCTCGCTCCGCCGATTCCCAGAGCATATGCAAGTGCTTTGTCCAGAGCCTTGCCTGTTGCATCCTGCTGTACAGCTACCAGGCAAGGAACGCCCTTGCCAACCTGATATTCACTTCTAACTGTATGTCCCGGTCCCTTTGGTGCGATCATTGTTACATCTACATACGGAGGCGGTACAATCTGGCCAAAGTGGATTGCGAAACCGTGTGCAAACATCAGCATGTTGCCCTCTTCCAGGTTTGGTTCAATATCTTTTTTATACATTGCAGCCTGTTTCTCATCGTTGATCAGAATCATAATGATATCCGCTTTCTTAGCTGCATCTGCTGCTGTAAATACTTCAAATCCCTGGGATTCTGCTTTCGCCCAGGACTTACTTCCCTCATACAGACCGATGATCACATTGCATCCTGATTCTTTCAGGTTCAGTGCATGTGCATGACCCTGGCTTCCGTAACCAATGATTGCGATTGTTTTTCCTTCCAGCATGGAAAGATTGCAATCTTCCTGATAATAAATTTTTGCTGCCATCTTGACATTCCTCCTAATTTTTCTTTCACCATTATGCTTTATCTTATGATTTTGCAACCCGCGCTCGGTAATTTCACAGAGTACGACAACATCTTATATAGATGTGTAGATTAACCTCATGTCAGTGGGGGATACCGATTCCTCTCCGCCCGCCACTGCCGTTCATCTTGTTTTTAGTGATTCCTCTCCACCTGTAGAGGTGGGAGAAACCTCAATTATCTTGCTGAACAGCTGCAATCCAATAGGTACCTTATTCCGCAGTTTACTGCGGAGCCGCCCGCAGGGCATGTGTTACGAGGTGCCCTTGGGTATACATTATTCTGCGGCTAAGCCGCAGACCCGCCGCAGGGCATGTGCTGCTGGGTGCCCTGCGGGTATGAGTTAAAGGCTGTATGCCTCTAGCTTCCTGTCTTTATGTACTGTCTGTCAGTCTATAAATGTAACATCCTTAATTCCACGTGCAAGCCCTGTAATTCCCGTCCTTGCCAGCTCCAGTATCTCGTATCCGTCCAGCAGATTCAAAAATGCCTCCAGCTTGGACTGGTCACCCGTCAATTCAATAATCATGGATTCCTTCTCAACGTCTACTACCTTTGCCCTGAAAATATCTGCGATAGAAATCACTTCCGGGCGCTGCGAAGCACCGGCGCGTACCTTCACCATGATCAGCTCTCTGTATACGGACTCACCGTCCTTCAGAACCTTAATCTCAATGACATCCTCCAGCTTGCGGACTTGCTTTTCTATCTGAGACAGAATCAGTTCGTCTCCGCTGGCAACAACCGTAATCCTTGTAAATCTGGGATCTGCCGTCATTCCCGCCGTGATACTGTCAATACTGTATCCCCTTCTGCTGAAAAGCCCCGCAATCCTGCTCAAAACACCGGGATTGTTGTCAACCAGCAATGAATAAACCTGTCTTCTCATATGCTTCCCTACTTTCCTATAAGACTTAAGAAGTGCAAAAACAGAGTGCGTTCTGTTTTTTAATCATATCAATTTCCCATTTCTTTGTCAAGAGATTTTCTTAATTATTTATTATTTGTTTTCATTGGTGAAGTGAAAAGTTTATTTCCACTTTGAAGGGGGCAAAGTGGATTTTAGTCTTTCTCCTACTTCCATCTCCACAAATGTTGCATTTAGTCTTACACTTATCATATGAGACGGCCGCCGGAAAGGCTGGTATACATATGAATCCTAAAAATGCTTTTTCCCATTTGACGCTGCAGGAACGACGTATCATTCTTACCGGTATTACCAACGGTTCTACAAAGACCGCTATCGCACAGACTCTTGGTAAGGATAAATCTACGATCGGAAAGGAGATCAAACTCCATAGGAAACTTACA
>NZ_GL870823.1:25942-43112 GCF_000190355.1 Clostridium sp. D5 | reverse complement strand
GATAAGAGCTGAAATTAAAGAAAGAAATAACAGGCGGCTGTCAGGAATATATACGTCCCAGCAAGTGGAATTTAGTCTTGTCCCCTTTAAAAACACGTCTAAAGTCCGCTTTCTTAACATGCCCAGAAAGCCCTTTCTGAGCAGACAGCTTTGTTATTTCTCTTCTTGATTGTATCACTTAATTCTACTTTTAGGAATACCAAAAGTGGTAATCGCTCTTTTTGTAAGAGTAATTGCCACTTTTCTTTTTGCCGTTTTCAAAGTGGAAATAAACTTTTCACTTCACCATTTGTTTTCATTGATCTAAATACCGGTGTCTGACATCTGTTCCCGTTTCTGCATATAGTGGATTACATCCCTTACCTGCATAAGGTTACGTACGTCTTTCATCGGAATATCTGTATCAAATTTTTCTTCAAATGCGCATACCAGATTTGCGACATCCATGGAATTCAGCGCCAGGTCGTTTACAAACTCCGTATCCATAGTCAGTTTATTCACCCCTGTAACTTCGCTTACAATGTCTTCAACCAGATGCAGCATATCTTCTTCTGTCATACCATTACCTTCCTTCTCTGAATTTTCTGCATGGATGTCTTCTTAAATTCAGACTCCGACAGTTTTACAGACTGGATTCTTTTATAGACCGGAAGCTTTGCGTTCAGCGCTGTTATAGATTCCTGTATACTCTCCAGGATTCTGTAATTGTCCGTCTCACTGGTTTTCTCGGCATCCACACAGACCAGCGCAGAAAGTTTGACCTCGTCCAGCGCATTTCCGGTGCTGGCCCCATATACCATAACCTCTTTCACAAGAGGAATCTCCTGGATGTAGGCTTCCAGCTCCTCTGGAACCACTTTTTTCCCGTTGTTAAAAACAATCAGGTTCTTTTTCCGTCCACAGATAAAAAGAAATCCTTTTCTGTCCGTATACCCGATATCCCCAGTATGAAACCAGCCATCTGTAAAGCTTTCCTCCGTTGCGCCCGGATTCTTATAATACTCTTTAAAAACATTAGGACCTTTTACCAGAATCTCACCGTCCTCCAGCTTCATTTCCACTCCTGGAAGAAGAATTCCTACAGAGTTGATTCTGTTTTGGCCTCTGATACTGTTACTGATCAGCGGACTGCACTCCGTAATCCCATATCCCTGAAGTACATCAATTCCATAAGCTACGTATTCTTCGGCTATCTTTTCATTCAGATGGGCGCCACCGCAGCAGATTGTCTTCAGCTGGTCTCCAAGGATCAGATCCATCCCGTTTACCTTCACGGTTTTTTTTGTAAATATACCTTTTTTATATTTTTCCACCGCCTGGATTGTCTGCTCCCGGATACCCATTTTTTCCTGCACACGATGAATCTCTTTGAGCAGATTCTCCAGTATCAGGGGCACTGCCATAAGAATACTTGGACTGTACAGTTTGATATCACGGAACAGAGTCTTCAAATTTCCATTGATACAGATGTTCTGCCCATGCGCAATCATATCCAGAACTCCGCACCCCAGAGAATATGTATGGTAAAGCGGAAGCGGATTGAACATCCGGTCCTCCAGCTCCACCGATGCCTGACAGCAGCACGCGTCATACATCATATTGTAATGACTGAGCACGACAGCTTTGGAAACACTTGTCGTTCCGGAAGTATATACAATCGCCAGCGGAGTATCAGGGCCAATATCTGCGGAAAATGAAAATCCCTGAATCCCCTCCTGCTCTATCTGTTTTCTGCCCTCTTCAATCATCTCTCTGATTCCGGAGTCCATGCGGATCACACGTTCTTTTTTCCATTCCTCAAAGGCTCCTTCAAATTCTTTCTGAACCACTGCATAGGAAGCATCCGCAAATTCAGCCAGATTTAGAATTTCCTCCTCAGGCTGTTCCACATCAATCGGTACTCCTACCGAGCCAATGCAGCCGCCCGCACAAAAAGCAACAATCCACTCGTAAGTATTTTCCCCCACGAAGGCAATATGCTTTCCTGCCATCTTCTTCTGCACCATCATGAAGGCAGCTCCCCGGACATCCTCTACAAATTCCCTGTATGAAACATCCAGCTGATTTCCAGCCCTGTCAAAAGTAGTTATGGCCGGTTTTTTTGCATACAATTCCCGCACGTCCAGCAGACACTCTGGCAAAGTTTTATATAGTTTTACATTCTTATAAATATTCTTCTGCTCCATAAGATCCGTTTCTTCCTTTATTTTCATCATAAGTCCATCGTAGTTTCTCACTGATTCTATCATAGTCTCTCAGCACTTCTTTAAATGCATCCACCAGCCGACCATCAAACTGGGCGCCTCTGCCCTCCTCCAACTGGCTCACAGCCGCCTCAAACGACAGCTTTTTTCTGTAATGCCTGTCTGACATCATCGCATCAAATGCATCCGCAATCGCTATGATCCTGGCCTCCAGCGGGATCTCCTCCCCTTTCAGCCTTCTGGGATAGCCCGTGCCGTCATAGCGCTCATGATGAGCGCAGACGATCTCCCCTGTATTGCTGAACATTTCCATACAGGAAAGGATATTTGCCCCCATGCCGGGATGTTTCCTGATCTCGCTGAATTCCTCTTCGCTCAGCCGCTCCGGTTTACTCAGCACTGCATCTGAAACACCAATTTTCCCGATGTCATGCAGAAGCCCCGCTACCCGTACCCGTTTCACAAATTCTTTATCACTGCTCACCTTTTCCGCCAGTTTTACTGCATAATAAGAAACGCGGTCCGAATGCCCTCTTGTGTACAAGTCCTTGGCATCTACCAGCAGCCGGAGCGCCTCCACCGTCTGCATGTAACTGTCTATCAGCCGCTTATTTACACTGGAGAGCCTCTTATTATTGGCATTCAAAAGCATTTTCAGGAGTGTATTGTGAAGGGCCGTGGAAACCTGTTCTGCATACACCGACAAAAGTGCTTTCAATGTGGTATCCGGCGCCAATTCTGTTTTTGCTCCCATTACACCCAGAATAATCTCCCGTTTTCCAAGAAGCGGCACAAGCAGTACGCCATTATGAAACATAATCCGCTGCTCCGCCATACTTTTTCTGACCGTTTCCACGATCACCGGATAATCCTCCTTCTCAAAATCATAAAATGATTTATCGTAAGATCCGGCACCGCTGTATATATCCCCCGGCAGTTCGACGCTCACCGGATCTGTCAGTACACTGTCCGGTTTTACCCATACAAAACCGTTCTCTGTCTTAGCCAGTAAATTCAGCTCCTCCAGCACCTGTCTGCACAGCTCATCGACCGGCAGCATCTGGTGCAGGTGTGGAATAGAGTCCAGTATACTGGACAACCCTTCCTGATACTGATAAATCGTATTGATATGACGGATACATTTTACACAGCTTTCCACAAGAAGTTCCAGCTGGTCATACCGGCTGCTCTTCTCACAATACCCCTGGATTTCCAGCTCTCTGATCGTATTTAACGGCGGTGCCAGTTCCTTGTGTCCAGTCAGCATGATCACATAAATTCTTGTGTCAAACTGTCTCAGCCGCGCAACCACCTCGTCCCCGCAGATCGGTGACATAATAAAATCCAGGATCAAAATATCGTAATGCCCCGCTTTCAGCTGTTCCAATGCTGTCAGCGGATTTTCCTGTGTCTCCACCTCATAGCCCTTTGTGCGGAAATTGGCACTCAAAGCATCCAGAATATTTCTGTCATCATCCAGAATGAACATCTTAAAACCATTTTTTTCTTTTCCAGCTCTGTTCTTCCGCATTCCTTTTATCCTCTCTCGTCATCTTCTATTGGAAGCCCGACATAGAAGGAGGCGCCTCCTTCCTCATTGTTCTCAACCCATATCTTACCGCCAAACCGTGCCCGGATAATCTCTGCCGAGCTGTACAGGCCCAGTCCAGTTCCTTTTGTCCCTTTCGTTGTACACATAGACCGGAACAGTTTTTCCTGTACATCCGCAGATATACCGGTTCCCTGATCCTTCACGGCAATATATACACTGCCGTCCTTTTTCCATGCTCTAAGTTCAACATCACCGCCTTTTTCCTCCATGGCGTCACATGCATTGTCCAGAAGGTTGTTGATCACCTGGACCATATTATTAATATCTCCCCGTATGACAGTGCTCCCGGGAAGCTGATTTTCTGTAATAAGCCTGCAGCCATTCCTGGCCATTTTACCTTTCAGGAACATTTCCACTCTTTTAAACACTTCATCCATCGTAAATTCCCCTTCGGAGGAAGTACTCAGGTTTGTTGCCATCCCCTTTACCGTTGTTATGATATCCGACATATAGGCACAGCATTCCTTAATTCTTGCAAGCCAGCCGTTCATCTCCCCTGCAATCTCCTGATGATCCTGAGCCGTTACTTCCGGGTCTCCCACGCTCTGAGAATATTCTCTTACCAGGTCTTCCAGAAGCGTCACATCCCCCGATATGGCCATAATCGGAGTCTTAAGATTATGTGAGATACTTCCAATCATCTGTCCCAGGGAAATCAGCCGTTCCCTCTCCATTGCCCGGCTCAGATTCTGCTGCTTCCTTTTCATCTCCTCTTTCAGCTTTGTCACGTCCCGGAACATAGCCAGGACTCCCGCCATGCTGTGCTTTACTAAAATAGGCGTAAGCTCTACGGAATAATACACCTTTCCCTCTTCACACAGTATCGCCTGCTCATAGGAGATCACATTCACAGACTGTTTGCAGACATCAAAAAAATTAAGCAGGTTATAAATCACATCCCGTTTCCGCTCCTCCAGATCCTCAACCACCTGGTTCAGATAACAGTTAATCCTCATTTTATACTGTTCCCCGAAAATTTCATCAAATGCAGCATTCGAATAAATAATACATCTGTCTGAGGACAGTATCACATATCCTTCCGAAACATTATCCACCATGCTCTCCAGGGCGACAGGTTTGATATTAAGAAAATTCAGATAATACACGGCAATTCCATGGCACAAAATGGTAACAAGAAAAGCCAGGGGTGTAGCCGATATGGGAAGATTTACAATCTTCAGGGTTGCCAGAAGGTTGGTGCAAAATGGAACAGACAGCCCTCCGATAAACAGCCCAACCTGTCCCCATACCCTTCTGGTCCTGCTTCTGATTCCATACCTGATCATAATGATCACAACGATAATAGAATAGATATAGTACTGAAGGCCTGAAATAATAAAAAGAGGGCCGAATTTCACTTCCGATGCGTAGATAGAAAACTGTCTGTAAAACAGATGGTGCAGCGGGTTCGTAAATACAATAAGCGAGGAAAGCGCCGGCAGCACATACAGCAGCCAGTAATGTCGTGGAATCTGCACCAGATTCCTGGTAAAAATCAGGGAAATCAGCAGAATGGTCATAATCAGCAGCGCCGAGCAGGCACATGTAATGGCATCCATGACCTGCAGCGCCGCCATGTTCTCTGTATAATCCATACCGATGATTGCCACCAGCCAAAGCAGAAGAAAACCGGCCGAGGAAAGATATAGCTTCTGTGCAGCCGACAGCCTGCCTTTCATCAGACAGCTGACAATAAAAAATCCCAGTACGGCCACCGAAACATCCAGTATATGTCCGACTATTGACATCGATTATCTTCCCTCCCCTCTTCATTGGTAAAGCACTGTTTCAGTTTGCTCATATCCTGCCGCGGCCACCAGAAATCCAGCGCGGCGAGTGCATCCTGCGTCAGTTGTGAATCAAGCAAAACGTCTGCTGTTCTGCTCTGCTGTGCAAACCATGTCTGCGCAAGAGCCTGGATGTAAGGTGAATCCGTCTCCATGCTCTTTCTTTCAAGAACCTTTCCGAAAGTCTCTGCATCTGTTCTCTGCACTGGGCCGCACGCTTCTGCAATACTGCCGATCTCTACCTCATGAGGGCTGCATATATGGTAAGCGGATTTTGTAGTCCCGCTCAGCCTCACAACCGCTTCTGCCGCCTGGTTGACCGGAGTTACCTCCAGCCGATGATGGTACAGCATATCCGGCAGCATCCCCAGTTCCATAATCCCTTTTATCAGCCTGTAATATGCATTCGATTCTGGATTTCTCTGGAATATCCCGTTAAAAGAATTACCTACCAGCCTTCCAATCCGGAATATATTGGCGCAGAGTCCCTGCCTCACCGCATCATCCACCAGCTTTTCTGCCATAATCTTACTTTTTACATAAGGATTCTTCCACCAGTTCTGTCCGATATCCAGATCCTTCTCTGTCAGCACGGCTCCCGTCTCTTTCGTCCGGTCTGTCTGCTCCCCAGCAACGCTGACCGTAGAAATATACATCATTGCTGCCCCGGAAGCTTCTGCAAAGCGCAGCACTTCCCGTGTTCCCTCCACATTGGTGTACAAGAGTTCCTCCTCTGGTGCATAATGTCTGACATCCGCTGCACAGTGGAACACTTTCGCAACGGATTGCCGCATCTCTTCGTATAGTTCAGGTTCCGCCCGGAAATGTTCAGCTGTCATCTCTCCGTCAAATACATGGAGACGGTGCTGGTATTTCTCATAGTATCCTGCACCGAAATAGTAATCCATACTTTCCTCCAGCCGGACACTTCCGCCTCTCACCAGACAGTAAATCTTCTCATTGCCATATTCCAGCAGTTTCTTAAGAATGTAGCTTCCAAGATAGCCTGTGCCGCCGGTCAGAAATATATTCCCCGGCCTGCACATCTTCTCCTCCTGTTCGGCGAGCCTGGCAGGCAGCTCCCACAACTTTTCTTTCTGCTCAGGAGCCTCACCTGACACTGCGGATTCCTGAATCTCTGCAACAAGCATTTCCTCCTGCTCGCGCAGTGTGGGGCAGCGATAAAAGTCATTGATGTCAAACTCATAATTTTTCTGATGGTAACGGTTTAAAATAAGGATCGCCTGAAGGGATGTCCCGCCCTGTTCAAAAAAGGATACATCCCGCAGCGGCTCCCTGCCCAGAACTCCTTTCCACAACTTTGCAATCTCACTGCCCTCTGCGCTGCTGTTCGAAGTATTTTCCCCTGTCTGTGCCAGTTTTTTCAGATCGGTCTTACCGCTGGCAGTCCTGGGAAGCTTCTCCAGCACAATAATTTCAGAGGGCATCATATAATCCGGAAGTCGCTTCTTCATGAACTCTCTGAGAGCCTCTTCGCTGTATTCGTCCGCTTTTACCACCGCGCCTCTGAGGAACTGCACCGCGCCCTGCTTCAGGACAGGCACCGCCGCAGCTTCCTTCACCAGCCCCGACTGCAACATTGTCTCTGCAATCTCCAGTGGCTCAATCCGGTGTCCGTTCAGCTTGATCTGTGTATCCACCCGACCAAGACACTGCCAGTTTCCATCGGCCCTGAGCCTGCCCCGGTCTCCCGTTCTGTACATTTTTTCGCCTTTGAAATAAGGGTCCGGGAGGAAGACCTGATCCGTCAGGTCCTGCTGGTTGATATACCCCTGTGAGAGGCATTCCCCGGCAATATATATTTCTCCCACGGCTGTGGGAGGCACGGCACGGCCGGCTTCGTCCAGCAGATAGTAACGGCAGTTGCCTATGGGCTTCCCGATATGAATGCAGTTCTCCTTAGTGATATCCCCCTGACAGTTATGCACCGAAGTCTCCGTAGGTCCGTAAATATTGAATATCCGGGCATCTGTCAACCGGTTCAGCCGTTCCTTCAGCTCCATGCTCCATGGTTCTCCCAAAAGTATAATCCGGTGTATTTCCCGAAGTGCCTCACAGAATGCCTCGTCCCCCAGACACATCTGAATTCTGGACGGTGTCAGCTGAAGCACGGTAACCTGATCCCGCCTGATGCGCGCTGCCATCTTCCAGGGAAGGAGCATCTCCTCCTCATCAGCAATACTGACCGGATACCCCTTTCCAAGCGCCAGTATAGTCTCCGTAGTAAACACATCAAACACACAGTTCGATGCACATAATATCTTTTCATTTGTTCCTCCCAGCAGCGGTTCCAGATGCGCCGCCAGATTCGAGAGGGATTTGTGGAGCATCACCACTCCCTTCGGCTTTCCGGTGGTCCCGGAAGTAAAGATTACGTTTGCAGCATCCTGCGCACCGTGTTTGGCAGGCGGCGCCCCGGATCCGTCCTCTGTATCCCGGCCGTCCCAGACCAGTTCGCTGCAGGGCAGCCCGCCCAGAACCAGTTCCTGCTGTCCATAAAGTACCAGTCTGACTTCTGACTGCGTCAGCATATACAGAATGCGCTCCCGGGGAAATTCGGGATCGATCGGGACGTAAGCAGCCCCTGCTTTTAGAATGCCAAACATAAAGACAGGAAGAAGCCCCGTCCTCTTTGTCAGAAAAGCCACCTTATCCCCCTGGCCGATGCCCTCTGCTTTCAGAGTACCAGCCAAAACATCAGTTTTATCCTTTAGTTCCCTGAAAGTATAAGATAAGTCTTCTCCCCACTGTACTGCTGCACGTTCCGGATCTACAAAAGCAAAATAATCTGCGGCCTGATCCACCGTTGTCGCATCATAGGGAGTCCTGAGACGAACAGGCTGATCTAACAGCCGGATCTTATCCGCCTTATCCAGCAGGGTAATCTCCGTAAGCAGGGCCTCCGGATTCTGCAGCACTTCTTTGAGCCCCTGCAGGTAACACCTGCTGTAGAATGCGATCGTCACTTCGTCAAACAGACTCCTGGCATATTCGAACTGAAAATGATATCGCTCCTGTATAAACACAGCCTCCAGATTGAGATCCATCTTTACAGCATGCGTATCGAAAGGAAGATAAGTAAGCCCTGCTTTTCCAATTGAAAGCTCCCCGTTTTTCAGGGGCGTCATGGTAAACATCACACTGAAAAGCGGATTTTTTTCTCTTGTCCTTCGGACCCCTGCCAATTCAAGCAATTCTTCCAGAGTGATCTCCTGATGATCCATCATCCCCGTAACCGTCTGCTTCACCGAATCCAGGTACGATATAAATGACTCCTCTGGCCCGGCCTGCATGAATACCGGAAGTGAGTTTACGAATACACCTGTCATCTCCTCCATGTGCTGCCGGCGACGGCCGGAAAATGGTGTCCCTGCCACAACGTCTCTGCTTCCGGAATACCGGCTCAGAAAAAGGCCATAGACAGCCAGAAGAAGCACGAACACCGTAACATGCTGCTGTTCGCAAAAAGCCGCGATCTTTTCATTAAAGACAGCAGGCAATTCAAACTCGTATTTGTCCCCTGTCCCATCAAATACGGGCGGCCTGGGCCTGTCAAACGGAAGTTCCTGCTCCGGCAGTTTCCCGGGCAGCTGCTTCTTCCAGTATGCCCTGCATGGATTTTCTTCCCGATTGTTTCTTTCGCTGACCCACCATGCATAATCAACATAATCCAGTTCCGGCATGGACACCGGCAGATCCTGATAATACAGATTCAGCCTGGCCAGCAGAAACTGGCTGCTGAGACCATCGGATATAATATGATGCATATCCAACAGCAGATATGGTTCATTGTCCGGCAGTTTCAGCATAGCCGCCCTTAAAAGCGGTCCCTTAGCCAGATCAAAGGGCTTCACAAAACTTTGCATTGCCTCCTCTGCGCTGCTGCTCTCCATCCACTGCATATGAAAAGCCGACTCGGGACCGATCCTTGCAACCACCTGGCCGTCCTCTATATGGAATGTAGTCCGCAGCGAAGAATCCTCTGCCGTCATTCTGGTAAATGCGTATTCCAGCCTTGGAAAATCCAGCCATTCACTGAGCCGGAAAGCCGTTGGCATATTATAACTGATTTTTGTCTCATCCAGCTGCTGCATGACATAGAACCCCGCCTGTGCAGGGGTTACCGGATACCAGTCCCGCACTGCAGCCCTCTGAATTTCCGCGCGCTGTGTTTCGGAACGTATCTCCCTGCCCCGAAGCAGGTTGCCCAGACGCCTCAGGACTGCATTGGCATATAGCTCCTGCACGGATATACTCCTTGAAAACTGTTTTTCTACTTCCAGAAGCATCAGCACAGCATTCAGAGAATCTCCGCCCGACAGGAAATAATCTGAATATACGTCCAGATCCTCCCGATCGAGTACCTTCCGCCAGATAGCCAGAAGCTGTTCTTCCACTTCATCCGCCGGCCCCTCCTGTTTCGCCGTCAAAAGCGGCTTCTCAAGGGCTCCAAAATCAATCTTACCATTGCCGGTAAGCGGAAACGCATCCACACGCATGATCGAAGCCGGGAGAAGATACCGCGGCAGGTAATTGGAGGCAAAGGTAAGCAGTTCGCTCTCTGTGAGCTGTACATCCCCTGTATAATAAGCAATCAGCCTGTTCTCCCATACGCCTGCAGCAGCGGTCCCGACTTTTGCATGGCGCATCAGCACGGATTCTATCTCGGAAAGTTCGATCCGATGTCCGAGAAGCTTGACCTGGTCATCTCTTCTGCCCAGATAGATAATTTTCCCGTCTTCCGACCATCTGCCGAAATCCCCTGTACGGTATATACGCCCGCCATCCCGGAAGGGATCGCTTACAAAACGCTCCTTTGTAAGTTCCTCCCTGTTGTGGTACCCCCGGGCAAGGCAGTCGCCGCCGATATAGATCTCTCCCGCGGAACCGGGAGGAAGCGGATTCTGAAATTCATCCAGTATATAGATCCGGCAGTTCTGCAGAGGCCGGCCTATATTCACCGCCTCTTTGTCATTTACAGCGTCATGGCTGACAGCAACAGTCGCCTCGGAAGGGCCATACTGGTTATACAGCGTTCCACATGTATAATCTGCGAGCTTCTTATGCAGCTCAAAAGGCAGGCTCTCCCCACCGCAGATCACAGTCTCCATATGCAGAAGAGACTCACAGAATATAGGATCCTTCAGATACGCAGACAGGCGGGAAGGCGTCAGCGCCATAAAACCGGCATCATAATTACGGATCAGAACACCAAGCTTCTGCGGATGGTTCATCTCCGATTCCGAGGCCAGCACGATTGTTCTGCCGCAGAGAAGGGCAATCACACTCTCCAGCAAAAAGGCATCAAATCCCACGTTGCACAGAGAAAGTACGGCTCCTTTCGGGTACAGGGGCCGCATTGCCGCTGCCAGGTTCATCACACTGTGCTGTTCAATCTCAACAGCCTTGGGCATCCCCGTACTCCCCGATGTGTAAACCAGATACGCCAGATCGTCCGGCCCGGCGGGTTCATATTCCACAATTTCATCCGCTTCTGCCAAATCATCAAACAGAACCAGTTCTGTACAGCCCGCCAGCTCTGCCGCTGTCTCACTGCATATACAAAAAAGAGCCTGACTGTCACACAGCATCTCCCGTTTCCGCTCTCCCGGTAAATCAATGTCCATCATAAGCCAGCTGTTTCCTGAAAAGATAATCCCGCACAATGCAGCATATATCTTCTCGTTTCTCGTCATATGAACGGCAACGGTTCCTCTGCTGCCGCCTGCTCTTTTTGCAATCCCGCGGGCGGTCTGAAAGGATACTTCTGCAAGCTCCTTATAGGACATCCTTCTGCCCCCAAATATCACAGCAGCTCTCTCCGGATTCATCCGGAATATCTCAGACAGCTGATCTGCAATTCCCGCATCCTTGTCATACCATACATCAGTCTGATTAAAATCATAGATCACCTGTTCTTCTGTCTCTTCACTTAATATCAGAAGGCTTGCAATAGGAACATCCGGCTTCTGCAGTGCTTCCTTCAGTATACGGGAGAGGCTCTCATGAAGCCGGTCGATCTCCTCCTCCGAGAATATCTGGGTCAGATAATCATAATCCACAGTAAATTGATTTTCTTTATCCCTGCTGCTCAGATGGATGCAGAGCGATTCGCTCTGATAGCCGCTGTAGAGCCAGCGTCCCTCCAGAGAAACTCTCGCCCCTTTCAGGTGATCCATCTTGCCGTTCTGATAGGACAGAACAATATCAAACAGCGGTTCAGACAGATTCCCGCCGTTTTGATTTACTATTTTCTTTATAGATTCAAATGGAATTCTCTGATGATAGAGTAACGCAAACCAGTCCTCCTGCAATTTATCATTGAACTGGTTCCATGTCATGAAACTATCCAGCTCATTCACAAAGGGCAGTGTATTGACGAACATACCACCGGTCTGCTTATCCTGAAAATTAAGCCTGTTGATAGTAGGTACACCGACACAGAACCGTTCCTGCCCTTTCATACGCCTGAGATAAATTGCCAGGCCCATATAGAAAACAGCAAACGGAGACACTTTTTTCTTCTCGCAGAATCCTCCTATGAGGCGGTTCAGCCGGTTCGACAGCCGATATGACTTTCTGAGCCCTACGGGGCTTATCACCGCACACTGATATTCCTTGGCCGCTGCCGGCAAAATACCAGTGAGCTTTTCACCCCAGTATTTTTTATCTTTTTCAAAAGCTCTGGACTTCAGATATTTCTGTTCACTTAAGATATGTTCTTCATAGGATGGCGTAACGGAAGCATCCGGAGCGTCCCCCTGAAGAAGTTGAAAATAATTATGTATGATATGATTTGTAATTAAAGCATGGGACCATGCGTCCGCAACGATATGATGCACTCTTGTCAGAATTCCCCCGCTGTTCCCGGACGTTTTAAATATCAGTATCTGGCACAACGGAGAATCATACAGTGTAAAGTGCTCTCTGGCAACAGACTGAAACCAGATTCCCACTCCCTGCTCATTCGTCTCTGTAAAGTCAAAGAACGCCGTTCTGGCAGGAATCTCTTCTGTTACATACTGATAAGGCCTTTGGTCCCTCATGGTGATTCTTGTCCTGAGAGACGGAAAAGCCCTGAACACCAGCTCAATACATGTCTGAAGATATTCCAGATTCAGATTCCCCTCAATCTTTAATGCCGTACATATGTTGTTAATCGGGAGTCCCGGGTGTGCCATTTCCAGATTCCAGATATTCATCTGACTACAGGATAATGGCAGGTATTCCACATCTGTCACTTTACCTTCTGCGCACATTCACCTTTCTCCTGTTCACTTTTTCATCTATTTACTGTCCCGGTAACCGTTCGGGTTCATAGACTGCCATTTCCATGAGTCCGCACACATCTCCTCAATTCCTCGTTCTGCAATCCAGCCCAGTTCCTCTTTTGCCCTGGACGCATCACAGTAGCAGGTGGCAATATCTCCTGCACGGCGGGGTTTGATCTGATAGGGAATCGTCCTGCCGCATGCCTTTTCATATGCCTTTACGACATCCAGGACACTATATCCCGTCCCTGTTCCCAGATTGTAAATGTGTACCCCTCTGCTGGTCTTCATCTTTTCAATCGCCTTCACATGGCCCACCGCCAGATCTACAACATGAATATAATCACGGACGCCTGTACCATCATGTGTATCGTAATCATCTCCAAACACGCCGAGACAGTCCAGTTTCCCTACGGCCACCTGTGCAATATAAGGAACCAGGTTATTCGGAATTCCCTTTGGATCTTCCCCAATGAGCCCGGATTCGTGTGCTCCAATCGGATTGAAATAACGCAGAAGCATAATGTTCCACTCTGGATCCCCGGTATGCAAGTCTGTCAGAATCTGTTCCAGCATTCCTTTCGTCTGACCGTAAGGATTGGTGATCTCTCCCTTCGGGCAGTTCTCCGTGATTGGTATCTCTGCAGGATCCCCGTAAACAGTTGCAGAGGAGCTGAATATCATATTCCTGCATCCATGGCTGCGCATCACATCGCAGAGGATCAGTGTTCCGGTAATGTTGTTGTGATAATACTCCCATGGTTTTGCAACAGATTCTCCCACTGCTTTCAGCCCGGCAAAATTGATGACTGCCTCGATATTTTCCTGCTCAAATATGGGTTCCAGATCCTCCCGGTTCAAAATGTCACCTTTATAAAACTTCAGTTCCTTCCCCGTGATCTTCTGCACTCTCTCCACGGCTTTCTCGCTGGAATTGTAAAGATTATCCACTACAACTACATCATACCCTCTATTCAAAAGTTCCACACACGTATGGCTGCCGATATATCCGGCTCCGCCTGCTACTAAAATTGCCATAATACTTACCCTTTCCTTCCTGTCTGCTGTTTATCTTCTGTCTTTTTCCAAACATCCTGGCCGCCGCTATCTGTCTGCCGTTTTCCTGCTCCGGCCTCAGATCCAGGTTCTTTGCCTACCGCCAGAGATGCAGGGGATAGATTCCCTGTTCTTTCATCCTTACAATCGCATCCACAACGCTCTGCTTATCTTCCTTGTATGTGATGCCATACCATTTATCCTCGGATTTCAGTACCTTCACTGTTGCCTTATCCTCATCTATCAGTTCACCTACCACCGTCGGCAGGAAGTATTCACACTTCAAAGGCGATTCTATCAGGTTCTTCTCCAGAAATACCGGAAAACGCGCCTCAAGTTCTTTCATTAAACTATGTGTAAATCCGAACATATTCAAAGATACAATACAGCTCTTGTCTATACTGCTGTATGTCTTACCATCATCCTCTGTAAACACAACGCCGTCTTTTGTCCGTTCAATATGAGTCCGCTCGATAATTCCAGTCAGATATTCATTCTCATCCGTCTCACAGATACCCCGGGATACATAACCATTATCTGTTAATGTGTTGTCCAGACGATAGCCCACCATTGCGTACCTGTATTTCTCATCATCCTCATTCTCTGAGAGATAATGATAAATCTCTTCCAGCGCATGAACGCCGTAATAATCATCTGCGTTAATGACGGCAAAGGGGCCATCGATCACATCTCTGCAGCACAAAACCGCATGTCCCGTCCCGAACGGCTTCACACGTCCGTCAGGCACATCATATCCCTCAGGAAGATCATCCAGCTTCTGATATACATAGGCCACTTCCATATATTCACTAATTCTGTCGCCAATACAGGTTTTAAATTCTTCTTCGTTTTCTGCCTTTATAATAAAAACGACTTTCTCAAATCCCGCCCTCCTGGCATCAAAAATAGAAAAGTCCATAATGATATGTCCTTCTTCATCAACCGGGTCAATTTGTTTCAGACCGCCATAACGGCTTCCCATTCCTGCCGCCATGATCACAAGTACTGGTTTTTCCATACTCTCTCTCCTTTTGTTATCTTATATCACAATAATCCCCGGTTGTATAATCACATGTTTCGGAAATATAATCACATTCATATGCGTTTATTATCTTTACTTTCGTTTTAAATCACATATATTATTATACTTCCTTATGCAGCCAGGGTCAATGCACTAAATTATTATAACATAGAGGATTTGAAATGTGAAGTCGTGGGGAGAGCGGATGGGGGGGGACGCTGCAGAGGAAACGGATATGTGATGTGGCAGGGCTGCTCTTTCGCGAACTGCCCTGCCACATCACATATCCGTTTCCTCTGCAACTGGTACTTCAAGGCGGCAGGACGGCTTCACTTGAAGGGCATCCGGGCGCACTTTGACATTCGCATCTACGTCCGCGAGCGAGGCTAACGCCCGCTCGCTAAATCGTTTTTATTTGGGAGGATAGAAACCTGAGGGTGCTTCTGAAAGGTTTATCATGATGTTTTTCATTTGGGTGTAGTGTTCCAGAATGACCTTGTGTGTCTCTCGTCCGATTCCGGATGCTTTATAACCGCCAAATGGTGCTCCTTCTGGAATTGCATTGTATGTATTGACCCACATACGGCCGGTCTCTATTGCACGGGATACCCGGATAGCTCTGTTTATATCCCGTGTCCACACTGCGCCGCCGAGGCCATAATCGTTGTCATTCGCCATTGCGATCACTTCTTCTTCATCTTTGAACTTGAGAATGCATGCTACCGGTCCGAAGATTTCTTCTCTTGCTACTCTCATGTCATTCGTCACATTGATAAGTAGTGTTGGCTTCATAAAGCAGCCTTTGGCAAGTTCTCCTTCTGCTGCCCTCTCACCTCCGCATGCTACCACAGCGCCCTCTTGTCTGCCAATTTCTATATAGCCCAGTATTTTCTGTATCTGGGCCTCATTGATCTGTGAGCCCATTTGTGTGTCTGCCTCCCATGGAACGCCGACCTTGATCTGGTTGAACGCTTTGACAGCCTCTTCAACAAATCTGTCATAGATGTCTTCCTGTACGAATACACGGGAGCCTGCACAGCAAACCTGGCCCTGATTGAAAAGTATGCCGAGCTGTAGTCCGTCCATGGCCATATCCCATTTGCAGTCATTGAAAAAGATATTTGCAGATTTTCCTCCCAGCTCCAGAGTTGACGGGATCAGGCGTTCTGCCGCTGCGCACGCTACATTGCAGCCTATTTCCGTGGAGCCGGTAAAGGCCAGTTTGCGGAATCCCGGATGGTCCAGTATGTACTGTCCGGATTTGGAACCTGCTCCGGTGATTACGTTAAATACACCTGCTGGAATCACATCCTGTACCAGGCGTGCAAATTCCAGTACGCTCAGTGAGGTGGCGCTGGATGGCTTAAATACAGTACAGCATCCGCTTGCAAGAACCGGAGCCAGTTTCCATGCAGCCATCAAAAACGGAAAATTCCAGGGAACGATCTGTCCTACCACACCGATCGGTTCTCTCAGGATCAGGCTGAGTGTATCCTCCCCCAGCATAACTGCGCTGCCCTCTTCTGCCATGATACAGCCTGCGAAATACCGGAAATGATTGGCTGCATAGGGGATGTCAATTGCCATCGTCTCCCGGACCGGCTTTCCATTGTCCATGGATTCCACCATTGCAAGAAATCCTGCATTCTTATCAATAATATCTGCAATCTTGTTCAGTATTGCCGCACGTTCATTGACACTTGTTTTCTTCCAGCTCTCAAACGCCGCCCATGCCGCATTAACCGCCTCGTCCACATCTTCTTTGGTCGCCTGCGCACAAGATGCCAGAACTTCTCCGTCTGCCGGACATGAGGTTGTAAATACGGCGCCATCGGAAGCATCCTTCCACCGTCCATTAATAAAAAGCTGATAGTTTGTCTTCAATTCTAGATGACCCATATGTTTCTCCTTTCATATCTTTGAATATAAATAGGCGTTTGCGAAACGCCACAACCCTCATAAATACGGCATTTTTCTGTTACTAAAAACAAATAACTCCTCACTGGATATGGTATAATAGAGTTGCCTAGAAACTATAAACCACTACCCAGAAAGGAGTTATTCTGATATCTATGATACCATACAAACAGCTTTCTTTGGCAGATATTTTTCAAGATTGCCAAGATAAATTTGATAATGACAAGCCTGCGTTTCTGTCTCTACTGGAAAACCATATCGACATGGATGAAATTATTCCG
>NZ_GL870823.1:0-24757 GCF_000190355.1 Clostridium sp. D5 | reverse complement strand
CTTGCAGGAAGACGTACACAAACGAAAAAAACTCTGCATGCTGACTTAATCCTTGCCGGTATCACCCAGCTCATAACAGTTGTACTTGCTGATAAAATCAAACATCACGAATATATTCGCAGTTTAAAACCGCTAATTGCTTAGGACTTACCAACTTCAAAAGCTGTTAAGCTTATTAAAGTGCGTCAAAAATCTTTGAACATCACCCTCTATCTCTGAAATCGTGTAAAGCACGATTTCTACCTTGTTTTGAATCAAGATTGCGAACTTGTTTCGCAATTACCTACTTTGAATATAAACATTCCGGTTGCCTGTTCCAATATCTATGAGTATTATAACACAATATATTCCAATATCGACTATTTTTCTGAATTTTATAATTATTGCTCTATGTTGTATATTATATAACAATAATGTTATATGTTTAACAAACAATTATCGATGTTATAAAAAAAATCAAAGCAGTCCGCCACTGCTCTGATTTTATACAATACTATTTATGTTTATACCTTATTCTGCAGCTTTGCTGCAGACCCGCTCGAAGGGCATGTGTTACGGGGTGCCCTTTGGGTATACCTTATTCTGCAGCTTTGCTGCAGTCCTGCCCACAAGATATGAATTGCGGGGTGCCAATTTGATTAGGAATTTTTCTGTGACTCTATTTTTTCTGCCAGGTCATTTAAGTATACCCACCGTTCCATCTTTTCCTCCAGATCAGCTTCGGCCTGGCTCTTTTGAGTCATTAACTCATTTAGCTTTCCGGAATTAGTGGCATTTTTCATAATATCATCGTCCAGCGTCTCTATTTTCTCTTCCAGAGCCGCGATGTCCCCATCGATGGTATCGTATTCTTTCTGTTCTTTATAAGAGAACTTTAATTTTGCAGGACGGTTCTGCTTCCACTCTTTATATGCCTGATTCTTATCCTCAGCCGCCTTCCCGGAGGCACTCCCGGCTGTTCCGGACATCTCCCTGCTTTGCTTTGCTTCCAGGTAGTCCGTATAGCCGCCCTCATACTGTACTAATTGTCCATTTTCAAATGCGAAGATTCGGTCTGCCACATTGTCCAGAAAATAGCGGTCATGAGATACCGTGATCACAATACCGGGAAAGGAATTCAGATAATCTTCCAGAATCGTCAGTGTAGGGATATCCAGTGAGTTCCCCGGTTCATCCAGGCAGAGTGCATTAATACCGGAACACAGGATTTTCAGCAGATACAGCCTCCGTTTCTCTCCGCCGGACAGCTTCCCGATGGGCGCATACTGCATATCCGGAGTAAATAAAAAACGCTCCAGCATCTGTGACGCACTGATTCTGCCATCTTTTGTCGGAATATATTCTGCTATATCTTTCACAAAATCAATTACCCGCAGGCTGTCATCCATATCCTGCTCTTCCTGGGCAAAATATCCGATTTTAACCGTTTCCCCGATTTCAATGCTTCCAGTATCCGGTTCAATCAGTCCCGCAATCATCTTGATTAAGGTGGATTTGCCGCAGCCGTTGTTTCCAATGATCCCAACTCTCTGATTTTTAAGGAAAATATAATCAAAGTCTTCCATGAGCTTCCTGTCCCCAAAGCCCTTGCTGATATGGTGGAGCTCTATCGTCTTTTTACCCATCCTGGTTTCCACGGAATCCAGCTCCACTGCCTGATCCTGAGCCGGAACCAGCCCGTTTTTCAGTGCCTCCAGGCGTTCCAGGCGCGCTCTCTGCTTCGTGCTTCTCGCCCGGCAGCCCCGTTTTGCCCACTCCAGCTCCACACGCAGTATGCTCTGACGTTTTCTCTCACTCGCCAGTTCCATCTCTTCCCGCAGAGCCTTCATCTCCAGAAATCCCGAGTAGTTTGCATCGTATCCGTACAGATTCCCCCGGCTGATCTCCAGTATCTTATTCGTTACTTTATCCAGAAAATATCTGTCATGGGTTACCATAATCACAACGCCTCTATAGCGTTTCAGGTAATCCTCCAGCCAGTTCACGGTCTCCTCATCCAAATGGTTTGTAGGCTCGTCCAAAAGCAATATATCCGCATCGGAAACAAGCGCACGTGCCAGCGCAACTCTCTTCTTCTGACCGCCAGAAAGAGGATCTATAACTGCATCATGCTCTATAATCCCCAGACTGTTCAGAATACTTTTTGCCTCATTGTCCGAGTCCCACTCCTCCTGTTTTTTACCGTTGCTCACGTAGGACAGTACAGTTGCGCCTTTCGGGAACTCCTGATCCTGAGGCAGATAATTCATCTTTAACCCATTTTGCTTCACAATCTGCCCGTCATCCGGCTCCTCAATTCCTGCAATGATCTTTAACAGGGTAGACTTCCCTGTACCGTTGATCCCGATAATTCCTATTTTATCTCCATCATGTATCCCATAAGATACATCATCAAAAATCACCTTATCTCCATAAATCTTACTAATATGCTCTATATTCAAAACATTCATCCGACTTTGCATCCCCTTTCGACCTAATAATCATAAGGGATTTTCCAAAATACGTCAATAAACTTTTATATATGCAGTCCGGTTCCCCCAATTTATTAAATGATCTCTTTATGCATTAAAAAGCACGGCCTTCACCGTGCTTTCAAATTATTACTGCCTGATAAAATTCGTAGCATAAGAAAGTTCAGAATTAGGAAGCATAATCCCGTTCTGCTTTCCCGCCTCAAAACATTTCAGCATCCATGCCATATTTCGTCCTATATTACGCATGGTCTGCAGTCCCTCTTCATCTTTTCTGACGTCATCCGGATTCTGCCCGTGCACCATGTTCCAATATGTAGACCCTACCGTCGGCATCTGTGCAATCCCAAAATACTTCTGGATTGCATCCAATGATGCCGTTGTGCCGCCCCTGCGCGCTGATACTACCACAGCTCCCGGTTTATACTTAAACGCCCTGTACCGTTCATCCGAACTATTACAGTAAAATGCCCTGTCCAGAAATGAAAGAATTCTACCGCTGGGATGTGCAAAATAAACCGGAGACCCAAACACAAAGCCGTCTGCCTCGTAGGCCTTCTCCACAAATTCATTCACCGCATCATCCGTAAAAACACATCTTCCATCCCGGCATTTTCTGCAGCCAATACAATCCCTGACCGGTTTCGGCCCAATCTGAAAAATCTCATAGTCCACCCCCTCTTCCAGCAGCACTTTTCCAACCTCTTCCAAAGCCGTATAAGTGCATCCTTTCAGATTCGAACTCCCATTCAACATCAATACCTTCATACTATCGACCTCCTTAACAACGTTATTCTATCATTATACAATTATCCGCCCCACGATACAATAAAGCCCCCAAAGAATACATGGGATAATCTAAAACTACTATAAGTATCTTCTTTCCATGTTTACAAGCTATAGCTATGATACTATTCGCCAATTACTTACCGAGCCTTTCACCTTCCACCAAACGAATTCATACGCTCCCCCGGTTCGCAGCCACCCCCAGCGGACGAATCTAACTACCGGCCGGATGTACCAGCTAAAAAACCGGGAAGCCTGCCCCCTGCCGGAAGCATATATGCCATTTTAAAAGTCCTAGAGTTTACGTTAGAGGCCCTTAAGGAACAAACATAGAAAACGGTGGGCAGAATTTGCCGTTTCACGGCAAATTCTGAAGCGGCCTAAGGCCCAAAATTATCGAATTTCGGGCTGCATGCCGCTGGCCCGCCATTTTCTATGTTTGTTCCTTTAGGGCCTCTTACGCAAACGGAGCGGATTTTTAAAATGGCATATATGCTTCCGGCTGGGGGCAGGCTTCCCGGTTTTTTAGCGTCCCCCTCCCGAGTACTTATTACATCCCCCCTAAAGCTCCTCCGTGATTTTCTGCAGCGCCTGTGCAGATTCTCTCAAAGCCTCTTTTTCCTGTGCATTCAGAGGTATTTCTATGATATCTTCCGCTCCGTTTCTCCCAACTACGGTAGGCAAACCGATGCAGATATGATGGATTCCATAATGCCCCTGTGCCAGGCTGGAAACCGTCATAATTGAGTGTTCGTCCCTCACCAGCGCCTGGGCGATTCTCTTGACCGCCATCGCGACAGCATAGAACGTAGATCCTTTTCTGTCTATAATTTCATAAGCACTGTCACGAACCTCTTCGTATATCTCATTCAGCTGCAGACTGGCCCGGGTGCGGCCGTGCTGACGGCAGTACTCATCTACAGGCAGCCCCGCAACAGTCGCACTGCTCCAGACTGCCAGTTCGCTGTCTCCGTGCTCCCCGATCATCCAGGCATGGATGTTCCTGTAGTCCAGGTTGAATTTCTTGCCCAGAAGATATTTCAGCCTTGCAGTATCCAGTACCGTTCCACTCCCAATTACCCTGCTGGCTGGAAAGCCGGAAAGTTTCAGTGCAAGACTTGTAAGTATATCCACAGGGTTAGTCACGATCAGCAGGATACATTCCGTATTGTATTTTACGATTTCAGGGATGATCTGACGAAAAACCTTCGCATTTTTAGCGGAGATATCCAGCCTCGTCTCACCAGGCATCTGATTGGCTCCGGCTGTCACTACAACCAGATATGCATCTTTCAGATCTTCATAATCGCCGGCATAGATATCGGAAGGAACGGTAAATGGGATGCCGTGTCCGATGTCCAGCGCCTCGCCCTCCGCTTTGCGTTTATCAATATCAATCAGGACCATTTCATTAAACAGCCCGCTTTCTACCAGTGTATATGCGGTTGTGGCACCGACACCGCCACACCCGATGATTCCACATTTTTGTACATTCATCATTCTCCATTTCCTTTCTGTTTTCTGTTATTATTTCCCATCACATATATTTTGTATTCCCCTATTGACAAATATATATATTGGGTATACTGTATATATAAACATATACAGTGTATATACAGTGAAATTCACAGTCAGGAGGAACGTTATGGAGAATCTGCTGGAAATCCGTAATCTGAACAAATCAATAGGCAGTTTAAAACTTAACGACATCAATCTTTCACTGGAACCGGGGTATATCATGGGATTGATCGGCAGGAACGGCGCGGGGAAGACTTCTCTGATCAAGACCATCCTGCGGCTCTATCAGAAAGACAGCGGAGATATTTTTATAAACGGCCATTCCATGGATACCCAGGAACGTGAAGCAAAGGATGACATTGGCTTTGTGCTGGATGAGTCGCCCTTTGAAGACAATCTCACCATAGAAACCAATGGGAAATTATTCGGTTCCCTGTACTCCAGGTATGACCACACACTGTTTCTGAAGTTCTGCAGCAGATTTGAGATATCTCCCCGCCAGAAGGTCGGAAAGCTTTCGAAGGGACAAAAAACCAGGTTCCAGCTGGCTTTTGCGCTCTCCCATGATGCGAAGCTGTTCCTGATGGATGAACCTGCAGCTGGCCTGGATCCACTGTTTCGCAGAGAGCTTCTGGGATATATGCAGGATATCGTGGAGAGTGGCAGGCGCAGTATCCTGTTTTCCACACATCTCACATCCGATTTAGACCAGATTGGCGATTATATCGCCCTGATGGACAGCGGCAGCCTCTGCCTTCAGCTCGACAGAGAGGAATTGAATGAAAGATTCTATATTGCACATGGAACCCGCGAACAGATTGAGCATCTCTTCGGCCCCAATGTGATCTGCCGCCTACATGAAGCCTACAAAAGCTCCCTGCTGATCGAATACCCGCAGGAAGGCCAGCTACTGGGACTTGAGACGGCACGGCCAACTCTGGAGGACCTGATGTATTACCTTTGCAAAGGAGGTTTTATCAAATGATCCGGATTATTTTCAATGATTTGTGGCTGGATGTAAAAAGAAACTTTTTAACCTTTATTCTATACTTTGTTGTATACGGAATGATTGCAATTCTGGGCGTACAGGTTACACTGATTCAGTTTTTAAGAGATCTGCAGTCTTCCGGGCAGGATTACAGCGCGGCAATACTGGATGCCATGGAGACCTCCCCGACACTTCAGGAGGCTGCCATATCTGTCACAGCCGTCGCAACGATCCTGTTTTTATGGCTGGTCCTGAGAAAGATGCCCATCCGGCTGGCCAGGCCGCTTTATGTCTGTGCCGCCGGCGAAAAAGAGAAAATGCACTATCTCCGCCTGCACCTGATCGTGAAAGTATGCCTGAGCCTGGTTCTCGCAGTTCTGGTACAGCTGTTTATGTCCGGAAAGTTCTTCGTCTCCGATAACTGGATGGAAATCGTCGTCCAGCTTGGATTATGGTTCTTCCTGATTCTGGCGCTGAACCTGCGCACGGATCCGGGAAACAGAAAAGAGGTGCTGGAGGCGGTGCCTGAAATGGTCACTGAAAAAAGTGAGGAAATCGTTGCAGGAGTCTACTGGTTTGCACTGCTGATTGTAGAATGCATTGTGTTCTACACACTGACTGTTACAGAAATAACATGGACCTTATGGATATTCCTTGTCTGGCTGGTACTGCTTGCCGTCAACGTCCTGATTGCTGCGAAGTGCAGTTCTCCCATACTGGCCTATATGCTCTCGTATGAGAAAATGTACTATCCTCTTCCCGATAAAAAGGAGTGAGCCCTTTGAATATATTTATAAAAGAAGATTCCAGCCTGCCCATATATGAACAGATCGTGCAGGCCGTAAAAAATTCCATATTAAACGGAGAATTGCTGCCCGGCGATCTGCTCCCCTCCATCCGCTCTCTTGCCAGAGATCTGGGGATCAGCGTCATCACAACGAAACGTGCCTATGAGGACCTTGAGGCCGAAAGTCTGATCTATTCCCAGCAGGGAAAAGGCTTCTTTGTCAAAGAACCTGACAGAGAAGCGCTCCGTGAAGAGCAGTTAAGGCGTCTTGAGAGCACCATGGTGGAATGCATCAAAGAAGGCCGGCGTCTTGATTTGAACTGCGCCCAGTTTCAGGATATGATACAGATTCTTTGGGAAGGAAGTGAAGATTCAGATGACAGTATTTGAGTGTACAAATATAAAGAAAACATACAGGACCTTTGCTCTGGAAGACATCTCCTTCCGGCTGGAAAGCGGATATCTTACTGCGCTGATTGGTCCGAACGGTTCTGGAAAGACAACGCTTTTCCAATGCCTTTCCGGGGCTGCCCGCAATTTTACAGGAGATGCATCTATCGATGGCATTTCTCTGCGCAGCGAGCCGGAAAAATATAAGGAACTTATCGGTTATGTGTCTGAGACCCTTTCCTTTTATATGGAAAGCTCCATACTGGAAAACGGACAGCTGCTGGGCACGTATTTTGCAGACTGGTCAATGGAAGATTATTATTCCAGTCTGGATAGGATGGAGCTTGCCCCGTCAAAGCCTCTATATCAGCTTTCTAAAGGCGAAATGATGAAAATGCAGTTCTGCTTTGCTCTGGCCCATCATCCGCGTTTTTTACTTCTGGATGAGCCCATGGCCGGTTTTGATCCGGTATTCCGCAGAGATTTTTTAGGCATGATTCAGGATATTCTGGACAAAGATATTGGAATCCTTCTCTCCACCCACATTACAGAGGATCTGGATAAACTGGCTGATTATGTTCTGGTGCTGAAAAATGGAAAGCTGGTACAAAACGACACTCGTGAGGTCCTGGAGGACAAATACAGGAGCGCGGCCCGAAAAAGAAAAGCGCCGGATTCCTCATTCGAAAGATTCCACATCCGGGATTTATTATCCTGACGCGAAGAAGGAGGACTATGAAATGAATCTTTATCAAAAAGAAAAGTCTCGCATCCGCATTGGTTATCACTATTTCATCATGGGAGCCTGCATGTACTTCTTTTTCATGCAGGTCCAGAGCGAAACATCGCTGCAGATCAATGCCATGACTGCAGGTATGGGACTGGGGAAGGGCGTGATTCTGGCCCCGGATTCCCCTGTATCGTTTGGACACTCTGCATTCTGGATTGGAATCGTACTGGAGATGTTTTATTTGAACCGCCGTTTATTCTGGATCCGCGAACGGGGTCGTTCAGCATTTCTTCTCAGAAAATACGATGCCCTTCCCGTTTCCAGACGGGATCTCTATATAGCAAAAGGGAAAGTCATGCTGAAAGCTTATGTCATTTATATGATCGCTTTCCTGATTATTTATTATGAGATCATTTTATCTAACTATCTTTCAAATGCCCTGTGGCTTGAACCGATTCCCGGGATTCTGCTCTGTTTTGTACTCGGCTTTCTTATTATCCTGGCACTGCTCGGTATGGACTGGCTGCAGGATAGACGCACCGGCTGCTGAACAGTCGTTTCATAAGCCCTTTTCGAATCCTTTGATTGATATAGAGGAGGCCGGCGATGCACCCCCATGCACCGCCGGCCTCCTCCATTTTATATCAGCCTGCTCTTCTTCCACACTCCCGAAAAATAAAATCCCAGAGACAGTGCGGTTCCAATCAGCCACCCCACCGGCCAGGACAGCCAGATACCGGTAGACTGCCAGATTCCCGAGAACACAAAAGCCAGTACTACACGCAGAATAAGGTCTGAAAAAGTGGCAATCATGAAGGCCTTCATCGCCCCCGCGCCTCTCAGTATGCCATCCGCAATCAGCTTTAAGGAAATAATAATGTAAAACGGCGATACGATTTTCAAGAATTCCACACCAACATCCGCGGCCCGTTCCCCACCCTCACTCATAAACAGTTCTACGATAGGCCTTCCACCGATAAAGAATAGCAGGAATACGGGTACCGCCACGCTCAGAACCATGATCACCCCGGAACGGAAGCCCTTCGCTACACGCTCGGTCTTCTGCGCCCCTATGTTCTGGGCCGTAAAACTGGATAATCCATTTCCCAGCGTTGTAAACGAGGTGATCGCAAAAGTATTGATCTTCATCCCTGCCGAGTACCCGGCTACGACCGCAGATCCGTAACTGTTGATCAGTCCCTGCACAAACAGATTTCCCACAGAGATGAAGCTCTGCTGCAGGATGCTTGGTATGGCGATCTCCATGATCTTCTTCAGCATGGATCCGGAGAACAGTTTGTATTTTTTACTTTCCACCGCCTTCAGGCGTTTTTGCAATGTAAAAAATGCCAGTACAGAAGACAGTCCCTGTGCCAGAAATGTAGCCCAGGCCACACCGCTTACGCCCATATGGAAGTTAATAACGAAGACCAGATCCAGAACGATGTTGCCCAGTGAGGAGGCAATCAGAAAGTACAGTGGTGTCCGTGAATCACCCAGAGCGGTGAACACTCCCGTGCAAATATTATACATAAACAGGAATATCAAACCACCTATGTAGATGTTCAGATAAAGCGCCGAATCACTGAAAATGTCTTCCGGAGTCTTAAGAAGAGTCATCAGCGGTCTGCTGAAAACCAGCCCCAGCGCTGTCAGCACTGCACTGATTCCCAGAACCGTCAGCAAAGAAGTACTGATCGCGCATTTCATCTGTTTATACTCTTTTGCCCCAAAATACAGAGAGATAACCACTGAACATCCGATATTAAGCCCAGTAGCGACTGCCATAAAGATCATTGTAATCGGATAAGACGCCCCGACCGCGGCCAGCGCTTTCACGCCTACAAACTTGCCCGCAACGATACTGTCTACTATATTATACAGCTGCTGGAACATAACACTGACCAGCATCGGAATCGTAAATTTCCAGAGAACCCCAGATGGTTTTCCTTCTGTCATATCTGTTATCATAAAGTATCACTCCTGTCTTTCGTATCCTGTATACGGACAGCCGGGATGGCGCCGCAACATTTTCCATTCTACCACTTTTGGAAAAAATATGAAAGATTTCTTAGAACTTTATGAATTTTTGATGTTAACACTTGAGTATACATTAAAAAAGTTATACAATGACCACCAGTAATACTGACATTTGAGGAGGAGTTGCATGAGCACTGCAAAGAAGAATGGTACATTCTTTGATGACGATTTTGAGGTGACATATGAAGAAGATGTCCCCTTCACATATAGCTTTGATACCAAACAAACCACGAAAAAACTGTCCGATGCAACCGTCGTACTGGATGCCCCGGATTTCCGAAGCATGCCCGGCAATAGTCCGGAACATTTCTCACAGAACACAGGACGCGTCCCTAAAAACCGTTATGACAACCGCTATGACAGCAGAGCCAGCGGATTTACTGAGGAATATGATTCCGAAAACTTTGATGTAGAGTACTTTGGCAGCGATGATTACGAGGACGAGAATGATAACATGGACGCCGGTTATGACAGGCGCTCCAGCAATGATTACAGAGCACGTTCCAGCCGACGTTCCCGGGATAATTACATGGAGAATGATTATGACCGACGTTCCCGCGGTGAATATATAGATGACGATTACGACAGACGCTCCAGAAGCGATTACATGGACGATGATTACAGTGACGCCCCCCGGCGGCGCAGAAAAAATGCAGGCCCGAATGTATCCCGCCTGCTTTCCCCCGCCAAAAAGACAGCCAAGTATGGAACAAAAGCGATCTATCGCGTTGCCCGTTCCGTAGTCAGGGTCGTTTCGCTTTTAATCACTGCCGGAACCTTCGGCATGCTCGCCTATAATTTCTGGCGCGGCGCCGCTCCGTATGGAGATCCTCAGAACATCCTGACAGAAAAGAACTACGCCCTGGCCGCCTACGCAGCTGTGGCCGCCATTTTCCTTCTGTTTGAACTGGTTGCCCTGTTCTGGTCCATGACAAAGATGCGGATCCGTGAAGGCCGTAAGGTATACAAAGAAGATACCGGCAGAGGCCTGTTCTCCTTTATCTTCATCTATGTAGCATCCTACCTCTCGTTCCTGCTGTGCTCATTTTTACCTGACACCTTAGGTTCACTGGCAGTCCTGAACGGAATAAAAGGAGCCCTGGACGTATTCGGCTCCCTCCACAATGTACTGCTGGGCCTGTGTCTTGCAGGAGTCATCTCCTGTCTGGTGCGCAGACATATGAATTAACCGGGTATGTATACTAAATCCTAAGCTCTATATTGTCATATGCTGATATGAAATGTCCATTTTATTGCCCGCAGTTTTCCACCCACTGCCCAATGGTAATATAATGGGCATTCGAACTTTCTGTATGATTTATAATACCGTCAATATAGACAGGCAGCCCAGCAGAAAACAAAAAGCTTCCGCCCTGTTGGATCTGAAAGTGTATCCTCCCCCTTTGATGCACCCAGCCGCTGGAACCGGACGTATGCTGCGGCATCCTACCCCTTAATAATCAACGCCATAAACACAAGATTTTGAATCCCCGTATTCGCCAGCCCATGCCCGCAGTTATCCTGCGTGAATGTAATGTCCCCTGCCTTTACCGCCCGGCTGTTTCCATTATCATCATACATCCCTTCACCAGAAAGAATATAATATGTCTCACTCTCTCCATGATGTTCATGATATCCGAGAGTACATCCAGGCTCCAGTGTTACTTCCGCATACAATCCGCATTTTCCATTAAGTTCTGCTTCCCCTAGAATGTGTTTGATAATTACGTATCCTTCTCCTCCGCACATGTTCTCTACTCTTTCTGTCTTCATATAAATGCCTCCTTCATCCTGTTTGTCCTTCTCTTTGACAGCATTATTTTAACACCTTAGCCGGTTTGACGCAATGCAGACTTTTCCTCAAAAGATCATCCCCCGTTTTTGCCGCATTTACTTCATTTCTTTCTTGCCGAATCTTATGACGATCAATACAAGCAGCTGCTTAAATTAGCAATCCCCGATACCGCTGCCATTTTTCATTTCCGAATCAAACTGTTCTTTCGTAAAAGAACCGTATGTTACTTACTTTAGAAAGGAATTAATTCAGGAGTACGATAGAAATAACAAAGGAGCGGCCTGCATTTTCATGCCATGACCACTCCTGATTATTTTGTAAAACTATTTAATACGCTGTTTATTAGAACTTGTCTTCTTTCGCTGCTTCCTCGATGCTTACCGCAACAGCTACCGTCATTCCGACCATCGGATTATTTCCTGCTCCGATCAGCCCCATCATCTCTACGTGAGCCGGTACGGAAGAGGATCCTGCAAACTGAGCATCAGAGTGCATACGTCCCAGAGTATCTGTCATACCATAGGAAGCCGGTCCTGCAGCCATGTTGTCCGGGTGAAGTGTACGTCCTGTACCACCGCCTGATGCTACGGAGAAGTACTTCTTGCCCTGCTCGATACATTCTTTTTTGTATGTACCTGCAACCGGGTGCTGGAAACGTGTCGGGTTTGTAGAGTTACCTGTAATAGACACATCTACGCCTTCGCTGTGCATGATTGCAACGCCTTCACGTACATCGTTTGCACCATAGCAGTTAACCTTTGCACGGAGACCTTCTGAGTAAGCAGTTCTCTGAACTTCTTTCAGTTCTCCTGTATAGTAATCATATTCTGTCTGAACATATGTGAATCCGTTGATTCTGGAAATAACCTTTGCAGCGTCTTTTCCAAGACCATTCAGGATAACACGCAGAGGTTTCTGGCGTACTTTGTTTGCTTTCTCAGCGATACCGATAGCACCTTCTGCTGCTGCAAAAGATTCGTGGCCTGCCAGGAATGCGAAGCAGTCTGTATCTTCTTCCAGAAGCATCTTTCCTAAGTTACCATGTCCAAGACCTACTTTACGCTGGTCAGCTACAGAACCCGGGATACAGAAAGACTGAAGTCCTTCACCGATTGCTGCTGCTGCTTCAGCTGCTGTCTTACATCCTTTTTTGATTGCGATCGCTGCACCTACGATGTATGCCCAGCAAGCGTTCTCAAAACAGATTGGCTGGATTGCTTTCACCTGATTGTAAACATCAAGTCCGGCATCCTTTGTAATCTTTTCTGCCTCTTCGATAGAAGCAATGCCATAGCTATTTAATACTTCATTGATTTTATCAATTCTTCTTTCATATGATTCAAATAAAGCCATTTAATTGTCCTCCTGATTTATTCTACGTTACCTATATGATCCCGACTATTCTTTACGTGGGTCAATAATCTTCACAGCGTCAGCAACACGTCCGTACTGACCTTTTGCTTTTTCCCATGCATCGTTCGGTGTATCGCCTGCTTTGATAAAGTCTGTTAACTTTCCAAGGCTTACGAACTGGTAACCGATGATCTCATCGTTTTCATCCAGTGCAATTCCTGTTACATAGCCTTCAGCCATCTCCAGGTAACGAGGACCTTTTGCAAGAGTTCCGTACATTGTACCAACCTGGGAACGAAGTCCTTTTCCTAAATCTTCCAGACCAGCACCGATCGGAAGTCCGTCTTCAGAGAATGCACTCTGTGTTCTTCCGTATACGATCTGTAAGAAGAGTTCTCTCATAGCTGTATTGATAGCATCACAGACAAGGTCTGTGTTAAGTGCTTCTAAAATAGTCTTTCCTGGAAGGATCTCAGATGCCATCGCTGCTGAATGTGTCATTCCTGAACATCCGATTGTCTCAACTAAAGCTTCCTGAATGATACCGTCTTTAACATTCAAAGTCAGTTTACATGTCCCCTGCTGAGGTGCACACCAGCCTATACCGTGTGTCAAACCAGAAATATCTTTAATCTCTTTAGCCTGTACCCATTTTGCTTCTTCCGGAATTGGAGCTGGTCCGTGATTTGTACCCTGGGCTACCGGACACATCATTTCTACTTCATGTGAATAAATCATGTTAAAACTCCTTTCAAATATGTATGATTTTCATCCTATAGGCGCTTGATATTTATTTAACGCCATATATGTCATATTTTCGCACAAATTTCGACTTTCGTCAATTGTAAGATTATACAAGTTTAGCAGTGGATGGACACATTTTTCAGACAACATTTGCTCTGATTCTCAAGTCTCATTCATCAAATACTGATATACTTCCCATGAGATATTCTGTATCATCGTTATCGCCTCTTCTTCAGAGAGGCTCCTCAAAGGGGTCAGACCCCTTTGCCGTTGGGGTCTGACCCCTTTGAGCCTTACCCGGTATATCTCAGGGCATCGATCGGCCGTTTTTTTGCCGCTTTATTGGCCGGATAAATTCCAAATACTACCCCGATTCCCAGGGAAAATGCAATAGAAATCCAAACCACTCCAACTGACAGCGCATATGCCGTATCACTGCCCCCTGCTGCAGAAATTATCTGCAGTATGGTCCACGACAGCAGGATTCCTATTACACATCCGAGCAGGCTGAGCATGAGCGCTTCTATGAGAAACTGCAGCATAATCGTTCCCCTGTTCGCACCGATTGCCTTTCGAATTCCGATCTCACGTGTTCTTTCCGTTACTGAAACGAGCATGATATTCATAATGCCAATCCCGCCTACAAGGAGCGAGATTGCCGCGATTCCTCCGAGCAGCAGCGCCAGTGTGTTATTCACGCTTTCCATGGCTTCCATGACTGTTGACTGGTTCACAATTGTAAATGCATCCTCATCCTGACCAAACCGCCCCATCATGGCCTCTGTCAAAACAGTCTCCGCATGATCCAGCGTATCTTCACTGGAAGCGGACACGCAAAATGAGGTTATGCTCGATGAAACATCTTCCGTTAACCGGATTAAGGACGTATACGGAATATAGGCCTCGTAGTTTTGGGTTGTGGTGGAATCGCTGTCCCTGGCAGCGAGTACACCCACAATCTCATAAGCCACGCCGTTAAGGCTGACCGTCTCGCCGACTACGTTCATTCTCCCCATAACTTCCGTCGCTAGCCCTGCATTGATGACCGCCACATTGGTATGATTTTCAACATCCGTATTCTTCAGAAATCGTCCCGCGTACAGCTCTAAATCCTGAATGCCGGCATATGCCCCCGTCGTACCGTATACGCTGGCAGTCTCTTCCGAATAGGTACTGGAGGCCGTTACACTGCTCTGCGCAACCGGCGCCGCTTCCTCGATTTCTTCATCCTCTGCCAGAGCCGTAACATCCGCAAGCTTCATGGGGCTGCCTTTGTCATCTTTGATCGAGACTGTCAGCAGATTACTTCCCATACTGGAAATCTGGCTGTTCACAGATTCTGTTGTCCCGCTGACCAGAGAGACGAGCACCACAAGAGATATCACTCCGATGATAATCCCCAGCATGGTCAGAAAGGAGCGCATTTTATTAGAGGAAATAGATTTCCATGCCATCTTCATCGACTGCGCAATCATCGTGCCACCTCCCTGATTTTTCCGTCCAGTATATGGATGCTGCGGCTTGCCTGTCTTGCAATGGAATTATCATGTGTGATCAGGACAATTGTATTGCCCTGCGTGTGCAGCTCGTGAAACAGCTCCATAATCTCTCTTCCGGTAGCGGAATCCAGGTTCCCGGTCGGTTCATCTGCAAGAAAAAGAGATGGTCTGGAGGCAATCGCCCTTGCAATGGCTACTCTCTGCTGCTGTCCGCCGGATAATTCATTGGGCTTATGTTTGCCGCGTCCTGACAGACGAACCTTTTCAAGGGCCTGTGCTACCTGTTCTTTTCTTTCTTCCCTGGAAATTTTCTGATAGATCAGAGGCAGCTCGATATTCTCTGCAGCCGTCATATTTCCAATCAGATTAAAACTCTGGAATATAAAGCCGATCTTCCGGTTTCTGATCTTTGCCAGCTCTGTTTCTGTATATTCCTCAATCGGCTGCCCGTCCAGAAGATACTGGCCGCTGTCTGCCATATCGAGACAGCCTATAATATTCATCATTGTCGATTTTCCACTCCCGGAAGGGCCGATGATGCTGACAAATTCGCCTTCCCTGATCCGCATATTGGCATGGTCCAGTGCATAAACTTCTGCCTCGCCGATATGGTATACTTTCGACACATCATTCAAAACAATCATATTTTAGTCCCTCCGCTATTTTGAAAAGCCCGAACCGCCGGGACCTCCCTGTCCGCCGCTGTCCGGCATGCCGCCTGAGGGCATCTCCCCGCTGGGCATTTCCTGGCCGCGGCCGCCCATCATGTCCTGAGACATATCAAAGCCGCTGTCTGAGCTTTCTGCTTTCAGATAATACACAGTATCCCCATTGCTGAGGCCGTTAACAATTTCCACCTGGCTCCCGTCGGAAAGCCCTGTCTCCACTTCTACTTCATCCGTCAGATTTCCGTCTTCATCCTTCCCGGTATAGACAAAGGTACTGTTTCCCTTCTCCTGTAGAGCGTTGACAGGGATCAGGACCGCATCCTCAGACTCATCAATCTGAATCGTTGCAGAAACACTCATGCCGAGTTTCATATCTGCCGTCTTCTCCAACGTTATTTCCACCGGGTATTTGGCACTGCTGCTCCCGCTGGAAGCTGATGCAGAAACCTTTGTTATGGTTCCCTCGAATTCCTGATTTTCCAGTGCGTCTAAAGTTATAACGGCCGTCTGTCCCTTTTCAACAGAGAGAATATCAAGCTCATCCACATTGATGGAGACGACCGCTTCGTCCGGACTGGAGATGGAAAATGCAGCTGCTTCACAGACGCTGTACTCAGAAGCCGAGACACTGTCTGAAGAACTGCTTCCGCCGGAATTTCCCGTGGTATCAGACGCGGATGCCGTACTCTGGCCGGCTCCGGAAGTACTGCTGCTTCCGGATGTGCTGCTTCCTCCGCTTATCGTACTGTTCCCGCTATTGACCGCGTCACCTGAACCGCTTCCATCCAGACCGGCTGTCTGACTGTTGTCTGAACCGGATACGCCCCCTGAAGTATTGTTATTGTCTGAGGGCTTGTTTTCCCCGGATTCTGTTGTATCTTTATCCGCAGCGGTTTTTACAAATTTTGCCTTTATCCTTAGAACACTGTTTCCGTCATCATCTGTGAGCACTTCGCTGGTCACGTCTGCGCCGTTGATTTCCGGCAGTATATTTGCCGAAAACGTATATCCTTCTTTTGCTGTCAGCTTGATGGTTGCTGTATATACTGTTTTCTCCAGAAAGGTTTCTGTGGAACAATTCCATGATATGTTTCCGGTATACTGATCCGTGGTTTGAATATCTGACTGAGGTTTTTCTCCGGTTACGGGTGCTGATACTGCCACATTACAGGACTCAATACTAATCTTGCTGCCCCCTGTGCCGTTATCCGCCGCATCCCTTTCGGTCTCCTGTGCTGTAGTGAACATGGCAGGACTGTCTGTTTCTGCCGAATCTGCGATCTCTGTTTCCGTCGAATCTGCTGTCTCTGTTTCTGTTTTCGTGATGTCTGCCGTAAGAGACACCATGCTCATCTGGCTTCCTGAAACCGCTGTGATCATATTCGTATTTTTACTTTCCGCTGCTGTCCCTTCCGAAGATGTTCCGGATGTCGATACGGATGTGCTGCTTCCTGATGCAGCGCCGGAAGAGCTGCCCGAGGCTTTCGTGATCTCGGTATCGGCGGTTACATTGATAGTGGTGATTGTCCCTGCACAGGATGCTGTAATTACTTTTGATTCGAGAAGCGCATTCAATGTAGTCTGCATTTCTTTAAGTTCCTCCAGCTGTCCATTCAACACCTTTGATTCCAGATATTCTGTCGTACCGGCAGTTTGTGCGTTATCGGACAGATTACTGATCTCTTCTTCAACACTTTCGATACTTTCATTCACCTCCAGCAGCTGGCTGGCAATGGATGCCTCATCCAGAGTAGCCAGTTCCTGCCCTTCCTTCACTGTATCACCGCTCTCTACCAGCACTTCTTTTACTTTGATCCCTGCCGGCACCATTACGTCATTGGCCGATCCCTCCGCCAATGTCCCTGTTCCCACTACCGTTGTACTAATGCTCCCGGTTGATGCTGTGGCTGACTGTACCGTCATATCCGCAGCCCGGTTCTCTGTTGCCCGGCTGCGAAACAAAAGCCCCGCAGCAACAACCGTAACTAATCCAACAGACAATATCCCTGCCCAGAATGTTTTTTTCTTTCTGAATTTCTTAACTCTTCCGGTTTTCTTAATGCCGCCAATACAGGACGGCAGTTTATTTTCTTTATTCTGACTCTCCATCTTTTCCTCCTGTCAGTCCGCTGCTTATACTTACAACTTTACTTTCACTTATCTCTATTTATAGATGCGAAGGCTTCTCGGTTTCATAAGCGGACCAATCTGTTGCGGCTGATGCACCAGAAACATCCCCTTTTGTGTCATATGTGTCCACTGTTACCACGATTTTACTGTCTCCTTCAACATATACAGTTCCGTCACTGCCTTTTATGGTCACAGACTTCCCATCCGGGTCCTGAACCGTACCTGTGCTGGAAAGAACGCTCAGCACACTGTCCTTCGTCACCGTCCATGTGCTTCCCTCTGCAATGTACAGATTACAATATCCGTCCCCGCCGTCGCCTGCATAAGTTTCATCATCCAGTACTGCACCCGTCAGTGTGCTTCCCTCCGTAATATAAAAATCCAGTTTGCTGATACTGTCCCAGATGACATCGCCTTCCATGGTCTGGCTGACTGCAGTAAACAGACAGTCTGCACCGTTTTCTCCTGCCGTCCCCCAGCCTCTCTGGTTGTTGTTACCTGTGCATCTGAGGAAAAACTCGCTGTCATCTGCATTTTGTATATCCACTCCGGAAAGGGTAATCGTAGATTCCGTATTTGTTGTATAGAACATTCCACCATTTTTAGCCGTCAGTGTTCCGCTCTTCATCTCAAAAGTGCTGTTACCTGCCTCGGAGTCACCGGACATGCTCTGATACAGTATAACGTTCCAGGTACAGTCATTTTGATCATTGTCACTCATATTTCCTGTCAGGCTGCAGTCGTACAGGTGAAGCGAATTCATTCCTTCGATGCAGACTGCTTCCGAACCATTGGCTGTAAGAGCCGCATTATTTACTGCAATATCAGCCGTACTGTACACTGCCGGAGAGCCAGTTCCATTGGATGTATAACTGCCTCCGGCTGCGTCTGTTTCAATCGTGCTTCCGCTTATATACGTCACTCCGTCTGTATCCAGCACTGCCGCTCCCACACCGTAAAAACTGGAATTATCCCCGCCTGTACTGTCAGACGATGTTCTTGTAAATGTTATATTTTTCAAAACAACGGATGCGCCTTCGTATATATGGGCTGCATTTTCATCTGTCCCTGTGGATGTAATGCTCTCCCCATCTATCTCTGTGTCATCGGTATATTCTTCTGCCGCACTGTAGCTCTCCACGCCGTCCGGCTGCCCCATACCGCCAGAGGACATTACGAGTATTTCGCTGACATCGCCGTCCTCGTCCAGAGTAACCGCAATTGTATTCCCTTCTTCAATATCTTCCAGAGTTATTTCTTCCTGTGATTCTTCTGGCGCTCCGCCGCCGGGCGCTTCCCCCATACCACCCGGATTTCCACTGCCCATACTCTGATGTTTTATCACCGTATCTGCCTGTACTTTGATGTCCTGCTCTTCACCGGTCAACTCCAGCATAGAAGGCTGGCCTCCATTCGGAGGTATCTCTCCTTCCTCCATGCCATCCGGCAGATCAGGAGCTTTGTTCTCTGCGTCTGCATCAGTTTCATCGGAATGATTTTCCTCTGAAGATGCATCCTTTCCGTCCTGATTATCAGGCCTCTCCATCTCTTTCTGCGTTCCTAACTCTATGGTTATCGTCTCCCCGTTTATCTCACTCACCTGCCCGTATATTGTCTCTCCTGCATCCGATGTATTCCCTTTGTCCGCACATCCGCTCAGCAGGGACGATCCAAGGGTTATTGTTATCCCAAGTAAAAAACCTGCATATCTTTTTTTCATACAGCAATCTGTCCTTTCAGCAATTCTTTTATAGTTGACTTCTTTCGTAGTATAAAGAAGTTACTTTAGCTGAACCTTAAATAATCGGTGATGTTCTGTGAAATTTATGTGAGCTGTTACAATGGAAATAAAAAAGATTTGGCAGTATACTTTTAGTTAAAGACCCTGCCGAAAAAGGAGGTAGCGTATATGGAAATAAGTAATGAGAAGATTGATTCTGGAAAAGCCTTTGAATGAGGAATGACATCGGCCGACTATGCCAGATACCGGGATATTTATCCCCGGTCTTTTATGAGAAAATCATAGAAAGGAACTTATGTATAAACGGGCAGAAAGTATTAGATATTGAAACGGGTACAGCGGTGCTCCCCAGAAACATGTATCAGTGTGGAGTTAAATGGACAGGTTCCATCGGGATTTCCGACCTATTAAAAACAGGCCGCTGTTCTGTAACTGCCGGATAAATCCATCGGCATTACAGAACGGAGGCCTGTAAATATTTATTTTATATTTATGCCATACTTCCGGTTATCCCTCATCCTGCAGCAGGTCCAGCGCCAGTGAAAGGGCTTCTTTTACAGTATGTGCCCTATTCTCGGCCCGGTTGCCCGAAAACTGGCATTTCAAAACCTTTGTTTTTCCACAGACATAACAGCCCACATAAACCAGTCCCACCGGTTTTTCTTCTGTTCCTCCACCCGGTCCTGCAATTCCTGTAGAGCTAAGAGCCACATCTGCATGAGCCGCCCCTGCAGCCCCTTCTGCCATCTCACGGGCAGTCTGTTCGCTGACAGCGCCGTAAGTCTCCAGCGTCTCATGTCTGACTCCCAACAGTCTTTCTTTTGCCTCGTTTGAATAAGTAACATATCCCTCATTCAGCACATCCGAGGCTCCCGCCACATTCACAATCGTACCTGCTATCATGCCTCCCGTGCAGGATTCCGCCGTGGTAATCGTCAGATCTTTTGCGGCAAGCCTTTCCACCAGACACTCTTCCAGGCTTCTGCCGTCTTCTGTCATTTCGTTCAATACCCATTCCGGATACATGCTACATCCCTCCCTGTGTCAGGACCTGCTTATTCTTCAGCACATAATCCAGCAGGGATATGATGGTGAGCGCAAGAGCGATCCACACCAGTACCGTACCGATCATATCGAAAAATCCTCCGAGATCTGCGATCAGAACAATAATCATAGCCATCTGGAACACGGTCTTAAACTTGCCCCAGTAGCTGGCGGCAATTACAACGCCATTGTCAGATGCAACAAGACGGAATCCGCTGATGATGAATTCCCGGCTGATGATTACGATGACAATCCATGCTTCCAGATCTCCCATCTCAACTAGACAGATCATGGCTGAGCAGACAAGCAGCTTGTCCGCCAGAGGATCCATGAACTTTCCAAAATTGGTAACCAGATTATATTTTCTTGCAATCTTTCCGTCCAGCAAGTCTGTCAGGCTGGCAACTACGAAAAGCACAAGAGAGATCCATTTATTCGCGGCTCCTCCGATATCTGTCAGCATAAACAGAACAAAAAACGGAACCATGATCACCCTCAATATGGTAAGTTTATTTGGTAAATTCATTACACAAGTCCTCCTATTAAATCATAATCTACTGCACCGGATACATTGACCCTTGCAAAATCTCCGGACATCAGCTCTTCTTCTGTATTTACAAAAATGAGTCCATCCACATTAGGGGCATCCCGGTAGGTTCTGCCCACATAGGCATTTTCATCTGCCACTTTGCCCTCTATCATTACCAGCACTTCCCTGCCGACCATGCGCTCTGCATTGTCGAAAGCAATCTCCTGCTGAAGTTCCATCAGATCGGCCTGGCGCTCTTCTTTTACCTCATCGTCAATCTGGTCCGTCATGAGGGCCGCCGGTGTGTCCTCCTCCGGTGAATATGTGAAGACTCCCAACCGGTCAAACTCCATCTCATCCACGAATTCCATTAGTTCCTCATGCTGCTCTTTTGTCTCCCCTGGAAAACCGGTGATCAGAGTCGTCCGAAGACAGATGTCAGGTATCTCGCTTCTCAGTTTACAGATTATATCAGTCAGTTCCTGTTTGGAAGTTCTCCTGCCCATCCGTCTCAGGATCTCGTCATTGGCGTGCTGAATCGGCAGGTCCAGATAATGGCATATCTTTTCTTCTTCCTTCATGACCTGTATCAGTTCATCCGTAATCTCCTCTGGATAACAGTAAAGAACCCTTATCCATCGTATTCCCTGCACCCTGCACAGCTCTTTTAACAACAGGTGAAGAGACTTTTCACCGTAAATATCCTTGCCGTACAGTGTTGTCTCCTGTGCCACCAGTATCAATTCCTTCACGCCCTGCTCTGCCAGGTACTGCGCTTCTTTTAGCAGTTTTTCCATTGGTACACTTCTGAAATTGCCGCGGATCTTCGGTATGATACAGTAAGTACAGTGCTTATCGCACCCTTCCGCGATCTTCAGATAGGCAAAATGTCCGCCGGTTGTCACAAGACGATTAGTCTCCACCTCCGGTATCCCGTTAATATCAGATATCGTAACCGAATGCTGTCCTTTGAGCGCCCCGTCGACGGCCTCCAGAATCTTATCGTAGGACGTGGTTCCAAGCACTGCATCCACCTCCGGTATCTCATCAAGTATTTCCTGACGGTAGCGCTCGGCAAGACATCCCGTTACGACAAGGGCCTTGAGCGAGCCTTCCTTTTTGTACTCGGCCATCTCCAGAATATTCTGGATACTCTCCTCCTTCGCATCGTGAATAAAGCAGCATGTATTAATTACTATAATGTCTGCCGCCGTCTCATCATCTGTCATCTGATATCCTCTGGATGCAAGAAGGCCGAGCATGACCTCCGTATCCACCAGGTTCTTATCACATCCCAGAGAAATAAATAGTATTTTCATAAAACCTCCCATGTTCTGCCCTGACTTTTTACGGCCGGCATATATTCATAAAAGGCAGATACCCCCAATGTGCATCTGCCTTTTTCTTACTTATTCTTCTTCTGCATTTTCAGCGATAATCTTCAGCTTTCCTTCATTCAGTTCTTCAATCGCCGTTGATAGCGGCTTCTCTTCGCCTCTTGCATTGACAAGCGGCAGTTCTCCGTCAATCAGCTGTCTTGCTCTTTTGGATGTGGCAAGCACGATAGAATAACGGCTGTTTACGATCTTTGTCTCGCCTTCCTCTATATCTTTGTTAACGACCTTCATTAAATCTGTGTAAGATGGATGCAGCATATCTTATGATTCTCCTTTCAAACTACTGTTTAAATCTTCTTTTATTTTTTTCATAAATTCTGTATTACGAAAACTTCTCCGATGCTCCGCCTGGATGATTGCATGCATCTCTTCCACACAGGCCTCTAGTTCATCATTGACAATCAGATAATCATATCTGTTCATGCCTTCTGCTTCCTCAACTGCGCGCTTCATTCTGGATTCGATGACCTCCAGTGTCTCGGTTCCTCGTCCCACAAGCCGATTCTTCAGTTCACCCGCAGTCGGTGGTGTCACAAACAAAAGCAGCGTTTCCGGAAATGCCTCTTTTACTTTCAGCGCACCCTGGATCTCAATCTCCAGGATCACATCCCTGCCCGTATTCAGCTGTTTCTCGACATAGGCACGCGGTGTTCCATAATAATTTTCCACATACCTAGCATACTCTATCAGCTCTTCTTTCGCAATCATTTTTTCAAATTCTTCTTTTGTTTTGAAAAAATATTCTCTTCCGTCGACCTCTCCCGTCCTCGGCAGGCGTGTCGTTGCCGAGATGGAAAGTGCGTAGTACTCCTCGTAGCGAGCCAGCAGCTCTTTCATTAAAGTTCCTTTTCCGGCCCCTGAAAAACCGGATACTACAATCAGAATTCCTTTTCTGTTCATAACTGACATCCTTTACTCAATATTCTGTATCTGTTCGCGGACCTTTTCAATCTCCGTCTTCAGCCCAATGGCACAGTTAGAAACTTCCAGGTCATTCGCCTTTGACAGGATTGTATTCGCCTCGCGATTCATCTCCTGGGCAATGAAATCCAGCTTGCGCCCGATTCCTTCCTTTTCTCCCAGAGTATTCCTCATATGTCCAATATGGCTTTTCAGGCGTACCACTTCTTCATCTGTACAGATCTTATCGGCAAACAGAATTACTTCAGCCGCAATCCGGCTTTCTTCCAGCTGAGTATCCGCCAGAAGCTCTCTGACCTTTGTCTCCAGCTTTGTGCGGTATTCTGCCATGATCTCCGGTGAGCGTTCTTCAATATAGGCTACCAGCTTCTCCATACCGTCCAGCTTCTCCAGAATATCGCGTCGTAAGTTCTCCCCTTCATTTGTCCGGGTTTCTACGAACTGGGAAAACGCCCCTTCCAGAGCTTCTTTCAACCCGTTCCAGAGTTCTTCCTCGTCCTCACACTGTTCTTCCATCGTGATAACTTCCGGATAACGCGACAATGAGGATACACGGATATCATTTTCCAGACCGAATTCTTCCTCCATCTGCTTCAGATATTTTAAATATTCTCCGGCCAGTGAGGAATTGTATTTGAGTGAAACCTGATTTTCAGACGTATCTTCATAAGTAATAAAAATATCAATCTTGCCTCTGTTTGCATATTTTTTCAGCAGAGACCGTATAGATGTTTCAAAAAAATTAAGTTTTTTAGGCATTCTGATATTCACATCCAGATAACGGTGGTTAACGCCTTTGAGTTCTACCGTAAACTTTCTGGACTCTTTTTGAATCTCGCATCTGCCAAAACCAGTCATGCTCTTTATCATGTTTGTTCTTCCTTCTCGTTCTGTATATTTTGTTTCATACGCATTATGAAACATTATAACCCCCTTCGGCCTCTGCGGTCAACCTCTGCCATCCAAAAAATCGGGATATAGTTAACGAGCTTTAGACTCGGGAGCGGATGGAGGGGGCGCTTACCGTGAGCCGGGACGGACTGTGAAAAACACCTGTCCTGTTGGAAATACAGCCGCTGCGCTAAGCGGCAGTAAGAGGAAATCCGCAAAATCAGTCAGAACCGAACGCATTCACCGTTTAATCTGATGATTAAACGCCAATGTCATTTAGTTAAGAAAATATGAGTAGCTTAATTTAGGGCAGAGATTATTTAATTGTGGAATAT
>NZ_GL870822.1:108361-116357 GCF_000190355.1 Clostridium sp. D5 | reverse complement strand
ACATAGGGCGCATAGGACTTGTTCTCCTTCCCCATGTTGCCCTCTGTAAACTTATAAACCCAGCCCACAATAAACTCCGCAGCTACCTGTTTTCCTTTCGGCACGGTCTTGAGTCCGCTTCCGAGCCAGATGCCCAAAACGGCCAGGATCACGGCAATCAGGATTCCAAACAATGTACTCTCTGTGATAAACAGCTTTCCCTCTCCGAAGCCAAGGATAATCCGGGCGCCGAGTTCTTCAACGTTTATCATTGATTTTTTACTCCTCCTATTCCATATACGATGAAAATTGCCAGTGACAAGCCGATGGCTGAAACCGCGAACATGAGCAGAGCGACATCCCCACCCCGAAAGCAAAGGTAAGCCACAGCTGCATATAGAATAAAACGCAGGAAAAGGGTCTGCACGGTCAAAAAGTGATTTCTGCCTAAAAATTTCCTGATCACCAGATTCAGCAGTTGATAGTTTCCCCAGAAAACAAGGAAACCAACTCCCAAACCCAATATAATGTTCCGATCAAATCCCCCAAAAAGGAAACTGACTATTCCAGCTGTCAAAATATACAAGCTGTAGATAACTGCCACTGACATCTCTCCTCCCTTAAAATCAGTATGAAAAAGGAAGTGCTGCAAATAGCACCTGTCGGCTACCGGTCAGCACCTCCCCGGGACTATCTTAGACACTCCTGGAAACTTTCCTTCTAAGACGTCCCGACATTTTTATACAAGACTGACAAGTATAACTCCCACAAGTGCTATTCCTATACCTATCAGACGCTTTTTAGTTAGTTTTTCCTTGTAGGCAACACGTCCAAGAATTACCAGCACTATCGCCAGCAATACATAAGCCAGCAGCAGTCCTACACTCAAATCCCATCCTACACGGAAAAGTAAAATTGTTGAAACTTCCAGGCATACAAGGCAGGCACCCAGAACCGGAGCTGTCCAGTTGGCTTTCTTAATCTCTTTAAAATAGTTCTTATTTTTGCTTGTAATAAAGAACATGAGAAGCGCATAAACAATGCAGACCAGATATGTCAGTGCAACGGAAGCGAAAGTATCTACATCAGAAGGAGTTACCTTTGCGGTTATACTATAAGCAAGGTTTGCTACAATCATCAGCACAACAGGCATCCACATAATCAGGTTCTTCTTTTTCCCCTTGCCGTTGCTCTTTGTTTCCTCACCTTCCAAAACTGCAGTTTTGCTTTTCTTCTCCGGAGCATTTACCACATAAAGCCCCAGGATACAAACAACGATACCGCTGCCCTTCATCACAGTCATTGCTTCACCAAAGCAGGCAACTCCCACAACTACAGACATCAGTGATACACCGATATTTGCAATCAATGAACCAATGCTGACATCCCATCCTACGCGATACAGCAAAATAAGTGCCAGATCAATGAATACAATAGTCAGGCCCAATACATAAGAAGCCCAGTTAGCTTTTGAAACAGCAGCAAGTATATCCCCCCCGGGATTGGTTACAAAGAATAAAATCACACACAACACCATACCAACCATGTAGCTCAAGGAGAGGCTGGCAAATGAGTTTACTTTCTCAGGTGTTCCCTTTCCCGCCACATTATAGATTGTATTGCCGAACACATTCAGCAAAAGCGGTGCAATAAAAATCAATAATTCCATAATCAGTTTACTTCCTTTCTATCCTCCAGTACGAGACATGCTCTATGCCTCGTACACAATACGTCCATCGCAGACAGTGAGTTCCACATTACAGGTCAGAATGTCATCCACAGGAATTTCAAAGAGATTGCAATCCCAGACAGCTATATCGGCAAGTTTTCCATTTTCCAGGCTTCCAACTACCGCTTCTTTCCCTGCTTTGTATGCGCCGCCCCATGTATATGCATATAAGGCATCCCACAGAGTAAGTTTCTGCTCCGGATTCCAGCCAGAAGCAGGCTGTCCATCCGGAAATGTACGTGTCACAGCCCTATGCAGGCTTATTCGGGGATCATAGGTGACAACCGGAAAGTCAGTTCCAAAAGCCAGAGGAATACCATTGTCCAGCATACTCTTAAATGCCCAGAGACTCTTTGTCCGTACGGGACCTACACAATCTGCATACTGCTCATCCTCATACGTTGGGAAGAGCGCCAGATGCTGAGGCTGTACAGAACAGATAATGCCTGCCTTTGACATACGTGCCCAGTCTTCAGGTGAAGACATATCCAGATGCTCAATGGACATCCGGGAAGCTGTCTCTCCATTTTCTGCAAGGGCATCCTCATACATCTCGATGGTCTTTCGCACTGCGCCGTCTCCTACTGCATGGAACTGTAGATTGATACCATTTTTATGATATTCCTTCACACGCTGTGCATCATATTCCAAATCTGTTGCCCAGAAGTTATAGGCTGCGTTCGCATCGTCTGTGTAAGGATCCAGCAGCAGACCTGTATGTGCAACAACAATACCATCAACAAATTCCTTGATCCCTGCATAGTAAATCATTTGCTCCGGATCACCATATTTTTCTGTGTGCTCCAATGCTTCCTCAATCGTACCTGTCAGGCATGTAGCATAATTATACCGAAACTTCAGTGCACCATCATCAGCCATGTCATTTATCACGTCCAGATTTCCCATATTGTAGTTATTCAGTGCACGCATATCAATCAAAGAAGTAATTCCATACTTGCAAATGTCATCACTCTTCTCTTCCATCAACTTGCGTTCCTTGGCATAAGGAATATTAAATGCAAGCCGCACAACCGGATTCTGAGCTTCTTCTACCAGATATCCAGTGATATTCCCCTGTGCATCCCGTTCAAAACGTCCAAACCGTGGATCCGGAGTATCTGGTGCCAGTCCTGCTAATTCCAGCGCTTTTGAATTTACCCATGCAGCATGCAGATCGCTGTCGTAAATATATACCGGGCGTTCCGGGAAATACTTATCCAGTATTTCCTTCGTAGGCGGCGCCTGGTCATCCCACTCCGCAATTACAAATCCACATGCACTCAACCACTCGCCTTCTTCATACTCGTCCTCATGTGCCTTATAATTCTCATACAACGATTTTGCACATTCTTCTGCACTCGAATACCCGCCAACATAAGGCGCTGACATCATATAAGCCCCTGCAAACAAATGAAGATGTGAATCGCATATTCCCGGTGTAATTAATTTGGTGCCAAAATCTCTAACATCCGTGTCCTCATCTGCCAGAGCAAGTACTTCTTCTTTCGAGCCTACGCAGAGAATTTTATTATCTGCAATGGCTACCCCTCCCGAAACCATTCCTAACGAACCTGCGGTAAAGATGTTTTCACTTAGCAAAATCTTGTCTGTCTTTATCATTTATGTACCTCCACTAATTTTTTATGTAATAAAATATAACAACTGTTGATTCGAATGTAAATCAATTTTATTTATAAATAGTTTCAATTTTTTTAGATTATTTTAATTTTTTTAATTCTTTCGTTATTTTTTCTTCAAAAAGAATATGCAATCGAGTAGAGAGCAGTGATGAGGCGCCATCTTCTCACATGACCTACAGGCATGCATAAAAAAAGATACCACAGTTGAATCTCAACATATGATATCCCTTTTCTTCTGTTACAACATCCAATTTCTGACATTTAATTTGTTTACTGACAATGAAAAACAACCATCCGAAATGTCCGCCTTCCCATATATCCATTCACGGAAGGATAATAGTTAAGTAAGCGCCATTTCTCTCTTATTCCTTATAATGCATTCAGCAGAATTAAAATCAGACCAGTGTAGATCAGCAATGCAATACTTAAGACCAGGCCCGGAAGCAGCTAAACGAAGCTCATAAAAAAAGAAAACGGACTCCGAAGAGTCCGCTCAGACTATAGACCTATACGTTGATCACTGCTTTTACACCCAGAATCTCTTTGTTTTCCTCCAGCAGAGGAGATATCACATTTTTGAGATAGGCATCCACCTGTTCCACTGCACGTCCTACATATTTTGCAGGATCCATGGTCTTCTGCAGGTCCTCCAGGGTCATATTAAAGGCTTCGTCCTGTGCAATCAACTCCAGGAGATTATTATCCAGGCCCATTTCTTTTACGTTTCTGCCCGCTTCCATTGAAAGCTCGCGGATACGCTCATGCAGTTCCTGCCTGTCACCGCCTGCTTTCACGGCATCCATCATAATATTCTCGGTAGCCATAAACGGCAGTTCTGACATCAGGCGTTTCTCGATTACCTTAGGATAGACAACCAGACCGTCCACAACATTCAGGCACAGATCCAGAATACCGTCAATTGCCAGAAATCCCTCCGGTAAGCTCAGGCGCTTGTTTGCAGAATCATCCAGTGTTCTCTCAAACCACTGTGTCGCGGATGTAACCGCAGGATTCAGAGCGTCAATCATCACGTATCTGGACAGAGATGCGATCCGCTCACTTCTCATTGGATTTCTCTTATATGCCATGGCAGAAGATCCAATCTGTGTCTTCTCAAACGGCTCTTCCACTTCTTTCAGGTGCTGCAGCAGACGGATATCATTGGAGAACTTGTGTGCACTGGCAGCGATGCCTGCAGCCACATTCATCACTCTTGTGTCCACTTTTCGGGAATAGGTCTGTCCGGACACGGGATAACATGCCTGGAATCCCATCTTTTCAGCAATCATCGGATCGATCTTGTCGATGGTCTCCTGATCCCCGTCAAACAGTTCCAGAAAACTTGCCTGGGTTCCTGTGGTTCCCTTGGAGCCCAGCAGCTTCAGGCTGCCTAGGACATAATCCAGATCCTCCAGGTCCATCTCAAACTCCTGCATCCAGAGCGTCGCACGCTTTCCGACTGTAGTAGGCTGTGCCGGCTGAAAATGTGTAAATGCCAGTGTGGGCTGCGCTTTATACTCATCCGCAAACTTTGCAAGCTCTGCGATCACATTGACAAGCTTGGTTCTCACCAGCTTCAGTGCTTCTGCCATCACGATAATATCTGTATTGTCCCCCACATAGCAGGATGTGGCACCCAGATGTATGATGCCTTTTGCCTTCGGACACTGTACGCCATAGGCATAAACATGGGACATTACGTCATGGCGTACAACTTTTTCTCTTTCCTTCGCCACATCATAATTGATGTCTTCCGCGTGGGCCTTTAACTCCTCTATCTGCTCATCTGTGATATTCAGACCCAGCTCCTTCTCCGTCTCGGCAAGGGCAATCCAGAGTTTCCTCCATGTTCTGAATTTCTTGTCCGGTGAAAATATATACTGCATCTCTTTGCTCGCGTAGCGCTCAGAAAGAGGGCTGACATAACGATCCGTACTCATAAATCTAATCTCCTATTCTTCTTTAAATATTACTCTTAAAAGGGAAAAGCAGGCGTCCTACCAGGTACCCTGCTCAAACGCCTGGCTGATGTCTTCTTCAGGCACTTCCATGGGATATTCTCCGGTAAAGCATGCATCGCAGTACCCAAGGTCTCCCACCATATTTTTCAGCTTGCCAACCTCCATATATCCAAGAGAATCGGCGCCTATCATCTCCCGTATCTGTTCGGGTGTATGGGAATGCGCGATGAGCTGTTCGTTGGACGGCACATCGGTTCCGAAATAACACGGATACAGAAACGGCGGCGAACTGATTCTGACATGAACTTCGGTGGCCCCTGCATTTTTCAACATTCTTATGATGTTTGCACAGGTTGTCCCCCGCACAATCGAATCATCAACCATAATAATTCTCTTGCCTTTTACCACTTCGGGAATCACATTCAGCTTAATCTTAACGCTGGATTCCCGGTCGCTCTGGCTGGGTTTAATAAACGTCCTTCCCACATAGCTGTTCTTGTGGAAGGCCATCCCATAAGGTATGCCCGACTGCTCGGAATACCCCTTCGCCGCCACCAGCCCGGAATCCGGCACACCAACCACCAGGTCTGCCTCCACCGGATAGGACTCGGCCAGAGCCCTGCCTGCGGTAATCCTGGAATGATAAACATTCACACCGTCAAGTGTACTGTCTGTCCGTGCAAAATAAATGTATTCGAAAATACACCTGGCCTGCTTTTCGGCCGATACTGCCATGCTCATATCGGATGTGATCCCATCTTTTGTAATCGTGACAATCTCACCTGGAAGCACATCCCGTACAAATTCCGCATCGACCGCCGCAATCGCACAGCTCTCCGATGCCAGAAAGTACGTATGATCCCTTTTCCCGATGCACAGCGGCTTCAGCCCCAGAGGGTCTCTGGCTCCGATCATCTTGCGCGGGCTGCTGACTACCAGGGCATAGGCCCCTTTTATCTTCTTCATCGCATTCTTCACCGCGTCTTCCGCCCGTGAAACATTCAGGCGTTCTCTGGCAATATGATATGCGATCACTTCTGAATCAATGGTTGTCTGGAAAATAGCTCCCGTATATTCCAGTTCTTTTCTCAACTCAATGGCATTGACCAAATTACCGTTGTGGGCGATGGCCAGTGTCCCCTTCACATAATTGATAACGAGCGGCTGTGCATTCTCCACCCGGGTTCCCCCTGCCGTAGAATAGCGCACATGTCCGACTCCCAGATTCCCCTTTAAATCCGTCAGGGATTCCTCATCGAACACATCGTTCACAAGCCCCAGGCCCTTCTTCGATAAAACCCTTCGCTGTCCATATGTGTCAGTTACCGCAATGCCGCAGCTTTCCTGTCCCCTGTGCTGCAGCGCAAAAAGGCCATAATATACGGATGGCGCCACATTGCCGCCATCCATATCATATGCACCAAAAACTCCACATTCTTCCCCCAAGCCTGTCGTAATCTTATCAATTCTGCTCATGAATGTACTCCTGATTATTTGATGCCGATTCTCTTAAATACTTCCTGATATGCATCTTCTACATTGCCCATATCTCTGCGGAAACGGTCTTTGTCCAGTTTCTCGTGTGTTTCTTTATCCCAGAGTCTGCAGGTGTCCGGTGACACTTCATCTGCAAGAATAATATCTCCATGGAATCTTCCGAATTCAATCTTGAAGTCGATCAGTTCGATTCCAGCTTCATCAAAGAACTTTCTCAGAACGTCGTTCACCTTGAAGGTATATTCTGTGATTTTATCAATCTCTTCCCTGGTAGCAGCCCCGATCGCAATCGCAAAATAATCATTGATCATCGGATCTCCCAGGTCATCATCTTTATAACTGAATTCCAGAGTCGGTGCTAATAATTTTCTTCCTTCTTCAATCCCAAGCTTCTTAGAAAAGCTTCCTGCAGCCACGTTACGTACGATAACTTCCAGCGGAACAATCTCCACTTTCTTCACTGCAGTCTCTCTGTCACTGAGTTCCTCTACATAGTGTGTCGGCACGCCTTCTTTTTCCAGCACCTGAAAGATATAGTTGGTCATACGGTTATTAATCATGCCTTTCCCAACAATGGTTCCCTTCTTCTCGCCGTTAAAAGCGGTGGCATCGTCTTTATAGTCTACAATTACGATATCCGGGTCATCAGTAGCAAATACCTTTTTTGCTTTTCCTTCGTAAAGCTGTTCTAATTTTTTCATACGTTCACACCTGTCCTTTATCCATTTTATATTAATTAGTAGTAAGGCCGTCTTTCTAAAAGAAAAACAAAGTCTCGCATGATGATTATAATACAATGCAGCGCGAAAATCAATATTGGGATTTAGGCAACGAGCTTTAGTCTCGTTGACGGACGGGGACGCTTAATGACAGGGATACCGGGGAGGTACTGGGGCTGTATATGCCGCTGCGAGATGCACACCGTGCTGCTAACTGCTCCTAGGACACCCACTGCCGGCCAGTCGGGTACGCAGAACACATCACGGGAAATCTGATGATTTCCCGCGCTGGGTTCTGCAAAAACTTGATTTGGTGATCAAGTTTTCCCCCGCCTGCCCGGCAGTGGTTGTCCAAGGAGCAGTAAGCGCACTCCAGCATTTCGCAGCGGCATATACAGCCCCAGTACCTCCCCGGCATCCCTGTCATAAAGCTGGCTCATCCGGACGGTAGGAAAAGGCTCGTTCCCGGGT
>NZ_GL870822.1:80048-108174 GCF_000190355.1 Clostridium sp. D5 | reverse complement strand
GCAGTTAGAGGAAATCCGCAAAATCAGCGTGAAAAAAGCAGCTTCCGAAGCTGCTTTTTAGAACACCTGAGCCGCTTAATCACCAGATTAAGCGGTGAATGTGTTCGGTTCACGCTGATTTTGCGGATTTCCTCTTACTGCTGCTTGGCGCAGCGGCTGTATTTCCAACAGGACAGGTGTTTTTCACAGTCCGTCCCGGCTCACGGTAAGCGCCCCCTCCATCCGCTCCCGAGACTAAAGCTCGTGAGCTAAATCCCGATTTATCTGGAGAGTTTCCCCAGGAATTCTTTCATTCTTGTATTGTCAGACCCAAACACTTCTTCCGGTGTTCCCTGTTCTGCAATTACGCCTTTATCCATGAATATGATATGATCGGCGACATTTCTGGCAAAATTCATCTCATGGGTTACAATTACCATGGTCATATGCTCCGCAGCCAGGTCTTTAATTACTTTCAGGATCTCACCTGTGAGCTCCGGATCCAGTGCGGAAGTCGGTTCGTCAAAAAACAGGATCTTTGGATTCATGGCAAGGGCCCTTGCGATGGAAACCCGCTGCTGCTGCCCGCCTGACAGCTGGTAAGGGTACGCATCCGCCTTGTCCTCCAGGCCCATTTTTTTCAGAAGCTCGCGCGCTTCTTTATAGACTTCCTCTTTCTCGCGTTTCTGCACTTTGATCGGTGCATCTGTGATGTTTCTCATGACAGAGAAATGCGGAAAGAGATTAAAATTCTGGAATACCAGCCCGAATTCTCCTTCATAATGGATCTCTCCCGCATCCGGCGTCTCCAGATTCGTCGCACACCTCAGCAGTGTGGACTTGCCGGAACCGGAGGGGCCGATCACCGCCAGGACTTCTCCTTCGTCTACCTTCAGGGAAATGTCCTGCAGCACTTCGACTTCGTCAAAGCTCTTTTTAATATGTTTCATTTCTAACAGACTCATGACATTTCCTCCTATCTGTAATAATTCAGTTTCTTCTCAATAAATTCCATTACTACCGCTACAATCAAGTTGAACAGATAATAAAATATCCCGGCTGCCACCAGCGGAACAATTGAAGTCTGCGATGCCGCAATCTGTTTTGCAGTGGTGAACATTTCCGCATAGGCAATGGCAAATGCCAGAGAAGTATCTTTAACAAGTGTAATTACTTCATTCGTTACTGATGGGAGAATCCGTTTGATTACCTGCGGAAAAATGATGCGGAAAAACGTCTGCACCCTGTTATATCCAAGCAGCTTTGCCGCCTCGTACTGACCAACCGGCATCGATTCGATACCCCCGCGGTAAATCTCCGCAAAATATGCGGCGTAATTGATTGCAAAAGCGATCAGTACCGCAGTCAGTCTGTAAGACGCCGTGATCCGGATTCCGAATATGTAATACGGCCCGAAATAGACCACCATCAGCTGCAGCATGAGCGGTGTCCCGCGCATGATAGAGATATATACTTTTGCAATCCACTGGATGACTTTAATTCTCGACATTCTTCCAAATGCCACTAGCAAACCTAACGGCAGTGAAAACAAAACAGTGGAGAAAAATATCCCTATTGTTCCTATCATGCCTCCTGATAACTGGCTAATCATTGCCATAAAACTAATCTTCATTTTCCTGACCTCCGGGTTATATAAAAGGCCAGATGGCTATTCTGACCTTTTACATTCTTACTTTTGATTTTTATTTGCCTAAGCATACAGCGTCTTCCACGCCCCATTTTTCTGCGATGGTCATGAATGTTCCGTCCTTAGCCATCTCATCCAGCGTCTTCTGCACCTGGTCTCTTAACTTCTCATTGCCCTTTTTAAATCCGATTCCATACTGCTCGGAAGAAATGGTCTCGTCCAGTGTTATGTATCCGCCGCCGCGGGATTCGATCTGATATTTTGCCACTCCTACATCCATTGCAACCGCTTCTGCTGCGCCTGCTTCCAGATCCATAAATGCAGTATTATAATCCGGCACCTGTGTCAGCTGGCCGAATGTATCTGCCAGTTCCTTCTGGTCTTCCTGCAGTGCTGTCAGTGCAGAGGAATCTGCCTGTACTTCCACAAGCTTTCCTGCCAGATCTTCCAGTGATTTAATTCCGGAATCCTCGGCAACTACTACAACCTGACTGTTATCTACGTACGGATCTGACCATGTATAATCATCCTCACGGCCATTCATGGTGAATCCGTTCCAGATACAGTCGATGGTGCCTGAACTGAGTTCCATATCCTTGGCATCCCAGTCGATGGGCTGTTTTTTCAGCTCCCAGCCGTTTCTGTCACAGACTTCCTGTGCCAGGTCCAGGTCAAACCCTACATATTCTCCTTCTTCATCTTTGTAGCCGTACGGCGGGAAACTTGCGTCAAACCCTACTGTAAAGCTGTCTCCCTCACTCTTCTCTTCGCTTACTGCTTCTGTTTTCTTATTGTCCTTTGCGGAATCGTCTGACTTTGTGTCCTCCGCTTTGCTGCCGCATCCTGCCAGCGCTGTTGTCAGCACAAGTGCAGCTGCCATTGCTAATGCAATCTTTCTTTTCATAGGTACGTCCTCCTTGCCGTGGCGCTTTATTCTTTTACTAATTGATTACTTTACCACGCTAAAATGCTTAGACATAATAACACATTTCTGCTCTGTTGTCAATTCTGAAGCAGAAATGCGCCTGCCATTCTTCGCCCGATATAATGAATCCCTGCGGTTGTATTGTTGATATTTAATCACTGCTTATATATACGTCTCTTAAACTTAAGATATCTTATATATGGCTTCTCCTGTACTGCTGTTTCCACTTTTCAAGCAGAACAGAATTGAGCTCCATCTGTATGTGCTTCTTAATATCTTCCATCTCCTGTCGCATCTGGGCATTGACTTCCACATAATCATCATGCTTCGTCAGCAGAATGTGATATTCCTCCAAGGACATATACTTATAGGACGCATACAGATACGGCTTCAGCAATGTGCTGTCCTCGCATATCTGATAAGCCCGGTCGTACATCCTTGCCGATTCCTGGTACAGAAACAGCCTTCCGTAAGCGGCCCCCAGCCCGGCATATATCTTGCCGTAAAACTTGGGGTCTACGCTGTCATCTGCATCTTCATTAAGAATCGCCTGATAGACAAGAATTGCCTCCTCGATCTCACCGCTCTCCAGCAGATTGTCCCCTTTATACTTCTGGCGTTCAATATCCTTCTGATTCTTCAGCCTCTCCAGTACGTTCTGGATCCGGATCATCTCCGGTTCCCTGAATATCCGGGAACTCTTCAGAATCGTCAGAACAAACTTCTCCACGGATCCGTGCATTCGGATTACGTCCCGCAGTTTTCCTGCCAGGTCCGGCATCCCGATGTCCTCGTCCAGCCAGGTACAAAGCTGCTCATTCATGATCGTGTAGTCAATCAGGTAGAGATTGTTGCACAGATAATAGCATAATTCTTCAATTGTATATATCTTGCAGTGGATCCTTGTAATCTCATAAGGATGCGTTGCATGTCTGTCATGACAAAGAATTAAACTTCCCATCATTGCCTCCTAAGTGTATAATCTTCTCTTCCTGAAAATCTGTAGGCAGGTAGAATTCTCCAAAACCTACATCCCTTACTGTAATCTTACATGTCTTCTCATCCAAAAACAGCGTTTCTATCTGCATGCGCATGGAATATTCTCCCCGTTTCGGAAAATTTTCCAGCGAAATCACTTCGGTCTTCAGTGTCCCCTGAACAAGCGACTCCACATGCAGTTCAATATTTTCCATATCCTCCAGGAGCACTTCCCACTGATTATTCGATTCATACCAGTGTGCCCCCCAGGATACGATCGGATACCACATCTCCTGTCCGTCTACCCTCATATTTACCGTTATCTGATCCGTCAGCTTTGTCTCTGATAGATACACCGGATCCTCTATGTGCATGAACATCTTCCGGTAGGCCGTGTAACATGCCCCCTTGCTGTACAGGTTGTTTCCGATAAAAGCTCGTCTTCCGTTGCACAGCACGCGCAGAGAGGTGGGATACCAGTTATTCTCAAATCCCTCCCCCGTCAGAAAGACTGAGGACACAATCCGCTTGTCGAATACGCTCTCAATAAACTTGCAGAAACGTGAATCGGCCTCCTTCGCCTTATCTTCATTCAGTACCGGATAAACGGCCGCCAGTTCCTTCATATGGGCACTCGCCACCTCATCTACTGTAACGAAAGTCGTCCTCCCTCCGCCCAGTCCCGGTTTCAGCCTGCGCAGCATATATGCCTTAATCTCATTCCTGTCACAGCAGAATAATGCCGCATCGTACTGCCACAGCTCCTTGGGCTGATAAAACAGATAGTTACAGAAGCTTTCCTTATAATCCTGAATAAATATATGTCTCTTGTCAATATTCATACGAACCGCAATCCCCCGCAGAAGCTGTGCCAGCTCCTCCGTCAGTTCCGGCACTGAGAACACGATTCCTTCGATCTGGGGGAAAGACTGCAGCGACATCTGCACAAACTTTGAAAGCAGCCAGACCGCATCATAAGTCTCCTCACCGAACTCGATCTTTTCACCTGCCAGACTCTTATCCAGCAGACGGGTGACCGTGAACCCTTCTTTAATCGTAACCAGTCGTTTTGCTTCCTTGCCATACGCCCATGTATCCCTGAGCTTGCCGATAATCAGGGGGATCTGGAAATTATCAGAATCCACCTCCAATGTCTCCGGCTCCAGCTGCTGATCGTTGTAGAAACTGATCTGGCAGGTCTTATCGTTTATCTCATATCCAATTATATTGCCTTGTCCCATTACAGACAGCCTCCTCGCTTATACAACCGGGACCCTTTGTTTCTGCCGCGGCTGCAAAGTACTTTCTGCCGGCTATGGCCCGTACTTCCCGGGCCATAGTGACATATTGTTGCCTTAAAACTAATATTGTTCAAACATATGTACCGCAATTGCATCTTCCACTGCATATGCTTTCATCTTTGTCTCTCTGTCCCTGCCGTCCTCCAGCAGGATATCATTCAGGCGTCCGTATCTTCCGGATTCGCCTTTCTTAACTTCCTTCACACAGCTTTCCTTGTCACTTCTGTATGTATTGCCATCAATTGTTTCCTTGAAATAATATTTCAGCTTTTCGTTGGCAAACAGCACGAACTTCTTCACATACAGATTTTCATACATCGGAGTCAGAACTTCTGTGGAATAATCCACTTCCTCGGAATCACCTTTCTGCAGCTGGTAGTAAAGCATGACACGGCTGCCCTTTTGTCCCTTATACTCAATCAGCGTCTTATCCCAGAGCTGAAGTTCAATCAGCCAGTCTTCCTCGTAGGCCAGGAAGAAGGGGAAATAAATCTGTTTGCCGCTGAGTTCCTGCAGAAACTTTTTGAGGGTCTTCCGTATCATGGAATTATACTCTCTGTTAGAGTAGTACTTGAGTACCGCGATCTTGCAGATATCAATCGTGTCCTCTCCCTTTTCATATTCTCTGCATATGATATCGATTATGCTTTTGCTGATCTTTCTTTCCTCAACCACATAGCCCCTGGACATATAAGCCAGATAAGCCTGCTGAAGTCTGAAATATGCCCCCTCCGCATAATATTCTTCAAATACCTGGACCTCCGCAAACAATTCTTCCGAGAAGAGCATCTGCGTCAGTATCCGCTCTGCCAGCTTATGGGTATGCACCTCGTACTCCCGTGCCTCTCTCCAGAGCCGCTTCATATCCGTTGTTGCACCGCAGTAATAATTGGAAAGATACGTGAGGATTACCTTATCGTACTGCCCCTTCTTAAATAATTCAAAACAGATATATGTCAGGAAATCGTCATTCTCATAATTATTTTCCCTTATGTTCTTGCTGCAGAGTGTAAATAGTTCCTCTTCCTCATAATTCTCAACGCCTTTTTCCCGCACAATATCAAGAGTCAGAGTTTCCTCCGCCTCCTCCAGCCGGTTCATGCGCATGCCGTTGATATACTTCTTGCACATATCCATGTAACGCAGCTCATAGAACATGCGCCTGCTTTCATAGGGAATCGAATCCGTATAGTGTCTGCCTTCCCTTGATTCCCACACCAGCCGGTCCGTCTTGGCGTACAGAAATACCTGGGCACCGCGGTCCGTATAGGGAACCTTCTGGGTAATACTTCCGTCATCCGCTATGATATGGATGAACTTCATATTCGGCACCTTTGTTGTGATCTCATAGGCATGGCAGATATCATACAGCGCTTTGATACGCTCAGGATTCATGGAACGTTCTACAATAAAACGTTTATATATAATTCTCAGCTGCTCGTCAATATGCCGCCGCTCCAGCTGGTTCCAGGCAAAAGCCTCCATCTCATCGCGGTAATGCGCATAGATCTCGCTGGATTCATCCTCATATGTAATCAGATTGGAATACAAAAGCGCACATTTGTGATAATCCAGCGTATTCCCGTGCATAAAATACAGGTACACGGATCTGGGCAGTGCCTTGTGAAAATGGCTCTCCTTGATGGAAGCCATATAATATTCATAGAGCTGTGCGATCTTCTGCTCAGACTCCACCGCTTTTTCATACCACTTAAAATAATCAAAGCCGATACAGTTGCCCTTGATCAAAAGGGTACAGATGGCTGTAAGTATCATGTTTTCCTCATACATCTTGTAAGCCAGCACCAGCGTCTCGTACAGATGCCTGTCGAAATTCTTCAGCTGGCTTGCCAGGTTGGCCGTGTACAGAGCCAGTTCCTTTGTCATCAGCTTGTACTTTGCGGCAAAATGCAGCACCATGACTTCAAATGTACCCAGTTTTTTCAAAGAGGAGCTTTTATCCCGGAAACACTTAAAAGCTTCCATATAGAACCATATGCTGTGTGTCTTCTCTTCGTAGAACTGGCGTTCCAGCGCACGCAGGCGCTCACTGTATATCTTATACTCCGAATCTACATTCACCAGCATACACAGAATAAGCCAGCTCTCCGGATGCTTCATGTAAGACTTTGAAAGCTCTTCAGCCACCCGCCGCTGTCCGATGGAATCATTGCTGAGTAAAGTGGTGAGATATAGATAGTAAGAACTCATCTCTACATTTTTACCGATGGCAAACCGGTTATAATTATAGGATTCCAGAATCCACTTTGCCTCTTCCATACGTTTTCCCAGAAGGCAGATATGCGCGTGTACCAAAAGGTACAGTTCATCCTTGTTGTCCTTCTCCCTGAGATGCTCAATCTTTTTCAGGGACTCTTCTGTCCATGTATTCAGATCTATCCTGCCGGCTTCATAGGTAAGGTACCGTTTCACAATACTGCAGAATTCCAGGTCACCCGCGCGGTGCTCCTCCTCACGTCTGACATCCTTCTCCACCACGATCTCATACGCCAGGGTCTCATAAGGCGTCTGGAGGGTGATCTGACCGAAGTTACTTCCACGGTGCAGCTTCTCAGGTGTGATAACATATTCCAGGCGGTAAGAATTCCCGATAAATTCTTCTGTCGTGATCTTTGCGTGCTCCACGGACAAAAATTCCCCTTCCGTCTGCACGTCAATAGAAAGATATCCCCACGTGTTCTTCTTTACTGTCAGAGTCTCCTTGCGTGCCTCCTCAACTTCCATAAAAGCGCGGCTCTCCTCCTCCAGTGTAAGGAATATCTTTTCTTTTTGCTTGCAGCCCACGAGGAATTCCTCCAGGGCCTGCTGATCCAGCTCCCATTTGCGCATATTATCGTAAAGGGCCTGGATACGTTTATCTTCATATTTTAATATCTCATAAAAATCTCTGGAACGGAACAGCTTCTCCGCTTCCGCAGGATCCCGGAAAGAAAGCTTCTTAAAATCTTCCAGGCTCTGTACCTTTCCATAGCTTGTCATAACAAAGGGCTTCTCTATGATTGCCGTAAAAGCGACATCATACTCACCGCCATTGCAGACTATGGTAAATCTGCCATGCTCAACATGTCCCGGCACCAGCCCGGAACCGTCATATGTATAATAGATATTAACCGGGTTCCCATCGAAGCCCTGTTCCTCACAATGGACACGATAAGAAGAGGGATATACAAGCCCTCTGATAGTCCCCTCGCCCTGGTTCTGCAAGGAAAAACTCCCCTTATACATCTCCCCCTCACCGACACGCATAATAATCCGTGTCTCGGGGAAAATAATCTCCGGCTGCGGAATGTGAAAATCTCCTTTGGAAAGACGTTTAATCTTATTCTTCAAGTTAGTCACCTACTCATAGTTTCTTTCGTTGCATTTTTTCATAAGCACGCTATAATGAATTATATCATCTTTATACTATTTCTTGCAACGGGTGAATGAAAGAATTTGAAGGGAGATTGTATACATGAATACAAAACCAGAATTTCACGGCAGTGACCTGGAAAAAATATCGGAATATTACGGAATTCCAAGGGATTCCATCATCAGCTTCGGCGCCAACGTAAATCCGCTCGGATTATCCAAGAGAGTCAAGGCCGTCCTGAGCAGCCATCTGGATATCATTTCCTCATATCCGGACAGAGAATACACCTCTCTGCGCCATGCCATCGGAGAATACTGCCAGGTATCCCCCTCCCATGTCATAGTCGGGAATGGTTCAACCGAATTAATCTCCCTGCTCATCGAACAGCGCTGCCCCCGGAAAACACTCATACTGGGCCCCACCTATTCTGAGTATGCCAGAGAGCTTTCCTTCTCTGACAGCAAGCAGGACTATTACCATCTGAATCCCGAAACAGGTTTCCGCCTCGATATCAATGATTTTCTCTCAAAGCTGCAGAACGGATATGACCTGCTGATCATATGCAACCCAAACAATCCGACGTCCTCTGTCATTGAAACAACTGAAATGCGCAGAATTCTTTCTGTCTGCCGGGAAAACAACACCTTTGTCATGATTGACGAGACTTATGCAGAGTTTTCCGCGGATATCGCTTCGGTAACAGCCATGTCCCTGATCGAAGATTTTGATAACTTCATGGTGCTCCGCGGAGTCTCCAAGTTCTTTGCCGCTCCTGGCCTTCGTCTGGGCTACGGAGTAACCAGCAGCCAGTCTTTCCTGGCACAGGTAAAAGAACATCAGATCCCCTGGTCTCTAAACAGCATCGCAGCATTTGCCGGAGAACTGATGCTGCAGGATACTGATTATATAGAAGAAACCCGCCGGCTCATACTAAGCGAACGCACAAGAATGCTGGAAGAACTGCGTAAAATAAATAACATCACCGTATACGATGCTGCCGCCAACTTCATCCTGATCCAGATCCACAAACCCGGAGTCAGTGCCTTCGATGTATTCGAAGCCTGCATCAAACAGGGAATGATGATACGGGACTGCTCCTCCTTTCAGTGTTTGGAAGGCGAATACGTGCGGTTCTGCGTGATGGGGCGCGATGAGAACGCGAGGCTCATTGAAGGGATTAAGGGGGTTCTTGGGTAGGAAGGGACGCTGCGATGGCGTACGGGGAGGCTTATGCTGATTTTGGAAGCCTCTAGCGTGCCGTACAATTGCTTACTGCGAAAAAACCGCAGCTTATGGGTGACAATTGATTTCCAAATCAATTGTCAAGAGCATCTGAGCTTAGAAAGCATCAGGCTTTCTAAGTGAATATGCTCGGTCCCATAAGCTGCGGCTTTTTCGCAGTTAGCAATTGTAGGCTAAGCGGCCGGTTTCCAAAATCAGCATAAGCCTCCCCGGACGCCATCGCAACGTCACGCTTCGCTCAGGCGCCCTACTCCTTCAATATCAACGCCAAAAAAACAAGGTCCTCTCCCCCCGTATTTTTGATGCCGTGTCCGTCTCCGTTTTTGCAGTATGTTACATCTCCCGCCTCTATGGGAACTGCTTTTCCGTTGTCATCGTACATTCCTTTTCCGGATAGTATATAGTAAGTTTCGGTTTCTCCGTGATGTTCGTGGTAACCAAGCTCGCAGTTTGGCTTAAGGGTTACCTGAGAAAACATTTTGCAGTGGCTGCCCAGCTGTTCCGGGGTAAGCAGGGCTTCTTTCATGATGAAGCCGGCTCCTCCGTTTACTTTTTCAACTGTCTCTATCTTTCTTTCTCCTGCTTTTGTCATTTAAAATTCCTCCTTTTTATATTGTATACATGTATATTAAAAATCTTTTACCATCTGACGATAATCCAGATTCTTGTATCCCAGCCTTTCATAAAGTGCCTTGGCTCTTGTGTTGTCCTCTTCCACTTCCAGACGGAACCGTGTAACGCCGGCATCTCTGTGCCCCTCCAAATATTGGAAAAACTCGCTCCCCAGTCCTTTAGAGCGGTATTCTTCCAGAATATAAAGTTCTTCCAGCCAGTATACATACCCTCCTGCCTCCTGGGAAAATGTCTTTGCAATCAGGCCGTATCCTGCCGGGCTGCCCTCAGACTCCAGCATGTAGATCTGTCCGTATGTTCCGCTGCTGATACATTCCTCAAAAGTCTTTTCAATGTATGAATCCGGTACTGGATGCACCACTGCCGGTGAATGATAAAAATCATGTGCCATTTTCAAATACAGTTCTCTGTCTTCCTGTCTCAGTTCTCGTACCATAAAAGCCTCCTGTTGTTAACTAGAGTACTCTCGGAAACTCTTTGTGCCCAGCTTTGTGAGTTGATTTTTTGTCAGTTGTGCACAATATTTATGAGGCGTACGCGGCGCGTACGTTGATTAAATTTGTGTGCGGCTGGTGAAAAATCAGCCGCAAAGATGGGCGCAAGAGAGTTTCCGAGAGTGCTCAGCTAAATGTGTTTGTCCGGAGTGTGCCTGCGCCTGCATTTTATGAATATCCACCACTGCTCATGGCAGATCAAAGATCGAGACACCGCTCCGCTGTCCCCATCCTATCACATTTCCCGATAAAGGTCTACCCTGTCTTAATCTTGAGATTTTCCTTAGATAATTTTAAGAAATCATCTTCCTGTTTTGTGGTATAATACCTATATACTAATTGACTTTGATATCCAGAAAGGATGGTGTAATTATGGAATTAAATGAAGGCTTAAGGAAAATATTTCTTGCAGGTGTAGGCGCTGTAGCTACTACAGCGGAGACTGCAAAAGATGTTGTTGACAATCTGGTTAAAAAAGGGGAAATTACCGTAGAGCAGGGAAAGGTTCTCAATGAAGAACTGAAACAGAGTGCAAAAGAGAGAATGAAAGAACATGTAACTGTTACGGTTGTAAAGGAATACAAAGATGCGATGTCCGCTGTTGACCATATGAAAGCAGATGAGCTGGAGGCCCTGAAAGCTAAGATTGCCGAGGCTGAGAAGGCCGCTGCAGAAAAAGCTGCAGCAGAAAACAATGAGCAGACTGCAGAAGAGTCCGGTGAAACAGATGAAAATAAATCGGGACCTCAGGAATCCTGCGAGGCCGCAGAATCTGCTGCCTGCCCGACAGAAGAAACTCCAGACGCTGCAGATACAGAAGCTTCGGATGCCACTCCCTCACAGGATGCCCAGTAGCAGGACACGCCTATGAATGAAACGAATGTAACCCTGGAACCACCCTTGTCAGAAACACCAACTTCCCAAAAGCGCCTGCGGGAGATTCTGCAGGTGCTTGGAAAGCATCATATTACGCATGGACTCACTCCGTTCAAGCTCCGTGAGATTCTGGAAGATCTGGGTCCCACCTATGTAAAGCTCGGACAGATCATGTCCATGCGCTCGGATATGCTTCCGGAAAATTACTGCCGTGAGCTTACGAAGCTGCGTACAGAGGTCAGGCCGCTGTCCTATTCCGTAATCTCGGCAGTCATTGAAGAAGAACTCAAAGAGCCGGCGGGAAATGTCTTCTCACAGATTGAGGAGATTCCTCTCGGCTCTGCTTCTATTGCCCAGGTGCATCCTGCTGTCTTAAAGAACGGCACAAAAGTCGTCATAAAAATTCAGCGTCCAGCCATTAAAAAAACCATGCAGAACGACATTCTTCTTCTGAAAAAGGCGGCCGGCATTCTGAAGCTGGCCATAGGAACAGAGGATTTGATTGACTTCAGAACCATTCTGGATGAGCTCTGGAAAACAACCCAGGAAGAAATGGATTTTCTTCAGGAAGCCGCAAACCTGGACTTCTTCTATGAAAATCAGAAGGATATCGTATACGTCACCTGCCCAAAGGTATATCACGAATTCACGACGCCCCGTCTGCTTGTCATGGACTATATTGACGGCATACAGATTGATGAGGTGGAACGTCTGAAGGAACTCGGCTATGATATGACAGAAATCGGACAGAAAGCCGCTGAAAATTACTGCAAGCAGATACTGGAGGACGGATTTTTCCATGCTGACCCGCATCCAGGCAATCTCTGGGTTGCAGGCGGACAGATCGCATGGCTTGATCTGGGTATGACAGGACGGCTGACAGAGCACAATAAGCAGCTTCTGAAAAAGGCCATCACGGCCATTCTGGAACAGGATATCTATTCTCTGAAAAATGTACTGCTGGCCTTTGGGGAACCTCAGGAACGTGTCAACCACGCACGTCTTTACACCGATATTGATGATATTCTGAGCAAATATATGTCTATGGATTTCGGCACCATGAAACTGGGTGATTTAATTGAGCGCATGCTCTCTCTTGTAAAAGAGCACCGCCTCGCAATCACCCCCGATATCACACTTCTCGGACGAAGTATGATAACAATGGAAGGAACACTGACCGCCTGTGCCCCTGATGTAAATATCCTTCAGATCCTCACTGTACACATGTCATCTCTCCTTTTAAAGGAACTGGATGTAAAAAAGCTTCTCAGCCATAAGGGCCGCCAGCTGTACACTTCGATGGATAAATCACTGGATATCCCGGCGCAGCTCTCTGACCTGCTTAATATCACCAAAAACGGCCAGGCCCAGCTGAATCTGCAGATGTCTGACTCCGAGGAGATGCGGGAGGATATGCACAGAACAGCAAACCGTTTTATCCTCAGTATACTGGCGGCCGCTTTGTTCATCGGATCCGGCATGATTGTCAATGTACGTACGATACCGCTATGGTTCGGAATACCCTGGATCAGTTTTCTTGGGTACAGCATTTCCGGGGTACTGATCATTGCTCTGATCATCCGGATTTTGTTCTGGCATAAGAAGTAATGGAAAAGTCACCGCATAGAAAGGAAGCATTTTCAATGGCAAATATATTAATTGTGGAAGACGAAAAAAATATGCAGGAGATTATGATAGAATACATGAGAAAAGGCGGTCACACCTGTTTTGCCGCCGACGATGGCGTAGATGCCTTAATGCTTTTAAAAAATCATCCTATGGACCTGATGGTACTGGATATAATGATGCCCCATCTGGATGGATTTTCTGTCTGTAAAATGGCAAGAGAAATGAGCAGTCTGCCTATTATCATGCTGACGGCCAGGAGCAGCGAGGATGATAAGTTAAAGGGCTACGAATATGGAGCCGATGACTATATGACAAAACCTTTCAGCCCCAGAGTACTGCTGGCAAAAGCCAATGCACTTCTGCGCCGCTCTTCCTCCGGAAAGACTGACTCATTGCACGCAGGAAAGATCACGTTAATACCGGCCTCTCATAAAGTCTTTGTGGATGGACAGGAAGTCACGCTGACTCACAAAGAATATGAACTGCTGCATTTTTTTCTCACGAACTCCGGACAGATCTTTAGCCGGGATCAGCTGCTGAACCGGATTTGGGGGTATGATTTTGCGGGAACCACCCGAACCGTAGATACCCACATCAAAACCCTTCGTCAGAAGTTAGGGGACGAAAGCAGACACATTGTCACACTGATTCGCTCCGGTTACAAGTTTGAGGAAGCCGTATGAAGATCAAAGACCACTTTACGATTTGCACTGTGCGAAAAAAAATTTTAATGATTTCAAAACTGGCTGGTATCGCACTGATATTGTCCTATCTTATTTCTACTCATTTGCCGCTCGACACAGATATATCCTTTTGGATCTGGTTTTCTTTTATCATTTTGCTGGTTCTGATTGTGGATTTTCTGATGGGCCGTTTCATCTCGTATCCCATCGCTAAGCTCAGCCATGCGGCCCGTCAGATGGCGGATCTGAATTTTTCTTCTCCCTGCGCAGTCAGGACAAACGATGAATTTGGAGAACTGTCTGCAAGCCTCAATTCTATGGCCGAAAATCTGCAGCAGGCCCTTACCGGACTCGAGAACGCAAATGCCCGGCTTAAAAAGGACGTGGAACAAAAACGGCTGCTGCTGGCCGAGCGCAAAGAGCTGGTGGACAGCTTATCACATGAAATGAAAACGCCGCTTGGTGTTATTCGTGCCTATGCCGAGGCACTGCAGGATGAAGCTGACGATGTCAAAAAGCAGCTCTATTCGGAAGTCATTATTGCTGAAACAGACCGTATGAACAGCCTTATTACAACATTGCTGGATTTGTCTGCACTTGAAACAGGAGCTTCCCATCTCGCACCGGAGCACTTCGATTTTGTAGAATTTTTGGAAACCGTTGCCGGAAGGCTGTTAATCGACGCTTTGGATGTCAATTTCGAGTTACAGTTTGAACTTCCCGATCATAAAGTATTCGTTTTTACTGATAAAGCGCGTATGGAACAGGTATTAGACAACCTGATCATCAATGCCAAAAGAAATGTGCAGCCAGGCGGTATCATTAAGTTATTATTGACGGAAGAAAACGGGGGATTGCATTTCTCCATTTATAATCAGGGCCCGCTCATTCCCCAGGATAAACTGCCCAAAATCTGGACCAAATTCTACAGGGGCCACGGCTCTAAATACAGTGGTTCCGGGTTGGGTCTTGCCATTGTTGCACAAATTTTATCCATGCAGGAGCTGAACTACGGCGTAAAAAATCTAAGCGATGGAGTCCTGTTTTATTTTACTGTCAAAATTGTCAGATAGATCTTTTATCGATTCCCGACGGCCCTGCTTTCCACAATGAAAGCAGGGCCGTTTTTATTAAGATTTCACACCAGCTTCACTGCAGCCTCACACTGGTTTCACCTCAATTTCATACATTTATTTCACACAGAAGGGGACATCCCTGTACATAAAGGAGGTAATTTATATGACATTTTTAAATCTGGAATGGTACTGGTGGCTGATCATTGTGATCTTGCTGGCAATTGCCATACTTCTCAAGATCAAATTTATTCAGTGGTGGAACGGGCGGCAGTATGATAAGAAAAAAGAGCAGCATGGAAAATGGGGGGATGAAGAATGATAGAAGTAAAAGATCTGACCTTTTCCTACAGAAAGGATAAACAGGCACTGCACAGCCTGACATTTAAGGTGGAAGACGGAGAAATCTTTGGCTTTCTGGGGCCAAACGGCTCTGGAAAGTCTACCACCCAGAAAATCCTGACCGGAATCCTGAAAGGATATGGAGGCCAGGTATCTCTCTTCGGACAGAATATGAATTCCGAACATACACAGACCTTTTACCAGAAAATCGGCGTACTGTTCGAGTTTCCTTATCTGTATTCCAATCTGAGTGCTTTGGATAATCTTAAATATTTTTCATCTTTTTATCCCAGAGGGCAGCTGCGGGATGCGGAGGAACTGCTGGATAAACTGGAATTTATACCTGATTTTTTGAAAAAGCCTGTCACATCCTATTCCAAGGGAATGCGGCAGCGGGTGAGCATGGCGCGGGCACTCATCAGCAATCCACAGGTTCTGTTTCTGGATGAGCCAACCAGTGGGCTCGATCCGTCCGGCGCAGTCCTGTTCCGCAGAATCATTGAGGAAGAACGTCAAAAAGGAACCACGGTATTCCTGACAACCCACAATATGCTGGACGCAGATTTGCTTTGCGACCGGGTGGCTTTTATTTCTAACGGAAATATCGCAGCTCTGGATACACCAGAAAATCTGAAGAGACAGAACAGCAGCCGCTATATCGAAATCGACTATTGTTATGAGGGCAGACAATTAAAAAAAGTAATCGAGGCTCCTGAGCTGGAAGACGGTATTCCATTTGCCCATGATGAGATTATCAGCATCCATTCCCAGGAACCGACTCTGGAAGATATGTTTATTCAGTACACCGGAAGGGGGCTCTCCTAATGCAAAAAAGCCTGCCTGCACTTATTAAAAAAGATCTCAAACTCATGCTTTCAAGTAAATTTTTTCTGCTGGCTATCGGTTCTCTTGTTTTGTATTCCTGCTACATCAATTTCGTATATGTTAATATTGATCAGGACATTTTCCCTGTTTATTTGTATGATCCGCACCACTCTCTGGAATCTCTTCCCTCTTTCGTTACAAAGGTTGACAGCAGAAAGGAATTACAGGAAGCATACTCAGATGGATATTCCGTAGGCCTTGATATGTCCGGCGCCACACCAAAGATCTGCATGATTTCTTCCGGCTCAGACAAAACCGATAACTATCGGGCCGCTTATGCTCTTTCGGCATTGTCCTCAGATGGTTCTTCTCATGCAGAATTGATTGGGAAAAATGACAGGGAAATGAAAAACAGACGTGAGATTACTTCCGAATTTCTGTTTTTTGAACTGTCTGCGGTTGGCTTTCTCGGACTGGCTGCTATGCTGTTTAAGGAAAAACATATGGGTGTTATCCGGATACATGGAATACTTCCTATAAACCCAAACATTTTTATACTTTCTAAACTGGGACTTATTTTATTGTCAGACCTTGTATTTGCCGTATTGCTGACTTTGTTTAATCTGGGGATTAATGCGGGGATCTCCGTACTTCCCGCCGTTTTGCTGCAGACAGGAATTTTATCCATTATCATGGCGCTTGCCGGCTTTTTCTGTGCCATATCACTGCCCGATTTCAAACAGTTTTCCCTGCTGTATCTCATACTTGCAATTTTTATCACAACCCCTGTTTTTCTTGCAGGACAGACAAACTTATCCTGGTCCTGGATAAACCTTCATCCAATGTATCATCTGTTTATGGCAATGAAAAATGCCTATTTTCATACTCCTGTTGCAAACGGCACTTATTACACGGTCTGCGGAGCGGCAATCATACTGCTGTTCCTGCTCGCACGCCTACGGCTTACACGGGAAATGACAAAGGAGGGATAATATGAAAGGGATTAAATACCAACTAAAAAATATCCGCCGCGACAAGCTGTGCATCCTGACATTTCTGCTGCCGGTCTTTATAGGTTTTGCACTCAGTCTATTATCCGATGTCAGCTTTTCTTCCATCAGCGAAATTACTTTCGGAATTGTAAAAAATGATCTGCCCGCAGACACTGTTGACTGGCTGAAAAGTAACGGCAATGTGACTGTTTACCAGAAAACCGCTGATTTGAAAGAAGCTGTTAATGATCCTTCTTCACAAATGATCGGAGTACTCAAAAATGACGCTGGAATCCAGACAATACGCTCCGGTGATGAGCTTCAAATGATGTCCATTATCGGGGATACGCTCCCACTGCTTTTTGCTGAACAGCATACTGTTTCCCAATATAATATATCGGTGATTCCGCTAAAACATAACAACGATATTTTAAAGCCGCTTCTTATTGTAATCACCCTGGTTACGGCAATGTTTATGGGGTGTACTTTTAACGCTATGAACATGATTAGTGAGAAGGAAGACGGAATTATCTTTATCAATGAAGTACTGCCAATGACAAAAACTCAGTTTCTTATTCAAAAACTACTCCTGGGTTTTACCGGAAGTATCCTCTCAACCGCCATTACGGCTGCAGTCTGTATTCGGGTCAGTCTGGTGCAGCTTCTGCCGCTGATACTCCTGATTCTGCTGTCTGCTTTTATTGCAGCTCTGGCGGGGGTATTTATCGGGCACTTTTCCAGCGGGCTGATGGTTGGTATTGTCTATATCAAAATTGTCATGATTTTATTTCTGGCACCCCCAATTTTATTTTACCTGCTTGTTCCCTCAAGCAGTATACTTCATAAAGTATCCTGCATTCTCCCTTCCAGTGCAGCATTTTATGGACTGATGGATTTACTGAACGGGAAGTCCCAGGATATAACTATTTACCTCGTCGTATTGACAGTTCATTCTCTCATCTGGCTTTCACTTTACAGGCGGCTTTCTTTACGAGGTCAGAAACACGCGTAAAAAAGGGATACCCAAAGGGCACCCCGTAATTCATGCCCTTTGGGTATAGCCTGATGCGAACTATTTTTATGGAAGACATTTTATAAAATGGTATTGTATTTTTTTCATGAAAGGTAATTCTTTATGAACTGCTTTTGATGTCTTCTTATATAGCAGGAACAGTTTGTCGTGTATTTCTTTTGAAGGCGGGGCTTTATCGTATGCAGCCTTAAGTGCGGCCTGCCGGAGCATCTCCCAGTCTTGTCCGGACACTTGGGGCAGGGCTTTCCTTAACGCTTCAAAGGAGGCTGCGCTGAAAGGTGTTTCTGCAGAAACTCCAAGGAGACCGGACATTCTGCAGAATGCAAGGTATATTTCCACAATCCCTCTTCCTTCCGCGTATCTGCTGAGCGCATAAGATTTGTTTTTTCTGCGTACGGCTGCCTGCACTGCCGTTATAATAATGCACAGCACGATCAGCAGAAATACCTTTAAAATAGTTACCGCTGTTTTAGACAGCCGGTGCACACTTGCCGGACTTGAAGATGCCGGCGGGACTGCTGACTGGCTGTTTCCTGTGTAAGGAAGAGTATGTTCTCTTACCACCCATGCATTTTCGTAGGTTTCACACCAGGCATGCCCCATGTCTCCGGTTACTTCCGCTCGGTATGTCCCATCCTCCTGTTCTATAAAAGCGGAAGGAGGAATGGCATATCCCTCTGCATATCTGGCCGTAAATCCCATAATCCGGTACATCAGAACGGCTGTTGTGGCAAAGTGCACGCAGAATCCTTTTTTATTTTCAAACAAAAAATATTCGGCAAAATCCTGGTCCTGGGGAGTCGTTCCCGGGTTGTAATCGTATACGGTGTTCTCTTCAAACTCCTTTTGTATAAAATCCGAAGCGTCCTCTACTGATTGGATATCCTGTTTTTTACAGAGGCTGATCAGGCGGGTCAGATTTTCCGGATACTCTTTGTACTGATCCAGTACCTCATCATGGTTCTCCAGGGTACTCCAGGTGCTGTTCTCATAGGTTCCGCCAAACTCCAGCGGCAGATAAAAAGTGGTATCAGGACGGGTATCGGTACCAACTGTAATCCCTTCTCCGTCTCCCGGCTGAAAATATCCTATGTTCTGCAGACTGGCCGTCCCACCGCCTGTAAACCGGTCATGGCCGATTCCGGGAGAACCGCCCTCCTCCGGGAAAATTCCACCCTGCATGTCTTCACTATTCTGGTCCGCAGTCTCCGGCGGTAAATCCTGTGCTTCTTCCGGCTGCTCTTCTTTTCTCTCTTCCGGTTCCTCCTGATTTTCTTCCTTATCCCCTGCTGTCCCGGTTATCTCTTTCAATTTCTGTACAACATGCTTCTCGATTGCTGCCTGAGCCTGAACATACGGACCATTCTCCACCGTCTTTCCCGCTTCAATCCGGCCCGCAAATCCCCAGGATACTGCGCAGAGGACAGATAAAAGGGCGGCTGCCGCCGCTGCGTTCCCCCAGACAGACTTTCCCGAACTGCCTGAACCTATGGCAAAGTAGATACCGCAGGCCAGAACCAGAAGCCCGCAGGCTTTCACCGATGGGAAATACCCTTCCATCGCTGAAAGTATGGCCGGAATTAAAAGCAGCAGAACCACCGCTATTTCCCCTTTTCCATGCAGCAGAGCCAGAGAAAATACTGCCAGGAACGGAATCATAGCCACCGCGAACCCCATGGCCAGTAAGCTTACAGACAGTTCCGGCACCTCGTAGAGAAGCAGCGGTACAGTGCCCTCCTGGTGAACTCGCAGATAGGCATTCGCAATCGAATTAAGCACTGCCGTGACAATCAGCTGGTTTTTCCATGCCAGAAAAATGAGGACGACGCCGTCTGCTGCCAGATACAGAAACTTTTTCTTTCCTCTGCTGCCAAGCATCCATATCAGTACCCCAGACAGCAGAAACAGCAGAATATACAACCTGGCTTTCTGTACCTGCATTGGGAATACCGACAAAAAATTCTCCAGCCAGGCCACTGCAAGAAAACCTGCCGACATGGTTCTGGCTGCAAACAAACTGATCCGGTCAATTTCCCCGGATGTCTCTCTGCTTTTCTGTTCATATAGCCTAATGCCCGATTTTCCCTCTCTTCTGCTTTTCATCGGCAGTCTCCTCCCTATAGCTGCAGTAATTCCTGTTTTTTGCCGTTGACTGTAATTGCACCTCTCCCGTCAATTCTGACGATACTGCTGAAATGTTCTCCACGGAATGCATTCTCATAACATACTTCTCTCATCTTTTCATCCGCGTACGGCTCCATCTCCAGCATTCTCCAGAGAAGACCGTGGACTGCCTCTTCATCGCTGACCTTCCATTTCACAATTCTTGCATTCTTCTCTTCAAACCAGGCAGCCATGTGGATGCACTTTTCCTCTGCCAGCGTCATGCACAGAGAGGCGGCGGCTTCCAGCATCTTGCTGAATCCCTCGCTGCTCTGCCCTTTTCGTGGAAAATCCATCCAGACAAGCACAACACATCCCAGTGGAAAGCTGTATTCTTTTACCATCAGTGTGTCCTCCTTGGCCGTCAGCTTCCAGTGTATGTCATGAATCGAATCCCACGGACGGTATTCCCGTATCTGATAGATTTCGGAAGGATCGTCCCCGCTCTTTTCCACTGAATACTCATCCGCATCGGCCAGGAATTCTCTGGTCCGCCTTGTAATTTCCAGCGGTATCAGGGAGGCTTTGGGCATAATCCCGACGTATGCCTTTTCTGACAAAGAAATAGACCTGTAAAATATTCCCATAAAGTCGTAAATCCTCATTCTATCCAGCGAAATTTCCATGCTTCCGCAGTATTCCGATGTCAAATAAAATGGAAGTGTCTTCTTCCTGCCCGGCTCCAGCATTCCTGCCATCTTTTTTTCCGTCCTCTGACTGGAATTCCTTCCCCCTGCTTTCACTTTCAGTTCATATTTTCCGTTCCAGATCCGGGATGCATTATTCACCCACAGTTTAATTCTGATCTTCTGATTCTTCTCTCCCATTGCGGGTACTTTACCAATCCCAGCGGTCAGCCTGGCCCCCATGCTGCGCAGACAGGCAAATGATGCAAGCGGATACAATATCTCCAGCACAATTGCGGCCGAGAGTGCCGGTGTGTCATACATCAGAAACAGGTAGGCCGTCACCAGAACTGCCGCCGCATATCCAACTGCTCGTTTTATCATGTACTCACCTAACGCCTTTTCATAACCGGAGGCTTCACCTCTTCCAGAATCTGTTCCAGCACATCTTCTGTCCTGATGTGCCCCACTTTTGCTTTTGTGCTGAGCTGTATTCTGTGGCCTGCCACGCATTGAAACACCTCGGCCACATCATCGGGAATCACATACTCCCTTCCGCTCAGGTAAGCACCTGCCTTTGCCATCGCCGCCATGGCTACCGTCCCTCTCGGACTCAGGCCCATCGCGATATGTTCCCCTTCCCGGGTAGCCTTTGCCAGCTGTGCAATGTAAGCGTAGACTGCATCGTGTAAATACAGCGCCTTCACCTCTTCCTTGGCACGTACAAGCCGCTCCGCAGTCATGACTCTCTCCACGGGCTCTGTGGTACGTCCCAGCTGGTTCCTTTTCATAATCTCCACTTCCTCTTTTACGCTTGGATACCCCATGCTCACACAGATCATAAAACGGTCCAGCTGTGACTCCGGAAGCAGTTGTGTTCCGGCAGAACCCGCAGGATTTTCCGTAGCGATTACAATAAAAGGATTGCCCGTCTTTCTGGTTACCCCATCCACAGTCACCTGCTTTTCCTCCATGACTTCCAAAAGCGCAGACTGGGTCTTGGGCGAAGTTCTGTTAATCTCATCCGCCAGCAGAATATTACACATCACCGCCCCCGGCTGATATACAAACTGCTCGGTGGCCTTCTGATACAGAGTAAATCCCGTCAGATCAGCCGGAAGTACATCCGGCGTAAACTGGACCCGTTTCTCCTGCAGCCCCATTGCCTTCGAAAATGCAAGGGCCATGGTGGTCTTGCCCATTCCCGGGATATCCTCCACAAGAATATGCCCCCCGGCCAGAATTGCCATCATAATCTTTTCCGAAATATCCGCTTTGCCCACAACTGCCTTGCCAACCTCATGAAGCACGGCACGTATGGACTCTCTATAATCAGACATAAAACGCCTCCTTTAGACTAATTTCAAAGTAAAGTATAACACGAAAAAGTCGAAATGGGTAGGTGGAATGAAGGGAGGTCGCCTGTCTGAAGCGGGAGGGACGACGGGGGGGCGGGAAACTTCAGGGAACCTTTCTGCAGGCGGTCCGTTTGCCAAGTATCACTAGATAAAAACCACACCGGACGGGGAGGCACCGTCGGCATTCACCCCGCAATTCTGATGAATTGCGCGGCTCAGGCCGACTTAAACTCTGCTTCGGAAGCAGAGTTTAGCCTCCCCGTCCGGTGTGGTTTTTATCAAGTGATACTACGGCGCTCTCTATGCCTGTCAGAAAGGTTCCCTGAAGTTTCCCGCCCCCCGTCGTCCCTCCCGCTCCAGACAGGCTGGGTGCATCCAGGCGGTTGGAATCTCGTTGGTGGACTTTTGCGGGAGCAGCGGATTAAGATGGATGCCCGGATGTTAATGGGATTTGGAGTGTTTATATGAATTTGGAATCAGGTATGCTAACTTAATCTAACATACACTCACGCTTAGATATTCCTATCCGCTTCTTCTGCCACACATTCACGCGCAGACATTCTAATCTACTTCTCCTGCCACACATTCACGCGCAGACATTCCCATCCGCTTCTCCGGTAAAGATCCCCCACCAGTAAGGGCACTTCTGCCTTAACGAACCAGCTTCCGGACCCGGGCATAGGGGCAGCTGGAGGCGTCTTACGACTGTTAGCTGGAGTTAAGTAAAATAAAAGGAAAACCGGGGTGATTTTTATGATTCCGAATCATAAAAATCCCTGGCCCCAGCGCGCGAAGCCATCAGGGCTTCGCGTGATGTGGCCAGGTTGCCCCGGTTTTCCTTCTATTTTACTTTACTCCAGCTTACTGCCGTAACCCGTCTCCAGCTGCCCCTATGCCCGGGTTCGGAAGCGTCCGCTCAGCCACAAAAGTGCCTTCACTGCACAATCTTATAATATTGTTTGGAGGTTACTGTGAATACGATGGCGTAGAATACTGCAAATATGAGTACTGTCCCCACTGTACACAGGAAAAACAGGTGTACGTTTACCAGATTCATGACCGCCAGCAGTTTTGTAACTGTTTTGAAGGCAAATGCCACATGGATGATGGCGGCGATCAGCGGCATGAAGAAGACCATCAGTACCTGGCTTTTGATGGAATGACGCACTTCTTTTTTACTCATTCCTACTTTCTGCATGATTTGATAACGGCTGCGGTCATCATATCCCTCAGATATCTGTTTATAGTAGATGATTAGGACGGTGGCCATTAGGAATAATGAGCCTACGAATACTCCCAGGAATAAGAATCCGCCATATATTATGAAAAATTCTGATCTGTACGCATCTTTATACTCGATGTATGACTCTGCCACTTCCTCCGTGAAGCGCTGCTCTATGGCTTTGACAGCCGTATTTTTTGCTTCTTCTTTTCCGCTCATATTAAAGGAATCAGAATAGGTGACCTTATCCGCGCCTTCATAACCGTACTGCTGTTTCAATTCTGCAATCTTTTGTACATCAGGCATGACCACAATCATTCCCTCTACTGCGCTGGATACATCGTTTTTGGCTTCGCTTTTCAAACTGATTGACTTTTTCACCTTGTAGGTTTCATTTTCTATCCGGAAGGTGTCTGAATGAACTCCGCTGTCAGGCATTTGAACAAATATTTCATTCTCTTCCAGTGTTTCATTAGTTCCTTCCAGTCTGTTATAATCCGACAGCGGAATGATTTCCATCCATCGGAAATCTTCCGTTGAATAGGATGCAGCTGCATTTTCTTCCAACAATACCCTGCTGTTTTTTTGGTCGTAAATTACAGTGAACGCTCCCGCCCTGTAGTATACACGGTTTTCCAGTCCCACTCCGGCTTTTTCTGTTTCCTCCTTTATAATCTGGTCTGCTTTATCCAGATTTTCCTGTGATGTGTCATAGATCATTATATTCAGGTCTGTGGGAAACCTGGTTGACAGTGCATCTTCGATACCGGTATAGAGCGAAACTGATACAGATACCAATACGAGGACTATGGTACTCATAATACAGATGTTTGCAAGACCCACCGCATTCTGCTTCATTCTGTATATCATGCCGGATACAGAGGTAAAGTGCCTGCTCTGATAGTAAAACTTTTTATTCTTTTTTAATATTTTTAAAAAGGCAATGCTTCCGGCCGTAAACAGGCAGTAGGTTCCTATGATCACAAGTATGACTGCTATAAAAAACTTACCTATGGCTGCCAGCGGGGAATCCGTCGTCTGTGCGATATAGTAGCCGATGCCAAGTGTCGCTGCACCAATCAGTGCAAGCAGCCATTTCGTCTTCGGTTCTTTCTCTCCCTGGCTGCCGCCGTGCAGCAGCTCGACCGGATTGGCTGTCTGAACCTGAAACAGATTAAAGATAAAAGTTATCGCAAATATAATAAGAAATAATATTATTGTACCGATCATAGCATCTGATTCTACTGCGAATTTCAAAGGAACCGCAAAATGCATCATTTTCAGTAAAATCAAAAACATGAGCTTCCCTAAAAGAATTCCTGCTGCCAGGCCCAGGACAATGCTGACGAGAATTGTAAGGATAGATTCCCATGCCATCATCTTTGTCAGATTGCCTTTGTCCATCCCCAGCACCTGATAGAGGCCGAACTCCTTTTTCCTCTGTTTCACGAGGAAACTGTTTGTGTAAAACAGAAATACCACGGAAAAGATTCCTGTAACGATGACCGCCCATCCAAGAATTATTTTCAGGGAGGTTGCGCCCTGCATCTGATCCAGTCCTGTGTTTTTACTGATGGCGTACATGACATAGAACATCATCACTGTCAGTACGCAGGTCAGCAGATATGGAATGTAGGTCTTTCCGTTCTTTTTTAAATTTGTCAGTGCAAGCTTTGGATAAAACATTACTGCTCACCCCCTGTGCTCAGTACAGCCAGTGCCGCTGAAATCTTCTGGTACATTTCTTCGTTTGTCTGATTGCCTCTGTATATCTGATGGAATACCTGCCCATCTTTGATGAACATCACACGGTTTGCACTGCTTGCGGCTTTTACGCTGTGGGTTACCATCAGAATGGTCTGTCCGTTCTGGTTAATCGTATTGAAAAGGTTCATCAGGTCGTCTGAAGCCCTGGAATCCAGAGCCCCCGTCGGTTCATCTGCGAGAATCAGCTGGGGCTTTGTTATCAGCGCCCGGGCAACTGCCGCCCGCTGTTTCTGACCTCCGGATACTTCATAGGGGAATTTTTTTAACAGATCTGTGATTCCAAGCTGCCGTGCTATGGGATTCAAACACTGCTTCATTTCTTCATATTTTTTTCCCGCAAGTACCAGCGGAAGGTAAATATTGTCTTCCAGTGAAAAGGTATCCAGCAGATTGAAGTCCTGAAAAACAAATCCCAGATTCTGCCTTCTGAATGCTGCCATTTCCCGGTCTTTTATTGTACTCAGATCGCAGCCTTTGAGGAGTACCCTTCCGCTGGTAGGTTTATCCAGTGACGCCAGTATATTCAGCAGCGTCGTTTTTCCGGAACCGGATTCTCCCATAATTGCCACATATTCTCTCGGTTCTACAGAAAAAGTAACATCCGCCAGAGCCTGCACCTGACTACCTCCGAATCTGGTGGTATAAATTTTTTTTACATTTTTAACATCTAATAATGACATAAAGCTTTCCTGCCTTTCTTTTCTCATTGTTTTCCTGTCTATGCACGTATTATAAGGCACCTGCCCTGCTGCAATCCATAACTTTGCCTTTCAAAACAGGGGGAAATCCTTACGTTTTTGTAAGATTAGGTCACTTTTCTCTGTTTCTTTTACAAAAAATATGATATGATTACACTGTGTTTTGTCTGAAACTATCTTATCAGATAAGCACCAAATATGTCCACCAGGTCAAATACCTTTGGCCCCGCGGGCGGCGTCCGGCCATACTAGGGCTGCTGTTCCCGCGAGAATCAATGAATGGAGAAAGAAGTTATGAGTTTAATTGAAACAGTAAAAGATGCCGGTATTGTAGGGGCCGGCGGGGCAGGATTTCCTACACATGTGAAGTTGAACACAAAGGCCGAGTATTTTATCGTCAATGCCGCCGAATGTGAACCATTGATTGAGACTGACAAGTATCTGTGCAGAACCTTTGCCGATGAGTTAATTAAAGGAGTCATGTATATAGCCGGACATCTCGAGGCAAAGAAGTCTTACATAGCGCTCAAAGCCAAATACAAAGCTGAAATTGCCGCTTTAAAAGAGGCAATTGAAAAAAATAATGCAGACATCGAGATTTTTGAGATGAGAACCTTCTACCCTGCCGGAGACGAGCAGATTATCGTGCAGCAGGTTACGGGCAGAACCGTACCGGAGCGCGGCATTCCGATTGAGGTCGGTGCTGTCGTAGATAATGTAGGAACCGTGCTTGCCGTTTACCGCGCACTGACAGACGGCGGCAAAGTGACAGACAAATATTTATCTGTTGTCGGTGAAGTGAAGGAACCGATCATGCTGAAGGTGCCGATCGGAACATCCGTAAGAACATGCATAGAAGCAGCACAGCCTGTTATCTCCGATTATGCCATCATCCTCGGCGGACCTATGATGGGTAAAGTTTTCTCTGATGACAGTGTCATTGATCAGCAGGTCGTGACAAAGACAACCGGCAACATCATCGTTCTCCCGAAGGACCACTATCTGATCCGGAGAACGCAGGTTTCTATCCAGAGAATTAAGCACCAGGCAAGAAGCGCCTGCATCCAGTGCAGAATGTGTACAGATCTGTGCCCGCGTTTCCAGATCGGACACAGCATCAAGCCTCATCTTGTGATGAGAAATGTCTGGAGAGAAGAAACAATTGATTCCAACGAAGAATTTGCAAAGTGCTACGGCGATGCAGTGAACTGCTGCAGCTGCGGCGTCTGCGAGATGTTCTCATGTCCAATGGGCCTATCCCCGAGACAGGTCAATGACTATATGAAGGTACAGCTTCGTGAACGCGGAATCATGATAGACAAGACTCCGGATCCGACGGCAAGACCGACAATCGATCTGAACCGTATTCCGACCGACCGCCTGATCGCGCGTCTGGGCCTCGGCAAATATAACGGGCTGCATGCACACAGCTGTACGGAACTGTTTCCCAGGGAAGTATTCATTCCATTATCACAGCATATCGGCAAACCGGCTGCAGCTGTCATCAAAGCCGGCGACACCATACATAAAGGCGACTTAATCGGTCAGGCAGATGAGAAAGCGCTGTCAGCCAATATCCACGCCAGCGTTAACGGAACAGTCACCGAAGTAGCACCAAATGGTATTCGAATAAATGTAAACTAATGGAGGAATAAAAAAATGGGAAATTCAGTTGGAATGTTAGAATTATCCAGTATAGCAAAAGGAATTGAGACCTGCGACCATGTACTCAAGGCCGCGGAGGTTGAATTATTAAGGTCATCCACAATCTGCCCCGGTAAATATCTGATCATTATCGGGGGCGACACCAGCAGCGTGAATGCTGCCATGAATGTAGGGGAAGAGATCGCAGGACCATTTCTGGTAGACAAGCTTCTCATCCCGAACATCAGCGACCAGCTGATGCCGGCTATCAGCAGTACCACACAGGTTCCGACCACCGGAGCCGTCGGCGTGATTGAATTCTATTCGGTATCCTCGGCCATTGTCGCAGCTGATACTGCAGCCAAGGCTGCCGATATTCACCTGATTGAGATCCGCACCGGTTTTGCAGTGGGCGGAAAGGGATTCGTCACTCTGTGCGGAGATGTCAGCGCTGTGACCGCTGCTGTAAAAGCTGCCGAGTCCGTAAGCGAGCTGATGGTCAACAGTGTTGTAATACCAAGGCCTACAGATAAACTGTTTGAGGCACTGATGTAAGGAGCTCTGGTTTCAGAGGCTCTGCTATAAAAAAGCTATTATAAAAAGAAGTTCTGTCATGAGGGTC
>NZ_GL870822.1:75200-79736 GCF_000190355.1 Clostridium sp. D5 | reverse complement strand
TCAATCATCATGACAGAACTTCTTTTTATCCGTTACAAATTCTACTTAAATAACAGCCATCTCTTCTTTCCTGCTGCCCGGTTATTTTCTGAACCATATAACAGGTTCCCTAATTACCTGGTTCCTCTTACTCAACAATCAATGGATCACGGTGCAGATGCAGACGCATCTTTGTTCCTCTGCCCACTTCAGACTCAGCTGTCAGCCCATGATTCAATTTCTCACAGACAGATTTGCAGAGATATAATCCGATTCCGGTTGATTTTTTATCCTTTCTTCCATTGTATCCTGTGAATCCTTTTTCAAATATCCTGGGCAGGTCTTCCGCCTGAATCCCGATACCAGTGTCCTCTATTATAAGTGTTTCCGCCTGTTCCGGATCCATATAGATTGAAATTACACCCTGTCCCGTGTATTTCAAAGCATTTGACAGAAGCTGTTCCAGAATGAGCAGAAACCATTTTTCATCCGTCAATACCATACCTTCACATTTCTGATAGCTGAGATGAATCTTTTTCAGAATAAAGAGCTGGGAGTATTTCCGCACTGCCTGACGCACGATATCATCGATCGGATACCATTGGAGCGACAGATCCGATGACATATCTTCTATTCTCAGATAGGAAAGTACCATCTCCACATACTGCTCCGTTTTAAACAGTTCCATCTTCATCGGATGTATAAACTCCGCATCTTCGGTAATCTCCCCCTCCTCAAACGACTGCAGAAGCAGGCCCATGGCCGCCAGAGGAGTCTTGATCTGGTGGGCCCACAGGCTGTAATAGTCCAGCATCTCCTGTCTTCCTATCCGGCCTCCCGTTTCCAGTTCTTCTTTATACTCAAACAGAGCTTTTAGTTCTTTCTGATACAGTGACTCTGTCAGATCCACTGCAGGCGGGGCTTCTCTCAGTTCATGCGGCAGGGCCGCCTGCGCTTCCTTCACCTTTTCTATATGGCGGCAATATCCCCCGAAGTCCAAAACGGCAGCACCGGCGAACAAGGCCGATGAAAGCAGCACTGCATACACCAGCGCATCGGTCCTGACATTGTACAGGTACAGCACTAACCAGAAGATTCCCCCCAAAAGGAGGTACAGAATTATATATTTTAATCTTGATTTCAGATAAAATCCCAGTTTCTTTTTCATTCCAGCAGATACCCAATGCCTTTCTTTGTAGATATAAAGTCTGCAATCCCGATTCCCTCCAGCTTTCTGCGCAGCCTCGTAATGTTAACGGTCAATGTATTATCATCAATAAACTCATCACTTTCCCAGAGTCTTTCCATAATCCGCTCCCGTTTCACTATCTTTCCCGCATTTTCCATTAAAAGCTGTAATATTTTGAAATCGTTCTTTGTCAATTCCAGCTTTTTCCCCTCGTATGTCAGCGAGGCATCATTCAGATTCAGGATCACGCCTTTGTACTCCAGTACATTCAGCTGTCCCTGAAAAGAGTATGTCCGACGCAGAAGTGCCTGGATTTTTGCCGTCAGCACATTCAGATCGAAAGGTTTCTCAATAAAATCATCCCCTCCCATATTCATGGCCATGACAATATTCATATTATCGCTGGCAGAGGAGAGAAATATCATTGGTACTTTTGAAATAGCCCTGATCTGAGTACACCAGTGAAACCCATTATAAAAGGGAAGGAGAATATCCATCAGCACAAGCTGAGGCTCGAACGCGATAAACTCCTCCTGAACATTTTTAAAATCTTTGATGCACCTCACATCATAGTCCCATTTAGTCAGGTGCGCTTCGATCGTCTTAGCGATCGTCAGATCATCTTCTACGATTAAAATTTTGTACATAATTTCCTCACTTCTCGTGGGAGTTGCATAGGGGTCTGACCCCTTTGGCAAAGGGGTCAGACCCCTATGCAACTCCCACACAATTCCTGTTATTTACTGTCATCTATTGCATCCTATTATACTCTGCTTCCTTTACAGATAACAATACCTAAAGATTATCTTTTGAAATTCTTTAGGTAATATGAGTTGACATTATATATTATACGAAATATAATATGCTTATAAAACACATATACAAAATAAAAACATATAGAAAGGAATGATAACATGACCTTTACACTGAATACCCCGATGTTCGACTTTCTTGTGTTATCGGTAATCGCCAATGACGATGCGTACGGTTATCAGATCAGCCAGATTATTAAAAAGGCTGCGAACACAAAGGACTCTACGCTCTATCCTATCCTAAAGAGACTGCAGGACAATCAGTATGTGGAGACCTACGACCAGCAATATCAGGGACGCAACCGGAAGTATTACAAGATTACAGATATCGGAAAGACACATCATCAGGAACTATTAAAAGAATGGGAAATTTATAAAACAACCATTGATGAGATTGTTAGAGGAGGGATTTCGCAATGACTAAGACAGAATATATGAGGACACTCGCGCATAAGCTGCGCCGTCTTCCCAAAGAAGATTATGATAAGGCTATGGATTATTTTGAAGAATATTTTGCAGAAGCCGGCCCTGAATATGAGCAGCAGGCAATCCAGGATCTGGGTTCTCCTGAAGATGCTGCCAATCAGCTGATTATAGACCTGGCCGCCAAAAATGTACAGGAACCGCCCAAAACAGTGAAGCGGGGACTCTCCGCTCTCTGGATCGGTGTACTCGGTGTCTGCGCCGCACCAATCGCCCTGCCACTGGGATTTGCCCTGCTGGCCGTATTCATCTGCTTTGCAATCGTGATCCTGGCAATGATCTTTTGTTTGTTCATGGCTGCAGTCGCAGTTGTTGCCAGCGGCATCATCGGAGTTTTCGGAGGAGGTATCCTGCTGTTCTCCACATTCGCAGACGGCCTTGCTACCATTGGATTAGGCTTATTTGCACTGGGTACGGGACTGCTGCTTATATATGGTGCAGTCAATTTCTGCCGCTGGTTTTTAAGAAAAACATCAAAATCACTGGGAAATCTCTCTAAAGGAGGTAAGAAGAATGAAATCAATCACTAAAAAAATTATCACTGTCTCTGCCTGCCTCATGGCAGCAGGTGCTGTGCTTGCCGGAATCGGCTATCTCTTTGGAGGAAGGGCGGGTGTTTCCATCACCAGAAACGGAATTGGCTCCAATAACATAAAATCAGAAGCAGTGACTCTGGAAAAGACCAAATTAGACACATTTACCGAAGCAGAAATCACCATGGATGCCTATGCTGATATCCATGTTCTGCCTTCCGATGACGACAACTATTACGTAGAGTACCTGCTGGATAAAGCCTTCGGGGATCCGCAATACAAGGTCACCAACGGCAAATTCACTCTGTATCAGCCAGACAGTAACCATGGTGTATTTCTTGCCTTTTCCACAGTCAGTGACTCACTTAACACATACGTAAACTTATATGTACCAAAGGATAAGACCCTTGACACATTGAAAATATACGATGACTCCGGCGATGTATCCATAACCGGCACCAAAGCTGCCGATATGGATATCACTGTAGACTATGGTGACCTTACCCTGAAAGAAAGCAGCTCCACTTCCCTGAAGATAACTCTGGACAGCGGCGATCTGGACCTGAAAGACACAGAAACCGGGACATTCACATTATACTCAGAATACGGTGACAGCACGCTGAAAAATTTCAAGTGTGATACCGCAAAAGCGAACCTGGATTCCGGCAGTCTCTACATGGATGCCGCCAAGATCAAGTCCCTGAACTGTACCAGCGAATATGGAGATGTAAACCTGTATCTCCCAGAAAAATTAGAGACATACACCTTTGATGTCACCGCCGAATACGGTCAGATCTACCTTCCAGATAAAGCTCCGAAAGGGCACTACACGGACAGAGACGATGACCAGGAATACTATCAGACAGACGGCACATCACAGAACCTAATAAAAATCTACGCCGATTCCGGAGATATCGAGATTCGGGAGAGGTAGGACGCGGATTGTAGGGTTTGATTAGGAGGGGACGCTGTGGGGAAGCGTGACTGGGCTCTCCTGGATGCGGTATTGTGGTGTAACAGCCGCTAATCAAAATGAAAGCCAACATGATGAACACCGCCGACAAACACGGGAATGCCGGATGCATTCCCGCTTGAGTCGGCTTTTTTGCAGGGCTTGTAGCCCTGCAAAAAGTTCATATGTTGGCTTTCATTTTGATGAAGCGGCTGTAACACCACAAAAGACGCATCCAGTAGAGCCCAGTCACGCTTCCCCACAGCTGGCCGCATCCGATCAGAAGTAAAAACCGCGTCCACGGAGGGCTCCTGGCGCAGGGCAGCGGATTTTTAGCGCCTATGCGGAACCCGGCCACTGCCTGCCAGAAGCCCCGTCCTCGTATCCAATCCCATCCGCCTCCCCCGTCCAGAAATTCCTCCCGAGTTATCAGCTTCTGCCGCCCGGATGAACGCAGCCTGCCTGAGATGGCGCCTGTGGCGTCCGGGTGGGAATGCCTGACGGTGTTTTCGGATGCCTAAAGTGTGTCGTGTTTCCGTTGGGATAAAATAGAAAAATCTGATGGACAGACTTTGCCTTACCAGGCAA
>NZ_GL870822.1:61037-74989 GCF_000190355.1 Clostridium sp. D5 | reverse complement strand
ATGTTGCCGGTTCCATCAGATTTTTCTATTTTATCCCTACGGAAACTAGACTAAACGCCGGCATCCGAAAACACCGTCAGGCATTCCCACCCGGACACCACAGGCGCCATCTCAGGCAGGCGGACCGCACCCACTAACTCCTCAATTTCTCCCACTCAGATACCTTGAAGCCGGTGAGTACTATATCCCCCGCTACAATCAGAGGCCGTTTCACAAGCATCCCATCTGTTGCAAGCAGTTCAAGCTGTTCTTCTTCACTCATATCTGGAAGCTTATCTTTTAATTTCATTTCTTTATAAAGCATCCCGCTCGTATTAAAGAATCTTTTCAGAGGCAGCCCGCTTTTCTGGTACCACTCCTTCAGTTCTTCCTTCCTCGGGTTTTCTGTCTTAATATTTCTCTCCTCGTAAGAGATGCCCTGCTCTTCCAGCCACTTTCTGGCCTTCTGGCAGGTCGTACATTTTGGGTAACAAACGAATAACATCATATCTCCTCACTTTCCAATTTTCTTTTCTATATCCATCTCCGGTTCTGCTGTTCACTTTGTACAGATCTCCAACCGGACGCAGGCCCCTTTCCGGGAATCGGAATTACTCAGGATCAGCTTTCCGCCCTGCTGCCTGGCAAACGACTGCACAATAAACAGCCCCATGCCATAATGGCTTTTGGAATTTCTGCTTCTGTCACCCTGATAAAACTGTTCCGGACCACGGCGGATATCCTCCTCGGTAAAACCAGGGCCGCTGTCTTCTATCTGAAAACAGAGCACGTCCCCGTCTTCTGTTATCTTAACGGCTATGTTCCCGCCTTTTGGAGTATATTGTGAAGCATTGTCCAGGAGATTTTCCCAGGCACGCAAAAGCATCTGCCTGTCACTTATAATATAATCTGAAACCACCGAAATTACAACCGTTATGTTCTGCCCTCCGGCGGCTGCCATAACTCTTGCATTTTCAGCAAAGGATTCGGAAAATTCTTTGATCTTTATTTTTTCCTTCTTAAACTGCATGGCGCCGTCAGATTTCAGCATTTCCTGAAGCATGCGCATATACCGCTCTATTCTGTCCGTCTCCTGCAGGATATATTCCTGACATTCCCTGCTTTCCTCCATGGAATCTGCTTCACAGGCCAGCTGGGTATTCCCGCGTATAACGGTCAGCGGAGTCTTGATGTCATGAACCAGTGCACGGATCTGCTGACGCCTGTTCTCTTCCATTTCCCATTGCTGTTTCAGAGATGACTCCAGCGCTTCTTTCATCTGGACAAGAGAATCCATGACTTCATTGATCTCTGCAATCCTGGAATCCGGTTTTTCAAAATCCAGATTCTGCAGCCTGACCTTCTCCGTCACCTGCTTCACCGTTTCCAATTCCCTGCGGATCATATTTCCAAACTTCCGGATCAGCAGAACAGATTGTATTAAAAACAGAATAAGAAACAATAATATAAGGCCCTCTGGTGCGCCCGGAAATATTTTTCTGAGCAGTGGATTTGTGAATTCCGCTTTTAAATGATAGACCGCCAGACACACTTCTCCATCGCGTGAAAAATGCTTCAGATAGCCCCATGCCCCATCTCCGCCGGCACCCCTCTCATACTCTTCCCACGCCTTTTCCTGATCCTTCTGACTCAGATTCCCGTAAAGAAATGTACCGTCCTCACTATATACGCCGTAACGGCAGTTATCCGGTATCATATCCTCAGTTACCTGATCGGCTTCCTGTATCTTAGTACGCTGCTTTTCCAGCGCCACTTCACTGTAATTGGCCGGCAGCACTGCTCCCAGCGCGCCTAAAACGCCAAAAATGATTACACAAATCAGTAAAAGGCCTGCTGTCATCAGACAGAACCAGACCAAAAAACGCCGAAAAACAGATTGCACAGTTACCTTACGCTTCATTTCCATTTATAACCTATCCCCCATACCGTCTCTATCGGCTCCTTACCGGCCCGGGAAAATTTTGCCCGGATATTTTTTACATGCTCTGTGATCGCCGAAACATCTCCATCTTTATCATATCCGAATATGCGCTCATAAATCTGTTCCTTTGAAAATACCTGTCCATGGTTCATTGCCAGAAATTCGCTGATTTCATATTCACTTTTTGTAAGAGGCACCCGGATTTCACCCACCTCAACTGTTTTTCCCGCCAGATCGAACCGCACATCCTCTATCAGAGCCGTATGTCTCTTTTCCCGATTTTCCCTACGCAAATGGGCCTGTACCCGCGCCCTCAGCTCCCCGATCCCAAAGGGCTTTGTAATATAATCGTCACCGCCGGACGCAAGACCGTACATGATACTGTTTTCATCGGTCCTGGCTGTCAGGAACAAAATCGGACAGTCAACCTGGCTGCGGATCTGTTTGACAAATGTAATTCCATCCGTTCCCGGCATCATAATATCCAGCAGAAGCAGGTCGTACTGATTCAGATTTTCTGTTTTAATCTCGTCGGCACAGTTTAAAACTGTCACACTGTGCCCTTCCTTTTCCAGCGCCCGCCGGATTACCGTAAGAATTGCAGGCTCATCATCTACCGCGAGAATCCTGGCCATACTCTCACTCCCCTCTCTCATAATGTCAGATATTTTGGATACCGTCTAATCTTCCATCCGTTTTCCTTCATAAAAATGGAACCAGAGATAAAGCAGCAGAATCCCTGCCACGGTGATTACACCCATCATAATTCCGCCTGTTTTAAACTGAGCCTCTGCCAGTCCCCATGTCTCACTGTCCACCCCGGCCGCATACTTTACATACATCCCAGTGAAGCGTCCCGCCCAGGCACAGGGAATCCATTGCCAGATTCCTTCTCCGAGTCCGGTCATCAAAAGGGCCGCCAGCAGACTTTCCACGATGCCTGCCCCTATGGAAATCCCCTTTGAAAACCTCATTCCCAGAAACAGGTGAAAACAGTAAGTAAATATCTGAGAGATCCAGATCATTCCTGTCACTATAATATAAAACATTCCCGGCACCGCAGTCTTTTCTACAAACAGATAATATCCTGCGCCAAATCCTCCGATTGTCAGAAGTACTGCCGTAAGATTCCAGAGCAGCAATGAACAAAGCTTAACCGTCAGGTTCACCGCCCTGCTTCTTCCGTCTCCCAGCAAATTTTGAAAGTGCCCCGCCTGTTTTTCCTGGTCTGCCGCCAGTCCGCAGACAAACCCAACAAGTGAGGGGCAGACAATAGAAACCACCTCCACATAACCAGAAATCTTCCCCCAGCTGCTCCACCCTGAAATACGATAGTATAATAAAAACACACCAATTCCAGCCAGCGGCATAATGATATGGAGCCACAATATCCATGTTCTTCGCATCTTCAAAAATTCGGCGCAAAGCATTTTAAATCCGCTTCTCCTTTGTTTCAGCTCTCCCATCCTTTTCGCCCCTTTCCTGCATACCATCCGGCTGTCAAAGCCCAGACCGCCAAAAACAGCGCCAGTGAAATTCCAAGCCCCAGAGGGATTACGGAAGCATCCAGTACTCCCGGGAAAAAAGTCTGACTGCCCGGCTCAGCCGGCAGTCCATTGGGCAGAATCTTCAGAACAGGGCACATCAGACGGCTGATATAGGAAAACGGATTCAGCAGCCACCAGTTTGTCGGAGCCCCCAGAATTCCCAGTCCAATATTGCACACCATGCCTAAAAGTATCCCGGCAGCAAAGCCCAGCCATTGATTTACAAAGAGCCAGAGCGGAATCTGCCACAGGCTCAGTCCAATCCAGAGTACTGCGGCCATAAGACCGGCCAGGCTTGAGATTTCCCTGGAGCCGCCGGATAACAGCAGACGGCTTATCACTTCCTGCACAAAGTATATTGACAGAGCCGCTATCACAAGTGTTTTCAGGCTGTAGAAAATCTTCGCACTCCATAATCTTTTCATATCTACCGGCAAAGCCCCCATAGCCCGATTCTTCATCTTTCTCTCCCGCTGTCCTGCAAACGCAGTACTAAGCAGCAGCAACATCGGGAAAAACGTTGTATACCACCAGTTATACTGGTTCATCTGATAGTACCTGCTGTCCTGTCCTGAAAAGATAACTGCGATAACAATACTGAATAAGGGTACGATCCAGAACAGTTTAGCTGCCACGGTGTGTCTGTTTTTCAGATTTTCCGCTTTCATATATGCTAACAACATAATTCACGCCCCCTGTTCTTTCTTACCACATCTGTGAACAGGCTTTCCAGATCCTTCCCCTGCTTCATGCCGCCCTGATAGCCCAGGACCCCTTCCGAAATAATCCCGATGTAATCTGCTACCTGTTCCACTTCGCTTAAAATGTGGCTGGAAACAATCACTGTGATCCTCTGATCGGAAAAATCACGTATCATATCCCTGAGCTCCTGGATACCAAACGGGTCCAGCCCATTGGTCGGTTCATCCAGAATCAGAAGCGACGGGCTGTTCAATAGCGCTATGGCAATTCCGAGCCGCTGTTTCATGCCCATGGAAAACTGCCCTGCGCGCTTTTTACCGGTATTCTTCAGGTCCACAATATCCAGTACCTCCTGAATCCGTTTTTTCGGAATCCCCAGCAAGAGTGTACGGACCTCTAAATTTTCTACCGCCGTCAGATTCTCATAGAGAGGCGGCTGTTCAATCAGTACCCCCGTATCTTTCAGGTTGTCCCTGCTCCACTTGCTGCCGTTGAAATAGATCTCCCCTTCGTCTGGGCGGATCATGCCGGAAAACATCTTCATAAGCGTGGACTTTCCGGCCCCATTAGGCCCCAGAAGACCATATACACAGCCTTTCGGAACCATCAGGGATACGTTGTCCAGTACATTCTGCTTTCCAAAGGCTTTACGAATCCCCCTTGTTTCTAAGATCACTTCATTCATTATAACTCCTCCTTATATAACTTTTCTATAAGATTAGTTTAAAAGAGAAGTATAAGGAATTTATAAGGAATTAAAAGACCCGGAATTTTTTATTTTATTCGTAGATGTCCATCAGCCAGTATCGAAGCTTTGTCAATTATAAATTTTGCCGGAGTATATTCCCATCACCGCTCCGGAAGGTGGAAAAAATGCATTTTTTTTATTGGAATGGTCAAAAATCTGAATCCACGGATGGTACATCGCTGCATAAGTACTGTCCACCTGATCCCGGTATTCAATTAATTTTCTCTTATCTACCATATCTCTGGGCATGTCCAATACAGCCACTCTGCTCAGTGTTTTTTCACAATGGGCAACAAGAGAAGTGATCACACCGGGTATGGTAATTCCCGGAACTGCCATCATACTGACCATATGGTTATCTAAAAATGTCTGGATCCCGGTTCTTGCCCCTGGTCCGCCATCCATACCTGTAAATGTTCCTGCCGACACCTGTTCCTTTGTCCCGTCCTCTCCGCCCTCCAATAGAACGGAAGCTACGTCTTTCCCCAGCTGCAGTGCCTCTACCGGGTTTCGCAGTTCCTCAGTGCCTCCGTGATAATTGACGCTGACCAGTCCGCTTTTTTCTATCCTGCGATTCATACAATTCCCGGCTGCTTCATATAGGCTTAATTCCGTATATTCCTCCGTCTCATCCTTACACCTGACCTGAATTTCCAGTTCGGATAGCAAAATGTATTTTTCCGGAAGCAGATTTTCGTCTGTGACATTCTGCGAAAAAGCATTTTCAAAAGTCACTTCATTTCCGCATATGGAAGTAATTCTGTTGTACTCCTCTTCTGCTTTCACGAGGCTTCCCTCGCAAAAGCCTGACACAGATTTTGCAAGATACACCTTATCGCTTTTCTGTTCCAGAAGCTGCATCTTTTTCCTCGCAACCTCTGAAAAATCCAGTCTGACCTGGTTCCCCCACCTTCCTTCACTTGATGCCCTGACAGTCAGCACCTGATTCTCAAACACTGCTGTTTTCGCATCTGCCGGAAGTACCCTTGCTACATAGCAGCGCGTCCCTCCGTTCTGAAAAAACTGTTCCACAGCTCCCGCCAGATACCTGTATTCTCCGAATACTTCCTCACTCAGGTATCCACCATACTGCCTTTTAAAATCACTATAGTTTGTAACCAGAACCGGTTCTCCCCCAGCCTTTCCTTTTTCTGCCAGACCTACAAAGCCTGCCGTACTCGTTCCAACACCTACCATCCCCCCGGGTAAATCATCGGGGTCCTCCACGTATACCCCGGGTGATAAATATTCTGCCATTTTGCCCCTCCTTTTCATCCTGTTCGGCCGCTTTCGACCTGACACAGTACCACAGTTGCGCATATTCTCTGCCGGTCTTTCCTCTTTATTTTTATATAACAAACCGAATGATTTTTCCTGTAAAATCATCCGGCTATAAAAAATCTATTTGTCCCCATTAATCCAATCAGTTTCCCTATACTACCTTTGTATTTTAACATGCTGGAAATAAAATGTAAATCCCGCTCCCCTTCGCTATAGTAAAGGATAACCGTTCATCTTCCTTAATGAGAAAATATTTTGTGTTCGAAAATAGATACTTGTCTTGCGTATTTTTCCTAATATGATAAAATATTGACGGAAGATAGATTTTTGCCCCGCATTTTTTACGGCATTTAAAAAAGGAGGATCACATATGTACTGTTTTAGAAAGATAACCAATGACTTATACTGGGTAGGCGGAAGCGACCGCCGTCTGGAGCTGTTTGAAAATATTTTTCCTATTCCGAACGGTGTTTCCTACAACTCCTACCTGCTTATGGATGAAAAAACCGTTCTTTTTGATACGGTAGACACTTCTATAGGAAGACAGTTTCTGGAAAATGTAGAGGCAGTTCTCGGAGACAGAACTCTTGACTATCTGGTTGTAAACCACATGGAACCGGACCACTGCTCCCTCATCGCAGACCTTGTGCTTCGCTACCCGGACATGCAGATTATCGGTAATGCAAAAACATTCCCTATGATCGACCAGTTTTATGACATGGATTTAGAAGGCAAGAAGATTATAATGAAAGAAGGAGACACGTTCTCCTGCGGTACGCATACCCTTCACTTTGTCATGGCGCCGATGGTACACTGGCCGGAGGCCATGATGACTTACGACGCTGCTGACAAAGTTCTGTTTTCAGCAGATGCATTCGGAACCTTTGGTGCACTGGGCGGCACGATTTTCAATGATGAAATCGACTTTGACAGAGACTGGCTGGACGATGCCCGCAGATACTATACCAATATCGTTGGGAAATACGGCGTGCAGGTACAGAATGTACTGAAAAAGGCTGCCGGGCTGGATATTCAGTATATCTGCTCTCTTCACGGTCCGATCTGGAGAAGCAATCTGGAATATATCATTGGAAAGTACAACATCTGGAGCACATATGAGCCGGAAGTCCAGGGCGTTATGATTGCCTATGCTTCCATGTACGGCAATACGGAGAATGCCGCAAATGTGCTGGCAGCAAAACTTGCCGATGCAGGTGTGAAAAACATGGTCGTTCATGATATATCCCGCACACATGTATCCCAGCTGATATCCGACAGCTTCAAATACAGCCACCTTGTGCTTGCTTCCCCGACTTACAACGGCGGTGTATATCCGGTGATGGCGAATTACCTGGATGACATGAAAGCACTGAATGTACAGAACCGTACGGTAGCTGTACTCGGCAATGGAACCTGGGCTCCGATGTCCGCAAAGCTCATGGAAGCTAAAATCAGTGAGATGAAAAAGATGACAATCCTGACAGAAAACTTATGCATGAAATCCTCCCTCAAGATGGAACAAATGGAGGCAATGGACGAGCTTGCCGGGAAACTGGCCGAAAGTATTCTGGGCAGCAAATAAGAGAAATTAATTATAAGCACCAGAAAAGAACCCGCCGGATGTGTTCACATTCAGGCGGGTTCTTCCTATGTAATATTTGATTGACGCTGATTATTTAAACTCACTCTGTCCTGGATAGTTCACTGCAATATAGCTCTTGCCGCGGTTTACTTTCAGTTCTTTCCCGCTTTCATCGAAAAAGCGAAGATAAGAACTCTCATTGTTGGCTTCTTTATTCCAGTGGATCTTCTGTACGCCGCCGTTGGAAACATAATAGCCGACAGAGGAGTCGCCTCCATACCAGTTAATCTCTTTATGCCCAATATCATCGCGGACAGATATGTCTGTCTCCAGTACAAACACATTGGTAAACGCCAGCTGCGTATTCGTTGCATTGTCCATCTGCGGATTGCCGTTCAGCTGCTTCAGATACGTCTTAGATGCCTCATCATAAGTAAGCGTTGCCGATGCTGCGCCAAAATTAATATTAACGTTTGTGCAATCGGATCCCGCCGGCTTCAGCTGCTCATCCATGCCGTTAAACTGGAACGCGGTTCCCTTTTTATCATCTGCCAGATCGGTTCTCTTCCCCTCGGACTGCACCACCTCAGCGAATCTTGTCCCGTCAAAAAATCCGGTATGTTCCAGAGAATATCCTGCATTCAGCCGGTCCTGGTCACGCCCGAACAGGCCGCCCGCATTATTCATTCCGTCGTACTGGTCCAGATTCAGCATCTCCAGATAGTCGGCGATACTGTCATCAATTCCCCAGTTCACGTAAAATGCGTCATATCCCTGTGAAAATGCCGGGAAATAATAACGGCAGCTGCGGACTGCACAGATCTTCGGCACTGTTGTATAATCCGCATATAAAGCCATCAGACGGGTCACATCTCCTTCTACCGGAACCTCATATATAATATCTGCCTTGGCAACTCCGTACTGCGGCATAGCGTCCTGCACATTATTCACCATAACGGCAACAGGTCTTTTGCCGATGGCACCGTCCGTCAGATCGCCAAGCCCTGTCAGCAGATTCTGATTTGCCGGCACATCTTCCTTCTTCGGCTCCTCTTTTTTCTCTTTTACTTCTTTTTTAACTTCCTTCTCTGCTCTTTTTGGCGCTTCTGCCTTTTTACAGCCAGCCATACCAAACACCATAAGAAATACCAGTAATACAATACCTGTTCTTTTTAAGTTTTTCATATCCTTATATCCCCTTCTTCGTAACAAACATTTTATACATATTACATTTTATCAGATTTATATAGAAGTACAACCCTATATCACAAACATTATTATTTTAGATGCCAGCTTCCCTGGAACTGCAGCGCAATAGCCATGGATAAAGAACCGTCAATGGCAGCCCTATTACCAGGACATAGATATACCGGACGCCAAACGCCGTTGGGCTCGCGGCCATCAGAGTAATCCAGTTTCCTGCCAGAACCAGCAGTGGAATCATGTATATGGACTTTTTACGCATCCAGCATAATACAATATCGAATAAAAGGATCCATACAAGCAGCCCTGTAGAGATATAGTCGTACCTTTCTGCCAGTTTTTCCTGCATTGGATAGCCGAGGCGATTTTCAAAAGGCTGACTCTGATACATGCCCCACCAGTTTTTCGCAATATCCGTTTTCACAAACTCGTAATTCGTTTCCCCGCCTATATGCCAGAATCCATAGGTTCCCATCAGATACTGTTTTACATAAATATCAAAATTCTTTGTCAGCATAGACAGCCAGACTTTAAAGAATTCCGTTTTATGGCTGTCCAGATACTCCGTGTCGAATTCAGGGGCCCATTTAACCGGGTCCGCTAAAAATGGCCAATAGTAATCCTGATACTTTTCCAGCGGCAAAAGATGATCCATAAAAGCTTTTTCTTCCTCCGTCATCTTTCCATCCTCAATAACGACTCTTGCCATCTGCTGCAAAGGGATGCCAATACTCTCCACAAAAACATTTTCCGCTGAAAATACATGCTCATATACAGGCCCCGTAATAAACCAGACCAAACCAAGACTCACCACTGACGTTATCAAAACCCGTTTTATGCGTTTCCTGTAAACGATTAATAGACCTGCACTCAACAGAATTCCGATATAAATCCCATTATTCCTCATCAGGGATGCAAGAATAATCAGCCCCGAATAACAAATTAGAATTTTCTTATCCAAAAAAGAGTCGGGTTTTATCACGACATGATCAATCAGCAGCAGTGTCAGAAGAATAAGGATGCCGCTGAAAACCGGATCCTTCCACATAACTACCGCATAGTTTCCAAAAACCGGAGCCGCCGCAAAATAAGCAAGTCCCAGATAAATCAGGATTTTCTTAATCCCTTTTTGCTCAAGCCATTCCATCAGGTGCCCCAATATTGCCGCCATAATAAGCATCTGAAATACAGAATATAAAGCAATGCTGATATTATAATCATTCAGACAATGGCCTACAAACAGAAATCCACCAACCACCAGAGTATAAAAAACAGGAAAATGATTGTCCCATGGCATCTCCCCAAATACAATTGCCATAGATACCGTAGCATCATCTGGTACAATCCCCGGGAAATATGTGACAAGAGAAGGAATCCAGGCAATAAACAGAATAATACTGTAAAGCAGCCAGTTCTTTTTATTCCATTTTGATATTGGTAATACTTCCATTGTCATGCCGTTTTTTATCTTGGAATCCACACTGATCAGATACAAATCAAAAAACAGCAGGCAGCCGGCCAGGAAGTACAGGAGGAACCAAAAAACATCGGCTACAGTAAAGGCCAAAAAAGCGGCACTGTCCGCATGTATCTTATGTCCCGCAACGACCATAAGCGAAAACAGTATTCCCAGCAGCAGAGTCGCCCCTAATATGCGTGCGCTCTTCAGCCTTCCAGAATTCTTCCATGCAAATTTAAGCCCTATATAAATCAGAATTGAAAATAATGCAATATAAACCGGATTCATCAGCCAGCTTTCCTGATGGAAAAATACCAGGTTTGCTATTGTAATAGCCAGAATCAAAAAGAATATATCTGATTTCCCCCTCAAAAAGTTCTTATCCCAAGCCACTATTCCTTCTCCCCACCCTCTTCTTCCAAATTACTCTCACTGCAGATATAGATAGGCCTTTTTTTAGTCTCCAGATAAGTTTTAGACAGATACATGCCCAAAATCCCAATACAGAGCAGCTGGATCCCGCCAAGCATCAGAATAATGCATGTCATGGATGGCCAGCCGTCCACCGGGTCGCCGAAGCACAAAGTTTTAATCAAAATAATGACGAGAAAAATAAATGCCACAACACAGACGGTAAGCCCCATAACCGATGCCATTGCAAGAGGGGCCGTAGAAAATCCTATAATGCCCTCCATACTATAGCGCAGCAGTTTAAAAAAGGACCACTTCGTCTCTCCTGCTATTCGCTCCACATTCTCAAACTCAATCCATTTCGTCTTAAATCCAACCCAGCCAAAAATGCCTTTTGAAAAACGATTATACTCACTCATCTCTAAAATTGCACTTTTAAACTTTCTTGTCATCAAACGGTAATCTCTTGCACCATCCATAATCTCTGTGGAAGAAATCTTGTTCATCAGCCGGTAAAAACAGCGGGCAAAAAAGGAACGTATCGGAGGTTCTCCTTTTCTTGTCACCCGGCGGGTTGCCGCAGAATCATATCCTTCTTCTCTGACCGCTTTGAGCATCTTGGGCAGCAGCGACGGTGGATCCTGCAGATCTGCATCCATCAGTGCCACGTAATCTCCGTCTGCATTTTTAAGCCCTGCATAGATTGCCGCTTCTTTCCCGAAATTCCTGGAAAAAGAAATGTAGCGAACCCGCTTGTCCTTCTCTGCCATCTGTCTGATGAGCGCTAACGTCCGGTCTTGTGAGCCGTCGTCTACAAAGAACACCTGCAGGTCAAATTCCTTCAGCAGTTCTGCTGTCTTTTTAAATTCCTCATAAAATAATGGAAGAACCTCTTCCTCGTTATAGCATGGAACAATCAGTATCACGCTTTCTTTTGTCATATTCAATACTTCCTTACTTCTTTAGTCAGCCTGTTTTTTAATAATAACGCTTTTTCGGTACATATTCAATACGAAATGGCATGAACATTGCAGATCTGCTGTTTCTATAGTATAATTGAAAATAAAAATCCGAGGTTTTCATACATGAACAGTAAAGCACTAAAAACCAACCTGCTTCTTATATTCTTCGCCTACTGCTCCACCTGGGCGCTCCCCTATGCCATGGAATCAGGGGATTCTGCCCTGCGCTTTTCCAATCACATTCTGAGTCTGGTCTGCCTGATTGCCATCAGTTTTTTCTTTATTAAGACCTGGCCCAGATTAAACAAAAGAATTCTCACTGTCTCTCTGATCTTCGGAGCCATGTTCGCATGTATGCTGATATTTGGGAGCCAGCTTGCATTAAATGACTCCATAAAGTGGACCAGCCCACTTACCTGGCTGTCCATCGCTGCATTTGCCCCGTTTATGGCGGCATTGCTTGCTAATATTCTGATATACTATGATAAATTTCTGCTGTTTCTTCAAAAAGCCGATATCAGGATTACCCGCATTTTTAAGACAGAAAAGCAGCTGTTTCTCTGCCTGTGGGGTATTTTCTTTTTCGTATGGTTTATTGGCCTTCTCGCTGCTTTTCCCGGCATATACGCCTATGACAGCATCTTCCAGGTCAATTATGTACAGACTAGTCAGATGAGCGCGCATCATCCCGTCCTGCACACTTACTGGCTCTACGGCTGTATCCATCTGGGACAGACGGTTTTTAAATCGGCGGAATCAGGCCTTCTTATCTATTCGCTGACACAGATGATTCTGCTTTCCGGTATACTCGCTTATTTTCTTAAAAAATTATGGGACAGACTACCTAAGATCGTCATTTTGTTTTTTGCCTGCTGTTTTGCCTTTTTGCCATATAATATTTTATTTTCATTCAGTGCAACTAAAGATGTAATATTCAGCGGGATATTTGCTCTACTAATCCTCAAGACTTATGAACGGATCAAGTCTCCTGAGATTTATTTTAAAAGCTTCAGGAAACAGGTGGATTACGTCTTCTGGCTGTTTCTATTGTGTGCATTCCGAAATAACGGAATCTATGCAATCTGCTTTATGGTTCCGTTTCTGCTGTTTTTCTTCCGCCGTTACTGGAAACAGACCGCGTTCTCCATATTCGCGCTTTTTTTGTTGTGGGGGCTTTATACCGGGCCAGTTTACTCTGCACTGCACATTGAAAAAGGAAGCAGCGCCGAGATGTTAAGTGTGCCTATGCAGCAGATGGCAAGAAGCCTGATGACCGTTCCCGAGCGCTTTACTCAGGAAGAGAGGGAACAGATTGCAGAATATATACCCGACTATGAAAAGTACAGCTCAAAAATATCGGATTATATAAAAGATACTTTTAATGCAGAAAAATTTAATGAAGATAAAGCCGCATTTATTAAACTGTGGATCGCCTGCGGCTTGAAAGCCCCGGATGTCTATTTGGATGCGTGGTGCTCCATCTCTTCCGGAAACTGGTACCCCTGCGAGGATTACCCGCTTCCTGATGCATGGCATCCTTATATCATGTACGATAACTATACTCCTGATGACGGGTATGGGGCGGATTACCTTTGGATAGAACGAAGCAGTTATATTCCTGCCCTGTCTTATTTGCTGAGAGGCTTCGCACTCTCTGGTGCGCATCAGTATTTTCCGGCTGTTTCTATGCTTTTTAGTCCGGGGATTGGGTTCTGGGTGCTGTTGGTGGGTGTGGCTTTATGTGTAAATAAGAAAAATTACAGGGCTTTCGTTCCTTTTAGCCTTATGTTTGGGCTTTGGGTGACTATGATGCTTGGGCCTATTGCACTGCTGCGGTATACCTATCCATTGATGCTGAGTGTGCCTGTAGTAAGTAAACGTCAAACCATCCGCCTTTCTTTCTGATGAGTTTTATGGCACACTTGAAAAAATGCAAAAAACTAACTAGTTTTTTCAAGTGGAGGTAAATACTATGGATAAAACCACTCATGAAGTAAGGCTTGCTAATTGGAAATCAATTATTGAGCAATGTCAACAGCGACCGGAAGGACAGACTGCCAAACAGTGGATGATGGATCATGACATCAGCGAAAAGAGCTACTACTACTGGCTTCGCAAAATACGCAAGGAAGCATA
>NZ_GL870822.1:23464-60734 GCF_000190355.1 Clostridium sp. D5 | reverse complement strand
CAAAAAGAAAACTGGGTAATAATTGACTCTATCAAAGGAGCAGAAGCCAGTGCTGTGATATACAGCATTTCGGAAACTGCCAAACTGAATAATCTGAGTACTTACAATTATTTTTGCTATCTGCTTACAGAATTGCCAAAACTTGCAGACAAGGATGGAACTATAGACAAAAACGCATTGGCATCTTTGATGCCGTGGTCAACCAATCTGCCGGAAAAATGCCGGATACCACGCCGCTGAAAAGCGGCGTTGGTTTAGGTTGGGGCGGATGGTTTGACGTTTACTGTAGTAATGGCAGTTTGCCGAATAAAAATCCCCTCACATCAGAGGCCCTATTTGAAAAGATAATGGTTCATGAGAATAAGCGTAAAGATCTTCAGACATGTACCTAAAGTAAATAGAGTTGCTATAAATAAACTTTTTATAGAAACACATATCTTAGAAGTTTTAAGTAGTTAAAACCTTTCACCCTAACTGCCTGGGCGATGTATTTAAAATTTAGCAATTCAATATCTTTATATCGACAGGAACAGGATTAAAAACAACTAGGGAGCTATTTTTGAGTATTGTAACTCTAGCAAATCAAATAATCTTCCGTTCATATGAGTATATAGAACCACTGTATGATTACTTACCTTGCCAGCTACTATTAAAAACATACCTAATAAGCATTGCAATGATTATTAGGTATACAGTCTATAAAGTTAGTAAAGACAGCAAACTCTATATAAACTGCAATATCACTCAAAAAAGTATCACTATCAATAATGATAATAAAATGTACTAATACTTTCTAATAAGTTTTATTTGCCTAAGTTTAATTGTACATCAGTACATAATTTTTAATATTTCTTTATAGGCTTTATACAATTTCTTTTTATTGATTACTATATATCCTATATATAATACAGAATAAATAAGACAACTTTGTAATGTATCTAAATACCAACCAGATACAGAAAAAGCAACACATAATATAATAAGTCCCAACGTATTACATTGCTTTTTCAAAACTTTACATAAATAAACATCCGCTATTATAAACCTCAGCATATATACTATATGAATCGAAACAAAAGAAAATATTAAATTTTTTAATATAATTGTTGACAATATTGTTAAAGCAACACTAACTAAAAGTGATATACCATTTATAAATGCAAGTTCTTTTTCTTTTCTTAATGACTTCATATATGTATTTATTAACATTGAGACAAAACATTCATAAACACACATGGGAAATATTAAAACCATATATTGTAAACTAATCTCATACTGTGGTAACCAACTTTTGATCACGATTTGCATCGGATAATATAAAATTAAAAAACCTGAAAAGACAACTGCAAAAATTAATTTCAGTCTTTCATATAATTCTGGTAAAATTTGAGAAGGCATTCTTTTCAACACAGGAAAAATCACAATTCCAATTGCATTAATAAATACAAGTATAAAATTAGAAACGTTAATTGCTAATGAAACTTTCCCATAAACTTCTATGTCCCATTGGTATTCAATCCCAATTCTTATTACCCCTATCAAAAGAAGAGTTGCTACATTTGCTAACATTAATTTAGATCCTGCTCTTAAATTAAGGCTTAACTCATATAACGCATTTTTCAAAGATATAAATTTCCCAAAAAGCATATCTTTACAAACTAAACACGTATACAAAAATGCGAACAGTTTACCAATAATATCAGACAAAATTATTGTTCTAAAATTGAGTTCTTTCAAATATATAAATAAGAATAGCATTAAACAATAAATTATTTTCTCGATAACTAACATTTTTCCATATGCACCAATTTTATTTGTTGCCTGTAATACCATTTGAAAAAATGTTCTTGGAAGGACAATAACAGCAGCGATCGCCAACATAAAAAAGACATACTTCTTTTCCGGTATATTAACATTTATACAAAAAGAAAATGTAATACACACTACAATTAATATTTCTAATAGAAAGGATAACCAATATTGACTTAAAAACAGTGATTTATTTAATTCTTTATAAGACTTCCCACCATATCTTAAATAAATACCATCTGGGATACCTAAATGTAAAAAACCTATATAATTAGCATAAAAAATATATAGTTGACTATATCCATATTCTTCTACACTTATAAATTTAGGTATTACAAGCATTGTAATTACTGATACAACCATAGTAATTCCATTGGCTGAAAAAGCATAAATTAAATTACACAATATTTTTCTAACTTTATCATTCATACGCGTCTATCAATCACCTTTACTTTTAAATATACATAACCTATCATTTGAATATAGTTCCTCACAATCGATTAACTCAGTATTTAGTGCCGTACTCTCATCACTAACAATTAGTTTTCTCGCATCTGTACAAATTGAATTAATCTCATCCTTATCAATATATTCCATTTTTACTTTAGGTAAATATTGTTGTATAAAACCACCATAATAATGCATCGTATAGTAATCAATCCCGCCTCTTACTATTGCTATTTCATATTCCACATTTTCTGTAGCTATAACATTCTCTATTTGCTTTCCGATTTGATATGTCTGCCTTTTTATATCATCAAAATCTGTCCATTGTGTTTTTATATTTATTCCCCTTAAAACACTTAATACAATAATTAAAATAATAACTGTATTTTTCATCCACATTTTTTTACTGGAAAAAACAGAATAAATAACAACAAAAATCAATATCATAACCAACAAGGATATATAAATATATAGTTTGTTCTCCTTATAAAATGTTGCTAAAACTGGAGAAGCTATTTCTATAAATTCATCATTTAGTACCCAACTTAGTGCCTTATTAACTATCGGGCAACATAATAACATAATTATAAAATAATTAAATACCCTTAACTTTTTAAATTTAATTTTAGTTAATTCACACAAAGCTATGGCCATAATCGGTCCAAGCATATACTCAATATATCTTGTATAAATAACACTATCTTTTCTTGTCGGATATAACGCAAATAAAGCAGATATACCTGTTGCACAAATTAGTGTCACAAATAAAGCAATATAAAGAATATCCTTATTATTAATTTCTACAAATTTATTTTTTATTAATTCATATAATCTTTTCAAACAAACTTCTACAAAAAATAAAGGCATAAAAAAATAAGAAACAGTAACAGCAAACACTTTACTGATAAGGCTAAATATAAAGTTAACTATACCATCTAAACTCTTTAGCTCCCAAATTACACCTAATACCCCCGCATAGTCATTACCATTTGCGACATTATCGCTATTCCAAATAGCATTTTTTAATATTTCTTTTACTTCCGTTTGCATTACTAAACCAATAACAATGCTTATAACAACTGCTATTAATACACTTTTCCTTGTTTTCTTAACTATGCCTAAAAACACAATCATTATAAGCATCGCAACAACCAATGCCAAAGATCTTTGGTGTAATAAATGTGAAAATGAAATTATACTTCCTAATATGATTCCTTTTAAAATAGATGGTCCTTTTATAAAATATATAAAAAATGCAAATGTCAGACATATGCTAAAAAACAAAACATTTTCTGCCATTGCATACCCTGCCATTATAAAAGTATAAACATTAATTGTAGCTATGAATGATATCACGCTTCTTAATGTCCAACTAATATCTGAAAAAATTTCTTTAAGTATGTAATTTATCAGCAAAAAAGAACCCATTAAACTTAGAATATTGATTGCATATACTCCATAATAAATGTTAACACCATTATTGAATAATATAAATAATGGTGTTAATAACAGACTATATCCATAAGAATAATACGGCACATTCGATAAAATTGATTTCCAATTATAACCCGCAAAATAAGCGGCATTTCCTAAATATCCAAATTCATCATTAATAACTGTTGGAAAATTAATTTTATCAAAGCTAAACACTGCGCATACTATAATAAGTAGACATTCTATACATAAAATTATACTTTTTTTGTTTACAAATTTTACCTTCATTTTTCTTTCACTCTCGTATTTATGGATATTGTGGAAACTCATCATTCTCCTCTAAAGCCGATTTTATTGCATCTAACATTTTATAGCCATTTTTCTCATCAGGTTCTAAATACCCGCCTTCTCCCCACTCATTCCACGCAAACATAAATATTATATCTTTTCGATAAACTCTCTTTGCATTTTGTATCTGTCTTGACAAATAATATTTAAATTTTTCTGGTGTAACGCCTCTAAAAACAGAGGCTAATTTTTTATATCTTGGTGTATTATCCCAATCAACAAAGGCACCTGGTATCATTTTATCATCTCTTGGTTTCATGTCCAATATGTTTTTCCATGCCTTATCATAATCAAAAATTATAGTTGATAGTTTTGTTTGTTTGATCTTTAGCTTATTTACTATCAAATTTAGTGTTTTATGAATTATCAAAGACAACGTTTTCTTCTGTTCTTCCATTGCATAATTAGGCTGGTATTCTATGCCATAATCAAACATTTCACCGGCTAAGTCTGTTTGATGGTTGTAGTATCTATGTTGATAAGCATAACTAATTCCTTTTAACCCATTAACTCTTGCCATTTCATCCCAGTATAATAACAATTCCTTTAGACACGGTATTAATTCCGGTCTATAAATAACTAATAAAGGTTTACCATTACACTGAATATAACGTTCATCTTGAAAAAATTTCAAAAAATATTCAAAATGTTTTTTCCAATCTTCTTTGTTTTCATAATTCTGTGATATTAATATTTCTTTACTTCTTTTTGCCCAAGCCTTTGTCCAATTTTCGTTTGCCCAACATATACAAAACGGCAATTTAATATTCTTATTTTTTAACATTTTTTCCATTGGCTGTTCCATAAGCATTTTGCCATTAAACCAATAATGGTAATAGCAAAAACCGTATATCCCGTATTTTTGTGCCAGTTCTGCCTGCCATTCTAAAGTTTTATCGTTCAACAAATTATAATAATTTTTATCCAATGGTATTCGAGGCTGGTAATGGTTCTTAAATAAAGGCTTTGCTGTTTGTACATTTTTCCATTCAGTAAATCCTTTCCCCCACCACTCATCATTCTCCGGAAAACAATGGAATTGAGGTAAATAGAATGCAATTATTTTCATAATGGTCTGTCTCTACTCCTATCTGTTTTTATATTTAGCTACTTCTTTAGATCATCAACTACAAAGTTGAACAAATCGCTGTTATTAGCTCTTCAAAGCGCTTTTTTATTGGTCACCCTAATAGGTGGCTTCTATCAGTAACTACAAACAGTTCTTCTTGATTCATCTTTTATATATCTACTTACATTTTTATATGCTTCAAAAATTTCGATGAAAAATCCACTTGTCCCAGAGGCTTTTTCTTATTTATTCTGTAATCATAAATATCCCCAAAAGCGGTTTTACTATTTATGACTTCTTCTATTCGCCATAGCATTGCAAAGGGACAAAGGTTGTCATTTAATATTGGACTAATATCTTAAAATTAGTACATACCATATCATAGATTTTACCTATTATACGTATTAGATCGATATTAATACAAGCAATAAGAGCTAATACCCTACTACTTAGCTTCGCCTTTTTATTTATAAAAATCTCTTTTCTATATCTTTTAATAATACTCTTCAATTCGTTTACCTGATCGCAATGCTCACCATATGGGATATATCGTAAAATTTGTACTGCACTAATAAATAATCTATTATTGGCTGCTGAAATCAAGTTAGGTTTAAATTGCTTTACATATTTAAGTATTTCTTTTGATATTACTATCAAATCCCACTTTTTAGGATTGTATTTTGAATGTTGGCAACTCCCATTTCTTTGCCAATAAAAATATCCCACTTTATCTGTATATCCTACTCTAGTAGCTCTTGCATACCATCTATAAACTGTTCCTAAATCTTCGAATAATTTTCCCTCTGGAAATACTTCGGTTTTAACAATTTCATTTTTTATAATTTTAAAACATGGACCAGATGTTAATATTTTTCTGTATAACATTAATTCTAATGCCGCTTCACCTGTCAAAACTTTTACATCATTTATTTTTCCCATTAAAGAGTTATGTTCCTTTAAATCTTTTTCACTTACTTTCTTATAATTACATACCATGATATCTAAGTCATATGTTTCCAAAGTTTCAACCAAATTTTCCACATAATCTAATACTATGTCATCATCCGAGTCAACAAATACAATATACTCTCCCCTAGCTATTTGAATACCAGTATTTCTTGCCTTGGCCGCTCCCCCATTACTGATATGAATAACTTTAACTCTTTCATGCAAACTAGCATAATTATCACATATATTCACGGAAGCATCTTGGGATCCATCATCTACTAGCACTATTTCAATATTTTTATATGTTTGTTTTAATAAAGAAAAGATAATTCTTTCTAAATATTTTTCTGCGTTAAAGACAGGAACTATAACACTCACTAGTTTACTCTTCCCCATAAATCACCTCTATAAAATTTGTCTTCTTATTAAACATTACCCTCTAATTCACAGCTTAATCCCCTATATTATAATATCTTTTTAAAAACAGCGCCGTTTTTAAAATGCCTTCTTCTAAAGACATCATTTTTTCTACTTTACATACATTCTTATATTTCTCTATATTAAGAATGTTTATTGGAGCATCTACGCTTCTTGAAGCAGTATATTGAATATTCACCCTTAAATTTAAAACAGAGCTTATGCTTTTAATCAGGTCATTAATACTTACACCATTACCCGTTCCAAGATTATATGTTTTTATATCGCTCTTTGAATTAGCTATATTAATTATGCCTGTGATTGCATCCTCAATGTATATATAATCCCTTATTATTGAACCATCTCCATAAATTGTTATAGGTTCCTTTTTAAGAGCTTTATATATAAAATTAGTTACAACACCTTGAGCTCCACTAGGCAATTGAAAGGGACCATAGGGATTTGACAGTCTTATTACACGGTAATCTAAATCCGAAGTATAATCATACAAATACAATAACTTCTCTATTGTTATTTTTTGTAATCCATAAGAATTTATTGGAAAAGTAGGTGTTTCTTCTGTTAATGGTATGTCCTTTGAATTACCATATACTGTACCTCCTGATGACAAGAATATCACTTGTTTTACATTATTCCTTACACACGCTTCTAGTAAATTATTAGTCATAACTACATTATCTATAAATTCTTTTGAAATATCTTTATTTGACGTTGAAGGATTAGTAGAAGAGATTAAATGGTATACTACGTCTTGATTATTAACCAACAAATCAAATTCACTATCCACATCCAATTGATTTGCTACAAATTTCACATATTTCCGTTGTACTATGCCTAACTGGTTTTTTATATTTTTTAAATAGTCCTGTTCTTTATCCACTACAGTTAAATTTACTGTTTCCGTCTCTAACAAACGATATGCTAAATTTGTTCCTATAAATCCGCCTGCACCTAGTATTGTAATATTTTTCATCTATTTCACCTATCCAATAATATTCATAAGAACATCTTTATATTTTTTCCCAATTTCAGCATAGTCAAAACTTTCAGCTGTCAAACGTGCATTTCTGGCAAAGTTTATACGCTGTTTTTCATTACTTAATAAATCTTTAATTTTTGTACTTAATTCCGAAACATCTTTCTCTTCAACTAAATATCCGTTAATTCCATCTTCCACTATATCTGCGATCCCCCCTGAATCACTTGCTATCACCGGAAGTTCAGAAGCCATGGCCTCAATAATTGCTGTAGGTACTCCTTCTTTATCCCCATCTTTTGCAGTAATAGAAGGAACTACAAATATATCAGAAGATGCATAAATAGTTCTTAGTTCTTCCTTTGTTTTAGCACCCAGAAAGCGAATATTCGCATTAACTGATTGAGCTAATGCTTCTAATTTTTCTTTTAATGGCCCATCACCTACTATGATTAAATCTGCGCTAATACTTTCCATAGCTTTAATTAAATATTCACATCCTTTTTTTTCTGCTAACCTCCCAACAAACAATACAACTTTTCTTTCTGCATTACCGAAATAATTCTCAATTCTATTTTTTCTACCATACTGTTCTATTTCACATCCCATAGTTATCACATTAACTTTGGCCTCAGGACAAATCTGAAGGATCTGGCTTTTCAAGGAATTAGAAACTGCTATAATTGCTTTTGCATTTCTCAAACATTTTTTCTTCCGCTTGAGAATCCAGCCCCTATTCATGGATGTTACATCGCCGCCCAATCCAGTAATAATATATGGTTTAGTAAAACCACACTGTACTAACCCCTGAGGAATAAGCCAATTTGCATGAACTAAATCAGCATATGGTAAGATCTTTTTCAAACATCTCCTCATTCCCCAAAATAAAAATGGTACTAAAAGCACCCTGATTTTTTTTTCTTTTATTCGTGGAACAATGGCACCTGGATAGCAAAGAGTTTCCCACGAGTGAATCGGAAAATAATGGTAACGTATAACCTTTACCCCTTCTAACACTTCCCTATCTTTTGCTCCTGGACTAGCTGGGACCAAAACAGTAACATCAAAATATTTATTTAATTCTTTACATACATCCAAAATAAATCGTGGCTCCGTATCTTCTTTCCACCGTGGAAAAGTCGACGCCGTAACTAATAGGCTAGTTTTATTCATTGCTATTCTTCCTCATCAATACTTGTTTTCTGTTCTTCATGACCACAACCATAATCCATTTTGCGTAGTTCAAATTGAATTTCTTCCAGCAATTTTCTATTTGCAGATATAACGTCTCCCAATAATCCAATAACTTCGCATAAAACTGCTATTATGATAAGCATACTCGCCAGTATTAAAGATTGTATATGTCCGGATCCAGTGCCTAAACACAAATAAACCAAAAAGCGAATTCCTAAGGCTACCCCTGCGGCTCCAAATATCGCGGCAATACAAGTAAAGCAATACAATGGCTTATACATCATCAATGCCCGACCAATAGTCAGCATAGATTTCTTTACATATCCAAACATACTACTGAACAATCTTGATGGTCTTAGTTCAGCATTCGTCCGAATCGGAACTGACGTCACTGCCATCTTCTGTCTACCAGCCTGTACAATTGTTTCCAAAGTATATGTATACTCATTGATAACATTCAGCCTCATAGCAGTATGTCGGCTATATGCCCTAAATCCACTCGGTGCATCTGGTATGTCGGTTTTGGATGCCTTTCTAACAACCCAACTGCCTAAATGTTGCAACTTCTTCTTAAGTGGCGAAAAATGAGCTGTATCATCAATAGGTCTTTCCCCCACTACCATCCCTGCCTCACCACGCAAAATCGGCTGAATTAGTTTTTCAATATCTGCCCCACAATACTGGTTATCTGCATCTGTATTGACAATAATATCTGCACCGTTCCTTAAACATGCATCGAGACCTGCCATGAATCCTCTGGCAAGTCCCTTATTATTCCTGAAATTAACGACATAATTTACGCCCCAGTTCTTAGCAACTTCAACGGTATTATCTTTACTCCCGTCATTAATAATCAAATATTCTATTACATCAACGCCATCTATATGTTTTGGCAGGTCATTCAATGCAACCTCTAATGTTGCCGCTTCGTTATAACATGGAATCTGAATAATTAGTTTCATAGCTTTTCCCTCGTGTTTCATTTATTTTTTAAGTAATTCCTGATTCACAGCACTTCTGCCTATTGAATCATAAACGACTTTCGTATTCTTCATCTGGTCTAATGTATAGCAGTTTCTTCCGTCCAGCACAATCGCCTTATTCATCAGTTCTCCATATTTCTGTACATCAAACTGTTTTACTTCATCCCATTCAGTCAATATCAGGCATAGATCCGCACCTGTAATAGCTTCTTCTATACTATTGCAGTATTTAATCTTTTCCGGAAAACATTTTTTGAAATTCTCCATACCAACTGGATCCCATATTCGCACATGTGCACCGTCTTCCAATAGCAATGGAACATTTACCAAAGATGCCGCTTCCCTCAGATCATCTGTTCCTGGTTTAAATGTACATCCCAAAACAGCAACATTCAAAAACAAAAAATCATCGTAGTACTTTCTTGCCTTTTTAATCAGTTTAAACTTCTGATTTTCATTCACCTCTATAGCAGCACGAATTGTCCTTATTTCATTATCATTAAAATTCGCCAACCAATTCAAAGCCTTCGTGTCTTTTGGGAAACAGGAACCACCATAGCCAATACCAGAACTCAAGAACTTATTACCTATCCTGACATCGTATCCCATTCCATCTGTTACTTCTTCTATGTCTGCTCCAACAATTTCACACAGATTTGCAATCTCATTGACATATGATATCTTTAAAGCCAGGAAATCATTAGACGCATACTTTATCATCTCCGCACTTCGTCTCTTTACAACAAGCTTAGGCGCTTCAAATCCCTCATATACGTTCTTTAATATTTCCCCCGGCACTTTATCTTCTACACCAATCACTATTCTGGACGCATACAAAGTATCCCGTACAGCAGTCCCCTGTGAGAGAAATTCCGGATTAGATGCTACATAAATCTTTACATCATTTTTCTGCTTATCATGAATATAAGCTTCAATCTTGTCATTTGTTCCAATAGGCACAGTTGATTTAACAACAACTACACAATCCAGCTCCACACTTTCCGCAATCTGCTTTGCTACTTTATATACATAGGAAAGATTCGCTGATCCATCTTGCTTTTCTGGAGTGCCTACCCCTATAAAAATCACTTCCGCATCTCGGTATGCCTCTTGATAATCTGTCGTAAATGTAAGATTTTTTATACTTTGCATCATCAATTCCGACAGCCCTGGTTCATAAATAGGAGAGATTCCCTTTTGCATTGTCTCTACCTTGTCTTTATTAATATCTACACACGTAACATCATGACCCTTACTAGCCAGACATACCCCTGTAACAAGACCTACATACCCGGTACCAGCAACTGCTATCCTCATTTCAACTTCCCCATTCTTCATCTGTTTTTTGCAAATTTCGACATGCTCTTAAATAATATAACATACTTCCGACATAATTTCTACCCTTAATAACCATCTGTCAGTGTAATACCATTTTCTCCTATCTTTTCCTTTAGTTGATCTCCGATCACATAGATGTATTCATGTTCTGCTATCTTTCCACCAAAATACCCCTCATCTATAAGTTCAGAACCAGCCTCCGGATTCTGACATAAAAAGATTGCTTCCGTTTCATTGGCTAATGGCTCTGTAGAAATTACAGACTTATCCATCATGCAAAATTGATACAGGTATTTTGTCTGTTGCCCAGTACCATCTACACTGGCATCCTCAACATATATCTTATCAGGTAAAGTCCCTTGACTCTCCAAGTCTTTAAGCAGATGCACACTGGCCTTTACATAAGAATAATTCTTTTGCCCACGGTATCCTTCGTGATACACAGCATTATAGCAGTAGCAATAAATCAGCATAACGCATAAAATACAGATCAATATCTGTGTTTTATTTTTTCTGTACAAAATAAAACTGATTAGCAATACCAGAAAGACTACTAATGTGGCTGGCAAATAAGTACGAAGCCTAATCTCATCTTCAAATCCCTTGGTTAATGAATATGGTGCAAAATCCCAACAGCACCCATTAAATTCACAGATATAAGGTAAGATACAAAGAACCCAATACCCCTGCAGCAATGCAGTAACTACGCAGACAACTGGATATAATTTGCCAATCGCTTCTCTTTTTTGATAAAAATAACCTATACCAACCATCAACAATGGCCCTACATACGCGCCATAATAACGGAAATACGTCAGTGCCCGATATAAATCAGGATTTCCGTCATAGTACATCGCATTCGTCACTCCGCTAAGCCAACCTATTGACTGCCCTCCGATTGTGACAAACACAGCTACTAAGAATACGCTGCCAACCACTACATATGGACTCATCTTCCGGACTACCGCCATTTCATCCTCTGCTCTTATTAATCCTTTCCACAATAGAATAAGTATAGCAACAACCGCAAACACAGCCAAACCGCCCGTTATAACAACAGCTTCATTCAACTGTCCTATAATAATGTTCACCCAGGCAGGCCAAGACTTTACATCTTCTAGCAAATACCCGATCGTAAACCCCACTCCTGTATTAGCCACATCAGAACTGGATGCTTTCACAACATAACTTAATACAGCCTCTATCCCTTTTTGACTCACAATAAACGCCCCAGCCCCCATTACCAGACACACTGGAACAGATACTAAGGTTTTCCGATAAACCCATCCATAATACACAATACCAAATGCTACAGCCAGCCAAGCAGCCGTTGCACGTGAATGTACAGTCGATGCATAGAACAGCACCAAAACCAGTAGAACCGTGTACGCAATCTTTTTCTTCTTATCATCTACACAGGCATTCATCCGCAGCAATACCCATGCCAGCAGCCACATAACCAGAACATAGATAAACTCCGGATAAGTATATACTGCTCTCACCGCCACCAGGTAAGAACAACATATAGAAGAAACACATAGTATTTTTTCATTATCCACATGCAAATACTTTTTCATCAGATGATATGAAATAGGTGCACTGACACTCTGAGCCAAAGCCATTAACAAAACGATCATACGATACAGTAATACCGGATCATGTATCAACTTAAAAAATGGAACCAGCAGCACAGTGTATCCATACCCATAATACCGATAATCCTGCATAACTCCACTCCAGTCATACCCCACCAGCTTCGCAGCTGGCCCCATTGCAAAGATTTCATCCCCACCAATAGATACCGGATCAGACTGAAGCACAAAAAAAAGTCTCGGCAAAAATGCTATTGCAAATGCAAGCCATATATACTTATTTCTACGAATCGACTGTAAGGCTCTTTTAAGCCATCCTTTGTTATGCTGTTCCATTTCTTATCTCCTGTTCAGTTTATTCCTTATCATTTGATAACTACTTTCCAATATCTCACATACAAAGCTTTCCTTCTGTAATATGAGCATTCCCCCATAAATAGCAAAAAATACCACCGACGAAACTACCATCTCTAAAAACAAATTCGCAATATCCAGCATTTGTACAGCAGCCCCCCCAGCCATCGCAAGCACAACCGATAACAATACTTTGCGAATACTGATATCTTTCACAATCTTCGAAAGGGTGTCCTTCAGATAGATGCACTGCACCAACAGTACTACGAATTCTGCTACTGTTGTGGCAATTGCCGCGCCATCCGCTGCAATATATGGAATCATGATTAAATTTAACACAAAATCAGTCACTGCCCCGGCAATGATAGAATAAAGAACTTTATGCTCCCTTCCCGTAGGTGTGAGAACCTGAATTCCTGTTACATTCGAAAGTCCAATCAAAAGTACCGTAGGCATCAGGTATTTCATCGGAGCAATGGCTCCGTAAAAGTCGTTTCCTGCCAGCAGCAAAATGGATTCTTTTGCATACATCCAGAAATAAATCGTTACGCCAGTTCCTAATAAAACAACAAAATTACAGGCTTTTGCAATAATTTTGTAGAATTCTTCTTTATTTCCCTTTTCAGCATAATAAGAAAGTCTGGGTAAAAGTACTGTCCCCAATGAAGTGATTAAGGTAGACAGGACTGTCTTCACTTTTATACCTGCATTGTAATATCCAACGTCCACATTTGTCTTCATCATCCACAGCATGACGGTATCCAGATTCGTATATACACTAATACCTGCTGAAGTAGCGAAAAATATCATAATCGGTTTTAAATGTTTTTTGAACTGATAGGGCTGCGTCTTCTTAAAATCCACGTATCTGCGTAAACGAAGAAAATTCAGGACATATGAGCCACTTCCCGCAAACACACTGATAGCACCGTAGATAATGTAATCATCCGGGCTTTTTACCATCAGAAACATGAATATGATTGATATTACTTTAAATATCAAAGTCCTGCTGGCAATATATCCATATTCCTCCAATGCACTATATAGCCATGAAACGCCTATTACATTCAGGACCAGGGACACACTGTTGATCAGCAGCAGTTCCCTTTCCGCTGCAAACTTAGGGACAACAGCCAGAAGAATTAAGAATGCCACATATGTCAGTACCGTTGTTGCGGTATTGATAATAAGAAGCTCCTGCACGGTCCTTGAAAGTTCTTCCCGGTTATCCCGTACTCTTGCGCATGCACGGATTCCATAAGTCGGAATCCCAAGTGATGCAAACATAGCAAAATATGACAGCACGGATGCCGCAGACGATACCGCCCCGCTCCCTGCTGCCAGAAGTGTTCTGGATATATACGGGAATGTAATCAACGGAAAGATAATAGAAGATGCCGTCAATATGAAATTCATAATGAAGTTAAACTTCACCGAATTTACCTTCAGGGCCATTATGCTTCCTCCATCCCGTTTCTCTTTTTCCCCATCCTCATAATCGCCTTATATCCCTTAAATCCGGTACGCCGCAGCAAATTCAATGTCCCGCTCTCCAGTCCCGCCAGTCTGTAAACCTCGGGATTCTTCGCAAGCAGTTCCCTGTCAAATTCTATAAACTTCTGCTTCATTTCCTCATTCTCAACCGGATAACTCATAAAGATCGTGATCTGCTCCCCTACCATCTCTGCAATCCGTCTGGAAATATACTCAATTTTCGTTTTATCACTTTCCTCTTTCTTGGCATACTCCGTAACAAAGTCTGTCAGATGCATAATTACATCTATATGGTTCTGTATATGCTTCTGATATCCTTTCATACTGACGCTCTGCGTGGCCTGAGCCAGACGGTACATATACACGTAGATATCAAAAAAGGCGACTTTATCCACATAAGGAACCGGAAATAATATATACTCGACATCCACATAGAAGCAATGCTCATCCAGTCGTATATGATGATCCTTCAGAATTGCTGAACGGATCGCCAGCGAATGCATTGGAATCTGTGTCTTTGTTACAATCTCGCTGAAATCCCAGTATTCCCCGTTCTCCTGTTCCCTACACAGCATTTTAAACTCACGGGGTGTCTTCTCTTTGGTCTGATCATCCACCTCGTAATAGTTGCAAACAACATAATCCGCACTGCACGTTTCCAGCCTCTGCACCATACAGACAAAGCCCTCTGTATCTACCCAGTCATCCCCATCAACAACTTTAAAATACTTTCCTCTGCATTCCTCAATCCCTCGGTTGATCGTGGAACCGTGTCCCCCATTTTTCTTTGAAATCAGCCGATAACTGTCAGGATACCTGTTTTCATATTCTTTTCCAATCTCTGCTGTACCGTCCGAAGAGCCGTCATCGACAATCAATACCTCTATATCCTTCAGAATTCTTTCGTCCAGAAAAGAATCCAGTGTCTGCCTTAAAAAACGTTCCACATTATAAGAAGGAATTACTACTGATAACACCTTATCCATTGCTTTTTCTCCTATCGTCTCCTCATCCTGTCAGACTGTTTTCTCGCCCAGGACAATGCATTCATCATCCAGAACTGTCGTTTTTCCAGTATCCAGAACTGTATTTTTTCTTTCTTGTTCATGTCTTTCATGTATGGGTTATTTTGAAATCCGGGAAATAATTTTACGGTTAAATCCCTGCATTTTTTTACATAGGGGCTTTTCCTGTCATGATATATCATTTCCCTGGCCGGTATAAAATACATATTGTAAAATGTCAAATATTCCAATTCCCTTTGGAAAGTTCCGAACTGTCCTTTTTCCCGATAATAGTTCAGAACTCCTTCCACCATCTTTTTTCGGTGTGTGTAATTCTTTTCATCCTCTGTGCCGGTCGTAATGGAACCTTCTCTTATCATATAATAATACAGCGGTTCTCTCAAATAAACAACACTGTCTGCTGTGAGAAGGAACTTGGGTATGGTCCCCAGATCTTCATAGCGGTATCCTACCGGGAAATAAAGATCTGCCTTCGCAAAAAATTCACGGCGGAACAGTTTTGCACATACTGAAAGCGTCTGCAGCATCAGCTCCGGGTTCGTCTTAAGACTGATAGGGCACATCTCCGGCAAATTACACCCACAAACCTCAATATCCCCATTTGGCTCCATCCGTTTATAGTCAAAATAAACGATATCACTTCCGAACTTTTCTGCTGCTGTCACTGCCTTTTCAACCAGAAGGCGGTCTGCATAGTCATCGCTGTCCAGGAAAAACAGATATTTTCCCTCTGCCTGCCTCGCCCCCGTATTCCGTGCATCGCTCAATCCCCCGTTATCTTTATGAATCACCCTGATTCTGGGATCTTTCTGTGCAAATTTGTCGCACATCTCTTTACTGCAGTCTGTGGAGCCGTCATCCACCAGTATAATCTCCAGTTCTTTATATGTCTGTGTTGTTATACTTTCCACACATTTTTCAAGATAATCCTGCACATTATATACAGGAATTATAACACTCACCAACACCATGTGTATATTTCCTCACTTCCTGGTATCGTTTTTCACCAGTTTTCCTCACGGTTCTATACTTTATTCTGCGGTACAGCCGCAGATCCGCCCGTATGGACATGAATTACGGGGTGCCCTTTGGGTAAAGTATTCCTCTCAGAACAGCTTTCTGGGCATTAATGTCAAACAAGCTGCTGTCTGAGTCTATTTCAACATTATTTCTGTCATATTCCCTGTGGGCCAATATAAATTCCGCCCATTTATCAGCGCCTGCTTTTAAAGGGAGGTGATAACATTCTCTGCTGATTTTTGCTTCTTCAGGCACCCCGCTGCTTAAGACACAGCACAGTCCTGCTGCCTGGGCTTCCAGGCTGATTATAGATAACCCCTCGAAATGAGAAGGAAGAACAAAAAAATCCATGCCCTGAAGCAGCCTGTCCACGTCATTCCGCCATCCCGTCATACGCACCGACTTTTCCAGGCCGTACTGACGTACTTTATGCTTTATGTTTTCCAGTTCCTCCCCCGCTCCGATCAACAGGAGAACGGCTCGTGAATCTCTTTTATGAATTTCGCAAAATACATCTACTAAAAACTCATGATTCTTCACATAGGTAAAGGTTCCTGCGTGACCGACTACAAAAGAATCTTCCATATGCAGCTCTTCCCTCACCTGTTCTCTGATGTTTTGATTAAAGGCGTACTTCCTGGTATCAATCCCGCTTACAACTACATGAAACAGCTCTGATTCCACCACTTTTTTCGGAAATGCCCATTCCCCGGCCAGCCTTGAAGCACCATAAAATTCCGTTCCTGTCCGGTACAAAAATAATCTGCAGATTCGATGGATACTGTTAAAAATAATCCGTTTCAACGAATTGGCGCAATCATTCCCGCTGGCATGACAATGTAGTACGCGTCTCTCCACCCTGCACTTTTTCGCCGCGAATGCAGCCACACAATCTATAGCTGTAGAAATATTTAAATAGACTGTATCATAATGATTTTCCCGAATCAAGCGGCAAACTTCAGAGTATTGTCTGAAAGGATGGTGCAGGCTTGCAATCTCATATAGAGATGAGCCATGCTTCTTCAACCGCTGCGCAAGCCTCTCATCCGTCTGATTGGTAAGGAAATCAATTTGCAGCTCCCGGCTCCCAACTGTTTCCAGAAAATTTAGCAGATACCTGTCAATTCCTCCCCCGGTTCCATCCATAATAAAACCGACTAAAACTTTTTTCATAGTATTTCTTCCTTACGTCCCGTCTTCAGCAGAGCGGCGAAATATCCAAAACACAGCCAAAAGCAGTATGTTTCCGGTGAATTCACATAGAAGATTGTGGAGAGCACCGTGGCAGCCGCCGCAATAGCAGCCATGACCGTAAATACCGCCACAGCAGGCCTGAAAATCTCAGGTGCAGCTCCTTTTATATTTTTCTTTATATACCGCAGCGCACTCACAATCAGCCATATAAGCACTGCAATCCCAATAGCCCCCTGCGCCGTTGCTGTGTCAACCACCATGCTGTGCATAGAATCGTATTTAATACCTAGTGAATTTTTTATAAGATAAGTCTCCGGGAATTTATCCTCCGCAAATTCTGTGATATTGCGGTAACTTGCCCCATACACGGGTGACGCCTTCATGATCTCCAGCCCGCTTCCCCAGATTCCAATCCGGCCATTGCTCAGATCGTTTGCCAGATCGGCTTTTCGTCCGATCGTTTTCTTACCAGAAACGTTCTTCTCTGGTATTTGTTTCTTTGCATTGTAAGCAGCTTCTATTTTTTTGTCTACCGAATTATAGAATTGTTTGCATGCCATGGTTCCCGCAACCACTGCTAATGCAATCACCAGCGCCGATGCGAATGCCACGATCGCCCTTCCTTTCAGTTTTCCGAATCTGCGGTACAGGCAGAGACCTGACAGCACGAATAGACCAGCAGCCAGGGCTACCTCTCCTGTTCTGGAGTCAGAAAATACAAGGAACAGGTACTGCACAATAATCGTAAATACCCAGAATACTTTAACGGCTTTCTTTTTGGAAATCCAGAAAAGATAGACAGCCAGAAATACAGCAGCCAGGGCAATTACAGAGCCGCGGTTTGGTTCGTCATAAATTCCCCACAGCCTTCCCCAGTTGAACCCAACGATGTGCTGAGTCCCCAAAGGGTCTGTATATCCCATATTTCTGCCCCAGAACACCATAGACAGACTGATGATATGAACAACGGTACAGTAAATCACATAAATCACCGCTGTAATCTTTAATTCCTTCAATACTTCCTCCCTGCTGTAGGTACAGGTTGGAACATATATAATAAAAAGAGAGATAAACATCCATACAAGGCCTTCTATATTCTCCTGATATCCATAACGGATATTCATAACTGCGCTGAGCAGCGCGCTCAGTAAAAACGCAGCCAGGGGCCATAGATTCGGCACCTTCAGATAAAGCCGATAGTCCTTCAGCATCCAGAGACCCATTACTGCCCCCCAGACTGCCGATAAAATCGTCGCATACTTCATCCACACCGTTCCATTTACAAAGGCATTAAAGGCCAGCAGCAGATAAATCATATAATACATCTTAAAAACAAAAAGTACCCGTTTAAATCTCTTATTCTCAGTCATAATTCTCCTTACAGTTATTTTTAAAGCCCGCGCACTGTCTGATTGATATTCAGCTTTATGGTCTGCCTAAATCTCAATGTGTCAGTACACTAGTTAACGTCCTGATTTTACCTTTGAATATACCATCGGTAAAAATCTCCTTACAATATAGATTCCCCTCCCCATCATCAGACATAGAATTGCCTTTTTCCAGCGGAATAAAACCAGTGCTGCCCTGAGTGACACGCTTTCCTTTGCCCGCGCCATGGGGATCAGTTCGTTGAACAGCCCCTGGGCAAATATCCCTTTGCACCACTTATATCTCTGTGCATGATTCATACCGGAGCGCCTGTCGCAATTTCTCTCCAGTGCAGAAAGAATATATCTTGCATACAGGCTTCCCAGAATACTTCTGATCTCTTCCGTACAAATTCCCCAGTAGGAAAACTGGTCAAACAGCATCTCGATCCGCTGCCTGTGAAGTTTAAAGTAATCCGGGACAAACTTGTTGGTCAGATTCGCCTCCATCCGTTTACCGTAATGATATGGCACGATGGGCAGAATATTCATTCTTTCTATATCCATAAAATACTTAATATTAAAAACGATGTCTTCAATCAGCCTGACATTTTCATAATCCAGCTTCAGGTCCCTGATATAAGAAAGAAGATAAAACTTATTCCAGGCATACCCATACAGTGTCTGCTGTTCCAGTTCTATGATATGCGGACGGAATTCCTCTGCTGTCCGGTAATAATGGCCTTCCGGGCAGATGGGATGTGTATACTGCAGATGCCCCTTCTTATCATAGTACTCTTCAATATGACCAAACATCACTACCTGCGCGGGATTTTCCTCTATAGAAGCATACACCTGTTCCAGCAGGTTATGATCCACATAATCGTCCGGATCCATAAACCAGATATATTCCCCGGATGCCGCCCTGGTTCCGGTGTTACGTGCTGCGCTTAAGCCCCTGTTCACCTCATGATGAATCACCTGTATTCTGGAATCCTCCGAAGCATATTTTTCTGCAATCGGGCCGCTTCCATCCTTCGAACAGTCATCCACTACCAGGATCTCCCAATTGTCAAAGGTTTGATTCTGTATGCTCCTAATTGCTCTGTCTATATATTTTTCCACGCCGTACGCAGGCATGACAATGGAAAAATAAGGCTTTTTTGCCTCTTTTATATCCATAGATGTACCTCTCAATTTTACTTCTTCTCTGTCAGTTTTCTGATTAGCTCTTCTATCTTTCTGTATGATTTGGGCCTGTCAAACTGCTCTTCGGCAATCTTCCTTGCTTTTCTTCCCATTTCAAGACGCTTTTCTTCATTATCATATAAATCCTCAATGGCATCTGCCAGGATGTTTACATCCTCAGGATCGATGTTCACACCGAAACCGTCTGACTCCACCTTATTCCGGAATTCCGGACTCATACATGTATTAATCATTGCCTTGCCTGCGGCGAGATAATCACCTATTTTCGTAACAATACTCTGGGGCGCCTTTCTCACGAAAGAATTAACCAGAATATCTGACTTTTTCAGGTAAGCCGCCATTTTATCATAGGGGGCATAGCCCACGAATTCCACATTGTATATCTGGCGTTCGTGTGCCAGCGCTTCCAGCTCATCCTTCATAGGACCTCCGCCCAGGATCTTGAACCGGATGTCCTTTTTCCCTCTTCCCGCCAGTTCCTCCGCTGCCAGAACCATGGTCCTGATGTCATAGCTGGTACCAATGGTGCCTGCATAGCTCACCCAGAACTCATTTTCCATCTTTGCCACCAGAGCGTCATTCTCTTCTGCCCCTTTGTCAAACACGGAAATTTCATTGCCCACATAAACAGTTGCCTTGGGCACACTCCTCTTCTGGTTCTGGAATGGCCGGTCTCTGTATTCATCCGATGTGCCGATAACTCCTGATACTAAAGAATAGACCTTCTCCGCATCTCTTAGCAGCGGATAAAACAACGCGGAACTAATCACCGGTATATCGAGTACCATACGCATAGCCTCGGGCCACAGATCGTTCACATCCGCCACAAAAGGAATTCCATGGCTCTTTGCATACTCAGCTGCCGCCAGCGCCACATCATTGGGTGGAATTTCCGCATATAGAAGGTCATAGTTTCCTTCCTTTTCCAGCAGCGCCGTCAGATTCTTTGCTGCAATCTTATGACTGCGGATTCTTTTCAGATCCACGTTCTTCTTATATCCAGGCTCATAAATAAACTGAATGCCGAACTGATAATCTTCTTTTTTTATTTTTTCTACATCTCTTTGTTCTTTTTCCCAGTGCTGGAATGTAGTTGTTATCAAATCCACCTGGTATCCCGCTTCCGTCAGAAAATCGCAGAGGTAACGGAACCGGGTATAGCCCTTTTCTCCATTCAGTCTTACCCCCATTGTAATGACTGCTATCTTTTTCATCGTCTGTCCCCCTCTACTTTATCACTGCCAGTACTGTATCTATCATTACCCTGATATCCCCCCAAAAATGAAACTCTCTGAGATACTGCAGGTTATATTTCATCTTCACAGGAAGTATATGGTCCACATATACTTCGTCCACCGATTTACCCGTCTCCTTCAGATATTTTTCCATCATCAGGTCCTCATCCTTGAAAATAATACTTGTCCGGGATGTAATTCCTGCTGGAAGGAGAAGCGTTGCCTTCATTTCATCTGTATACTGATCCACATACTTTTTTACTTCCGGTCTGGTACCTACAAAAGACATATCGCCGGTGAGCACGTTAAACAGCTGTGGCAGCTCATCCAGTCTGCATTTGCGGAGCATTTTTCCTGCCTTTGTTATGCGGCTGTCTGCCTTGCCCGTAACCAGTGGCCCCTTTTTATCGGCATCAGAGACCATAGTCCTGAACTTGAAAATACGATATGGTTTCCCATATCGTGTAATCCGCTCCTGTCTGTAGAAGACAGGACCCCTGCTGTCCAGTTTTATCCAAAGCGCAAGCACTGCCATGACCGGCAATAAAATCACGGACAAAACCAGCGCCATAATAAAATCCATTATGCGTTTCATGCATAAACTGGACTTCTTTTTTTTCAATTTATCGTAATATGGCCGGAGTTTCTTATTCTTCATAGAATCCGGCAGCTGTTCCCATCTTATCATTCTTTATACTCCTGATTAGTAACTGTTCAACATTTAGAGCAGTGCCCGGAATATCTCCAGCACATACTGTACCTGTTCATCTGTCAGGCATGTATGAAGCGGGAGCGTAATCTCATTTTGAAACTGTGCATATGCATTCGGATAATCCTGAATGTCAAATCCCATCTGCTTATATGCAGTCAGCAGAGGAAGCGGTTTATAATGGACATTGGACGCGATTCCGGATTCTGCCATTTTTGTAATAATATTGTTACATTCTTCACGGGATTTGTCAAGCGCACGTACCAGATATAGGTGCCCGCTGGACTGATGATACTCCCCATAGTGCGACAGCACCTGCACCTTGCTCTGCCTGAGGCCCTCATCATACACACCAATTATTTTTTTTCTTCTCTCCAGGATCTTTGGATACCGTTTCAGCTGTACCAGCCCTATGGCAGCCATGATGTCTGTCATGTTGCATTTATAATAAGGCGCCACAATATCGTATTCCCATGCCCCTGCCTGTGTTTTTGCCAGGGCATCTTTGGACTGTCCATGGAGTGATAGAAGCATGTAATCTCTGTACAGACCTTCCTCATCCATCCCTGCCTTTTTAATTGCGGCAGACCAGGTCACTGCCCCGCCCTCGGCCGTAGTCAGATTTTTGACTGCATGAAAGGAAAAGCAGGTGAAATCCGCTATCTCTCCGCACATTTTATTTCCTCTTCGGGCACCGAATGCATGGGCCGCATCTGCCATCACAAGTATTCGCCCCAGCGCTTCCTGACGTGCATTTGCCGGCCTGTACAAGTGCTTTTTGGCTTCAGCAATACGGAAGATCTCCTCATATTGGCTATATATAATTCCGGCCAGATCTACACAGATAATTGCCTTTGTGCGCTCCGTTACGGCTTCTGACACTTTCTCAGGATCCATTTCAAAAGATCCCGGAAGCGTGTCTACAAGAACAGGGACTGCCCCCACATGACAAATACAGCTGCAGGTTGCCGTATACGTATATGCTGTTGTTATCACTTCATCTCCGGCTCCAATCCCCATCACACGGAGTGTCATTTCCATACAGGCTGTAGCAGAGTTTAAACAGGCAGCTTTTCGTGTGCCGCAGTATTCCGCGATTCTGCGTTCGAATTCCTTGGTCCTGGGACCTGTGGTAATCCAGCCGCTCCGCAGTGTATCCGCAACCTCTGTAATTTCTTCTTCTGTAATATCCGGTGGTGAAAATGGTACATTCATACTTAAGCCTTCTTTCCTGTCATGATACTGTCTATTCGTCCTCAGGGTCTTTTACATTTACCTCTGTATCAGCGACTCCTCTGTTTAAAAAATTACTGGGAAGCTTGGAGCGGGTATCCGGAAATTCCTTTTTCCACCCCGCCTGTATCTGCTGATCTCTGATAATATCTGCTTCGCGCAGGTGATATGTCGGAATAATCTTATGGACAATATACTTCATACGGTCCGTCTCAGCATATGCTTCCTGATATAACTCTTCCAGATCATTTAAAAATTCTTCTTCATCAAACTCAATCGGCTTCCCAATATGAATCTTTTCATTTTCTGTATTCTCCAGCCCCTCTTCGGCCATCAGCAGTTCTTCATATAGCTTTTCTCCCGGACGCAGTCCGGTGTATTTAATTTCAATATCCACGCCAAGTGTGTAGCCCGACAAACGCAGGAGATTCTTTGCCAGATCCACAATTTTTACCGGCTGCCCCATATCCAATACAAATATTTCTCCGCCTTTTGCACTGGCTCCTGCCTGAAGCACCAGTGATACGGCCTCTGGAATTGTCATAAAATACCGGATAATATCCGGATGGGTCACAGTGACCGGCCCGCCGGCTTCAATCTGTTTTTTGAAAAGCGGAATGACGCTGCCGTTGCTGCCCAGCACATTCCCAAATCGTACTGCAACATATTCTGTCTTTGAATGGTTATTGAACACCTGAATAATCATCTCGCACATCCGTTTGGACGCGCCCATAATGTTCGTCGGGTTTACTGCTTTATCCGTAGAAATCAGTACAAATTTTTCAACCCCGTGCCTGTCCGCAGCAAGTGCCACCTTGTAGGTACCGAATACATTATTCTTGATTGCCTCATTCGGGCTGTCCTCCATTAGCGGCACATGCTTGTGTGCGGCCGCATGATAGACAATATCCGGACGGTACTGGGCAAAGACACTGTTAACCTTTCTGCCGTTTCTGACCGATCCGATCAGCACCACCAGATCCATGTACGGATATTTTGCCTTGAGTTCCTGCTGGATATCATAGGCATTGTTTTCATAAATATCAAAGATGATCAGCTGTTTCACACCATTTGCCGCAATCTGACGGCACAGCTCGCTGCCGATACTTCCGCCTCCGCCTGTCACAAGAACGACCTTGCCGGACACATACCGCCCGATTTTTTCCGTTGTTATCTGGATCGGATCTCTTCCCAGCAGATCTTCAATCTCTACATTGCGCAGTTTGGATACGCTGACTTCTCCATTTACCAGCTGATACACTCCCGGAAGTATCTTCAGCTCACAGTCCGGCACCTTCTGACATATCTTCAGGATCTTCTGCCGTTCCCGCTTATCTGCACTTGGAATTGCAATAATAATCTCATTAATGCGGTATTTTTCTGCACATGATAGTATATCATCCCTGCCGCCGACGACTTTTACCCCATGAATATATGTGCCGTGTTTTCTGGGATTGTCATCGATCACGCAGCAGATCTTTGCATCCAGCTCTGTACTGAGCTCCAGCTCTTTCATCACCACATTGCAGGCCTCACCCGCACCGATAATCATTGTATTGCGCACATGTCTCCCGTGTATATTCCCCCGGTACAACAGTCTTGCCAGCCTGTAAGAAAAACGGCTCAGACAGGTCAGCAGAAACAGCGCCACAGCATAGAGAGGAAAATACCCCCTGTATATCGTCCTGTAAGTCAGATAATAGGCCAGAATATTAAATAAAACCGATACCAGGCAGGCTTCAATCACATATACCAGTTCTTTTATACTTGCAAACCGCCAGAGACTTGTATACAGTCTGAAAGCTGCAAAGATAAGAACGGTCACAATGGTATTCACAATGACCAGTTCCATTACAGATGTATAATATTCGATCGGTATCTCACTGATCTGCATATTGAAGCGGAGCCACAATGCCAGAAATGAACTGGCATTGATAAATACGATATCTAAAACCACCAGAAACGCTTTATAGATAATCGAAAGATCCCACTTTTTTATCAGTTTCATCATATTTCTTATCCTCGGTATCTTTATGTTTTATTGTGCCACTTCTGAATCCGGCAGAGTCTCGCCGGCCTCTACTGCGTCGATGGCCTGTTTAATTTCATTAATTGAATTCTGGTCCGGCTGGGTTACATAGAGGATGCTTCCCGGAGAGGAATAGCACTCCTGGTCATCGCCTGTTCCTGTTGCCGACATGGACTTGATATTCCAGGCTGCAGGTTTATCCAGCTGGCTCTTAATTAATTCCTGTATCTGCTCCTGTGACATATTCGTATCCACATTACCGCTGATACTGCTCAGAATCCCATTCGCTCCTGTCAGTATTGCCGGTGATATTGCCTTTTTGATCATGGCGGTTATGACTGCCTGCTGGTTCTTCCCTCTCTGGAAGTCCCCTCCGTCTACGTTCTGTCTTTCTCTGGAAAAGGCCAGCGCCTGTTCACCGTTAAAATGATTTTCTCCCTGCGCCACATACATCTCAAGGCCTGAATCATAACTTGTGTTGAATTCCTGTTCAGATACAACATCAACACCTCCGAGGGCATCCACCATCTGTACCAGGGACGTAAAGTTCACCCTTGCATAGAAATCTATATCCGTATCATACAGCTTCGCCAGTGTTGCCATTGATGCATCAACTCCGTATATACCTGCATGAGTTAGTTTATCCAGCTGTCCGCCTGAAATACCCGGAATCTCCACATAATAATCACGGGGAGTGGTCACGAGCAATATCTGGTGAGTCGTCGGATTGACAATTGCTATGATATTCACATCACTCCGGCTGTTCGTTTCAATCGCCCCAAATACATCAATACCGCTTATATAAACTGCAAAACAGTCATCTTCTACTTTTACATTTGCCGCTGTATTCTCCAGCTTGCTTGTAATTTCATGAGTATAGATGATTTTCACACTGCTGCTGTATCCTTCAAATGCTTCTTCCAGGATCGACGTGTATGCATCGTTATAAACAATTGCTTCTACACTGCCGTCATGCAGCGCCTTTGCCTGCTCATTCAGACTGTTGTATTCAACCGTTGAGATGCTGCTGCCCACTTCTTTATTGATGATCTCGACCGTTGATTTCACGTCGTCACCCTTCATGGCATACTGTACACCGAAGTCATAACCGGCCGCATCTTTAATGTTCTCCGCCGGATCCTCCGACAGAACTGCAACAACCATCTTATCGACTTTTTTATTGCCGCCGCTGATGTCCTTTACGGTACCGTTTGTCTTGAATATATAGTAAGAGCCCATAATCAGCACAATTGACATCAGCACACTCAATACTTTTCCTGCAATCGCCTTCTTTTTGGATATCAGCTGGCTTGACAGGGGAAGAAGCCAAAGTAAAACGAGTACTGCGATGATAATTCCCAGATATTTCACAGGCAGCATGTTCAGGACAAAAAGCGCTGCAATAAACACCAGCGATGCAGCCAGCTGAACTGCACATAGTACAAGTCCGACCTGCTTGCTTACCTTATTTGATGCCCGGCGTCCGCGGGAATTTCCATTTCTGCCGTTTCCGCCTTTTCCTGCACTTCCCGAAGATCTGCCGCCGCTTCCAGCGCTTCTGTTTCCACCGGTTCTGCCGGAATTTGTGCTGCTGCTTGTTTTTGCGGTCCCGCTTCTCCCGCCGCTGCTCTTACTTCCCTTAGCCACGGATTTAGCTGGATTCCCCTGTGTCGTTTTTTTCTGATTTTCTTCCATCCTGCGGCGCCGTCTGGCCTGTTCTTTCCTGTACGCCTCTCTTTCACTTTCGCTCATTTTGTTCTGGCCCATAGGTATGCCCCTTCCATTTCTTTATCTTATTCGAATATTTAACTGCCATAATTATACAAACCTTAGTTACATACCAAGACATAATAGCATTTTTCAACATTTTTCGCAACAGGATGGTAACTTATTAATATTTAATTACATAAATATTAAGACTTTTTTCTCCCCTTCCAGGTCACCCAGATCGCCCCGGCTACGCAGATTGAAGAGTAACAGCCGCTGATCATACCAATCAGCATAGGCAGTGCAAATATTTTTATGGATTCAATATTATAGATGACTGCAAACACCAGTACAATTGCCACGCACAGCACCGTGGTAAACGCTGTGTTAATAGATCGGCCCAATGTTTCTGTTATGCTTCTGTTAACAAGAGGAACCAGTCCTTCTTTCGTATGTCCGCTCATATGCTCCCGTATTCTGTCGTACAGTACAATCGTGTCGTTAATAGAATACCCGATTATTGTCAAAGTTACTGATACAAATGCATCATTCAGCGGTATTTTGCACACCCCGAATACCAGGAATACAATAAAAACGTCGTGCAGTAGTGCGATAACGCCTGATACTCCAGCGGAAAATCCTGACAATGCGGAAAAACGAAGCCTGATGTATACAACAATAAACAACGCAGCCAGCACGATGGCAATGACAGAGTTTTTCAGAGCCCTGGCGCCGATATAAGGTTCCACAGCATAGGTTTCGGATGACTGGTAGTTTAATTCAGGCTGCATCGACTGTAATTCCTTCAGTACTTTTTCCTGTTCCTGAGGAGAAATCCCCTGATTTCCTCCCAAATTCAGTACCAGCTTTTCCTGCCCTGACACAAAATCTTCTCCTGCCTGTGCACTGACAGGGCGGTTCAGTATGTTTTCGATATCTTTTGCGGCCTTTTCGGTATCCGGCGTTCCCTCACAGGTATATTTCAGGATAACTCCGCCTGTAAACTGCGTGTCCAGAGTTACACCCCTCACAGCACTGATGATACTTCCGGTCACCAGGACGGCTACAGTAAAAATAAATATGGCTCTGCGCTTTCCGAGAAAATCAATGACTTTACGCTCTTTTTTTACACGGAACAGTTTCAGCTTCTGGAATCCAGGATAGAGAATAACAGAACTCAGCATGACTCTGGAAAGCCATACACCGGCCACCAGATTGATCAGTACACCTGTCAGCAGTGTATATCCAAAACTCAGCATAGTCCCTGATCCGAAAAACATGAGGATCACTGCAACTGCCGCTGTCGTTACATTACCATCCAATACGGAAGAAAAAGCATTTTTGTATCCGCGGCGGACTGCCGAACGGATGCTGGTACCTTTCTGAAGTTCCTCGCCAATCCTTTCACTGATGATAACATTCGCATCTACTGCCATCCCCAGAGATAGGATAAGGCCTGCAATACCAGGCAGGGTCAGTGTATACTGCGGCACCGACAGAACCAGTACCTGGAGGCTCATCTGAAATATCAGCGCCAGGCAGGCGATCGTCCCCGGCAGGCGGTAATACAGAATCATAAACAGACATACCAGAATGAATGCCACGGCTGCCGCTGTCGTCATCGCCTTCAGGGCGCCGCTTCCAAGCGTCGGGCTGATTGTATTATAATTCGTTGTTTTCAGAGAAAACGGCAGGGCTCCTGCATTAATTTTTTCAGAAAGACTATCCGCCTCCTCCTGTGAGCTCATACCATTGATCACTGCTTCTCCGCCTTTAATTGCTTCCTTAACCATAGGATTAGATATCCGTTCCTCATCCATATAAATCCCCATGGACTGTCCTACCAGTTTTTCCGTAGCATCTGCGAAATCTTCTGCGCCTGTCTTATCAAATTGCAGCGATACCTCATATTCGCCCGTCTGCTGGTTCTTAACCACACTGCTGTCGGCCACATTTTTACCTTCCACCAGTACATTCCCATCCGCATCACGGAAAGTCAGCTTGGCAGTCTCCCCCAGTTCTGCAATGGCAGACTCTGGATTAAACTCCTTTTCATCCGACTTCCATGGAAATCTTACAATAATATTTCCATGTTCCTTATCAACTGTCACTTCCCTGTCCAGAATATTCTGCGCATCCAGCCGATTTTCTATAACCGTCCTGGCCGCATCCAGATCCTGTGCCGAAGGAGTTTCCGTCACTCCCTCCGGCTCGAAAACCGCTTCCACGCCGCCCCTGATGTCAATTCCAAAGCGCATATCCATAGCGCCCTTAATCTCACTGCCCAGTCCAAAAATGGCAGTATAAAGAAACACTGCGATCACACACAGCACAATCCATATATTTCGTTTATTTTCTTTCAAAGTAAAAGCCTCCTCTTATTCAACCGGATTTTCCCCGAAAGGAACCTCCCTATGTTCAGTTATGAAAATGAATAAGAAAGACCGCCCTTTTTCCCGTCCCGCCGTTGGATAATATGAATCTGAACCATGGTATAATTTAGAAAAGCCATGCAAAAAGACTGAACAGCGGACCAGGTCCTTCCATCCAGAAGAAATTTAAACACACATAATATAAGAAAGACTTCAACAAAAAAAACAGAAGGTTCCGCAGAATCCTCACCAATCCTGCCACTGCGCATAAATACCGTATTTTTAGACTCAGAAGCAGCCATAAAGTCCATACTCCCCGTACGCAGACTATCTCCCGAATCCATCTTCTGCCCCACGTATCCACAGCCTTTTACCTGAAACCGTTCCGCACCATTTCCTTTGGCCACAGGATTCCCCAGTGCTATCCCGGACTGTACCGCGCTGCCCGCCCCCGTCACACGCTCCGCACCAGAACCTCCACAGCTTTCCAAAGCCGCAAAAAACACCATACAAACAATCAAAACAACCGTAGTAATTCTCTGAAACTTGCTCTTCATGATGCTTTCCCCGCCTTTCCCGCAGATTTCTTTTACAGACCCATTATAACTTTTCTCCCCTTATATCACAACAACGAATTCAAAATATTTTCTTCACCCTCCACACCAAATCCCATCTTCTTATACTCTTAATCTCATCTCCCCATATACCTGCACAGCTAAACAAAGTAAATCCCCCAATAAGCATACACCTCATATTCCTACACAACCGAGCATTTCAGAGCGCAGAGAAATACCGCCCCTAATACACATACACCTCATATTCCTACACGTACAAAAAACTACATCCCAAGGAATACACATACACTGCCCCGGTAATGTCCAACCCATTCCTCAGCTCCCCGTCCCGCCATCCTCCCGCCCGGATGCGCCCAGCTGAGAAAAAGGGGAGTCAGGTTTCCGGCGGGGCTGTATATGCCGTTTCTGAAGCCTCATAGTGCGTACTAGAATCCGTAGAAGAAAAAGCAGGAAAAACAGAGGGCATAATTTGATGTCCGCATCAAATTATGAGGCGGCCTAAGGCCCGAAATTATCAAATTTCGGGCTGCATGCCGCCGGTCCCTCTGTTTTTCCTGCTTTTTCTTCTACGGATTCTTAGCGCACGGCCGGTTTCAGAAACGGCATATACAGCCCCGCCGGAAACCTGACTCCCCTTTTTCTCAGCGCCCCTCCCCAGAATTCCGAGGAATAACATATACACTTTTTTGTCTATAGGTGTTATAATAAGAAAACACATAGACATACAACCCAAACCCAAGTGCAAACACGAAGGAGGAATGAATATGAAATTAGTTATCACAATGAGCCGCCGTTTTGGTACCGGTGCAAGCGTCATTGCAAAAGAGCTGTCCGAAAGATTAGACATCCCGGTATACGACAAAGCCTACATTGAACATACAATAGATGACAAAATGTACGACTCCGAAGCAGAAGCAATCCGAGAACTTGCCCAAACCCCATGCATCATCCTCGGCCGCTGCGCATCCGACATCCTGAAAGACAGACTAAACGTCCTGAACATCTTCGTCTGTGCAGACAAAGAAGACCGCATATCCAGAATCATGAAACTGGAGTCCCTCTCCCACGAAGAAGCCAAAGCAAAAGTAGACTGCACCGACAAAGAAAGAGCCGCCTACTACTACGAACACACCGGCAAAACCTGGGGCGACGTCAACGACTACCACATGATCCTCGACACCACCGAACTCGGAGTAGAAAATTGCGCCAACATCCTGATGCAATACTTCGAAAAGCTAGAATACATATAAATCCTAATCCATAAATACACCCGCCCCGCTCTTTTATATATCTCCCGGGGCCAAAACAGCTCCCCGTCACCAGCCCCATCCGCATCCCCCGCCTTCCCGCAGGATGCACCAAGCCCTGCCAAATGCGGGCGGGAGGACGCCAGCAGAATGCGGGCCGGGATGCGCCGGAAAGGCCTGTGCTGTTTTGCAGGGCATAGAGCAGGCATACCAGCAGTAAGAGGAAAAAGAAAGGATTGCAGAGATGAAAATTGCTCACCAAAGCAATTTTCAAAGAGACCTGAGCCGCTTAAGCATCAGCTTAAGCGGTGAATGTCTCTGATTCTCTGCAATCCTTTCTTTTTCCTCCTACTGCTGGTAAGCCTGCGGACAGCCCCGCAAAACAGCACTGGCCTTTCCGGCGCATCCCGGCCCGCATTCTGCCTGGCGTCCTCCCGCCTGCATTTGGCAGGGCGTCACCCCACCCTCTCAAAAACCTCCCTTCGCAGTTCGTTATTCTGATGTGCAACAATCGTCGTGCACACTGCATCCCCCGTTATATTAACCGCAGTTCTTGTCATATCCAGTATCCTGTCAATTCCCATAATCAGAGCGATCCCCTCCACCGGAAGTCCAACCGCATTAAACACCATAGAGAGCGTAATCAGCCCTACACTCGGCACTCCTGCGGTTCCGATTGAGGCCAGCGTCGCTGTGGCGATTACCGTAATATAATCTGCCGGTGACAAGCTGATTCCAAAAGCCTGAGACACGAATACAACGGCAACCCCCTGCATGATCGCTGTTCCATCCATATTAATTGTTGCCCCGAGCGGTATCGTAAAGGAAGAAATCTTCTTGGACACGCCCATTTTTTTATCCAGTGTTTCTATAGATAACGGAATGGTTGCATTGGACGTTGCCGTTGAGAATGCAAATCCCATAACCGGCAAAAATTTCTTTACGAATTTAACCGGGTTGAGCCCTGTAAATAATTTCAGCAGGATCTGATACACTCCGAATCCCTGCAGCAGCAAAGCTAAAAATACCGCCGCCATGTATTTCAGCATAGGCAGGAATGCATCGAATCCAATCCCGGCAAATGTCTTGGCAATCAGACAGAACACACCGATCGGTGCGGCTTTCATTACTGCCATGGTCATATCCATCATCAGGTCATTGAACTGCGCAAAGAACTGAGATACCGCCGCGGCGCGCTCGCCCCTCTTCGCCAGCAGAATTCCCACGAATATGGCAAAGAAAATAATCTGCAGCATATTACCTTCCGCCAGTCCCTGTATTGGATTTTTGGGTATAATATCCAGTATCGTATCGGCAAAGCTGGCTGCCTCGGCCACCCCTGTCTCAGCTTTTTCCACGCTGCTGATATCCAGCCCCACTCCTGGGTTGATGAGATTACCGATTCCCAGTGCAAGAGTAATAGCAGCCGCTGTTGTAAACAGATAAAAAAGGATCGTCTTAACTCCAACTTTCCCAAGAGTCTTTGAATCCCCTATGGCCATACTGCCGCAGACCAGAGAGCAGAACACCAACGGTACGACCAGCATCTGCATGGCCCTGAGAAATCCATTTCCAACCACATAAAATATGCCGTTTATAATTACGGTATCCCTCACATACCCCGCCGGTACCAGGTAGTGGAGAATAATCCCCGCCAGGGCACCCAGCAGCAGGCTGATGAAAATCAGAGTTGTAAGTCCCGTCTTTTTCTTCTTTGTCTCTTCCATCAAATTCCTCCCCTCCTCTGGCAGTCATATTCCTGCAGGTATTCCTTTAGTGCCTCTTTCCACGGTACCGGAGTCTCGATCTCACACATTCTCAGCATCATATTGTCCAGAATGGTGTATTCCGGGCCGTCAATGGAAGACTGAAGCTCCACCATCTTCTTTGCCTCCAGCCTTACATCTGTTTTTCCCATCAGGCGCAGTATCTCCTCTGCCAGCTCATAACGGCTGCATGATCCGCCGCAGACTGCATGGTAGATTCCCTCCTGCTCCTCCTTGATCAGACGCAGAATCACCCTGGAGAGTTCCTTTGCACTGGTAGGACAGGCATAGTCATCCACAGCCGCCTCAATGCACCCACCGTTTTTCGCCTGCTCTATAATAGAGTTCACAAAGTTGTGCCCTTCCATTCCATACACCCAGGAACTTCTGATGATCAGATGTTTAGGCGCCAGTTCCTTCACAAAATTTTCTCCGGCAAGTTTGGATTTTCCATAAACCGTTCTCGGATTCGGCACATCAAACTCGTGAAAGCTCCTGTATCTCTTATCCCAGAAAATATCATCGGTTGAAATCTGTATAATCCTGGCATCAATTTTTCTTGCTATGGCACTCAGATTTCTTGCACCCAGAGCATTGACCTTATAGGCCTGCTCTATATGCTTCTCACATTCCTGCACATCCGTCATCCCCGCACAGTTTATAATTGTGTTCGGCCGGTTTCTGCTCCCGAACAAATTCACCTCTGCCGCATGGGTAATGTCCAGCTCTTCAACATCTGTCTCCAAAAGTTCCACGTCCCGCATATCCAGCATATCATGGATCATAGTCCCCACTCGCCCTGCTGCTCCTGCGACCCATATTTTTCCATAGTCGTATCCCATAATCTCTTCTCCCTTCAGTAAGGTTCTCACTCCATCCATTGCTGCACTTTACTTCCGTTATTTCCACAACCGTGTATTATAAATGGGATTGCCTCAAATTTCAAGGTTTTAAAGCCATTTTACAGAATTTTGCATATAATATAGGAAGAATCACTGTAGGATTTTGCGTATGTATCTTATTATTACTGCTGTCATTGTACTGCTGCTCTTACTCTGCGCGCTTTTCTGGTTACGCAGAAAACGGTGCCTGAAGAAGGTCCGTGGAATGTCCTGCACGAAAAAATGCAGCCTCCTGAATGAACTGGCGGAGCCGTTTGGTTTCACTTATCAGTTTGTACAGGACATTTTTACTACCAGAACGGACGCATGGCAAAAAGAAACCGGCTACGGGGAATTTTATGATCAGGCTGCACTGTCCATGAACATGGTTTTCGAACGCGAACCTGTGTATTTTAATTACAGAGGGAAAACCTGGCTGATTGAATTCTGGAAGGGACAGTATGGCATCAACACCGGGGCAGAGGCCGGAATCTACCACGCAGATACTGTCGTGCCGCCTGCTCTGCGCCGCCAGACCATATTCCCCGCCGCCGAACCGGAAGAAATGTTTCCTGTCAGTCTGAGACTGATTGGACCGGAATGTCCGTTTTTCAACCTTTCCCAGATACACTGGCGCCCGGGCGGTTTTGTTATGGGAACCTGCATCCAGCCGGAAGATCTGATATTAGAGGCAACACTGACATTCCCCGAAGAATCTATGTGCCGCGCTTTTACCCGTTCCCTCATTGCCCTGGGCTATAAGAACAGCGAGATTCTGGTCTATGGCACAACGGCCCAGTTTTTCCTTACAACCCCTAAGGTCCCGGGCATTCCCTGGGATACCTGGGTAGAAAGTTATATATTATGGAAATCCAGACTCTCCTGCCGGCTCTATCTCTGGGTCACCAGGCCCTTTTATTCTACTGCTGACAGGCTTTTGTTCCTTTATTATCTGTCTCCGTTCCTGTTCCGAAAGACGCTTTGCATCCGCAGAATAGGAAAAAGAACCAGGAGGCGCCCATGAGCTGGTATGGGCGGATTTCCGGTGCCTTTACAGACGCGCCGGAAGTTCCCTTATACAGCAACTCCCGTTTTGTGCTCATCAGTGACTGTCACCGTGGCACCGGTGATCACAATGACAATTTTCTAAAAAATCAGAACGTTTATTTTGCGGCTCTGAATTACTATTATGAGCGCGGATTCACTTATTTTGAACTGGGGGACGGAGATGAGTTATGGGAAAATCGATCATTTTCAAGAATCATAGATATTCACAGCAATGTGTTCTGGCTGCTGAGTGAATTTAAGAAAAAGGGCCGTCTTTATATGCTTTACGGAAACCATGATCAAAGCAAACGGCACTGCAGCTATTGCCGCAGACACTGTTCCACATATCATGCAAGCGGGATGACGGACGAAGTCCCGCTCTTTCCCGATATGTGCTATCTGCAGGGCGTAATTTTAAAAGATATGGAACACGGAAAAGATCTGTATCTTACCCATGGTCACCAGGCAGACTTTCTAAACAGCACGGGCAGTCCGGCCGCCAGGTTCCTCGTGCGGTACCTGTGGAAACCCCTGGAAGCCCTTGGAGTATCTGACCCAACCAGCGCCGCCAGGAATTATACACGAAAAAAGAAAGTAGAAAAGCGTCTCCTGGCCTGGGCCCTGCGGGAGCAGAAAGTACTGATAGCCGGCCATACCCACCGCCCCATGACCGGCACGGACACTTCTCCTTATTTCAATACCGGCAGCTGCGTACATCCCCGCTGTATTACCTGTATTGAGATACAAAACCGGCGGCTGACACTTGTAAAGTGGACGCTGCGCACCCGGGAAGACCGCACCCTGTATGTTGCGCGTGAAACGCTGGGAGAAAGCTGGAACTTCTGAAGCTACAGAACCCCCAGATGTTCCAACAGAATTTTTAGCCCCAGCAGAATCAGGATGACTCCCCCTGCCAGTTCTGCTTTTGCTTTATATTTAGTACCAAAGACATTTCCGATCTTCACACCTGCCGCCGATAAAATAAAGGTTGTGACACCGATAAAAGAAACTGCAGAAATTATATCCACATGCAGGAACGCAAAGGTAATTCCAATGGCCAGGGCATCTATGCTGGTCGCAACTGCAAGTATAAACATCGTTTTAACATCCAGCGCATCACTGGCCGCCTCGCAGTCTTTGGAAAGCGCTTCTCTGACCATGTTGAAGCCAATAATGCCAAGCAGAATAAAGGCGATCCAATGATCAATTGCTGTTATCTTATCTTTAAACTGCACCCCCAGAAAATACCCGACAAGCGGCATCACCGCCTGGAACCCGCCAAACCACAGTCCCACAATCGAAGCCTTTTTCACCGTAATTTTTGGCATTGCCAGGCCCTTACAGACAGACACCGCAAAAGCATCCATTGATAAACCTACCGCCAGTAAAAACAATTCAAGAATTCCCATCTGTCATTTTCCTCCTTAGTGAACCTTAACTCATATTTCTTTTCACTTGTAACATAAAAAGAGACGCATGTACAGCAAACAACTGTACATGAGTCTCATTATTTAAGATAAGCCAGACTTTTCAGCCAGTATGTTGACTTACCACGTATATTCTACGCTAATTACTCCCTCACGGACTTATTGTATTCTATCATCCGTATTCGAAGAATACAAGCAATAAATTTCCAGTACTAAAAAAAGTACAATTTGGATTAGGAGCTTTCGATGAGAGGGGGGACGCCAGGCGTGGAACGGAACGGGGAGCAGGCGGAAGCATATATCTGTCTGGATACTGGCTGGTGCATCCAAATCGCAGGAAAAAACTCCTAACCCGGTGGGGATTGTAGACCAGGTGCGGCGGATGTAAATTGACTGCGCGAATCGTTCATAATGAAGCCAGATCACTCCCATCCAGGGAGTTTATACCATAATTCCAGTACTTACCCACTACACGTTCATATAATCAAGGTGCAAGATACGCATAGCCAGCCAACATCCGCTGCCCCGGTCTAAGGGCTCCTTCTGTGAACGCCCTTTCCTCTGCCGATTGGATGAAACAGCTCCATGATAGGGATGCCGGGAAGGTACCGGGGCTGTATATGCCGTTGTGGAATGCTGGAGTGTGCTTACTGATTCTTAGAAAAAATACTGCCAGGAATGTGGGAGGAAACATGATTCCGAATCATGTTTCCGGATGACCCAGCGTGGGAAAATATCAATTTTCCCATGCTGTGTCATCCCGTGCCCACATTCCTGGCAGTATTTTATCTTAGAATCAGTTA
>NZ_GL870822.1:0-23205 GCF_000190355.1 Clostridium sp. D5 | reverse complement strand
TGGGAGGAAACATGATTCCGAATCATGTTTCCGGATGACCCAGCGTGGGAAAATATCAATTTTCCCATGCTGTGTCATCCCGTGCCCACATTCCTGGCAGTATTTTATCTTAGAATCAGTTAGCAACACGGGTGCATTCCACAACGGCATATACAGCCCCGGTACCTTCCCGGCATCCCTGTCATGGAGCGTCCCCCATCCGCGCCCGAGACTAAAGCCCGTTCGCTGACTCCCGTTTTTACTTTGTGTCGGAGCCTTTTGTGTTCTCTTCTTCGCTTTCTTTTATTGTCACGCCCTGCTCGTCAAATTTTACTTTTTTCCAAACCTTTTTATGTTCTGTGATCTCTGTATCTTTTCTCCACTGTTCCACCAGAGAATCATACTGTTCCTGCTTCCTCTCTTCCACAATGGATTCCTTCTTGGCATCTGTTGCCTCTCTGTCCAGATTGCTGGTCAGCTTTGCCACATATATGCCGTTGTCAGATTCCACGATGCCTGTAACACCGCCTTCCTCCAGGGCATCTGCAGCCTTTACCAGATCTGCCGTTGGTGAAGTGGACTCGGAATCAAAGGTTGCCGTCTGTACTTCCAGACCGGCTTCGGAAGCTGCTGCCTCCAGATCCTTCTTATCACTGTTTTTCAGATCGTCTGCGAACTTTTGAGCGGTCTCTTTCAAAGCTGCTTTCTCGTCATCGGTCATGGCCTCTGAATTGCCGTCCGCATCCGTCTTATTATAGGAAAACAGCACATACTGCATGCTCTTCTGTGCCGCCTCTTCATCGGAAACCTCTTCGTCTACGCCTTCTTTCATAGGGGCATTCATCCTTGTCTGGATTGTAGCCAGCTCCAGAAATGTCTTGACATATTTCTCATAACCGGATACAACTTCTTTATCTTCCAGTGTATTGTCTTCCACGAAAGTTTCTGCCGCCTTATTAATGGCCTTTTTATCATCATCGGTCAGTTCTACCTTATAGTCGGCCGCATGCTGCTTCAGAAGATACATATTCTCAAGTGCTTCCAGAATACTTGCTTTCGTAGTATCCTCATAATCCTTGTCTTCTTCCACTTCCTGTGCCCACATGGCCTCGCCGGTGGTTCCCATCATCCCTGCGTAATATGTTTCATACTGTGCCTGCTGCATCCTTGCATAAAAGTTTGCAACTCCTAGTGCAATCTTGTCTTCTCCGACTTCAGCAACTACGGCATCGTTATTCATAGAACGACCGCACCCTGTCAGTGAAGATACAGCGAAAAGGCCCGCCGCAGCCATGATCATCACTCTTTTTCTGAACTGTCCCATAACATCCTCCTACGTACTTTTTAACTTCATTATTATAGCCTGTTTTTCTTATTCTAACAAGCCTTTTATATCATTTAACACCTTTTTCACCAATTCCAGCACGTTCTCATCTTTCTCTTTGCCGCTGCGTCCTTTCTTCTGATACAGGAAATAAGGAGGAGTATCCGCCTTGAATAAAAGATTCCCGCTGTAGGCCTGTAAAAGCCCCGGTATTTTCTGAGGCTGTACCTTTGCTTTTTCATACATGGTAAACTGATAAGCCTCCCCTTTTTGCTCTACCACAGTCACATACGCAGAATGGGCCAGTGCCTTCAGTCCTGCAATATTCAAAAGCTGCTGTACCTTTCTCGGAATATCTCCAAAACGGTCGATCAGCTCTTCGATCATATCATCCATCTCTTCCTCATTCTCAATGCTGGCAATTCGCTTGTATATATCCAGCTTCTGATACTCGTTCGGAATATAGGATTCCGGTATATAAGCGTCGATATTCAGATCCATGGTTGTGGTATATACATCCTCCTCCAGCTCCCCTTTAAACTGCTTCACCGCTTCGTTAAGCATCTTGCAGTACAGGTCGTATCCCACGGCCTCCATATGGCCGTGCTGTTCCTCCCCAAGAAGGTTGCCAGCTCCCCGAATCTCCAGATCCCGCATGGCGATCTTAAATCCGGAACCCAGATCCGTAAATTCGCGAATGGCTGCCAGGCGCTTCTCTGCCACTTCTTTGAGCAGTTTATCCTTCCGGTACAGCAAAAATGCATACGCCATCCGGCTGGAACGTCCCACCCGCCCCCGGAGCTGATACAGCTGCGAAAGCCCCAGACGGTCGGCATCATGGATAATCATGGTGTTTACATTGGAAATATCCAGTCCTGTCTCAATGATCGTTGTGGACACCAGCACATCAATATCTCCGTTGATGAAATCATACATAATATTTTCCAGCTGGCGTTCATTCATCTGCCCGTGTGCAAAAGATACGGCGGCGTCCGGTACCAGTTTCTGGATTCGGCCCGCCACATCCGCAATATCGCTGACCCGGTTGTAGACATAGTATACCTGCCCGTCCCTGGACAGCTCTCTCTCTATGGCCTCACGAACCATCTCGTCGTTATATTCCATTACATAAGTCTGAATCGGCATTCTGTCCATGGGTGCTTCCTCAAGAACGCTCATATCACGGATGCCGATCAGGCTCATATGAAGAGTTCTGGGGATCGGCGTTGCTGTCAGTGTCAGCACATCCACATTTTCTCTGAGCTTCTTGATCTTTTCTTTATGGGTAACTCCGAAACGCTGCTCTTCATCAATAATCAGTAGTCCCAGGTCTTTGAACTGTACGTCTTTGGAGAGGACTCTGTGGGTACCGATTACGATATCCACCAGCCCCTTTTTCAGATCCTCCACCGTCTTTTTCTGCTGAGCAGACGTGCGGAACCGGCAGAGAAGATCCGCCCTCACCGGAAAATCCTTCATCCTCTGGACAAATGTATTATAGTGCTGCTGGGCCAGAATCGTGGTCGGCACCAGATAAACCACCTGTTTGCCTTCCTGAACCGCCTTAAAAGCAGCCCTGATTGCAATCTCGGTCTTCCCGTAGCCCACATCGCCGCAGATCAGCCGGTCCATGATCTTTTTACTCTCCATGTCCCGCTTCGTATCTGCAATCGCCTGCAGCTGGTCCTCTGTCTCCTCAAAAGGAAACATCTCTTCAAACTCTTTCTGCCACACCGTATCCGGCTCATACACAAACCCGGCCGACTCCTGCCTTGCCGCATAAAGCTCCACCAGATCCTTTGCCACTGCCCTGACGGCTCTGCGGACCTGGCTTTTTGTCTTCGTCCACTGGCTGCTGCCCAGTTTGTTCAGCTTCGGCTTCTTCGCATCGGCACTTGCATACTTCTGGATCAGGTCCAGCTGAGTAGCCAGAATATACAGTGCACCACCGCCCGCATAGGAAATCTTCATATAATCTTTTGTTACTTTGTCTACTTCGATTTTTTCTATGCCCTGGTATACTCCCAGGCCATGATTCTCATGAACAACATAATCGCCTACTTTAAGCTCTGAAAAATTCTGTATTTTCTGGCCTTCATACGTCCTGCGGCGCTTTTTCCGCTTCTGCTTGCCAAAAATGTCCGTCTCGGATATCACCATAAATTTCAGCATGGGATATTCATACCCTTCCGCAACATGTCCGTAAGCAACCATAATTTCACCGGACTGCACTTCCCTGTGCATATCCTCACTGTAAAAACTGCTCAGGTCATAATCCCGCAGGTCTTCGGCCAGCCGTCTCGCCCTGGTTCTAGAACCGGAAAGCAGAATGACCCGGTAGCCGTTTCTTTTCAGGCGCTTCAAATCTCTTGTAAGCATCTCAAAGCTGTTATTATAAGGGTTAACCCCTTTCGTCTGCAGACTGTAGGTATCCCGCACATGAAATCCGCCGCATTTGGACTCCAGCGTAGTCAGGCCGATCCCGTAATACTGATTCATTTTTTCCACAATCTCCTTTGTAGAAAAAACATCCGGCTCCTCTTCTTCCTGCATTCCTGCTTCTGCCCTGTTTCTCCTGCTGTTCTGATATTCTTCCGCGACTTCGTCCACATGTTCAATCAGACGAGGAGGCTCATCCAGAAACAACAGACTTTTCGCCCTTGGGAAATAATCCAGGAAAGAAACGCACTTCCCGCTCTCTCCAAGAAATTCCGCGGCAGGATAGATATCTACTTCATCCAGGTTCTCAATGGAACGCTGGCTTTCCACGTCAAAGGTTCGGATGGAATCCACCTCATCACCCCACAGCTCAATACGAACCGGAAGCTCCTCAGTCAGAGGAAACACATCCAGTATTCCTCCCCTGACGGCAAACTGGCCGGGGCCCTCAATCTCATCCTCCCGCTCATATCCCATAGCGGAAAGCTTTTCCTGCAGTTTTATAAAGTCCAGGGTTCCCGTCCCCTGCACATGAATCCTGCGCTTTGCAATCTCCTGCAGAGAAGGCATGCCGTCCAGAAAAGCGTCCACCGTTGTGATGACTGTAATTCCTCCGTCATCCAGGCTTTCTTTTTCCTCCGCCTCGAGAATCGCCCGCACAACCTCCATCCGCTGCTTGATCAGATATTTCCCCTTGATGTCCGCATGGTAAAATAAAAGATCCTTGGCCGGATACAGATACACATTCTCATCCAGGAAGCGGTATTCCTCGTAAGCCTTCTTCGCCTTTTCATCACTGGAAAAAGCGATGATTTTATAATAACAACCATCGCTCAGTGCATACATCAAATGTGTTTTCTGGGAATTGACACAGCCTGCTATCTGCAGAACCCCGCTGTCCTTCTTTCGTCTGCCGAATATCTCCTTGTATTCCGCCAGCTCATCAAGCGGTGCTAAAAAAGCCTGCATATTCTCTACTCTTCTTTCTTTTTCCGGTTATACTCATTCATTGCCGCCTGAATCTCACCGGATATTATCATCTCCACGGCATGTACCGCATTCTCATAGCCCGCTTCCATCAGCTCATGCTCCGCTTTCGTAAAATGTCCCAGTACATAGTCTGCCAGATCATACTTCGGTGGTTTCTCGCCGACCCCGACTTTAATCCTCGGGAACACCTCGCTCCCAAGATGGGAAATAATATTCTTGATCCCGTTGTGGCCGCCTGCGCTGCCCTTTGCACGAATACGCAGCTGCCCGACTCCCAGGCTGACATCATCGTATATAACGATCAGTTCCTGTTCCTCATCTATCTTATAATACTCCACAAGGCTGATGATGCTTTCCCCGCTTAAATTCATATATGTCTGAGGCTTTGCCAGAATCACTTTCTGGCCGCCTATGACTCCCTTACCGATAAAAGCTCTGTGCTTTTTTGTATCCACTGCTATATTATATTTCGATGCAATGGTATCTATCACTTCAAATCCTACATTATGCCTTGTACCTTCATACTGTCTGTCCGGATTTCCCAGACCTGCTATGATATACATACTTCTCACCTCTTCATTCTTATCCATTTTACAGGATGCCATTCTATTTGTCACGCAAAAGCCGCGAATATTTTTTACCTTCGCGTCATACACTTATAAAAAGCGCAATGGACAGTTTTCCTTACCTGCCCATTACAGGGAAGTAAAATTGACTAACACGGGAGGTCTCTTCAATGGGTTCCAAAACAAAAATCATCGTTTTGCATATGAAAGAAATCATTTATACGGCAGTCTTCGCGGCACTTGGCATTCTACTGATCATTCTTCTGATTGTCATGTTCCGCCCCGGAGGGAAAGATAAGAGTGCAGATGCGAAAAAGCAGTATACTCCGGGAGTCTACACCTCAACGCTGACTTTAAACAATACAAACCTGGAAGTGGAAGTGTCGGTGGACGAATCCCATATCAATTCCGTCCGTTTTTCCAATCTGGATGAGGCAATGACAACGATGTTCCCGCTGATTCAGCCGGCGATAGAAGATATAGCCGATCAGGTCTATGAAAAACAGTCCCTGGAGGATATCTCACTTTCAGATGACACCCCCTATACATCTCAGGTCATTCTGGATGCCATAAAAGAGGCCACAGAAAAAGCCGCAGTGAAATGATGCTGCGGCTTTTGTACTCCTAAGTATACCCAACGGGCACACCGTAATGCATGCCCTTCGGGCGGATCTGCAGCACAGCTGCAGAATAAGGTATACCCAAAGGGCACACCGTAACTCATGCCCTGCGGGCGGATCTGCAGCACAGCTGCAGAATAATGTATGGAATTAACCTTCTACGATCAGATACTGACCGTTTGGAAGTGCAAAGACTTCAGAAGCCTCTTCCAGTTCTTCGTCTGACATCGTATCTACGTCAATCCCGCTTTCCTCGAAATATTCCCTTACTTCCTTAAGGGAATCCACTACTGCGGCCATACAGTCTTCCAGAAAAGCCTCCGCTTCCTCCATTGTCTCAGCCACTGGTTCATCAAATAGCTGAGACTGCTTTTTTAGAAACGTAAGCAGACATTCCTCATCGTATTCGTTCATGACTTTCTCCCTCCCTTTTTAGTAATCAGATTCAAAATCTCTTCCGGAGAATCTACGATATGCCGAGCGCCCGCCTCAGCAAGCGCGTCCCTTCCCCGAAAGCCCCAGGACACCCCGATGGTCTTCATCTTTGCCGCCATCCCGGTTGCAATGTCCACTTCTGAATCGCCTACGTATAAAGACTCTTCCGGCTCAGCTCCAAACTGCCCCGCAATCTGCAGGGCTGCATAAGGATCCGGCTTTCTGGGTATGCCCTCTTTCTGTCCCTGAATCCATTGAAACATATCTTTTCCAAAAATCTCTTCCACCACATGGACAGCCTGCCTGTCAGGCTTGTTAGACAGCACTGCCAGACACATGCCCCCGGCTCTCATCTCTTCCAGGAGCTTTAAAATCCCGTCATATGGTATTACATGATATGTGCAGTTAGCGTCAAATATTCGGCCGTATATCTCCATTGCTTCGTCCAGACGGTCTGAACTGTCCTCCCCGCCTGCATTCAGCGCTTTCTCCATCAATACCCTTGACCCATTTCCTACAAACATGCGGCACTGTTCCCTGGTAATTGGGGCAATCCCCATCTCCTTCAATGTCTCATTTACAGAAAAAGTCAGAGAATCCAACGTATCTGTTAAAGTCCCGTCTAAATCAAAAATGCATATCTTATACATGGTTCCTCTCCATACCTTCCTTCAGTCTACGTTTATAATAGTATGAAGTGCTGGAAATTTCAACCATAAATACAAGGTTTTCTATATATTTTTCAGCTGCGGGTCTTACTATTTTTTATCCCAGAAGATACTGCTTCATTACCTTGAGTGCATTTTTCTCCAGACGGCTCACCTGAGCCTGTGATATTTTAATTTCCTCGGCAACTTCCATCTGTGTTTTTCCCTCGAAAAACCTTAAAGTAATGATATAGCGTTCCCGCTCATTCAGGCGTTCCATTGCGGCCTCAAGGGAGAGTTCTTCCACCCAGTTTTCTTCCTTGTTTTTCTTGTCGCTGACCTGGTCCATCACATAGAGCGTATCTCCTCCATCGCTGTAAACCGGCTCATGCAGGCTCATAGGCATCTGTATGGCATCCAGTGCAAACACAATATCCTCTTTCGAGATTCCAATCTCCTCGGCAATTTCCTGCACAGTGGGCTCTTTCAAATGTTTCTTCATGTAGCCTTCCTTTGCGTATATTGCCTTATATGCCGTATCCCGCAGAGAACGGCTGACTCGGATGGAATTATTATCCCGCAGATATCTCCGGATCTCTCCGATAATCATGGGCACCGCATAAGTAGAAAACTTGACCAGCCTGTTCGGGTCAAAATGATCTACCGCCTTCATCAGTCCCACACAGCCAATCTGAAAGAGGTCGTCCGCATTCTCATTGCTGTTGGAAAACCGCTTAATTACGCTTAAGACCAGTCGGAGGTTGCCTTTGATATATTCCTCCCGTGCTTCTTCATCTCCCGCCTTGATCCTCGTAAACAGAGCCTCCTTCTCCTCCTCTTTCAAAAGCGGAAGCTTCGCCGTATTTACCCCACATAATTCTACTTTATTCAGAGCCATAATAAAAATCCTCCTAGATGAAAATTTTAGTCTAGTAAAATCATTCTCAATCTGAAGGCGGGTTATTCGAAGATGATAGAAATTAAAAAAAGTTTTAGACCTTGACAAAAGAAAGTATCCGTAAAGCAGATGCCTTTGAAATTTTCTAATAAAAACAGCAGAACTTCCCCGAATGCCTGCCGCATCTTTTGAAAGCCCTGCTGTACTTCATATACGGATTCTTCCGGACCGTTTTAACCCGAAGCTGTTCCGTTTATTTATATAAATAGATTTTCTTCTATATCTCCCGATAGCATTCCGGACGCCGGTCTCTGAAAAGTCCCCATTCCATCCGCTCTTTCCTGATCTTTTCGAAATCAAAGCGGGCACAGAGAACCTTTTCTTCACTTCTTCCTGCCTGACACAGGATCTCTCCCGTCTCATCCGCAATAAAACTGCTGCCATAAAATTCCAGGCTGGAGCTCTGTCCGGCATTCTCCTGGCACGGCTCCACTTTTTCCAGCCCGAACCTGTTTGCAGCCGCCACCGGCACAATATTGGCCGCCGCATGCCCCTGCATGGCTCTTCTCCAGTGTCCTGCACTGTCGCACTCCAGAATTGGTTCGCTTCCTATGGCGGTCGGATACAGGATCAAATCTGCCCCCTTAAGTGCCAGGCATCTGGCAGTCTCCGGGAACCACTGATCCCAGCAGATTCCCACCCCAATGCGGCCGTATCTGGTTTCCCATACGGTAAATCCAGTATCTCCTGGTGTAAAATAAAATTTTTCCTGATAAAAATGATCGTCCGGTATGTGTGTCTTCCGGTATACTCCCAGCAGGCTGCCGTCCGCATCTATCACTGCTGCAGAGTTATACAATGTGTTCTGTGCCTTTTCATAGAAACTGACAATCATCACAAGTTCCAGTTCCTTCGCCAGCCCCTGCATCACACACACCGCCGGATTGTCCTCTGGCGGAAGTGCAAAGCCGTAGTACTCGTACCGCCGCTCCTGACAGAAATACTGCCGTTCAAACAGCTCCGGAAGCAGAATCACCTGGCCGCCCTGCTCTGCCGCCTGTCTGACCAGCCGTTCTGCTGTTTTTATATTATGCTGTACATCCGCAGTACACTGCATCTGGATGACAGCAGCCGTAGTCTCACTCATTTTCTCTCTCCTTCTGGAATCTGCTGGGTAATACAGTGAATGTTGCCTCCGCCGAGCAAAACAGCTCTGCTGTCTATCCCTATAACGCTGCGCCCCGGGCACAACGCCTTCAAAATCTCCAGTGCACGTCTGTCGCTTTCCCGATTTGCTCCTCCGAACTGGGGCACCAGCACAGAATCATTGGTAAAATAAAAATTAACATAACTTGCAGCCAGTCTCTCTCCTGCTTCCCGGATATCTTCCCCGGCCTCAAATACAAGCTGATCCAGCTCTTCCCTGCTGACCCTCACCGGCACATCCGGTACAGGCAGTTTGTGTACAGTCAGGCGGCGCCCTCTGGCATCCGCCTGTTGTTCCAGATAATCAAGGCAGGCTCTGGAAAGCTCATACTGAGGATCCTGCCGGTCATCTGTCCAGGCAAGCACTACTTCTCCCGGTGCAGTAAATGCACAGACATTATCCACATGTTCATTCGTTTCATCCATATAGATTCCCCGCGGCAGCCATAATATTTTTTCTGCCCCCAGGTATTCTTTCAGATTTTCTTCAATCTGTTCCCGCGAAAGCTGCGGATTCCTCCCCTGACTCAACAGGCAGCTCTCAGTTGTTAATAGAGTCCCTTCACCGTCTGAATGGATGGAACCACCCTCCAGCACAAATTCGCCTGCATCATAGCAGGAATATCCCAGCCTGTCCAGAACTGCCTCCGCAACCGCATCGTCTTTGTCCCAGGATGCATACAGGCCGTCCACTTCACCGCCCCAGGCGTTAAATCTCCAGCTGATCCCGCGCACGCACCGGCCATTGGTAACAAATGTAGGGGCCACATCCCGCGCCCATGCATCATCGCTGTCCATCGTCAGCACTTCCGCATACCGGCCCGCCGCGCGCCTTGCCTCTTCCTCATGTTCTCTGTCTGCCAGCAGGTAAACCTTTTCACTCACAGACGCCTCGCGGATAATGTTTAAAAATGCCGCCCTGGCATTCTCCGGATCTCTTCCCCAGCTTCCCGGCCTCACCGGCCAGATCAGAATCGATGCCGCGTGGGAAGCAAATTCCGCAGGCATATAGTAACCGTCTTTCCGCGGCGTTGTCAACTTATTCATCAGGATAAACGCTCCTTAAAATCTTTATAGCCAAACTGTTTTACAACTTCGCATCTCCCGTCTTTTCTGAGAAGTGCAATATCCGGCAGAGGCATACCGTTAAATGTATGATTCTTCACCATCGTATAGATCGCCATGTCTTCAAACACCAGCCGCTCTCCGATCCCAGGCTGCATATCAAAGCTGTAATCCCCGATCACATCCCCCGCCAGGCAGGTTCTGCAGGCCAGAGTACAGGTAACAGGCTTTTCCCCCGGCATACCGCTGTCTTTCAGAGGGGGCCGGTAAGGCATCTCCAGCACATCCGGCATATGGCAGGCGGCCGATGCATCCAGTATCAGAACCGGCCTCTCATTTTCCACTATATCCATGACTTCCGTGATCAGATATCCGGCATTCAGTGCAATCGCCTCCCCCGGCTCCAGATAGACCTGAACCTGGTATGTATCCCGTATGCGGCAGAGCAGGTCCTTTAAGGTATCCAGATCATATCCCGGCCTGGTAATATGGTGTCCTCCTCCCAGATTCAGCCATTTCAGCTGATGAAGGTATTCCCCGAACTTCTCTTCCACTGCCTCAAATGTCTCCACAAGCGGAGCCGCATCCTGCTCACAGAGGGTATGGATATGCAGCCCTTCCACGCCCTTCGGCAGCTTCCCGGGAAACAGTTCCCTGCGGATTCCAAGCCTGGATCCCGGCGCGCAGGGATCGTATATAGGATGTCCCTCCTGGGTAGAATGCTCCGGATTAATCCGAAGTCCTGCACTGACACCGTTCGATTCCCACAGTGCCCTGTGCCGCTCAAGCTGCGCTATGGAGTTGAAGCTGATATGATCACAGATCCCGCACAGCTCCTGCATCTCTTTTGCTGTGTAGGCAGGTGAAAACACGTGATTCTCCCCGCCCATCTCCTCCGCGGCCAGCCGTGCCTCATACAAACCGCTTGCCGTGGCTCCGGCCAGATAATGCCGGATCATCGGATAGACATGGTACATGGAAAATGCTTTCTGAGCCAGCAGAATCCTGCTGCCGGTCTCTTCCTGCACTTTAGCGAGTATCTTCAGATTGTTTTCCAGTATTGCTTCATCCACCAGATAAACCGGCGTTCTAAGTTCCTCTGTTCTCATTAAGTTCTCGTTCAATATTAATTCCTCACATATACATTATTCCGCGGATATGCTCTACCCGACAGTATCAGGATTTTCCTCCACTACCCATGGAAGACCATACTGGTTCAGCATGTCCATGAACGGATCCGGATCCAGCTCTTCCAGGTTCACTGTGCCCCTCTTGTTCCAGATCCCCAAAGCAACCAGTGCCGTCCCGATCATCGCCGGAACACCCGTAGTATAACTGATAGCCTGGCTTCCCACTTCTCTGTAGCACGCCTCGTGGTCACACACGTTATAGATATATATGGTTCTCTCCTGACCGTCCTTCACCCCGGTGTAAATGCAGCCGATATTCGTCTTGCCCTTCGTGCGCGGTCCAAGGGTAGCCGGATCGGGAAGCAGCGCTTTCAGAAACTGTATAGGCACAATTTCTTTCCCTTCATATGCAACCGGACTGGTGGAGAGCATCCCTACATTTTCCAGGCATTTCATATGGGTGAGATAGCTCTCTCCAAAAGTCATGAAGAAACGGATACGCTTCACACCCGGAACATGCTCTGCCAGAGATTCAATCTCCTCATGATGCAGAAGATACATCTCTTTTTGTCCCACCTGCGGGAAATTGTAGGTACGCTTTATCTCCATAGGTTCCGTCTCTACCCAGTGTCCATCTTCCCAGTAGCTTCCATTTGCAGAAACCTCCCTCAGATTGATCTCCGGGTTGAAATTGGTGGCAAACGGATAACCGTGGTCTCCGCCATTGCAGTCCAGAATATCGATTGTGTGGATTTCATCAAAATAATGCTTCATTGCATAGGCGGTAAACACACTTGTCACTCCGGGGTCAAAACCTGAACCAAGCAGTGCCGTAAGATTCTTCTCCCGGAATTTTTCATTGTACTCCCACTGCCAGCTATAGTCAAAATATGCCGTAAATCCCTTCTCCCTGCAGCGCTTTTCATAGATCTCACGCCACTTTGGATCATCCGTATCTTCGGGTTCGTAGTTTGCGGAATCGATGTAGTGTACGCCGCACTCCAGGCATGCTTCCATAATGGCAAGATCCTGGTATGGCAGTGCCAGGTTCAGGACTGCTTTCGGCTCGTATTCCCGGATCAGCGCCGCAACTTCCTCCGGATGGTCGGCATCCACCTGGGCGGTTGTAATCTTTACAGCAGTTTTGCCCTCCAGCTTTTCTTTCAGGGCATCACACTTTGCCTTTGTCCTGCTTGCAATGCACATCTCCGTAAAAGCAGCCTCATTCTGACAGCATTTCTGGATTGCAACAGAGGCAACGCCTCCACATCCGATCACTAATATTCTGCTCATATTAAGCTTCCTCCTCTTCTAATAAATCTTCCACATATCTGGGGAGCATAAAAGCTCCTGTGTGCAGGTTTGTCGTATAGTATCTTGTCTTAATATCCCGCTCTCTCCACCTTTTTGCATCCAGATTTCTGAGCGGGTGGTACTTTTTCGATGCGAATCCGAACAGCCAGTATCCTGCCGGGCAGGTCGGGATATGGGCCTGATAGACCCGGTTCACAGGGAAACTGCGGTATGCTTTCCGGTGCATAATCCGGCAGCTTTCCTCATCCTCCGCATAAAACGGGCTGCCATGCTGATATACCATGATCCCGTCCTCATGGAGTGCCTGGAAACAGCTTCCGTAAAACTCTTTTGTAAACAATCCCGCCGCATGCCCCAGAGGATCCGTACAATCATTGATAATCAGATCATAGGCATCCTGTCTGGACCGCAGGAATTTCAATCCATCCTCGTAATACATGGAGACCCTGCTGTCATCCAGCCCATTTGCGTCCTCCGGGAAATGTTCCCTGCACGCATAGACAAACAGCTGGTCCGCCTCAACTACATCAATATGCTCTATTTCTTCATAATAAGACAGCTCTCTCGCCACGCCGCCGTCCCCGCCACCCAGTACCAGCACCTTTTTTACATGGGGATGCACCGCCATGGGTACATGGACGATCATTTCATCATATATAAATTCATCTTTCTCGGTAAAAATCACATTTCCATTCGAGGTCAGCACTTTTCCGAATTCAGGGGTCTCGAAGATATCCAGACGCTGAAATTCGCTCTGCGCGCTGAACAGCTGCCTTTCCGCACGAATCGAGATCTTTACATTTCCGGTATGCATCTCACTTACCCAAAAATCCATCTCATACCTCCTTCAGTACATTCAGCCTGGAAAGATCCAGGCTCTCCGGTCCCTGCATGGAACAGCCTTTCTCCTGCGCGAACCGGATATAGTCAATCAGTTTTTCCGTAATCTGCTCACCTGGCGCCAGGATCGGTATTCCTGGCGGGTAGCACATCACAAATTCCCCGCACACTTTTCCTGCTGTCTTCTCTATAGGCATGCTCTCCTTATCCGCGTAAAATGCCTGCTGCGGCGTAGTTACTACGGTTGGCGCAATATATTCTGCCAGAAACACATTCTTCTTTGGTTCGCGGTAAAGCCTTTTAATATCAGCCAGTGCGCCCACGAGACGCTCGATATCCTGCAGCCGGTCCCCAATAGAGATGTAGGCCAGTATATTACTGATATCGCCGAATTCAATCTGGATATCGTACTCATCCCGCAGCAGATCATAGACCTCAATCCCGGCCAGGCCGATATCTCTCGTATAGACAGCCAGCTTCGTGACATCAAAATCAAAAATACTGCCCCCGTTCTTAAGTTCTGAACCATAGGCATAATATCCTCCGATTCCGTTGATCTCTTCCCGGGCATATTCTGCCATCTTTGCTACCTTTGCAAATGTTTCCTCTCCGCGCAGCGCCAGGTTTCTCCTTGAGATATCCAGACTGGCCATCAACAGGTATGACGCGCTGGTAGTCTGTGTCAGATTGACGATCTGAGCCACGTAACGCTCATTCATCCCCGGCCCCAGGAGCAGAATGGAGCTCTGCGTCAGGCTCCCTCCGGACTTGTGCATGCTGACAGCCGCCATGTCCGCGCCCGCCTCCATAGCCGAACAGGGCAGCCCCTGCCCGAAATAAAGATGTGTCCCGTGGGCTTCATCCGCCAGCACAAGCATCCCACGGCTGTGCGCCAGCTCCACAATACTCCTGATATCTGAGCAGATGCCGTAATAGGTTGGATTATTGACAAAGACGGCCGTTGCATCAGGATGTTCATCAATTGCACGGCGTACATCTTCCAGCTCCATTCCCAGCGGAATCCCCAGCATCTTATCTACTTTTGGATCTATATACACCGGAACAGCGCCGCAAAGTACCAGTGCATTAATCACACTTTTATGTACATTTCTGGGCAAAATAATCTTCTCCCCCGCTTTACAGGCGGACAGAACCATACTCTGCACAGAGGAGGTTGTACCTCCCACCATCAGGAAAGCATGTGCCGCGCCAAATGCATCCGCCGCCAGCTCCTCCGCTTCCTTGATCACAGAAACCGGATGGCAGAGATTATCCAGCGGTTTCATGGAATTCACATCTATACTGACGCATTTTTCTCCCAATAGTTCCACCAGCTCTGGATTCCCTCTTCCTCTTTTATGGCCCGGCACATCAAAAGGTACGACCCGCTGCTTGCGGAAACGCTCCAGAGCGCTGTAAATCGGTGCCTGTAATTGTCGTTTTTTATCCATTCTTTTTTCTCCTGTGCATCAACATTTCTTCAAATTTTACAGATAAAAACCGTAAAATATTTCCTGTAATTTTATGTAATATAAAAAGGCAGTGTGCAAAAGCAACACTACCTGTCATATACATTATAGGTGAAAATATACCTTCCCTACAGGAAGATACACTATCCGCACAGCGTATACAATCATTTTGTCCTCTTATCAGAGTCTATACAGCAAATATACTTTTACTACTCCTCTATTGAACATTTCACAAGTGGTATGCATTTGCAGGTTATAAAGTAACCAACTTATAAAACTGAGCTTTTAACTCGATCAATAAATGTGGCGCTATCGCCACCCGCGGCAGCGGCCAGCCCTGTCCGATGAGCTTTTCACAGAAATAAATCTGTCAGGCCTATATTTGCATGATAGAAAGATTGTATCTATGCATGTCACGATAATTTTAGCATAAAACAAACAAAAGTCAAGAGTTTTTAGAGAATGAGGTACGAATGAACGGATGGGGGGACGCCTGTCCGGGATGGTGAACGGGACGGCCGGCAGGAGGCACCCAGCTGTGCCCGATTGAAAAGAGCAGAACATTTCGGGAACCGGACATAGGGGTGGCTGGAAGCATGGGTAAGGCCGTTAGCAGGAGTAAAGTAAAAAGTAAGGAAAACCAGGGTGATTCTTGTGATCACAAATCACAAGAATCCCTGGCCCCAGCGCGAGAAGCCATCAGGGCTACTCGTGATGTGGCCAGGTTGCCCTGGTTTTCCTTACTTTTTGCTCTACTCCTGCTTACCGCCTTACCCGTTTCCAGCCACCCCTATGTCCGGTTCCAGGGATGCTCTGCTCTTTTCAATCGGGTACAGCGTACTCCCCTACTCCCAGCTATCCCACTTGTCTGCGAGGTTGTTTATCTGGTTTTCGAATTTGGCTTTATCTTTATTAGCGATCCCCTGATTTCTATAGATAACATCCAGGAGTCTCTTGCCTGCTGCGAGAAGCCTTTCGAATGCCGCGTCTGCTTTCTTCTGGGACGGTTTCTTCGCTTTGACTGGTATTTTGACTCCTTCGCTCAGAATTTCGTTTGTTAACAGGTCGATCTGGCCGCTCGGGAACGGTGCCCAGGCGGGGTATCCAAATTTTTCCTGGATCGTCTCCGCAAATTCTTCTGTCACTTTGTCTTCACCGTGAACAACGAAGACTCTCTCCAGAGGTGCTTTAAATCCTCCCAGCCAGTCCAGGAGGCCGTTCATATCTGCATGGCCGCTAATCCCGTGCAGGCTTTCTATCCGGGCGTGTACTTCGATCGGCTCACCGAAAATTTTGACATTCTTATCTCCGTCCAGAAGTCTTCTGCCCAGAGTACCGTTTGCCTGATATCCTACGAACAGAATCGTACACTCAGGCCTCCACAGGTTGTGCTTCAGATGATGGCGGATACGGCCTGCATCACACATACCGGATGCAGATATGATAACTTTCGGCTTTTCGATAAAGTTGATCATTCTGGAATCTTCACTGGTTGTAGATGTCTTCAGTCCCGGGAATATCAGGGGATTGATTCCCTGGTTCACCAGCTTGATTGCATCTTCGTCAAAGCATTCACGCATATTTTTGGTAAAAACTTTTGTGGCTTCAATTGCAAGCGGACTATCCAGGTAAACTTCAAAGTCAGGATATTCCTTCAGCAAATTCTTTTCTTTAATCTCGCGGATAAAATACAGCATCTCCTGAGTTCTGCCCACTGCAAAAGAAGGGATCACCACATTGCCGCCACGCTCAAAAGTTTCCCGCAGCACCTTTGTAAAATCCTTCAGATAATCGATCTTTTCCGTGGAATGAACACGGTTCCCATAGGTGGACTCGATTACAACATAATCGGCTGTCTCTGTATAACTCGGATCTTTGATAATCGGCTGATTTGTATTACCCACATCTCCGGAAAATACAATCTTCTTCGTAGTCTCTCCCTCGGTAATCCATACCTCAATACTTGCAGAACCGAGCAAATGGCCCACATCCGTGAAACGTACTTCTATGCCATCGCAGATCCGGATACGTTCCTGGTATTGGCACGGTACAATCAGCTCAATTGCATCCAGCGCATCCTGAAGCACATAAATTGGTTCAAACACCGGCTGTCCTGCCCGTCTGCCCTTCCTGTTCCGCCACTCTGCCTCGAACTCCTGGATATGCGCGCTGTCACGGAGCATAATGTTACATAAATCCGCAGTTGCATAAGTAGTTATAATCTGTCCTTTAAATCCTTTCTTCGTAATTAAAGGCAGCAGACCCGAGTGGTCGATATGTGCATGGGTCAAAAACACATAATCAATATCCGTCTCCGGAATCGGAAGCCCCGGATTCTCATACAAGTCTGGGCCCTGTTCCATACCACAGTCAACCAGAATATTCTTTCCTGCCGCCTGCAGCAGATGACAGCTCCCTGTCACTTCATGGGCTGCTCCAATAAAAGTCAGTTTCATAAGCTTCACCAAACCTTTTCTTTTTATTGTATCACCTTTTACTTGAAACTAGTAGTGGGACTTTTGAAAAGTGACAAGGACAAACCAGTTGAAAGTGACAGCAACTATAGTAACGCGTGCCATCAGACACGCGCTTTTAGGGCCAGGTCTATATCAAATATTTTTTTAATAAACGAGCCAATTCTATGACGTCAACGGGCTTTGCTATATGGGCATTCATACCGCACTCCAGACAATGCTTTATGTCATCTGAAAAAGCATCCGCACTCATAGCAATAATTGGGACAGACAGAGCATTCGGGTGATTCAGTCCCCGGATTGCTTTTGCAGCCTCATATCCTGTCATATGGGGCATCCGTATATCCATAAGAACAGCATCGTAATATCCCTCCGGTGAATTTTGAAACTTATCCAGACATATCTGGCCATCTTCTGCCCAATCCAGTTCCAGGCCCAGGTCGGACAACAATTCCTTTGCGATCTCCCAGTTGAGTTCATTATCCTCGGCAAGCAGGATGCGGCGTCCGGACAGATCAATCTTATGCTCAGGTGTCTGGTCATGCGTTTCTTCTCCATCCATAAATTGACGCAAACTATAAAATAGGGTTGACTTAAACAATGGTTTGGAAATAAAACCACTGATACCCGCGGCACGGGCTTCCGTTTCAAATTCACTCCAGTCGTATGCAGAAATCAACAGGATCGGTACTTCATCACCTAAACTGTGTCTTATCTCTTTTGCAACCTGGATACCATTCATACCAGGCAGTTTCCAATCTAATAGAATTATCTGATAATCCTCTCTCTTATTGTGGCGTTGGATTACCAGTTCTATAGCCTTTTCTCCACTTAGCGTCCATTCGGCTTTTATTCCAATGGAATTTAGTGCGTTTATGGCTGTTTTGCATAATAATTCATCATCGTCAACTACCAGCATATTCCAGGAAGGGAGCACCATATCCACATCCATTTCAGCAGCTTTTTTTAAATCAAGTGTGATATGGAATTCTGTACCTTTATCAGGTTCGCTTTGTACATCAATAGTTCCTTCCATCGCGTCCACGATGTACTTTGTAATTGCCATTCCCAAACCCGCACCTTCTGTTTTATGTATTCTGGCTCCATCCGCACGGCTATAGGAATCGTATATCTTTTTCACAAAATCCGGTGACATACCGATTCCATTGTCCTTGACATTGATATGAATTCGGACGTAGTTTTCTCCTTTTAGAGATTTTTCTTCAAAAAGGGATAATCGTATGGAACCTCCCTCCTGTGTATACTTAGTCGCATTCGACAAAAGATTCAGCAAAACCTGATTCAAACGTATACCATCACACCACACATTTTCTGTTAAGATATTTTCAACATGTATGTCCAAAGTTTGCTTTTTTGCATTGACCTGTGGCTGCATAATATTAACAATTCCTTCAACAACTTCCTTTAAAGAAATCTGCTCTGTTGTTAAAGTCAATTTACCGCTTTCAATTTTAGACATATCCAGAACATCATTAATCAGCCCCAGTAGATGTTTACCCGACAATGTAATTTTTTTCAGGCAATTCTGTAGCTGTTCCCGGTCATCCATGTGGGCTGTCGCAATCGCAGTCATACCTACAATCGCATTCATAGGTGTTCGGATATCATGACTCATATTCGCTAAAAATTCGCTTTTGGCTTTGCTTGCCTCAAGCGCCACCTGACGGGCCATCTCAAGTTCATTCAGTTGACAACGGGTCATAGAGAAATACCGAAGAAAAATCAATGTCAGAATAATTAAAACAGAAGCACAGGACAACAACGTCATGATCATACGCTGACTGCTCAGGTTATTTATGGTATCGTCCAGTATACCGTAAGGCATTACCGCAACCAGATACCACTCAGAATAAGGTAATGGTATCCCATAAAGCTGTCGTTCTTCACCATTTACCTCTAGTGTTGCTGCATATTCTCTATGATCCTTTAGCGCATTGCCAAACTCTTCCAGAGATTCATCTGCAGATGATTTGTTAGTTGCAGGATCAAATTGTTTTTGTAACCGATTAAAAAATTCCCATAACTCAGTGTTTGGATTTCTTATTACAAAGCTGCCATCTGGCCGGATAATATGATAATACATCAATTGCCCTTCGTCCTCTAAGGAAAGAAATTCGGTGATATACTCCAGAGGAACGGCCGCTATCAGGCCAGCGCTCTTCTCTCCATTCTGCATAGGATAATCAGCCTCGACGCCAAACAATACCACTTCATTTCCATCCGTATCACTCCCTATGGCAACTCTTTGTTCCCCTTGTATTAATGCTTCTACAAGAGGGGGCGGATTAAGCGGCTGTATTGGTTGTCCATAAAGAGTTTCAAATTCTCCTTTGTCAGAACAAAGTGCTAAATAGTCAAACTCCCTGACCTGTGCCCTGTAAACAAGTTCCTCATATAGAGTCTCTTTGTCATTGTTCTCTGTTGAAACAACGGAAACAATCCCTTCGACCTGATCAAAGCGCAATTTAATTACAGATTCAAAGTGTCTGGACATTTGTTCATTCATTCCAGACATATAGATTTCTCCAACTTCGTAAATGGTCTTTTCACTCTTTCGATTCATATAAATTCCGAGCAGGCTGAAAATAACAATACTAAAGATCAACAGCCCAATGAAACTGCATATTAGAAATCGCGTCGTAGGATTCTTTTTTTTACTGCTTCCCATTGACGTTATTCCTCCTTTCTATTTTTACATAATACTTATCTCTTTTCTAACAGTTTTACGGTTTTATTATAAATGTTATCTTTATAAACTGGCAATAATCATATTGGTCAGGTGTGCATATAGGTTGGTGGCTTTGATACTGACAAGAACAGCTCTTCATGATATAATTGAGAAAGATAGGAGACGAGTTATGAAACCACAAGAAACAAAATTTACCTTTGTATATAACGAAATGAAACAGTGTATTTTGGAGGGCCAGATACTTCCAGGCAATTCCCTGCCATCTTCAAGAGTGTTATGTGATCAATTTCATGTAAGCAGATATACAATTAACCGTGTCTTTGACGCATTACGGGAAGAAGGACTGATTGAAATTCAGCCTCGTCTTGCACCAATCGTTGTTTCAAGAAAAGATACCCCCAGATCATCGGATTCTCTTTTTGACATTTTGAAGCAAAAAGAAAGTATATTACAGGTATATCAGACCTTTGCCCTCATAATGCCTCCCCTTCAGGTTTTTGCTTCACAAAACTGTGATGTGGAGATAATGCCTCACTATAAGAAGGCTATGAAAGTATCCCGATTAGGACTTTCTGCCGGTGGGTGGCGCCCCCCTTCTAATTTGGGATACGATATATTAAGAATAGGTGGTAATACCTTGCTCAGCGAACTCTATTCTACGTTCGGTCTTTACAATAAGCTTACATTTTTTACAGAAGAATGCCCCTATTTCTCAAAGCACTTTTTACAGGGATCTGCATCTGTGACCGGCGTTATTATAGATATATTGAAAGGCGATGATCCATCCATAAAGTACAGCCAGTTATCAAATATGTATCAAAGACTCACGGATTCTATTGAAAGTACATTAAAATACTTATCAGACACGATGCCTGAATGTCCTGCACAAACTGGCAGGCTGTTTTCGTGGAATCCAATGCGTGGTCAGGATTACTATCACTCAAAAATTGTTGACGACTTGAATCTAAAAATCGGTCTTGGAGAATATTCTGTTGGAATGTACCTTCCATATGAAAAGCAGCTGGCCCGCCAGTACGATGTCTCTATATCGACAGTCAGAAAGGCATTATCCGAACTCGAACAAAGAGGTTTTGTAAAAACATTAAACGGGAAAGGTACTATAGTTATAGAACCGGATGATACCGGAATTCATCAGCTTGTTCTCAATTCTGGTTATGCTGAAAAGGCATTACGTTATCTTCATGCCCTGCAGCTAATGGTGTTAATTATTCGTCCGGCTGCTTTAGCCGCGGCTCCGCGTTTCACCAGAAAAGAATTGGACGAGTTGGCAGACAAATTTACATCTCCAGGTTCTATTTATTTAGCAGATATCTTTGAAGCCATATTAAAACATACTACTTTAGAGCCTTTATATGTTATATTATCTGAAACCTGTCATCTTCTTGAATGGGGACATCATTTCACTTATTACCCGTCCAGGAGATATACACTCCCGCATCTCAATAAACAAGCCATTACAGCGCTTCAGCAATTAAGTGAAGGTAATACGGGTTCCTTTGCAGATGGCATAGCAGATTGCTATCGCTATATTTTAGTTCGAGTAAAGAAGTACATGGTAGAAAAATATCAGTTTAATAATGCGGCCAATATTCGGGTTCCAGAAAAATACTAGGTACAGGCAACGGGAAAGGTTCTCCTTTTGATCCTCTTTCTATGAAAAGAACCGCAGACTCATCTAGTTCTGCGGTTCACAATAAGATATTTAATTTCTATTGGGTGGCAATCTGTTTTCCGTCCACCCGTTTTATCCATAAAGCGGTTTCTTTTGGGTCTGCCCGATAGCAGCCCATTTCTTTCGTCACTGCTCTTTACCTTTATCAAAAGTTTTGCCGCCTTATTCTGCCACAGGCAGTTTTATTTCTATATAAAACTTTTCTTTTAATAATTGTTCTAACTGGCCATTAATGGTTTCCAATTTTACACCCTGTGGTGTTACTTCTTTATATGTATTGTCTCTGATCATGCGGTATCCTCCATCGATCCGCAGATTTATTACCCGGTGTGCACAGAACAGGGCCCGTTTATTGGTCGATTTATAATAGTTTAAGAATTGGAAATCGCTGTCAAAGCATGCGATGTCGGATATTACGACTTCTATTCTCTGGGTTTCCTGTTCTTTCTCCGGTTCTGCTTCCTGTCTTATGCGGGTTTTGCGGTGGATTGCAAGCCAGCCTTTCATGCAGGGAACAACGCGGAATGATTCTTCGCCAAAGGTCTGCCAGTCTACGGTTTCAATATTTAATGCCCCTGACGGCATTGGTCCGCCAAGACCAACGTCGCAAAAATATTCTGTGCCATCAAGCTTCACAAGGGTTCCTCTGTGGTCAATTGGCAGTGTTAAATCATCTGATCCCAGCAGAACCCGGGTAAAACAGGGTCTTGCATCATATCCAAGACTAAGGAGCAGACGGTAAAATAAGCTGTTCAGTTCCAAACAGTAACCGCCTCTGGGACTCTGAATGATTTTCTGAAACAGGTAGTCGCTGTCAAGATTTACCTCCATATGGAAATCATAGCTGTCTAAATTTTCAAACGCAATCGCACACTGATGTCGATAAATCAGTTCATCCAGTGTTTCTCTGGTAAGTTTTTCTACTTGCTGCATCCCTATACGGTTCAGATATTGATTGATTTGTTCGGGAGATAACTTTTTAATTCGGTCTTTCATCTTCTGATACCAATCCTCTCTCTTATATTCCTTCTTTATAGTTGCTATCTATCCTAAGTGGGAAGTCCCCGTTTATTTTTTCAAAAGATCTGACAGTATATCTTCTTATCCTCTCATTCCCCGGCCTTACAGCAGCAGATACACCAATATAAAGATCATCCCGATCCCCGCCAGCTGCAGCCCATAAGACAGGCTGAACCGGATCATATCCCGGCTTTCCCTTCTCTCCAGCGCCCGCGTCCCCAGCTTCCACCGATAGGATACGGATTCCTCCTGCCTTTTGAGGTACCCTGCCCCTTTATCCAGCACCTTCCCTAGAATGGCATCCAGCTTTGGCAGCGAACCGGTTCGGTACGGAATCTTCCGGTCCTTATACAGGGTCTTTCTCAGCAGGACAATGATACCGTCCA
>NZ_GL870821.1:119379-141751 GCF_000190355.1 Clostridium sp. D5 | reverse complement strand
GTCACAACACTCTTCATTCCGAAGAAATCAAAGTAAAGCGCTTCGCTCGACTTGCATGTGTTAAGCACGCCGCCAGCGTTCATCCTGAGCCAGGATCAAACTCTCGTTAAAAGTGTTTGTATCCGAGTCAGAATTAACTACTAGCTAATTCTATCCCTTTTACTGTTCTTACCACCGAGATCTCTCTCAGTGATGGGTGCATCTTTTATGATGCTGTTCTTTGAAATTTTCTCTTTAAGAAATTTTCAAGGGTTTGTTGTCTATTGTTTAATTATCAAGGTTCTTTTTGTTCTTTTTGTTTAAAGCGAACTTCCATATTCTACCATGTCCGTTTTGCTTTGTCAAGAACTTTTTTATTTTTCTTTTTAAAGCTTGTCTGTTCTCTCTCGAGTCAGCTTAAACATATTAGCATTTCTTGTACCAGTTTGTCAAGACATTTTTTAAAACTTTTTTACAAAATTTTCATTCTTTCTTAACATACTTTGATATGCTGTTCTGCCCCTGTCGAAACGGTGTTTCTTCATACAGACAGAACTAACGGAGAAGGAGGGATTTGAACCCTCGCGCCGCTATTAACGACCTACTCCCTTTCCAGGGGAGCCCCTTCGGCCAGCTTGGGTACTTCTCCAAAACGTCCGCTATTAAATATACACGAAACAGGGCTTCTTGTCTAGTCCTTTTTTCTCTTTTTTTAATTTTCTTCTTTTTACAATTTCCGAGACAATTTTCAGACATTTTACAGCATATTAAATCAGGCTCTTTTCGACATGCCCTTCCATGTTTTTATCTGATTCATAAAATGCTGAAAATACCGCTCCTAAACGCCGGCCTCCATCCCCCAATACTGCATATCCTGCCGGCACGTCCGATGGTAACCGTAAATCAATGTTTATCGATGCGCTGGCTTAACTGAGAAGGAACTCCCGTCTGAGTTCCTTCTTCATGGAGAGGAACCGGTATATTATGTTTGAGCACTGCACAGACAACCTTCCTGTATCCTTGCATTTATAAATTCCAGAACCTTTTTCAGCGCAATCATAAACCACGGAGTATAATGCTCCGGATTTTTCTGAATATCCGCTATAAGATCTTTAATCTTCACCCACCTCACTTCTTCCACTTCCTCCGGGTTTTCTATCCAGCTGCCCCGGTACTCGCCGATCAGAATGTGGTCGTATTCAAACTCAGTCAGTCCGTTTTCAAACGTATAGCGATAGACAAAGGATTGAATCTCTTCCAGATTCTCCGTCTCAATCCCCAGCTCTTCCTGAAGCCTCCTGCAGGCCGCCTGATATACGCTTTCCCCCATCCCCGGGTGAGAACAGCAGGTATTGGTCCACAAACCGCCGCAGTGGTATTTTTCTTTTGCGCGTCTCTGAAGTAATATTGCATCATCTTTATACAGAAATACAGAGAACGCCCGATGAAGCCTGCCCTCTGCATGGGCCTGCATTTTCTCCATACATCCAAGTATTTGGTCCTCCATATCAACCAGAACAACATGCGCCTGTAATTCATCGGCCTGCGCCTGTATCTGATCCGTACTTTCCGGTTTTCTGATTTGCTGTTTTCCTTCCATAAGCCTCTCCGTTCCTTAGCTGATTTTCTCTAACATCTTCTCAAGAAGTACACCGCAGCTCTTTCTCACTGTCTCAATCTGATCCGGTGTGATGTCATCCACGTGAATTCCGCATACACAAACTACGGTACAGTTTTTTCTTTTCGCAATGCTCTCGGCAAACCATCTGGCTATGGTTTCGTCCTTATGCCCGATCCCGTTGATCACACTGGATGTAACTCCGGTTCCTTCACCGGTCAGGCTGGGCCTTGCTGTCGCCATCACCACGCTGCCTGCATGAGGTGTATCTCCGCCATACACAGTCAATGTGTAGTCTTTTCCCATTTCAATCATATCACATTGTACATCATATCCGTCAAATAATTTTTCTCTCAGACAGCTATTCTTCATCCTCTATCACTTCCTCTTCCTCTCCGGTCCAGGGTACGAACTTGTCATACGCAATCCCAAACTGCATCAAAATTTTCCCGACAATATGGTTGATCTGATCCTCAATCGTCCTCGCACCATTGTAAAACGTCAAAAGCGGCGGAACGATTGTGCACCCGGCATCTGCCACCTCTTTCAGATTTCGCAGGTGGATGCGGTTCAGCGGCATCTCCCGCGGAACTAATACCACCTTTCTCCCCTCTTTCAAACAGACATCCGCCGCACGGATAATCAGCGTGTCCGCATAACCTGCTGCTATCCCCGCAAGAGTCTTCATGCTGCAGGGCATGACAATCATGCCGTCAGTCACAAAAGAGCCGCTGGATATAGACGCCGCCATGTTCTTCTCATCGTGTACTACATCCGCAAGTGCTGTCAGTTTCTCAATGGGAATCTTACTCTCCAGATTCCATGTCACCTTTGCTCCACTGCTCATCACCAGATGTATCTTACACTCCTCTATGCTTCTAAGCGCCCGCATCAGATAATAACTCATCTCTACCCCTGTAGCGCCGGATACCCCTACAATGATTCTCATGCCTTTTCCTCCTTCTCATAAAACAATATCATATTTTTTCACATTTTTATAGAAATAGGTCGGAAACTTTTTCAAGCTCCGGCCTATATTATATTTGTCATAATTTAATATGATCCGCCGGCTTATTTATAAATGCACGGCGTTTCAAAACCAGCGCAGATATTGTTATACCAGCCCGACTATATTCCACCAAAGTACTTCCACCAATACCAGAATGAATACTACAATGGTAAGAGGAACTCCAAGCCGGATTGTTTCTTTCTGCGTATACATTCCATTTTCCTCGCCCTGTCCGACCAGCATATTCAGGTGGTGGAACGGGAGGATATAGTGGGATGCAATTGCTATATACACAATCAGCGCTGTTGCAAGCGGCGGGATTCCCATAGACTCAGTTAAAATCAGTACAGACGGAATAACAACACCCATAACCGCGATTACGGATCCCATAAACATATGTACAACCATAGAAATCAGTGCAATCAGCAATGCCAGCACGAAAAGGTTGCTTGGCAGATGTTCAGGCAGAATCGTATTTGCAATCCATGTATTCATACCGGTCGCCCCGCCTACTGTACCGATTGCCATGGCAGACGTCAGGAATACCAGTACGTGTACCGGAACTTGTCCCCAGGACTTTACGGTAAGAACTTCTCCGATAAGCGGCAGACTCATGCACATTGCAACGCCCATTGTGACCCAGCCGATGTCGATGCCGTGGATTGAATCTGTCATCCACAGAATGATGGCGATAATAAGCCAGATTGTGGTTCTCTTTTCCAATTTGCTCATCGGGCCCTGCGCCTTTTGTTTTTCTTCAATTTCCTGAAGATTAATGGTTACCGGCTGTGAAGGCTTGAAGAGAATCAGAATCAGAACCAGCGTTATAACGGATGCAACAATCGCCGGAATTCCCATGTACTGGAACCATCCGATCCAGCCAACACTCACGTTTTCTCCTGCATAGGAGGCTGCCAGCGGATTGATTACGCTGTCGCCGGTGAGGAAGATCAGAGATACCGGTACGGAAGCCGCGAACACTGTAAAACCAATTTTAACTGCGTCTACTTTTGGAATCTTAGCACTTTGAATCACGACTGCCATAACCGACATGATCAGGAATGCTCTCGGCCACGGATGTGGTATCAGTACACTCATAATAAATGTCAGTACGAAAATCGAAATAATAATCCCATTGTAAGAGCGCACAAATTTTTTGATAAATGCATATGCGATACGCTCGCCAAGGCCGGAATCCTTCACGGCGCCTGCAATCATATAGGCTCCCATAACCAGCCACATGGTGGAGGAACCGTACCATGATTTAAATACAAGATCTGGTGTTGCAACCTTACATACAATCAGCAGAATCAGGTAGATACCCCCTACGAAACCTGACTGTGCCACATTTGTTGCCCACCATACTACGGTCATTAAACTTAATGCAAGACATCTCTGGCCTTCCGGTTCAATCCCCGATAAAGGTAAAAGCAGAATGATAACCGCCACTGCAACACCCGCCAGAAAGCCTATGACTTTCTTGTTCATTAATAGACCCCCTTTTTCTCATTGAATATTTTATTTAACTATGAACAGTAATTTTCCAGTTTATTTATCAGAAGGCCTGTTCTGATAATGGAACAGGCCCTCTCGTCATTTGATCATTGAACTCTCTATTAATCAAGCGGTGGTACCGGTGGAATAACCTGTAAGTCCTTAATCTCTTCTGGATTTAATTTGAATTTGTCATGAATATCCGGGGTTTCCGTTGATCTCCATGAATAGATACAAGTTTCACATACATATACTTCCCAAGCGTCTCCAACCGGAGATTTTACCATCACTCTTATTTTGTCACTACCACAACGTGGACAAGTCATATCTTCTACCTCCTTCATTATTGCACCCATCCGCTCCTGCAGATGATTTGCATGCCTTTTGTCTTATTTGAATAATTCGCGAAGTTTTTCTTCCCATTCTTCTGTCTTTGCAGGTGGCTGAAGAAGCTCTACTGCACGCGGATTCGGCTCTGGTGCTACCGGTGTCGTTGCATCAATAATCATCTTCGTGTGCATGCCTGCCGGATAAGAGGACGGATCAAGAGGCATACCCGGGCAGTTCGGGATGATTGCAACATCTTTGTCCGGTTTTACTCTTGATGCCATTGCCCACATAACCTGTTCCAGGTTAAACGGATCCACGTATTCATCTACAACGATGACAATCTTTGTGTAAGGCATACCGTGCGGTGTGGATAACAGACGGAATGCAATTCCTTTTCCATATCCGCCGTAACGGCATTTGGTAGAAACAATTGCAACATGACCGTGCATATACATTGCGTTCAGTGCAACTAATTCCGGGAATCCTTCTTTAATCTGTTTGTAAAGCGGTACAGAAGTATTCAATGCCATCAGGTAATCAATTTCTGTCCACGGAATACCAAGGTACAGATTTTCGAAAATCGGATCTGTTCTGTAAGTAATACGCTCGATACGTACAACACACTGGTTACGTGCTCCTGAATAGGAACCCGGGAACTCACCGAATGGTCCTTCCACTTCACGTACACGCGGCTCTATATATCCTTCCAGAATAACCTCTGATCCTGCCGGAACAAAGAGGTGATCGCTCAAATCTGCTTTTACAATATCAATCGGAACCCCATCCTGGAGTGCGCCCACGAACTCGTATTCATTCTGTGAATATCCAACCGGCGTAGAAGCCATGAAGGTTACCAGCGGGTTATTTCCAAGTGCAATTGCGATCGGCACTTTCTCATTTTTACGCTCTGCTTTTTCCAGCTGTACTGCGATATCGTGCATAGCCAGAGCCTGGATACCAACTTTGTCTTTATCTTTCACCTGAATACGGTATGTACCAACATTCATCTTATCGAAATTGCCCGGATCTTCAGGATCTGCTGTTACAACGGAAGCCTTTGAGATGAAAAATCCACTGTCCTGATCATTGATTCTGTAAAGCGGAAGGATATCGAACAGGTTGATATCTTTATCCACTACATTTTCTTTACATGGAGCAGCATCTCTTTCCACAACATTTGGCGGTACCGGGAATTTATCCCATCTGCGGTTCAGTTCAAAGAATTGATCCTTGACCGGTGTATCCTTTGGCATACCCATCATTAATGCATGATTCGGCCATGAACCATGGACATTTGTTACAACCTTCCCCTTATAACCATTGATATTTTCAAATAATACGGCTGGTCCGTTTTTGATATTTGCTGCTGCACGACCTGCAGATGCAATATCCGGTTCAGGCATCACTTCTTCTTTTACTCGTACCAGTTGACCTTCTTCCTCCAGGGTCGCCAGAAACTCCCTTAAGTCTTTGTATACTTTTGCCACGCCTTTTCCTCCTTACACATTCACTGATAAGTTACAACCTCATGATTTTTTGTTTATTTCGTCCAACAAAGCGCTTTTGTTTTCGAGATTATTATAGTTTTTTTCACACGCCAAATGCAATTCCCTTTTGTACCAAGTATTATTCCATAATTGAATTGCATGCTCACCCACATTTTTATATAATACTTAACATACAATAAAATTATCAAATCGTTCATCCGGAAGTTTAATGTCAAATAATTAACAAACCTTAAAACAAACACGGAGGTGTGGTCTATGACCCTTTCACAGATAATGTATTTTCTTGCTGTTGTAAAATACAAGACCTTTACGCTGGCAAGTGATGAACTGTACATTTCCCAATCTTCTTTGTCCAAGCAGATTAAGGCGCTGGAACTGGAACTTGGGCATACACTTTTTAACAGGGAAGCCAAGGAAAACACTTTGACTGCAGAAGGGGAACGTTTTATGGCGTATGCCAATAAATTTTCCAAGGATTATGCTTCTATGATGTCTGATCTTAACAAAATGAATGGAAATGCTTCTAAAAATCCTCTGATTTTAGGTGTGCTTCCCATTATCAATGAATATAATCTGAATGATGACATTGTTTTCTTTCAAAAACTGATTGCTTCTTCTAACATTTATGTAAACCTGCTTGAGCGTGAGCAGGAGGAACTGCAGAACATGTTACAGTTTAAACAGATAGATGCCGCCATCCTCCGCATGGATTCCCTTGATTTGTCAAAGTATGAATATGTGACATTTCGGGAGGAAGAGCTGATGATTATATATCCCGATAAGATGGAACAGCTGAATAAAGAGTATGTTACGCTGGAGGAGCTTGCAGATTATCCGATTATTTCTTTCGATGAATCCTCTTCTCTGCACAGGACAACCAAACAGTTATTTCAGGATAGAAACCTTTATCCCAGTTTTTCCTATCTTTACAAGCATCATGAGCAGATCCTGTCCATGGTAAATGCAAACTTCGGTGTCGCCATCATCCCAGGCAACCTGGTATCAACTTCGCTGTTTCCCAATATCCGGGTAACGCACTTTAAAAAACCTATAATATCGAAGGTATGCCTTGTCCGTCCGAAGGATGTACCGATGACAGAGCCTTTGAATCTGCTCTTTCAGTATTTTGAATCCACATACAATGAGGTGAATGGCAAATAATTTTCCATATAACAAAAAAAGAAGTGGAACCCAGCATATTACTGAGTTCCACTTCTTTTTTTAACGGAGAGGGTGGGATTCGAACCCACGCGCCCTTGCGGACAAACGGTTTTCAAGACCGCCTCGTTATGACCACTTCGATACCTCTCCAGTCTCTTATCTGCACATGGCAGTATAAGTTCAATTGTCTTGTCTGCTTTCGCGACATTGGATATTGTAGCATATATATGAAATATATGTCAATATCTTTTTTAATATTTTTAACTGCGTCTTTTGAGTAACACTTCTGCCATCTCCAGATCATCCGGAGTCGTTATCTTTATGTTCTCATATGAACCGTATACAAGCCTGATCGGATACTGCAGCATCTGCTCCACAACCATGGCATCATCGGTCACATTAATATAGCTTTCCCGCATCAGCATAGAATATGCGCCTCTTACGATATGATTTTCAAAGACCTGGGGCGTCTGCACCATCCAAAGCTTACTTCTGTCCGGCGTTGTTTCCACCGTACCGCTGTCATCCGCCACCTTGATGGTATCTTTCACGGGCATGCCAACGACACAGGCTTTGTGTTCCTGCACTTCTGCGTACGCTCTTTCAATCATTTTGCCGTCCACAAACGGGCGGGCGCCGTCATGAATGAAGACATATCCGTTTTCCTCCAGTTCCTGCAGGCCGTTCCAGACAGAATGATAGCGTTCTGCGCCGCCCTGCATGATCCGGCTTACTTTTTTGAACTGAAATAGATTTACTATATTCTCTCTGCAGTACTCTTCTTCCCCGGCTCCCGTTACCAGAAAAACCTCATCTATTACGGGTGAATCCTCAAAAGCTTTCAGGGAATAATAGAGCACTGGCCGTCCGGCCAGCATCAGATACTGCTTGTGCACTTTCGTTCCCATTCTCTTCCCCTGACCTGCCGCCAGTACAATGGCGGTACAATGCATTTTCCCCATATGCACCTCTCTCCTAACGTTCCCCCAGTTTTAGATTCGGCACTGCATTCAAATCCCAGCCATGCCTTGTCCCTGCCAGATATTCGTAGTAAGCAGCCGTCCCGATCATGGCCGCATTATCCGTACAGTAAATCGGTGAAGGATAATAAAATTCGATCCCCCGCTCTTGGCAGGCTTCTTTCATTCCTTCTCTGAGTGCGCTGTTGGATGCCACGCCTCCGGCTATGGCAAACTTGTTCATATCGAACTCTGCCGCCGCATTCATAGAATTCTCCACCAGCACATCTACCACTGCTTTCTGGAAAGAGGCGGCAATATCCGCCGGATTGTAGGTCTGCCCCTTCATCTGGCAGCCATTGATATAATTCAGTACCGCTGACTTCAGGCCGCTGAAGCTGAAGTCGTATGGTGCCCCTTCGATATGTGCACGCGGGAATTTAACCGCGTCCGGATTACCTTCTTTTGCGAGTCTGTCTATCTTGGGACCGCCCGGGTAGCCCAGCCCGATGGCCCTGGCCACTTTATCGTAGGCTTCACCTGCCGCATCATCTCTCGTCCGGCCCAAAATCTCATATTCCCCGTATTCTTTCACACAGACAAGATGCGTATGCCCGCCCGATACCACCAGACATAAAAATGGCGGTTCCAGGCTTGGATGTTCAATGTAATTTGCAGATATGTGTCCCTCTATGTGATGTACTCCGACCAGCGGAAGCTTCTTTGCATAGGCAATTGCCTTGGCCTCTGCCACTCCCACCAAAAGGGCTCCCACAAGTCCCGGGCCGTATGTCACTCCAATGGCATCGATATCATCCAGCGTCATGTCCGCTTCCTCCAGCGCCTCTTCTATCACCTGATTGATCTTTTCAATATGCTTTCTGGATGCAATTTCAGGTACCACGCCGCCGTACAGCTTGTGAAGTTCAATCTGGGATGATATCACATTGGACAGCACTTCGCGCCCGTTATTCACTACCGCAGCGGCGGTTTCATCACAGGAGCTCTCAATTGCCAGTATATTAATATTTCTAATCTCTTTCATTATGTGCCTCCTATTGTCCGCTTTAAGGCTGGTCTTCACAAAATGCCAGTTCGACAGACATCCTGTCTTTTCCGGGCTTTGCCGCCGGGAAGATCTTTTTCACATCGTCCATGAACTCTTCCGGCCTGGTCAGCGAAGGGCTGTAATGTGTCAGCCAGAGTTCCTTCACCTGTGCTTCCCGGGCAAGCGCTGCTGCCTCATAGAAGGTCATATGCTTGTATTCCACCGCTTTTGCGGCTTTGTCTTTCTCTCCGTACATACCTTCACATATGAACAGATCCGAATCTTTTGCATTCTCCCGGATTGAATCCGTTGGTCTTGTATCTGTTGTATAAGTAACTTTAATCCCTTTTCTTGGGGCGCCCAGAACCATATCCGGTGTCAGTACCCGTCCGTCCTGTTCCACTGTCTGTCCCTTTTGCAGCAGATTCCAGCACTGCATCGGGATCTCCTGTGCCTTTGCTCTTTCTATATCAAATTTGCCCGCCCGGTCGATCTCCAGCGTGTACCCGTAGCAGAGAACATTATGGTTCACACGAAATGCCTTCAGGCGGTAACCGTTCATCTCAAATGTCTGCTGTGCACCTTCTATTTCTAAAAAACGAATAGGAAACGGAAGTTCCGGCGCAATTACTCTCAGCGCATTCACAACCCTTTCCAGTCCTTTTGGCCCAATTAGTGTAAGGGGTTCCCTGCGGTCCGCATTCCCCATCGTGAGAAGCAGTCCCGGAAGCCCGCTGATATGGTCACCGTGATAGTGTGTAAAACAGATGACATCTATAGGCTTAAAGCTCCAGCCTTTTTCCTTGATTGCGATCTGTGTTCCTTCCCCGCAGTCTATCAGCAGACTGCTGCCGTTAAATCTTGTCATCAGGGCAGTCAGCCACCGATAAGGAAGCGGCATCATGCCGCCGCTTCCAAGCAAGCATACATCTAACATATTATCCCTCTATTTCTGCCGGTATCTTAAATGATGCGAGAAGTTCATCATAGCAGGATTCACATAAATCAAAAGAATGTTTTTCCCCATCCTTTTCAGAGAAGTATCCCCATGTATAGTCCACACTCAGGATGCCTTCCTCCGCATGCCCATTTACAACCGGTATTTCTTTTCCGCATTTATTGCAGATCATTTTTTTTACTTCTTTTGTTTCTTTCATTTGATACTGGCGCATACAAATTCCTCCTGTGCTGTGTATATTTCACTTTTGTTACGCCTTCATTATATCGACTTTTGAGCAGTTTTCCTACTGGGAAGTGCTTCCTCAATTACCTGCCAAGTTTTCGGCTCATCAGCACCGCGTCTTCTTTCGGAGCATCGTAAAAGTTCTGCCTGATGCCCTCCTCCACAAACCCCTCTTCTTCATAGAAAGAGCGCGCCGCAGTATTACTCTCCCGCACATCCAGAAGTATTTTGCTCATTTTTCTTTCTTCACATATATTTTCCAGCTTCAGCATCAGATGGCCGCCCACCCCTTGCCGCCTGGATTCTTTTTCGACTGCAATACGGACAATCTCTGCTTCCCCGGCAGCTTCGTAGGCCAGCATATATCCTATAAGCCTTCCCGCCTTTTCCGCGGCTATACAGATTGTCCGGGGCTGATTGATCGTATCCAGCACGCTTTTCTCACTCCATGGATCCGAAAACACCTGCCGTTCCATCTCTGCCGCTGCCGCCGCATCTTCCACTCTCAGATAGCGGACGATCAGCTCGGCCTGCTTCTCTCTCTCGGCCCGCTCACGCTCGGCCTGCGACACCCGGAGATACTCCGGCTGATGCTCCATGGCAGTCTCGGTCCGGCCTGCTTTATAATACTGAATCCCCAGGGCCCCTACTGCGGCTGCACGCTGACGGTTCATATAAGACGGTGCAAAAGAATACGGCACCTGAATATACTTATCGATCACATCCCTGTGTACGGGCACTCCGTCTCCCAGGAATACGACCGGCCTTCCGTATGCATTCAGACGGCGGATCAGTTCTTCTATTGATACTGCCATCTGCATTTTCAGCACCTGAAAGCAGGGCTCCACTTTATTCGTGCCCTCTTTCCTGCCCGCTTTTTTTGAAAATGTATAAATCCCGGTATACACCTGATTCCTGCGCGCATCCATAATCGGACATATGATGTCTTCACATCCGTAGACCTGATATGCCAGACCGTCCACTGTGGGTATATGCAGCAATGGTTTGTTCAGTGCCAGCCCCAGCCCCTTCGCCGTTGCTGAGCCGATGCGCAGTCCCGTAAAAGACCCCGGCCCTCCTGACACTGCAATTGCATCAATGGTTGCAAGATCCAGTTCCACCATCTTTGCCACTTCATCGATCATAGGCAGGAGCGTCTGTGAATGAGTCTTTTTATAATCAATGGTATATTCCGCTATAGTTCTGTCCTCCTCCACAACTGCCACCGTCGCGGTCAGCCCGGAGCTGTCAATTGCCAATACCCGCATATTATACTTCCTCTCTATAAAGGGGCCAGCACCCGTCTGACCCCCGTTTGTTGTCTATATCTCTTCTATCGTTATTCTGCGATATTCAAATCCCTGTTCCAGATCCTTTTCAATGATCACTTCCGTACGTTTCTCTGGAAGAATCTCCTCAATCAGGCTGGCCCACTCAATCAGAGAAACGCCTTCGCCCATGATATAGTCTTCATATCCCACTTCATCCATCTCCTCCACATCACCAATGCGGTAGACATCGAAATGGTAAAACGGGAGACGGCCCTCCCCGTACTCCTGTACAATTGTAAACGTGGGGCTGCAAACCGGCTCCTCAATGTCAAGCCCTTTTGCGAATCCCTGAGTAAATACCGTTTTACCCACACCAAGATCACCGGTCAGAGTATATACCTGCCCCGGCTTCGCTTTCTGCCCCAGCCTGACGCCGATTTGAAATGTCTGTTCGGGACTCCTTGATTCCAGTACCATATTGGTTCCTCTTTCCAGCTTAATTTACCTGCCGAATCCGGACCTTGTCCGGAGGCATATGGGTAGAGATCATCTCCGCCACAGCCGCCCACCGCTCTCCAATCTGAGCTCTGGGAAAGATAACGGCACGGCTTTTATCCATATACAGCACGAGTGCCTGTTCCGTAGAAACCGCTCTCTGAAAATCCTGCCAGGGATTCTCGTTTACCCGGTCTTCCTGAATCACTTTGACTCCGCTGTCAGAAAGCTCGTAGCACAAAGCCTGTTTAAATATGGGTGTATTTTCCACCTGGCGCTTTGCGCGAATCCAGAGCATTACCGGCGGATACGCAAGAACAAACACCGTGATAAAAAACAACAGCACAGCGCTCGCCGCCTTCCCTGACTCTGCCTGCTTCAGCCCCATCGCCAAAATCACGGTGCCGAAAACCACGCTCAGTATCCCTGGCAGATGTGTATAATTATGGTGCAGCATAAAGCTGTACATCGTCCGCGGCGTCATCCGTATCTCAAATCTGACTGACATAGCCCGTCCTTTCCAATATCCTAGTGATGGAACAGACGCAGCCCTGTAAATGCCATAGCCATCTGATGTCTGTTGCATGCCTCGATTACATTGTCATCTCTCACAGATCCGCCCGGCTGTGCCACATACTTCACACCGCTCTTATAAGCGCGCTCAATATTATCGCCAAACGGGAAGAACGCATCAGAACCAAGCGCCACATCCGTAAGCTTATCCAGCCATTCACGCTTCTCTTCCCTTGTAAATACTTCCGGTTTTTCTTTAAATGTATTCTCCCAGACGCCGTCGGCAAGCACATCCATGTATTCCTCTCCGATGTAGAGATCAATAGCATTGTCTCTGTCCGCGCGTCTGATATCATCTTTGAACGGCAGTTCCAGTACCTTCGGGCACTGACGGAGCCACCAGTTGTCTGCTTTCTGTCCTGCAAGTCTGGTACAGTGGATACGTGACTGCTGTCCTGCACCGATGCCGATTGCCTGTCCGCCCTTCACATAGCATACAGAATTAGACTGGGTATACTTCAGCGTAATCATGGAAATCGCCAGGTCAACCTTGGCTGACTCAGGAATGACTTTATTGTCTGTTACGATATTTGCAAAGAACTCGTCATCAATCTTCAGTTCATTTCTTCCCTGTTCGAATGTAATTCCGTATACTTCTTTGCGCTCCAGCGGAGCCGGAACGTAATCCGGATCGATCTCTATGACATTATAATTGCCATTTTTCTTCTGTTTTAATATCTCAAGAGCTTCCGGCTCATACCCGGGTGCAATCACGCCGTCTGATACTTCCCTCTTAATCAGTCTTGCGGTATCCGCATCGCAGACATCGGACAGGGAAATAAAATCACCGAAAGAAGACATTCTGTCGGCGCCTCTGGCCCGCGCATATGCGCATGCAAGCGGAGACAACTCACCCAGATCATCCACCCAGTATATCTTAGCCAGCGTTTCATCCAGAGGAAGCCCTACCGCTGCTCCTGCCGGAGATACGTGCTTAAAGGAAGTTGCCGCCGGAAGCCCGGTAGCCTTCTTCAGTTCGCTTACCAGCTGCCAGCCATTGAATGCGTCCAGGAAATTGATATATCCCGGGCGTCCGCATAATACCCTGATCGGCAGTTCGCTTCCATCCTCCATATAGATTCTGGATGGTTTCTGGTTCGGGTTGCAGCCGTACTTTAATTCTAATTCATTCATCTTATCCTTAGCTCCTTATTGATTCTTATTTACAATCTGTGTCTCATATTTTCCTGTCTCAATATCTATATAGCGCACAAACAGTGAAACCTTGTTATCCTCATTCAGGCTGTTCCACAATAACTCCGTGAAGCTCTCAATATCGTCCGGAACAGCAATCAGCTTCGGTTCTCCCTCAAAGCTTGGCAGCGGATTTCCGTCACACATGTATGTATGTATAAAACGTCCCTCCCCTGCTGCAGGGTTTTCATATGCAAATGTATACCGATTGCAGCTGTCAGGATTTCCGTTGCTGCTCTTTAAGATAGACATTGCATAGTTATAGCCGCCGTTTTCCAGGTGCATAATACCGGAAATACGCGGTGTATAGTTAGGGCCATCCGGCTCAAATTCCCTTGAGCGCAGGCTCTGCTCAAATGTCATCTGCCGGTCCATGCCTTCATATATGGTGTCTGTCTGATCCCCGTTTGTCACAATAGTTTTATTGCCCAGTACGCGAACCGGTGCATAAATAATAAGGCTCGGGTCTGTCAGTTTAGAAGGATCGAACGCCTGTGTCCTGATCCCCTCTCCATCTTCCACAAATATACGGTTGCGGCTGTTCTCGCTTCTTCCCATAATGAAATAAGCAGTCACGGCTTTTTTGCCGTCTTCACTCTTCCCAATAATAATACCTCTTCCGGGATACGAGTTATTCTTTAATTCCTGCTCGATTGATAACATTTTCATAAGATGGCTCTCCTTTAAATTCCATGATTATTTTGCTGTATACAGACTTATTATACCCGCGAATCCGCGTAAGTTCAATAACTAAGCTGAGATTTTTCTCATGCGCACCTTGCTGATCCGGTTCCCTTTCATCTCTTCAAGGGCAAATTCCACATGGTCAACTGTAATTGTTTCCCGGCTCTCTTTACCTGGAATGTACCCAAGGCGCTCAATCAGATAACCCGAAAGTGTATCATAATTCTCCGTGACCAGCTTCAGTCCCATTTCTTCATTCAGGTCATCTATGAGAATCCCACCGTCCAGCATATATTCATTTTCGTTCAGCAGAATAATCTCCTGGACGACTTCCTCATATTCCTCACTGATCTCTCCCATGATCTCCTCGACCAGGTCTTCCACCGTTACGATACCCGAAAATCCACCGTATTCATCCACCAGTACAGCCATATGCTTTCTGGACTTTTGAAGGTCCCGGAACAGCTCATCCGCGTCTCTTGTGTCAGGCACAAAGAACGGCTTTCGCACCAGTTCCCTGACATTCAGGCCATCCCAGCCATTTTTGCACACTTCTATCATAACATCCTTGATATGGAGAATTCCGATGATGTTGTCGATATTGCCTTCATATACAGGAATTCTGGAATGTCTGGATTCCAGTATCTCATCTGCCAGAGTCGCAAAAGGCTCCTCCACGTCCAGCGCATACACATCTCTTCTCGGCACCATGACCTCCCGCGCCGTCCTGTCATCAAAAGAAAATACGGAATTAATCATCTCCCGCTCTTCATCTTCGAAAGTACCGTTTTCATTTCCCATCTTCAGCAGTGCCTTGATCTCTTCTTCCGTCACAGCCTCTTCCTGGTCTTCCGTCTTCAGCCTGAGCAGCCTGAGGACCGCTTTCGTCGATACAGATAACAGCTTAATAAACGGTGAAAGTATTCTGGAAATATAATGGATAGGCATCACCGTCACCATACAGAACGCCTCTGCCTTCTGCAGTGCAATCCTTTTAGGCACAAGTTCACCAAACACAAGGTTAAAGAACATCAAAAGCAATGTCACCCCGTTTCTGGCAATTGCCATGCTGTACGGTATGTTCATGTTCTCAAGCCATGCCGCAAGAGGCGGCGCAATCCCAGCTGCAGCCGATGCACTGGAATAAAACCCGGCAAATGTAATCGCTACCTGAATCGTTGAAAGAAACTTCGTGGAATCCTCAAAGAGGCTTTGAATCACGCCTGCCTTTTTATTCCCCTCCTCCGCAAGGCTCCTGATCCTGTTCTTGTTCACAGAGACCACAGCCATCTCGGCACCGGCAAAAAAAGCATTCATGAGTGTGAAAAATAATAAGAGTAAAAGTTGAAATAAAATCGTGTTCCCGTCAGGGTCTGAGTCCATAGTAAAAAATAATCCTCCTAATAATAATTTTTTACGCCTTTGGCGTTTGCATCCCGGAAGACTGTCATAAACTTTTCCAGAATGTTTTTAGGTGAAGTATAGCATGAAGCAACCCATTTAGCAAGTCTTTTATTGCCTGGGAGTGAGCCTTGGGAGCGGACGGGGTGGGGGGACGCTTACCAGGAGCCGGGACGGGCTGCAAAAAACACCTGTCCTGTTGGAAATACGGCCGCTGCGTTAAGCAGCAGTAAGAGGAAATCCGCAAAATCAGCCGGAACCAAACGCATTCACCGTTTAATCTGGTGATTAAACGCCTCAGGCGTTTTAAAAAGCTGCTTCGGAAGCAGTCTTTTTTCCGGCTGATTTTGCGGATTTCCTCTAACTGCTGCTAAACTCGCTAAAAGCATTTCCAACAGGACAGGTGTTTTTCACAGCCCGTCCCGGCTCCCGGTAAGCTGGTTCATCCGGTCGGCAGAAAAGACTCGTTCCCAGGGTGAGGCATCGACCGGAGCTGCGGATGGGGATCGGATTGGTGAAACTTGTATGGCTTGGGTAAGTTTTTAATTGGTTAAAAATACATTATTAGTTGAATGGCTTTTTAGTTATAACGCTCTTATCAACATAACCTACTGGGGATATGATAGCTGCACCAATTCATATCCATACGCTGCCCCCGTCTGAGGGCACACCCTAGTAGCGAATTTTGTCCACCCGGTGGATGCACCAGCTCCATGAAGGGATAGCCGCAAATCCCCAAAAGAACATACCTGTCCTTTCAAAATCGCTAAAGCGGACCTTAGAAATTCCTGGCGGGAAACAGCCGTGAAAATGGAGAGATTTTTTGATTCCGAATCAAAAAATCAGCTGACCCAGCGTGAGAAATCATCAGATTTCTCTCGATGTGTCAGCTGTGCTCCATTTTTGCGGCTGTTTCCCGTCTGGAATTTCTTAGGTCCGTGTCCGCGATTTTGAAAGGACAGGTATGTTCTTATGGGGATTCGCGGCTATCCCTTCATGGAGCGTCCCCCCCATCCGTCACCAAGACTAAATCCCGTTCACTAATTCCCGATACCAGTTTTGTGTTTCCCCTTTTTGTTCGCTGTTTATGAGCACTGTATACTCCGGAAGTTCTATTTTGAGAATTGGAGAATAGCCTCGGTAAATATATACTCTGAATTCCCCATCTTTCCTCTCCCGGAATTTCCCCACAAGCTGGCGTTCGTCTGCAAGGCCGTTCGTTCTCGTAAAGTCCCCCTCCGGCATGTGATTCAGCAGTTCTATGCTCTGTATTTCATCCCGTTTAAAAGAAACAGGAGCCATCGGGGATGATATACTGACATCTTCTCCGTTTACCGAAAGGTATCTGGGAGTGAAATCCATCTTTAGGAACACGATAAATATGACAATAAAAGTAGCCAGCACAAAGCCCAGAATGCTAAAGGTAAAGACCTTTCCCGCTGTCCGTCCCATATTTGTGGAGTAATTGGACGTGCAGAATCTGTCCGGCACCCACACTCTTGTGTCATTAGGATTATTATACCAGCCATTCTTCCAGTAGATATCATCATCTACATAAAGCGGCTGCGGATCTTCCTTCAATATATCTTTCTTTTTCCATCTTAGATATAAAAAAGCGGCCAGAATTGATATTCCGGTGATACACTGGATCACAATATACCCGATGATACTCCCGGCGGTAAATATGTGCTGCCGCACTCCTGAATAGATCACGGTCCCAATAGACAGCAGATTCAGATAATCACTGATAATCCAGATTCCAGACCAGACTCTCTTAACCAGACGGTTTACTCTCAGATTAATCTCCGTATTGCTGCTATATACCTCGTTGCTTCTGCGAACCGTCCATAAATGCATCCCGGTAAAAAACAGGATCAGTGCCGCGGATCCCCCTGTCAGTCCCCACATTTCAGGAGCCTTTGCAAGTACCTCCCTTACCCCAGGTATCAGAGCCAGTGCAGCGGCCGCTGCAAACACAGGAATGTGCCACCGGACCGGGAAAGGCAGCCTGTCGTTCTCTGCCGACACATTCGTGTCAACCACAACGATCCTGCTTCCCGAAGCTCCATGCCAGCCCCGTTTCACCTTAATGTCATACAAATGTCTGTGTGCAGCATTGATCAGTACCATGGCTCCTGCTGTCAGCTCCATCAGCCAGATGCTCCACACAAGAATAAAAATAGAAAGATACCAGAAATTCAGGAGACAGACCGCTGCTGACAGTATCAGATTTATTCCGTAAAACCATTTTGTCCTTCTTCTGTGTTTCTCCAGCACGGCTTCCACTTCCTCATCCTGTACAGCATAGGATGGTATATGAACCCCCAGCAGCATCCCTTCACTGTATGTTCTCCGATGTCCATAAACGGCCATGAAAATAACCGTTATAAATAAATCCGTAAAAAGAAAAATCAAAAATACAACCATACAGCATCCTCCTTCATGTTTGTTCCCGCGCCCTTTTAGTATATCGTAAGTTAATTATTAGACGATGTACTAGCCTTCAGAAACCATCTCCCGTTCCTGCAGATGCAGCTCTGAAAAGATCTTTTCACAGAGCGAAACAAATTCTTGTTTATCCAGTCCTTTCAGCTTCGCTTCAGCGGTAAGCAGTTCCAGTTCCGCCTCAAGTCTCTCACGGAACACCCCGTCCGCATCCAGAGCCGGCCGCACCACAGCCCCATGCCGCCTGTCAATTTCAATAAACCCTTCCGCCTTCAGAACCTGGTAAGCCTTATTCACAGTCATCGTATTTACCCCCGCATCCAACGCCAGCTGCCGCACAGTCGGAAGCCTCTCCCCAATCTCAAGCTTCCCCCTGCCAATCCCCATCACAATCTGATTGCGCAGCTGCACATAAATCGGAATATCTCCCGACATATCCAGTTTCAAAATCACATAATCACCTCCCACAATAGGCCAGTCTGTTCGTACATTTATCTTTGTATTATTCATTATAATACAAATAATACAAAAGTCAATTATATCCGTATAAAAAACATCGTAAGAGATCTCGGATGGAAATACAAGGCAAAAGACTAACCAGACCTCCCTGAGTCTGATAACTACGCCTCCTATCACAGCTTATTATACGGAAGATGCATCTGCCGCCCCATACAGCAGTTTATCACACGGAAGATGTACTTCCCCCTCCTCCACGTAAAATAAGCTGTCCATAAGGGCCGGAAAGTGTTTTTCCAAATCACTTTCCAGGACAACTTAGGCCAGAAAGCATCAGGCTTTCTGGCCGCATGTTGTCCACGCTCTCATGGACAGCTTATTTTACGTTAGCGATTCTCCGCAAGAGGGTTACTTCCAAAGACATTCCCCGTTTTCCCGGCGCATCCCTCTCCCCGTTTCAGACAGACGGACTTTTACTCCGTTTCTGCCTCATCCCGCATACAAACTTTCTCCTCCTGTATAAAATGTTCGACTTTATTCTGTGGTATCCCAAGTGCATACCCCAGTTCACTATAAAGTGCATGTTCGATCATCTGCTGGTATTTTTTATCCATACTCGTTATACTGCCTCTGCTTATCGTTCTTTTATGCAGCGTCTTCAGCACTCTCACCCAATCTTTCGGACTGTATCCGGAGATGCAGTCTTTGTATTCCCGCTCTCTCAGTTTTTCGTTCTGAATCCAGAGCACTTCAATCTCATCCAATTCGTGAATCAGCTCGATTGCTTCATCTCTGCTCACTGGTTTTCGGATATTCTCCTTATCCTCGGTAGGCACATAGGCCCGTTCCCTCGAATCCTCCATCGACTGCAGTGTATAATACTTTTTCCTGCGGTCCACAAAGCCGAAATTCAAAGTTCCCACATCTTCTACCTTGTACATCCCTTTGCACTTATAAACAACAACTTCACCCGGGTTCATTTTCACGCATCCTCTCTCTTTCCAATACTCCTGCTGGTACACTCTGACTATAGTAAATTAGATTTAAGAAAGGCCGGTACATCATCTGTAACGGCCTGTTCTCAGCTTCTATATTTTGATTATAACATTTTTCTGCACTTTTTGTAAGGCTTTTCGGTCCATATCGCCTATTTTCATGAATTTGCTTCAATAAAGGGGGCTATTTATTAGTATATTCTGCACAGAATTACAGCTTTTCACAGGATGTCTCCCTGTTTTCTATTCATAATCCATTCTACAGCCCCGATTGTCCGGACAGCCATACCTCCGCAGCGGTTAGCATATGCAGCGCACTCTTCCAGAGAACAGCCACGTGATAAGCCATACACAAAACCCGCCACAAAACTGTCCCCGGCGCCGGTTGTATCCACACAGTTTACTTCCGGCTCAGCAGATATCCACATTTCTGTCTCTTTATTCTTAACAAAGCATCCATCCGGGCCGCATTTTATCACCACATTCCGGACACCGGCAGCCAGAAAACTGTCGGCCGCTTCTTCTACGGTCCTGCCCCCAGTTACCAAAAAGGCCTCCTCCTTATTCGGCAACAGGTAATCTACATAAGAAAGCGCATTTGATATGTCATGGACTGTCTCCCCATTTTTACATTTTGTCATATCCGCGCAGACCGTCATTCCCTGCTTTTTCGCCCTTTTAAACAGTACTGACATCTCGTAATCTTTCATTTCAGGGTATACAAAAATACTTGCAAAACACAGGATTTTTGCGTTCTCCGGTAATGGATCCGTTATATCTTCAAGGGTAAGCCTGCGCAGGCTCCCATTGGCGTTGGTCAGAAAAAACCTTTCCCCGTCTTTCCGAACAAGGACAATGTTAATTCCAGTGTCCAGATCACTGTGTATATGTCTTTTATCCATCTGGATCCCCATTTTTTCACAATGCCGCAGCACAATCTTCCCGGCCAGATCATCCCCTATCACGGTTTCAAGGTATACCCGGGGACACCCCGAATTTCCCAGCTTCGCCAGCACCGTCGCCTCATTCAGCGCGTCTCCGCCAATCGACATATGTATAGTATCTGCCGGACAGGAACCCGTTTTAAACACCGACTCATTGGCCGGTGAGACAAGGACGTCCACTATTGCAGCACCCACAATAACAATCTCATTTTTATCCATAATCATGTCCTCTCCAGAGTATACTTTTAACTTTCAGATCCCGCCTGCACAGCACTGTGCATAAATGAATCGATATGCTGCAGACTTTAAGCATCTGCACCAGTCTGTATCTGTTTTCTGTATTCTTTTGGCGACATATGGAACGCTTCTTTAAAGATCCTGAAAAAATGGCTGGGACTTGAATAACCACAGGCTTCAGACACCTGATAAACAGTCAGTCCAGTCTCTGCCAGCAGGCGGACCGCCTCATTCAGCCGTGCTTCTTTCATAATTTCGCGGCAGTTTCTTCCTGTATGTTTTTTTATATATCCAGTGAGATAATTGGCATTATAGCCTAACTCGGCCGCCATCTCCTCCAATGTCTGCAAAATACAATGTTCCTGCACATATTGAAGCACTTTCATCGCCTGCCTGTCAATGCCGTAATAACTGTATCTGCCGCTCTTCACAAGTCTGTCAAAAAGCAAAAGAAGCCATGCCTCCAAAGAGAAGGTCTGATGGAAACCCGCCTGTGTGTATTCTTCGACCATATTGTTCATGAATACCGGGATATTTCTGCTGTATCCCGTAGGAAAAAACATATACTTTTCCCGTCCCGGATTTTCATATCTCAAAAATTCTGATATAGGATTTTGGTCCAGCACAAACTCCCTCAGGGTCCGCTCAAAAAGTTCATCCTTAATACAGACATTTACGATCAGTGTCTCCTCATTCACACATCGTATTTCCTGAAGTGCATTTTTATTCAGCAGTACAATATCGCCCCGGGACATATACAGCTCAACACCATCGATTACATTCAGCACCTCACCCTGACACACATAGCACAACTCAAAAAAATCATGATTATGCAGCGGAAAATCCTCTGTCACCTCATGCCCCAGAATATATATATTTTCCCGTTCCGGAAACCCTGATGAAAGCTTTTGAATATCATGGATAAAATAATGCTCTTCCAGCTCGTTGTAATTATGCTTAAGCAGCTCCTGCGGAAGAATCACCCCGTTCCCTCCGCGCAGACCTCCCCGGCAGTACTTTACAACAGCCAGTGAGTCTGTCATTTTATTTAAACGCATATGTTCTCCCTGTCCGCACGATTTCCTCTGTTCTTTTGCGGCGTCTGATTAAATAGAGTAGGGAAATAATGGCTAGCATTATTTCCCTCTCATTGAACCGTACGTACGGGTCTCGTATACGGCTCTACAACTTATATTCCAACTTATCTTAGATAATAATTTAAAGGATTGAGCAAACCAGCTCCGTCCTTTATTTTTGTTTCAAGCACCATTGGGCTAATGATAAAATTAACTACGTTCATTCCACTCTGTCTGTACCATCCAAGTCTTGAGTTTGCAACTTTATAGATTGATTCATGGTCGAATCCACATTCATATTTTCTATTCATA
>NZ_GL870821.1:104757-118596 GCF_000190355.1 Clostridium sp. D5 | reverse complement strand
GGCCTCCCAAGGGTAAGGCACTAATCTTTCATTCCACAACCTCTTGATTTACAACTTCGGTTATACGTTTACCTTTCGGGCTTTGGTTTGATGTGCAACCTTACCCACCTCATCGCCTTATCAAGTTTCTGTTCGTAGGCTCGTGAACTTTGCTATGCGCTTCCTTCATCCACATCATTACTGATGCCAACTTGCGCTCCGCTACACTTGGCGGTAAATACCCGTGACTAGACTTTCACTAGCTAGATTAGTGCCATGCCTGGCACACACATGAGAAAATCACACATTTATGTGTGTTTTCCCCCTGTTTAGATGACTCATTTTACCATATAATATCTATATAAGCAATGAAATCCAGGAGGTGGCGGCTGTGAAAACATATGTGATACATTTAGGTACTGTACAGAACTTAATAGACTATTTGTATATGCTGGGGAATTATTCGTTTACAGGAATTGTAATGGCAGGCGGTACCGTCGTGAAGACGGAAGATATTCTTTTGCTTTTTGATTGCTGCAGCAGCGGAACTTTTGTGCTTACAGTTCAGGGATGTGAAGAACGGGAACTGGTACGTATGGAAAGGTATCTGGAGGATTACGGGCTGATCTGCCGCGCTAGGAAAATTGCATGAACTGAACGATAAGCGATCTCCCCTTAAAAACATCCCATTATTACGTATTTTAACAATTTGCATTCAGTAATAATAATCAAAAAAGAAAAACCAGTAGGCAAGGATGTTTAATTTCCTTGCCTACTGGTTTTTCATGTAAAAGGACACGGATTTTACTTAAATCAAACCAGTTTCCATTCCATGCTTTCGTTCTGTAGTTCCACCATATTACGGTATATTCCGCTTTGCTGCATCAAGTCACTTGGCTTACCCATCTGTGCTACGCTTCCATTTTCGAGTACTACAACCTTATCTGCTCCTGCAACGGTGCGCATACGATGTGCAATAACCAAAACAGTTTTGTTCTGTACAAGCTTTGACAGTGCGTCCTGTACCTGACTTTCATTTTCTACATCAAGGCTTGCTGTTGCTTCATCGAGAAGAACCACAGGGGCATTTTTCAATAGTGCTCTTGCTATGGAAATCCTCTGACGCTCTCCGCCTGAAAGCGTCGAGCCATTTTCACCGATTTGCGTCTGAAATCCGTCTGGAAGCTTGGAGATAAATTCCTCGCATTGCGCTGCTTTTGCTGCTGCTAATACCTCCTCGTCCGACGCTCCTCTGCGTCCGAGTCTGATATTTTCCATAATTGTATCGCGAAACAGCACCACATCCTGAAAAACAATAGCATAATACTTTAATAATGTTTCAGGGTCAATGGTGGAAATATCTACGCCGCCCAAAGTAATTTTACCTTTGTTAATATCCCAAAATCTTGCTGCAAGCTTTGCAGAAGTGGATTTTCCACCTCCGGATGGTCCAACAAGTGCCGTAACCTGTCCCTGCTTTGCTGTGAATGTCACATTCGACAGCACGCCTTCGCCTTCACGGTAAGAAAAATCCACATTTTCAAAGCTGATGTCAAATCCATTCGGCGTAAAGCTTTCCGTGCCGGTCTGTATTGGTTCTTCCATAATGGCGCGCATGCGGTTAATCTGCAGCTTTGCATTAAATGTTGCTGCCATATTCATCAGTACGATACTGAGTGGATCATAAATTCTGGCCGCTGCAAAGAGAAATCCAATCATATATAAAAGCGGTAGTTCACCCTTTGTGTAAAGCCCCGCGCCGGTTAGAACCGTAGTAGCCATTCCGATATGAAGAACTGCTTGTGCAGAGCTTACAAAGCTTCCTGTTGCCAGCTCTGCTTTTATGTGTGCCTTTTCTGCTTCGTTTGTCTTTTTCACAAGCTCCTGCATATAAATATTCTGTCTGTTGCATGCCTTTAAATCTCTGTTCGTTTCAAGACCCTCCTGAATACAGTCTGTTACGGCTCTGCCGGCCGCGATGTTTCTTAACCCATAAGTATCCTGCATCTTTTTCGATCCTGCCGTTAATAGAATTGCCGCCGGCACTACCCACAAAACTGCCAGTGCCATTATTGGATTAAAGAAGAACATACTGATTCCCACGATTGTAGTAGAGATGATCGCTGCAAACAAAACTGGAATATAGTGTGAAAACATTTGGTCAAGACTAGAGCAATCTGCAATCATGGTTGCTGTTAAATCACTCAAATCTCGCTTACCGAAGAAAGACAGTGGAAGTTTTCTCAGCGTTTCCGCAAAGCCGATTCTGCGGTTTGCGCTTTCCGTATAAACAGACAGGTAAAGCGCTCCGTACTGTAGATAATGCAAGATAAACAAAACTGCTAAAACCAGTACGGCAATGCCCGTGTAATATAGGATTTTTCCCGCTGTGTTTTCTCCTGCCGGAATCGCTGTAAGCATATACTGAATGACTGCCATGGTAACACCGACGGGAATCATCAGGCTGATGTTGCAAATTACCGTGAGCACCACTGCTTTGACAAAATCCTTTGCGCCCTGACGGCTCAAAGCAAATACATGTTGAATTTTAGATATCATTTGTTCCCGCCTCCTTTCCAACTTTCCATACCGCGGATTTTTGATAATCCTGCCACATTTTATGATACAAGCCTTTTTTTGCAAGCAGCGTTTCGTGAGTACCTTTCTCCTTAATTTTTCCGTCATCAAGCACAATAATGTTGTCTGCATTTTGGATGGTTGACAATCGGTGAGCAATCATAAGTACTGTTTTACCACGCACAAGAGATTCGAATGCCTTCTGAATCTGTGCCTCATTTTCCGGGTCTGCAAAGGCTGTTGCTTCATCAAGTACAATAATCGGTGCATCTTTTAGAATCGCACGTGCTAATGCAATTCGCTGCACTTCTCCACCCGATAGGTAAACACCTTTTGCACCTACAACGGTATCTAAACCGTCAGGCAGCTTCTGCAAAATATCGTCACACTGGGCAGCATGGGCGGCGTGTCGTACTTCCTCGCGCGAAGCACTTGGCTTTGCCGCACGTATATTTTCAAACAGACTCTGTTTGAATAAGCGTGTATCCTGAAACACAAAGGCAATCTTATCCATTAAAAGTGCACTATCAATTTCTTTCACATTCACACCACCGATGGTTACAGCCCCATCCTGCACATCCCAAAATCTCGGTATCAAACTTGCTGCCGTTGTCTTTCCTCCACCTGATGGTCCTACTAAAGCAACTGTCTGTCCAGGTTTCACCTGAAAACTCACATCGTCAAGAGCCGCCCTGGTGCTACCCGGATAGGTAAAGCTGATATGATCAAATACCAGGGTAGCATCTCCCGGTTGCTTTTGATTCTTTGCTTTCACAAGCGGTTGATTCTTCAATATTTCATCCATTTTATAGACAGCTTCGTTTGCCTCCATAAGTGACTGCGAAGCATACATAATACGATTAATCATGTTGCCGCAGGCAGGCGCAAATAGCGCATAGAATATGAAGTTTGGAATTACACTCCACCCATCGCTGATGGACGCAAGATATAATGCGGCCGGAATCAATAGCACAAACGCTCCGTTTACCGCACTTAAAAAGAAAGTGTTTCCCGTTCGACAGCTCATGGCATACTTACTTGCAAGATCACTGTATGAGAGAATTGCAGCATAAAACGCTTTGAAAGAATATACCGTTTGCTGAAATACTTTCACAACCGGAATTCCTCTGACATATTCTACTGCCTCACCACTCATCTTCTCAATTTCCTGTTGATAACGGTGGAAGAAATTCGCATTTTTTCCACTCATCATCATCCCCATGGAGGCCAAAGCGAGAATCATGGTAAGAAGTGTCAATAGTCCCATTCGCCAGTCAAAAACAAATAAGAAAACGACAGCTGCAAGAGGAGTCACCACTGCGCCCACGGTATCTGCCATTTTATGTGCCATCAAGTCCTCTGTAAGTGTCGCGTTATCGTCTACCAGCTTTCTCAGCCTTCCGGATTGATTTGCAGTAAAAAATCCCAGCGGCAGCGAAATAATATGCTCCATACCTTTCTGCCGCATGTTTTTTGCCACACGAAATGCTGAAATATGTGTCATCATCAATGCTATAAAATAAACTGCAAGGTTCGCAACAGAGAACCAAACTGCATACCAGCCCCATTTTGTTAATTCCTGAACATCTGCAAGGGCTGGATATACTGCCAGAATGTCTCTTGCAACAAGCCATACACAAATGTATGGCATGATACCGAGAACCGCCGCAATGCCTGATAAAGTGCATCCAAAAATCGTTAAATAACGATAGTTTCCTGCATATTCAAGCAAAATCGAAATACTGCCTCTTTTTTTTGCTTTCAATTTACTATTTCCTCTCTTTCTTCACATAAGAAAAACTGCCGAAGTCTTGTCTGTGTACTTCCATCAATGCGATAAAACTCCTTTAGCTTTCCTTTTTCCAAGTGTAATACATGGGTGCATCCGCTCATAACCAATTCCATATCGTGGGTGATTACAAATGAAAACTCTGTTTTATCTTGATTCATTTTCAACAAATCTGCAAAATGCTGCATCCCATCATAATCAAGTCCGCTTGTAGGCTCATCGTAAAACAACCACTTCTTTTTTGCATAGATGGCTGCACAAATCGTAACTCGCTGCTTTTGTCCTCCAGACAAACTGGCAGGATGCTTATCCGCTAATGACGATAAATTCATTAAATCAAGCAGTTCTTTGGCCTCATCTGGATTAGAATTGGAAGAACCCATCGTGATTTCTTCTAAAACGCTGTCACAAAACAGCTGTCTGTTCACATCCTGCATCACTAGAAAGCTTCTCCTTACTCTTTCTTTTGGCTTGCATAGATGACCTTGTGTAATAATCTGTCCGCTGCATTTTTGTAAGCCGCTGATACATTCTGCAAAGGTGCTTTTACCTGCTCCGTTTTTACCAATAACAGCAATAACAGCGTGTTTTGGAATGCTTAGCCTATGAACAGATAATATTTCTCTTTTGTTTCTTTTACATATTAAATCTGTGATTTCCATCGCATTATTACTTTCCTTGTATTCCGAAACCGTAGTTTCTACTTTGCTTAAATCCGGAATACGAAGCCCAAGCGCCTGCCTTAATTCATTAGGCATTTGCAAGAGTTCTTTGGAACTGAAACATTGTGCGATTGTACTGTTATCCATGTAAACAAATCTGTCTGCCAATTCTACAAGATAATATAAGCGGTGTTCCGCAATCACAATTGTGTTGCCTTCCTGCTTTAGTCTTTGCAATATCTGTCTGAGGCGCAAAACGGCTTTTACATCAAGATTGGAAGACGGCTCATCAAGTACATAGACTTTTGGGTTTGCAGCGTAGACTGAACCACAGGCAATTTGTTGCTTTTCTCCACCGGATAATTCAAAAATGTTTCTTCCCGTCAACGCTTCAAGGTGCAGGTCAATAACACTTTTCTTTACTCGGCGTCTTATCTGTTCAGGCTCCATTGCCTGATTTTCACATCCAAATGCCAATTCACCATCTGTATCAATATGAAAAAACTGACTGGCTGGATTTTGAAAAACACTTCCGATTAAGTCCGCGGTTTTTGAGAGCTCCGCCTCTGAAATATTGATACGTTCTACACTGACCTGCCCACTGAACTCACCTTCAAAAAAGTGAGGAATCAGTCCGTTCAGCGCACGCGTTAGTGTCGTCTTTCCGCATCCGCTTCTTCCGCATAAAACAACAAATTCGCCTTTGCGAATTAGCAAATTAACGTTTTTAAGTCCGTTATCCTCATCCGATGTATATGTATAACTTAAATTCTTCACTTCTATCATTTGCTTATCACCACGCATTTCCAAATAGTAAAAAACCAATTATCCCAACTTCAATCAGCAAACATGTGTAGTCGAAGCTCCGCATTCTAATTTGAAGTGTACATGTTCGCTTCCTGTCACTGTCCAGCCCTCTTGCCAGCGATGCAGCCGCCAATTCTTCAATAATAGATGTAGAACTAAACAAAAGCGGCATAAGAATGTGCTCAATTGTAACAATCGGATGAAAAATGACGCTTCCTGCTTTAAGAGAAATACCACGAAACGCCATAGCCTTTCTGATTCCTATCCACTCCTGCTGAACGGTAGGGATAAAACGAAACATAATAATCACAGGTATAATAATTTTTACGGGCAATTTCATTTTTTGAAGTGCTGACATAAATTGACTCGTACTTGTGGTTTGAAATATAAGAGTAAAAGCCATTATCATCGGAATAACAATTCTTCCAAGCACCATCACGCCCAATAAAAGCAAGCCGATCACGCCAGGAATCTTTCCTTGGAGCAATACAGTACCAAAGACTGTGAGACATAGGATGCTGAAATATTTGATTGCAACCACTCCTTTTCCTGAAAGACAAAGGAGTATTGTAAGAAACACCCCCATGCAAAGATTAGGAATTGGCTTTGTCACCTTCATGGCAAACCAGCAACTCACAAAAAATAGCAACAGTTTCACTCTCGGGTCCAACGCAATCTTTCCACACATTTATATAATTCCTGCTTTTTCGAAATGTTTTTTTGCAAATTTAGATGCAAGTAGTGAACCAATTGCGCCCCCCACAAGAGCAAGACCCGCAAGAACAAAAATTATCCAACTTGGCGTCAGCTTATCCACCATTTGTGCATAGTCCGCACCATAAAACTGTTCGCACAAGGTTATAAATTGCTTTTTCGCATAAAACAACATCAAAAATGGTCCAATCATCGTTAAATTAAACACCGGATAGGAAAGCAAAAACATCTTTTTGGAAGAATACTTTCCTGCCCTTGCAATCAGCTCTGCAAGAAGTCCGCAAATCAGTGCCCACACAAGTGAAATGAAGGAACTGGTACTTGTTACAATTCCAAACAGCAACCCAAGAATCAGAATCGCACCAAATTTTTTTATTTTTGTCACATACAACATATACACAGTTGCACATACACAGCCCACAAAAAAGGGCGATAGGATGTAAAGAACAGGAATCATTCCAGTACCTGACACTAGCACCATCATCAAAATTACATAAATTGCACCAAACGCACCTGCGTATATAAAATCTTTGGTTTTCAGCTTTGTTTTCATATTAATCTCTCCTTTATTTTTCCAGGTTAGTCTCCACTAACCAATATACAAAATAAAAGAGTACTCTGCCACTCTGTTTAGACAAAATGCTCCATTTAGCTATTATTTCGATACTTAATTGGAGAAATACCATACACGCTGGAAAAAGCAGAAGAAAACTTACTTGGGTTTTCATATCCAACTTCACTTCCAATTTCAGCTATGGCATCATTTGTCTCAAGCAACAAATCTGCTGCTATACGCATGCGAATTCTTTTCAAAAACTCATAAGGGCTGCATCCATAAAGAAGTTTAAAATTATTCTTGAGACTTGTTTCTGATATGTGAAACAGCACCGCCAACTCTCTTATTGTGAAATGTTTGTCTGAATTCTTTTCTATATATGTTTTTATTTCACTAATTGTCTCCATTTTTTTATCCGTTACGACATAATATTTCCTTTGTTTTGCTCCTTCATAATGAACAAATTCCGTCAGAAGATGTAAAAGATGAATCTTCATGTGAATCTGGTCCCCATCTCGTGTAGCCTCATATAACGACTCTAAAACTTTGATAATATGTGTATCGCAGACAAATCGTTCGAATCGTTTGCCTTGAAGATGCTTTTGAAAAAGCAAATCTATCTCAATATCAAAAAACGAGAAGAAACGAACCGTATCAGCATCCATTCTGCCAGGATAGATAATAATGTTGACACCTTGATAATATCCCATTGGCATTCGGGAATCAAAACTCTGGTATGTATTGGTCATCATAGATATTTCGCCTTCAGCTAACCTGAGAAACCGATGTCCGTCTATTCTGCTTTCATAAATGCCTTTATGTGCATAAGCAATCTGGTAGTATTCGCATTCATTCACTTTCCCTGAGAAGTGTTCCTGGGTTTGGTAGTCTGTGCAGTAAAGCTCTATGCCCGGCATAATTTTATAGGCAGTCATATGAACATGACCATCCTTCACATTTAGTAAATACTTTTGGATAAATGGAGTAATCGTCTTTTTTGCAAACCCGAAATCTTTATAATCCATTTGCTCGAATGATTGTGTTTCATTTTTCATTTTCTCACCCACTTTCCTTGGTTTCTATTGCTTATCAATATTAATGACAAAATTGCAGCAACGCTGTATCAGTTCCTTGTCGTGTGTAATAACCAAAATTGCAGTTCCTTTTCTTGATTCATCTTTCAAAAGACTTGCAATGATTTCCATATTTATTCCATCAAGACCGCTTGTCGGTTCATCAAAAATCAATATCCTCCGTTGCGATAGAATACCGCAGGCAATGGAAAGCCGCTGTTTTTGTCCACCCGAAAGAGAAGCCGGATGTACCTCCCTAAATTTGTAGAGGCCAAGATCTTTCAGTAATTTTCTTGCACGCTCAAGCACTTCTGGAGTTTTTTTGCTTTGGAGCAGCAGCTCTTCGGTTACACTATTGGTAAAAAACTGAGTAGCCGTATCATTTGATCCATACCATATTGTTTTTCTTCGATGACTCGGTGCACTTCGTTTTCCAAATAGCTGTACTTCACCGCTGCTTTCTCGTGTTAGTCCGGTCAGGACTTTGGCAAGGCTTGTTTTTCCCGCACCATTTTCTCCTGTGAGAGCAGTTATTTGTCCTGAAAACAACAAAAAATTCTGGTTCGTAAAAATTGTTTTTTTATTTTGAGTAAGGCTAAGCCTGTGTGCAGAAAGAACAGGAGAAGTGTTCTCTACTGATGCCTGTATCGATCCAAGTTCTATTTTATCTACTATACGCAATCCGAAAATATCGCGTTCTGTATCTGACATTTCTGCCAGTTGTTTGGCAGTCTTTTCCCAACACATTCTGCCATTTGCAATATAAACATATCTGTCCGCTATCTGTGCAAGCCACGCGAGCCGATGCTCGGCGATAATTAGTGTATTGCCTTCCTTTTTTAACTTCTGCAACATATCTGCCAGGTGTGTGGAACCTTTATCATCCAAATTGGCAGTCGGTTCATCACAAACATAAACATTTGGGTGCAGTGCATATACAGAAGCAATGGCAACTCTTTGCTTTTCTCCGCTGGAAAGCACGTCAAGGCTGTGGCCGCGAAAACAGTTAAGATCAAACCTTCTTATTGCCATGTCTGTGCGTTTTCTTATTTCATCTGTATGCATTCCATAATTCTCACAAGCAAAAGCAACCTCGCCTGCAAGCTCTGATGAAAAGAACTGGCTCTTTGGGTCTTGAAACACACTGCCGATTTCTCGTCCGATTTCATAACTTTTGCTATTTACCGATTCTTTCCCATTAAATAGTATCTGCCCTGTCAGTTCTCCCGGATAGTACGCAGGTGCAAGTCCGTTCAGTAAACGCGTCAATGTGGTCTTTCCGCCGCCAGATGGGCCTGCGAGTACGATACATTCCCCATCCTTTATTGAAAAATCAATATCACAGACACCAGCGTCGGAACCCTTATAGTGAAAGGACACTTTTTTCAGTGTAATCATAATCGAACACCTCCAAGCACAAGAAACAAAGCGGTAACGCTGCTCCAAACCACAAACCACACAGAATCAGAGACGTTGATTTTTCTGCTGTAATAGCTGCCACGCTTTGCTGGATTTTCCGCTCCTCTCGCCACTGCAGAGACTGACAGCTGGTCCGCTATTTGCAAGCATCTTAAAAGTATAGGAATCAAAACATACTCACAGGACACTGCCGGATGACAAAGAAGCTGAGAAGGAGAGGTGAGACCACGGTTTCGCATAGATTGCCAAACACACTTTAGTTCTGCCCGCATGGTAGGAAAAAAACGGAACATAACCAAAACTCCAAGAATTATTGGCGTTGGAGTATGTATGTATGAAAGAAATGCCGCAAGTTCTCCCGGTGGGGTTGTAATCAAGTCCCAACCCACAATAAAAACAGGTGATAAATTCCAAAACATCAAAACATGAAACTCCGAAAAAACCATCATATGCAAACCGTAAAACCGTATCAGACAAAGCAGTATCGCTAATATCAGATAAAAAATACCAAACCCACGCAGTAACCGAAAGTTTCGCTGCACCGCGAGAAAAGTAAAACCGCACATAGCTAAAACGCAAGTGAGTACCATATTGGATGTTAACGAAATCCCCATGATTGTGCATACAAGTGCCCACAGTTTTACAGAAATTGCCGCATCGGTGCGCTGCATCATAGCACACCTGCCTTTTTAAAATGCTTTTGGATTAGTTTTCCGCTGACCAAACTGCCTGCAAAACCGCAAATTGTGGTAAAAAGAATGATAAATACAAGCCAAACACTCGATGAATAATAACGAACAAATGAATCAATGTAGCTCTGCTCCATGCCGGCGGACAGTGCAAATGACTCATATGTATCCCGAAAAAACCAAAGAGGCAGTAAATTCACACCATTATACAGCAAACTGGAAATCGTCCATGCCGCAGTTAATTTCTTTTTTGATTCCCAGCCATTGTTCCAAAGAATTATTTCACAGATGACACCGACAGCCATATAATACGGCAATAGATACCAGTTTCCCATAGCAAGAAAAATAAAACCAAGTATTGTCATATAGGCTAGCGTAACAAATCGTTTATGTACACGGCTCACCATAAGAAAATACACAGGTGCGCACAAAAACATTGTAATTCCTACTGACAACACCATACTAACAAAATCATTTACCATACAGATCATATTAACTGCAAGTTGTATTACCACTAATAATGTTGTCAGAAGCGCTGTGGTGATAACATCTCTGACCGACCACTTATTTGTTTTTTTCATTTCGAATCCCTTCTTTCTTTGTATTATAGAAAGTAAAGTCACATAGTTCGGCACCTCTGCCGATTGTGTTCCTTCTTGCCCAACGGGCATTTTTGATATTACCATACATAACGTCATCACTCTCACAGAATATAGATGCCAATTCTCTCATACCATAGCTAGTCAAGCAGTTGACATACAAACAAGAGTGACACTCCCATTCAATTGCAAACTTGTCGTTGCGTTTCCATTCAAAATCCCATCCTATGCCGCCGTAATCTCCCTTCATAGACAAAGGACACATGATGCGAAACAACGAAAAGAAAAATGGAAGTTTCCCAAGAGCCTGGAACAACCTTGTCATAGGCTTTGCACCATCAAGTATGCTTTTCCGTATCATTCGTCTTACATCAGTCTCACTATATCCTTTTTGGGGCAAAACCCTATATATGGCTATTGCCGGTAAAATTGCCTTTTCCATATGAATCTCTGACTTCTTGTCCATAGGCTCGTTTTCGTTTAACAATACGACATACTCTCGTAAAATTGCTTCTCTAATTGGAATTCCCATAGAACGATAAATATCTCTAAATTTACTTTTTACAAGTATTTTTTCAGCTTTGGTCATTTTGATTATCTCCTGATCTTATAGAAATTGATTAGGTTAATGGTTAGTTTTAGCTAACCATTGGTTGAAAAATTTAGGCTCATGTGAGCCTTAATAATCCATTCCAACCATTGTTAAAAAATATGGCCAGTTCATTTACATAGCCTATCGCTCGCTCACGCGTCATGTCGTGAGCAACAGTCTCAAACACAGCCGTAAAATAAGCACTTGTAATCATATGATGTAAATCATGGCTTATGCAACCTTCTATTTTCCCAAGTTCACGCAGTTTTTTGTAAAACTGCTCTGTCTGTTTTACTTCTAACTCCACGAGATCATGTATATAACCTGCATATCTCGTTCCATCGGAACAACACACGATTAGTTTGAACGCATCGAAATTATCATAAATATAGTTGATAAAGCAGTTCAAATAAGCCGTCGACAGTTCTTGACTCTCTGCTGTTTTGTCAGCAGGAATTAAATCCTCATGCGCACTCTGTGCCGTTTTGAATTGTTCTTGAAGACCATTCGCCGCCTCTGAAACCAGAGCTTCAAACAGTGCCGCCTTGTCCGCATAATAACCATAAAATGCACCTTGAGTAAATCCAGCCTCTTTGACAATTCCGCGTAGAGAAGCATCCTTGAATCCATGTTTCAGAAACTCCTTTTTACCGACCTCAAGTATTTTTTGTTGAGTATCTGACAACTCTCCCATCCATTTTCACTCCTCTTGTCAAGTGATAATATATCAGTGCTATATATCACTGATATATTATCACTGACTGCAAGTATTTGTCAATAGTCTTCTGACAACTCGATAGTTATACTTCTGTCCTATTATAATTTATTTCATATTGATAAATATGATTTTCTATGCTAATTCTGTTTCTGCGATGGCATCCAGAATGCTTACCATCGGGCGACCTTCATTGAACTGATCGAAGTTTGCTTCCATAACTACGGTCATGCCCACTTGGGAGTCTTCAGGACGAATTGTGATACTGGAGTAATTAAACTATTTGAAATAAGAAAAACCCCGAAAGCCGCATAGCTTCGGGGTTTTTGGTGCATTTTGATAAGAAATTATCTCTTGCTGAACTGAGGTGCTCTACGAGCTGCCTTGAGACCGTATTTCTTACGTTCTTTCATACGTGGATCACGTGTAAGGTATCCAGCTGATTTCAGGATCGGTCTGTAATCCGGGTCTGCCTCAAGAAGTGCTCTTGAAATACCATGACGGATTGCTCCTGCCTGTCCTGTGTATCCGCCTCCGTGTACATTAACCAGTACATCAAACTTGTCGCTTGTTGATGTAGCTACAAGCGGCTGGCGAACAACTACTTTCAATGTCTCCAGTCCTAAATATTCATCAATGTCTCTTTTATTTATAGTGATCTTGCCTGTTCCAGGTACAAGATATACTCTTGCGATAGATTTTTTTCTTCTTCCTGTTCCGTAATATTTTGCGTTAGCCACTGTAATGTCCTCCTTTCAACCTCTCCTTAAAATGTTAATACTTCTGGTTTCTGAGCCTGCTGTTTGTGCTCTGGACCAGCGTATACATGAAGTTTGTTCATCATCTCTCTACCTAAAGGTCCTTTTGGAAGCATTCCTTTTACAGCCAGTTCAATGACCTGCTCAGGCTTCTTGTCCATCAGCTCTGCCAGTGTAGTCTCTCTCATACCGCCTACATAATCAGAGTGGTTGTAGTATATCTTCTGCTGTAATTTCTTACCTGTTACTTTTACCTTCTCTGCATTCACAACTACTACGTAGTCGCCTGTATCAACATGTGGTGTGAATTCTGGTTTGTTCTTACCTCTTAAAACTTTTGCAATCTCTGATGCAAGGCGTCCTAATGTACATCCTTCAGCGTCAACCACATACCATTTTCTTTCAATCTTGTCTGGGTTAGCCATATAAGTTTTCATGGGTGTTCCTCCTATAAATAATCATATCATATAACTTAACTTGCTTTGTCTTTTATATGAAATCAGCTTACTCCGGGGCTTTGGCGTATGCTGTTTCTCCTTTTTTCATGCTGTTCTATTATAGTATGTTATAAGTCTGTTGTCAACATCTTTTTCACTTTCTATATATCTTTCTATATCTTGGTGAAGTGAAAAGTTTATTTCCACTTTGAAGGGGGCAAAGTGGATTTTAGTCTTTCTCCTACTTCCATCTCCACAAATGTTGCATTTAGTCTTACACTTATCATATGAGACGGCCGCCGGAAAGGCTGGTATACATATGAATCCTAAAAATGCTTTTTCCCATTTGACGCTACAGGAACGACGTATCATTCTTACCGGTATTACCAACGGTTCTACAAAGACCGCTATCGCACAGACTCTTGGTAAGGATAAATCTACGATCGGAAAGGAGATCAAACTCCATAGGTAAA
>NZ_GL870821.1:71825-104207 GCF_000190355.1 Clostridium sp. D5 | reverse complement strand
ATCTGTTGAAGAAGAAAGATTGATAAGAACTGAAATTAAAGAAAGAAATAACAGGCGGCTGTCAGGAATATATACGTCCCAGCAAGTGGAATTTAGTCTTGTCCCCTTTAAAAACACGTCTAAAGTCCGCTTTCTTAACATGCCCAGAAAGCCCTTTCTGAGCAGACAGCTTTGTTATTTCTCTTCTTGATTGTATCACTTAATTCTACTTTTAGGAATACCAAAAGTGGTAATCGCTCTTTTTGTAAGAGTAATTGCCACTTTTCTTTTTGCCGTTTTCAAAGTGGAAATAAACTTTTCACTTCACCCTTTCTATATCTTTCTATATATCTTTCCATATATAACTCTCTATGCAAAATGGCTATATGGATTAAGTGTTGACTTACCGAACACGAAAACTATTCAAAAATAGATTTTTACAGCCTGCAATCCATGTACACTTTCTCATGCGCCTAAGAGGACGGAAAATTCCTGGTTAACTCTATTAAAATAAATTATTTTGATACCGGTTTATGTTATACTGAAATGGTACTTTTATTTATATAAGAAGCATGAAAACAATTATTTAGAAAGCAGGTGGAATTTATGTGGGCTTATAATGAAACTTTCTATCAGATATATCCGATTGGATTTTGTGATGCCCCCGTCCATAATGACGGAATCACGGTATCCCGAATAAGAAAGATTGCAGAGTGGGGTGAATATCTCCAGGAACTGGGGATTGGTTCCATTATTCTGAACCCCATGTTCGAGTCCGATAACCACGGATATGATACACGGGATTTTAAAAAGATCGACTGCAGACTCGGCACAAATGAGGATTTTAAATACGTATGTGATGCACTTCACTCCCACGATGTCAAGATCATGCTGGATGGCGTGTTTAACCATGTAGGCCGCGGTTTCTGGGCCTTTCAGGATGTAAAGGAGAAAAAACAGGAATCGCAGTACAAGGACTGGTTCCACATCAATTTTGATGGAAACAGCGGCGATAATGACGGTTTCTGGTACGAAGGCTGGGAAGGTCATTTTGAGCTTGTTAAACTGAATCTGCAGAATCCCGCAGTTGTTGATTATCTGCTGGAATGCGTCCGTTTCTGGATCGAGGAATTCGGCATTGACGGACTGCGCCTTGACGTTGCTTACAGCCTGGATCACAATTTTATGAAACGGCTGCGCACCTTCTGCGAAGATCTTAAGCCGGGATTTGCCCTGATCGGGGAAGTGCTGTTCGGTGACTATAACCTGATCGTCAACGACGAAATGCTGCATAGCTGCACCAACTATGAATGCTATAAAGGCATCTATTCCAGTTTCAACAGTATGAACCTCTTTGAGATTGCCCATTCGCTCAACCGGCAGTACGGACCTGAACAATGGTGCATATATCGGGGCAAACACCTGATGAATTTCGTGGACAACCACGATGTTACCCGGATTGCCAGCATTCTCACCAACAAAGAGCATATCATCACCACATACGGTATACTGTTCGGCATGCCTGGAATCCCCTGTTTATACTATGGAAGCGAATGGGGCGAGGAAGGGGTGAAGGCGCCTGACAATGACTACGCGCTGCGGCCTCCTTTCGAAGAGCCAAAACCTAACAAACTGACCGACTTCATCCGGACCCTGATAGCAATACGAAGAGACAGCGATGCTCTCTGCAACGGCGGATACCATAATGTGGTGATCACAAACCACCAGCTGATCTTCGAGCGGAAGTCAGAGAAAGAAAAGATCTTTGTGGCCATCAACGCTTCAGATTCCGATTTTACTGCTGGAAGCAGGGAACTGCAGGGAGACTATCTGAACCTGATAACCGGAAAAGAAGGAACCTTAAACGGCGGATTGGATATGGCACCGTACAGCGTACAGTATCTGAAGATTTCTTAGGCGGATTGTACAGACTGCCAGACAGTGCTGCAATTATTTTATAAAATAATTGCAGACATATGAATTGAGCGCAGGGTTCGTGCCCTGCGCTCAATTCAACTTATACAAAAAATACATTCCGCTTTACATTATACTTCCTTCACCAGCATCTTGAGGATCTCCGCCATATACATGGTGTGATAATCTTTTCCAGGATACCACTTGGTATCATTTTCTTCTACATCAAAATGCTCTGCAGCCATATCCTGGTGATACTGTTTTTTACAGATAAGTATCATATTGGCCTCTTCAAACGCAGTTGTTCCATCCGTATAGTACGGAGTCAGGCCGGCCTCAGCTTCCTTATCGCAGTCTCTTCCGGACTTACTTCCGCAGATACTCAGCGCCTTTCTGCAGGACTCATCATAGAAGGACAGTGTAAATAACTCATTGGCATCCACAAATTCTTTTGTGTAGCGCTGCGGACGGATATAAACGCTTACTACGTTTTTCCCCCACATTACGCCCACACCGCCCCAGCTGGCTGTCATGGTGTTGTGTTTCTCCTGATCGCCCGCTGTTACGAGCATCCATTCCTTGCCTATCTTTGTAAACGGATTGAACTGCAGTTCCTCTGCGGATATTTCTTTAAATCCCATCATCGGTTACCTCCTGTATATACATTATTCTGCAGCTTGCTGCAGATCCGCCCGTAAGGGCATGAGTTACGGTGTGCCCTTTGGGTATACTTTAATCTGCGCTTCTGCGCAGACCCGCCCGCAGGGCATGTATTACGGGGTGCCCTTGGGGTATACATTATTCTGCTGCTTGCTGCAGACCCGCCCGTAAGGGCATGTATTACGAAGCCCCCTTGGGTCTACTATATTATAACTACTCCGGTACTGCTTATTTTAACACAACTTTACGGAAGTTCTTTTTACCTTTTTTCAATATTAAGCCATCTCCGGCAAATGCATCGGCCGTAAACACTTCATGGATATCTGTAACTTTTTCTCCATCTACAGCGATTCCACCCTGCTCCACAGCACGTCTTGCCTCTGATTTGGAAGTAACAAGACCACTCTTTAACAACAAGGTGAGGATATCCACTGCGTTCTCCTGGAGATCTTCTGCTGTCAGCTCTGCCGTAGGCATCTCCGCTGCATTTCCCTGGCTGAACAGTGTTCTTGCACTTTCCTGTGCCTTCTCCGCCTCTTCTTTCCCGTGAATCATCTGCGTCAGCTCAAAGGCAAGAATTTCTTTCGCCTTATTTAACTGACTGCCTTCCCACTCGTCCATGGCATTTATTTCCTCAAGCGGCAGGAATGTCAGCATACGGATGCATTTTAATACGTCTGCGTCAGCAATATTTCTCCAGTACTGATAAAAATCAAACGGAGAAGTCTTCTCCGGATCAAGCCATACTGCACCCGACTGAGTTTTCCCCATTTTATTGCCTTCCGAATTCAGAAGCAGGGTAATGGTCATGGCACTCGCATCTTTTCCCAGTTTTCTGCGGATCAGTTCCGTTCCGGCCAGCATATTCCCCCACTGATCGTCCCCGCCGAACTGCAGATTGCAGCCGTATTTCTGGTATAATGCATAGAAGTCATAAGCCTGCATAATCATGTAGTTGAATTCCATGAACGTCAGGCCTTTTTCCATTCTCTGCTTATAGCACTCGGCCGCAAGCATGCGGTTTACGCTGAAATGAGAACCAACCTCACGCAGAACCTCTATATAGTTCAAATCCAGAAGCCAGTCGGCATTATTTACCATCATGGCTTTTCCTTCTGAGAAATCAATAAAATTGCTCATCTGCTTTTTGAAGCAGTCACAGTTGTGCTGGATCGTCTCCGTGGTCATCACCTGGCGCAAATCTGATCTTCCGGATGGGTCGCCTATCATCCCAGTTCCGCCTCCGATCAGGGCAATCGGCTTATTTCCTGCCATCTGCAGGCGTTTCATCAGGCAGAGCGCCATGAAATGTCCCACATGAAGGCTGTCGGCTGTTGGGTCAAATCCGATATAAAATGTCGCCTTTCCATTGTTGATTAAATCCGAAATCAATTTTTCATCTGTTACCTGGGCAATCAGCCCTCTGGCCTGCAATTCTTCGTACAGTGTCATTTTTTTCATTCTTCCTTTCTCAATCTGTTCTGATCTTTTTCATATGCGTGCAGACGCGGCACCAGTCTCCCGCATCCTCCACATATTTAACGCAAAAAGAGCCCTCCATCCAAAAGGACGAGGGCTCATAAACTCGTGGTACCACCTTTATTCGCAGACGACTCGCATCCTCTGCCTCAGTGAGTATATCCTGTACATATGCAGCACCCGCAGCATACTATACATAATTACTCAGTGCAATAACGTGCACCACTCCGTCACAGCCTACTTGCAGTTCCGGCATTCCTATACCGGTTCTCATATACGTTGGGTGTGAAGCTCCGAGATGTATTCGTCACCAACCGTGTCATGCGCCTCTCATCAGCCGGCAGCTTTCTGTCTTCTCCGCATCGGTCACTACTTGTTCTCTTCATCGCTTTTTTCATATCTGTTGCAATCTTATCTTATTCTTATGCATTTGTCAAGGCAGAAAATCAAGTTCTACAGCATTTCGATAAACGCCGCGATCCTCGTGTTGAGCTGCCCTAAATCTGCCATGGAGTAATCTGTCTCTACGCTGATATACGGTTTTCCCTGTCCGTTTACAAATTTGCGGATTCCCATGGACTCAACACTGTATGTATGACAGGCCTGCAGGATTACTTCCACCACGCCGTCCACCCGGAACTCTTCCATAAGCCTCCCAAGAAGCTCCAGCCGGTTCGGATTCGGAGTCATAACTGAGCAGCCGATATCCAGATATCTTCTTGCAATTGCCTCGTAAATGTCCTCCGCCTCCTCATCCACCATCTTATCAAATGATTTTGCCCCTGCGCAGTTTTCATAGGAAACTACCACACCGCCATTCTCCTCAATCGACCGGATCACCTTTTCCGTGGCACCGCCGATCGGGCAGCCTGTCACCAGTATCCTCGGCTTCTTCCCAACATTCTTGCCTTCCTGATACTCTTTCTTAATCTTTTCTGTCAATGCATCGACCTCTGCCGGAATCGCTTTTTTATCAAACTTAAAGGTACTGCCGTACATAACATGAAATAAGTCCTGACCGCTGATCGGCGCCGGATCATTCGCCATAACGCTGTACAGCCCCTTGATGGATCTTCTCACATCATTCATCACGCGCACTGCTTCTCTTACCTGTTCATCGGTGATCTTAACCTCGAATTTTTCTTCCAGATATTCTTTGACACGGATAATCTCGTTTTTCCATAACCGGAGCCCGTCTTCCGACTGGCGGTTCGGCAGTTCCATCAGATAGACCGGTTTAATCTCTGACATATATTCATACATTTTCTTCTTTCCGTCACACGTAGTCTCTCCTACTACCACATCCGAAAAATAAAAGAACGGACATTTATCCGTCTTCGCAAATCCATAGCTGGACTTAATCAGCGGACACAGATTCTTCGGCAGATCCTTTTCCGCCTCCGGAATCGTCTCATCAGATGTGGAACAGAGCCCCACAACTGCCGCTCCCATAGCCATCGCTATCTCCTGCGGAAAATAGGTACAGTAAACGCCCACAACAGGAACGCCCTTATCCTTAAGCTGCTTGATTCCCAGAAATGCTTCCTGACGCTGCTTGGCAAACTCTTCAAATACTTCCGGTAATTCTTTGATTAACTCCATTTTTCTGTTCCTCCTGAATTTAGGCATTATCCCGCAGCTTAGCTGCGTTCCATCTACAAGGGCATATGTTAGCAGGCTCCCCCTGTGTTTGATCTATTCGCCTTTTCCTCTGCCAGATAAGAAGCCCCCAGTGCCCCTGCATATCTGCCATACTCTGTCGGCTCCACATTTTTTCCCAGCTTCTCTGACAGACGTGATGAAAAATACAAACTATGGCTCAGTCCGCCCGTCAGAATCACTCTGTCTGAAAGCTTCTGCCTCTGTGCAAGCTGCGCGACTTTCCCTGCCACAGATTCGACTACACCTGCTGCAATATCCTCCCGTACTTTTCCTGCTCCAATATAACTAATCACCTCAGACTCCGCAAACACAGTGCAAAGTGAACTAATGGGAAGTACACTCCCATCAGCTGCCAGTTGAAACAGCTCATCCAGCGTAATCCCGAGCCGGTTTGCCATGATTTCGAGAAACTTTCCCGTTCCTGCAGAGCACTTATCATTCATCAGAAAGTCAGCTACAGCCCCATTCTGAACCTGGATCACTTTTGTATCCTGCCCGCCCACATCAATCACCGTACATTCATCCCCTGCCAGCACTCTCCCGCCGCGGCCATGACAGGTAATCTCTGTAATCGCATAATCCGCAAAATCCACCGAAATCCTACCATATCCCGTCGCCGCGGTCACCGTATCCGCACCACTCACATCAATCCCGTCCTCTTTCAGGCGGTCCTGAATCATCCCCGCAGTCTCACGCCCGTTCCACCCGGTAGGCATCACAAACCACCGTGTCTTCTCCCCGCGCACCACTACTTTGGACGCAGTAGAACCAATGTCAATTCCCACATAATTCATAACCAAAACTCCCGTCTGCATACTGCTGTATTAATGCTAACACGTCCCCTGTCTAAAGTCATATCGATTTTTCGTATGTATAGGAAGATTTATTGGAAGGGTCGATGAAGGACCGTCTGCCTGGAAGGGTATTGTGCAGTTCCACCGCCCCCCTTCTGCCGCGCAGCGTCCCCTCAACACCGCATCAAAAAAGACCGCTCAACGCGGCCTTCTCCGAAAGGGATTATTTTTCTACTGCAGGACACCACATACCAGATGCCCTGCGGGCAGTTCTGCAGCCAAGCCGCAGATTAAGATTTGCTCTGATTATTTGCAGAGTTTCTTAAATTCATCAGCAACAAACTGAACTTTCGTTCCTATAATGACCTGGACAGCATTCTTGCTCGGTCTGATAACTCCGGCTACGCCTGCTGATTTGATCATTTTTTCGTTTACTGCTGTATAATCTTTGATTTCAAGACGAAGTCTTGTAATACAGTTATCAACAGATGTAACGTTTTCCTTTCCGCCTACGCCTTCCAGGATAATTCTTGCAATTTCTGTGAAGTTGTCATTAGAAAGCTGTACTCTTGATTCATCTATGTCATCGTCTTCGCGTCCCGGTGTCTTCAGGTTAAACTTCACAATGACAATTCTGAATACAATGTAGTAAACTACGGCTACAATAAGACCGATCGGGATCAGGTACAGCGGATGCTCAGCAAACGGAGCCTTGAAGCTCAGGAACCAGTCCACGAAGCCCGCACTGAAGTTGAATCCCGCACGAACCGGCAGCAGAGCTACAACCGCCATAGAGATACCTGTTAACAGAGCATGGATTACGTAAAGTGCCGGTGCCAGGAACATGAATGCAAACTCCAGAGGTTCAGTAACACCTGTGAAGAATGAAGATAATGCCGCTGCCATTAACAGACCTGCTGCAACTTTCTTCTTGTTTTCTTTTGCTGTGTGGTACATAGCCAGTGCTGCTGCCGGAAGACCGAACATCATAACCGGGAAGAAACCTGACATATACATACCTGTCTGTCCTGCGATACCGCCTTCCATTGTACCCCAGAATTTACCGATATCATTGATACCCGCAACATCGAACCAGAATACGGAGTTCAGTGCATGGTGCAGACCGAACGGAATCAGCAGTCTGTTGAAGAATCCATAGATACCTGCTCCGATAGCGCCTGTGCTCATGATAGCTTCGCCAAATGCTACGAGTGCTCCGTAGATAACCGGCCATACAAAGTACAGAATAATGGTTGCCACGAGAGAAGCGCCTGCTGTTACAATTGCTACGCATCTCTTACCGCTGAAGAATGAGAGTGCATCCGGTAATTTTGTACTCTTAAATTTGTTGTAACAAGCTGCTCCAATCAAACCACAGAGAATACCGATAAACTGTGTCTGTGTCTTTCCAAATGCTGCAGGTACAACTGCTTCTTCTACGCCTTTGAACATTGCTACAACAGATGTTGACAGCAGTGTCGTGACCATCAGCCATGAAACAAGCCCTGCAAGACCTGCTGTACCATCGTTGTCATCAGACATGCCGACAGCAACACCAATTGCGAACAGAATCGCCATATTGTCGATCAAAGCTCCCCCAGCTTTCAGCAAAAATGCTGCGACAATATTGTTTGCCCCCCAGCCTGAAGGGTCAATCCAGTAACCAATACCCATCAGAATAGCAGCAACCGGAAGACATGCAACCGGAAGCATCAAGGATTTACCTAATCTTTGTAAATATTTCATGTTTTTCCTCCTTCTCGAATCCCTTTGATTATCTAATCCCTTTTTATTTTAATCCGGCACACTGCCGGCTAAAATACACCCAATATATGACCGTTTCTTATTCTTCAATAGAGAGAATATCGTCACCAGCTTTCACTTCTCTGCCGTCCATTGCTTCCACAGATGCATAATCACCTGTATTGCAGATCAGCATCGGAGTGATGATATCGTAGCCTGCTTCTTTTACTTTCTCCAGATCTACCGTCAGCAGAAGGTCGCCCTTTTTCACTTTATCCCCGGCTTTCACATGGCCCTCGAAGCCTTCTCCCTTCATCTGCACTGTATCGAGGCCTACATGGATCAGAACCTCTGCGCCGTAATCCGTTGTCAGGCTGACAGCATGCAGGGTATCAAATACCATCCCGATTTCACCGTCTTCCGGTGCATAAATCTTTCCCTCGGAAGGAATGACTGCAACACCTTTGCCAAGAATCTCCTCCGCGAATGTTGGGTCATTTACTTCCTTAATGGAAACTGCCTTTCCTGCTGCCGGTGCTCCCAGTACATGCTTTTTGTCTTTTTTCTTAAACATATTAAACATCTTTTTTTCCTCCTTTTATTCTTCTGCCATCGTGACTCTCCGGATATGGATGGACAAATACATGATTTCTTCTCCGGATATCTTACTGTCCGTTGCATCTTCTATATATTCTGCTATTTTTCTGCTGCACGCATACTCCCTTGGATACTTTGTCATCATCATCTCTGCCAGTTCGCTTTCCTCGTTGGGAAGCAGCTCTTTTCTGTAGACTCTCTGCAGAAGGAACTTTACGTGTGTGACGAATCTCTCATAGTGGAGCGAGTCCTCATCAAACTCCATATCCAGTTCGCTCTTGACAATATCTAGTATATCTTTCATCTGATTCGGGAAATTCAGTGCGTCTCTGATATCGGTGCCGTACTCCGCATTTACAAAATGGAGTGCTATAAAACCTGCCTCGTCATCCGGCAGTGCAATGTGCAGCCTCTCCCAGATCATATCCACTGCATATTTTCCCAGCTGGTACTCCTGCTGGTAAAATCTTTTAATCTCCCACAGCAGCGCATTTTCAGGTTTGATCCCCTGCGTGAATCTCTCAATTGCAAAATTAATATGGTCTGTCAATGTAACATATATGCTCTGATTCAGCTTTAATTTGAGATGCCTCTTGGCGTGAGAAATAATATCATTGGATATCTGCGCATGCTCCAGAGGCATATTCGCAAGCAGCTCTTTGAACTGTTCCGCTACGCTCTGGCTCTTGATGCGGAAGATCTTTTCAATCTTCTGCTCTGCAACTTCCCGTCCGGGTTTGGTGCCGAACCCGATGCCGCGTCCCATAATGACAACTTCTCTGCCCATATCATCATAGGCAGAAACTATATTATTATTTATAACCTTTTCAATTACCATAATAGTCCTGCATTCCTTTTTAACAAATTCTCTGCTTACCTGTTTTATTGTTTCCAGTTTTTTCAGATTGCTATTAGGTTCTCATAGGACATTTCTGGAAGAAACCTCCCGGGAAACTAGAACGGATCCTACATAAAATAAAAAAACCAAACTCCATAAACACGACTTATATGCCCTGCCTATAAAATCTGGTTTTGCCTGCCTTACAGTAACAATCCATTTCTATTCATTTGATGTATAAACTATAACAAAATTATTCATCTATGTCAACTGCCTGCAGAGAAGAAATTTATACTTTGGTAATAATGTTTATATTTTTTTAATATTTTCGTGCAAAACCACCAAATCAATCGTATACGAAATATTCCACGAATTTCATATGATTCACGGCCTCCTGCTGTGTCAGGTACTTCTGGTTCCCCAGGTCAGACCCCTTTGCACCGCTGGCATCCACATAGATCGTCTGCCCGTTCATAGAAACCGCGCAGAACACATAGCTTTCCTGTACACTCCGGCTTTTGTTCCATGTGCCGAGCACAACATGCGACTCCATTCCGGCACGGCCGCAGAGTTCGGATAAAATCTTGGCATATCCCAGTGCAGTCGCCTTGTGCTCCGTTAGAGCCGACAGACTGTTATAAATATAAACCCCGTCAAATACTTCCTCCATAGAAGAAACGGATGAGGCATCCTCCTCAATATTGGACGCAAAAGAAACGTTCTCGTCCAGCCATGACAGAAAATAATCTACTGCCTTTTTCTCACCATAATCAGAGGGAAGTCCTTCCATGATGCTGCCCAGGATCTCCTCTGTCTCGTTCTGTGTCTTTACGATCTCTTCCAGCTTCTCTTCCAGGTTCACTGACAACCCTTCCTGGACTTCGGCCAGATTCTGTACCTCGCCGTCCTTTCCGTAATTACCTGCCTGATTGATGCCTTCCGCACAGGATAAAAACAGGATCGCCTTGGTAATAACCTTATCCTTGACCGTTGTCAGATCCGATTCCTTATATTTCACATAAATGTTATCTTCTGTCATAGGAATGTCGTAAAAACCGTAGAAATAATTGTACCCTTCATCTTCCAGCGCAGTCGTCACGCGCAGATATTCCGGTCCGCTCATAGCCTCCGGAAATGTCACGGTACCGCCCTCCATATTGTCGAGCTTTTCTTTCATCAGATCATACACCGCAGCTTCTTTCGCTGTCAGCTGGTCATAATAAAATGTGGATACCGCTTCTCCGCTTTTACGTGGTTCATCCTTCAGTTTTGTAGCCGTGGCATTGGACAGAGTTGTCTGCCGCTGCCAATAAGCCAGAAAAACAAGAAGGATCACCACAAACCCTGTTATTAAGACAGCTTTCTGATGCTTTCGGATAAAATTCATGCCTGTTTTCTCCCATTTACATAGACAGCTGTTACATTCAGATCCTTATCTAAAAGAACTAAATCCGCTGCTTTTCCAGGTGTAATACTTCCGCATGCATCGTAGATGCCGATCTCCTTTGCCGGATTCATGGTGGCACATGCAATCGCATCCTCCAGCGGGATCTCCATCTGCTGCACTGCTACTCTGAGGCAGCCCATCAGGTCTGTCGCCGAGCCTGCTATCGTACCGTCTGCAAGTGTTGCTTTCGGTCCTTTTACAAACACATCCTGTCCACCCAGGGTATACTCTCCGTCCGTCAGCCCAGTTGCACGCATACTGTCGCTGATCAGAATCACTCTCTCGGCCCCGAACATGGCAAATGTCGCGCGCACTACAGATGGATGGATATGAACCCCATCGCAGATCAATTCCACATGGCAGTCCTCATCGTCCCTGGCAGCACCGATCACGCCCGGATCCCGGTGGCTCAGAGGCAGCATCGCATTGTAAAGATGTGTCACATGGCTGGCACCCTTTTCCAATGCCTTTGAAGCGGTATCATAATCCGCAGTGGTGTGTGCGATCGATACTACCACATCCTCTTTTACCGCCTCAATAAACTCCATTGCCCCGTCATTCTCCGGAGCAATGTCTACCAGCTTAACTAACCCGCCTGACTCCTTCTGCAGCTGTTCAAAAAGCGCCAAATCACAATTACGGATATGTTCTGCTGCCTGGGCGCCCTTTTTCTTTTCACTTATAAAAGGCCCTTCCATATTGATGCCCACCAACTTTGCACCGTTACCGCCTTCATAGGCCGCCGCTGTCTTCATAATCTTATGAAGCTCCTCCTCAGCCAGTGTCATTGTTGCGGGACAGATCGAAGTGACACCGATGGAAGCCTCATATTCAGCCATATGACTGATGGCATCCAGACTGGCATCGCAGAAATCATCTCCCACGCAGCCATGAAAATGAATATCCACAAGACCCGGAATGGCAAAACAGCCCTTTCCATCCATTACTTCACTGCCGCCTTCTTCAGAGGAAACAAACTTTCCGCCGTTCATAGCAACCTCGCCTAAAGTGAATGTCTTATCCTCTCCGAAAACCTGAACATTTTTAATAATCATATTTTAACCTTCTTTCTTCCCCGCCCCAATGCACGGCTTCATGTACTTACCAATACTGTATCCGCAGAGCCGCCGCCCTGCATTGTAAGCTATCTTGGGATTTTAGATAATGCTGCTGCATCTGCAACAACCGTAACATCAGGATGCATCTGCAGGATGGATGCCGGCACTGACGGTGTAACATCGCCGAAGAATGCTTTTGCAACGATCTCAGCCTTGTCTTCACCGCTTGCAACTACCAGAATTTTCTTCGCACGCATGATAGTCCCGATACCCATAGTATACGCCTGTCTCGGCACATCATCCGCGGATGCGAAGAAACGTTTATTTGCTTCAATTGTGCTTTCTGTCAGATCCACGCAGTGAGTCTCTTTGTCAAAAACTTCAGCAGGCTCATTGAAGCCGATATGTCCGTTGTGTCCCAGACCCAGAAGCTGTAAATCCAGACCGCCCAGAGAAGCAATCAGGTCTTCATATCTTCTGCATTCTTTGTCGGAGTCCGGTTCCATACCGTCCGGTACATTGGTGCGTGCCGCATCAATATTTACGCGGTCAAACAGGTGTTTATGCATAAAATAGTAATAGCTCTGGTCATTTTCTCTGTCAAGTCCTTTATATTCGTCCAGGTTAGCCGTAGATACTCCTGAAAAATCCAGATCCCCCGCTTCATACATCTCTACCAGACGGTCATATGCGCCGATTGGTGTAGATCCTGTTGCCAGCCCCAGTACACATTCCGGCTTCATAACAACCTGTGCAGCTATGATGCCTGCCGCCTTTCTGCTCATGTCCGCATAGTCTTTTGCTTCAATAATTCTCATAGTTTCTTCCTCCACTATCGCTTATTTATTCTTAATTACCGGTTCTATTATATACCGATGCCTGCTTCCTGCACAAGCAGGTTCTCACGAAAAGACAAAGTCGCACCAGGCATTCACCCCCAGACCTGTATTTCCTGCTATGCAGGCATCTCTGCAGCAGCTGCGACACTATGCAGATCTTAAGGAGCCCCGTAATCATGCTTTATGTAACCCGGTAGCATAGAAAAAACCAGACTTTCAGAGTATAAAGGTAGCCCTTATCCTTCGAAAATCTGGTTTTGCCTTCTTTGAGTAACAACCCAGTCTTTTAGATTAATCTTATACTAACAAACTGCCGGACGGTTGTCAAGCATGATCAAAGTGAATAGTTAAATATAACTTTTACCATTTCAAAAGGAGGTAAAACAGCTTCCGGATAGAAAAAAATTCTGTTTATCCTTCATTTCACCAGGCTCCCTGCTCCTGCCTGCGCATTTTAAAATGATAAAACGCACCCAGCATACCGGCGTCATTGCGCTGTTTTGCAAATTCCAGCCTGGTTTTTTTAAAAATAACGGGTTTTAAAAATCTCTGCAGCTGCGCTGTGACCAGTGGCTTCAGGTATTCCTCCTGTGCGGCAATACCTCCGCCCAGTACTACCACCTCAGGGTTGATGACATAGCAGATATTGGCAATCCCTTCCCCAAGGATCTCTGCCATCTCTTCAATTGCGCTCCTGCAGACGGCATCCCCTTTTTCTGCCTCTTCAAAAATACGGGGGCCCGGCCACGCTTCCTTATCTTCCTGTTTTTTCTCCGCCACGTTTTTACTTAAGATGCTGCTGGCTCCAAGGGTCTGGAAATCGCTGCCGTACATGTTCATGTATCCGATCTCACAGGCGCTGCTGCTAAAACCGTGAAACACCTTCCCATCGATCAGGATGCAGCCGCCGATGCCTGTTCCCAGCGTCAGACATACTGCCACCCGGCTGCCCGAAGCAGAGCCGTCAGTATACTCCGCAAGCCCCGCACAGTTCACATCGTTTTCCACCTCGCAGGGAATTCCGTATTTTTCTTCGAACACCTTTCTGAACTTTGTTCCCGTATAGTGCGGGATCAATTCTCCCGAAAAAAAGATCTCACCTTTCTCGCAGTCCACCATACCTGCTGTAGAGATACAGATACCGGATATCTCATGCTTCTCACGGTACAGATCTACAATCCGTGCGGCTTTCTCCACAATTGCCTCTCCGCCCAGGTATGCCTCCGTAACCATGCTGCTTTTTTCCAGTATTCTGCCTCCCTCATCCAGCAGGCCATATTTTATAGATGTACCGCCTATATCAATGCTTATGTAATATCTCATGTTCTCACCCCGCCGGCCAATCTATTTTTTAAGAGCTTCCACAAACTGCTTGGTAATTATCTGCGGCCTGGTAATGGCACTTCCTACCACCACACTGTAGACGCCCAGATCCATAACCCTGCGCACCTTTTCAGGCGTATTTATATTCCCCTCCGCAATCACCTCATGGGAAACGCTCTGCATAATCTCTTTGATAATTGCAAAGTCGTCAGACTCAATCTTCAGTCCTTTACTCTGCTTTGTATATCCTACCAGTGTAGTCCCTATAAAGTCAAACCCTATCTGATCCGCAGCCAGTGCTTCCTCCACCGTAGAACAGTCCGCCATCAGCAGCTGATCAGGATATACACTGCGCACTTCCCGGTAAAATTCCTCCAGTGTCTTTCCTCCGGGCCGCAGTGAGCTTGTCGCATCCATAGCTATAATCTCCGGCCCCACAGCCATAAGTTCCTCAATTTCACGCATCGTAGGCGTTATGTATACTTCACTGTCCTCATAGTCTCTTTTTACAATGCCAATGATAGGCAGATCGACATTCCTTTTTATCTCCGTAATATCTTCCTTTGTATTGGCGCGGATTCCTGCCGCACCGCCTTCTTTTGCTGCCGCAGCCATCCTCCCCATAATATAGGAGGAATGAAGCGGTTCTTCCGGAAGTGCCTGACACGAAACGATCAGCCTTCCCTTCATTTGTTCTATTCCCTTATTCAATGTCACACCTTCTCTCTGATAATCTCTGCCAGCTTTTCGGCCAGTCTGTTGTGGCTTTCGGCGTCCAGATGCATGTAATCAATCTGGTTCATGGTGACAAAATCCGCAGCGTCCAGAAAATCACATCCATATTGTTCTGCACAGATCCTGTACTCCGCTGCCAGTTTCGTGGATTTTTCACTGCTAATCCCCATCTCCCCGGCCACAGGGGAAGTCTCACATGCTTTTTCGATCGGTCCTGGCGATACCAGAAGAATCCCCGGACATTCCCGCCATGCCTCCGTCTGTTTCGCTTTCAGCACAAGACGTTTCATCCCGTCTGCTATATTTTTCGGTGTCGCTGCAAACCGTTCCTTACAGTCATTCGTCCCCAGCATAATAATCAAATAGTCTATGGGCGAATGAGACATCAGGCACGGATTCAGATATGTCAGTCCGTTCATCCCCTCATTGAGCGGGTCTTCAAACACAGAAGTTCTCCCGCACAGCCCCTCTTCTATTACAGTATATCCATTCCCCAGCAATTCACTTAGCCTCCCGGTCCATCTGACATCATCAGGAAAACGTCCGTCTGTAAGCGCATCATATCCCCAGGTATTCGAATCCCCAAAACAAACAATTCTTTTTTTCATGTATCTGCCATTCCCCTCTCATTAACCTTTTACTGCACCCATTGCAAGACCCTGTACAAAATTCTTCTGGGCCGCCCATACAATCAGCAAGACAGGAACCAGCGTAATCACAGCCGTCACAGCCATCGGGCCCCATTCCAGACCGCGGTCGGTAATAAAACCTGCGATTACTACGGGCAGTGTCTTGGACTTGTTAACACTCAGGATTACTGCAAACAAAAATTCATTCCATGCACCGATAAATGCCAGGATCCCGGAAGCAATAATTCCCGGCTTCGTAATCGGAAATATTATATAGAAAAATCTTTTCGTAAAACCGCACCCATCCAGCATGGCCGATTCTTCCAGCTCATTGGGCAGCTGCTCGAAAAATCCCATCATCAGCCAGATTACAAGGGGCAGGTTAAAGCTTGTATTCATAATCACCAGCGCCGTCTTCGTATCGATCAGGTGCAGAGTTCTCATCACCAGATACACTGGGATTGCCGTAGCGATTGCCGGATACATCTTCTGGATCATAAACCACAGGCCAAAGTACTTCCTCGCTTTTTTCCCAATGGCGCCCCTGGCCACAGAATAAGCAGCCATACTGCCCAGCAGCACAGATATAATTGTGGATACCGCGGCTACAATAAAGGTATTCAGGAAGTGCGTCACCAGCTGGTCTTTTCCAAAAACGCTCTCGTAACTATCCAGGGTCAGCTGGCTCGGAATCAGCACCGGTGGGCTGGCCAGGTAGTCAGCCTTCACTTTAAACGAACTGGTAATGAGCCAGTATACCGGAAAGAGGATCAATATCATGCTGATGACAATTAACACCACTCTCAATGGCTTTCCGGCGAAATTGCCGATAATGTTATCTATGGTTGGCAGCTTTCTGTGTTTTTTTCTATTCATCACAAATTCTCCTCCATTCTGTCTCTCAGTCTCAGGAATCCCATGGTAACCACTGTCATCACAACTACAAAAATGATAGCCAGAGATGCGGAATATCCTGCATCAAAGAATTTGAGTCCCTGTTTGTATATGTAGTTCGGCAGCATCTCTGTCGCGCTGCCGGGACCTCCGTTTGTCATGACGTAGACGGTATCAAACACTTTGAATGCGTCTACAAATCTGAGCATTACAACAACGGTCAGTACAGGGCTCATCATAGGCAGAACAATCTTTCTGAATATCTGTCCATTTGACGCTCCGTCCACAGTAGCCGCCTCCAGGCAGTCTGCCGGCAAAGCTTTCAGTCCGGCCGCGCAGATGATCGTTACCCAGGGCACCAGCTGCCAGACATTGACCAGAATTACGGAGATCATGGCTGTATTCGGACTACTGAGCCAGGTGATGCTGGGTATTCCAAAGAAACTCAGGAAGTAGTTGATAATTCCCGTGGAGGAATCCAGCATCATGCGCCACAGTGTACCAACGGCCACAGGAGCCATAATCATAGGGATCAGGAAGATAGATGTACAGATTCTCGCCCACATCTTATCTGAGCAGAGTGCCATGGCCAGAAACAGACCGATCACCACCTCCAGAGCCACAGATACAACCGCAAAAAGCAGTGTATTTCCTGTACTTGTCAGCAATGTCGGATCGCTGAACATCTTGATATAGTTGCCAAGCCCGATAAACTCCGGCGTTGCATTCGGAAGGTTTAATTTTAATTTAAAGAAACTCAGATACAGGGAATACAACAGTGGAAGGAGCGCTGTAATTCCCAGGAATATCATGGTGGGAACCAGGAACATCCATGATGCAAACTTATCGCCTCTGCTTTTCCTTATCACAGGAGCCGCACTTTTCGTTCTTTTCATCTTAGCCATGCTTGATTTCAGTCCTTTCTTGAAAGAAGATTACCTGCAGGTTTGACTCCGCAGGTAATCAATTCCGCAATTTTCTTACAATTACAGATTATAGTTCTTTGTACCTTCTTCAGGCGGTGCATTCTTCAGCGCATCTTCTATGCCTTTTTTCATCTTGCCGACAGCAGTTTCCAGATCTGTCTGACCGGACATATATTCGCTTACAACAGTGTTGAGCATTGTGTCTACTTCTGTTGACGCAGGAATTCTCCACCACAGATTTGCTGTGTCCAAAGCTTCTCTTACAGTGTCCATATATGTACCCTTGATTCCATCCTGCTCCCAGAATGCTTTTCTCGGTGAGAGAATACCATATTCTTCGTAGAACTGGTTCTGCTTTTCTGCGCTTGTATACATCTTGATCCACTCCCAGGCAAGTTCCTGATTCTTGGAGCTTGCAGGAATCGACATATCCCATGCACTCAGCAGTGTGGTGCCCGTCTTGTCATATGGGATAGTTCCAAGTGCCCATTTTCCGACTACTTTGGACTGTGACTCATCGTCTGCCGCCTGTACCAGACCCAGTGTCGGCCATGTCTCGCACACTGCAGCCTTGCCGTCCAGAAATGCCTTGATAGACTCTTCTGTACCCCAGGATAAAATAGCCGGATCCGCATAGTCCTGAATCTCTTTCAGATGTTCCAGCGCCTCTCTTGTCTCCGGTGAGTCGATGGTTACGTTCCAGTCTTCATCGGCCCAGGAACCTCCCATAGACCACAGTATATAATCAAAAACACCGCCCAGCTGTCCGGTCGTGGCTGACACGGACAAACCGTAAACACCTTCATCCGGCTTTGTCTGTGCTTTAACTGCTTCCCGGTACTTCTCCCATGTATCCGGAATACCATCCGGCATCAGATCGGTTCTGTATGCAAAAAGCTGCGGCGTACTGGCATTAGGAATACCCGTAACGGTTCCCTGCCATGTACCGGAGTTCTCCAGAACCTTTTCGATAAACTCATCCATATCATAGTTATCTTTTTCAATAAAATCGGTAAGCGGTGTCATATATGGTGCAAATTCGCCGTCCCACTGGCTGGCAACATCGATTACATCATAGGAACCTGTTCCGCTGGTCAAATCCAGAAGCGCCTTTTCATGAAGCGTCGTATACGGGAAATCCACCACTTCCACCGTCGCACCTGTCTGCTCCTCGAATTCGTCTACAATAGATTTGGCAGCATCGGCATATACGCTTGACATATACAGAACCGTCAGCTTTTCTCCTGCGTATGGTTTGCCGCTGTCGCTCTTTGCTTTGGAAGTGTCTTCTTTTTCCTTTCCGCCTCCGCAGCCTGCCAGCAACCCTGCTACCATTGCCGTACACAATAAGATACCCACAATCTTCTTTTTCATATTTCTCCTCCTTCACCCTTTGTACCGCAGATATTTTTGAAAGAAATTTTTTTATTTTATTTTTTATGAACTATTTTTTTCAAATCCGCGATATTTAATTTGCTTGTTGAAATAATTTTATCATTCCCATTTCTCATTGTCAACCGTACATAATAACCAGTTTTTCGGCTTGTTTTTTGTTTCTTTTAACCAAGTGCTTACGTTTTTAACTGATATATAACTTAAAAAATAAAATAAAAATTTTTTCTTTTTTATTCAAAATAACGCATTTTTCCATTTTATCATAACCAATTTAACACTCCTCTTGACGATTGACAGGAAAAAATTTTTACTGTAGAATATTATTATACATATTTTTGCGGCCTGGCCGCAGACCCGCCCGCAGGGCACGCATTACGGGATGCCCCTGGGTGTACATTAATCTGCAGTATTGCTGCAGATCCGCCCAAAGGGCCTGTGTTACGGGATGCCCTTGGGTATTACTATGAGGGAGGTATCAATATGGCTACCACGAATCTTATGACCGAAATCACTAGCAGATATTCCAAAATGACTAAGGCGGAAAAGAAAGTTGCTGACTTTGTTCTTTCTTCACCCCAGACTGCTTTAAGCTCAACCATCACAGACCTTTCAAAGCTCTGTGACGTCGGAGAGACAAGCGTATTCCGTTTCTGCCGCACACTGTCATTAAAAGGGTATCAGGATTTCAAACTCTCCCTGGCGCTCAGCACCTCCACTCCCGAATCCCTCGCCAAGAAAGAGCTAATCGATGTAGCGGACACCGACAACTGCAAGGATACCGCCACCAAAGTCCTGCAGGCATACAATATGGCCCTGAACCAGGCATTTGAGACTCTGAATTTCAACGCCATTCCCAAAGTTGTGGATCTGATACTGTCTGCCAGAAGCATCAACATGTTTGGATTCGGCGGATCCGGAACAAGCGCCAGCGAAGCCCGCAACAAGTTTATGAAGATACTGCCCAATGTTATTTATAATTCGGATGCTCACATGCAGCTGACGCAGGCCGCCCTGCTCGGAGAAGGAGATCTGGCCGTCATATTCTGCAATTCCGGTATCACTAAGGATTGTATCGAGATCGCAAGGATCTGCCACAGCACAAAGGCTTCTGTGGTATTTATCACGATGTTTCTCAAGACACCCGCGGCTCAGTACTCCAATATCCTTCTGCTCTGCGGGGCCAATGAAGGGCCAATGGAAGGCGGTTCGATTGCGGCAAAGACATCCCAGCTCTTTCTGATCGACATCGTGTATGCTGAAGTTTATAAAAAACTGGGAGACAAAGCATTGGAAAACAAGAAAAAGACTTCTCAGATTATTACAGAAAAGATGATGTAGATGCAAAATGGCGGTGTTCCATACAACCCGTAATTATGGAACACCGCCATATTTATTTGTCATCAGATGCAGATCTGCACACCGCACCACTCTCAGAGACCGCCATTTTGGGATACTCGATCCCAATCAGCCTGAGTCCGTGAGGCGGAGCCGTGACTCCGGCCGCCTGCCGGTCCTTTGCCTCCAGGATGTCTTTCACCTGCTCCGGCGTGTAGAATCCGCGTCCCACCCGGAGAAGCGTACCTACAATAATTCTCACCATATTATAAAGAAAACCATTTCCACGGATCCGTATCGTAATTTCCTCTCCGTTTTCCAGAATATCCAGTTCATATATGGTGCGTACCGTGTCTTCCACATTGGTTCTGACATTGCAGAAGCTGGCAAAGTCGTGTTCACCGGACAGATAGCCCGCAGCTCTGCGCATTTTTTGCAGATCCAGGTCATAAGACACAAAATATGTTGTCAGTCTTCTGGTAGGATCCGGTATTTTCGCATTGAGTATAAGATATTCATAAGTCTTTACCGTATCGCAGTACCTTGGATGCCAGTCTGCAGGTACTTCTTCGGATTTCACGATCACGATATCCTCCGGCATGCGCTGATTCAACGCGTAAGCCAGGCGGTCAGGCGGGATCGTAGTTTCTGTGTCAAATACAGCAACATTTCCCAGCGCATGCACCCCCGAGTCGGTTCGGCTGGCACCGATTACCCGGATCTCCTCGCCGGTCAGCCGGGACAATTTTTTATTCAGTATCTCTTCTATTGTGATTCCATTCGGCTGAATCTGCCAGCCGCAGTAATTTGTGCCGTCATAGGCAACCGTCAGTTTTATCCGTTTCATAATCCCTCGTCAAAAAATCCATATGTGAAATGGCACATAACGCCCCACAACAAATATCAATATCATGTATAGAACTGTCAAAACATACGCCGCACGGTCTCTCCCTCTATACACCAGAGGCTTCATCTTTGTCCGTCCTTCTCCTCCATGGTAGCACCTGGCTTCCATCGCCATGGCCAGATCGTTGGCCCGTCTGAAGGCAGATACAAACAGAGGGACCAGGATAGGAATCATAGCCTTAGCCTTCTGAATCATGTTTCCGCTGTCCAGATCTGCCCCTCTGGCGATCTGGGCTTTCATAATCTTATCCGTCTCCTCCAGCAGTATGGGAATAAAACGCAGTGCAATAGACATCATCATTGCCACCTCGTGAACCGGCACCTTGATTTTATTCAGGGGATGCAGCAGCTTTTCAATCCCATCGGTCAGAGAATTGGGGGTGGTGGTAAACGTCATGATAGATGACCCCATAATCAGATAAATCAGGCGAATCCCCGTGTATACGGACGTCTCAAGTCCTTTTTCCGTAATATGGAATATCCAGAAATTTACCAGTTCCGCGCCTCCCCTTGTCAAAAACAGATTAAACAATACCGTGATCAGAAGCAGCACAATCACGGGCTTCAGCCCCTTCAGGATAAACTTGAGCGGCACCCTGCTCATATAAATAACCGCTCCTAAAAAAATCGTAGCAACCAAATAGCCCAGGATACTTTTCTGTATAAACAGAGAGATCAGAAATAATAGAGTGCATACAATTTTCACCCTCGGATCTAATCTGTGGATTACGCTTTTAGCCGGATAATATTGTCCGATTGTAATATCTCTAATCATGGAAACTCCTCATTATCTCTTCCGCTGCTTCTTCTACCGTTGTTGCATCCGTAAGCACATCCATGCCTTTCGCCTTCAGTGCATGCATGATATAGGTCACCTGTGGAGCCGCAAGTCCCACTTCTTCCAGTTCTCTGTAATGGGCAAATACTTCTTTCGGCTTCCCGTCAAACATTTTCTCTCCCTGGTTCATCACAATAATCCTGCTTACATATCTGGCGATATCTTCCATGCTGTGGGATACAAGTATTACAGTCATATTCGTATTCTTATGAAGATATTCTATCTGATCCAGGATATCGTCCCGCCCTTTCGGGTCCAGGCCAGCCGTGGGCTCGTCCAGTACAAGAACGCCTGGCCTCATTGCCAGCACGCCCGCTATGGCAGCGCGGCGTTTCTGTCCCCCGGACAGTTCAAACGGTGACTGATGATAATATTTTTCAGGAAAACCAACCAGCCCAAGAGCTTCTTTTGCGCGTTCTTCACATTCTTCTTTGGAAAGCCCCTGATTCTTAGGCCCAAAACATACATCACTCAGAACGTCCACTTCAAAAAGCTGATGTTCCGGATACTGAAATACCAGTCCTACCTGGTTCCGCAGTTCCTTCATATTGTATCCTTCATCATATATATTTTTTCCGTCATAATACAGCGCGCCGCTGGTGGCCTTTATCAAGCCGTTGAAATGCTGGATCAGCGTAGATTTACCGGATCCGGTGTGCCCGATGATCCCTACAAATTCCCCCTGCTGTATCTCCAGGCTGATCTCTTTAAGTGCCTGCTTTTCGTATGCCGTTCCCGGACTGTATACGTAGTTGATATGTTCTAATTTGATTGACATAATGCTTCCACCAGCTCCTCTGTCCGTAATATTCCGGAAGGAATCTTCATTCCCTTCTTTCTGAGCGTCTCCGCCAGCATCGTTACCTGCGGCACATCCAGCCTGTATTTTTTCAGTTCGTCCACCCGGCTGAATATCTCACGGGGTGTCCCGTGCATTACAACGTGTCCGCTGTCCATCACATACACCTGATCCGCATCAATGACTTCTTCCATATAATGAGTAATCAGGATCACGGTCACTTTTTTCTTTCTGCGCAGCTCCTGTACCGTCCGGATCACTTCTTTTCTTCCATTTGGGTCCAGCATCGCTGTAGGCTCATCCAGTACAATGCATTTTGGTTCCATGGCAATCACGCCCGCAATTGCAACGCGCTGTTTCTGCCCGCCGGACAGCTTGTTCGGAGAATTGTTCCTGTATTCCAGCATCCCGACCGCCTTCAGACTGTCCTCCACCCTTTTCCATATCTCATCGGTCGGCACGCCCAGGTTCTCAGGGCCGAATCCCACGTCCTCTTCTACTACGGTGCCAATGATCTGATTATCCGGATTCTGGAACACCATTCCCGCCGACTGCCTGACGTTCCACAGTTCCATCGGATCCTTTGTGTCCCTGCCATCCACCCACATGGTCCCGCCTGTGGGAACCAGAATCGCATTCATGTGCTTCGCCAGCGTTGACTTTCCCGAACCATTGTGCCCCAGGATGGCAACAAAATCTCCCTGGGCTATGTCAATGTCCACGCCGTCAACCGCGCGGTTCATTCCGATTACATTACCCTCTTCATCCCGCTTTTCATATTCATAAATCAGTTTTTCTGACCGAACCATCTTCATAAACGGCTAGCGCCTCCATTTTGTCATATTTACTGCTCACTATTTTACGGTATGAACTGGCTTTTGGCAAGGTGCAGTTTTAGTATCCCCGGTCAGGCCACCGACCCTTTTCTTGTTTTTGCTTTCATTTTATACTATAATATGCAGTATACAAGAAACTGGTATCTGACTATACCAGAAGCAGGTTTGGAGGAAAATATATGGAATTTCAGAAAATCAGTTCCCCGTCTCTCCGCGATCTTTTTGTGGAGCAGCTGGAACATCTTATTTTGTCAGGGAAATTAAAAATCGGAGAAAAGCTCCCGCCGGAACGCCAGTTGGCAGAGATGATGCAGGTAAGCCGCGCCGTGGTAAACAGTGGGCTCGGTGAACTGGAGAGAAAAGGTTTTCTGAATGTTAAGCCAAGAGTGGGTACCTTCGTGGCGGACTACCGCCGTAAAGGCACTTTGGATACACTTCTTTCTATCATGAAATACAACGGGGGAAAAATACGCAATGAAGAAATCCGTTCAATCCTCGAGGTGCGGATCGCCCTGGATACGCTCGCAGCCCAGCTGTGCATCGACAGGATTTCCGAAGAAGAGATACAGCTGCTCAAAGATAAGATAGAACAGATCCGCAATGCACAGTCCATAACCGATGCCTCACAGGCTGCGTTTGAATTTCAGCATGAATTTGCCCTGCTTTCCCACAACACACTGATTCCGCTCATTTTCCAGTCTTTCCGCACACCGGTTTTCACTCTCTGGGAACGCTTTTGTACACTATACGGCATTCCTGCCCTTTATGAAAACAATTACACGCTCTGGACCTTTATCCGTGACAGAGACACCCAGGGGGCCATCGACTGGATTCAAAACTCCGTCAGGGAGAGCATCAGCGGGAGCCGGACGTTGTATTACGATTAATTTTGCCACTGTTCACAATTATAATTCCGATGGACACCAGTATCAGCGCTGACAGGTTCTTTGCCGTAACAATCTTTTCCCCAAGGAAGATACCCGACAGCGCTACACCAAATACAGGGATCGTAAAACCGTATATAGCTACCTTTCCCACCGGATTATACTTGAGCAGCAGGGTCCAGAGGCTGAAGGCAATCGTCGTAATCAGCGCCATATATATCAGCAGGACAGTGGACTTCACCGTGAATCCCTGCACATGCCCACCCAGAACAAGGCCGATTGCAACCAGGATCACACTCCCGAACAAGGTCTGATAAGCCGTAATTGTCATTGGGCTTTCTCTGTCTGAAATTGTTTTAAGGATGACTGTACTGATTCCATAGGCAACAGTACAAATAAACACCATCCCCTCCCCCATCAGGGAAAAACCGGTCCCCCAGGCGCCAGGGGCCAGGTTAATCACAATAACCCCGGCGAGGCCGAGAGCGCAGCCGGCGCCCTTTTTCCATGTCATTTTTTCATCTTTCAGTATGAAATGAGCCGCCACGATTGAGACAAAAGCGTTGGATGCATTGATTATGGATCCCTTTGTGCCTGTTGTATTTGAAAGGCCAACATAAAAGAAGAAATACTGTACTGTAGTCTGCAGGATTCCCTGGCGCAGAATACAGGGAAACGAAGATCTCTTCATCGTCAGAACCCGTTTTTCCAGGATACATCCGATCATAAAAGTGAGCACGCCAGAAAGGAAGAACCGGTAGCCAGCAAATAAGATCTGACTCCCGGTTCCTTCAATTCCAAACCACTCATATCCAACTTTAATACAGGGAAATGCGCTCCCCCAAAGTGCACAGCAGATTAATGCCAGCAGGCAGATCACCGCCGGATTCTGCAGCTTATTCGATGTCTGTGGTTTCTTTTCCATATTACCTTACGCTCTTTCCGGTTCTTCGTACTCTGCCCCAAATGTCTCGACCGTTACTGTCTTCATAACCTGAGCCTCCAGCGGTTTATCACTGTAATCTGTAGCAGTTTCTGCAATCTTATTCACAATGTCCATTCCTTCGGTAATCTCTCCGAAAGCAGCGTATGCTCCATCTAAAAATGGTGACTTCTTGTGCATGATAAAGAACTGGGAACCCGCTGAATCAGGGTGGTTTGCGCGGGCCATGGAAAGAACCCCCACTCCGTGCGGCAGGTCATTCCTAAAACCATTCTGTGTAAATTCCCCTTTAATGGTGTATCCCGGGCCGCCCATGCCTGTCCCGTCCGGGCATCCGCCCTGAATCATAAAACCGCTGATAACGCGGTGGAAAGTCAGGCCGTCATAGAATCCTTTTTTTACAAGAGAGACAAAATTTTTCACAGTATTTGGGGCGATATCCGGATATAATTGTGCTTTCATAATATCCCCGTTTTCCATTTCAAATGTTACGATTGGATTTTCCATAATAAAACTCCTCTTTTCTATACAAAAATTAATTATCTCTATTGTAGCGGATTCCACGAGATTCGTCAATCAGCCCCTGAATATTCGTCCATATACCGGATCAGTCCGCCTTTTTCCTCATGCCCTGTGTCCCACAGGTCCTTAAGTGAAAAGGTACTTGCTTCCCCGTATGTGGCCACCGTTATCAGCAGATCTCCCCCTTTCTCTTCATAACCAAAACAAAGAAACCAGTGCCATACAAAGTCTTTGTACTTTGGGTCTTTATGTCTCAGCATCAGATAGGGCACCGGAAAACCGGCGTCAATCTGTCCCTTAATAAAATCTGCCGCCTCCCCGAAAGTATGGCTGCCTCCAAAGCCCGACATCTGGAGATTATTGTCTCCGGCATCCCGCAGATAGTTTTCAAATCCTTCTATAAACATAGACAGCTTTTTTACACCGCCTGCCCGCGGCTTGATATATGGTTTCATTTTCATGGAGAACTGAATGTACTCTTCTTTCGTCAGATTGTTTACATTAAAAGGATATAAGTGCGTCCTGCCCTGATGCAGCGCAAAATAAATGCAGCTGTCACATGCTGTTGCTGCTGCGCAGCCGCCAACTTTCATCACCACATTCCTGAACCAGTCCTGGTCACCACCGACTTCGCCATCTATTGTAAAATAATCTAATATTTTCTTCATCATTACCTCCAGGTATTTCTGTCATACATATTGTGTCGTTTATCTTTTATTTTGAACGGTTCTTAGATGATGCAAGCGTAGAATAAAACACCACGCCAAGAATAATCACGCCGCCTGCAAGTTCTTTGACGCCCGGCTTTTCTCCCAGGAACAAAAATGCCGCCAGTATCCCATACACGGATTCCAATCCGGATATGATTCCTGCGGTCTGCACTTTAACCGTCCGCAAGCCGTCAATATACATAGTATGTGCCACCGCCGTAAATACTACTCCCAGCAGAAGAAGCACAAGAATATCATTTCCATTTACTGCAGGTTTTAAAATAAAAAGCGAGGGCAGCAGTACAACACTTGCCGTTGCCTGTTCATAGAACGCAGTAAGACCGCTCGTATATTTCTCCATGAACATTCTGTTCATCAAAGACAATACCGCATAGGAAAAACTGCCGATCATCCCCCATATTACTCCCTGCGTCATAGCATTTCCCAGCTGGAATTCCGGCACAATGAACAGCACCCCGCACAGCATGACAACTGCAGAAACAACGCTGGAGATTCTCAGTTTCTCATGAAAAAGCACCGGTTCCAGAAAAGTAACAAACAGCGGAAATGTGGAGAACGTCAGCGTTCCGATGGCAACCGTAGAAGTCTGAATAGACTGCATAAAGGTCGTCCAGTGGACAGCCAGCACAATCCCTGCCGTAATCATCCGCAGATAATCCTTCCCCGCCAGTAGACGCATACGCTCTTTTTTTATCTTCAGCAGAAACAGTAAAAAAAGGGATGAGAATATCACCCTCCCCAGTACAATAATAACCGCGGGCAGTTCCACCCACTTCGCAAACAGACCGGACAGTCCGAACAACAGCACTGAAACATGTATCGATGCCAGACCCTTCTTTTGGTTTTCCATCCTCACTTCCGCCTTTCCATTAATCTTAATCAGATAACGTATAGTATAGCATAAACTCTTTTAATTTCAAATAAGACTCAGAGGCGTCTTAAAAGAGACAACTTCAAAGGGGTCAGACCCCTTTGCCATTGGGGTCTGACCCCTTTGAACTTTTGCTTGCAAAACCGGCATTTTCATGGTATATTTAAATCGTAAGTAATAAGTAGTAAGCAACTATTTTATTTCTCCATAGTATAAAAGGGAGGTATTCTTATGTCAGAATTATCTTTAAAAGAACGTTTTTCGCTTATTGCACTCAACGCCCAGGACAGTCTTCATATGACCACGGCTAAGAAGGCCGCTCTGCGCTGTATCGCGGCTGCAGAGGTACTTGAAAAGTATTTGGACGGCAGCTGGCCGCAGCAGCCTGTACTTGAGCAGGAGTTGAAGTCTGCGGCGGACGTTTCTTCCCATACACTCAAACAGACCGAGAAAGAGATCAAAGAATCCCTCACCGAAAAGGATCTGCTGACTGAAGTTCCGAATCTTCTGGCATGTGACATGTATTATGTTACAGCAGGAGTCAATATATTTGAATACCGCTGCAATATAGACGAGTATACCCGGCAGACCGAGGGAATGCGGGCGGAGCTTATGGAAGACGGCAATATCTCAGACGATGTGACCTGTCTGCTTTGGCTGCTCCGTGAAAGCGGATGTTTTTATGATCTGTTTTCCAGGGCGGAACAGGAGTACCTGGCCTCACGGATCAACCAGCTGTATCTGGAATCTTGCCTGGCGAAATTCCTGTTTCCAATCGAGATTCACCACTCATTTGAAGCCTTCAGTCAAAAGTTTCTGAAGAAGAAGGATGAAATCTTTACCACACCATTTGGTACCGGGCTGCTGTTTGCCTGCCCTGTTTTTGAACGTTCCCAGTCCATCTTCATTGAAGCTGATGCCTGGTTTTCCGGAAATGATAAACGTCTGGAATGCGTCATCCGCAGACTGGATGAAAAGGGACATGTGGTGCATGTCCTGCGCGCCGGAACCGTACCGCTTCTGAAGATCGACAACCTTTATTATGAGTGCATTCCTACGCAGATCGTGGTAAAAACCGCAATTCAGGGAGTCCGCCTGCGCCGTTATGTTATGTAATCCCCGTACATTCAGATAAATAAAAGGAGAGATTCTTATGTCAAGACAGCGCTCTATAGAAAATATACTTGCATCTGAATACGTCTCTATCGGTGAGCTTGTACGCATCACCGGTGTACGCTACAGCACCCTGAAGTATTATACCGAAGAGGGAATGCTGCCGTTCGAACAGACGGAAGAAAATCTGACGCGCCGTTTCCCCCGTGAAATAGCGGTAAAGCAGATCGAACGTATCAGGAATTTCCGGACACAGGGCCTTTCCATCCCCGAAATAAAGGGGCAGTTAGGGCTGAATTAATTCCTATGGTCGAAATGTACACATTTTTTTATATTTTTTGGTTACTCGTGATATTGTCCATTTCCGGTTTCTTTATTATACTGAATTCAGAAAGTAACGAAACACAATTTCAGTTCAGAAAACAAAGAACACTATTTTAAGGAGGCTATACAAATGGCAAGTTTATCATTAAAAGGAATTCAAAAAGTATATCCAAATGGATTTCAGGCAGTAAAGGATTTCAACCTGGATATTGATGATAGAGAATTTATCATCTTCGTAGGACCATCAGGATGTGGAAAGTCAACAACACTTCGTATGATCGCAGGTCTGGAAGATATTTCAGGCGGTACTCTGGAAATCGACGGTAAGGTTATGAATGATGTAGAACCGAAAGACCGCGATATCGCAATGGTATTCCAGAACTACGCTCTGTATCCTCATATGACCGTTTTTGACAACATGGCGTTCGGCCTGAAACTTCGTAAAGTACCAAAAGATGAGATTGACAAAAAAGTACGCGAGGCTGCAAGAATCCTCGACCTTGATAAATTACTTGACCGTAAGCCGAAGGCTCTTTCTGGAGGCCAGAGACAGCGTGTTGCTATGGGACGTGCCATCGTACGTAATCCTAAGGTATTCCTGATGGATGAGCCGCTGTCCAACCTGGATGCAAAGCTGAGAGTTCAGATGCGTATCGAGATTTCCAAACTTCATGAAAATCTGAACGCAACTATTATCTACGTTACACATGACCAGACAGAGGCTATGACACTGGGAACAAGAATCGTTGTTATGAAAGACGGTATCGTTCAGCAGGTAGATACACCTCAGAACCTTTACAACACACCTTGCAACCTGTTTGTTGCCGGATTTATCGGATCCCCGCAGATGAACTTCATGGATGCAGTTGTTAATGTAGCTGGCAACGATGTAACCCTGACAGTTGGCGAGCATGTACTCAAAGTACCGGCTTCCAAGAAAAAATATTTGATCGATGGCGGTTATGACAAAAAGACAGTTGTCCTCGGAATCCGTCCTGAAGATGTACATGATTCAGAAGCGTTCATAGCAAGTTCTGCTGACAGCGTAATCAAGTCTAAGATCAAAGTATATGAGCTGCTCGGAGCAGAAGTATATCTGTACTTCGACGTTGAAGGCACGCAGATGACAGCCCGCGTTAATCCGCGTACAACACTGAGAACAGGTGATGATGCTGTATTCGCACTGGATATGGAAAAGATTCACGTATTCGATAAAGAAACAGAGTTGACGATTTTAAACTAATGCTTTAGAATAATAATGTAATAAATAAGAGAGGGGCTGTACTATAAAGTGCAGCCTCTTCAATTCTATATGTACGAGGGACGATTATGGATAACACACCGGAGCTTGATAAGGCTTTGTCTGAACTGAAAAAAATAACCGGCATGACACTGGAAGTCCGCACAGATACGCCGGAAGAGCTTGAGAATGCAATGACGCAGATTCGCTGTCTTACGCTGGCTTACAGGGAAAAATATAACAAAAACCATTTTCTCCAAAGCCTGATGACAGACAGCATACCGGCGTATGATATTTTTGAGCGGGCAGCCCGCCTGCACATAGAGCCGGAAGCTCAAAGGATCTTATTTCTGGTTGAGACAAGAAACACTCTGGATGACACTGTGATCGAGATCCTCAAAAATTTATTTCCTTCTCAGGCAAAAACATACCTCGTTTCCATGGGCGAGAAAAGCATCGTAATACTCCGTCCGAGGAAGGCATCAGACACGATCGAAGATATCAACCAGATTGCACATATGATCGTCGACACATTGAACATGGAGGCACTGACTCACGTCCAGGTCGCATACAGCGGAAGTATCTATAATCTGCTGGAGCTGCCCGGTGCTTTTAAGGAGACCAGCCTGGCACTGCGCGTAGGAAAGCTCTTTTACTCCGAACAGACTGTATTTCCTCACAACCAGCTTGGTATCGGAAGGCTGATCTACCAGCTCCCGGTAAGCATTTGTGAAAACTTCCTGAAAGAGATTTTTGGCAGCGATATCCCAAATGCATTTGATGAAGAAACAACCGCAACTATCAACAAGTTTTTTCAGAACAACCTGAACATAGCCGAGACATCCAGACAGCTGCATATGCACAGAAATACCCTCATCTACCGCCTGGAACAGATTGAAAAAAGGACAGGCCTGGACATCCGCAGATTCGAGGATGCCATGACTTTCAAAATTGCCACCATGGTCATTAACTATTTACAGACAGAAAGGAACCCCTGATATGAATGACGCTTTTTATGAACAACTCGTAGCCCGCAAATCCCGCCCGCTCGATGTGGTAATCCGCATCCTCATCATCGCAGCGCTGGCACTGGTCCTCGTATTTTCCATGCTGCTGCTCGGATTCCTGGGAGTAATCATCACAGTAGTTCTTGCCTTCCTGGCATACTATTTTGTATTTCCAAAGTTTAATGTGGAATACGAATACACACTGCTGAACCACGATATGGAAGTAGATGCCATCTACAGCAAATCCAAGAGAAAAAAACTGATTACCTTCGACATCCAGCAGGCCGAAATCATCGCCCCAAAAGGCTCACCGCGTCTGAACTCCCAGCGCCCGGAAAAGACAATGGACTTTTCCTCACAGGATGCCAACGCAAAAGCATACTCCATCATGATCCAGATGGATCAGAAAAACACTTGCATCATCATCGAACCAGATGAAACCATGCTCAACCACATAAAATCCTGGATGGGGATGAAGCTTTATTTGGATTGAGAGTATCGGGACGGATTGGCTGAGGGGCCGCTGTATGGAAGCGAGGCAGGGCTCTTTGGGATGCGCTTTGTGGTGTAACAGCCGCTAATCAAAATGAAAACCAGCATGATGAACACCGCCGACAAACACGGGAATGCCGGATGCATTCCCGCTTGAGTCGGCTTTTTTGCAGGGCTTGAAGCCCTGCAAAAAGTTCATATGCTGGCTTTCATTTTGATGAAGCGGCTGTAACACCACAAAGAGCATCCCAAAGAGCCCTGCCGCGCTTCCATACAGCTTCGTTCATCCAATCGGTAGATAAAAACATTCCAAATAAGATAGGCTTCTTAAAGCGGGTGCGCCGTATTTGTGTTGGCTATCTGGGATCTTTCATCGTATAGGGGGATATTTGTCTGCAGTAAATCATCATCCTACCAGCCAGTCCAATCCGCCTCTCCCGCCCGGATGCACCCAGCCTGTCCTGGATGGTGTATGGGGCGCAGGAGGGGATGTCTGCCGGTGTTTTTGGATGCCTCCCAGTGTGCCGTGTGTTTCCCTTGGGATAAAATAGAAAAATCTGATGGACAGACTTTGCTTTACCAAGCAAAGTCTGAGGCGACTAAGGCCCCAAATCATCAGATTTGGGGCC
>NZ_GL870821.1:0-71528 GCF_000190355.1 Clostridium sp. D5 | reverse complement strand
TGCTTTACCAAGCAAAGTCTGAGGCGACTAAGGCCCCAAATCATCAGATTTGGGGCCGCATGTCGCCGGTTCCATCAGATTTTTCTATTTTATCCCTAGGGAAACCAGGCTAAACGGCCGGTATCCAAAAACACCGGCAGACATCCCCTCCTGCGCCCCATACACCATCCAGGACAGGCGGACATCAAACCATAAACTTACATGCCGCCAGCGCTGCTACAGCCCCATCTGCCGCCGCGGTTGTGAGCTGGCGCACTTCTTTTGTACGGCAGTCTCCGGCTGCATACACGCCCGGCCTGGAGGTCATACAGTCCTCAGAAGCCAGTATGAATCCGTCTGCATCCAGTTTTATGAAATCGGCAAATAGCTGATTCTGCGGGATCTGTCCGATTGCTACAAACACGCCTGCAACTTCGATCTTAAAGTCTTCGCCGGTCTTTTTATTGTTCAGGATCAGTCCTTCCACCATGGTCTCGCCTACAATGTCTTTCACAGTTGCACTGAGCACAAATTCCACATTGTCTCTTTGCTTCAGCGCATCTACCAGGCTGCTGTCTCCACGGAATTCATCTCTCCTGTGCACCAGGTAGACTTTATTACAGTAGTTGGAAAGGAATTCTGCATCCTGGAGAGCTGTATTGCCGCCTCCGATGACCGCAACATCACGGCCTCTGAAAAATGCCCCGTCACATGTGGCACAATAGGAAACTCCCGATCCGGTAAGCTGGATCTCCTTTTCCAGTCCCATATGTCTGTGTGTCACTCCTGTGGCAATGATCACGGTTCTGCACGGATACTCTTTTCCTGCAGTTTCTATGATCTTAATGCCCCCCTCCTCCCGGATGCCGGTTACCTGTTCCATCACGGTCTCTGTTCCCAGTTTCATCGCCTGATCCAGCAGATTCATGGAAAATTCGCTGCCGCTAACACTTGCAATCCCAGGATAGTTCTCAACGTTATGAGAAGACGTAATCTGTCCGCCGAAATTCATACTCTCAATAATCACCGTGCGTTTCCCGGCTCTCTGTCCATATATCGCCGCAGTCATTCCGGCCGTACCTCCGCCTATAATTCCAATATCATACATATCTGTTCCTCCTTGTTGAAAAGCGGTTCCAAAAAGGCCTGCCTCCGGAAAGCTCCTGCCGCTTCCCTGTCTGCGCCGTTTTAAAACCGCCATGTCATATTCTTATTCCTGAGTATATCTAATTATTCATTGCATCTGTTATACTCTAGTGTTCCTCTGCATACGCTTTAATATTCGAAGCATTTGCCATTTTCTGCACACCTTTCTCACCGATCACAACCAGTGTCGGGGCCTGCATTACACCATATTTTTTCACAAGTTCTTCGTTTTCTTCCGCATCTACAATCTCATAGGCTATATTGGCTTTTTCCAGTGAACTTGTCGCAATCTTGCAGTTCGGGCAGGTTTTGGTTGTAAAAAGAAGGGTTTTCATCTCTCCTGCCGGAATCTCTGCCTCTTCCGCTGCTTTTTTCGCCTCATGTGTCTTGATGCTCATATTGGAATTGCTGATATCATATACCTTACGGTCTTTAAATTCCTGCGTTTTTCCGTCATTCCAGTTCTTTACAGGACGGTAATATCCCGTGATACGGCTGTATACTTCAGTTTCCTCTCCGCAATGCGGGCATTTGTAAAGTTCCCCGGAAATGTATCCATGATTCTTACAGATCGAGTATGTCGGTGACATTGTATAGTAAGGCAGCTTGTAATTCTCTGCGATCTTCTTCACCAATGACGCCGCTGATTTCCACCCCGGCAGCTTTTCTCCCAGGAAGGTATGGAATACAGTACCCGATGTGTATAATGTCTGGAGCTCGTCCTGAATATCAAGCGCTTCAAATACATCTTCTGTATACCCAACCGGTAAATGTGAGCTGTTTGTATAGTAAGGAGTTCCGTCTCCCTCTGCTGCAGTAATGATATCCGGGAACTGTTCCACATCATGCTTTGCCAGACGGTAAGTAGTGGATTCTGCCGGAGTTGCCTCCAGATTGTACAGCTCTCCGTACATCTCCTGGTAATCCGACAGACGCTCTCTCATGTGATTCAGCACGTCCTTTGTAAACTGCTGCGTCTCTGCGCTTGTCATGTCTTTTCCGATCCATTTTGCATTCAGCCCTGCTTCGTTCATACCAATCAGTCCGATTGTGGAGAAATGGTTTTCAAATGAGCCCAGATATCTCTTGGTATAAGGATACAGTCCTTCATCCATCAGCTTTGATATAACAACACGCTTTGTATGAAGGGAACTTGCTGAAATATCCATCATTTTATCCAGATGTTTATAGAATTCCTCCTCATTGTCAGCCAGATATGCAATTCTCGGCATATTGATCGTAACGACTCCGATGGAACCAGTACTCTCTCCGCTTCCAAAGAAACCGCCTGATTTTTTGCGGAGTTCACGGAGATCCAGACGCAGACGGCAGCACATACTTCTGACATCGCTCGGCTCCATATCACTGTTAATATAATTTGAAAAATAAGGAGTTCCGTACTTTGCAGTCATCTCAAACAGAAGACGGTTATTCTCTGTATCAGACCAGTCAAAATCATTTGTAATGGAATATGTCGGGATCGGATATTGGAATCCTCTTCCATCGGCATCCCCTTCGATCATCGTCTCGATAAATGCCTTATTGATCATGTCCATCTCTTCTTTGCAGTCACCATAAGTGAAATCCTGCTCAATACCGCCTACAATAGCCGGGAGATGTGCCAGATCGCCTGGTACCGTCCAGTCCAGCGTAATATTGGAGAACGGTGCCTGTGTTCCCCAGCGGGACGGTATATTCACGCCATATATAAAGGACTCGATACATTTCTTGACTTCCGGGTATGTCAGGTTATCGATCTTGACAAAGGGCGCAAGATAGGTATCAAAGGATGAAAAAGCCTGGGCTCCCGCCCATTCATTCTGCATGATTCCCAGAAAGTTTACCATCTGGTTGCAGAGTACGCTCAGGTGCTTGGCCGGCGCCGACGTGATTCTTCCTGTAATGCCGCCCAGACCGTCCTGTATCAGCTGCTTTAAGGACCATCCTGCGCAGTATCCTGTGAGCATGGACAGATCGTGAATATGGATATCAGCGTTCTTGTGCGCCTTCCCCACCTCATCATCATAAATCTCTGACAGCCAGTAATTCGCTGTAATTGCACCTGAATTGCTGAGAATCAGGCCGCCAACGGAATAAGTGACTGTAGAATTCTCTTTTACACGCCAGTCAGTAATCTTCACATAACTGTCCACAATCTCTTTATAATCCAGCAGGGTTGAATTCAGATTCCGAATCTTTTCCCTCTGCTTTCTGTATAAAATATAGCCTTTCGCAACGTCCGCATATCCTGCCTTTATCAGTACGGATTCCACACTGTCCTGGACATCCTCCACTGAAACCAGCCCTTTTTTAATCTTAGGTTCAAAGTCTGCTGTTACTTTCAATGCCAGCAAATCTATAATATCCTGATTGTATTGCCTTTCCCGGGCCTCAAATGCCTTCCTGATTGCCTCACATATCTTGGCAAGATCGAAGTCTGCTATCTTCCCATCTCTTTTTGTAACCTGATACATACTGTACGGTCGCCCCTTTCTCTAATCAAAGTCAGATAATTTTTGCCCAACCATAAACAGTTGGGCATCTGAGGATATTCTATCACCATATATTTCACTTGTCAATAAAGAACAACAATATCTAGTATGCAACTTTTTTGTTTCCAACAAGATATAGATACATTTTCTTATATAAGGATCAGCTCTTTAAAACTGGCCCCGTCCGTCCTGTCATCGGTATCCATGATATCCAGCACTGTTGCTGCGATATCGGCAAATGTTTTCCTTGTCCCAAGATTTACACCTGGTCTGATATCCCCGCCGAAAACCAGAAGCGGTGTATACTCTCTTGTGTGGTCTGTCCCAGGGAATCCCGGATCGCATCCATGGTCTGCCGTAATCACCAGAATATCCTCTTTCCTCATCTTATCCATAAATATATGAAGCTGCCTGTCAAACACTGCGGCGGCTCTGGCATAACCGTCAATATCATTCCGATGACCGTAAAGCATATCAAAATCTACAAGATTGACAAAACAGATTCCGGAAAAATTCTTCTCAAGCATTGCAATTGTTTTTTCCATTCCATCTACATTATTGAGACTTCTCTGTGTGTGAGAAATTCCCTGTCCCGCAAATATATCTCCTATCTTTCCAATCCCGTATGTTTCGTATCCTGCATCAGCCAGCATATCCAGCATGGTATCTCCAGGGGGCTTTATAGAAAAATCATGCCGGCCCGCAGTCCTTTGATAACTGCCTCTGGCGCCGGCAAAGGGGCGTGCTATCACACGCCCCACTCCATGTTCCCCGGTAAGCAGCTCCCTCGCCGTCTCGCAGCAGCCGTACAGCTCCTCCACCGGAACCACCGCTTCATGGGCGGCAATCTGAAAGACGCTGTCTGCAGATGTATATACGATCAGTGACCCTGTTTTCTCCGATTCTTCCCCGTAATCCCGGATAACCTCTGTCCCGGAATACGGCCGGTTGCAAAGAGTCTTTCGCTTCGTCCTTTTTTCAAATTCTCTGATGATGGATTCCGGAAAACCGTCCGGATAGACTGGAAGCGGTTTTTTGGAAACAATTCCGGCTATTTCCCAGTGTCCGATGGTTGTGTCCTTGCCCCTGGAAGCCTCCTGCATCCTCCCGAAACTGCCCGTCAAAACTCCGCCGCCTTTCTGTTGGGGCGCGCCTTCGATCCGGAACAGCCCCAGCCTTTCCAGCACGGGTGTCTGATATTCGGGGGATTTTAAGATCGTATGAAGTGTATGGCATCCCCGATCCCCGAACTCCTCCGCATCTGGTGCTTCTCCGATCCCGAAACTGTCCAGCACAATCAGGAAAATTCTTCTCTTTACCATTTTGGCCTCCTATATCCCTCTTACTTTTATACCCGCATAACTGCAGTGGCTTCCACTCTGCACGGAAAAGCCAAATGCTCCCGTAAGATAAGGAGCCTCCGGGTCTGTATATGACAGCAGCTCTTTTCCGTTTTCTAATATACAGATGGTGTTCTCTTTCGCACGGACCGTTAACCGGTATTCTTTGCCTTCCTCCCAGGGATACGCGGTTTCCGCCACTGTGCGGTACCCATTTTCATTTTTCAGGAGCGCAAGTCTACCTGGTTGGTGAAATCCTGCCGCGTAGGAGCGCATTGCCCCCTGCACACGGATATTGATATAATGCTGAGGGCCGTGCAGAGGCCTGAATCTGGCCTCAACCTGATAGTCCTCAAACCTGTGGCTCCCGGTGTATGTTTCTGCAAAATCAGTGCCCGTAATGTGCAGCCATTCCTCTTCCAGCCAGGTCCAGCCTTTTACCTTCGTAAACTGGGTAATTTCATGGTGGGTCTGCGTCTTCATCTCCAGGATCTCTTTGCGGAAATCGATGTCATAATCCGGTGCACCGCCATACTCCATATCGTCTATGTAAGCATGAAATTCAACACCCTGAAAGGACTGCCCCGGAATTGTAAAGCAAAATCCGGCTTCGTCCAGAAGCGCCCCGTCACAGGAAGGAATCCTGAATTCCAGATGACTCCATTCCCCTGGCCTGCAGAGCGTCTTCTCCCCTTTCAGCATACAGTCTCCGTGCAGATCTCTGACATACATCCGGACCTCCGCGGCCTGCTGCCCATCGGGAAGAAACACATTTCCGCTCAGGGTCTGACCAGGATAGATCATAGGGGAAAAAGCCGGCTCATATCGGTCATCATGCAGTTCCCGGCTGCTGTAGTACGTCTTTTTGAAAAGATACAGCTGCTGTCCCGGCCAGAGCGGACGGGCATGCAGTTTTAAAGAATGGCTGCCTGTATATGCCTGCTCCGTTGAATTGGTGAGATAATATTCCAGATGCTGCGCTGCCTCATAATCCTCACACCGCACCCGCATGGCATGGGTGGAACCTGGATATTCAAAATGACAGGATTCCTGATGTTCCCCTATGATATGTTTCCATTTTTCCGGCAGCTTGTATCCGGCCGTCTCAAAGGCATATTTTGCCATGTAGGATGCTCCGTAGGGAAGATCCATCATATTCAGGCTGCCCATGGTTCCTGAGCAGATCAGCAGGTCATTCACAGGCTTTCTCCACTTTTCATAAGGAATCCCTTCCAGACCTCCCCGTACCCCCATGATGGTGCCCACATTTCCTACATTACAGTCCGTATCCCAGCCGCACATATTACAGATGCAGATGGTTTTCGTATAATCGTCTTCCCCATATAAAAGCGACAGAATCATTACGGCCGCATTAGGAATGATATGGCAGTATCCCGGATACCTGTCGTATCCAAAATATTCCCGGATATATGCATAACACTTCCTCCAGTCTTTTTCTTCGTCTTTGTGGTAAAACTCTGTCACACACTTTACCGCCCTGGCGTATTCACACTCCTCCGGTATAAAACGCAGTGCCCTCTCCAGCATCTCCTCCACTGTATAATCCTCAAAAGCAAGGCTGATGCAGACGGCAACAAAGACACCGCCCCAGATACCGTTTCCATCGTGCGTCACGCCAGCCGCCTCTTTTGCAAACTCTGCCGCCTGCCGGGGCCTGCCCGGTGATATCAGCCCCCAGGGGTCTATAAATATCTGGCCTCCAATCTGCTCTGCTATAGCCGCACCATTTTTAGCGATGCTGCCGCAAAGAGGCGCTTTGATTCCATTTCTCAGATTCAGATAGGCGGTATGTTCTGTTGACACTCCATAGCCGCCCCACCAGAAGAATCCGTGCTCATACGGTGCATAATTCAGAAGCGCATCCGCCACATCCTGGGCATGCAGGCTGCCGTCTTTCCTGCCATGCTCCATGGCACGTACAAGGAAGATAGGGCCGTTGCTGTCATCATCCGCAGCGAATGTGCCGTAATCAACCGGATAGTCCCAGATTTCCCCGTAGACCTCTTGGATCTTTTCGTAAGTCCAGCCCTCCACCGGCGCACCAAGCCGGATTCCGATGGTTTTTCCAAGCCACCCGGCATAGATCTTTTCTATTGTTTGTTCGTTATATTGATACATACCACTCACACTTATCCTTTCACGGCCCCTGCAGTTACGCCGGAGACGATATATTTCTGCATAAATATATAGAATATCGTAATCGGGATAATCGACAGCGACAGGGCCGCCAGCGCATAATCCCACCGGTTGGTAAATGCAGAAAAGAAGGAATAAATCGTAATCGTCAGTGTCTTGTTTTCCGCACTTGTCAGCATCATGCTTGCCAGGGCATAGTCATTCCAGATCCAGAGTGAGTATAATACCACAATGCTTGCCGTGATGGGCTTCATCAGCGGGAATACAATGTGAAAGAATATACGGAAAGGTGAACAGCCGTCCAGCCTTGCCGCCTCCTCCAGGCTGAGCGGAATATTTTTTACAAATCCCTGGTACATAAAGATTCCCATAGGCGCATACAGCGGTATCTGTATAAGTATATATCCGGCCATCGTGTTGTTGATATGCAGTATGGAGGCCAGCTTTGCGATCGGTATCATATAGGTCTGGAACGGCACCAGCATGGAGGAAAGGAAGACAGCGGTGATGATCTTACTGATCCTCGTGTTCGTCCTTGTCAGCTTGTATCCTGCCATTGCCGCCAGGATCACGGTCCCTGCGACAACGATTACCGTAATAATGATTGTATTTCTGAGCACCTTAAAATACTTCATGTTTTCAATCACGTACATGATATTTTCCGTAACAGGACTCGACGGGATGCTGAACGGGTTTTTCAGTATTTCTCCGAGCGGCTTAAATGCATTGATGATAACCAGCAGTACCGGAGAGACAAAAATAACACCACACACTATGGATATGATCTCCAGAAGCAGTCTGGATATTGTTTTTGTACCCTTTCTCATTACATTTCCACCTCTCTTTTTCTCGTATAATTCGTCTGCAGCATGGTAATTGTCATGACTATAATCAAAAGGATGACCGCTTTCGCCGAGCCATATCCCAGTCTGTTCTGTTTAAACGCCTCATTATATATATCGATGGCAAGTCCCATGGTAGAACGCCCGGGCCCGCCCTTGGTCAGCGACACATTCACATCAAACAGCCGGAAGGACTGTGCCGTGACATTAAACAGGCAGATTGTGATGGACGGCATCATCAGCGGCAGCGTGATCTTAAAAAATTTCGTAATCCTGCCTGCACCGTCGATTGCCGCGCTTTCATAAAAGGTTTTGTCGATCATGTTCAGCCCTGCCAGATATATAATCATGTTATACCCGATCGACTGCCAGAGTACGACAATCAAGATTGCCACCCATGCGGTATCTGTAGATCCCAGCCATTTAATACCCAGAAAATCCAGCCCTGTTGATTTGTAGAGCGTATCCGAGATCTGGTTAAAGATAAATCTCCACAGGAAACCTGCAACAATCGCACAGACAATGTTGGGCATGAAGAAACAGGTTCTGGTAAACTTGGAAGTCTTCAATTTACCATTTACCCAGAGTGCCATTAAGATTGCCAGTACATTGGTCAGAACTACATTAAACAACGCAAATTTAAATGTAAATGCCAGTGACTCAAAGTAATTTTTGTCGTTTGTGAAAAGTTCAATGTAGTTTTTGAGTCCGATAAAATTCATTCCTTTACTGATGCCGTTCCAGTCGAACAGGGAATAGTAAAGCCCCATACAGATCGGCAGAAAATAAAATATAAGAAAAGGAATCAGCACCGGTGCTACAAACATCCAGAATTCCAGCCCTTTTTTTGCCCTCTTTCTCATGCCCTTTTCCCCTTTCTCTTACTCTTCTTTCGCGTTCACAAGCTTTGTCCAGGTATCGTCCAGTTCCTGAAGCGCTTCGTCAGAACTCATGCTTCCATCGATGTAATTCTGGTAGGTTTTTCCTGCCGAATACTGGTAACCAACCGGCCATTGCGGCCATGACCACATAAATGTCTTTCCTGCATCCAGATACTCAATTGTGGATACTGCCAGCTGATTGTCCGCCTGGTATTCCCAGCCTTCAAAAACAGGGATTACTTTATAATCTTCCAGCATAATCTGCTTTGCCGTCTCACTTGTAGCGATCCAGTTCAGATAGTCAAGCCCGGCTTCCGGATGCGCGGAACCTTTTCCAATGTGGAAGCAGCCGTTTGCATCTACGATCATTTTTGTGTCCTCAGCGTTTTCCGTTGCCGGCAGGGCAAACATACCGCATTCGATTTCCGGATCAATTGCGTACACGGTATCCCATACCCAGTCCCCTTCAAATGCCATAGCCGCCTCACCGGTTGCAAATGCGGTGCATGTCTCATTCCAGCCATAGCTCATGCAGTCGTCCTGTCCGTATTTCAGCATCAGATCCAGGACTTTAAAGGAATTTTTCATCTGTTCGTTTTCTGAAAGCTTTTCGTTTCCTGCGTATAATTCTTTCGTGTATTCTGCATTATCCGGGATATATGCATAGCCGCTGCCGCTCATAAACTGTCCCAGCAGCCAGTCATCGGCAAACTGATTGTTGAATGGTGTGATCCCCTCTGCCTCGATCTTCTTACACAGTTCCTCCAGCTCTGTAATGGTCTGCGGAACTTCCCAGCCATGCTCTTTAAACATTTTTTTATTGTAGATTATGCCCTCGCCTGCCATAGTAATGGGCATCCCCATAATATTTCCATCCAGAGTAACGCACTGGAGGGCGGCATCCTTGATATTGCCTGTCCATTCTTCCTCTGAAAGATCTGTCAGGTATTCCTCGTAGCTCTTCATGTTTTCGTAGCCCTCTGTCACGAAAATCTCGGGTACATTTCCCGCAACAAGCGCCGCTTTCAGATTCTCTGAGTAACCGTCCGAGTTGGTGATTACTTCCACTTTCACATTCGGATGCTCTTCCATATAGGCATCCGCCAGTTTAATTGCCGCGGTAGAAAACTCCTGCTGCCACTGCATGTAAGTGATCGTCACCTGATCACCGGAATCACTTTTTGCACTGCCCTCGTCTTCTTTGCCGGAAGAACCGCATCCCCCTGCAAAAACCATACTCAATGCCAACGCTGCTGCCAACCATCTTTTTTTCATTTTGTTTCCTCCTTGTTTACTCATACCTTCTCTTATTTATTTTTTTCAGGCTCCTCGCCTGCCTTTTGCTCCATTGCGGCGCATGTCTCGAAAGCCGTCAGAATCTCGTGTTCTTCGCCCTGCATCATAAGACTGGCTCCGTCCGCATATTTGTTGATCTCTTCCTCCAGATTGCCGTCATACTCCACCACTGTGTTTAGAATCGATGCAGTCCTGACACCCCGCAGCCCTCCGATTGTAAACAGTGCCGCCGTCTCCATATCAGAGCCAAGCACTCCTTTGGACGACCAGTACTCGTCAATCTTCGCTTCTCCCTCCGTGTAAAAACTGTCATGACTTCTGATTTTTCCCACATGATACGGGAAACCAAGACTTTTTGCAGCTTCTATTGCTGTAAACATCAGCTCTGTGTCCGGGATTGCGGGATAGATTTCTTCCACATAGGCCTTTGTTGTGCCTTCGTCCCGCACTACGCCGTTCGCTATGATGAGATCCCCCAGGCCGATTTCATTCTGCAGCGCCCCGCAGCTTCCTATGCGTATCATGACCTCGACGCCGATATTTTTCAGTTCCTCCACCGCGATACCGGTAGATGCACCGCCCATGCCGGTTGAGATTACCAGGATTTTTGTGCCTTTATAGTAACCTGTAATGCTTTTATACTCTCTGTTAAATGTGATCTCTTTTACATTTTCCAGATACTCCCTGGTTCTCTCCACCCTTTTCGGATCTCCCGGCAGTACTGCATACTTTGCGGCGTCTTCCACACCGCACCGGATATGTGGCTGTATATTTTCCATTGTCATTCCTCCGTCTGTCACTTTTTCTCTCTTTCCTCCAGCAGTGCGCTGTAATCTTTTATCGTCACACTGTTTTTATCTATTTCAATGATCTCTTTTTCTTTTAATTGTTTGATTACCCGATTGATGCTTCTCTGGGTTACTGCCATCTGCTCTCCCAGCGTTTCTGTGCGCATGGGCACTCTGAACTCGCCGCTTTTGTCCGTATTTTCAATAAAATACTGGCACAGGCGCTGCTTCAGAGAATATAAAGTGTTTTTTCCCATGTTGTTGCACATAAAGTATGTAGAATCGCAGAGTGTCTTGATCATATATTCGCTGAAGTTGGAATCCATCTGGATCCAGGACAGTAAGACCTCTCTTTCAATTTCCAGCACGGTTACTTTTCCCTGGGCTTCCACACCGCTGACGTAGGGTATCTGCCTGAATACTTCCAGTTCTCCTAAATACTGGCCTTTTCCATAGCTGGTCAGAAAATATTTTTTTCCATGTTCGGATTCTACATAAATATCCACACAGCCTTCCACTATGATGTAAAATGTGTTGTGGATCTCTCCCTGCTCCAGAGCAAATTCTTTTTCCCTGTAGTGCTTTATCTGAATTTTTCTCAGAATCTCATAGGGACAATGCTTTAAAATAGCGTAGACAGCTCTGTCTTTTTCCAGCAGTTCCATCAATTCAATCAGGTTTTTCTCCATATGATTCGCCTCATTTCTTACGTAAGATTCTTCTTTTCCGATATCGTTTTGCTTCTTTTCATTTTCATTATTTATTATATAGATATGCACAAAAAATGTATAGGAATTCCGTCTTTGTCAGGCAGATTTTATAGATTTTTTTTCATAAAAAAAGAAAAAATCCAGGACATCTGTCCTGAACTTTTCTTTCTGGCTTATACCGCCTGCCTTTTTAGCATCGTTTCATTCAACGCCTCGGAGCTCTGCATTGGGTATATTTCTTCGTACGATTTCCAGTGCCTGTTCCATAATATCCTTTGTATATGCCCGCAGCCCCGGCTGAATCAGATCCCCGGAATCCACAAAGCCCTGAAGGTAATACTTCTCTGCTCCGCGAAGCCATCTTCCAATCGCCGCAAAGTCTTCTCTTTTGTGAAGTTCCCTGACTACCGTGGTACGGAATTCGCAGGACACTGCTCCTGACATAAGATAATCCACGCTCTGCAGGACATCCTCCATGTTATAATCTTCAATTCCAATTGTTATGCCATATTTATTCGGCGCATTTTTGATATCCATTGCTACATAATCAACCAGATGCTGATCCACCAGCCTCCGCAGTCGGTTTATGCTGCTTCCGTTTGTATCCAGCTTTACAGCGTAGCCCAGTGCTTTTACCGCTCTTATGAAATCCTCAATGTCCGGCTGCAGCAGCGGCTCTCCGCCCGTAATGCACACGCCGTCCAGAACTCCCTTACGTTTCTTCAGAAAAGAAAAAACTTCTTCCTCAGGTATGTTGTTATTCACATCCACATGCGTCACCAGCGAAGCGTTGTGGCAGAAAGGACACCGGAAATTACACCCCGCGGTAAAAATCGTGCACGCCACTTTTTCCGGGTAGTCCAAAAGTGTCAGTTTTTGCAATCCCTGAATATTCATCTGCTTACTCCTTAAATTTTAAAATATCCCATCATCACCGGCATATATTCCCTGCTGTATTCACCAAGCGAATAGTCCCCTTTGCTCAGGCACCAGTCCGAAATTAACGCCCGCTCACACAGAGAATAATATTTTGTAATCTCGGTGATCGATTTGTCCCGGCGGATCTCCCCTTTTTTCTGCCCCTCTTCCACGATTCTGGTAATGAGCTGGTAATACACTCTGTTCCGGTCCAGAAGATGTCTCTGTCCCTTTGCAGTCAGCTGCGTAGAGTAGAGCGATGCCAGCAGATCAATATTAATCTTCTCCTCGATCATGGAATGCACTCTGTAGTTCAGATAAAGGAGCTTATCATAGTTATTCATATCCCGATCGATCTCTGCATAGAGTTCTTCATAAAAATCATCCAGCACCGTAGACAAAGTGCTGAGCAGTTCATCCTTTGTATTAAAATAGTAATAAAAAGATCCTTTGGACGTATCCGAAAGCTCGATAATATCATCCACCGTGGTGTGGTCATAGCCCTTGTCGTGGAACAACTGCCACGCAGCCGATACAATCCTCGCTTTCACACCCTTATTTTCTTTAGATTCGCTCATAATCCCCAGCCCTTCTTTTGATAGTATTCTTATTTACTATTCTAACATAAAATCGGAAGTGTGCAAAGAAAACCTCGATGTGATTCTCATAGGGGTCTGACCCCTATGAGGCTGATTGATAGTTATTTCACAAAGGCCCGGATTCTTTTTACAGAATCCGGGCCTTTATTGAAGTTATATGCAGGGCTAAGAAGACTACATGTTTTTGGATATCTCTGCACAGGCTTTCATTGCTTCTATCACTGCGCTTCTGAATCCGTTCTTTTCCAGTACTCTGACTGCCTCTATAGTAGTTCCTGCCGGGGAGCATACCATGTCTTTGAGTTCCCCAGGGTGTTTCCCTGTCTCCAGCACCATCTTGGCGCTGCCGTATACTGCCTGTGCCGCAAATTTGTATGCCTGCGCCCTCGGCATGCCGTCAGCAACTGCTGCATCTGCCATGGCCTCTATAAACATAAATACATAGGCCGGAGAGCTTCCGCTTGTGGATACAACAACATCCATCAGCCTTTCCGGTATCACTTCTACTTTTCCAAATGCGCTCAGGATGCTGACTGTATATTTCAGTTCATCCTCCGTCACATATTCGTTCGGGCAGGCTGCAGTCATTCCCTCGCCTACCATAGCCGGTGTATTCGGCATCGTGCGGACAATCTTTACTTTTTTGCCAAACTGCTCCTCCAGCCACACCAGTGTTTTTCCCGGTGCAATTGTAATGATGATCTGATCATCTCTGATAAAGTCTTTAATTTCTGCAATTGTAGAAGCATAGAACTGCGGTTTTACAGAAAGGACAACTACCTCTGACTTCTCAACGACTTCCTTGTTGTCCGCTGTCACATGAATACCATATAATGATCTTGCCTTCTCTCTCCCTGGCTCAAATATATCGGATCCGATGATCTCCTCCGCACCAAAGATTCCTTCTTTAATAATACCGCCCATGATAGCACCTGCCATATTGCCTGTACCAATAAATCCTAATTTCATAACTGTCCTCCTTGTCTAATTTTTATCAATCAGGCCCAAAGGGGTCAGACCCCTAATCCGGCCTTTTTTGTATACAATTTCATTATTTGTATACAATATATCATTTTCTCTCTATTATGTCAATTGCTATTTCTTAATCTCAACAAAACCACATCCAATACTCTTCCCCTTTTTACCGCACAGTAAAACAGCTTTCCTTCTCAAGAGGAATCTCCTCCGTATCCATCCATTCTATTGTTATAAAATGTCCCTGGTTAAGTCCTACAAGCAGCTTATTTATCATCGGCTCGCGCCCCTGGATTTCCATTACTACGGTACCATCCCATTCATTTTTCACCCAGCCGGTCAATCCCAGTGACTGGGCCAGATATTTGGCAGTGTAGCGGAAACCAACGCCCTGAACCCGGCCATAAAATACGATATGTTTTCTTACTTCTGACAATTTTATCACCTCTTTTTCTTTCCCCTTGTCCGTTATGTCTCATAATACCACAATTTTTCACTGCCCCACAGGTCTTTCGTTACTGTTCACACGGTAAGGTCTGAACAGTCATAATCTTTCCACTTAATCTACAATGTATCAGGTTGCATTCTTCCCCGACATCCTTTATAATTTGTATACAGTAACTCATTTCGTATACAATTGAGGTGTAATATATGGCTGAAAAACATATTTCGCTGGCCGACCAGGCTTACGAGACGATCCGCACGAACATCCTGAACCTGACCTACCCTCCGGGCATGCAGCTGACCGAGGCGAAACTGACTGCCGATTTAAACATGAGCCGCAATCCGGTCCGGACAGCAATCAAGATGTTACAATCCGAGGGACTCATCGTCACCGATTATTATAAATCCATGACAGTCAAGGAGATCACTGACAAAGACATCCGGGATATCTACCAGCTCCGGGAACTGCTGGAGGGAAACGCATTCCGCCTGATTTTCACAACAGGACGGCACGAGGAATATTCCTTCCGCATTGAAGAAAAAGTCGTACGCATGTGCGCTTCAGCGGGCGACATCTATCAGTGGGAACTGGCAGATACCAATATGCATATGGAAATCGTCAGTATCTTTGAAAATGAACGTATCAACCGGATCTATGAAAACAACTTGTCCGAGCTCATCCGGATGGGCCAGCGTTCCGTTAAAAATGGGATGAATATAACAAAAACAAATGAAAATCTGAAAAATATGGTACAGCTTATGCGGGAAGACAAATGCGAGGAGGCCTATGCCATCCTGAAGGCAGACCATTTTACAATTGGAAAAGAGACTGCTCTGGGATAACCAGACAGTCTCTTTTTTTGTCCTGAATTTACCTGCGGGCTGCTCCCTTACAGTTCGATCTCTATCCAGTCTTCCTCCGGATAATCCACTACATAGCAGTCATTTGCATAAACCCTTTCCGGCAGAACAATCAGCACATGCACAACGTCCTCTTCCACCGGCATCGGTCCGAGGTGCCATACACCTGTATTCAGCTTTACGACTGTTCCCTTCGGTACTACAAAGGCTTCTGTCAGCTCAGGTACCGGATCTTTCGTCGGAGGAGCCACATGAATCACTACATCACCGTCCAGCGGCAGGATGCCTTCCCCTGTGTAGTTATGATATTCCGCAGAGTTTACGATCATCTTGTCAGCTTTTTCCGTGACAAGAGAGGAAAACGTAACCGGGACATTCCCGGAAACAGGAAGTGCTACTTTGTCATTGAAAAAGGACCCAAGAGCGTTTCCTGCCGGCTCAACCAGATTATAGAATGCCCCATACTTTGAAAATGCTTCTGCTGTCAGTTTCTGTGCTTTGATTGTTCTCATTTTCTACCTCCAAGGATCTGAAATTTTTCTTCTATTTTACCACTTAATCCTCGAAAGCGAAATCTGTTGCCCGAACAAAATATTAGACAAAACAATTGTTCGTTAATAATTTCAAATATGATAAAGCTTCTTTAATGAAAGCTCTGCTCTGTTCTTTCAATTATCTCATCCTGCAGTGCCTTGCTCAGATTCCTGAAATGGTCGCTGTAGCCCGCCACACGCACAATCAGATCTTTGTAATCATCGGGATGCTTCTGCGCCTGGATCAGCGTCTCTCTGTCGATTACATTGAACTGGATATGATGTCCGTCCATATTAAAATATGCGCGCACCAGATTCGCCATCTGTTCCAGCCCTTCATCGCCGGATACCACACTTGGCGTAAACTTCTGATTCAGCAGCGTACCGCCGGTCTGCAGGTGGTCCATCTTTGCACAGGATTTCACCACAGCAGTAGGCCCATTCGTATCCGCTCCCTTTTCCGGAGAAATGCCTTCTGATACGGGTTTGTGTGCCAGACGTCCGTTTGCGCTTGCCATCATCACATCCCCGAAATACACATGACATGTGGTCGGAAGCATATTGATTCTGTACATTCCGCCCAGCATATTCGGCCGTCCTGTCACCTGTCCTCTGTAATACTCAAAGACCGAACGCATAATATCATCTGCATAATCATCGTCATTTCCGTACTTTGGAGTCTTGTTACGCACCAGATTCGCGATCCGGTCATGCCCTTCAAAATTATCCTCCAGCGCCTGCATCAGTTCTTCCATTGTAAATTTCTTTTGATCGTATACGTTATATTTGACAGCGGACAGGCAGTCGGTTATGGTACCGATGCCCACTCCCTGCAGATACTTCGTATTATATCTTGCACCCCCGCCGTTATAATCTTTTCCTTTTGAAATACAGTCGTTCGTAATAATAGAAAGGAATGGTACGGGCATCTGCTCGGCGTAAATCTTCTCAATTACATTACTTCCCTGGATCTTAATATCAATGAAATACTTCATCTGCTTCTTGAACGCATCATAAAGCTCCTCATACGTAGCAAAATCCGCCGCATTTCCAAGCCTTGGTCCCAGCTGTTTTCCGGTCATCTTATCAACCCCGTTATTCAGCGTCAGTTCAAACACCTTCGGTATATTAAAATATCCGGTCAGAATATAAGCTTCGTTTCCAAATGCCCCCGTCTCTACGCAGCCGCTCGTTCCGCCGCGTCTTGCGTCCTCCAGGGATTTACCTGCATTAAGCAGTTCCTGAACGATTGCTTCCGTGTTATAAAATGCAGGCTGCCCCCAGCCCTTTCTGGAAATCTCACATGCACGTTTCAGGAATTTCTGAGGTGTCTTTCTGCTGATCTGGACGTTTGAGCTTGGCTGCAGCAGCTTCATATCGTCCATGCAGTCCAGAATCAGATAGCTGACATTATTTACTCCATTCTCTCCGTTCGGCGTAATACCACCCGTGTTCAGGTTCGCAAAATCTGTATAAGTGCTGCTCTCCTTCAGCGTAATGCCTACCTTCGGCGGCGCCGGCTGGTTATTAAACTTCACCCAGAGGCACTCCAGCAGTTCCAGTGCCTTTTCATCGTCCAGAATTCCAGTCTCCACATCTTTCTCATAGAACGGATTCAGATGCTGGTCCAAACGCCCCGGGCTGTAGGCATCCCAAGGATTCAGCTCACTGGTCACTCCAAGATGCACAAACCAGTACATCTGAATCGCCTGCCAGTAAGTCTCCGGCTTGTGTGCCGGAACCACATCACAGTTGGCTGCAATCTGAAGAAGCTCTTCCCTGCGCTTTGCATCTGCTTCCTTTTCCGCCAGCTCTCTCGCATAGGCAGCATATCTTTCGCCCAGAATCATGATGGCATCGCAGGCAAGCTTCATGCCTTCCAGTTCATTTTTCTTATCCAGCGCTTCCGTATCATTCATAAAATCAAGCTGGCCGATTGCATTCTGAATATCCTCTTTATAATCCAGGAAACCTTTTTCATAAATTTTTACAGAGCCGACCGTATGCCCCGGCCCTCTCTGCTCCATAAACTCTGTAAAAATACCGGCCTCATACGCATCTTTCCACTCCGGTGTCATCTGGCGGAGAATACGGCTTCTCATCGAACGTTTCTCCCAGTATGGGATCATAACCTCTTCCTGTACTTTATAATCGGTTTCTTTCACCTTGAAATTAATCAAATCCCGGTCATTCATGACATGCATATCTTCTACCGTATGGCAGCAAAGTTCAGGAAATGTCGGCGCTGCCTGGGGGGAATCCCCCTTTTCTCCTACGATCAGCTCTCCCTCGCCGATATACAATGTCTTTGTTGAAAAATAATCCTTCAGAACCTGTCCGCGCAGTTCCGGTACGGACAATTCCCCTTCATACTTCTTATAAGTCTCAGTTTCACTCAGCGCGCGCTCCAGATCAATATGTGCAGGTGTCTCCAGACTCAGTTTTCTAAGTGCCTTCACGCGGGCATTCATACCTCTTTCTTCCATCTTTTTAACCTCCTATTTTTACATTCTGAAATCCGGCTTCCCGGAACATTTCCACAAAATGATTCATTTCTTCCTTGTCAGGTGCATGCAGGCCTGTGCCCTCATAGCACTTGCCTATTTTTGTATATTTCCCGGAACCGGTGTTGTGGTATGGGAGCAGATTCACTCCCGCTGCATGGATATTTTTCTCCTGCAGGTACCGGATCATCGCCTTCATGGCATCTTCATTCCCGTTCACCTCTTTGATTGTCGGAATGCGGATATAGATCCTGGCTCCATCGCGACTCAGCCTTTCCAGATTTCCCAGAATCAGCTCATTGCCCGCCCCCATATACTTTTTATGCAGCTTTGTATCCAATGTCTTGATGTCATACAGAAATGTATCCGTATATGGCAGTATCCGCTCATAATTTTCATACGGCGCCTGTCCGCAGGTATCAATTGTGACAGAAATCCCGAAGTGGTGCAGCTTTTTCACAAGCGCCTCCAGATAATCCATGTCCGCAGTCATCACTTCTCCGCCTGAAAGCGTGACACCTCCTCCCGATTCTTCGTAAAACATCTCGTCTTTCCTGAGTTCTTTTACAAGTTCATCGACTGTGTACTCTTTTCCGGCGATCTCCCTGAGGTTCAGATTGCAGTAATCCGTACATATCCCACAGGCTGTACATTTAGCCCTGTCTGTAACGGCCTTTTGGCCCTCCATCTTAATCGCCCCATTTGGACAGGCTTTCACACAGCTTCCGCAGCCAACACACCTTTCGCTGTCATACAGCAATTCTTTTTTTAAGCTCTGCGTCTCGGGGTTGTGGCACCAGACGCATCTCAGACGGCAGCCCTTGAAAAACACGGTTGTCCGGATCCCATCCCCGTCATGGATAGAATACTTCTGAATGTCGGTTATCAGACTCATAGTTCCAATCCTCACTTACCTTTTATAATGTAAATTAAAACATGTTTTAGACCATTGTTCGTACTATAGTCTAAATGTAACATATGACATCTGCTTTGTCAATATTTTATCAATGGTTTTCCCTGGATTTAATATGCCCTAAAAAACAGATAAATCCCTTGAAAATCTGGTTTAAAGCTGCGGTGATTTATTTTATCTTATCATCAAACTGCACAAAAATGTGAACCTTTTCCGAATCATATTGTAATATTTATTTATTGTGCTATAATTTATTATAAATTCGTTCTGATTATAAAGGGTAACACCTGAGTAAAAAGGCGCACAGAGATATTATACGGAATTTTTCCGTTATTAATAAGGGGATTACTGCCCCTTTTATCGCCTGCGCCTTTGGTGCAGGTATTTTTTTGCACTTGTTTAAATTAACAGAATAAGAGGAGGTTTTATGGAGACAAGAATCGCTCTGATTGGAATTGTCCTGGACTGTACAGATTCAGTGGATGAACTGAACCATCTGCTCAGCGAATATGGCCAGTATATTGTCGGCAGAATGGGGATTCCATATCGTGAAAAAAATATTTCTATTATCAGCATAGCAATGGATGCGCCAAATGATATCATCAGCGCGCTCTCCGGGAAACTGGGGATGCTGCCGGGCGTCAGCACCAAAACAATTTATGCAAAGGCAAAGTAGACATATGACTGCAGATTTTAAAACAATTCGAACGCTTTACTGCCGCGTTCTTAAAAAGGAGATTTTTTATGAAGCATTTGATCGATAAACTGGAGCAGACCGGCTCCCTTTCCAGAGATGAGTGGTCGGCCCTTATCCGGGGCCGCACGCCGGATCTTGCAGAATACTTATTTGAGCGGGCTCGCGCAATCAGACATAAATACTATGGTCACGATGTGTATATCCGCGGCCTGATTGAGTTTACCAATTACTGCAGAAATGACTGTTATTACTGCGGTATCCGCAGGAGCAACACCAGCGCGCACCGCTACCGTCTGGACAAAGAAGCCATTCTGGAATGCTGCACGAAGGGATACGGCCTTGGGTTCCGTACTTTCGTCCTGCAGGGCGGGGAGGACGGACACTATACGGATGAAATTATGGTTGATATCGTACAAAGCATTCGAGAACATTTTCCGGATTGTGCCATCACTCTCTCCATCGGAGAGCGCACACGGGAAAGCTATCAGCGCCTGTATGATGCCGGTGCGGACCGTTATCTGCTCAGGCATGAGACCTGTGATGCAGACCACTATCAGAAGCTGCATCCGGAATCCCTCACCGCCGCCCACCGCCAGCAGTGCCTCTGGGATCTGAAAGAGATCGGCTATCAGACAGGCACTGGTTTTATGGTAGGTTCGCCCTTCCAGGCTCCGGAAAATCTGGCCGATGATATGCTCTTCTTAAAAAAACTGAATCCGCAGATGGTAGGAATCGGTCCTTTTATTCCCCACCATGAGACGCCTTTCGCCGAATATACTGCCGGAACGCTGGAGTTGACGCTGTTCATGCTGGGGCTGATCCGTCTGATGCTGCCGAAGGTTCTGCTGCCTGCCACCACCGCTCTCGGGACAATTGCCCCAAACGGCAGGGAAAAAGGGATTCTGGCAGGTGCAAATGTAGTGATGCCCAATCTTTCTCCTGTAGAGGTACGGGGAGATTACCTGCTCTACGATAACAAAATCTGCACCGGGGATGAAGCCGCCGAGTGCCGGAAATGTCTGGAACGCCGCATGAATTCCATCGGCTATGATATTGCGGTTTCCCGTGGTGACTCGCTCAATACGGCCCCTGTTACCGCCGAGTAAAACCTGATCCTGTTAACTATATTTTTACATATAAAAGAAAAATGGAGGATACAAAAATGTATGATGTGAATTCCAAACACGCCGATGACTTTATTAACCATGAGGAAATTCTGGAAACGCTTGCTTATGCAGACGAGAACAAATGTAATGTAGCACTGATCGATTCTCTGATTGAAAAAGCAAAAAAGAGAAAAGGACTTACCCACAGGGAAGCCACTGTCCTGCTTGCCTGTCAGATCGAGGAAAAGAATCAGGAGATTTTCACGCTGGCGGAGCAGATTAAAAAGGATTTTTACGGCAACCGTATTGTTATGTTTGCGCCTCTGTATCTGTCCAACTACTGTATCAATGGATGTACATACTGCCCTTATCACAGCAAGAATAAACACATTGCCCGGAAACAGCTTTCACAGGAGGAAATCCGCAAAGAGGTTATCGCGCTGCAGGATATGGGACACAAGCGTCTTGCCCTGGAAGCCGGGGAGGATCCGGTCCGCAATACAATGGACTATTATCTGGAATCCATTAAAACGATCTACAGTATCAAGCATAAGAATGGAGCTATCCGCCGCGTGAACATTAATATTGCAGCAACTACGGTGGATAACTACCGTCTGCTCAAAGAGGCAGGCATCGGCACCTACATTTTGTTCCAGGAGACTTACCACAAAGAAAGTTATCTGGAGCTTCATCCTACAGGACCAAAGCATGATTATGATTATCACACCGAGGCTATGGACCGCGCTATGGAGGGCGGCATTGATGATGTAGGTGTTGGCGTGCTTTTCGGGCTGGACAAATTCCGCTATGAATTTGCCGGACTGCTGATGCATGCAGAACATCTGGAAGCTGCATTTGGTGTGGGGCCGCATACAATCAGTGTTCCGCGGCTGCGCCATGCCGATGATATCGATGCGGATTCTTTTGATAACGGAATTGATGATGATACATTTGCCAAGATTGTTGCCTGCATCAGAATCGCAGTTCCTTACACCGGAATGATTATTTCTACTAGGGAGAGCCAAAAATGCCGTGAAAGAGTACTGCACCTCGGAATCTCCCAGATCAGCGGCGGTTCCCGCACAAGTGTGGGCGGTTACTGCGAGCCGGAACCGGACGATGCAAAATCTGAACAGTTCGATGTCAGTGATAAAAGAACTCTGGACGAGGTCGTTCACTGGCTGATGGAAATGGATTATATTCCAAGTTTCTGTACCGCATGCTACAGGGAAGGACGTACAGGCGACCGTTTTATGTCTCTGTGCAAGAGCGGCCAGATCCAGAACTGCTGCCATCCGAATGCTCTGATGACTCTTAAAGAGTATTTAATGGATTATGCTTCTCCTGAGACGAAGGCACTCGGTGATAAACTGATTGAGAAAGAGGTATTGAACGTTCCAAACGAGAAGGCACGTGCAGTTGTGATTGATAATCTGCGTCTGATTGAGCAGGATAACAGGAGAGATTTCCGTTTCTAGTATATCGAAAAGTAAGTTAATTATTATTCGATGTACCAGTATATTTTACAGGAGGTTATATATGAGTTTAAATTCAACGCCGTCTTCAGACAGAGTCCATATCGGCATCTTCGGCAGGAGAAACGCGGGAAAATCAAGTATTATAAACGCGATTACCGGCCAGAACCTTGCCATTGTATCTGACATCAAAGGCACGACCACAGACCCGGTTCTCAAGGCGATGGAGCTGCTCCCGCTGGGACCCGTGGTTATCATCGACACCCCCGGGCTTGACGATACCGGGGAACTGGGTAAACTCAGGATTCAGAAAGCATACCAGATTCTGAATAAAACGGATATCGCTGTTCTTGTCATTGACAGCACTGCCGGAATGACAGAAGCGGATGCGGGTATCCTGGACCGGATTATGAAAAAGCAGATTCCTTTTGTTATAGTTTTAAATAAATCCGATATTGCAGGAACCTCGAATGCGGCTTCGTCTGTGAATATGCCTGATGTTCCTTCCGACAATATCATTGCGGTGAGCACTGTTACCGGAGAGAATATCCATGAGCTCAAGGAGCTGATTGCGCGGCAGGCACCGGCTGAAAATGAGCAGCGGATCGTGAGTGACCTGATTCAGCCATCCGACTTTGTGGTTCTGGTCGTCCCGATTGATAAAGCAGCTCCAAAAGGGCGGCTGATCCTTCCCCAGCAGCAGACAATCCGTGATATTCTGGAAGCCGGCGCTGTATCCATTGTAGTAAAAGAATCGGAGCTGGAAGAAACACTGCGGCAGCTGGGCAAGGCACCGGCACTCGTAATCACTGACAGCCAGGTATTCGCGAAGGTATCCGCTGTAGTGCCTTCCGATATACCGCTGACCTCCTTTTCCATTTTATTTGCCCGTTATAAAGGCAGTCTGGATACAGTTGTAAGGGGGGCAAAAGCACTGGATACACTGGCAGACGGAGATACCATTCTCATATCAGAAGGCTGTACCCATCATCGTCAGTGTGAAGATATCGGAACTGTTAAACTGCCCCGCTGGATTACCAGCTATACCGGTAAAAAAGTGAATTTTGAATTTTCAAGCGGCACAGAATTCCCCATGGACGTGTCGAAATACAGGCTGATCGTCCACTGCGGAGGCTGTACGCTGAATGAAAGAGAAATGAAATACCGCCTGAAATGCGCAGAAGATCAGGACATTCCTATTACCAACTATGGGATCGTTATCGCTCATATGCAGGGAATACTGGAGAGAAGTATCGAGATCTTTGGAGGGGTCAGACCCCTTTGAGCTCCATTTTCAGAATAGTTTTACAATTTAAAAACCCGGTTGCCCGGGTTTTTTTATTTGATCTGCAATGAGATAAATCCGTATAACATCAAGCCTGCCCCGCATAAAAACAATGCTGCAGATATAGCAATTAGTCCTATTACTGTTCCTGGTCTTCCTTTCGGGAACAGTTTGTCACGGTATCCAGGTGTACGGCTGTGCAGCAGGTAATTTCCGATATATAAACAGGCTGGAGCTGCTGCACACATCATCATATAGAGCCCCGCGCTCATCATAGGCAGCGATTTACTCTGATATCCTGCTGCATTCCATGCCCCAAGTTGTGCATACACATCCTTCATTCCAAAAAGCAGGATAATCGGCAGCAGATTGTTGATAAAGTGAAAAAAGCAATTATAAAACATATTCCCGCTTTCCAGTAATATCCATGCCAGGACCACGCCGCCTACAGCAGTAGGGATGAACCGGAAAACATCGCCATGGAAGGCCCCGAATATAGCCCCGCTTATTAAGATTGCTGCCCATTTATATTTCTGCGGCTTCAGACTTTTCAGAAAGATTCCGCGAAAAACAATTTCCTCACAAATAGCTGGCGTGACTGCAATGATAAGAAGCGCTGCCAAAAAAGGAATATTCAGCATTTCTGAACTCAGGCCCGCGTTCACCCCCTGGATTTCTTCCGGGAAGAAAATACTCACAAGCAGTACCAGCGTCATTTCAACAAGAAAGGCGCCCACCCACATCAAAACTGTACCAAAAATACCGACTCCTGCAGGCTTTCTGAAGGGAAACAGTTCCCGCGGGTTTCCTCTAAAAGCAAGCACCAACCCCAGTGCGGCCGCCAGCATCAGCCATTCTGCCAGCAAAGATCCATAAATACCAAACGGAGACAGCAACCCGGGTGAAACTATAAATATAACAACTGCCGCTGATGCCAAAACTGCCAGTCCCTGCCAAACTTTGAGTTGCTTATAATTTTTATCCATTTGTTAACTCCCCTCTAAAAAACTGCTTGGTAACCTTAAAATGTAAAACAATTCTGAAAACGGACTTCAAGGGGGTCAGACCCCTTTGCAGAAGGGTCTGACCCCCTTGAGCAGTAGGAAACTATTTTCTTTCCTCGTTTCCATCCTGCACCGTTTTATTCTGTTCTGATTCCCCATTGTGTGCCTCTGCTTCCAGCCTTTTTGGAAATATAATTTCTGCCTTATACAAATCTGCATCTGTCGAGATCTTCAGGTTGCCGTGCTGCAGTTCCGTAAAGGTTTTTGCAATTGCAAGCCCCAGTCCGGAACCTTCTGTATTTCTTGAAGCATCTCCCCGGACGAATCTGTCGGTAATTTCCTCTGTGTTGAAGCTCAGCTCTGTCGCAGAAATATTCTTCATGGAAATATACACCTGGTTTTCCAGTTCCCTCATTTCTACGTATACCCTTGTATGCGGCATTGCATATTTTGTGATATTTACGATGAGGTTCTCGAAAATCCTGTAAGTTTTCTGACTGTCCAGCCAGAGTACGATCTTGTGCTCTGGAAGATTCCATCGGAAATCCAAATTTGTTTCTTTTATTTTATTATCATACTCCAATCCCACCTGTTTTAGCAAATCAACAATGTCAACCCGCATAAAATTCATGGTTATATTTTTACTCGTGGCCTTGCTGATTTCAAAAAGATCCTCTATCAAAACCTTCAGCCGAAGAGACTTGCGCTCTAATACTTGAATATATTCTTTTCTTTTATCCACGTCTGTCTCGTTCTTTACAAGATCCGTATATGTTATGATTGCAGTCAGCGGTGTTTTCAGATCGTGCGAAACATTGGTGATCAGTTCTGTCTTCATCCTCTCACTTTTCACTTCCTCTTCCACTGCTTTTTTAAATCCGTTCTGAATCTTCTTGAGTTCTTCTTCAATCGGATTGAATATTCCCATATCACCTTCAATTGGAGTATCCAGATCTCCCTCGGCAAGCTGATTTGTTGCACTGAGAAGAAGCCTATACTTTCTCTGAATATCATTCGAGTATTTTTTCAAAAAGATAAACAATACGACAGAATAAACAAAAAGCGCTGCAATTCCATAAAACCAAAGGCTGCAGACAACAAGCAGCACGACAAAGTTAATGGCTATTATCTTAAAAATAGTCCGGTTTGTTTTATCCTGAAAATCAAGATGCATAAGCATATCATACTGCTTTTTAAAGAACCGTTTTATCCGGCTCCATATGCCCCCGGCACCTTTCTTTACTTTTTCCCCATATTCATCACCGCCTTGTTTCATCCAGCGCAGAAACCTTGCACATAAAGTTCTCTGCTTCCAGTATTCTTTTTTCATAGTAAACATCGCACTCAGACAAACAAAGCCCCAGAATGCAATTCCAAATATCAAAAGCCACATCGCTACATTAATGACAAAGGACAGTACTGAATTTATCTGGCCATTGATCCCTGTAAGGTATTCTACTATCCCGCCGTCAATTGTAATCCATACCATCTTTGCCGGGTAATACGCCGCACTAACCAGCACCCCCAGAACAATCAGTACAACTTCAAAGGGAACGCTGAATACTTTTTGTCTGCCATATTCAAAACTCTTATTTACGGAAAGGACGATTGCCGTTACTGCAAGTACAGCTGCAAATAACATGATAAATCCGCCGAACATGGCATTTGACATGAGTTCTGCCACCGAAGAATCAATATTCATATCATTACTTTCAATATAAGAATTTAGATTCTCTTCTGCCACTCCATAAACAATCTGTACCTCTGAAGGGTCAGAAATTCCTCTCCATTCGTTATTTATAACCTGCTGTTCCAGTAAATACTGCTCGATCTCATATTCTGTTCTTTCATTGAGCATACTTCCGTTTACCTGGATGTCGGACATTTCTCCATCCTCCTGGAAAGTAAACGCTGCACGGAAGGCATAATCGGTATCCTCTTTTTTTGCCAGATTCTCAAGTACCGTTTTACTGTTGCTTTCCAGAAGTGCATTTCCATCCCAGTCAAATACTTCATAATCCATGTATTTTCTTAACAGGTCAAAGCGATCCCCACCGTACCGTTGTAATACATATGCTCTGTCTGTTTCTTCATATACCTCATTATATAAAATATAGTTGCCTTCAATCAGACCTTCTGATATCCTCATGATTTCATCTGCACTGGCTGTATTCCCATCCAGCCTGGACTGCATTTCCCGTGAAAAAACAGGATACGCCAGCACCATCCCTAATGAACAGATAAGCAGAACCGCAATAGTCAGTATTGTTGCCAGTCTACGACTGCTTTTCAATTTTGTATCCAACTCCCCACACCACCTTCAAATATTTTGGATTCTTTGGATCCACCTCAATCTTCTCTCGTATATTCCGCACATGTACCATGATCGTATCTGTGCTTATTGCCTTTTCCTGCCATACTCTTTCATAGATTTCTTCCGCAGAAAAAACACGCCCCGGATTCTTTGCCAGAAGCAGCAAAATCTTATATTCAATCGGTGTCATTTTCACCGGATTGCCGTCCACCAATACTTCGACCCGATCCTCATTGATCTCCAGACCGCCGATCACATGCACATTTTCCTTGGGCTCCAGTTTTTCCATAAACCGGCGGTAACGCCTCAGCTGTGAGTTCACCCTGGCCATCAGTTCCATGGGCGTAAATGGCTTCGTCACATAATCATCTGCACCAATATTCAGCCCCATAATTTTATCTACTTCCTCAGACTTCGCCGAAAGCATAATCACCGGAAAATCATACTTCTCCCTCAGCTTCATCGTCATCCTGATTCCATCCATCCTTGGCATCATCACATCCACGATTGCCAGATGGATCTCTTCCTTCTCCATAACTTCCAGGCCTTCCACTCCATCCGCCGCCTGATACACCTTGTACCCCTGGCTTTGCAGATAAATCTGTACGCCTTCTCTGATTTCTTTGTCGTCCTCTACGATTAATATATGATTTGTTTCCATAACTTCCTCCTGATAATTTTTTTCAAAGGGGTCTGACCCCTTTGGCATAGGGGTCAGACCCCTAAACTTTTAAATTTCTTTTACCAGTATACCACATTTCGGCATATTTGCACCGGTTGGAAGTTCCGGAATATTCTTTTTATTGACTTCTCCGTAGTTATGGGCTGCGATTGTCACTGTGGAAAATGGAAGTGGAATCACGTATTTATCCCATCTCCAGGTCATTCTGAGTTTTGCGGAATAGGAAAGAGATATCCCGACAAAGTCTTCTTCAGCCTGTTCTGACAGATAAAATGCCAGTTTTTTCGGTTCGTGTCTGGGACCCAGCGGGCCGTCAAGGGCAACGGCGATGGAACGAGTTCTTTCATATGCGTTCTGCATAATGATTTTGAGCGCTTTGAAGCTGGCAAAGCCGTCCGGGACTCTAAGCGCGTGTCCTCCGCTGCGCTCTATCATCTTCTGAATATAATCCCCTCTTGTATCTGCAGTCACGATCACATCTACCGGACTGGTCTGTTTGGAAAGTTCTGAAAGCACCATATTCATAAAGAAACTGTCCTCGTGCCAGAATCCGAAGATCTGACTGCCACCGCTGATTGAATTTTCGGCCCACTGTATTACGACTGTTTTTTCAAGAAGCTTTAAATAGCCTGTAAATAGATGACCCAAAACGTTCTGCCCGATTTCTCTCATTTTCATATGCTGATCCCTCTTTCTCTCTTTCATTTATACACTGTGCATACAGCATTTCTTCATATATGGCCAGTCTGGATGATCTGAATCCCGATGCGGTCAGCCCGGCCTGCACTTTTAACTTCTCATAGTTCTCATTCTGCATTGCTTCCACAATTCTCGCAGACCACTCTTCTATATCTTCACTCGTGGCATAGCCGTTTTTCCCGTTCACTACAATGTCCTCCACACCGGTGGCATTGACAGCGACAACCGGAATACCTGCTGCAAATGCTTCTACTAATACGATTCCCTGTGTCTCGGATTTAGATGTGAATAAAAACAATTCACTGGCCCCCAGAAAATGTTTCATTTCCTGATTATCTACATTTCCTACAAACACTGTCTCCTCCGATATTCCAAGCTCCTCTGCCATCTTTTCGAGTTCGTCTCTCATACTTCCCTCTCCGATAAACAGCACCCGGAATGATTCCTCCATCCGCTCTTTCAGCCTTGCAATTCCCTGAAGCATAAACCGGGGATTTTTCTCCTCCTCCAGGCGGGATACTGTACAGAATAAATGTTTCCGCCCCTGCAGATACTGCGCTCTGACTGCTGCAGATTTTTCTTCATCCCTGATATAAAAGGAATCCTCCAGTCCTGTCGGAAATATTGCCGTCGGGGTCCTGGTCCCTCCATTGCGCATGGCTTCCTGCATACTGAAAGTCGGAGCCAGTACCAGATCGCACTGGTTCGTAAACCACCGCATAAAGCCCGGCACTACTGTTTCTTTTCCCAGTCGGTATATCTTCTGGCTCACGGCGCTTTTTTCCTCTATGGACTGAAATGGCCGTATATAGTGAAGATAGTCCTCATATTTTGTATGGTATGTGTATATCACAGGCAAATCATACTTTTTCCCCAGATATAATGCCATCGTCCCCACAAACATCGGATGATGTACATGGATACAGTCAAACTGTTCTTTTTCAAATACCTGTATAATCTCTCTGCTGACCAGCCTGGGATAAACCATTCCGTTTTCCATCTTTCTACTGCTGGTTTTATATCGGATTACACGCTCTCTGCGCCCTTCCTGCGGACCTTCTTCCTCTTCCCGAAGCCGTCCGTCATCTGTCTGTTTATATTCGGGGGCAAATACTGTCACCTCATGTCCTAGTTTTGCAAGTTCCCTGGCCTGTCTTTCGACGGAAATGGGTACCCCACCTACGAAAGGTTTATAATTATTGGTCAACATTGCGATTTTCATGCTTTGCTCCTCCTCTGTCTGCATCTTATCTGCCTTCTCTCTGCGCCTTCCCGGGCCTTCGTCTATGCCAGCAGCTTAATTGCCGCATCTCCGAAAAAGTACCCGGCTCCGACAAATACCAGGTTCCATAAGAAAATGCCAACTGTAGAACTAACCGTATATTTCAGGAAATCCATCTTTACCATCCCTGCCGGTATCGATATGATCGTCCGCACCATGGGCAGCAGCTTGCTGACAAATACTCCGATGCATCCCTTCTCACGCAGCATTTCCATCTTCTCCTCTATCACAACCTGATGTTTCGGAAATTTTTTAAAATAGAACCCCATCACTTTCGAGCCGCCCAGCCTTCCGAGAAAATACAGGATCCAGCTTCCAGTCAGCCCTGCCGCAACGGACAAAAGCATTACAATCGGAAAACTGATGTCGCCCTTTGCGGCCCAGATTCCTGCCAGCGGCATGATCAGTCCTGCCGGGAAACCCGGAAGATTCATATATTCCAATAGGACAATCAGGTAGATAAAAAAGGCACCATATTCAAGAAAATATTGAGTTAATGTCTGGATATTCATAGAAACAGCCTCCTTTAGCTGTTTATAGGATAAAACAGATTTCTAAAGGAGGCTGGTATAAGAACCAAAAGAAATTCTTAAGAGTTTATAAGATTTTATGAATCACGCCCCATCTTCCGAAAAATCGGAATATAGGCGACAAAGGAATACAGCATCAGTGCCCCGCACAGAAGGATCATTCCATTCACCGCGCTTTCCGGAAGCTGAGGAAAGAGGATCAGCAAAAACATCACAACATACAGCACCGCCGTACACACCTTACCGAACCATTTTGCCCCATCCAGCATCTTCCCTCTCCGGAGCATAATAATCCCCATAATGCCCATGAACCCTTCTTTTACAATAAACAAAACCATCAAGGCAATCATATATGGATAGCGGAAGCATAAAGACAGGACAATCGCACCCTGGATCAGCTTATCTGCTATGGGATCCAGCGCTTTTCCCACCTTTGTGATCATATGGAATCTGCGCGCCACAAAACCATCCAGGAAATCCGTGATTCCGGAAATTCCTATAATAACCGCAGCTATATAATAATCTGTCACAGTTTCCGCAGTCACATATCTCCATACAATTACCGGAATCAGCAGAATCCGAAAATAGCCCATCAGATTCGGTATAGAAAACAGCTGTTTGCGGATTGGTGTATCTTCATTCATTTTTATGCTCTTCCTCTCTGCTCATATTATGTCTTACTGTTCTTCCCGCCGCAATGCACAGGAGAGATCAGGCATGAGGGATATCCGTATATTCAGAAATCTCTCTGCTGATCGTACACAGATCATCCACATTCAGATCGTGAATATCTTCATGTCCTGTTATCCGCGCAAAAGTCCTTAATTCCTCAAAGCTGCAGTTCAGGAAATTACCAACTCTTCTTGCCGCTGCCTCTGACTTAAAACGCTCCCTGAGCTCCGGGTTCTGAGTGGCAACCCCTACCGGGCAGTTTCCGCTTCCGCAGATACGGAACTGCTGGCATGCTGCCGCAATCAGTCCTGCAGACGCAACGGCAACAGCATCCGCTCCCATCGCAATGGCCTTGGCAAAATCGGAGGACACCCGCAAGCCTCCTGTGATCACAAGGCTGATACCATCCGCTCCAACTTCCCGCAGATACTTCTTCGCACGGTAGAGCGCATATATCGTAGGAACGCTGGTTGCATCCCGGATCAGTCTCGGGCTTGCACCTGTGGCGCCGCCTCTTCCGTCAATGGTTATAAAATCCGGCTCCGCAAAAACACAGAATTCCAGATCCTTTTCGATCCTGCCTGCCGCAATCTTTACTCCGATCGGACGTCCGCCGGAAGCCAGCCTTAGCTGTGCTACCAGATCTTTCAAATCCTCTTTGCTGTTGATCTCTTCAAACTTGGACGGACTGATCACGTCCTTTCCCAAAGGCTTATTTCTGACCGCGGCAATCTCCGGAGTCACTTTTCCGCCTGGCAGGTGGCCGCCCATACCGGGCTTGGTTCCCTGACCGATCTTCAGCTCAATGGCATCCGCATTCATCAGGTTTTCCGGGGTCACGCTGTATTTATTCGGCACATATTCAAATATATACTTGTGTGCCGCCGCCATTTCTTCCGGGAGAATACCGCCCTCTCCGCTGCACATTGCCGTGCCCGCCATTGCAGAGCCCTTAGAGAGTGCTATCTTTGTTTCTCTGGACAAGGCACCGAAAGACATGTGGGATATGTACACGGGGCCATCCAGAACCATAGGTTTTTCCGCATTTTTTCCGATCACTGTTTTTATATTTACAGGGGCGTGTTCATCCAGCGGGGGTGGATTGAGCTGCGCACCCAGGAGCAGGATATCATCCCAGCCCGGCATCGGCATCTTTGTACCCATGGCCTCGATAATCGGCTTCCCGCTGACTGCCATCTGATGAATCTCTTCCATATACCGGCATGAATCATCTTTCCGGTAGAATTCGGGGGAATACGCCAGAGGATCTACTTCTTTTTCCACCGAAGGGATCTCGTGTTCCTTCTTTTCCTCTTCCTCCCCTTCTTTCTCAAATACACGAACCGGCTGTCTGCACACCGGACAGGCCGCTATTTCAGAAAAGGGCACGTCTTCCTTCTCCTCATCATAGATAAAACCGCACACACCACATTTAAACTTTGCCATCTTATACCTCCTAATTGTCGCTTCTGTTTTTCCCTGCCGCTCTGATTCCAGTTAATAGTTATATTATAGCTGTTAAAAATTTCCGGGTCAACATAAAAACAGGAATTATTATTATTTTTCTTGTAGTTTAAAATCCTGATAAAAAAGTAAAAGCCTACCGTGGAAATGCAGAAACTTTCCGGGCAGGCTTTTTATTCTGATCTGTTTTCAGATCCGCTTGTTGATTATATCATCAATCATTTTTGACGCCTCATTTTTCGTGATTGTATCCGGGTTCCACTCCATTTGAACCCCGTTGTTCAGCATCAGTTTCTTTAAAAACCCAATCTGCTTTGGAGTAGCAGGCATGGCTTTTTTCTGCTTATAGCTCAGTGTGACCGGCTGGAAAATCTTTGGCTCCTGTGCCTCAAAATAATGGGCAAGCGTCTGGTATAACTTGGCTGTGGCAAGAGCATCATGGTAGGCACGGTGGGCAGCATTATTTTCTATATGGTAGTAATCACACAGGCAGCCCAGACTTTTGGATTCCATATCTTTATGTACTTTTCTTGCAATCTTCAGCGTATCAATTCCCGCACGCTCAAAATCCAGGCCTTCTGCCATGGCTCCTATTTTCACAAAACTGTAGTCAAATATAACATTATGCCCGATCAAAATATCATCCCCGCAGAAATCAAGAAAATCCGGGATCACATTCCGGCTGCTTCTGGCATCTGCCACCATCTCATTGGTAATTCCGGTCAGATTCATAACAACCGGCGAGATATTCTCAGTGGGGCGGACAAACTCCATAAAACGCTCCTGCACCTTTCCATCGCGCACTTTCAGGGCGCCTATTTCTATGATTTCATTCTGTTCCGGGTTCAGCCCGGTCGTCTCCAGGTCAAATGCGATATATGATTTCAGCATACTGTATCTCCTGTATTTATCCTTCGTTCAAAAGCTTCAGAACATCAAAAAGTGTATCAAACCGATGCCAGACCATATTCAGAATCTCCTCATCGGGTTCTACCAGGTCCGGTATCATAATGGCACGCATCCCAGCAGAAACCGCAGACCTGATACCTGAAGGCGCATCCTCCAGTGCCACCGCATTAGCCGGGGCAACCCCGATTTCCAGGCAGGCCTTCTGATAGACCTCGGGGCTTGGTTTACTGGAAGTTACCATGTCTCCAAATATTGCGCCATGAAAATACCTCCAGAGTCCATGCTCTTTCAGAAGCGTGCTGGCATGTTCCCTTCGCGATGATGTGGCAAGGGCAATCCGGTAATCCTTATCTGCAGCAAATTCCAGGAGTTCCACAACCCCTGGTTTTATATCCAGCCCTTCTCCGCTTATAATCTTTTGATACTCCTTGCGGGTCAGCACCGTAAAATCCGCCATTGGAAAATCCGGATCCACATTTTCCTTGAAATACTCTTCCCGGCGTTTCACGTTAAATCCAATTGTATTATAAATATGTTCTCCGAAACATTCATAGCCAAGCACCGCTCCTGCCCATTCCCAGGACCGCTGCACGACTCTTTCCGAATTGAAAATGAGCCCGTCCATATCGAAGACAAGCCCATATACTGGTGGTTCAAATTGACTATTCAAAATAGAATCCCTCTGCCGCTTTGTCTCATTGCTGTTACTATTGTAACACTTTTATTGTACAAATCCAATTACTGCTGTTCACGAAATTTGATTGTCCCGCTCTCTGCATCCATACTCTCCACAATCGCCAGAGACTCCAGCTGGAAGCCCAGGTTCCGGATCATGCGTCCGCCGGACTGGAAGCCTTTTTCAATGGCGATCCCAATTCCTTCCACTGCACCGCCAGCCGATTGTACAATCCGGATCAGACCCTGAAGCGCACATCCATTTGCCAGGAAGTCATCGATAATCAGGATATGATCATCAGGAGAGAGGAACTTCTGTGCAACGATCACATTGTTCTTGCATTTGTGAGTAAAAGATTCCACCTCAGCAACATACATCTCCCCTTCCAGGTTAATGCTTTTAGACTTTTTAGCAAAAACAACAGGAACATTAAAGTGCTTTGCCACAATACAGGCAATTCCAATCCCGGATGCCTCAATGGTCAGAATCTTATTAATCGGCTTATCCGCAAAACGTTTTCTGAATTCCTTCCCCATCTCATCAAACAGATCAATATCCATCTGATGATTCAGAAAACTGTCCACCTTCAGCACATTCCCTTCCTTCACAATACCGTCTTTTAAAATTCTTTCCTCTAAAAAGTTCATTATTTTCCTCTCCTTTGCAAAGGGGTCTGACCCCTTTGCTCTTCATTTTCTCTTAATTCTCGTTTGTATGAAATATTTCGAAAACTTTACGCAATAAGAATGAGTTCAGCCAGGCAACCAGTGACACGCCGATGATGATCCATACTGCCAGACCGATCAGCAGATTCCGTGTGTTCAGCAAAGTTATGAAAACCGGGCCTGCAGTGATGATAAGCATCAGTACTGTATACGGCAGTTTGGCTACGGATAAAAGCACCGCGTTTTTGAACGTATTCTTGATTGTATTCTCGTAACGTGCCGTTAAAGGGAAGACATAGACCACCATACACAGCCATACTGCACCAAGCACTAAAAAGATACTCTGAAATACAGTACGCATTGTCGACTCCATGACTGCTGAGAAACGGAAATCGATGCCAATTATGATACCAACAGCCAGCAGGATCAGCCACATTATAGTACTTTTTTTGAAGTTCTCCTTAAATGCACCTAAAAATCCTTTTACAATATAGCCTTCTTCGTTCTTTACCAGTTTCAGCATCACGGTGTACAGAGCGGTTGTCGATGCCCCAATTGTGATAATCGGAATGGAGCATATAATCCACATGATGTTCAGCAGCATAAAATCACATACCCGGCCTAGTGCCCTCATAACAACGTTATCGGTCCAGTTCATTAAATCTTCCTCTTTTCTTTTTGTCTTATCCGAAAACCTCCCCCCGAAGTATTTCGAAACAATTGTATTTTGGTTTTACATAGAATAAAATAATTATACTTTAAATGGAGTAACTTCTCAACTTTCTTTTTGCGAAAATCCATGAAATTCTCTGGAAATTTACTAAAATCTTTATCTTACAAGATTTACTTATTTATCAGATATCGGTCGTTCCTGCTGTTCGCTTATTTTCTTATCTATTATGCCGAATCTTCATCCCGCATAAAAAGAAAAACCTTATATCAAATCCGGATCTCCGTTTGATATAAGGCTTTTTCTAAGCGGGTGATGGGAATCGAACCCACGTATCCAGCTTGGAAGGCTGGTGTTCTACCATTGAACTACACCCGCGTCATCTCTGACACGAGTGATATAGTATCATACCTGACGGAAAAAATCAATACCTAAACTCATTTTTTTATTCAAGCGACGTGAAAAAATGTTTTTTATTTTTATAATTTGGCAGGATTCCCTTCTTTTTCACTATAAACTTCATTGGTTTACGCCCAGCTCCTCCAAAAAATCTAACATCTTTTTTAAGTTCTCCCGGCCATATTTATCTCCCATAAATTCAAATGCGTGTCCAAGCTTTGCTTCTGTTTTAGAATATATATTCAGCACATTCTTCACATGCAGCTGGCTTAAACGCTTTGCAAGATCCCGGTTCTGGTCTGTAAAACTTCCCAAGTTGCCATCTGACAGGAAGGAGGGCGGAAATTCTTCCGTTACATTTTTTATTACATCAGACTGTATGACCCTCTGATTGCCGGATAACTTTCTGCTATTAAAATAAGCCCTGCCGCACCTTATAAACAGGAAATTTATAGCTGCACTATCCGTTTTTCCAAACCGTTCGTTATCCAGAAGTGCCGAGTTAAATAGTACTGCTTTGATATCCCCTCTATCTAGCACGGCCTTCATTCCCATCTCTTCCGCATATGCCGCATTTGTCTGTATATTGACAAACTGGCCTGCCAGCTGTCCGCCGGCACTTCCTCCGCCCATAATGATACGATCCATTCTGATTCCGTACTCCAGGCCATAAGCTTTTAAAAATTTAACTGCCTCCCCGATCTGAATAATGGGCGTAGGATAAAAATACTCCGGAGCTAATGCATAATTAACAGAAACGATGTTATAACCTGCTTTCATAAATTCAAGAAAAAACCAATCATGGTCATCGCCTTTTGCATTCGGATCCCCATCCGTCTTGTCCCCCAATGCATATCCGCCTCCATGGATATAAAAATAAGTACAGTACCCTTTGTCTCCTGCATCAGGCTGTGCATAGATATCTAAAAAGCCATTTGGAAATCTGCTTCCATATGGAATATCATGGTATAGTGTACATCCGTTACCCAACAGCTTTTTCCCTGTCTTTCCCTTTGGTTCAAAAGAGTTGCATACACACGCCTTTTTCTGCTTATGCTTTACAAGGTAATGCTTCATTCCGACTCCTCCTTATTTTGTTTTGGCCCCAACGCCCCCCATTTATCCGGGTTATACTTTCTGTACCGATAGCTGCCCGGACTGCATCCGACCTGTCTTTTAAAGACCTTGCCAAAATAATTTTCGTCATGAAACCCCAGGCTGTCAGAAATCTCACGGATACTCCTGCTGCTGTATACAAGCTGGCTTTTCGCACATTCTATTTTTTTCTGCAAGAAATATTGTATCGGTGTACAAGACAACTCTTTTTTTTAAAAGACGAATAAGCTGATTCGGAGAATACCCCGCATAATCAGCCATCTCACTCAGTTTCAAATATCCCGCCTTATATAATAAGTATATCAATTTAATCTCAGGAGGCAATCACATTTACGAAAATAACTTCACACCTAAAGAACGGATTCTGCGCTCTATTTCAGGAAAGGAAACTGACCGGCTTGCCTGGTCCCCCTTTCTGGCATATTACTGGGATTTCCTTCCTCACAGTATACAAAAGACAGGTGAATTGGCCTATCTGCAGGAAATCTATAATATATGAAACACCTGTGGGCAGCCTGACTGAAGGCTACATATTTTCAGAGGCAGCCAATTCACCCGGAGTTCGGGTGCTATATAAGATGCTGATCCATCATGCCTGCGGCCACATTAAAGATTTGCTGCCCCTTATGAACGAGACTGAGGTCGACATGATAGAGTCTGTATCTCCGCCGCCTACAGGCAATATTGATATTTCCGGTGCTTTTTCTCTTATCGGGAAAGAAAAAGGAATTATTGGTGGAATTGAACCCGCCTTTTCTGTGAGCTCCATTTCCATCTGCCCTATGGGATTATTGCGGGTGTCAATCTTTTCATCCCCCACAAATTCAATACATACTTCTTCTCCCAGAATTCTTCTCAATTCTTCTAATGGGCTGTCCACCTGCGTTGGGCTGGTTACTCTGGTGCTTCCGTCCCCACCAATGTATGGCTGGACAGCCGCCTCTCCTACTACATTTAGTCTATTTCCCAAGCAGAAGCGGCAGTGCATCCTGCAGCAGGTCATATTGCTTCATACACAGCGAATCCATTCCACTGGCATGGATATTGCCGCCGTTAATTCCAATGGCCTCAAACCCCGCCAGACGGATTGACATAATCCCGGCCGATGAATCCTCGAAGCCTACAACACGGCATTTTTCTTCCTCTGTAATTCCAAGACCGACCTTTGCTGTCTCAGAATACAGCCATGGGTGGGGTTTGGGGGCCAGCTCTCCGATGGTACCCGGCTGTCCTTTTTTAAACGTTTGCCCCGCCGTAATCACGGCATCATAAAAGTCCAGCGGATCTCCCATATTTAAAGTTCTGAAAGCGGAAATGATCTCGGGCATTGCCTTCGTATACAAACCAGAGGTAACAAGACCGATCCTGATACCATTTGCTTTTACTTCCTCAAGAAATTCCTTCAGACCCGGGGCTGGTGTAAAGGCTTCCTTCCGGCCCCTTCCTTCCATAATTTCATTCATCTCATATTCTGTGATTTCAAAATAATGGCTTCTGGCCTCTATGATACTTTTTCCCGGACAATATTTATCGATACAATACTGCAGATGCTCCGAAACAGAATGCCCGGAAACATGAGGCTCATCCTCCTTCTCCAGTTCAAAACGAGGATTCTTTAGTAATTTCGCGATTGTCTGCTCAATAATCCACATCCAAAATGCCTCGCTTCTTACACTGGTTCCGTCCAGGTCCATCAAAATAGCTTTGGCAGGCCCCTCATACTGTACTTCCGGCACTCTGTACCAGGCCGGATATCCCATGGCTGACTTAACCAGGCACATTGTTTTCTCCTGGAAAGCTACAAACTCTACTTTTCTGTCTGCCGGGGTAAAAATTGCTTCAACTCCGTCTTTTCCGCACATGAAACTCCCGTCAGAGGTCTGCGCTAATTCATTCATATTTTCTATATGCCCGATTCCCGGATACTGTTTTTTCACGTCTAATCTCCTACTCTGCTTTTTTCTGCTCAAACAGCAGTTTCAAGGTACAGATTTTATTACCTTCGATCTGTAGGTCAACCTGTCTGCCGTCTGTACTGAGTTCTTCTATTACCTCTTCCTTCAAATCCGTAATATATGCCGCTTTTATCATGCTTCCTAATGAAAGTGTGGCATTTTCTTCTTTTTCAGACAAGTTGTATAACCTGAAGATAACGCCTTCATCCTGATCCGCCTTTTTCATACAGGATAAGCATACATTTCCTTTTATTTCATAAAATGAATATTTCTGCGGAAGACTCCCTGCACCGGCATTGGGCACAGATGTCTGAACAGGTTTAAGCGGAACCTTAAATGCTTCTGCACGTTCTGCGAAGTTTTCTTTCTCATAAGTATCTGCCTGCGGGACAATCGCATAATGATACTCCAGAACCCGCTGAAGCTGCCCGCCGTCCTGATTTGGAAAGGCCCCTTCGCTTCTGAATTCTGTACAGATGATGTTTCTGACTGCACGGAACAGCGTGAGGGATAGTTCTCCTGATTTTCTAAGTTCATACTCGCCCAGACAGTCTGTAATCACCCCAAGTCCCCGGGACCCGCTGCAGACAGATACAAAGTTCTGCATAGGCTGTGTCAGAAGCTCGTTATAAAATGCTCCTTCTTTATCCTTAAGAGGCTCCGCATTACGGTGATCCACGGTAAAATGTCCCTGTGCATCCACTGTCCTTGTATCCACATTAACATCCATTACCACGCTCATTTTATGATCCCTGCACGCATTATCAAGTTCTACCTTTACATCCACCTGGCTGCTGCCCTTTTGCAGCGTATAATAGGTAACGATCTTTACAATCCCCTGTTCTTCACTTCTGCAGCTTTCTCCGTGAATATAATTTTCCGGTCTGTGAGCGTATTTCGGCAGTTCCATCTGAATCTCTGCCGCAATCGTTGATGAGAGGCTGCCATTATCCGTCATATAAATACGTGCATTCAGCCCTCTGCTTACATAAGTACTGTTGTTGTAAGGCGGGTAATACATCCAGTAATCACCCACATCTCCTGTGCTCTCATAATAGTTCAGGTTCTTATACAGCTCACCGGTTCTTCTGTCCTGTATGGTGATGCCGCCATCCTGATTGACTTTGACATTCAGAATTCCATTGTCCATCCGGTCGCAGCCGAGCCCTATTTCTTCGCCTTTGGTTTTACGGGTCTTAGCCCAAAACTTTGTCTTTCTGTTGAATGTACTGTTCTCTGTTATATGGTAAACCTGATATCCTCCTGCCGGAATCATCCCTGTGTCAAACCATACGTTATGACGGTCCGTATAATATGGATACGGCCTGGAGTGAAGATGCACCACTGGGTACGCGGCCTCTGTTCTTGCGATTTCCTGCTGCTCCCTGAGGTTGCCGTCACTGTCCATGATGTGGAAATCCCATATATTCCTTGTCTGCGGAGTATCAATATTAATCTGGAGTATCTCCTTCCTTGGTCTGGCACTCGGATTAAATACCACAAACACGATATCCTCCCGGCTATAATCGGAAAAATCAATGCTGCGCAGTATCTGCTGCAGACTGCGGTTATAAACTGTGTCAGCAATTTCTTCCGCCTGTGATAAGCGATACACAACATCATCTACGGTCTTATCCTGTGTCACACCATTGATCGAGTCGTGAGGATGGGAAAGCAGCATGTAATCCAGCGCCTTACCAAGGAAATCTCCCTCATATTCTCCGGTCATCATATAGAGAACAGTAGAGAATGGTTCTGCCTGTCCAAACAGCTTACTCTCCACCTTCTTATTCATCATTTTAATATGAGGTCTGGTCATCAGCGCATTACCTGACAGGGATGTTGTCGGGCCGTCCCGCATCTCTCCATGTATCTCCAGTAACTGATCCATCGGAAGCTTTTCTTTTAACACGGAAACATATTCTTCTATGGATGAACTCATGAACTCGACGTCTTCGCTCTGCTGATTCATCTCTGCAAGCAGGGCCATTAGCTGCGGCTGCCCTGTCGTGGAATCTGTTCCATCCATCATCGCCCGGTCATCTTCCAGCCAGGAGTCCTTCATCCCCTCCCATGCTTTTTTGGCTGCATCCTTAATCTTTTCCTTATGTATACATTCTGTCGCCTCTAATCGGAAATAATCCTGTATATACTGACTGCCGTCAGCCTGATGGTATATCTGTCCGTCCTTTCCATATTCATATTCGTATTCTTCCGTCTTATATGCTTTTCCAGTCATAACTTCCAGATATGCATTCATAAAGAAATTAGCCCTGGCATCATCGCCGAGCCTGGTTGCCAGAACCGCTGTACCATCTGCGCCAATCCACTTGAATTCACTTCTTGGTGCCCTGGATTTATCTACATTCTTTGAGACAATCACTGTATCAATCCCGAAGCCTTTATATACTTGAGGAAGCTGTGAAGGCTGCCCCCAGCCAAAAGACTCATAACCAACCGTCAGGCAGCCCCCTAACTTTTCAGACTCCATCCTGCCTCTTTGCAGATTCCTGACTATAGATTCCCCCGAAACCGGATATAAATCAGGCAGTGTATACCATGGGCCTACCTGAATCCGTCCGTTTTGAATGAGCCCCTCAAGCCGCTCCCTGTCTTCCGGACACACTTCAAGATAATCCAGCACAGCAACGGCCTGACCATCCATCAAAAAGCTTTTATACTCCGGATTATTTTCAAGTGTTTCCATCAGTTCTTTCATCAAATCACGCAGATACAGCCTGTTCTCCCATATAGGATATCTCCATTCCCTGTCCCAATGTGTATGAGGAATCACATATCCTCTTTTCTTCTCAGCCATTCCAGATTTCCTCCATATCAAATGTTTCCGCTTCCTCGTACATTGCAGCTGCATTCTCAGGCGGAATGATATCTACCAGCGTGTTACATGTGCTCAGGATATATCCGCTGCCTTTTGCTGCAGACTTTATTGTCATTCTGACATTCTCCCTTACCTCTTCCGGTGATGAGAACGTCATAATATAATCAAGGTCAATATTTCCGATCAGGCAAAGCCTGTGACCATATTTTTCTTTTATCTCTCCAATATCCATTCCCGCGGAAGGCTGTAAAGAATGCAGCCCGTCAAATCCCAGCTCCACGATCCTGTCCATAGCGTCGTTAATATTCCCGTCCGTATGAAGGATGACCGGAACATCTTTATATGCCTTAATCTCATGGATTGCTTCTTCATAGAATGGATAGGCAATTTCGTCCATAATATACGGCGGCAGGAAAAGTCCCATATTGAACGCCATATCGTCCGCAATCGTAATACCGTTTGCCCCGCTGTCAATAAACAGCTTTGCTTTTTCTATCTCATAAACCATAATCTTCTTCGCCAGCTCACGGACTTCTTCCGTATTCATCAGCGCAGATACCATATATTCTTCCATACCGATCAATTCATTGATCATACTGATGGGGCCGCCGATCTGTGCAAATACAAATAAATCGGTTTCCTCGGCAAAACGTTTGATTAAATCCCCTGATACTTTACTGATATCAGGTATTTCATAAGAGTCCGACTCTTCAATACTGTCAAATGGAAGAGCAATCATATGTTTGCTGACTCCATTATCAATATAGGTCTCACCATAATTGCTCTGAAAGATCGGATCACCATTCTCAGACGTTCCAATTCTGCTGCTCGGCCAGTCCCCGATATTGATGTAATCCATATGCAGCAGCTCCCGGACCGCCTTCTCGCGTTCAAAATCCTGAAACGCATCCGAATAGCCGCCACCCAGCATTTTTACTGCAAACCCCGGTGATATGGCCAGTTCTCCCTTTGGAATCTTATCAACCGGTTTATGATACAGCGCATTATATACTCGTTCTCTCTTTGTCATATATTATCCTCTTTCCTGAATCCGGGTCAGCAGTACCTCCAGTTTTCCGTCCAGTTCAAACATTCCCGACCCTGCCGGTAAAAACACACTGTCTCCCTTGCAGAGCGGCTGGATATCATCTTTGGTCTGTATGGTGCCGTCCCCGTCTATTATTAATAAATGAACAAATGAATCCAGACCTGCAAATCCCTTCATGGACTTCATATGAATCCCATCCAGATACAGTTTATCCACAGTAAAGTATTCACAGGACACCATGTGGGGGCTGAAGGACTGCACCGATTCTATCGGTTCCATGTTCAGTACATCCAGCGCCTTGTCTATATCCAGGCTTCTCTCTTTTCCATCCGTTCCAACTCTTCCATAATCATATATACGGTATGTAATATTGGAGTTTTCCTGAATTTCGGCAACCAGGATATCCGCGCCGATCGCATGGATTGTTCCGGCTTCAATAAAGAATACGTCTCCTTTTTTCACCCGTACTTTATTCAGCACATCGATCAGTGTTTTATTTTCAATGCGTTCTTTCAGTTCCTCTTTCGATATTCTTCTTGAGAATCCATAATAGATACATGCCTTCTCTTTGCAGTCGACAATGTACCAGACTTCGGTCTTTCCCTTCTGCCCGCTGTGTACCATTGCATACACATCATCCGGATGCACCTGTACCGACAGTTGATCCTTTGCATCAATTAGTTTAATCAGAATCGGAAGCTCTTTTTCTGATCTGCATCCTGTTCCCAGAACACGATTTCCTTTTTCCTGTATATAATCCTTTAATGTTTTTCCCCGGTCCGGGCCATTTAATATCGTGACCTGTCCCGCTTCATGACAGGACAGTTCCCATGTTTCTGCCAGCTTCTCCCCCTCGAATTCCTTGTGGAATTCATCCATTAAGCGGGTGCCTCCCCACAGATAATCCTTGCCTGCTGCTTTCAGTTTTAGAATCGCCATGCCATTATCCTTTCAAAGCTCCTGATGTCAGTCCTGCAACAAAGCTCTTCTGTGCCAGCAGATAAAGAACAATTACCGGTGCAGCGGCAAAGAATACATAAGCGAATACAACACCCCAGTTTGCAGAATATGGACCGACAGCAGTATATATTCCCACAGTAATCGTCTGCACCTGTCCCATCAGAAGAGGTGTCTGGAAGTCATTCCAGATTCCAAGGCCGACAAAAATCAGGATTGTCGCAGTACATGGCTTCAAAAGAGGAAACAGAATCAGCCAAAAGCGTTTAAAAGGGCCTGCCCCGTCTATGGAAGCCGATTCTTCAAGTTCCACTGGAAGCGCGCGGATAAAATTAGTGTACATAAATGTGGAAAATGCAATATTTCCCGAAACAAATATAAAAATCAGACTGGGCACTCCAAATGGAATTCCCGTATTTCTCATTAAAATACAGAGCGGCAGATAGATAATTACATAAGGAACCATCAAGCCTACTAAAAAGTATATTCTAAGTACTTTAGAGAACCTGCTTTTAACCCTTGCCAGGAAATAAGATGCCATAGACGATACCAGAATCGTGATGGCAGTTCCTGCAAACACCAGAATAAATGTATTCTTATACAGCTGCACCAGGTCAGTGTTAGGGCTATCCAGGACCGTCCGTATATTGTCGAAAATTGGCGGAAGCGGGAATGATAAAGGTTCGTTTAAAATAATCCCGGAATCTTTAAAAGTATTGACCAATGCTATATAAATCGGCAGAAACATAAAAATGCCTACTACCACTAATAACAGCTTTTGAATCACAAACGTGATTGTTGCGTTTTTCTTCATTGAATGCATTACATCTCCACCTCTTTCTTACCTAATGCCGTTACAACAAATACTGAAATTGCTCCGATTGCTATGAAAAGAACTACTGCAATTGCAGAGGAATAACCGACTATATTGCTGGTGAATCCCTGCGAAACGATGTTATATACAATGGTTTCCGTATCATAACCCGGACCGCCGTCCGTCATAATTTTTATGACATCATATATCCTTAATTCATTGATAATGCTCATCAGCACACTGACCGACATTCCCGGCACAATCAATGGCAGTGTTACATTTCTGAATTTGTTCCAGTGTCCTCCGCCGTCGACTGTACATGCCTCGTACAGCTCTGCCGGCACGGTCTGCAGTGCCGCTAAATACAGCATCATATGGTATCCAAGTGTTTTCCAGATCTCTACAATGATGATGCAGACAAGAGCCGTTCCTTTTTGTCCCAGCCAGTTTCCAATCATGCTGTCCTGCCCGATGGCTTCTAAAAGTCCGTTAAGAACACCGTTATAGGAAAGGATGCTCTTCCAGACAAAAGAAATTGCAACTGCACTGAGTACAAATGGAATGAAGAAAATGGTACGGAAGAAATTATTAGCCTTTGACGCTTTATTTACTAACATCGCCAGAAAAAGTCCTAAAACGTTAACGACAACAATAACAGTAACTGCTATAATAAGCGTATTCTGTACGGAGTTCCCCAGACGTGTATCCTGAAATAAATTGGCATAGTTCTCTATACCGATAAATTTCATATCTGTAAAGCCGTTCCATTTAAAAAAACTTATATAAAAGGCCATAATAATCGGAATCACAAGCAGTCCCGTATAAATAATAAATGCTGGAAGTGCAAAACCAAATGATACTTTATTTTTTTTCATATCGCCTATTCCTTTTCTATAAAAGAAAAGTTGCTGTAAATTCACAACAAACCTACAGCAGCTTTTCCTGATTTTACCTGTTCTTTTTATTGTGCATCCATTAACCGCTGATATTCTGTATCCCAGCTGTCAAGCTCTTTCGAAACATCTGCTCCGTTAAATGTATTCTGATGGGATTTATCCATAAAGGACTGCATTCCTGACGGCACGATATAGTCACCTGCAGTCTGATTAATCTCACATTTCACTTCATATCCGTCAAAGTTTTCAAGGAAGTCTGTTGTAACAGGTCCCATTTCATATGTAACTGGCTCTTTTGTGGTAGAGAACAGTCCGTCACATGCCAGCCAGTCTGAATATGGCTGTGTATTTTCGCCATAGATGTATTTCAAAAATGCCCATGCTGCATCCTGATTTTTGCTGTCTTTATATACACCCCAGGATGAAGTGTTTCCAATTGCTATTTTGCTTCCGTCCATTGTCGGGACAGCAAATACACCAAAGTCTTCATTTCCTGAACTATCCAGTGTTGCATTCATCCAGGCACCGTCAATCAGCATCGCAGCTTCCCCTTTCAGGAATGCTTCAGAACACTGGCTGTAGCTTAGGGATAAAGCACCTTCATAATAATATCCTTTTTTCACCATGTCCTGATACTCGGTCATTACTTTCTTGGTTACATCATTGTTCCATTTATACTTGCCTTCTGACAATCCCTGTACAAAATCCGGGTACGCTGCCTGCACCTGAGTGTCGCCTTCTGCTACCCAGAACATTGCTCCTGTTGCCCATGTATCACCAGTGCCGCCGCACATAAGCGGTACTTTGCCTGCATCTTTAATTGTCTGGCACACCTTCTGGAATTCATCCCAGGTTTTCGGCTCTTCTAATCCGAGCTCTTTGAAAATAGCTTTATTGTAGTAGCATTGTCCTTTGTACTGTACACTTGCAGGTATTGTCGTAACCTTTCCGCCGTACTCAATCAGCAGATCCGGGTTAAACAGCTCCTGTACGTCTCCCGGTACTTCAGCAAACACATCCATGGATGCCAGATTAGAAGCCTCCACTACAATATCCGGGAATTCTCCGCTGTTCAGCATGGTTCTCCAGAATGCCGTACGGTCATCACCGCTGGCAAGCACCTTTTCCACCTTAATTTCCGGATGCTCTTTTTCGAAAGAATCGATCATACCGCCCCAGATCTCTGAGGTAATATTATCTGTTTCGAATACACCAAGTGTGATCGTTGTCTGATCCTCTTTTACGGCCTTGTCTGAGTCTTCCGCTTTTTTTCCGCATCCCGCCAATGATGTAACTGCCAGGCATCCAACCATTGCCAATACTGCCAATACTCTTTTCTTATTCATTTCCTTCCTCCTTTTGTTTTGTTACATTTATTATATTTCATCAGCTTTGTAACCACAATTTCAATAATTATAAATATATTTCAAAAACAACACCCTAAAAAAATACTCTATTTTACTTATTATAGATTTCATTCAAAAATAATAAACTTTATTGCAATCGCATTTCATTTATTATAGAATTAATTTACAAATCATACACTAAGGAGCTGTCAGCTATGAAATATAAAATACGTTTACAGAATTCCAGTATTTTTAAAAAAATATCTTTTCTGACAGTACTTGTCGTCCTGGTGATTTCTTTTCTATTAACCGGGCTTCTTTTAACACAGCTTTCACAGAATATTCATGATAAAAACCGTCTTCTGGTTCAGGAGGCAACAGGTAAGGTTTTTACCTTCTTTCAGGATTCATACAATATAACTTATAACCAGAGGACTCTTCTGCATTCCACCGGATATATTGCCGACAGTATCGCTTCCACCCGCAGCAACCCCTCTGACATCTATAACCCTGAGCACCTCACTAAGATTACTGATTATATGGCTGCTCTTACCTATTCCAACTCAAGATTAGATGATGTAATTCTTTTTACTGCGGACGGAGAAAACCGCTTTTCCTACTCCGCCAAAAGCGGACGCAAGGTCTATCTTGGTTTCGACTTTAACGAGCTTTCCTATATCCAGGATTTTAAAGACTCCCCCGAGGTTATCACTGAGATCTATGATTCTGCCCCTCCCTACCTGACAATCTCTACATCCAAGGCTTCGGAGCCTACCATCACCTTCATTGCAAAGATTTTTGATATGAGCCTGCCTTCAAAACAATTCCCGCTGGGTTATCTCATGTTTAACTATTCTCCTGCAACAGTTGATGCAACCTATAGCGAAATCATAGAGGCGTCTGACGGCGACTACTTCGTGCTGAATGAGGGAAACCAGGTGATCTACAGCAATTCCGCCGAAAGAATCGGGCACAGGTTTTCCAGGGAATGGGCACCCGATATGGACATCGTCTATCAGAAGACAATCAGTCTTTCAGGCCTGCAGGTAATTGGCTCAGTATCTGACTATAAATTACAGCAGAAAACCGCTGATCTCGTAAGGCAGTCCATCCTGCTTACCGTATGTGGGATACTCTTGATTATTGTTGTGATTATTATACTGCATCATCACTATGCAAAAAAATTTCAGCTCCTTGCATCTGCCATGGGCAGCATCAGCGGAGGCGATTTTTCTCTGCAGCTTCCGGTAAATTCAGAGGATGAAATCGGTTATCTAAGCCGTACTTTTAATACAATGAGCAGCACACTGAACGATTATATCAATAAGAATTATCTGGCTGAGACGCAGCGCAGGACCGCCGAACTCTATGCACTGCAGGCACAGATCAATCCGCATTTTCTCGCCAATACCATAGAAAGCATCCGTATGCGTGCTTTGGAAAACGATGATTATGAAGCCTCCGAGATGCTTCAGGAACTTGGGCACCTCTTCCGCTGGATGGTGCAGTTTAATCAGGATATCGTCTATATAGAAGACGAACTTGAATATATCGGCTCTTATCTGGATTTACAGAAGTTCCGTTTTCCTGACAGGCTCTTTGTTGATATTGACCTTCCATCAGACATTTATTATTATGGGATCCCCCGTTTTACGCTGCAGCCAATTATAGAAAATGTACTTTCACACGGCTCACCTGTGCTTCGTCCACTCGAGATTCATATCCTTTTTACCATCCCGGACGAGGTTCTCACAATAACAGTAAAGGATAACGGCCCTGGCATCAATGAAACGGATCTTAATAACCTAAATGCACATATCCGCGGAAGTAAGACATTCCCTGAATTTGGTGTTGCCCTGCGCAATATCCACACCCGCATACAGCTTCTGTTCGGAGAACATTACGGTCTTCAGGTAAACAGTACCTACTGCCAGGGTACTACCGTCACAATCACACTGCCGGCAAAACCAAAAAAGGAGTTGGAAGATTATGTACAAACTACTCATCGCAGATGATGAAGCCTTTATCCGCACAGGATTACATTCCCTCATAGAATGGGAAGTCTATGGCATTGAGATTGCAGGGGAAGCAGAAGACGGCATGAAGGCTTATCTGGCAATCAAATCCCTTAAACCCGATCTTGTGCTTGTAGACATCTCCATGCCTAACATGACCGGGCTGGAGCTGATGGAGCTTTGCTCCCATCTGGAATCGTCTCCCACGTTCATTATCCTGAGTGGATATAATGATTTCCAGTATGTCCAGAAAGCCATGCAGCTCGGTGCCATTAATTATCTGCTGAAGCCCGTCAATCAGGATGAATTAACACAAACCGTGATCTCGTCTGTGAAGCTTCTTGATGACCTGCACGCGCACCAGCAGCAATTTCAGGAAAGTCTGGAATCCCTTCGCAATAACGTTCTGGTCCGGGTGCTCCGCAACCGGATTGATTCCCGTGAATTGCGTGAGAAATGTCAGATAGTAAGTGTCTCTTTACATTGCAGCCATATGCATGTTGGAGTCTTAAAACTGTTGGTGAAAGAAAAGGGGGCAAAGTCCTCGAATGAGAGCAGGGTTAAAATCTCCCCTTCACAGGATGCGCTCGGACGCTGCCAGGAAATTTGTTCCAGGCTCTGCCAATGTTATGTCGTTTCTGATACGGCTGATGTCATCGCTGTCATCTTTAAAGATCCTGCTTATACGCTGAAAGAAGAAGACTATCTTACCGCACTAAAATCCTGCTCTGACATACTTCTTGAAGAAATGCAAATGGCTGCCATCTTTGCACTTGGGATGGAAGCGAATCATTTACAGGAAATTTCTGTTTCATATGATGACGCTGTCTCGAAAATAGAAAAATCACTCATACTTGGCACCTCCATTGAAACACAGGTTTTAGGCAGCAGTTTCTATCCATCCGTCAGCTATCCTGATTTCCTGAGGCATCTCGAAGCAGAAGAAAAAGACAAAATACAAGCGACCATCCATACTTACTTTACTGAAATTCTTGCTTCCGGAGATGGGGAAAATATGGATATCCTGAAGTATTATCTGATTGAGCTGGTAACCTATGTTCTTCATTCAAAATATATGGTGTCCTTTTCAGAAACGGAGATTACACAGAAAAAGCAAAACGCCTTTTCGATCATCAGCGGGACAGATTCCATATTGCAGTTAGAGGAGAAACTGAATATTTTCTTCCTGTCCCTGATGGAGCATGCTGCTGATGCAAGCATGGAGGGGAGCTATTCCTTTATGGTCCAAAATGCGCTTACCTATGTAAACAGTAATTATACAAACGATAACCTGTCTTTAAAAACGATTGCGGCTGAAATGGAAGTCAACGCCGCCTATCTGGGAAGAGAATTTGCACGGGAAACCGGAGAATTTTTCAATGATTATCTGAACCGCATCAGAATAGCCAAGGCACTGCATCTTCTTACTACCACAACCTGGAAGACGGCGAAAGTGGCTAATTCAGTCGGATTTGTGAATATCAGTTACTTCTTTACCATATTTAAGAAGATCACTGGACAGAGCCCGGGAGATTATCGGGCAACACATGTATAAGCATCCATACTGATTATTTATTTGTATTTCATTCCAGTTTACATCACAATTCCAAAGATTATATCTATCCCCTAAATTAAACAGGCTTCCTTAAATCTATAGAATGCCGTCTCCTGCCTGATTGTAACTATTAAAATGATCCGGCCCCCTGGCAGTTATAATTGCTGTCAGGGGACCGGATCATTTATGTTTTAAGTCATGAGTGTTTGCCGTATTTTTGGAAGAACTCTTTTTTGAGCAGGGGGTGGGAGAAGAGGAAACCCTGCCCCATGTCGCAGTTGAATCCTTTTAGGATGTCCATCTGTTCTTTGCTTTCGATTCCTTCTGCCGTGGATATTACTTTGTTCAGCTGACGGCACATTTCTATGGAATTTTCGACTACTACTCTTGCTTTTGGGTTGTCTTTCAGGTTGTCTACCAGACTTTTGTCCAGCTTTAGTTCAACAAAATCCATGTTTGATAAAATAGACAGGTTGGAGTATTGATAGCCGTAGTCATCCAGGGAAACAACAAAATGGTATTTTTCAAATTCTTTCATGAGTTCTTTCAATGCCGGAGGTTCCATTTTACTTATGCTCTCTGTAATTTCCAGTACGAGCAGTTTTTCAGGAACTCCGTATTTTTCCCTGATCTGTGCCAGATCCCGTACTATCCCGCGCTGCATCAGACTGATTCTGGAAAAATTCACGGATACTGGAACCGCTTCTGCCCCTGTTTCTATCCATTCTTTTAGTATCCCGCATACTTCCTCAAATGCAAAACGGTCCAGAAACTGTATGACGCCTTCCTTTTCATAGAGGGATATAAACTGTTCGGGCAGATAATAATCTCCGTCTTCCTTTTTTCGTCTTAGCAGAGCTTCGGCACCAACCATTTCTCCTGTATCCAGGTAGATCTTTGGCTGTAGAAAGACTTCGAAGTCCCCTTCCTTTATATCATTCACAAGCTGCCTTGCCGCTGCCCTGTGCTGTACGGATCTGCCTTCCAGCGTATTATCGTAGTAGATCTGCTTCTCCGTATACATCATCTTGTCACTGCCGCTAATGAGCTGATCCACATTAATATTCCCCTCCCCAAAATTCACTCCCATGGAGAAGTCACAGATACATTCATTTTGCGCATAATCTTTCAGGGCTTCAAACCGTTTATAAAATGCCTCTTTTGTCCCATTGATATACAGTGCAATAAACTCGTCTCCACCGATTCTGTATGCATACTCGGGAAAAGTCTGTTTCACTCCGTCTGCAACACTCTGAATCATCTTGTCACCGTAAGCATGTCCGAAATGATCATTTGCATACTTCAGCCCATTAATGTCACAGAAAACAACTCCCAGAGACCCGAGATCCAGCTTTGCCAGACTCTCCAGCTTTTCCATATAATAATTTCTGTTTCCCATTCCGGTAAGAACATCAATCCTGCTCATCTCTTCGAGTTTCATAATCATACGGCGCTTCTGGATTTCATTATATATAAAAAATGCAACTGACTGAAGCAGTTTAATATGTTCTGCCCCGCGTGTAGGATCATCTACGCCAATGAATCCATAGAGCAGCTTCTGCCCATCCTCGCCCCGAGAATCCGCGTCCCATATGGGCGCTGCCATCAGACAGCCTATTCCCTGCTGCTCAAGTATATCTGCTTCCGGAGCATTTTCCTCCGCTCTGCGTCTGACAGAAGGCAAGTGAACTGCACCATAATCGTGGAAAAGATCCATCCACTGCTTACTCACCTCTGCAGGAACACTCTGAAGATTCTCCTTTTGTGGTGTGATTCCTTCTCTGCACCATTCGTTTGTATTGACCAGTATATTCTTCTCATAATTGTATTCGAAAATGTATGCCCTGTCAGCCTGATAAAACTCTCCGATGATACGCAGCAGCCCATTCATGGACATATCGATATCTGAATTGTCAGTAAGCATATGAATACACTGGACCAGAGTCTCTTCAATGGAAAGCTGCCTTTCCAGATTCTTATGCAGCATCTCACTCTCGGTAATATCCACACAGATCTCCATACGGTACAAATGTCCTTCGATCTCAACCAGCTTATCCCTAAGGCTGTAATATCTGTTCAGCTTTTCGTTAAAATGTTTCCACGTATAGAACTTGTCCGTTGTCAAAAGAGCATTGGTACAGAATGAACACGGTGCACGCTGTCCCTGCAGCAGTTCATAGCAGCACCTTCCCTGGTAATCTTTACCCGGTTCTAAATCCAGGGTACCTTTCATTGCCTGATTCAGATAAATGATTTCATATGTCTCAGGATCTGATATATATATAATATTTTCACTTTCATCTACAATCACGGGATAAATCTTATCCTTCTCAATCATTTGTATTCACCTGTCTTCTTCATTCATCTCTGCAGACCAATCCGCAGCCGCCGGTTTTCCCGGCTCTTTTATACCCGCAGACAGCGGGCTCGTGCCATGCCTGCATGGCTCTGACTGCTGCCACAACGGGGGGTGGGCTTGTAATCGTCATTTCCTCAAACTTCTTGCTTCATTATACAATACTTTAGCGGGATTTGATACTAAAAACTATAGGTGTTTCAGCCAATATTTCACATCACTGTTCCCAAACCGCAAAGGGCAGCCTGAGATTGGCTGCCCGCCTTTTCCGGCCGCCGAAAGCGTACAGATCAGACCGTCTTAAAAAGACAATTGATGGAACGAGGGGGCACATTTTCTTCTGCTCTGTGATATAATACTATTACTTTTTATTACGAAACGAATTGATTATATAATGGAGGATATTTATGAAATTGCTATTTATTAATTCCTGCGTAAGAGAACAGTCCAGAACACTGCAGTTGTGTGAAACATATATGGAACGTTTTTCAGACGAATGGGAGATACAGGAAGTAAATTTACAGAAAGAAAATCTCATACCGTTTACGGACCAGATGCTCAGCAAACGTAATGAAGATATAGAAAACCTTGATTACTCAGATCCAGGTTACCAGTATGCCAAAGATTTTGCACAGGCGGATGCGGTTCTGGTAGGAGCACCTTATTGGGACCTCTCTTTTCCGTCCTCGCTGAAGGTCTATTTCGAGCATATCTGTGTAAATGGAATTACATTCGGATATACAAAAGCAGGACTCCCGGCCCCCATGTGCCGTGCAAAGGAACTCATATATATCACAACCTGCGGTGGTTATATTGGAGCGCAGAATTCGGCGGTCCAGTATATAGAGAATTTATGCAGTATGTTTGGTATCGAACAGACACGTATCTACAGCGCTGAAGGTCTGGATATCGCTGAAAACAATGCGGATCAGATCATGGAAGAGACCAGAGAAAAATTACGGCAGCAGCACCTTTTCCCAGATAGTGATTTTTGACTTCTTTGCCGAAAAGTACTATAATTCATAAGACATTACAAAAAGGGAGCAGACAAAGATGAGCAAAAGAATTGATAAGAAAAAACTGAAGAAACAGACAGAAACAGCTGCGTGTACGGTTGCCGCCGCACCTTGCGCACAAGAAGATGCCGGCAGAATAAACTTATATATTCAGTATCAGGACCAGGAATATCGGGCAGATAAAATCATAGAAAAGGTCAAAGAAAACTGCAGGATGAAGGGGATATTGGAGGCGGAGGAAATTTCCATATATCTTAAACCGGAGGAACAGAAGGCTTATTATACATGCAGCGGTAAAAGTGGGGGCATAGAGGTCTAGGGGCGATTTACTTGATAGGTGGCACGGGGGCGCTTTGCGGAAGGGGAAATGGGAGGGGCGCAAAAGCCCTGTCCTGTTTTGCTGGACGGTCCGCGGGCTGACCAGCAGTAAGAGGAAAAACAAAGGATTGCAGGGAATCAGAGACATTCACCGTTTAAGCCGATGCTTAAACGGCTCAGGTCTCTTTGGAAATTGCTTTGGTGAGCAATTTCCATCCCTGCAATCCTTTGTTTTTCCTCTAACTGCTGGTAGGCCCGCTCTATGTCCTGCAAAACAGGACAGGGCTTTTGCGCCCCTCCCATTTCCCCTTCCGCAAAGCTGGGTGCATCAGGTCGGATGGTGAATCGCTCCTGATGGAGCTCAGACGGGAGTGCGGGCGGAGTTGGGCTGGGATTCACGGGACTTTTTTGTTATTTGTAATAGGTTTCTATTGCTTTGGCAAAGTATTCTGCTGAGCCTTCTCCGTATCTTTGGTCTGTTATGGAGGCCTGATCGGTTTTGTAGCTTGAGGCTATTGTTTGCATGATTCCTGCTTCGTTTTTCATTTGGTAGAGTTGCTTCATTAGACGGGCGTATTCGGATATTATTTTTTGGATGGGTGGGGCGTCTGTGGGAAGGTCTTTTTGGGCCGACAGGTTTTTTAGGAGGGCATCAGTTTTTTTCTCGCATTCTCGGACGGCTTCAGGGGAAGGGGGATTGAGCATGGCATCGAGGGCTTTTTCTTTGTCTCCGAACCATTGGATCCATTTCTGATAGCCTTTCTGCATGTCCTCTTTTGAGGCACGCTCGATGTAGTGTTTCTTCCACTGCTCTATCCCGCCCCATTCCCGGATGATACTTTCCCTCAGAAAGTCCGGCATGTGGTTAATCGTGGACTGGCAGATTGCCTCGATTTCGGACCGGTTAAATACTTCAAAATCCATCTTATTTTCTCCTTTCAGAATATCATCAATACTGGCAATCAGACGCTCCATCCGTTCCTTCTTGCTCACCAGCATCTTCCTCTGCATCTGCAGAATATCCCGTTTCCCAAGAGACGGATCATTCATAACATCCCGGATCTCCTTCAGCGGAATATCAAACTCCCGGAAAAACAAAATCCGCTGCAGCGTCTCCAAAGCCTCATCATCATAAAATCGATACCCGGCCTCACTCTTAACCGTAGGCTTCAAAAGCCCAATCTCATCGTAATAATGCAGTGCACGCACACTAACCCCCGTAATTTTCGAAATCTCCTTCACTGTCTTCATCCCCTTCATCCCTCCTGTCCACCCAAATAGTCACTCGCATAAACAATTCACTCCCGTCCCCATAAAAGTTAAGCACTGCGATCTATAAATATCATACCCTATAACGTTCCGTCAGAGTCAATAGTTTTTTACCATTTTATCAATTTCCCCCCAGCAGCCATCCTACCGCCTTAGGCCCCCCAGCCTGCGCTACTCGGGAGGGAAAGCTTTGCGGGGAACCTGTCCGATGTTTTCCAGAGCATAGAACGCGCGATTAGAGCCCGTTACATCAAATCGGGAGACTCGCATGGGCAGGCTTTGCTTCCGAAGCAAAGCCTGAGACGGCCTGAGCTGTGTAATCCATCAGGATTACACAGTGAATGCCGTTGATCCCATGCGAGTCTCCCGATTTGATGTTACGGGCTCTTCGCAAGTGGAAAGCTCCGGAAAACATCGGACAGGTTCCCCGCAAAGCTTTCCCTCCCGGGCAGCGCAGGCGTCCCCTATTCCCACATCCCGCCCCCTTGATTTACTTTCTCTTTCTGCCTCCGATATTCCTGCGGCGTGCATTTCATCATACCGCGGAATACTTTAGTATAATAACTCTGGCTGTCAAATCCCACCATCTCAGCCACCTGCATGATACTGTAATCCTTCTGGTCCAGAAAATCCAGGCTCCTTTTGATCCTGTACTTTTTCACATATTCCATAGGGCTCTGCCCCACCTGTCTTTTAAACATTCTGCAGCATTCTGTATTGCTGATGCTGCACGCATCTGCAATGTCTGACAGGTAAATTTTCCCACCCATATGTTCCCGTATGTATTTCACTGCTTTGTAGATCAGTTCATCTTTGGTATCTTTCTCCGGCTGGACGGGCCTGCTGCACAGCACATTTTCATACAGAATCCGCCAGCACCTTAGCAGCGTCATCTGCAGGTCAAGTTCATACCCTTTGGCCTGGGCCTCAAATATCCTATCTGCCTCGAAGACAGCTTTTATATATTCTTTCTGCCAGGCTTCCTCCCCTGACAGGCAGATGTCTAAGAACGTTTTATTTCCCGCAAAGTAAGGATAAATATATTTTTTAGAAATTCGGCCTTCATTACTGTACCCAAGCAGCGACGGATGAAAAATCATGACCAGATATCTGCATTCTTTCATTTCTTTCCGCCTGTATGAATGAAGGACATTTCCGTTTACCAGAACCCCCTGCCCCTCAGACAGCATATACTCTGAATTTTCTCCGATATAATCCAGACATCCTTCCAGGACAAGAATAAATTCCAGTTCAATATGCCAGTGTGACAGCACTTCTCCGTCACGGTAATCGGAAATACGCCTTTCGTATATATAGAACGCAAAGTCCTCATCAAGAAACATTCCCGTCTCCATTTTATCCTGGTTTCTTTCAATATGTTCCATAAACGTCCCTCACAATCAAATATAATCACTGCGCTGTTCCTGCTGCCAAACCTGTACCATATTATGACCGTAGGATACTCCTGTGTCCGTCTCCTGCAGTCTCCACACCGTCTGGTAAGATTTTTATAAATTCTGTGCGGATTGTTATATATTTCTGCACTTTATTTTATTATAATCACAATTAGGAAGAAAAGAAAGAGGGGAATAAGTTATGAAGAGATTTGGCGTAAATCATCTGTTTTCCAGAATATTTGAAACAATTGCAGCCTGTATGAAACCTATTATTCCACTTCTTATGGCAGCAGGTTTTATAAAACTTTTGAATATTCTGCTCGGCTATACACCGTTGTTTACCGTTTATCCTCAAACTGAGATAATTCTGGCAGCAGTCAGCGATGCCACCTTTTATTTTCTGCCGATTTTGGTGGCTTACTCATCGGCCTGCCATTTTAAGGTCAATCCCCTGTTCGCCATGGTGTCTGCAGCGGTTCTCCTGCTGCCGGATCTTATTGAACTTTTGAACTCACAGGAAAAGATCCAGTTTCTGTTTCTGCCTGTATACAAGGCTTCCTATGCCTATTCGGTATTGCCTGCTATGCTTCTGGTGTACCTGATGTCAAAGCTGACCGGCCTGCTTGAGAAAATATCTTCGAAAACATTCCAGTCATTTTTTATGCCGCTGGTTACTGTTTTGCTGACTTCAATGATCGGAATCTTATTCGTAGGTCCGCTCTGTACAATCGCAGGAAATGGGATTTCAACGTTTATTTTTACACTGCAGGATTTAAATCCAGTACTATCCTGGGCTGTTTTTGCAGCACTCGCACCGTTCCTGACAATCACCGGAACGAGCTGGATCTTTACGGCTATTGTACTTGAGAGTCTGGGAAATACCGGACAGGACATCGGTTATCTGGTCAGCTTCTTTGTCTGCACCATGGCCATTGCCGGTGTGGCTCTGGGAGCATTTATCACGGAACCTGACTCTCCTGACCGTCCCACATATCTCTCTGCGGCGCTTGTAGCACTGTTTTCCGGCGTATCGGAACCGACACTGTACGGGATCTGTATTCCGAAAAAGTCCCTGCTTGCTGTTACGGTTACGGCCAGCTTTTTAGGCGGTATTTATCAGGGGATCTTTACACCATGTGGTACGGTATATTCTTTCCCCTCCGTATCAACCGTGCTTATGTTTTATCAGGAAGGGAACCCGGCCAACCTGTTCCATGCGGTCGTAGCAGCGGCCATCGGTTTTATAGCAGCGCTTTCCATCACGATAGCCGTCAAATATGTTCCCAAACTGTTTGTCCGTAAACAATCCGCGGTCAGCTCCTGATCCGAATCTGTTTTACACATTCGACTCAGTAACATATATTTTCTTTATTTATAAAAGCATGCGGCAGACAGATTGCACAATTTCTGATTTTACATTATATGCCCAAAAAAGCCGCGCACGTAAGTTTTCATACTTCGTGTGCGGCCTCACCTTTTTCAAATCGATGCTTCTATTCTTTTCCGTCAAAGCAATATGTGCAGAGTTTACATGGAGACAGTCCTATAGATTCCACCAGATCGTCCAGCCTGTGGTAGCGCAGTGTTGTAAAGTTCTGGCGTCTGCGTACTTCCTCTACCATCTCATTGTATCGGCTGCAGGAGGGGTTTGCATACTCTTCCAGCACTTCCTGAGTTACTTCCTCTTCTCTTTCCTGAATGATCCTTCTTGTTATCAGATCAAGTTCGGACTTGGAACGGGAAAAATTCAGATATTTACATCCAAACAGCAGCGGAGGACAAGCGGGACGCACATGCACTTCTTTAGCACCGCTCTGATACAGGAACTCGGTTGTCTCATGGAGCTGGGTTCCCCTCACGATAGAATCATCAATCAGCAGTAATTTCTTATTCTCTATCAATGCCTGTACCGGGATCAGTTTCATCTTGGCAATCAGACTCCTCTGGTTCTGGTTCGTCGGCATAAAGGAGCGCGGCCATGTTGGTGTATATTTGATAAACGGTCTTGCATAAGGTATGCCTGATTCATTTGCATATCCGATGGCATGCGCGATTCCGGAATCCGGCACTCCCGCAACGATATCCGGTGATACAGTGTCCCCGTCCCTTTTCGCAAGCATGCTTCCGCATTTGTAGCGCATCTCTTCGACATTGACCCCTTCGTAGGAAGAAGTCGGGTAACCATAGTATACCCACAGGAAGGAACACATCTTCATCTCCTCCCCCGGAGGGCTTACCGTCTCAACACTCTCCGGTGTGATAAATACAATCTCCGCAGGCCCAAGTTCCTTATATTCGGTGTAGCCCAGATTGATATAGGCAAAATTTTCGAAAGAAACGCAATGAGCATCTTCTTTTTTGCCAACCACGAGCGGTGTACGTCCATATCGGTCTCTCGCCGCATACAGTCCGTCAGTTGTCATCAGAAGCAATGTCATGGAACCATCCACAAGCTGCTGAACGTATCGGATTCCTTCTACAATCGAATCCTTTTTGCAGATCAAAGATGCAATCAGTTCCGTCGCATTGATCTGCCCGCCGCTCATCTCCTGAAAATGTGTATGTCCATTTTCATATACTTTTGACAGGAGCTCCGGCATATTATTCACTTTGCCGACCGTGGTGATTGCAAAGCTTCCCAGATGGGACTGGATCAGCAGCGGCTGCGGTTCGTAATCTGATATACAGCCGATTCCAAGGTTGCCTTCGAGTTCCTCTACATCTTTCTCAAATTTGGTACGAAATGGCGAATTCTCGATATTATGAATCGCACGCTGAAATCCGTCCTTACCAAATGTTGCCATCCCACCTCTTCTTGTTCCCAGATGTGAATGATAATCCACACCATAAAACAACTCTAACGTACAGTCCGTTTTTGAAGCTACACCAAAAAAGCCTCCCATTTTTTTGTCTCCTTCTACAGTAAATTTCTGAATATAACAGGCAGCGCCAAAAAGCCCTCTCCTCACATCCTGTTTCCGCAACCAGTTTAACACATACTGATTCCCAACGTAAAGACCGGGATGATCAGTTTTCCAAATATTTATTTCTAAGCTGATTCTTTTCCTCATCTCCAAGCAGGATCCGGCTGCGCAGATATTCGTCCATGGAACCATACTCCTGATCAATTACATCCAAAGCCTTTACCAGGTGTTTCACTTCCGCTCCGGCCGTGGACCGGGCGGCCTGTACGGCTTCATCGCCTAATCCTTTGCTTCTTAAAAACTGCTCCATGGCTTTTATATTGTCCTTGTAATAGTGATTGGTCTTCTCATAATCTTCCAGGATAACACCACGCTCCACACCAAGTGCGGACAACACCAGCACAGAGCCGAATCCGGCCCGGTCTTTTCCTGCTGTACAGTGCCACAGGACCGCGCCCTGTTCATTTTCTAAAAGAATCCTGAAAAAGCGGGCATACGCCTTCTGGGAAAACGGGGTAGTGGCAATCTCCACATACATATCTGCCATAGCACCGCTCTGTAAGTACTTCAATGCCTCAGCCGCTGTGAATGCACCGCTCGCTGCGGCTGCAGCCATGCTCCCGTTTTCTTCATCCAGAACCGGCACATGATAATTCTTCACCCCTGCTATCTCCGGGTCCGGTGCCTTATCTCTTTCAAATGAAGTTCTGAAATCTATAACTTCCGCCAGGCCAAATGTCTCTTTCAGCCTCTTGAGGTCCTTTGGCAGCGCATCCGCCAGTTTCCCGGTCCGCAAAAGCCTGTCCATTTTTATTTTCCTGTTATCAGCCCCAATGTATCCTCCAAGCTGCCTTGCATTTCCAACGCCGGTAAGCCCAATTGATTTTAATTCCATATGATTCCTTCTCAGCCTCCTGTTTCCGCCACATTTTTTCACATCGTATTTTATTATAGGTAACAGTTCAGGCTTGCCTGAACTGTTACTATTATAGACCATTTCCTGCCCCCGCACAAGATTCTTACAAGCCGCTTTCCTCTGCCTGCCGAAGTATGAAATGATTCTTATGATAGCTCAGCAGCCCGTCCTTCTGCATTTTTGAAAGCTCATTGGAAAGCGCGCTTCGGTCTACCGCCAGATAGTCCGCCAGCTGCTGCCGGTTAAACGGAACTTCGATCTCTTTTTTCCCCTGCTTCACCGCCTCTGATGAGAGGTAGGACAACAGCCTTTCGCGAATAGATTTCGGTGTAATATGATTTATTTTCTGCGCCAGATTCAGATTCTTGGATGCCATAATCATGAGCAGGTTGCGGACAAGCCTGGCGTGATGGCTGCAGGAGGACGCGCAGCTCTTAATCACCTTCCCCACATCCAAAAACAGCACCGTAGACTTCGTTGTCGCGATGACATCTGCCATCATAGGAGCTTTCTGGCTGCAGGCATACGTCTCCGCAAAAACTTCCCCCGGCAGTATATGTCCGATAATATTTTCATTTCCCCAGATATCCGGCCTCACAATATTCACGCCGCCCTCCAGAAGCAGTCCCATCCGCTCTATGCACTGACCCACATGATAAATGACTTCGCCCCTGGAGTAGGACTTCTCCTGTGCTCCCAGACATCCCAGCATCGCTTCTGCGTCCTCCACGCTAACCCCCTCAAACAACTTGGTGCCTGCAATAAAATTGTAATCCATAAATTTTCTCCATTTCGTTGTGATAACAACATTTATTCTTCTTAAAGTATAGTACAATGCCAGTATAGACACAAGGATAACTGTTCATGGTTCTGAGCGTTACGTACAAAACAATCAAACAGGAGGAATTCAAATGATACGTAAAATAATTGAAATAAACGAAGAAAAATGCAACGGATGCGGATTATGTGCCGAAGCCTGTCACGAAGGAGCAATCGGCTTGGTCAACGGAAAAGCCCGCCTGCTGAGAGATGATTACTGCGACGGCCTGGGAGACTGTCTCCCCACCTGCCCTGCAGATGCCATCAGCTTCGTGGAACGGGAAGCCGCAGCATACGATGCCGAAGCAGTCAAAGCCAATCAGGAGCGCAAAAAAGCTGCTCCTCTCCCCTGTGGCTGCCCGGGCACACAGGCAAGAGAACTAAAACCTCACGTTTCACCGAAGGTCTCCCCGCATGCCCCGGCCCCCGCAGAATCCCAGCTTCGCCAGTGGCCGGTCCAGATCAAACTCGTCCCCATCCAGGCTCCATATTATGAAGATGCAGAACTGCTCATAGCCGCTGACTGCACCGCATACGCCTACGCAGACTTCCACCAGGATTTCATGAAAGGCAAGATCACCCTCATGGGCTGTCCCAAACTCGACAGCGTAGATTACGCCGAAAAACTCACCGAAATCCTCCGGCAGAATACCATAAAAAGCCTCACCGTCGTACGCATGGAAGTACCCTGCTGCGGAGGAATAGAACAGGCAGTAAAGACCGCACTCAAAAACAGTGGAAAACTAATCCCCTGGCAAGTAATTACATTGTCTACTCGGGGAGAGGTTCTGTAGAAGGGGGGCGCAGCGTGAACCGGACATAGGGGTGGCTGGAAACGGGGTTTGACTGTAAGATAGAGTAAAGTAAAAGAGAAGGAAAACCGGGGCAACCTGGCCACATCGTCCGAAGCCCTGATGGCTTCGCACGCTGGGGCCAGGAGAATGTAATTTGGAAATTACATTTTTTGCCCCGGTTTTCCTTCTCTTTTACTTAACTCTATCTAACAGCCAAACCACGCTTCCTGCCACCCCTATGTCCGGTTCACGCTGCTGGGCTCATCAAATCGGAAGACTCGCTCCCCCCGGTGGGGGGACTCAGACCGGAGAGGCGGATGGGGCAGTATTCCAGATACTGTACTGGAAAGGTTACGAAAATCTGATCTTCCTTTCTGATAGCTGCAATATCCGCTGCCGCCTCGGATGGCAGAAGTATTACCTTTCAGTCGCAATCTACATGGATAAGAAAACCGCATCCCCCTTCTGGCAGTTGCAAAATCCGCACATCCACCACCATCCGCCGCCCCCGTCGATTCCTCCCCATGCTGCGTTGACTCCCGTCTGGATGCGCCCAGCCTGCCTGGGATGGCGTCCCTCCTACCCCCGTTCAACCCAGCAAACAATCGCCTTCTTGAGGAACTCTGCGCAGCCGGTTATGTCTTTATCATAATACGCTGTAAACCGGGGATCTGCCACATACATTTCAGCTATTCCGATATGCCCCTGCGGCGTATACTGTTTCCAGTTCATTCCCAGCCATTCTTTGTGGAGACGCACGATGTTTCCCGCCCGCTCGCTTTCCGGGCTTTCGCCGTCTTTTACGGCTGCGTTTAACTCTTCGCGGATCTCATTTTCCAGGCTTTTCAGGCGGTCGTACTCTGCTTCTGTCATGTTCAGCATACTTTTGTTGGATTCCTCCACCTCTTTTTCTCCGTATTTGCTGCGGATCTCTTCTCCGTATTTTTCTTCGTTGTTCTTTATCATCTCTTTTTTAAATGATTCAAATTTTTCTGCGTTACTCATTGTAATTTCTCCTTTCATTGACGCAATTGTCTTTCTTACGGCAGTGATCATATTGTCCAGTCTGGCCTGCTGTAATTCCAGGTCTTCCAGATGCTCGTGGAGTGCGGACATGATGTCAAAGTCGTCACTTTGTATGATCGCGGCAATCTGCTCCAGCTTCAGGCCTCTCTCTTTGTAAAATAAGATCTGCTGCAGCAGCTCCAGCTCTTTTTCGCTGTAATAGCGGTAGCCGGATTCCCGTACACATGACGGTTTGAGAAGACCTATTTTGTCATAGTACCGCAGAGTACGTGCACTGATACCTGCGATTTCCGATAATTGTCTGATACTGTATTCCATATTCATTTCCTCCTGCCGTGATATGAATATAACAGTTGACGCTGCGTCAAAGTCAATAGTAATTTATAATTTTTAATTTTTATTTATTTTCTTCTATATTTATTATAACAACTTATTACAGGTTATCATGCTTCTTTATATACATGTCTATTGTAACCCGAAATTTTACAATAGACCAGCATCTTGTTGATAAATTGCTTTACTTCTCCCCCCTTTCTCTACTATAATGTTCTTTGACAGGTAGAGCCTATTATATAAATTTATTTTAAAATACACAGGAGGGCAAGTTATGTCACAGAGAACAGACATTCACAAGGTACTGATTATTGGGTCAGGCCCAATCATCATCGGACAGGCATGCGAGTTTGATTATTCCGGTACTCAGGCTTGTAAGGCACTGAAAAATTTAGGATATGAGATTGTATTGGTCAATTCCAACCCTGCAACTATTATGACTGATCCCGAAACAGCGGACGTCACTTACATTGAACCACTTAATGTGGATAGACTTGAACAGATTATTGCAAAGGAACGTCCCGACGCGCTGCTTCCCAATCTTGGCGGCCAGTCTGGACTGAATTTATGTTCAGAGCTTGCTGCAGAAGGAATTCTGGATAAATATAAGGTTGAGGTTATCGGCGTTCAGGTTGACGCAATCGAGCGCGGCGAGGACCGGATCGAATTCAAAAAAGCAATGAATGAACTTGGCATAGAGATGGCACGCAGCGAGGTTGCCTATACCGTAGAGGAGGCCCTCGATATTGCGGATGATCTGGGATACCCTGTCGTGCTGCGCCCTGCTTATACAATGGGCGGTGCCGGCGGCGGCCTGGTGTACAACAAAGATGAGCTGAAGACGGTATGCGCCCGCGGCCTGCAGGCAAGCCTTGTAGGACAGGTTCTGGTAGAGGAATCTATCTTAGGCTGGGAAGAACTGGAGTTGGAGGTTGTCCGCGATAAAGAAAACAACATGATTACGGTATGCTTTATTGAAAATATTGATCCGCTTGGTGTGCACACCGGAGATTCTTTCTGTTCCGCACCTATGCTTACGATCTCCGAGGAATGCCAGAAACGCCTTCAGGACCAGGCTTACCGGATTGTAGAGTCTGTGCAGGTTATCGGCGGGACGAATGTACAGTTTGCGCACGATCCTGTCAGCGACCGGATTATTGTTATTGAAATCAATCCGAGAACATCCCGTTCCTCAGCGCTTGCATCCAAGGCTACCGGTTTCCCGATCGCGCTCGTATCTGCTATGCTGGCTACAGGCCTTACTTTAAAGGATATTCCGTGCGGCAAATACGGCACACTGGATCAGTATGTTCCGGACGGAGACTACGTTGTAATCAAGTTTGCCCGCTGGGCATTCGAGAAATTTAAAGGTGTAGAAGACAAGCTGGGAACCCAGATGCGTGCTGTCGGTGAAGTCATGAGCATCGGCAAGAACTACAAAGAGGCTTTCCAGAAAGCCATCCGAAGCCTGGAGACCGGCCGTTACGGACTGGGACATGCAAAAGATCTTGATCAGAAGACGAAAGAAGAACTATTGCAGCTTCTGATTACCCCGTCCAGCGAACGTCATTTTATTATGTACGAAGCGCTTCGCAAGGGTGCTTCTATAGAAGAGATCCACGAAATCACCAAGGTAAAGACCTATTTTATAGAGCAGATGAAAGAGCTGGTCGAGGAAGAAGAAGCACTGCACCAGGAAAAAGGAAAACTTCCTTCCGATGAAAAGCTCACTGCAGCTAAAAAAGACGGTTTTTCCGATAAGTATCTGAGTCAGATCCTTGAGATTCCGGAGGCAGATATCCGAAACCGCCGTATTGAGATCGGCATAGAAGAAGCCTGGGAGGGCGTGCATGTAAGTGGTACCAAAGACAGTGCCTACTACTACTCCACCTACAACGCTGAGGATAAGAACCCTGTCAGCACCGAAAAGCCAAAGATTATGATTCTAGGCGGAGGTCCGAACCGTATCGGACAGGGCATCGAATTCGACTACTGCTGTGTACATGCCTCTCTGGCGCTGAAAAAACTGGGATTCGAAACGATTATTGTAAACTGTAACCCAGAAACAGTTTCCACAGATTATGACACCTCCGACAAGCTGTATTTTGAGCCTCTGACACTGGAGGATGTATTAAGCATCTATAAAAAAGAAAAACCACTGGGTGTAATCGCACAGTTCGGCGGACAGACTCCTCTGAACCTGGCTGCAGACCTGGAAAAGAATGGCGTGAAGATTCTGGGGACCGCTCCATCCGTCATTGATCTTGCCGAGGACCGCGATCTGTTCCGGGAAATGATGGAAAAGCTGCAGATCCCAATGCCTGAATCAGGAATGGCTGTCAATGTGGAAGAAGCAATTTCTATCGCACAGAACATCGGCTATCCGGTTATGGTACGTCCGTCTTACGTATTAGGCGGCCGCGGCATGGAAGTTGTATATGACGATAAAAGTATGGCGAATTACATGGCAGCTGCCGTAGGTGTCACTCCGGACCGCCCGATCCTGATCGACCGTTTCCTGAACCACGCACTGGAGTGTGAAGCGGACGCAATCAGCGACGGTACCCACGCATTTGTCCCTGCTGTCATGGAGCATATCGAGCTTGCCGGTGTACATTCCGGTGACTCCGCATGCATCATCCCATCCGTACATATTTCTGAGGAAAATGTAAAAACAATCAAAGATTATACAAGAAAGATCGCAGAAGAAATGCATGTCAAAGGTCTTATGAACATGCAGTACGCAATTGAGAACGGCAAAGTATACGTACTGGAAGCCAACCCGCGTGCATCCAGAACGGTTCCTCTTGTGTCAAAGGTCTGCAACATCCGTATGGTACCGCTTGCGACTGATATCATTACTTCAGAGATCACAGGCAGACCGTCACCGGTGGCCGAACTAAAGGAGCAGAACATCCCGAATTACGGTGTCAAAGAAGCCGTATTCCCGTTCAACATGTTCCCGGAGGTAGACCCGGTACTCGGACCTGAGATGCGTTCAACAGGTGAAGTTCTCGGACTTTCCGCATCCTATGGAGAAGCATTCTACAAGGCGCAGGAAGCAACCCAGACCAAACTGCCGCTGGAAGGAACCGTATTGATCTCCGTCAGCAGAAAAGACAAGCCAGAGGTTGTGGAAATCGCAAAGAGCTTTGCAGAGGATGGCTTCAAGATCATTGCTACAGGAACTACTTATGACCTCATCCGCGAAAACGGAATCGAGGCCGAAAAAGTAAAGAAAATGTATGAAGGCAGGCCAAATGTCCTGGATCTGATTACCAATGGAAACATTGACTTAATCGTCAATACTCCGGTCGGAAAAGACAGCATCCATGATGACAGCTACCTCAGAAAAGCAGCAATCAAAGCCAAAATCCCTTATATGACCACCATGGCTGCGGCACGCGCAACGGCTAAGGGTATCAAATACATAAAAGAACATGGAGACGGAGACGTAAAATCACTCCAGGAACTCCACGGGGAAATCTCTTAGGGTGGATACTGAGTTGAAAAGGCTTTGCAGATATGAGAAAACGAACGCACCCGGAAGATTTTGTATCGGTTAATATAGCCTTATTTTACCGAAAAAATATATAATAGAAAAGCCCAAATTTTAGATACATCTGACCTGCCGGACACCATCCTGATGGATTTTGCCCGGCAGGTCAGATGTTTTCTGTGATCACTGCCACCTTATTTTATCTTAAAAGGAGATGGGACACGCGCCTTACAGCAAATCCGCAAGGATGTGTTTAAATTTTTATGATTTGAGTTCTATGCGGCGGATAACCGCATAAGATCCTATTCCCAATACAACCACAAATAAAAGTAAAGTCAGGACAGGGAACAGATAAATAATTGTTCCATCCGGCATAAATCCCATTGCTTTCGCGGCAGTTTCTATGATTTTATTTACCGCCTCATTTGACAGAACATATTGAAATACGGCAGTAATCAGTAATACGGTGCCGCCAAGTGCAACCCCAAGACAAATTGATAAAGTCTTTCCGATTTTATATATGACAAGTATTGCCAAATACAATAAAACACAAATAAACATATATAAAAGAAATAGCCAGAGCCAGCTTATAAAAATATTATCATATCCGTAAATACTTCCAAACAGTGTTGTATAACCATATACTATATGCCGTAAGATATTTCCTGCAGCCGTGTCAAAAAGTGCCATTATCCCGGACATAAATACGAACAGAGAAACCGTAGAAATAAAGATATATTTACGCATAAAGCCGTTTTGTATCAGCATTTTAAAATCTTCTGTCATACCTAATATACTTACAATACCAACATAGATAAATGTGTTTGTTTCCAGGCAGCTTACGCCTAACCGTTCTGTACTTCCTGTGCTAATTGAAAGAATTGCATAGATCAGTGCAACGATTGCATACTGTATTGCATAGAAATACCAGATATACTTAAATGAAGTAGAACACTCATATCGGATAGCTTCTTTTAATTTACCCATATTAATTTCCCCCTTTCTCCGTCAGCTTGACAAACAGTTTCTGTAAATTCATAGCTGTAATCTGTAAATGGCTCCCATGCGGCAGCGGTGATTTTTCTCCTAATATATAGGCCAGCTTCAAATTACCCAATTCATCGTTTCCAATCACGTTTTTATCCCGGCAGTAGCTGACAACCTCCTGTTCCGGGCCGGAAACACAATAACCGGTTCCTAACAATGTATCTACACTTTCCTGAAGCAAAACTTTTCCTTTGTCGATTAAAACAACCTCTTCAATAATATTTGCGATTTCTTCAATCAAATGTGTTGCGATAATGATTGTTCGTTCGTTATTCTCATAGTCTTTTAAAAGCAGATCATAAAACAATTCCCTGTGGTTTACGTCCAGCCCTAATACCGGCTCATCAAATACAATATATGGTACATTAAGAGCTAAAGCTGCTGTCAGCTTAAAAATTGACTGATAGCCCTTTGATAATGCCTTAAATCTCTTGTTCGTATCCAGATTAAATTTTCTTGAAATATCAAACGCTTTTTCTATATCAAAGCTGTCATAAAAACGGCTGATCCACTTAAACTGGTCCTTAACTTTCAAACTGGTATCGTATAAATCCACTTCGCTCATACAGAAAATCTTTTCGTGTACTTCCATATTTTCTTTTGCTGAAACTTGATCAATAACAACTTCTCCTTCATCAGCAAAAATTCTGTTTGCCATAATATTGATGAGAGTAGATTTGCCGGCTCCATTTCTCCCCAAAAATCCATATATCTTCCCGTACTCAAAAGAAAACGAAACATTATCAAGTGCTGTAACACCTTTGTATCTCTTTGTAATATTCTTAATTAGAATTGAGTTCATGGTCATAGCCCCTTTCTATCAGCGTGATAATTTCTTCTTTTGACATTTGCAGTTTTGAAGCTTCCTCGAGCAGCGTTGCAATGTACTGATCATAAAATTGATTTTGCCTTTTTTGGCGTATCTTTATAACTGCACCCTCTTTTACGAACATTCCCAGCCCTCTTTTCTTATAGATGATTTCCTGGTCAACCAGCATATTCATTCCTTTTAGAACCGTATGGGGATTTATATTCAACAGTACAGATATTTCATTCGTTGAAGGAATTTTTGTTTCCTCCGGATAGATTCCTGTGAATATAGAGTCCTCCAGCTGTTCTGCAATCTGAATGAAGATAGGCTTATCAATATTGGGATTAATATACAACTCTATCCCTCCTTTCAGTTTGCATGTTTGTTAGTCAAGTAACTAACTACATCTCCCTTATAATATATCCATTTTCCCAAATGTTGTCAATGATTTTTCAGAAATTTATTTTTTATTAGTAAAAAAAAAGAAAGTATGCAAATCGGTGAAGAAATGCACACTTTCAATAATGATAATACTATTTTCACTCGTTGTCCTGATACCGTATATACCACTGAAGCGTCCCCCTCTAAGGAAGTAAATGCCCCGCACTCAAATAAATCTGATACCACTCTTCACGCGTCAGGGTGATTTCGCTTCCGAGTGCGATCTCTACCAAGCGTGTCAGGTTTGTGGTTCCTGCGATCATCTGTATATGCGCCGGATGCCTTAAGATCCAGGATGTTGCTATGGTTGTCGGCGTTACATCGTAGCGTTCCGCCAGTTCCTCCAGCAGCTGGTTGAGTTCCGGATATTTGTCACTTCCAATGAATACGCCCTCGAAGAAGCCGTACTGGAACGGGGACCAGGCCTGGATCGTCATGTCTTTCAGGCGGCAGTAATCCAGAATGCTCCCGTCACGGTCAACGGCTCCATCGGTCAGCATATTGACCTCCATTCCATTTGCAATCATATTGGAAAATGGGACACTGAACTGGAGCTGGTCTGTTACGAGATCCTGCTTTACATATTTTTTCAGTAATTCTATCTGCATCGGTTTATGGTTTGATACTCCAAAATTCCTTACCTTGCCGGATGCATTGAGCAGATCAAAGGCTTCTGCAACTTCTTCGGGCTCCACAAGGGCATCCGGACGATGGAGCAGCAAAACGTCCAGATAATCTGTATTCAGCCTCTTCAGACTGTTCTCCGCGGATTTTATAATGTGCTCTTTTGAGAAATCATACATAACGCCGGGGATAATACCGCATTTGGACTGCAGTATAATATCCTCTCGCCTGAATTCTGTTCTCTCAAACGCCTCTGCAAACAGCGTTTCGCATTTTCCGCTTCCGTAGATATCTGCGTGTTCAAAAAAGTTTATTCCCAGTTCCATGCATTTATTGATATAATTCTCCAGACCTTCTTCATCCAGACCGTTGATTCTCATACATCCAGCCGCGATTACAGGAACTTCAAGGCTGCTGGTCCCCAATGTCATTCTTTTCATCTCTTGTATCCTCCCGCACATTATAATAATCCCAGAGTGTGTCTGATTGTTTTCTTCACCTTGAGATAAACAAAAGACCCAACGAATTCCGCCTTGGGAAGCGTCATGTTGGGTTCTGTTTCTATCATTATATGCTCTGAAAAAGAACTTCGTCAAGGACTTTGGGACAAATATCGGGATTTAGTTCACGCGCTTTAGTTGCGGGAACGGATGGGGGACGCTTAATGACAGGGATGCCGGGAAGGTACTGGGGCTGTATATGCCGTTGCGATATGCACCCGTGCTGCCAACTGCTCCTAGGGCACCCACTGCCGGCCAGGCGGGTACGCAGAACACATCACGGGAAATCTGAGGATTTCCCGCGCTGGGTTCTGCAAAAACTTGATTTGGTGATCAAGTTTTTCCCCGCCTGCCCGGCAGTGGTTGTCCAAGGAGCAGTAAGCGCACTCCAGCATTTCGCAACGGCATATACAGCCCCAGTACCTCCCCGGCATCCCTGTCATAAAGCTGGCTCATCCGGACGGTAGGAAAGGGCTCGTTACCCGGAGGGGATCCCGGACCGGAGCAACGGATCTGGACTGACGGCGCGTAATCGTTCATCTGCAAGAAGGGACTTAGTGTCGCTTGCCGGAAAGAGATTCATTATATTAAATATACCGAAAAAACCCATATTTGAATCTACTGGGGATATGAAAGTTACACCAATTCTATTCCATCCGCTGTCCCGGTCTGGGATCCAACCGGGGAAAGAGTTCTTTCCTATCGGCGGATGAACCTAGCTTACCGTGAGCCGGGACGGACTGTGAAAAGTACCTGTCCTGTTGGAAATGCTTTTAGCGAGCATAGCGGCAGTTAGAGGAAAGCCGTGAAATCAGTCAGAAAAAATCTGCTTCCGAAGCAGATTTTTAGAACGCCTGAGGCGTTTAATCATCAGATTAAACGGTGAATGCGTTCGGTTCTGACTGATTTTGCGGATTTCCTCTTACTGCCGCTTAGCGCAGCGGCTGTATTTCCAACAGGACAGGTGCTTTTCACAGTCCGTCCCGGCTC
>NZ_GL870820.1:54743-167140 GCF_000190355.1 Clostridium sp. D5 | reverse complement strand
CTGTATATGCCGTTGCGAGAATGCTGAGAGTGTGGTTTAGTGCTTCTTGAACCCCCGCTGCCGGACAGACGGGGAAAAACTTGATCACCGAATCAAGTTTTTGCTGAACCCAGCGCGGGAAATCATCAGATTTCCCGTGATGTGTTCAGCGTACCCGTCTGTCCGGCAGCGGGGGTTCTAGAAGCACTTGACCGCACGGGTGCATTTCGCAACGGCATATACAGCCCCAGTACCTCCCCGGCATCCCTGTCATTAAGCGTCCCCGTCCGCCAACGCGACTAAAGCTCGTTGCCTAAATCCCGATTCAGGACTTTCCCGATGCCCCGCTTTATGATACAATATAGAAATATTAATTTCACGATGATTCAACATCTGAAGGAAGGATTATATCATGGCATTTGATGGAATTACCGTGGCCTCTCTGGTCCACGAATTAAAAGAACAGCTGCAGGGTGGAAGGATTGCCAAAATTGCACAGCCTGAAACAGACGAACTGCTTCTCACACTGAAAACACCGGCCGGACAGAGGCGGTTGTGTATTTCTGCGAGCGCATCCCTCCCCCTTATATATCTAACGGACTCCAACAAACCCAGCCCCATGACGGCCCCTAATTTCTGCATGCTGCTGAGAAAACATATCAGCAACGGCAGGATTATCGATATCTGTCAGCCAGGTCTGGAGCGCATCATCCACTTTACCATTGAACATCTGGATGAGCTGGGGGATCTCTGCAGGAAGGATCTCGTTGTGGAAATTATGGGCAAACACAGCAACATTATCTTCTGTAGCAGCGAAGGAATGATCATCGACAGTATCAAGCACGTTTCCGCCCAGATGAGTTCTGTCCGGGAAGTGCTTCCAGGAAGAGACTATTTTGTCCCTGATACTATGGACAAGTCCGATCCGCTGTCCACGGATGAATCTGCCTTTCTTGAAAAGATTAAGTCAAAGCAGCTTCCGCTCGCCAAGGCCATTTATACAAGCTTTACCGGAGTAAGTCCCGTGGCAGCCAGGGAGATCTGCTTTTTGTCAGACATTGATTCTACCGTCACAACCGAGACTTTGGAAGATGAGACACTGCGGCATCTGTATCGTCAGTTTTCTCTTGTCTTTACTTATGTAAAAGAAGGATGCTACTCTCCTGCGATCTATTACGATGGACAGGAACCAAAAGAATTTTCTGCGCTGCCGCTGACTCATTTAGAAAACTGCACACGGATGGATTTTGATTCCATGTCCCAAGTGCTGGAGACTTATTACGCCTCTAAAAATGCTCTGACCCGCATCCGGCAGAAGTCAGCTGATCTGCGCCATATTGTGCAGACGGCCCTGGAGCGCAGCCGCAAAAAATGTGATCTGCAGCTCAAGCAGCTCGCCGATACCGAGAACCGGGACAAATATAAGGTTTACGGGGAGTTAATCAATACTTACGGCTACAACCTGAAGGAGCGCGCCCGGCAGCTGGAAGCACTGAATTATTATACGAATGAGATGATCACCATCCCGCTGGACGCCGCGAAAACACCGCAGGAAAATGCCCAGCGCTACTTTGATAAATATAATAAGCAGAAAAGAACCTATGAGGCTCTCTCCCGTTTTGTCCAGGAGACACAGGATGATATCACTTATCTGGACTCCGTAAGCACGGCACTGGATATCGCCCTGACAGAGGACGATCTTGCCCAGATCAAAGAGGAGTTGATTGGCTCTGGCTATATGCGCAGGAAGTTTACCAAAAAGAAGGTTAAAATAAAAAACACGCCGCTGCATTATCTTTCCAGCGACGGTTTTCATATGTATGTAGGGAAAAATAATTTTCAAAATGACGAACTCACTTTCAGCTTTGCAACAGGCAATGACTGGTGGTTCCATGCGAAAGACGCCCCTGGTTCCCATGTTATTGTAAAAACAAACGGTGAAGAACTTCCCGACAGAACCTTTGAGGAGGCCGGCCGGCTTGCCGCCCATTACTCGAAAGCACGCGGAGGAGAAAAAGTAGAAATAGACTACGTTGAAAAGAAACATGTGAAAAAACCGAAAGGCGCCAAGCCTGGATTTGTAGTGTATTATACAAACTACTCGCTGATCATCGACAGCGATATCTCACAGATCCAGGAAGTTTAGGCAATATACCTGAACGGAACTAAAAGGCTGCTCATAATATAAAATGCCCTGCCCGGATATGAGACCGATGCGGATGACCGCCGTTTCAAATTCGGACAGGGCATATACAATTATCACTCTTATGAAAAAGTGTTCGGCTGTGCTTCTTTCTAACCCGCCTGTCCGCACGCCTGCAGGACTTCCTGAGGCACCTCTATCTTCTCTACCTGATCAAAACCAGTATACCCCAGCTTGATTGTAAAGTCGTTTACATTGGTAGTTTTTTCATATTTATCATACAGATCGTTCATAACATCTGTCATGTCTACGATGATGCGTGCAGGGAGCATTTCTTCTTTATAGATATCGATCGTGATCGGAATCGATAGTCCTGAAATCGCATCTTCTTCCGGAAGCTCCACCAAACCAAAGGCCCCCATCATGTCCAGACCCATGAACTTCAGAAGTTCTTTACCGCTAATATCACCATACATCTCATAGCACTCTTTATTTTCCACCAAAACGGTCTCTTTTGCTATATGAAAGGATTTGATGGAATCTCCTGCCTCCTGGAACAGATTTCCGTTAAATGTGCTCTTTTGTGCACCTTCTGCAGCCTCTCTGCTCCACTGCCCATACATACTGCTGTATGTGACAAACTCATCGCCCTCCGTCACCTGATAGATCTCCATATCACTGCCTACCTGGGTTCCGCTGAAATTTACTTCCGCGGACCCTTTCGCATGTCCGGCTTTTGGCTTTGTTGTATTCTCCATCTGCATGTCCATTGAGATTTTTGTTAAATCAAGTACATCTTCCAGCTCAATGTCCATCTCTAATGAATTGGAAACTGATTTTACTTCCGCAAGATTTTCTGTAACCGCTGACATCATCTTTTTTGGAGTCAGTTTCCCGCTGCAACCGGTCACCGCACCGACACATAGAGCCAGCATGATCAGTGCGCATCCCGTATTTTTTACCTTTTTATTCATGAATTACCTTTCTTATTCCTGCCCGAGCAGATAATCAATGAACTGCTGTGCCGTTCTTCCTGACAGGCCGCCATGGGTAAGTTCCCACTGGTTTGCCTTCAGAAGCAGTTCTTCCTTGGGCATTGCTATCTGATTCTGCTTTGCCAGTTCTTTTACGATCTGCTGGTATTCTTTTTTGCTCGGAGAGCCAAAATATATTGTCACGCCGAATCTTGCGACAAGAGACAGCTTTTCCTGCACCGTATCATTGGTGTGCAGCTCCTCATCCCTGTCCGCCTTATCCTTAAATGTCTCCCTTACCAGATGGCGTCTGTTTGATGTAGCGTAAATCAGTACGTTGTTAGGCTTTTTCTCCAGCCCGCCTTCGATGACTGCTTTCAGATACTTATACTCTATCTCAAATTCCTCAAAAGACAGATCATCCATATAGATGATAAACTTATAGTTTCTGTTTTTAATCTGCGCTATCACATCATTCAAATCCTGAAACTGATGCTTGTAAACTTCAATCATACGCAATCCCTGGTCATAATACTGGTTCAAAACCGCCTTAATAGATGAGGATTTGCCGGTTCCCGCATCCCCGTACAGCAGGCAGTTGTTTGCCCTCCTTCCCTCCACAAAGGCTTTTGTATTGTCGATCAGTTTTTTCTTTGCAATCTCATATCCCACAAGGTCATCGAGATGAACGTGCGCAATGTTTGTTATGGGAACAATCTGCACGCCTTCCTCCTCCGGATGCTCTACCCGGAAAGCCTTGTGAAGCCCCAGTTTTCCAACGCCGAATTCTTTGTAGAACTGCGTCAATATCTCCTGGAAAGCAGCCACATTCCCCGCTGCTTCCAGTGCACGCCCCAGCCCGCAGATCCTGTCCCTGATGCGCTTGTTAAACACCTTGCTGCTCTCATTGACATTCTGATAATCCTTCAGGATGGAAAAACATTTTAACTCCAGCGCTTCTTCCATTTTACTGAAATCATAATCGAACAGCTCTTTAAAAACACCGAAATCATAGCGGGCGATCTCGTTGATACTTCCCTCCACAGGTCCGATGATTTCGCATGAGGTACTGTATGCATTCTCGTCGCTGGCCAGCAGAAACGCCAGGTATGTATGCCACAGATTTCCCTCAAAGCCATGGCTTGCGGAAAGCTCGAGCAGGGCATTCACACACTCAAAAAACAGGCTTCTTAAGTCCTCTCTGTTGTAATATTCATTCTCAAAGTTCTCCATAAGAAATGTCATGTCGAGCAGGATATCTCCGTATTCCATATTCTTATACAGCATTAATTCGTTTGTACGCATTGCCTCTTCCTCTTTTACATAATCTCTTAATAATTGCCCAGTATCTTCAGATTTCTGGCTTCTTCCCTAAGGCCACGGATAGCATTCTTAACAGCCGGCTGAGCCATGTTGCCTTCGAAATCCACGAAGAAACGGTACTCCCAGTTCTTCCCCTCCACCGGGCGTGATTCGATCTTGGTCATATTCAGATCATTATAAATGAAATGAGACAGAATCCGGTACAGAGATCCGCTTTCATGGGTCACCTCAAAACAGATACTGATCTTGGACGCATCCTGCAGAAAAATTTTCTGATTGGTCACAACAATAAATCTTGTGGAATTGTTTGGTTCATCATTAATATTATCCTGAAGAACGGACAGTCCGTGTACTTTTGCGGCATAAGCGCTGCATACTGCGGCCTGTGTCCGGTCCTGGTCCTCCAGAATCTTCTTTGCTGCAATTGCGGTATTCACAACACTGATTTGCTGCCAGCCACTGTGTTCATCCAGAAAACGGCTTGTCTGCATCAGAGCTTCCGCCTTGGAATAGACTCTCTGCAGCTGATTCAGGCTGGTTCCGGGCAGGCCTGACAGTGTATGGGTAATCGGGATGATCGTCTCCGCTACGATAAAATTTTCAAATTCTACCAGAAGGTCGTACATCTCATTGACCGCTCCGGCAGAAGAATTTTCGATGGGCAGTACGGCATAGTCCGCGGAGCCTTCTTCGATTGCCTCCATGGCATCCCGGAATGTTCTGACATGAAAAGCATTGCAGTTTTCTCCAAAGTAATGCTGCATGGCGGCCTGGCCATAAGCACCTTCGACTCCCTGGAATACGACCCTGGCATTGTGTCCCTCCAGAGACTCCACCTCAATAAACGGAAGCCGGCCTAGGGCCCCTGCTTCCACCAGCTGCTGATACTGAAGTTTCCGGCTCATGGACATGAGCTGCTCGTACAGTTCCTGGATCCCCTTCTTGTTGAAATCACCGGACACTTTTGCCGAAACATCAGTCAGCTTTTCCTTCTCCCGCTGTTTGTCAAACACCTTTCTGCCAGTGTTTACCTTCAGTTCGCCGACCTCTTTGCACACCTGCATCCTGTTTTCGTATAACTTTACAAGCTGGTTATCGATCTCATCCAACTGTAATCTCAGTTCTTCCAATGTTGCCATTTCTACTTCTCCTTTGCACAAACTAAAAAACATTATAATACATTTTACGTATAAAATCTACGTTTCTTAAACATACTTTTCATTATGAAGAATAAATTTATCATATGCGGCACTTTGGGCTGGTGCATGGAAATTGTATTTACAGCCCTCCATTCTTTTAAAAAGAAAGAATTTACCCTTGTCGGGCGCACCTCTATATGGATGTTTCCCATTTACGGCGCGGCATGCCTTCTCACGCCTGTCTGCCGTTTGTTAAAAGGGAAAAATCCCCTTTTGAGAGGCGGCGTTTATACCTGCTGTATTTTTCTCGGTGAATTTCTCTCGGGCAGCGTCCTGAAAAGGCACCATGCCTGTCCCTGGGATTACAGCAAAGCAAAATACAATTTAAAAGGCATCATACGGTTTGACTATGCGCCTTTATGGTTCGGCGCCGGTCTCCTGTTTGAAAAAATCCTGCGCTGACTTTTGGCAGCTCCCTTTCAAAATTCCTGTTGAAAATCGACTTATTTTAGTATATGATTAGTTGAAGAGAATTTTGAATAGGGAGGTTTACAAATGAACACTATTGAATGTATTAAGAGTCGAAGAAGCATCCGCAAATACAAGCCGGATCCCATTGACCATTCTATGATTGATTCTATTGTTTCTGCAGCATCTTATTCTCCTTCCTGGAAAAACACCCAGATTACCCGCTATATTGCAATTGAAGATCCATCCATTATCGGAAAAATCACAGAGGAATTCACGTATGAGCACAATGCCGGTATTATTAAACAGGCACCCATGCTGATTGCTGTTACTTTTCTGAAGGGAAGGTCTGGTTTTGAGCGCGATGGCTCTTACACTACAAAAAAGGGGGACAGATGGCAGATGTTTGACGCCGGGATCGCTTCCCAGTCTTTTTGTCTGGCGGCGCAGGAGTATGGACTTGGCACCGTGATTATGGGAATTTTTGATGAGGACGGAATATCCGGGCTTCTGGAGCTGCCCGAGGATCAGGAACTGGCTGCATTGATTGCCGTTGGTTATCCGGATCACGAGCCGGAAGCGCCAAATCGTAAATCTGTAGAAGATTTACTGCAATACAGATAGATTAAAGATGCCCCTATTCGGCATATAAGGAGGTTATTTATGAGACACTTAATGAGTCCTCTGGATTTTTCCGTTGAGGAACTAGACGAACTGCTGGGCCTGGCACAGGATATTGAGGCACATCCCGATAAATATGCACATGCCTGCGACGGGAAAAAACTTGCGACTTTATTTTATGAACCAAGCACACGTACACGGCTGAGCCACGAAGCGGCTATGCTGAACCTTGGCGGCAGCATCATGGGATTTTCTTCCGCTGAATCAAGCTCAGCTGCAAAGGGAGAGAGCGTTTCTGATACGATCAGAACCATTTCATGTTATGCAGATATCTGCGCGATGCGCCACCCGAAAGAGGGTGCGCCTATGGTTGCCTGCCAGCACTCTTCTATCCCGGTAATCAACGCCGGTGACGGAGGCCATCAGCATCCGACACAGACGCTGACCGATCTGCTTACAATATTGAATGTTAAAGGACGCCTGAACAAAATGACCATAGGACTTTGCGGAGACTTAAAGTTCGGCCGCACCGTTCATTCTCTGATCCATGCATTAGTACGTTATGAAGGAATCCAGTTTGTTCTGATTTCACCAGAAGAATTAAGACTTCCGGATTACATGCGCCACGATGTACTGGACAAGCTGAATATCCCTTATCAGGAAGTGGTCCGTCTGGAAGATGCAATCCCCAAACTGGACATACTGTATATGACGAGAGTCCAGAAAGAGCGTTTCTTCAATGAGGAAGACTATGTGCGCATGAAAGATTTCTATATACTGGACAAGAAAAAAATGCGGCTTGCACCGGAAGACATGTATGTACTTCATCCGCTTCCAAGAGTGAATGAGATTTCCGTTGAGATAGATGATGACCCAAGGGCCGCCTACTTCAAGCAAATGCAGTACGGAGTTTATGTCCGTATGGCACTCATACTCACTCTTCTGGATATCCATGTAGATTAAAAAGAGGCAATCATCTTTTACGTCAGCTTAAATACACAAAAGATGGCATATTTTAAGAAAGAAGGAGAACTATGGTGAAAAATACATTAAACGTCGGCCGCATCTCAGAAGGCTTTGTACTCGACCACATCGAAGCCGGCAAAAGCATGGAAATATACAAATACTTACATCTCGATAAGCTTGACTGCTGTGTGGCCATCATCAAAAATGCCAAGAGCAGCAAAATGGGCAAAAAAGACATCATGAAGATCGAGTGTCCGATCGATTTTATGGATCTGGACATCTTGGGCTTTATCGACCATAAGATCACGGTCAACATCGTCCAGAATGAGGAAATCGTAGACAAAAAGCGTCTGACCCTTCCGAAAGAGATCCGGAATGTCATCCGCTGCAAAAACCCCCGCTGTATCACATCCATCGAGCAGGGCCTGGATCACGTGTTTGTCCTCACAGATGAAATAAATCAGATCTACCGCTGCAAATACTGCGAAGAAAAATATACAGATAACAAGTAAGAAGGAAGAGCAAAGGGGTCTGACCCCTTTGCTCTTCTTATTCAGAATATTCTAACAATTCTTTCATGTTTTCCTTTTTGCAATAATCATATGAATGCGTCAACATCTCTGCCATCGCCTGTTCTTCCGGGGTTTTATCCGCCTTTTTCTTCATCATCCCGGCAAACATCTTCATCATTATTTTATATTTGAGGCTCATTTTCTCGTAGTTCAATCCGGACTGAAAATAGAATGCCGGAATGTTCTTTTTCTCTTCTGCTGTAAAATTTGCATCCATAGCGCCCTGAATTATTTCTTTTGACTCCGCAGGGGTGGCGCCGGTGGCGAATACGATGAGCTTAACATCCGGATATGCTTTCATCTGCTCTTTTATTTTTTTCAGGCCCTTAATCGATCCCGCGTAGAATCCTCCTCCGTAAATCACAGTCTGATAATCCGCTGGCTTTTGATTCCTCCAGTCTTTGATATCCATAACCTCACACTTTAAATCTTCTGCGATCCATCCTGCATATTTTTTTGTAAATCCGGTTTCAGAAGTATAAACTACTACTTTCCTGTTCGTATTATTGCTGTCCATGGCTTTCCTCCACATATTTTTCAATCTCTGAAATATTCTCCTGCAGTTTCATAATCCCCTGATACAATGCACATGTTTCCCCATCCGTAAATTCATGAAATAAAATTTCCAGTACTTTCTGCTGCATTTCTCCCACCCGTTCCGTATATTCCTTCACTTTATCTTCCAGCATCACGCATACCGCCCTGGAATCCTCGTCCCGCCGCTCTAATCTTAAAAATTTCTTCTGCTCAAGAGAGGCTGCGATTTTCTTGACATTTTGTCTGGAACAGCCCATTAACCTGCCCAGATCGGTTAGCGACATGGGACTCTCCGAGGTTCCTGCCATTGCCAGCAGAAGCCACTGCTTCATAGTGATTTCTTCGTCCAGCTTATCACAGGCAGTCTGCAGACGGTTCTGTATGAGGAAAATACTTGCAAAAATCCCCTGTCTTCTCATGATTTCGGTATCTGCATATTCATCCATCAATTGTTTTAATTCCATACTTTCTCCTTTTAAGGAAAGCGCAACATGTTACCCTTTTTATTTTAGTAACATGTTGCGCTTTTGTCAACTAATAATTTTATAAGAAAATTTCTTAAGTTAAAACATTGCTAAAAAATGAGAACCTTAATAAGATGGGGGTTCAATTTTAATTTTCACCAGCTCATTGGCCTTTACGAGAAGATGATCCCGGTACTGCCTGTTATGATATTTCTGGATCTGAGTCTTCGTAATTCCCATCTGCTTTGCCACCTGTCCGGGCTTTGCATCGTAGGCAAACATGGCGGTTCCGCATGTGGTACGTATCTTTTCTGCGCTGTATGCCGGAATCCCCGCCTTCTGTGTATACTTTTTAAGCATGCGGCTGATATACATTTTATTAAGAGGCCCGCCGGTTCTATTATAAAACAGGTAATCTGCCGGCTCTCTTCTGCTTAAATAATTCTCTAAGATAACGGATACATCTTCCGGTATATAGCACACCGTTTCCCTGCCTTCAATATAAGCAAATGTTCCATTTTCATAGACCGCCAGATTCTCCGGCCTCAGTTCTGCTATCTCGTTGGAGGAAAGCCCTGCCCTGTGAATCAGAGCTATGATTGTGTAAGACATCGGATCTTCCTGTACCGCCTGATAGAGCGCATCCATATCTTCCACGGGAACAGAATGTACAAACTTCTCCTGCTGTCTGAGCCTCTTCAGCCATGGATAAAAGTAATCTTCAAATGTATCCGGCAGCTCATACTCTGCTTTTCTATCTGCAGCATATGAGGCAAAAGAATGCAATTCCCAGAATTTTTTGGACAGGGTACTCATACTCATCTTTCCAGACGCTTCTTTTTCCAGGAGATATGTATAATACATTTCTGCATTCTTACCGGTCATATGGAAGAAGTTTATTTTACATGTTTTTTCAAATTCTGTAATCTCTGTAAGATATGCCTCCGCTGTATCTTTGCTTTTAAAATGCTCAGCATACTCCCTCCAGATACGATGTTCTGCTATTCTGAATATTTGTGCCGCCATGTCAGCCCTCCCCTTTCTTGTCCGTAAAACCGCGAAGCGGAATCCTTGATTTGTTACCAGTATACTTCCTACTGTAACATTTTGCAATATACTTTATACCAACAACGCTTATATTTTAACTATTTTTCCAACTGTCTGCCCTTTTGACTAAAAAATATGAATCATGACGTACTGCAAAATTTTACCAGGCTCAAATCCGATATAAAAGGCCAGGGGAAATGCACTAATAAAAAGTGCCTTCTCCTGGCTTTAAACTACGCTGCGCTTTAATTTTATACAGCTTCTTTCCATTCCCCTGTCTGTGGAATTTGCATGCATTGTGTGTATCTTCTTCTCTTTCCTAACAGCTCTCTGCGATTTTATAAATCAGTTCTTCCGTATCTTCCCAGCCCAGGCACGGATCGGTAATGGATTTTCCATATGCCCGGTCGCATTCTATGCTCTGACAGCCTTCCAGAAGATAACTTTCGATCATAACGCCTTTGATCAGATTTTTCAGATCAGGATTGTAATTTCTACTGTGCATTACTTCGCTCACGATTCTTATCTGCTCTTTGAACTGCTTATTTGAATTGGAATGGTTCGCATCTATCAACGCGGCCGGATTCTTCAAATCCTTCTTCCCATACATATCCAGCAGTCTCACCAGGTCTTCATAATGATAGTTAGGTATACATGTCCCATATTTATCAACGCCGCCTCTTAATATCACATGTGCAAGATCATTTCCTTCTGTTGTCACATCTATCCCCCGATATATAAAATTATGGGAGTTCTGTGCAGCAATCACGGAATTCAGCATAACGGAAAAATCACCACTGGTCGGGTTCTTCATTCCGATCGGAATATCCATACCGCTGGCTGTCAGACGATGCTGCTGATTCTCAACAGAACGGGCGCCGATTGCCTCATAGGACAAAATATCGTCCAGATAACTTCTGTTTTCCGGGTACAGCATTTCATCTGCCGCCGTAAGGCCGCTTTCTTCTATCGTCCGGATATGCATTTTCCGAATTGCAATGATCCCTGCAAGTAAATCCGGCGCCTGATCCGGCTCCGGCTGATGAAGCATGCCCTTGTACCCTTCGCCTGTGGTTCTCGGCTTGTTGGTGTAAACCCTCGGAATCAGAACAAGTCTGTCAGAAACTTTTTCATTTACCCGTGCCAGCCTGCTCACATATTCACATACTGCATCCTCATTGTCCGCTGAACAGGGACCTACAACAACCAGAAATTTATCTGATTTTCCGGTAAATACATCCCGGATCTCCCGGTCTCTCCGGCTCTTTAATTCAATGATCTTGTCTGACAGCGAGTATTCTGCCTTCAAATCTGCCGGCAGCGGCAGCTCCGCATTTACTTTCATTCCCATTTTACTACCTGCTTTCTTATGGTATATATTTCCGTGTTCATTAAAAATAAATGGCACCTGCAAAAAAACGGCGCCATGACTTAGTTTCTATCCTGCACGGCATGTCATTTCCGTCAGCCGTTTATTATTACTGTGGTTAAGCAAGACGATAAGCCGGGTTATGTCGTTGGACAATCATCTATCTAGGCCTGATGTCGCCACCAGGCTCAAGCGACCTACCTAAAGCGTGACGGGCCGCCACGTGGCTTTTATTCGGTCTTGCTTCGGATGGGGTTTACATGTGCCCTCTCTGTTACCAGCGAGGCGGTAGTCTCTTACACTGCCTTTCCACCCTTACCGGGAATATCCCGGCGGTATATTTCTGTTGCACTGGCCTTGGAGTCACCTCCACCGGACGTTATCCGGCATCCTGCCCTGTGAAGCCCGGACTTTCCTCGTCTGCAGCTTTTCAGCTCCCGCAGCCGCGATTGTCTGTCTTACTTAACACAGTTGTATATTATACTATGTATTTTGATATCTGTCCAGAATCTATTTCAGAAAACAGATAAATCGCCTTAATCCAGAATTTCTGCTTACACTCCTTCATCGATGATCAGGCCGCTGCCGTCTGCCGCAGTCGTTGCCAGTTCATCGCAGCGCTCATTCTGTGGATGCCCGTCGTGTCCCTTCACCCAGTGGAAAGTAACCCTGTGCTGCGCTTTTGCCGCCAAAAGCCTTTTCCACAAATCCACATTTTTTACAGGTTCGTTCTTTCCCCTCTTCCAGCCTTTCTTCAGCCAGCCGTCTATCCAGTGCTGATTAAACGCATCCACCACGTATTTTGAGTCGGAATAAACTTCCACCGTACAAGGACGATTCAGCGCTTCCAGACCGCTGATCACGGCCATCAGTTCCATCCGGTTATTTGTTGTCTTAACATACCCCTGGGACAGTTCCTTTGTGTGCAGGCTGCCCTTGCCATCCACGTATTCCAGAACAGCTCCATAGCCCCCTGGTCCGTCCGGATTTCCTCTTGCAGCACCATCTGTATATAATTTTACTTGCATAATTACCAATCACTCCATATTCAGTCTTATTTTAAGCGGCCTGTTTTCACTGGCTCCTTTTACTGCATAATTTCCCTGACGCTTTCATGAAAAGACTTATCTTTGCTCTTTTCCAGCACAAATACCTGTCCTTCTTTTTCTATCCGGTAAATTTTATCTGCATATTCCTCCGTACTTTTTTCCATTGCCAGACGGTCGAATATCCCGTAATTTTCCCAGAAATGCATGGGAAATACAGCCCTGGTCTCTGTCCGCTTCATAAAGCAGTCCAGTCCCCAGAAATATTGCTCTCCAAGCCTGGGGTCCACCGGTACAAACGCTGCATCAATCTTCACCCCATGCAGCTTATTGATCTCATACTGATAGTTCCGCCGCATCATCGTATTATAAGCCTTGCTCTCTTCCTCCCAGTGCCACCAGTTCAAATCTCCGGCGTGATAAACCATATACTCTCCATACTGAACGAGAAATGCCACGCCTTCATCGGTGGATCGCAGTGTACGGATCTTACAGCCGTCCACATTTTTCTCCACGTTCGGTCCCAGGAGTATGACATCACTGACGCCGTCCGGCTCCACATCGTCAGACAGGATAAATGAAATATCCGGCAGAAACTCCCTCATTTTAAAAATATCCTTTTTAAAATGATCATAATGTGAATGACTGACAAATACATAAAACTTTTTGCCAGTATTCAGCCTGGGCAGTTCTCCTTTGTAATAATCAAACAAAAAATATGCTGTCTCCAGCTCCACAAGAAATCCACTGTGGTCTAAATATGTAATTTGCATCATACACTCAACATCTCCACAACATGTACTAATTCCGGCAGGATGTACTCCAGGCTCTCCTTAGCCGACTTTGCCCCCTCCGGCAGATTTACCATCAGCGTGTGTTTACGGATTCCCGCCGCAGAACGGTCCAGAATCGCTTTTTTTGAATACCGGATGTTATAAGCGCGGATGGCTTCCGGTATTCCCGGAAGAAGCCGCTCAGAGACTTCCATCACTACATCAGGCGCACAATCTTTTTTGCGGATCCCCGTCCCGCCGGTAGTCAGAATCAATTCCACTGCTCCCGTATCAGCCAGCCTCTTCAATACTGCAAACGCCACTTTTTTATCCTCGGGCAGAACTCCCGCCGCCTTCACCTCAAAGCCCACCTGCTCCAGCATGCGTTTCAGCGCAGTCGCCGCGGCGCTTTCTTTCCTCGCTTTATATAAACCCGTATTCAAAGTAAAAATTGCTGCTTTCATCTATAGTACTCCTTTCCATAGGGGTCAGACCCCTTTGCTGTCCGTTTTCTGAATATTCGTAAAATAAAGAGAATGGCTTATTCCACCATTCTCTTTATTATACGTGTATTTCTTCTGTTAGGCAACATTTTTTCCTGCGTCATTTCTTAACATTCTATTTATATTATCTGATAATTATCCCAGAATGCGCCGTGCAGACTGATTTGCCCTGGCAAAAATCTCTTCCTTAGTTGAATCCAGGTAATATTCTCCATTTTCGTAGAGCACTTTTCCTGCCACCATCGTCATCTTTACGTTCTGTTTGCTTCCACTATAAACCAGGTTTTTCTCCAAATTCTGGATGGGCTGCATGTTAGGCTGCTGAAGATCAATGAGGACCATATCGGCTTTCTTACCCTCTGCCAGTGTATCACACTCCGGCAGTCCCATTGCATGAGCACCGTTTACAGCTGCCATCTTCAGGACTTCCATGGCCGGAACTGCTTCCGGGTCATCGCAGAGTACCTTCTGGAGTCCCGTTGTCAGGAACATCTCCCGGAACATGTCCAGACAGTTGTTGCTTGCCGGCCCGTCTGTACCAATGGCTACAGGGATATCCATATCCAGATACCGTTTCACCGGAGCAATACCGCTTGCAAGTTTCAGATTGGATGCAGGATTGGTCACAACGTAAAGGCCGCGTTCTTTTACAATATCAAAATCCGCATCGTCCAGATGTACGCCGTGGAACAGTCCGCCGCCATGTACAAAAAGTCCCAGGGAGTCCATGTAAGCAACCGGAGTCATCCCCGTTCTGCTTCTGCAGTCCTCCACTTCTCTTTTCGTCTCTGAACAGTGTACATAAACCGGAATCTGATATTTTTCAGAGAGCGCCGCCAGGCCTTCCATCATCTCACGGCCGGTGGTATATTCTGCATGAAATCCAAGCTGATAGGAAACCAGCCTGTCCGGATCCTGGTTATAGCGCTTATAATCCGCCTCAACTTCATCCAGCGTCCCCCCGAAATCATTGATGCTCTCGCAGATTACTGTCCTGAACCCGGTATCCACAGCCGCGCGTTCTCCCGCCGGTTTATTAATATACATATCAAAAATGGACGTAATACCGCTGGTCAGATATTCCATAATCGCAAGCTTATTCAGCCAGTAAATGTCCTCCCCCGTCAGCTTTGCTTCTGCCGGAAATACCCTGGTATTCAGCCATTCGTCCAGCTTCATATCATCCGCATGGGAACGTAAAAACGTCATAGCGGAATGGGTATGTGCATTTTTAAATCCGGGCATCAGAAGATTGCCCTGCCCGTCAATTTCTCTGTCCCATGTTTCCTTTGCATCCATCACGACCGGACCGACATAAGCAATCGCATCCCCCTTAACCCAGACCTCACCTCTGAAAATGCCTTTCCCGGCTTCCATTGTAAGGATTCTCACATTATAAATTCGAATATTCATATCTTTTCCCTCTTATCTGTATATTTTACGTTTATACGTTTCCATACGCTTCACAAAATCCCCGGCTATATCTTCTCAATTATCTTCGTTACCAGTCTTTCAAACTCCTCTGAGCGTGTATTCGCCACAGCCTGTACATCCAGATGGCTCAGTTCTTCCCCTGTAATGCCACATGCCATATTGGAAATACAGGAAATTCCACATACCCGCACGCCCGCATGACGCGCCACAATTGCTTCACAGGCAGTGCTCATGCCGACCGCATCCGCCCCAATAGCTGCAAACATCCTGATCTCTGCCGGACTCTCAAAGTTCGGTCCCGAGGACTGTACATAAACCCCTTCCTGAATCTGGATCTTCTCCTCTTCGGCTGTTGCACGGATCAGTTCCATCAGCTCCACATCGTAAATATGCGTCATGTCTGGAAAACGTGTTCCCAGCTCCGACACATTCTCACCGATCAGAGGCGACGGCACAAAATTGGAAATCTGGTCCGTAATCATCATAAAATCTCCTACACGGAAAGATCTGTTGATCCCGCCCGACGCATTCGTGAGAAACAGAACCTCAATGCCCATCATCTTCATCAGCCTGACAGGGAGCACAACATCTTCAATCGAATATCCTTCATAGTAGTGCACCCGTCCCTTCATGACAACAACCGGCACGTTTCCAATATATCCCAGCAGAAACCTTCCGTCATGTCCTTCCACAGTGGACACCGGAAATCCAGGAATATCACCGTACGGAATCTCGCACTCCACCCGCATATTTCTGGCATAGTTGCCCAACCCGGAGCCAAGGATCAATCCCGCGCGCGGCTTAAATGTTGTTACGGACTGATAGTATTCATAACACTTCATCACCTTTTCATATTGTCTGCTCATACTGACTCTCCTCATCATTAATACTAAATATACACCTGGGAATATTATACCCCGTCCCCCCCAATCCCACAAGAAGAATTTTGGGGGGCTTGGAGGCGGTTTTAAGGGGGACGCCAGCGGGGAGAGGGACTTCCGAAGGGCCGGGGAAAAAGAAAAAGCCCTTTCTGGGTGCTTTGCATTTGCTGAGAACGGCTAAATGGAAATCCTGCCGGATGTTGAGGCATCAGAGGCATTCACTGCATAATCTTGATGATTATGCAGCTCAGGCCTCTTTAAAATCGGCTTTGTGAGCCGCTTTTAGCCTCAACATCCGGCAGGATTTCCATTAAGCCGTTCTAGCGCGCATTCTATGCATCCAGAAAGGGCTTTTTCTTTTTCCCCGGCCCTTCGGAAGTCCCTCTCCCCGCTGGCTATGTTCTTCAAGGCGGCAGGTAAGCTCCCTGGGGGGAATTCGACGGGAGCAGCGGATGAAGCTGGATATGCGGATTAATTATTCCTCCAGCCACATTGATCCGCGTATCCAGCCCCATCCGTCTCCCCCGCTATCAGCCTCCCGGAGATGAAGGCCTTCCTGGGACCGGATGAACGTAGCTGTATGGAATCGAAACAGGGGGCTTTTGGATGCGTGTTTAGGGGATTACTGTCCCTTCATCAAAATGAAAGCCGGCATATGAACTTTCCGCAGGACTTCCAGTCCTGCGGAAAAGACGACTTATACGGGAATGCATCCGGCATTCCCGTGTTTGTCGTCGGTGTTCATCATGCCGGCTTTCATTTTGATTAGGGACAGTTATCCCCTAAACCCGTATCCAAAAGCCCCCTGTCTCGATTCCATACAGCGGCCCCCTTCGACCTAACCTGCCCTCACCTCTAAATGATAATGCAGACAAGTCCTCCGTTGCTGTCGTTTACTATTTTCTGCATGGTGTCCTGCAGTTTTGCCTGGCTTTCGTCGTTGATCATGGTGATCTTGTTCCGCATTCCGTCCATGACCAGTTCCTCGATTGATTTTCCAAAAATGTTGGTTCCCCATACACCTTCAGGTGTCTCGCTTTCTGCCTTGATGTATTCTACCAGATCCTCGGCCTGTTTTTCGTTTCCTACGATCGGTGCTATCTCTGTTTCTATGTTGGCCCTTATCATATGGATCGACGGTGCTTCCGAATGGATCTTCACTCCGTATTTGTTGCCCTGCTTGATGATCTGCGGCTCATCCAGCATGATTTCCTCTTTCTTCGGACTTACAACCCCGTATCCCTTCATTTTAACGTCCGCAAATGCGTCTTTGATCTGCGTGTACTCTTCCTTCATGGCTGCCAGCTCTTTCATGGCGGAAATCAGCTCGTACTCGCCTTTTATGTCCGTGCCGGTTAACTCACTGAGGACTTCATAATAGTACTGCTCTGCAAAGCCGATCCGTATCTTGACTCTGCCGGTATCCATCTCGATCTTTTCTACATTTACCTGATCTATGTAGGGACTGTCCGTATGCGGCGCTTTATTTGCTGCGCTCCGGATGTCTTTTAGCTCTCCCATAACAGACTTTACATTCTGGAGCAGATCCGCCTTGATCCGATGATCTCTGGAAAGCATCTCCACCCATTTTGGAATGTAGAACTCCACTTCTGCTATCGGGAACTCGTACAGTACCTGGCGCATAATATTGTGGATATCCTCAGTTCGGAGCTGCTCACAGTTGGCCGGCAGCACGGATACCCCGTATTTTTCCTCCATCTCTTCCTTCAGTGCTTTTGCATCATCCGTATAAGGCTTTTGTGTGTTCAGCAGGATAATAAATGGCTTGCCGATCGACTGCAGTTCTTTGATTGTCTTTTCTTCTGCTGCTATGTAATTTTCTCTCGGGAGATCACCAATACTCCCGTCCGTCGTAACCACAATTCCTATTGTTGCATGGTCATGGATTACTTTCTGTGTACCGATTGCTGCCGCTTTGGTAAATGGAATCTCATACTCGAACCAGGGTGTCTTCACCTGTCTCTCTGTATCATTTTCAATATGCCCGGAGGCTCCGTCTACCATATACCCCACACAGTCGATCAGGCGGATCTTCACTTCCACATCATCCGACAGTTTAATGGCAGCCGCTTCCTTGGGCACGAATTTGGGTTCCGTAGTCATGATTGTGGTGCCGGACGCGGACTGGGGCAGTTCGTCCTTCGTCCTTTCTCTTGCATGTTCATCTGTCATATTGGGGAGTACAAGTAAATCCATAAACCGTTTAATAAAGGTTGACTTGCCTGTCCGAACCGGACCAACCACTCCAATATAAATCTCACCGTTTGTTCTAGCTTTCATGTCTTTGTATAACTGAAATGAATCCATAAAAATACCCCCTTGTTCTGCTGATACCAATTTATGCGCAGATAAGGGGGTTTATGCATCTTTCTTTTTTATCATTCAGAATATGTTTCCAAAAACGGCCTGGCCATATCGTACTTTATCTCCCGGCGGTTTTTACATCCGAACTATTTGTCATCCGGCCACGGCAGGGAGGAATGCTCGCTTTTCAGTTCCCTCAGCATCAGTTCATCTACCGCCTCCGCAGGGTTCTTGCCCTCGAAGAGCACTGCATTGACCTGGGTCACGATGGGCAGGGCCACATCGTATTCTACGGCCAGTTTTGCGGCCGCTTTTGCAGAATACACACCCTCAACGACCATCTTTACTTCATCCATGGCCTCTTCCATAGTTCTTCCCTGGCCAATCAGGTATCCAGCCTTTCTGTTGCGGCTGTGCACGCTGGCACAGGTTACAATCAGGTCGCCGATTCCGGTCAGCCCGGTAAATGTCTCAATCTTGCCGCCCATTTTCACACCAAGCCTTGCAATTTCCGCAATTCCTCTCGTGATCAGGGCCGCTTTCGTATTATCTCCGTAACCCAGACCGTCTGCAATACCGGCTGCAAGCGCTATGACATTTTTCAAAGATCCGCCCAGCTCAATGCCCAGTATGTCAGGGCTTGTGTACACACGGAACACACGGCTGATAAACATGGACTGAAGATACTCCGCAGTCTTTCTGCTTTTTGCACCGATCACACATGTTGTCGGAAGCTTTCTGCCCACTTCCTCAGCATGGCTTGGACCGGACAGTACGGCAACATCCGCCTGGGGGATCTCCTCCTCGATCTGCTGAGAAAGCGTCATCAGTGTTGTTTCCTCGATTCCCTTGGCCACATCCACAATGATCTGTCCTTCTTTTACATATGGGCTCATTGATTTTGCGGTCGCCCTGGTAAACGGTGACGGCACCGCCAGCACCAGAAAGTCTTTCCCAGCGATTGCCTCTTCCAGTTCATTCGTAATCACCATATCCCCGGGCAGCTTTACACCCGGAAGTTTCGAAGCATGCTCTCTCTTCTCGGTCAGCATCTTTACTTCCTCTTTGTCAATTGACCACACGGTAACCTGATGTCCGTTCTCGTACAGCAGCACAGAAAGTGCTGTCCCCCAGCTTCCGGCTCCTAACACACCTACATTCGCCATAATGTTCCTCCCTTAATGATATATATTATTTTGCTTCTTTTTTCTTGCCTGAACCAAATCTATTCTCTGTGCCTGCAAGCAGCCGGCCGATATTTTCTTTATGTCTGTACCATGCAAGTAATGTGAGCAGAAGTACTAATATATACAGCTCATATGTATACGGGGCCGCCATATGGAATTCTCCAAGATACCCGAAAATCACGATTTCAATAAAAAACAGTGATGAAGCAAGAAGCGAACCCAGAGACACGTATCTTGTAAAAATCGCAGCAATCAGAAATGCCGCCAGCGGAATCGGCACCAGCAGCGGGTTTGTGGATACAACCAGCCCTGCCAGTACGGCAATCCCTTTTCCGCCCTTAAAACGCAGATAAAATGGAAAGTTGTGACCCAGAGTCGCTCCCATTCCGGCATACATTGCCAGGAGGGGCAGGTATTCGCTCCCCCTGTATAGATACCGCACAAGAAAAATCGCAGCCACACATTTCAGGACATCTCCGGCAAATGTCAGAAGTCCGGCCTTCCAGCCCATAACACGCACCGCATTGGTGGAGCCGGCGTTGCCGCTCCCCTCTTTTCTGATGTCAATATGATTGATCTTCCCCACAAGATATCCCGTCTGCAGAAGTCCGAAGACATATCCTATTAAAAGGCAGATAATACGTTCCATAACTATTGCTCCTTTTCCTTTCTCTCCCTGATGAAAAACTTCAGAGATGTCCCTCTGAAACCAAATGCCTCTCTGATTTTATTTTCCAGATACCTGGTGTAAGAAAAATGCATCAGTTCTTTATCATTTACAAATATAACAAAGGTCGGCGGCTTAACGGATACCTGCGTAATATAATACAGTTTCAGCCTCTTTCCCTTGTCGGACGGCGGCTGCTGCATCGCGACCGCTTCCGTCATAATCTCATTGAGAACTCCTGTAGCCACTCTCAGTGTCTGGTTCTCAATTACTATATCAATCATCTCATAAAGCTTGTTCAGCCGCTGTCCGGTTACCGCCGAAACATACATGATCTCTGCATAGGACAGATAGGATAAAACCTGACGGATCTTATTGTCGTATTCCCGCATTGTCTTATCATTCTTCTCAACGGCATCCCATTTGTTTACAACGATGATAATGCCTTTTCCGCGTTCATGGGCAATCCCTGCGATCTTCGCATCCTGCTCCGTTACGCCTTCCTCGGCATCAATCACAATAAGAACTACATCGGCGCGCTCCACCGCCGTAACAGTGCGGATAATGCTGTAGCGCTCCAGCTCTTCTTTAATCCTGCTTTTCCTCCGCAGCCCTGCCGTATCAATAAAAATGTACTCCTTACCGTCATGAAGGATCTCTGTATCAATCGCATCTCTTGTGGTGCCCGCGACATCCGAAACGATCACGCGGTTCTCGCCCAAAAGTTTATTGATAATAGAAGATTTACCGACATTGGGCTTGCCTACAATGGCAATCCTCGGCCTGTCATCCTCTTCCTCTTCCCCCGCACTTTTCGGGAAATGTGCCGTAACTTCATCCAGCATGTCCCCTAATCCCAGCCTGGAGGCCGCTGAAATTGGAACCGGATCACCGATTCCCAGATTATAGAATTCATATACATCCGGCATAAATTTGTCAAAATTATCGACCTTATTAACGACAAGAATCACTGGTTTTCCTGACCTGCGCAGCATATCGGCCACTTTGGAGTCAGAATCCACCAGTCCCTGCTTTACATCCGTTATAAAAATAATGACATCCGCCGTGTCAATGGCGATCTGCGCCTGCTCCCGCATCTGTGAGAGGATCACATCCCTGCTGTCCGGCTCGATTCCCCCGGTATCAATCATTGTGAACTCCCTGTCCAGCCAGCTCACATCTGCATAGATACGGTCCCTCGTGACACCCGGCGTATCTTTTACAATTGAAATCATCTCACCCGCCAGAGCATTGAATAATGTAGATTTTCCAACATTCGGCCTTCCTACAATCGCTACTACTGGTTTACTCATATTTATCTGCTACCTTTCTTATATTCATATTATCAGTTTCATCCCAGGACCGCGTCAATCAGATCCTGCCCGCTTGATTTTACAATATCTAACGGCACTTGTAAAGCCTTCTCCACATCCTGAACGGTAAAATCATCCAGAAATACGTCCTCACCGGTCCTTAACATATTGCACGGAATCAGCAGCGCATCTCCCAGCGGCCTGTCCTTCATCTGTACGGTAAGATCCCGGCCCGTGATCAGTCCCGATACCGTAATCAGTTCGCCAAAAAAGTCGTTTCTCACTTCATAGAGGTGTACAATTATATTAGGAAACTTCTCTGTTAGTCTGCCCAGCATGCGCTCCAAATATGGGTAAGCAAGCCGCCCTGTTGCAAATGAAAGTTCTCTTTTCCTGTCATCACCTGTGATATGCTCCATTCCTTCCTCGAATTCATCCATCAGAAGCCGCAGCATTCCCACACCGTTCTCAAGCTGGAGATAACCGTCGTACCTTTCCTCCCCCGGCAGTTCCTCCCCTGCCAGAATATACCACTCATCACCTGCATGAATGAAATGGGTCCCATATTCCTCGTATACCCGATCCTGCCACTTATGGATCACCCGAAGAACTTCCTTTGCATCCTCCTTCGAAAATGGTTCCAGCGGATAAAGACCGTCTCTGAACTTTGTCAGACCAACGGGCACAACGGATACACTCTGCAGCAGAGGCAGGTATCCGGTCAGATCCCGAATGCTTCTCTCCAGCTCCGCCCCGTCATTCACACCTTTACAGAGTACAATCTGCCCGTTCATCTCGATCCCGCCCTGATACAGTATATCCACCTTTTTCAGAGCATCACCCGCGAAACGGTTATGAAGCATCTTACAGCGCAGTTCAGGATTTGTTGTATGGAAAGAAATATTAATCGGTTCCAGGTGGTACTTTACAATCCGCTCCACATCATGGTCACTCATATTGGTCAGCGTAATATAATTTCCCTGTAAAAAAGACAGCCTGGAATCATCGTCCTTAAAATACAACGTATCCCTCATCCCTGCGGGCATCTGGTCGATAAAGCAGAACATACACTTATTCCGGCAGGATCGATACTCATCCATCAGGCTCTGCCCGAATTCCAGCCCCAGCCCCTCATCTTCGTCCTTCTCAATCTCCAGCTCCCACTGTTCACCGCCTTGTTTCTCTATTAATAATACAATATTTTCATCATCAACGTAATAATGATAATCAAATACGTCTTCTATCTCATTGCCATTAATCGCCAGAAGCCTGTCCCCGGGCTCGATCCCCATCTCTTCTCCGATGCTTCCCGGATGTACAGTACTCACAATGTGCTCATGTTTCATCTCATATCTCCTCAAAGTCCAGAATAGACTTGCTAAGTCTGCTATTCATTATAGCATAATTAGCAGTTTGCGCAAGCTATGCTTGAATTTAGGCATAAAAAATGATATAACCATATATGTAGAATAGGCTGAGTCCCAGTCCTTTTAAATTTCGTCTAACATAGGAGAAAATCATGTCAAATATTGAATTATTAGAAAAAACTCTTCCTGTAGCCCCCCTCAAGATTGTGGCCATGGAAAGCTGTGAAAAAATGGGGAAAAAGGTAAATGACTATATTGTATCCTTCCGCGAGAATACGATTTGTGAGGTAAAGTCATCCTCTCCCCTCTATGTAAATTATGAATCTAACAACTATCTGGTGGACTGCTGCTGCCCTCGTTTCGGTTCCGGTGAGGCTAAGGGAATCCTCAAGGAGACAATCCGCGGCACAGATCTGTTCATTATGACCGACGTGTGTAACTACAGTCTCACCTATACCGTCAACGGACATCTCAACCACATGTCCCCCGACGATCATTTTCAGGATCTGAAAAGAATCATATCCGCCGCTACAGGCAAGGCGAGGCGGATCAATGTCATTATGCCGTTCATGTATGAGAGCCGCCAGCACAAGAGAACCAAGAGGGAGTCTCTTGACTGTGCAATCGCCCTGGAAGAACTGACTGCCATGGGAACCACCAACATTATTACCTTCGATGCCCACGATCCAAGGGTTCAGAACGCAATTCCGCTGAAAGGCTTCGACAGTTTCAATCCGCCTTATCAGTTCATGAAAGCATTATTCCGCTCGGTACCCGACTTAAAGGCAGACAAGGAGCATCTGATGATCATCAGCCCTGACGAGGGAGCGATGCATCGTGCAGTATACTTCTCCAACGTACTCGGCGTAGAGATGGGTATGTTCTACAAGCGCCGCGACTATTCCACAGTAGTCAATGGCAAGAACCCCATCGTAGCCCACGAATTCCTGGGCGATGATGTCAACGGAAAAGACGTCATCATCGTAGACGACATGATTTCATCCGGCGAAAGCATGCTGGATGTAGCCAAACAATTAAAAGACCGCAACGCGGCCAGAGTATTCGTATGTACCACCTTCGGCCTCTTCACAGACGGCTTTGAAAAATTCGACGAATACTACCAAAATGGCTACATCGACCGGGTAATCACAACCAACCTCACCTATCTGCCGCCTATAGTAAAAGAAAAACCCTACTTCGTAACAGCAGATATGAGCAAATTCCTGGCACTCATCATCGATTCACTAAACCACGATACTTCCATCGGTTCGGTACTGAACCCAACCGACAAAATCCACGCACTTCTCGAAAAAAAACGCAGGGGGTAGAAGGGGGAAGTGAGATTGACTCACAGGTCCGCCTCAGAGAAGGGGCAGGTGTTTTCGGGGGCGGGAATGTGGGGGAAGCATTTCTATACAGAAAAAGAAGGATGAATTGCGGCACCGGGGACATTCGGGGAAAATTCGATAATTTTCCCCTGCAGGTCCCCTTGAACTCATGGCTTGTAGCCATGAGTTCAGCCTGATTCATCCTTCTTTTTCTGTAAAGAAATGCTAATCCCCCACATTCATGCCCCCGAAAACACCTGCCCCTTCTCTGAGGCTGCGTACTTCCAGGCGGAACATTCCCTCTTTGGAGGTGCCCGCGGCCGGGACGCAGTGGATGTGTACTGGAGGATGCGGATATGTACCGGCGGGTTCAACTGCCTGATGAAAGCTGCGCCCTGATCCCTCCTGAATTATCCTATTGCCCGTAACCTTGCTAGTATCAGCCCTTTCTAGTTCTTTCCAATAAAGGTACTAATGTTAAAAGTGTCCATGCATATGGACCACTCTATTACCTATCTCCTGAAACAAAAAACTTACCTATCTCCTGATTGGTCAATATTCATCAACACCTCCCCCACTCAACCTCCCTCCGCTACTCCAATTCAATCCGCCGCGCCACCCAAAGGGTGCGTCGGCTTCAGGATAAGGTGTTCCGGCCGGAATGTCCCAGCGTCAGTCCTGCTGTGCCGGTGCGGGGGCTTCAGAGGGCGTATTACGTTTTCTTAGCGGAAAAACCGGGCAGGATGCGGACTGAATCGTGATTACCAAATCACGATTCAAGCTGACCTGAGACGGGAAACCATCAAGGTTTCCCGTTGAATGTCAGCGGTGTCCGCATCCTGCCCGGTTTTTCCGCTTAGAAAACGTTAGCGCCCGGCCAGCCCCCGCACCGGCACAGCAGGACTGACGCGTCCCCATACCAGCCATCCCCCCGCCTTATCTAAGCCTCCCCGTCTCGTATTTGATTTTCATACGCAGGCAGTTTACTACCCCTTCATACTGCATTTCCACAGTTTTCCCCGTCTCTGTATATCCCAGGCTTTCTGCTGCGGCGCTCAGAAACTGTCTGTTCAGTTCTGCTCTGTGGCGCTGGAGGAACTTGATTTTTTCCTCGTTGGATTCCAGATCGAGGAACCGGATGATCAGGGGTACTTCTTCTTTTACCGGCTGCTCTTCCTCTGCCGGCTCTGCGGGTGCCGCATAACCGGTCAGTTCAAAGCGGTATTCCTGCAGGACATCCGGATATTTACGGCGGTCCACCGGGCTTAAGAACATTTCCAGCGGGCGGGCATAGATGCCGTGGCCGTCATACAGTGCTTCATAGATTACCAGTTCTTCTTCAGTCTCTGTATTGACTGCAATGTGCAGCACCTTGTACTGTTTCCCTTTAAAATGTGTATATATTTCTCCGTCTTTTGGCCTTCTGCGGCTCATATGAAACACTCCTTTTCTACTCAACGTTTTCTTTTTTCTGGACGCACATGCCTGTGTAGACTAAAATCCTACAACCGGCTGAAAAAACTGCCGGCAAATCAATTTTCATTCATCTGCCGGCTGCTGTTATTGACATATCCAAAGGGCATGAATTCCAGGATACCTTTGAATATCTTTTTTCTTTAGTATAATTTTGCACTGATCATTTTTGGACGGAACCCTTTTTTCTCCAGGGCGTCCAGAATCTTGTGCTTATGCTCTGTTCCGAAAGCCTCCATTGTAATACGCAGTTCTACCGCTGCGTTCCTGTTCGTGCTTACAAACTGGTTGTGCTCCAGCTTGATAACATTGCCCTGCGCATCTGCAATTGTCGCTGCCACACGCACCAGCTCACCCGGTTTGTCCGGAAGGAGAACAGATACAGAGAAGATCCTGTCTCTCTGGATCAGGCCGTGCTGTACGATGGAGGACATGGTGATCACATCCATGTTGCCGCCGCTCAGGATACACACGACTTTTTTTCCTTTACACTCCAACTGCTTTAATGCGGCAACAGAGAGTAAGCCGGAATTCTCCACGATCATCTTATGGTTCTCTACCATATCCAGAAATGCTCCGATCAGCTCATCGTCCTCTACCAGCAGGATATCGTCTACATTTTCCTGTACATAAGGCAGGTTCTGTATTCCCACCGCCTTGACGGCCGTACCGTCTGCTATTGTATTGGCGCTCTCCAGCTCAACCACTTCCCCGGCCTGAAGAGCAGCTTTCATGCTGGCTGCCTCAGCCGGTTCCACGCCGATTACTTTGATTTTCGGATTCAGCATTTTCGCAAGTGTTGCAACTCCCGATATGAGGCCGCCTCCGCCTACAGGAACGAGGATATAGTCTACCGTGGGCAGTTCCTGGACGATCTCCATGGCAATGGTTCCCTGTCCGGTTGCAACGTCCAGATCGTCAAACGGGTGGACAAAGGTGTATCCGTTTTTTTCGGCAAGCTCGTAGGCGTAAGCACAGGCATCGTCATACACATCCCCGTAAAGGATCACTTCAGCCCCGTAACTTTTCGTGCGGTTCACTTTGATCAATGGTGTGACTGTAGGCATTACGATTGTCGCTTTACATCCATACTTTTTCGCGGCATAGGCAACTCCCTGGGCATGATTGCCGGCGGATGCAGTAATCAGGCCTTTCTGTCTCTCTTCCTCGGACAGCGTGCTGATCTTGTAATAGGCACCGCGGAGTTTATAGGCGCCGGTATGCTGCATATTTTCCGGCTTCAGATATACCCTGCCGCCGCTTGCCTCGCTCAGATATTCGCTGTAAACCAGCTTGGTCGGGTTTGTAACCTGTTTTACAATTTCGCTTGCTTCTTCAAACTTCTCTAATGTTAACATTTTACCCCTTCTTTCTTTTGGCTATTCGTATCTGTTTGGAACTACGGACAGTCCCGCCTATTCCTCCTTTGAATCACTGTAGAATAAAGCGTTTACGAATTCATCTGCATCAAATTTCTGTAAATCTTCTATCGTCTCGCCTACTCCGATATATTTTACCGGGATTCCCAGCTCTGCCTGGATTGCCACTGCAATTCCACCTTTTGCAGTTCCGTCCATCTTCGTCAGTATGACTCCGGTAATATCAGATACTTCGTTGAATTCTTTTGCCTGTGACAGTGCATTCTGCCCTGTTGTGGCATCCAGAACAACCAGCGTTTCTTTATGGGCCTCCGGGTATTCTCTGTCGATAACCCGGTTTATTTTTTTCAGTTCTTCCATCAGGTTTTTCTTATTGTGAAGGCGCCCTGCTGTATCGCACAGAAGAATATCGGCCTTTCTGGCTCTTGCCGCCGCCACTGCATCAAAGACCACGGATGCGGGGTCTGACCCCTCCTGACCTCCTATCATCTCTACCTCTGCACGGTTTGCCCACTCTTTGAGCTGTTCTCCTGCCGCCGCACGGAAGGTATCCGCTGCCGCCAGGATCACTTTTTTATGCTGCTCATGGAATTTTCCAGCCAGCTTTCCGATGGTGGTTGTCTTGCCGACTCCATTTACACCGATCACGAACACAACGGAGGTCCTGTCCTCGAATTCATAGGCGGTCTCCCCCACATTCATCTGCTCCTTGATACTTTCAATGAGAAGTTCCCTGCATTCTATCGGTTCCTTGATATGCTGCGCCTTCACCTTTGCTTTCAGATCCTCAATAATCTCCATGGTCGTGTGAACGCCCAGATCTCCCATGATCAGCGTTTCTTCCAGCTCTTCATAAAAATCATCGTCTATTTTCGAAAAGCCATGGAAAATGCTGTCCATACCGGAAACGATATTATCTCTTGTTTTTGTCAGGCCGGATACCAGCCGTTTAAAAAAGCCCTGCTTTTCCTCCATCTTTTTCTCCCTTGCTATCTATTTGTCCAGTTCATCTTCCAGAAGATCCACAGATACCAGTGTGGACACTCCCTTTTCCTGCATTGTAATCCCATACAGCCTGTCCGCCGAAGTCATGGTTCCTCTTCTGTGGGTAATCACGATGAACTGTGTGTTCTTTGTCAGCTTATGCAGATACTGCGCAAAACGCACTACATTGTTGTCATCCAGCGCCGCCTCAATCTCATCCAGCAGACAGAATGGGGAAGGCTTCAGGTTTTGAATCGCAAACAGCAGTGAAATCGCTGTCAGCGCCTTCTCTCCTCCGGACAGCTGCATCATATTCTGAAGTTTTTTACCCGGCGGCTGTGCGATGATCCGGATTCCCGCTTCCAGGATATCCTCGTCCTCCATCAGCTCCAGTGTTCCCTTGCCGCCTCCGAAAAGCTGTTTGAATACAATGTCAAACTCCTTTGAAATCAGTGCAAACTGCTCTTCAAACTGTTTTCTCATGGCCGCATCCAGTTCATCGATGATCTTCATCAGTGTGGCCTCGGCCTCGACCAGGTCATCGTGCTGGCCTTTGAGAAATTCATAGCGCTCTGATACGCTTTTATAGTCATCAATCGCATTGACATTCACAGAGCCCAGTTTCTTAATTTCGCCTTTCAAAGCCTGGATCTGGCGCTTCATATAGGACAGATCTGTCAGATTTTCATTGCGCAGCTCCATGGCGTGATTGTAGGTCAGTTCATACTCGTCCCACATATAATTGATCTGTTTTTCAGAAGCCTCCTCATAAGACTCCCTGCGGCTGCTCAGACGGAAACACTCCTTGTCCAGCTCCGACATATGTTTGGAGAGTTCTTCCCGCTTTCCAAGGAATTCTTTGTGCTTCTGATTTAGTTCCTCCCGCTTTGCAACCTGACTCTTAATCTCGGCATCTATTTCCGCAAAAAGCTCTTTGGAATTTTCAATGGTTTCTCTGAGGTCTCTGATTTTTTCCTCTTTCTCCTGAATCTCTTCAGAAGCATTGCCCTTATTGATATCCAGTTCTTTTAACTCTATTTCGAACTTCTCTGTCTCCTCCTGGATACGGGTGATATTTTCCAGGATAAATGCATTCTGCTGTTCCAGGCTTGCATATGACAGATGCACCTCCTCCGAATGTCTCAGCTGGATGGTTTCCTTTTCCCGGTCGGACTCCAGGCTCTTCTGCAGTTCTTCTATCCGGGCATTCAGCTCCTTCTCCAGAGCCTCGGAGGTCTCCAGTTCCATCTGTATGGAGTCTTCATTGTCCAGAATCTCCTGCAGCCTCAGTTCCAGCCCCTCCTGCTCTTTGAGATAACCTTCACAGCGCAGCTTTGCTTCCCGCTGCCTGTTCTGGACCTGCTCTACATTCATCTTTGCAGTATTCTCAATGACGGATGCCTTTCTCAGCTTCTGCTGGATCTCATCAATGGTGCTGTAGCATGCGGCACGTTTTGCCTTGATCTCGTTCACCGACTGCTCGCAGTCATCCATCTCCTTCTTCAGCATCCCGACCGTTTTCTCAAATTCTTCTATCTCACGGCGTCTGCTCAGAAGGTTGCTAGAATTCTTGAATGCACCTCCGGTCATGGAACCTCCCGGATTCATCAGTTCGCCTTCCAGAGTGACAAGACGCAGCGACTGTTTGTATTTTCTGGCCAGACGGATACCGTTGTCAATGTTGTCTACTACAATGGTCCTGCCAAGCAGCTGCTCGGCCAGTCCCTGAAATCTGTCCTCCACCTGCACCAGTGTACTGGCAAGCCCAATCACGCCAGGCTCTTTCAACGCCTCCTGCTGACGGATACCACCGCCTCCGTGCATGCTTGTAAGCGGCAGAAATGTGGCGCGGCCGAATTTATTCTGCTTGAGGTATGCGATCATCCTCTTGGCTGTCTCTTCATTATCGGTAACAATATTCTGGATATTACCACCCAGAGCCGTCTCCACGGCAATCTCATATTCTTTTTCTACTTTTATAATATCCGCTACAACGCCGATCAGGCCCTTTTCTCTGTCCTTATTGCTCATGACCCTGCGGATACTGTTGCCGTATCCGTCGTATCGCTCGGTAATATTCTTCAGGGATTCCAGTCTGGAAGACTCCCTGTGATAGGCCGTCTGTCCGATGCGCAGCTGTTCCTGCTTCCCGGACAGTTCCTGCTGCAGCTTTTCAATCTCCTGCTCATTGCTGCTGATCTGCTCTGTATATGCTGCAATTTTCCCGGAAATCTGCTGCAGTTCATTTTCATAGGAAGAGAGGATATCATTCTGCTTCTCCGCCTCCGATGACACCTCCAGGATCATTCTGCCCAACTCAGACTTTCTTGTTGTGATCTGCTCCTGCGTCGTTGCATAATGCTGGATCTTCGCCTTCGTGGAAGCTCTGTTATTCAGAAGCTCCATGATCTCCGCCTTGCTCTGCTCGATCTGCGCGGTGCCTGATGCAATCCTGCTCTGCACGTCAATCAGCTCTTCCTTGGCCCCTGCATCGCTTTTGGCCACTTCCTGGAGCCTGGCTCTCACAGAGGTCTGTTCCTTAGCCAGTTCTGCCCTCTGGGCCTGTCTCGTCTCTATCTCCACCCGGATCGTGCCAAGACGATTGTCATAGTGCTCGTCATTCATCCGAACCGTGTTGATCTGTTCTTTCAGGACATTGATCTGCCCTTCCAGCTGCTGTTTGAGCAGGGTGGTCTCATTGAGCTGGCTTTTTGCCTTCTCAATGGAAAAATCAATGCTGTCCACTTCCTCCTCTATGGCCTCATACTCCGTCTTCATGTCCTCATAACGGACGCTTGCCTCTTCCAGTTCGTCCGAAGCGATCTGATACTTGCTGTCCAGTTCCCGTATCTGTTCTTTGATCCGCTCCGTCTCCAGCAGAAACATATTAATATCGTAGGTCTTGAGTTCTTCCTTTTTCTTCAGGTATTCTCTCGCCACCTCTGACTGTCGTTTTAACGGACCGATCTGCTTTTCCAGCTCTGAGAGAATATCATTGACACGGGTCAGGTTCTGTCTTTCCTCATCCAGCTTTCTGACGGACAGGTTCTTGCGCCTCTTGAACTTCACAATACCCGCCGCCTCGTCAAACAGCTCTCTTCTCTCCTCCGGTTTTCCGCTCAGAATCTTATCAATCTGTCCCTGTCCAATGATCGAGTATCCCTCTTTACCGATTCCGGTGTCATAGAACATCTCATTGATGTCCTTCAGACGGCATCCTGCACCGTTAATCAGATATTCACTTTCACCGGAACGGTACAGCTTTCTCGTAACTGTAACCTCCTCGTACTCAACAGGAAGCTGATGGTCCGAATTGTCCAGCGTAATTGCAACCGATGCATAGCTCAGAGGCTTCCGGTTCTCTGTACCGGAAAAAATGACATCCTGCATGGTTCCGCCTCTGAGCTGCTTAACCCGCTGCTCACCGAGAACCCAGCGGACCGCATCTGCCACGTTACTCTTCCCGCTGCCGTTAGGGCCTACGATACCGGTAATTCCGTTGTGGAATTCGAATTTGATTTTGTTGGCAAAAGACTTAAAGCCCTGTACCTCAATGCTCTTTAAATACATATAACACCTGCTCTATTTTTCTTTTCTCAATTCTAGTATCGCTTTATACGCGGCTTCCTGCTCCGCGGCCTTTTTGGTTCTTCCTTTTCCTATGCCATAACCATTTTCTTCGATCATGACCTCCACAAAGAAAGCCTTGTTGTGGTCAGGACCTTCCTCCTTGATCAAACGGTAGGAAATGCTTCCCGCCATTCTTGCCTGTACAATCTCCTGCAAAATAGTCTTGCTATCGAAAAAGAGCTTTTTGTCTTCTAAATCCGTCAGTATAAACCGATGAATAAACTCTTTTGCATTAGTAAAACCACCGTCCAGGTAAATCGCTCCGATCAGAGCTTCCAGAGCGTCTGATGTTATGGAATCCCGTGCTCTTCCTCCGGTTGCCTCTTCGCCCCTGCCCAGCAGCAGATAGGATCCAAGATCTATATCCCTTGCACAGAAGGCAAGCGAAGGTTCGCATACCATGCTGGCCCTTGTCTTCGTCAGCTCCCCTTCCGACACTTTCGGAGATTCCAGGAACAGATATTCACTGGAAACCAGCTCCAGCACCGCATCGCCGAGGAACTCCAGCCGCTCATTGCAATGGTACTTTTCCAGATGCTTCTCATTCGTAAAGGAACTGTGCATCATGGCCCGGCGCAGAAGCGAAAAATCCCGGAACTTGTACCCAATCTTCTTCTCCAGTTCTTTTAAGTTGTCACTCATATATTTCACCTTTCAAAAAAGGGCCGTGCTTTTATATTGAAAACTGCCCTTCTATTAAAATGAAAAAGCCCATAGGGGGCTTTTTCATCTGTTACCTGTTATTCTATAGCCGCTTTAATCTGCTCGATTGCATCTCCAACTGTTACAATTTTCTCTGCATCGTCGTTGTCAATCTCAATGTCGAATTCTTCTTCAATTCCCATGATTATTTGGAAAATGTCCAATGAATCAGCTCCTAAATCATCTACAAATGTTGTATCCATGCGGATATCCTCTGTAGAAATATTTAATACGTCTGCAATAATTTCCTGTAATTTTTCAAATTCCATAGTCCTCTTCCCTTTCTTCGTTACATTCATTTACTTTTTTTCTTCCTGCGCCTGGATAGCATATCTGATCTTTTCATTAATCTGCTGTTCCTTAAATGTGACGCATTGAATAATTGAATTACATACTTCTTTTGAAGTAGAGCTTCCATGTGTCTTGACAACCAGTCCATTCAATCCCAACAGCGGTGCTCCGCCGTATTCGCTGGCATCAAAGTCTTTCAGTGTTGCTTTCAGCGCCGGTTTGACCAGAAGCGCGCCTATCTTTGTCCGCAGAGAGGTCATCATGCTTCCCTTAATCTTACTGATCAGAGTGCCGCCTACCCCTTCGTAGAGCTTCAGGATTACGTTGCCCACAAAAGCTTCGCATACTACCACATCCACAGCCCCTGACGGGATATCTCTTGCTTCCACACTCCCCACAAAATTAATATCTCTGCATTCCTTGAGCAGCGGAAAAGTCTCTTTCACAAGGGCATTCCCCTTCTCTTCCTCCGCCCCGATATTCACAATGCCGACAGTGGGGTTCTTCTTTCCTATAATATTCTCCATATAAATGGATCCCATCTTTGCAAACTGGACAAGATGCGACGGCCTTGCGTCTACATTGGCCCCGCAGTCTATCAGAAGTGATACACCTTTTGCAGTTGGAATCAATGGAGCGAGCGGGGGTCTTTCCACGCCCTTAATGCGCCCTACCAGCACCTGGCCTCCAACCAGTACCGCACCAGAACTTCCCGCAGATACGAAGGCATCTGCCTCGCCTTTCTTCACCAGATTCATGGCTACTACAATGGAAGAGTCTTTCTTCCTGCGAATCGCCATTACCGGTGGTTCTGCAGTCTCAATGACTTCTGTTGCATTCACTATCTCAATCTGGTCTTTCGGGTAAGTATATTCTGATAACGTCTTCTTAAGCAGTTCCTCCTGTCCTGTGAGCAGAACTTTGATATCTTTTCTCTGCCGGACAGCCTCTACCGCGCCCTTAACCATCTCACCAGGGGCATTGTCACCGCCCATGGCATCTAACGCGATTCTTGTAATATCAGACATTTTTTTTCCTCCTAACGCTACTGCATTAATTCTACTAGACATCATTATAAAAATCAATAAGAAAATGGGAAATAGTTGAAGGAGCCACTACAGTTTATGGACAAAGATGAGACGCTCCATGAAGGGATCGGCGCAGGCCGTCTTACGGGCATACCTGTCCTTTCAGAGTGCGGACACGGAACTAAGAAATTCTAGGCGGGAAGCAGCCGTGAAAATGGAGCACATCTGACACCTCACGAGAAATCTGATGATTTCTCGCTCTGGGTCAGATGAATCTTTGATTCGGAATCAAAGATTCTCTCCATTTTCACGGCTGCTTCCCGCCAAGAATTTCTAAGCTCCGCTTTAGCACTCTGAAAGGACAGGTATGCCCGTAAGACGGCCTGCGCCGATCCCTTCATGGAGCTGGTTCATCCAGCCGGTAGTGGGGGCGCCTCCAACGGGGGAATCCAAGGGGGGGGGGCAGCGGATGGAAACTGGCTATGCGGAGCTGTGTTTTATATATTTTCAAAAATTAATATAATCCATACCAGAATGCTGCCAATTCCCGGCTGCCAGAAAAATATTCCAGGTATTAGTATTGTTGATAAACACATCGAACAAATTTCTGCTCTGCCAAACAAGTGGAACAAAATAATGAATAAAACGATTCCCATCGGGACTCCCTGCCTCCTTTATCTTTTGTACTAAGCTCTGCTTGCTGCCGTTTTTGTATGTTCTTATTTCTTAGGTGAGCTGTCTTTCATGAATAACTGTTTAATTCTGTCTTTTATTCAAAAGATTTCTCAAGTGTCTTTCCGTATATCCGTACTCTCTGGCAAGAGCCTTTAGATTTTTACCGTCATATTGCTCATTTACTTTTTTAGATATGTAATCAGTTCTGTAAAGCCGCATGGGGAAGGTTATTTGCTGTCCCTTCAAGTTTTTATAGATTTCTTCCGTATTCTCTATACCCACAAGATCAACCAGCTGATTATATATCTCTGCCAGGCCCTCTCGTTTCTCTGCTGTGATTAGCAAGCCAATCCCTCCTTCCTGCGGTAACTATACAGAAATTTCAATATTTTATCATCTGCTTATTACATTGAATTATCCCTTGTGTATTTCCAAATATTTACATATTCCTGCCTCTTGCATCAATTTTTTCTCCTGTATCACAAAAAAGCCGGGAACAATCTTGTGCTCCCGGCCATTTTCTATCATTTTATGATCCTATCTTATAAATTAATGTTCGCTTGCAAGACCTGCTCCTGCGGCGGCCGCATCTCGACGTCTGCTGTTTACGCCGCAGTGTGCATCCCGCCGGAAGGGCTTTTTATTTCACAGGGTAATTCCTGTGAAATGAAAAAAGGCTTCCCGGTTTCCCGGAAAGCCTTGTCCTGTCTTCATTAGTCAACAGAAATGATTTCTTTTTTGTTGTAAGAGCCGCAAGCCTTACATACTCTGTGAGGCATCATAAGTTCTCCGCACTTGCTGCATTTCACAAGGTTTGGAGCACTCATCTTCCAGTTAGCTCTTCTCTTATCTCTTCTAGCTTTTGAAGATTTATTCTTTGGACAGATAGACATAGGTTACACCTCCTTAAAATTCTTAAATAAATCACGGACAACTGACATTCTTGGGTCAAGCCCAGTATCTTCACAGTTACAGGTACCCACATTTAGGTTCTGACCACAAACGTTACAAATGCCTTTACAGTCATCGCTGCATAGAACTTTCGTCGGCCATCCTATCAATATCTCATTAAAGAGCATTTTGTCCACGTCAAGATGATATCCGTCAATGAAATTTGATTCATCTAATCCTTCCGGCAAATCAGCATCTGCTACATTCAAATCCACGCGCTTGATGAAATCCAGTATAAACTCCTGCTTTACATCTTCCAGGCAGCGGTCACATGGTACCATAACCGAGACTTTTGTCTCCGCCTTAATCTGTAATTCCTTGTCCTTTACATGCGTAACGACAACGTGCACGGGGTCTTTACTGACAATTGGAAAAGAACCAGTCTTCAACTGCAGCTCTTCCAATTCAACAGGCACTGTTTCTTCAACTGTCTTATGCTGGTCTGACAGAACGTCTGATAGGTTAATTAACATCTTCATTACTCCTATTCATACCTAAATTATTATATCATGTAAAATAAGTTTGTCAACTAAAAAATACAGATTTTTAGGGGTCAGACCCCTTTGCGCTCCGTTTTCAGAATATTCTGACAAAATATATAAGCGGACAGACATCATATCCATCCGCTCATCCTTTGGCCTTTTGTCTTATTTTACAAGTGCAACTGTTTCTCTCGCGATTGCCAGTTCTTCATTTGTAGGGATTACAAGGACTTTTACTTTTGAGTCGGGGGTGGAGATCATCACTTCCTCGCCTCTCTTAGTGTTGGCTTCTTTATCAAGCTCTATGCCAAGGAACTGCAGGTAGCTGCATACTTCCTCACGGATCTCTCCGTCGTTCTCGCCGATTCCGGCTGTAAATACAATATTGTCAACGCCGTTCATGGCTGCTGCGTAGCTTCCTACGTATTTTGCCACTCTGTAGGCGAATACTTCCAGGGCAATCTGTGCCTGTTTATTGCCTTCTGCTGCTGCGGATGAGAGATCTCGGAAATCACTGGACAGGCCTGACAGACCGAATACTCCTGAATCCTTGTTCAGAACCTTCATCAGTCCTTCGATATCCAGATTCTCTTTCTTTGCAATAAATTCAAGGATAGCCGGATCAATATCTCCGGAACGTGTTCCCATTACCAGACCTTCCAGCGGAGTCAGACCCATGGAAGTGTCTACCGACTTGCCGTTTAATACAGCACATACGCTTGCACCGTTGCCAAGGTGGCAGACAATCGTCTTTGTAGCATCATAAGGTTTGCCCACGATCTCAGCAGCTCTCTTGGATACGAAGCTGTGGCTTGTCCCGTGAAAGCCGTAACGTCTTACTTTGTATTTGTCATAGTAAGCATATGGAAGTCCGTACATATATGCTTTTTCAGGCATTGTCTGATGGAATGCAGTGTCAAATACCCCTACCATAGGAGTGTTCGGCATCAGCTTCTCACATGCATTCACACCGATCAGGTTGGCCGGGTTATGTAACGGCGCAAGGTCGTTACACTCTTCTACTGCGTTCTTTACTTCATCTGTGATCACTACGGAAGACGCGAACTTCTCTCCTCCGTGAACCATACGGTGTCCAACGGCCCCGATCTCATCCAGGCTCTTAACAACACCTGTCTTTGCGTCTGTCAAAGCATCAATGACAAACTGGATTGCCTCTGTGTGGGTAGGCATGTCCTTTGCGGTCTTAACCTTCTCTCCACCCGCCGGCTGATAGGTGAGGCTGCCATCGATTCCGATTCTCTCGCAGAGACCTTTCGCAAGCACCTTCTCTGAGTCAGAGTCGATTAACTGGAACTTCAGAGAAGAGCTTCCGCAGTTGATTACTAATACATTCATTTTATTATCCTCCTGAATTTATATATAAGGGGCATCATTGCCTCTCTTATCCATCACTGATTTACTGCGCCTGTGCCTGCACTGCTGTGATTGCTACAACGCCTTCGATGTCCTCTGCGCTGCATCCACGTGATAAATCATTGACAGGAGCAGCAATTCCCTGTGTAAGAGGTCCGTAAGCTTCTGCTTTTGCCAGTCTCTGCACCAGCTTGTATCCGATATTTCCTGCATCCAGATCCGGGAAGATCAATACGTTGGCATGTCCTGCAACCGGGCTGCCCGGAGCCTTTGACTCTCCGACTGACGGTACGATCGCTGCATCCAGCTGTAATTCTCCGTCCAGCTTTAATTCCGGTGCCAGTTCTTTTGCAATTGCCGTTGCTTCCACTACTTTATCTACATCCGCATGCTTGGCACTTCCCTTTGTGGAGTGTGACAGCATGGCTACGATTGGTTCTTTTCCAGTCAGTGTACGGAAAGACTCTGCGGAAGAAACTGCGATGTTGGCAAGCTTCTCCGGATCCGGATTCTGCTCCAGACCTGAATCTCCAAAAATAAATGTTCCGTCTGCGCCCATATCACAGTCCGGGACTACCATTACGAAAAATGCGGAAACCAGCTTTGTTCCCGGTTTTGTCTTGAGAATCTGCAGACATGGACGAAGTGTGTCTGCCGTAGAGTGGCATGCACCGGATACCATTCCGTCTGCATCCCCCATCTTCACCATCATAACTCCGTAATACAGATAATTGCCAAGGAGAAGTTCTTTGGCCTGCTCTTCTGTCATTCCCTTTTTCTGTCTGAGTTCTACTAATTTAGCAATATAAGCCGCTGTCTTTTCATTCGTTGCAGGGTCTACAACTACAGCGCCGGAGAGATCATATCCCGCCCCGTTCTTCTCAATTTCTTCTTTGCTGCCTACGAGGATCAAATTTGCCGTACCATCTTTCAGGACTGCTTCTGCAGCCTGGTAAGTCCTTACATCTTCTGTCTCAGGAAGTACGATTGTTTTCTTATTAGATTTTGCTCTCGCCTTAATTTCGTCAATAAATCCCATGATTTAAAGCCACCTTTCATTTTTTCTCACTCTTTCCATTATACCCCAAAGGATTTTTGTATACAAGTAGATACCATGTGCATTTTTAAATACAATCTCCTTTTTGGTCAAATATGATCAATATATCATGAATCAAAGATTCATGATCGCCATTCGCCGTTCGGAAAATGTGCAAGCACGCTTTCCTCTCTAACGCTCATTATATCACGCATTCAGATGAAAAATGGCCGTTACAATATTAAAATAGACCAGAATTGTACATGTATCCAGAATGGTCGTAATCAGCGGGGCCGCCATGATGGCCGGATCCAGCCCCAGTTTTTTTGCCAGCAGAGGCAGGGTGCACCCAATACACTTTGCCATGACAACCACCGCCATCATCGTGATGCCCAGGGCAATTGACAGCGTAATATTCTGCCCGTACATGATATAAATACGGATACCGTTCACCACAGCCAGCAGGACGCTGACCACAAGCGCAACACGGACTTCCTTAAAAATAACCCGGAAAATGTCTTTGAACTGGATCTCTCCCACGGCCAGCCCCCGGATCACCAGCGTAGAACTCTGAGATCCGCAGTTACCGCCCGTCCCCATGAGCATGGGGATAAATGTAATCAGAACAGGCATTACCGCCATCGCTTCCTCATAATAACCCAGAATCTCCCCTGTCACAGTGGCAGAAAGCATCAGCAGCATCAGCCAGAGGCTTCTGTTCTTTGCATGCCGAAATACCGATGTTCCGAAATAGGAATCCTCATTGGGGCTTACACCGGCCATGATACTGATATCCTCTGTTGTCTCATCCTGCAGTACAAGCATAGCATCATCAACCGTAACAATCCCTACCAGACAGTTTTCGTGATCTATAATCGGAATCGCTATCAGTCCGTACTTTTTAATCGTCACGGCTACGTCTTCCTGGTCATCCAGCGTCTTGGCACAGAGCACATTCTCGTCCATGATCTCCTCGATCAGCCAGGTATCGCCGGCAGTCAGCAGATCTTTTACATCCACCGCACCGATCAGCCGCTTCTTCTCCGTCACATAGCAGGTATAAATCGTTTCCTTATTAATACCTACCTGACGTATTTTCAGGATCGCATCGGCCACCGTCATCTCTTTGCGCAGGCTGATGTAATCCACATTCATAATGCTTCCTGCACTGTCCTCGGGATACTGCAGCAGCACGTTAATCTTCTTCCTTGTCTCCTCATCCGTGGCCAGAAGCAGACGGTCCACCACATTGGCAGGCATCTCTTCCAGGACATCCACTGTATCATCCACATACATCTCATCCATGACTTCTTCCAGCTCGGAATCCGTCAGGGCATTGATCAGGTCTTCACGCATATCGCTGTTCATATCCGTAAAAACCTCTGCAGCCTCCTCTTTCGCCAGAAGGCGGAAGATCAGGAGTGCCTGTTTTCTGTCAAAATCCTCCAGCATCTCCACAATATCGACTGGATGTATGGTTTCTAACTCTTCTTTCAATTCCTTAAATCTGCGCTGTCCCAGAAGTTTTTCAATTTTTTCTCTCTCCATGCCATACACCCTCTTTTGTTCTGATTTATTCTAAAAATATCTATACTTACTTATATTTAACAGAAATCATCCGTAATAAACACATTTTCGCCTATAACATCCTGTCATTTTATAGTATAATGGTTAATAAATTGATATACAAGGAGAATCTTATGAAAATCGTCGGTTTAATTACAGAATACAATCCGTTTCATAACGGACATCAGTACCATATTGAAAAAGCCAAGGAAGTCACCGGTGCTGACACCGCCATCGTTATCATGACCGGGGATTATGTCCAGAGAGGCACGCCTGCCATCATGCCCAAATACATACGGGCTGAGATGGCTTTAAAATGCGGCGCCGGAGCAGTCTTCGAACTGCCGGTCTGCTATTCTACCGGAAGTGCCGAGCTTTTCGCGATAGGTGCTGTCTCTTTTCTGGACAGCCTGGGCATCGTAGACTCTATCTGTTTTGGAAGCGAATGCAATGACCTGCACGGCCTTCAGAAAATCGCGGATATTTTGTATGATGAACCAATAGAATATAAGAATTTTCTGCAGAACGGACTAAGAGACGGTCTTTCCTTCCCCGCGGCCAGGCAGGAGGCCCTGTCCGCCTATATGAGGAATACAGACTACACCTTCCTGCTGAGCGATCCGAACAATATTCTCGGAATTGAATACCTGAAGGCATTAAAAAAGTTAAACAGCCCGATCCTGCCATATACAATCAAACGTCAGGAATCCAATTACCATGACAAAGACCTGCAGTCAAACTACAGTTCCGCATCCGCCATCCGCTCGCTGCTGGCTTATTCCGGCTCAGCGATCAGCACCCACACTGTGGGAAGTACCTTTGAAAACACCCCGTTTTCCAACATCTTAAGCGAGCTCGAAGATCAGGTCCCTTCCTGCTGTCTGGAACTGCTGAAGGACTATCATCGTGTAAAGTATCCTGTCTATCAGAACGACTTTTCACTCATCATGAAGTACAAACTGCTGAATAAATCTCCCGGTGACCTGAGCCGTTACATGGACGTCTCCACGGAGCTGGCCAACCGTATAATCAATCAGCTGAACAACTTTTTTAACTACAAGCAGTTCTGTGAGCTGCTCAAAACAAAAGAGATCACCCAGACCCGCATCAACCGCGCTCTCCTCCACATCATGCTGGGTATCAAAAAAAACAGTGTGGAAGAATACATCGAGGGAGGGTACCACTACTATGCCCGCCTGCTCGGCTACCGCAAAGACCGCGAAAAAATCCTGGGCAGCGTAGTCAGAAAAGGCACACTGCCATTACTCACCAGCCTGTACGAGACAGACGAAATCCCCGAGGTGGGGCAGAAAATGCTGTATCACGACATCCTCGCTTCCAATCTCTATACATCAGTCATCACAGACAAATACAAAACCGCTTTCGAGAATGAGTATAAGCAGGGGATTATTAAGGTTTAGGAGGGGCGCGGCGTTGAGGGACAGGCGGGGAGGTGTGTATATGCTGTTTGAAAATGCACCCGTTTATCAACGAATTCTAGGAAGGAACCAGGCCGGTAACAGGGGCACGGGACGACACATCACGAAAAATTTGATAATTTTTCGCGCTGGGTCGCCCGAATCCGTGATTCGGAATCACGGATTCTCCCCTGTTACCGGCCTGGTTCCTTCCAAGAATTCGTAAGATGCACTCTAGCATTTTTCAAACAGCATATACACGCCTCCCCGCCTGTCCCTCAACACCGCTGGGCGCATCCTGTCGGTAGGACGGATCCCTTGGCCAGCGCTGGCAGCTGGACGGGAGCAGCGTATTTATATGAGCTACGCACAGGTTTTACGCCTCGGAAGTATTACAAATAGTTAGTGCTATGTCCTCTTCTCCCATCCCCGTCCCCTCTCATCCTCCCCATTTACCTTCGTATAAAGTCCGCCGGTCTCCCGCCTGGATGCGCCCAGCTCCGGGGAATGCGTGCCGGGAGGTTCCGGGGGATGCACATGCCGGTTGGGGATGCGTAAGAGCGCATTTAGGGATTCTTAAAGGAAAAAGGCAGAAAATACGGACAAAAACATGATTCCGAATCATGTTTTTGGCTGACCCAGCGCGGGAAATTATCAAATTTCCCGTGCTGTGTCAGCCGTGTCCGTATTTTCTGCCTTTTTCCTTTTAGAATCCCTTAATAAGCGGGTCCGCATCCCAACCGGCATGTGCATCCCCCGGAACCTCCCGGCACGCATTCCCCGGAGCGACCTCCCCCTAAACTCTCTTCATACAGGTAACAGCCATCGCACCCGGTCCAATATGACAGGCAACGCTGAGTGACAGCGGTCCCTCCACGATCTGATATCCCGGAAATCTTTCCTGGATTTCTTTTTTCCATTCCTCTGCCTCTTCAGGGCCGCATGTATATGCCATTCCAAGGACCATCTGGTCTTCCCGGCCGGCAAATCTTTCTTTCAGGTCTTTTTCGATGGCTCCAAGCATCGTGCGCTTTGCGGCTTTCCATCCACGCACTTTTGCGAAGGCGTCCAGTTTTTCTCCCTGAATCTGCAAAACGGGCTTCAGATTCAGCACGGTACCGAGGGCGGCTGCTGCCGGAGTGATTCTGCCACCCTTTTTCAGGTATTTCAGCGTATCTACTGTGATGTAGATGCTGGCCTCCATCTTTTCGTTTTCCAGAATTTCTTTGATCTCAGCAGCCGATTTGCCGGCGTTTCTCAGCTCTATTGCATCCAGAACAGACTGCACCTGAGTGACAGATATCCTCTGGTTGTCCACAACCTGCACTCTGCCGTCATAGTCCGCTGAAAGTGTCACAGCAGTTTCGCAGCTGCTGCTCAGCCCGCTGGACATCGGAATATGCACGACCTCGTCATACTCCTCAAGCAGTTTGTCCCAAAGTTCCAGAACCTCTCCGGGCGACGGCTGGGAAGTAGAAATATCGGAGTCCTCTCCCAATTTTCTGTAGAATTCCTCCTGTGACAGTGTTATATCTTCCAGGAAAAGCTTTTCATCTATAAAAAACGGCATAGGCACCACTGAGATCCCCATCTCTTTCCCCTGTTTCTGCGTAATTCCGCTGTTACTGTCCGTTACAATTGCAATTTTCTTCATAAACATTTCCCCTGTTTTAGTTTTTGAAACTGTGGATTGGAGCCGGGATTCTTCCTTTACGCCCAACGAATGCCTCGCATCCAAACTCGTTGACCGGCATAATCGGTGCATAACCGAGCAGGCCGCCGAATTCCGCTGTTTCTCCCACGTCTTTGCCGATAACCGGAATTAGACGCACTGCTGTTGTCTTCTGATTTACCATACCGATTGCCATCTCGTCGGCGATAATTCCGGAAATGGTGCTGGCGCTGGTCTTCCCTGGAATTGCGATCATATCCAGGCCTACGGAACATACACAGGTCATTGCCTCCAGTTTTTCAAGTGTCAGGGATCCTGCGATTACAGCATCTATCATTCCCTGGTCTTCGCTGACCGGAATAAATGCGCCGCTCAAGCCGCCCACATAAGAGGAGGCCATGACACCGCCCTTTTTCACCTGGTCATTGAGCAATGCCAGAGCTGCCGTTGTCCCCGGGGCTCCTACACGCTCCAGACCGATTTCTTCCAGAATCTCTGCCACGCTGTCTCCCACGGCCGGTGTCGGCGCCAGTGACAGATCCACGATACCGAACGGAACACCCAGCCTTTTAGAAGCCTCTCCGGCAACAAGCTGTCCCACACGGGTAACCTTAAATGCCGTCTTCTTGATGGTCTCACAAAGTTCCTCAAACCCCTTACCGCGCACTTTTTCCAGGGCCTTTTTTACCACTCCGGGTCCACTGACTCCTACATTGATCACTGCATCCGCTTCAGTCACTCCCAGGAATGCGCCCGCCATAAACGGGTTATCATCCGGTGCATTGCAGAAGATAACAAGCTTTGCACAGCCCAGGGAATCATTGTCTTTTGTTGCCTCGGCAGTTGCCTTGACAATCTCACCGCAAAGACGCACGGCATCCATGTTGATTCCAGTCTTTGTAGAGCCCACATTGACAGAACTGCAGATTCTCTCTGTCTCTGCCAGAGCCTGTGGAATCGAACGGATCAGATTCTCATCACTCTTAGTCATTGCTTTTGATACAAGGGCTGAATATCCGCCGATAAAATTCACGCCAACCTCTTTTGCCGCTCTGTCCAGAGTCCTGGCAATCGTCACGAAATCCTCCGGGGATTTGCATGCGGCCCCTCCTACCAGGGCAATCGGCGTAATCGAAATCCGTTTATTTACAATCGGTATCCCGAATTCTTTTTCAATATCACTTCCTGTAGAAACCAGCCTGGCCGCGACTGTTGTAATCTTGTCGTAAATCTTGCGGTTCAGCTCCTCCAGATTTGAATCAATACAGTCCAGCAGGCTGATTCCCAGCGTGATTGTACGGACATCCAGATTCTCATGCTCAATCATTTTATTGGTTTCTGATACTTCATACATATTAATCATAGTACTTATCCTCGCCTTCTATCCTCACGCTTCTCTCTTACAGCCTGTGCATTTTCTCAAAAATCTCTTCTCTCTGGCAGCGGATATTCACTCCGATCTCTTCTCCCAGTTTATCCAGTTCATCGCAGACCAGCTTAAAGTCTTTTTCCAGACTGCTCACATCCACGATCATCATCATATTAAAATATCCCTGGATAATTGTCTGTGAAATATCCAGGATATTAATCTTATTCTCCGCCAGATATGTACAAACCTTTGCAATAATTCCTACAGTGTCCTGTCCCAGCACTGTTACGATACATTTTTTCATCTTCTCATCCTCCTGATTGTCTAAACTGTAATGATCTCTGATATCATATCTCTTCTTGCAACAGCCATATTGAGTTCCTCACCCTTATAAGCACAGTCGCTTAAGGTAACCTCCAGCTTCACCGTCTCATATGCCAGCTTTGCATAGTTGTTTTCCTTGCTGAGATGTCCCAGCAGAATGTGTTTCAAATTATCATGTAGTATATCACATAGAAGCCGTCCTGACAATTCGTTGGATAAATGTCCCTTATCTCCCATTACCCTCCGTTTCAGATAATAAGGATAGGAACCTACTTCCAGCATATGTATGTCGTGATTCGCCTCCAGAAGCACCGCATCCAGATCTTTCAGTTTCTCTACCGTGTAATCATCATAGATTCCCAGATCCGTAGCCACTGCCACCGCTTTGCCGCCGCAATTCATCCGGTATCCTGACGGCTCCCTGGCATCGTGTGAGATCCGGAACGGATCAATCATAATGTCCCCCAGCATAAAGCTTTCGTCTGTATGTATCGGATGCAGAAGTCCTTCCGGCATCTTTCCCAGCGGGGCATAATTTTCTATTCCCTCTATCGTGCCCGGTGTTGCATAAATGGGCACCTCATATTTCCGGCTGAAAACTCCCAGCCCCTGGATGTGGTCTGAATGCTCATGGGTGATCAGAATCCCGTCCAGTTCCTCTCCTTTGATTTCCAGCTCCTTAAGCCCTGCATCAATCTTTTTCTTGCTGATTCCTGTATCTACAAGCAGGTGCGTATGATCGCTTCCCACATAGATACAGTTGCCGCTGCTGCCGCTGGCAATGCTGCATAACCTCATAATCGTTCTCCTATTTGCTTCTTTGTATTGTCAAATGTCCCGCTGTTGTCTATCACAGCCTGGCATGCGCTTCGAAATACCCGTTCCGGGGACTGGGCTTCCATCATCCGGGTAATCTTCTCATCGGAGTACCCTCTGGAACGCTTCAGACGTTCTCTTCTAACGCTTGCTGCGGCATAAATATACCACATTTCCCCGCATATATCCTCATATCCCGCCTCCGGCAGAAGTGCCGCTTCTATTACATACAGCGGCACTTTCCGGCTTTTCATCTCTTCTATATCTTGTTTCACCCATTTTTTCACTTCCGGGTGGACGATCTCATTGATCTGCTTCCGCTTTTTTTCGTCCTGAAAAATCAGGGCAGCCAGATGGCCACGGTCCAGCTCACCATCCGGCCCCACAACATCTGTACCGAACAGTTCTACAATCTTCTTATAGCAGCTTCCGCCATTTTTCTGAAGCTCTTTTGCCACCTCATCCAGCTGGCAGACTACCGCACCATACTCTTCCTCAAGGAAACGCAGGACCTTACTTTTTCCAGAACCTACACCGCCTGTAATTCCCAGTACTTTCATGATTCGTTCCTCTTCTTGTGCGGGCCCTATTTAGCCTCGTACCAGTTTTCGCCTGTATGCATGTCTACAATCAAAGGAACATCCAGATCCGCTGCCTGCTCCATCTGCCGCTTCAGTATCTCCTGCACTTCCCCGATTTCCTCCCGATGTGCCTCTATCAGCAGCTCATCGTGCACCTGCAGGATCATCCTGGACCGGAGTCCTTTTTCCTTCAGCTCCCGGTTTACACCGATCATTGCAATCTTCATGATATCTGCGGCAGATCCCTGGATCGGAGCATTCATTGCCACCCTCTCCCCAAAGTTCCGCTGCATAAAGTTACTGGATTTCAGTTCGGGCACCGGTCTTCTTCGTCCGAAAAGCGTCACTACATATCCTTCTTCCTTTGCATGAGCCACCGTATCATCCAGAAAACGCTTGATTCCCGGATAAGTCTCGAAATAATTTTCAATATACTGTGCCGCTTCCTTCCTTGTGATGCTCAAATCCTGGCTTAGCCCGAAAGAGCTGATCCCGTATACGATCCCAAAGTTGACTGCTTTTGCATTGCGCCGCTGCAGTTCCGTTACTTCCTCGAACGGGGTGTGGAATACCTGTGATGCCGTCATCCGGTGGATATCCCTCGCATCTTTATATGCCTGAATGAGCTGTTCATCCCCGGAGCAGTGCGCCAGTATCCTCAGCTCAATCTGTGAGTAATCCGCATCAATAAAGACATAGCCTTCTTTTGGCACAAATACTTTTCTAATCAGCCGTCCCAGTTCCATCCTCACAGGTATGTTCTGAAGGTTCGGCTCCGTGCTGCTGATCCGGCCGGTCGCCGTGATCGTCTGATTGAACTTTCCGTGGATCCTTCCGTCTGCCCCAATGTAGACGGCAAGCCCGTCCGCATAGGTAGACTTCAGCTTGGTCAGCTGTCTGTACTCCAGAATCTTCTCCACTACCGGATAATCCGGTGCCAGCTTGTCCAGCACATCGGCGGCCGTTGAATATCCAGTCTTCGTCTTTTTGCCATTTGGAAGCTGCATATGGTCAAACAGGACAACTCCCAGCTGTTTCGGAGAGTTGATGTTGAAGGTCTCCCCTGCCATCTCATAGATTTCCTTCTCCAGTTCTACGATCCTTCCGCCCAGCTGTTCTCCATAAAACTTTAATGCTTCCGCCTCCACCTGAATTCCTGCCTGCTCCATATCGAACAGGGTAAAAACAAGCGGCATCTCTATATCTGTAAACAGATGGTACATTCCTTCTGCCTGCATCTTATCTCTCAGAGGTTTTACTGCTGCGAATGCAGTGTATGCTTCATAACAGGCTTTGGTCATGACATCTGCTTTTTCATCAATCATCAGCCCCAGCTGTTCCCTGGCCACGTCCTCATAGTCATAATTATTTTTCAGAGGGTTCAGGAGATAGGCGGCTACTGTCACGTCAAAGCACTTCTCCTGATCCGGTGCCTTCACATGGGGCAGGTATTTTTTCAGGTCGAACATGGCAAATGTCTTTACGCTTCCTGCTATTTCCGTTAATTTTCCAAAGAGATATTCTATATCCATATTGGTATCGCAGAGAATGGAATAGATCTGCTCCGGTCCATATGCAATGCTCACTCTTCCGTATCCTGACGGATGCGCAAACAGAGGCAGCACATTTCCTGCATCTTCTGTGATAACGGCTCCTACACATTCTGCCTGGGATGCCTCTTTTAATATTTTTTCTGCTTCCTTTTTATCTGTAATTTCCTTAAAATGGGATTCCACTTTATTGGCAGAGGTCTCTACATCAAACCGGCTCAGCAGGTTTTTAAACTGCAGCCTCTGGAAGTAATCATGTGCTTCCTTTGTATAAGGATTCCCATGTTCCGCCGCTTCCAGATTAAATGCAATATCCGCATGGGTATTGATGGTGGCAAGCGTCTTACTCATACACGCCTGATCCCAGTACTCCTGCAGGTTCTTGCTGGCCCGCGGGGGCTTGATCTCCTCTGCATGGGCATAGGCATTCTCTATGGTCCCATACTCTACGATAATCTTGGTGGCGGTTTTCTCTCCCACCCCCGGAACTCCCGGGATGTTATCCGAAGCATCACCCATCAGCGCTTTGACGTCAATAAATTCCGTGGGGGTAACTCCGTACTTTTCTTTTACGTCTGCTGCGTAATAATCCTCTACTTCCGTCCGGCCCTGTTTTGTCTTGGGAATGCGTATTTTAACGTGTTCCGTAGCGAGCTGCAGTGTATCCCTATCTCCGGATATGATGGCAACATCCATCCCTTTTTCTTCACAGATATGTGAAATTGTTCCCAGCAGGTCATCCGCCTCCAGGCCTGCCTGCTCAATAATCTCGATGTTCATGGCCTGCAGAACTTCCTTAATCACCGGTACCTGCTGCCTCAGTTCTTCTGCCATCGGCTTTCTGGTTCCCTTATAATCCGCATACATCTCATGCCGGAACGTTGGTGCATGCACATCAAATGTTACGGTCAGATATTCTGGCTTTTCTTCATCCAGAATTTTAAACATAATGTTTAAAAACCCATAAATAGCGTTCGTATGAAGCCCCTCTGAATTCGTCAGATCCGGTACTCCATAGAACGCCCTGTTTAAAATACTGTGGCCATCTATTAATACGATTTTTTTATTCATGATTTATTCTCCACATCCTGGTTGATATTGCATAGACTCTTAAACCGCAGAAATCAGGCCGTATTTTGCATCAAACGGCGCCATCCCTACAGGTATAGGTTTTGCCATAATTTATATCATATTAGAGTATACACTAAAATCTTTCTTTTTAAAAGGCCATTTTTATGATATCATAAAGATACTGTTCAGACCGTGCCGTGCACTCCGCTGCACGGCATCGGAGCCAATAAGGTGACGGTCTCGGGGCATCCGCCCCTCGCCGAAGACGACTTTAAATGGGCAGATGCCGTTACTGTGCACACACAGAGGGTGCGCACAGTAACATCATAAAAACGACTATTGATTGTTTGCGATGTAAGGAGTACAGAAAATGGATGGAATTATTTTTGATGTAGACGGAACTTTATGGAACTCAACCAATTCAGTTGCAGAGTCCTGGAATCAGGCCATTGCCGAACATTCTGACCTGGATGTCAGAATAGATGCCCTGATGCTGAAGAATCTTTTCGGAAAACCGATGGATGAAATATATGATGCAGTTTTTCCTTCCTTATCTAAGGAAGAACAGCAAAAACTGGGAGAGATCTGCTTTGAATATGAAAACCGGCTTCTCGAGACGAAACCCGGTATCTTATACGAAGGTGTCCGGGAAACCCTGCAGAAGCTTTCCCAGAGCACCCGGCTTTTCATTGTCAGCAACTGCCAGTGCGGTTATATTGAAGTCTTTTTAAAGACAACAGGACTCGAAGCTGCTGTACAGGACCATCTCTGCTTTGGTGATACCCTGACCTCTAAGGGACAGACGATCCGGACCCTGATGGAGCGCAGACGGCTGGAAGATGTGGTCTATGTGGGAGACACTCAGGGTGATTACGATGCCTGCCAGGAAGCCGGTATCCCTTTTATTTTTGCGGAATACGGCTTCGGCAATGTTCCCGCCGCGGAAGTAAGAATCTCCCGGATCAGTGAACTTCTGGAACTGTTTCTTCTATAAAGATATAGACCCAAAGAGCATCGAGTGCTTTGGAATGCAGTGCTCAGCAGCTGTGTACTGCATTCTTCATCTCAGTGACATACGTTTTTAGGGCTTCGGCCGCATCGTCACCGTACGTTTCAATTATCTTTACAATGGCGCTTCCCACAATCGCACCGTCTGATACCTCTGCTATCGCTCCGGCCTGCTTTGGTGTGCTGATTCCGAAACCTACGGCCGCCGGAGTATCGGTTACCTCCCGGATAGAAGAGATCATAGACACAATGTCTGTCTCGATGTTATTTCTCACTCCTGTTACTCCCATGGAGGATACAACGTACAGAAAACCTTTCGCGTCTTTTGCAATCGTCTGGATGCGCTGTCTGGATGTCGGCGCGATCATGGAGATGATATCTACACCATGCTTTTCTGCAATATCTGACATTTCTTCTTTTTCCTCATAGGGCAGATCCGGGATTATAATTCCATCTACCCCCAGTGTCTCACATTTCCGGAAAAATGCTTCGTATCCATAGTGAAATACCGGATTCAGGTAGGTCATGAAAACCAGTGGTATCTGGCTTTTTTCTCTTACTGCTTTTACAATATCAAACACACCGTCTGTCGTCATCTTACCATTCAGCGCTCTGATATTGGCCTCCTGAATTACAACGCCCTCAGCGGTCGGATCGGAAAATGGAATCCCGATCTCTACCAGATCTGCCCCGGCTTCCTCCATTGCCAGAATATATTCTGCTGTTTTCTCCCCGGAAGGATCTCCTGCCGTTAAGAATGCAATAAATGCCTTTCCCTTTGCAAATGCATCTGCTATTTTACTCATGAATATCTACCCCCTTATATCTTGCAATGGCCGCTACATCTTTATCACCTCTTCCGGACAGGCAGATGATAATGTTCTCGTCTTTCCCCATCTTCGGTGCAATTTTTCTGGCATGGGCTACGGCATGTGCACTCTCTATGGCACAGATAATCCCCTCTGTTCTTGCCAGATACTCAAACGCTTCTACCGCCTCATCGTCTGTTACCGGCTCATACTCCGCGCGGCCCGAATCCCGTAAATATGCATGTTCCGGTCCGATTCCGGGATAATCCAGACCTGCAGAAATGGAATATACCGGTGCAATCTGTCCATATGCATCCTGGCAGAAATATGATTTCATGCCGTGAAAGACTCCCAGGGTTCCTTTGGCCATGGTTGCCGCATGCTGGTCTGTGTCAATTCCTCTTCCTGCCGCCTCGCAGCCGATCAGTCTTACATTTTCATCCTCAATAAAATGGTAAAACATGCCCATGGCATTGCTTCCGCCGCCCACGCAGGCCAGCACTGCAGATGGCAGTTTTCCCTCGGCTTCCAGAATCTGCTGCCGCGCCTCCTGACTGATAACGCTCTGGAAGTCCCGCACGATCATGGGAAACGGATGCGGCCCCATAACGGAGCCCAGTACATAATGGGTGTCCGATACCCTGTTCGACCATTCCCGCATGGTTGCATTCACCGCGTCTTTCAGTGTCTGTGTACCGGTCGTTACCGCATGAACTTTTGCACCCAACAGCTCCATTCTATATACATTCAGTGCCTGCCTGTCGGTATCTTCCTTTCCCATAAAGACTTCGCATTCCATTCCGAGAAGGGCCGCAGCCGTCGCTGTTGCCACGCCATGCTGTCCTGCCCCGGTTTCCGCGATTACCCTGGTCTTTCCCATCTTTTTCGCAAGCAGAACCTGCCCCAGCACATTATTAATCTTGTGTGAACCTGTATGGTTCAGATCTTCTCTCTTCAGATAGATTTTGGCTCCGCCAAGCTCCTCCGTCATCTTCCCTGCATAATATAGAAGGGACGGGCGCCCCGCGTATTCATTTAACAGCTGCTTCAGTTCCCGTTGGAATTCTGCATCCTTTTTATAGTATTCGTACTGTTCCTCCAGCTGAATCAACTCATTCATTAATGTTTCGGAGATATACTGACCTCCGAATTCACCGTATCTTCCTTTCGACATCTCGAATCCTCCTGACCGCTTCTTTTATTTTATCTCTGTCTTTTTTCCCGTCTGTCTCCACACCACTGCTTATATCTACCGCATAAGGCTGCACCTGCCGGGCCGCTTCCGCCACATTTTCCGGGGTCAGTCCCCCGGCCAGGAAAAAGGGTCTGGCAGGGTTTGTGATTCTCCCGTAATCAAATCGTGTGCCGGTTCCGCCTCCGCCGCTGTCGAGCAGCAGATAATCCGCACAGCTGTGCTCCCATAGCCTGAGCTCTTCCTTAAAGGTATCCTTCGTCATAGAGACCGCCTTCACGACCGGCACGTCAAAGCGGCACTTCAGCTCTTTGGCAAATTCCACATTTTCATTTCCATGGAGCTGGACAACATCTATCACCTGCTGATATACCAGCTGCAGGATCCGTTCCAGTGAGTCATCCACAAACACTCCCACCGCCGTAATCCCCGGCGATAGCCGGCTCTTCAGTACGGCAGCCTGCCGGGGTGTCACATATCTTTTACTACCCTGTGCGAACACGAACCCGATATAATCCGGCTGCACTTCGTTCACCGCTTCAATGTCCTCTGTCCTGCTCAAACCACATATCTTAATCTTCATAAAGCCTCCCCGGATGACAAATCTTGAGAATATTCTGAAAATGGAGTGCAAAGGGGTCTGACCCCTTTCAACTCATCCAACATTTTCTTTTTGTCTGAGCAACGCATAAGTGTCTCGCCGATCAGTACTGCATCGGTTCCGTTTTCCCTCAGGCACTGGACGTCCCCTGCTGTTTTTATTCCGCTTTCGGATACGTAGAGTACCTCACCGGGCACCAGGGAGCGCAGCCGCCTGCTTGTATGGATATCTACCCGGAAGGTCTTCAGGTCCCGGTTGTTTACTCCAACGATTCTTGCGCCGCACTGCAGGGCTCTTTTGACTTCTTCCTCTGTATGTGCTTCCACAAGCGCCGACATTCCCAGTTTATCTGCTATCCGGATATATTCACGAAGTTCCCCGTCATCCAGGATTGCACAGATCAGAAGTACTGCCGAAGCTCCCATGCATTTGGCCTCGTAAAGCATATAGGCATCTATGGTAAAATCTTTCCGCAAAATGGGGATCCGTACACTTGCGGCAATCGCCTTAAGATATTCATTGCTCCCCTGAAAATAAAACGGTTCTGTCAGTACCGATAAAGCAGCGGCACCGGCCTTCTCGTAATCCTCTGCAATTTCTATATAGGGAAATTGTTCTGCTATCACACCTTTTGATGGGGAAGCCTTTTTTACTTCACAGATAAATGACATTCCCTCCTGCTTTAGGGCCCCCTCAAAGGGAAACGAAAAAACTCCGCCGTATTTTTCTTTATCTGCCTCTGCTTTCTGGTATGCCCTCTCCCTGATCACGTTTTCTGGAATTTCTTTTTTTCTTTCTTCTATTCTTACTCTGGTTCTGGCTGCAATTTCTTCTAATATCATCTTTCTCCTGCCTTATATTTCTTCATTTGAATATCGGATAAACTGTTCTAATTTTTCCTGTGCTTTTCCGCTGTCTATGGCTTCCTGTGCGAGCTTTACTCCTTCCTCAAGTGTTTCCGCCCTGCCGGCCACATACAGGGCTGCACCGGCATTAAGCAGCACGGCACTGCGTTTGGGCCCTTTTTCTCTGCCGCTTAAGACTGCTCTTGTAATCTCTGCATTTTCCTGAGGTGTTCCGCCTTGAAGTTCGGTTTTATCGCAGGAGGTAAACCCAAACTGTTCCGGTGTGATTACATAGGAGTGAAATTCTCCGTTTTTAATCTCACATACCGTTGTAGGGGCACTCATTGAAATCTCATCCAGCTTATCCTGCCCGTACACTACCATGGCGTTTTTAACCCCCAGTTTTTCCAGCACTCTGGCAAGAGGTTCTACAAGAGCCTCCTCATAGACTCCCATGACTTCCATATTAGCGCCTGCCGGATTGGCAAGCGGGCCGAGGATATTAAAAATGGTTCTGATCCCCAGTTCTTTTCTGACCGGCGCCACATATTTCATGGCAATGTGATAATTCTGCGCAAACAGAAAGCAGATCCCGATTTTCTCCAGAAGCTCTGCACTTTTTTCCGGGGGAATCGTAATTTTTACGCCCAGTGCCTCCAGTACGTCTGCAGCCCCGCATCTGCTGGATGCCGCTCTGTTTCCGTGCTTTGCAACCGGTACGCCTGCTGCCGCGATTACCAGTGCGGATGTGGTGGAGATGTTAAATGAATTGGCTCCGTCCCCTCCGGTTCCTACGATTTCCAGGGCATCCACATTGTGCAGCAGTTTTACGCAGTGTTCTCTCATACCTGCCGCCGATGCCGTAATCTCGTCAATGGTCTCCCCCTTCAGGCTCATAGCCGTGAGATAGGAACTCATCTGAACATTGCTTGCCTCCCCGCTCATAATTTCGTCCATCACCTGATACGCTTCCGCATAGGTTAAATTTTCTCTTCCTGCCAGTTTTAAAATTGCTTCTTTAATCATGATATTCTGCTCCCTTCCTGTTCTGCTGCTCTCGTCTTTTATGTTGCCGTCACTGTTCTGTCCTGTCTGTATTGATCCCCGGCTGCCTTATCCCTTGCCTGTATTCAGAAAATTTCGGATAATCTGTGCCCCATCCGGTGTTAAGATAGATTCTGGATGAAACTGCAGGCCATAGATCGGATACGTACTGTGCTCCACGGCCATTATTTCTTTGTCCCGGGTCCGTGCAGTAACCCGCAGCACATCCGGAAGGCTTTCCTCGTCTGCTGCCAGCGAATGATACCTGGCAGCCGGGATACTATTCTTCATTCCCTGAAATAACCTGCTGCCCCTGTCAAGTACTGTGTCCGAAGTTTTCCCGTGCATCAGCTGTTTTGCATAAGTCACTTTTCCACCAAAAGCCTGGCAGATTGCCTGATGCCCCAGGCAGACTCCCAGAATGGGAATTTCTCCAGCCAGCTCCTTTACCACCTCTGTACATACACCGGCATCCTCGGGTCTTCCGGGACCGGGAGAGAGAACAATATAGTCCGGTTCCATATTCCGGATTTCCTCAACAGTCTTTTCATCGTTTCGAATCACCGCCAGTTCATCACTCTCTGCCCCGATCAGCTGATACAGGTTATAAGAAAAACTGTCGTAATTATCAATTAGTAAAATCATGCTTCCATCCCCTCTCCAGCTCTTTCTACCGCATTTGTCACGGCTTTTGCTTTGTTCAAACATTCCTGATATTCCTGATCCGGTATACTGTCCGCCACAATGCCTGCACCTGAGCAAACATACAGGGATCCATTTTTTGCGTAGGCCATTCTGATTGCAATACAGGTATCCAGATTTCCTGTAAAATCAATATAGCCGACTGCACCGCCGTAGATACCGCGCTTACAGTCCTCCAGTTCGTTTATAATCTGACAGGCACGGATTTTAGGTGCTCCAGACAAGGTCCCTGCCGGCAGTATCGCGTCAATGGTATCCATAAAATCCTTATCCTCACGGATTTCTCCCTTCACCGTAGATCCGATGTGCATGACGTGGGAGAATTTCTCAATACTCTTATATTTCTCCAGCTCCACTGTACCTATTTTGCTGATCTTACCTATATCATTCCTGCCAAGGTCCACCAGCATATTGTGCTCTGCAAGCTCCTTTTCGTCTCCCAGAAGCTCCGCTTCAAGCCTCTGATCCTCCTCGCATGTCTCTCCTCTTTTCCTGGTTCCCGCCAGAGGAAATGTATGCAATATCCCGTTTTCAAGCTTAACCAGTGTCTCCGGGGATGCCCCTGCAATTTCAATGTCGTTGCTGGAAAAGTAAAACATATAGGGGGAAGGATTCGTGCTTCTGAGCACCCGGTACACATCCAGGATGCTCCCCTCCATTTCAGCCTCCAGCCGGTTGGCCAGTACTACCTGGAAAATATCCCCCTCATAGATATGCTGCTTTGCGTCCTCTACCATCCTGCAGTACTTTTCTTCTGTAAATTGCGGTTGAAACCCACTCTTTACCGTCAGCGGAACATATGGCTCCTGCTCCCCGTTCTTCACAATCGCCTCCAGCCGCTTCAGCCTTGCCACCGCTTTTTCATACTCTATCTCAACATCTTCGTCCAGAGACATACTTACAATCAGGATCATTTTCTGCCTTAAATTATCAAATACAATTACCTGATCAAACAGCATCAGATCCAGATCCCTGAAATGTGCCTCGTCCCTGGCATCCAGATTCAGTGTAGGCTCCACATACTTGATATAATCGTATGAAAAGTATCCTACAAGCCCGCCTGTAAAGGAAGGCATCCCTTCAATCTCCGGCGCCTTGTGTTCCCGGATCACCCGGCGGATATACTCACCAGGACAGCAGGTTACCATTTCTTCGGATTCACTGCCTTTCACGCTAAGTATCCCGTTTCTGCAGCTGATTTCCAACGTCGGTTCAAATCCAAGAAAACTATAACGTCCCCATCGCTTTGCATCCTCCGCACTCTCAAGCATGTAACAATGTTCACTGACATTTTTCAGTTTCCTCAGAACCCCGATCGGGGTATACATATCAGAAAACATCTCTATACTGACAGGCATCGTATGATATATTTCCATGGCTGCCAGCTCTTTTGCCTTTTTCAAATCCGGGTAACTCATAAGTTTCTCCTTTCATAGGGGTCAGACCCCTTTGCGATCCTTTTTTATGACAAAAAAATCCGCCCCTGACATTACAAATATAAAGTAATGTCAAGGACGGATTGAAAATTCAATTCGCGGTGCCACCTTGATTCACAGAAACTAATCCTGTGCACTTAGCAAGATACTATCATATCTCCGGCGACTGACGTACGCCCTTACGTCATGCTATACTCAGCCTTTTGGCCTTTCCCTCATGCCCTCAGCGGTCCATTTAACAAACTGCGTTTACCTGAATCCCACCACCTCAGGCTCTCTGTGAATGCACGATATGTTTTTATCTCCGCTTCATCGGTTTCATTTATTAAATTATGGTATATTATATACACTTCTTAATCAAAATGTCAATGACTAATTAAATTATTTCAATCATTGTCTGATTAAATTATTTCAATCATTGCTATCATCCCTATTCTTAAACGCTTATACCGGCTGCTTTTTTTCAGACCAGTTCTTTCCGTCCGCTATCCCTGTTAATTTACCACATTCACAGGTGTCCCGTGCTGAAACCGGATCAGATTCTCGACCGCAATGTCCATCAGGCGTTTTCTGGACTCCTTCGGTGCCCAGGAAATGTGCGGTGTAAGGATACAGTTTTTGGCTTTCAGCAGCGGATTATCTCCTCTGACAGGTTCCGCGGATACCACATCCAGCCCGGCCGCCGCGACCTTTCCGCTGTTTAGGGCATCTGCCAGATCCTGTTCCCGGATCAGCGGTCCTCTGGAATTATTAATGAGGATCACTCCGTCTTTCATTTTTTCAATATTCTCTTTATTTATGATTCCCTCTGTTTCAGGGAAAAGCGGGCAGTGAAGTACGATTACATCAGAGTTGGAAAAGACTTCATCCAGTTCAGCATATCTGCATGTTTCACTTTCCAGTGCAGTATTTTTGAATGCGTCATAAACCAGAAGATTCATACCAAGCGCCTGTGCAATCTGCCCTGTGCTCCGTCCGATACGGCCAAATCCAATGATACCCATCGTCTTGCCCGCCAGCTCTACTAGTGGGTAATCCCAGAAGCACCAGTCCGGATTCTGCTCCCACTTTCCTGCATGCACAGCCTCATTGTGATGCCCGATGTGATGGCAGATTTCCAGAAGCAGGGCAATCGCAAACTGCCCCACTGCCGCAGTCCCATAAGAAGGGATGTTTGTCACCGTTACTCCTCTCTCACGTGCGGCCTCAGTGTCAACCACATTATATCCCGTCGCCAGCACGCCCACATATTTCAAGTTTGGGCATGCCGCAAATAATTCAGCCGGCATAGGCGTCTTGTTGGTAAATACCGCTTCCGCGTCCCCGATCCGCTTAATCGCCTCGTTCACGTCTGTAAGAGAAGTCCGGTCATAAACCTGTACTTCACCCAGAACCTCCATGCTTTTCCAGTTCAGGTCTCCGGGATTCAATGTATATCCGTCTAAAACAACAATTTTCATTTAAGCAGCCTCCTTCATGTCTTAGTCCTCTAACAGCGCCCAGGCACGGTTAATCACTCGTTTCGTATTGGCCAGTACCATGTCTCCGTCCTCATCCCCCCAGGGTTTCACTTCCAGCGAAAGTATGTAGGGATCCCTGCTGTCAAAAAAGCCTTCTTCTTTCAATACTCTGAAAAACTCTGTCAGTTCTGCCACGTCATTGGCGCTGTCCGGGAATCCAAAGCGGGGATGCTGGTCTCCATATGCCTCTTTTCCCTTCTTAACAACCGCATTCCCGATATGGAGATGCGTAATATATGGACGCAGTGTTCTGATTACAAACTGTGATGACTCATATGTAGTCGGAAAATGGGACAGGTCTGCCAGAAGTCCAAAGTTATAATGGGTTATTCTCATATCTGCCGCAAATCTTGCTGCATAGGGCGCCGGACCGATCAGTGATGCCTTATCCATATCAAAATCAAACACTTCCAGCTCTACCATCATATTCTTCCCGGCAGCATAATCACAAACATTTCTGGTCGTTTTAAGTAGTTGTTCATAAGCTGTTTCCTTCGTCGCCTCTTCCCATTTTCCGGCAAGAAATGCGATTCCTTTCGCTCCCAGATATTCTGCCTCATCTATGGAATCTTTCAATATATCTTCTGCCTGCTGCCTCCTGGATTCGCTGATATCGTTTGGATTCAGCCCCGGTCCCAGCAGCCTGGGCTGTGCCCCGTACCCCACTCTCATGTGGGATTGTTCCAGCAGCTTCCTCAGTGCTTCCCGCTCTCCCTCACCCGCAACATGTGTTACTTCTATCGCACTGAAATATTCATCGCATGCAATCTGTTTAACCGAGTCTAAAAGTTTGTAATTCACCGGCGGATGAGTCATCCACTGTATCGTTCCAATCTGAAAATACTTCTGAATAGGATCTTTCATATCTTCCAGCCTCCGTTCTTAATTATTTTCTGGTGCCCATGACTTAATATTTTCCAGAGAACCGCCCATATCACAAAGCTGCTCTTTTACACAAATTGCATCAATGATATAGGTCTTCTGTGATTCTTTCGCCCGCTGAATCGCTTCCGCAAGTTCTTCTCCGTTAAAGACTCTCTCCGCTCTGCAGCCGAACCCTTCTGCCACTTTCAGGTAATCAATTCTACCGTCCTGGTTATAAGGCATATCAACGGCATATTCATATCCATATGCCCCTTTCTGGTTCTGTCTGATCAGGCCGAGATAAGCATTGTTCAGAATGACCACGATAATCGGTTTTTCAAACACTGCGGATACCGCAATCTCTTCTCCCAGGAATGTAAAGCCAAAATCTCCCACAACCGTTACAGAATGATGCTTTGGATCAGCAACCTTTGCACCGAATGCCGCCGGAATCTCATATCCCAGGGTCCCCGCACCGCCTGACGGAAGATATCTGCGCGGACAATTGATCTTCTGCAGCTGGCCTCCCCAGATCTGTGTAATTCCACATCCTGCCGTAAACATTGTGTTTTCATCGAACCCGTCATTGACCTCTTTGAATACACGATGTGGCATCATCGGGACACTGTTATAATCTGTCCTGCGTTCCAGTGAAGCTCTTAATGCCGGAAGTTCTGCGGCGCGCGCTTCATTCAATGGTTTTACGCCACGTTTCTTTACTTCTTCCAGAATCGCTTCCACCGTGAGCTTTACATCCGCTGCAATTCCAAGATCCGGTGTAAATACCTTTCCAATCTGTTTTGGCTCTATATCTACATGAATAAACTTTCTGTCGCCGCGATATACCTTCAGGTCTCCTGTATGTCTGTCGGAAAATCTGCATCCAAGCGCAAGAACAACATCGGATTCCAGCATCACTTTATTTCCAATTGGCTGGCCCACCTGGATTCCCGCATGTCCTGCATTCAGCGGATGTTCTACCGGAACACCGCCCTTTGCCATATATGTCTGTATAATCGGAATCTTCAGCTCTTCTGCAAGCCTAATAACTTCCTTTTCCGCCTCTGCGAGGATCACACCGCCTCCCATGATCATAACCGGCGCCTTAGCAACAGCCAGCATATCCACCGCTTTCCGGATATCTTCCATTCCCGGTTCATACACTTCAACCGGTTTTGGCTCATAATTGTCGATCTCAAATTCAATCTCTGCCTGCTGGACATCCAGAGGTAAATCCAGCAGTACTGGTCCGGGTTTTCCGTTCCGCATCAGGAAGAATGCTTCCCTCATGATCTCCGGCACCTTCTCCGGGTCTTTTGGACAAAACACCTTTTTGCAGACCGTAGCCGCAATGCTTTCCATGTCCACGCACTGGAACGGATCCTGATTCAGCTGCCATGTATTCGCCTGGCCTGTAATAGCCAGTACCGGGATGGAATCAATATGTGCCGTATACAGACCTGTCACAAAATTGGTTGCTCCGGGACCGGATGTGCAGATTGCCAGTGCAATCTCATGTGATGCCCTGTAATATCCGTCTGCGGCATGCATGCAGGCTTCCTCGTGACGCATGCAGTAGTGATCAATGGGCGCATCCTTTAAATATCTGTATACAGGATTAATTCCTGCTCCCGGTATACCAAATGCATTCCTGATTCCTTCCTTTACCATAATTTTTACAATTGCTTCTCCTACTTTCATATGATACCGCCTTTCATTTATTAAAATTAAATTTTATATATTGATATTACCTCGTTTTAAACACTAAGTCAATAGAAAAAGAAAAAATCTGAATCTGGTTTGATTTTTCGATCAAAGCCTCTGATTTTGTATAAAATAAGAGCCCCCTTTGCGGCGTTTTTCAAACACAAAGGAGACTCTTAACACTTACCCGCCGCCATGCTTCCCGAAATCAAACGGTCTCAGGCCTTTTTATCAGTACTCTTTTAGAACCTCATTCATCTCCCGAACCAGATCGTCCTGACATTCTTTGGGCGTTATTTCCCCCATCATCAGCCGTTCGATTCCATTGTTCAGTATGGTAACGACTTCCATTTTTGCAGGGCACTTATCTTCCTCCAGATTAATATCCGCCGCTGCATCCAGAAAAACTTCCACATTGGACGGCGAACTGATCCCACGGATCACGGCATCTGCCTCCTCATCTCTGGCACCGGGCGTTGAATATCCTGCTTCCGCCAGTATCTTCATCCCCTCCGGACCAACCATATAAGACAGAAATTGCCAGGCCTCCTCTTTATGCCTGCCCGAGCTGGACATCGCCCAGAGCGTCAGGTTTGCTTTCGTATCCTGATTCTTATTCCGGGGCATTTTTACAACATCCCATTCAAAGGGCAGATCCATTGCCTTATAGCTGGGCAGATTCCACATACATGCCGTCGTCATCGCCACTTTCTGATTCAGGAACATCACATCCCAGCTGGTCGTGCCCATAGCCGCCTGCTCCGCAGGATCCGGAGAAATATGATCCACCACAATCATATTATAAATAAAAGTAAGCGCTTCCAGTGCCTCCGGACTGTCCAGAGCCGTCGTCTTAAGATCCTCTTTGAATAAAGACGCACCCGCACGATTCAGCCAGCCGATTTGATGGCTGTGCCAGTTATAGGCAGTCTGGAAACCATACTGGCTTTCTTCCGGTATTGTCAGCCGCTTCGCCGCCTCATAAAATTCATCCTGGGTCCAGTCATCCTGCGGAAGAGGCACCCCGTACTTTTTGAATAAGTCCGCATTATAGTAGATAACATAAGGTGTCACCTCAATCGGCAGTGCATAAAGCCGGCCGTCAACGCTCTGCGGCTCCAGATAGTTTGTATCAAAACGGGACACATCAAAACTGCCGTCTTTCTCTATCAGACTGTCAAGCGGCTCCAAAGCCCCTTTTGACGCCAGATAGCTTACATTATCATTTAGGAAAAAGATATCCGGAGGGTTTCCTGACTCGATCAAGGCCAGTGTTTTTGCGTTGCGCTCATTTCCAATATCGATCCACTCAATTTCAATCTCCGGATGCTGTTTCATAAAACGTGCTGCAATTTCTTCAAACACATCCATCTCATAGTTAGTTCCACTGGTGGTAATCTGTATCACGGTCTTGCCATCAGTCCTGTCCGTCTCATCCTCTTTGGACCAAAAGACATATGCCGCTATGCCTGCAAGGACGATAGCAGCCACTATAAACAGCCATTTTTTATTTTTCATCCCGACACCCTTTCGTATCGTTTGCTCCGTCTAAATGAATTTTCTCTACAGCCGGCAAAATGCCGCTCTGAATCCGTTTGCCTGACTGCAGACTTCCCTCGAGTGGCTCAGGTATAACGCAAATGGTCCGGCTCCGTCCGCCAGTTCCCAGTTTCCTCCCCGGATTGCAATCCGCTCCCCATAATTTCTGACATAGAGAATATCGTCACGTTCCGAGGCATTCCCGGAAATCCCCACCCCGGCCATTCTGATCAGATCCGGCACACAGATTTCAGATTCCGCCTTTAATTCTTTCTGAAGAATACAGGTACAGCCAAAATCTCTATCCGAAGGGCCTTTCGTAAACTGGGGCCTCCTGACAGAACCTGCAAGCACCGCGCCTCCCCTGATCTCATGGACGTCCTGTCTGGTATTCCCTTCCCCAACGCCATCCAGGCAGAAAGTCTTCTGTTTTCCCGGATAAATCAGTTCTCCGTCTCTGCTGACAGCCCTCCACCGGCTGCTGGTTCTGCTCTCGTCCACATTCGCGGCAGAATCATTATTCGGAATCATCTGGATTTCCCCGTTGAAAAGTCTGAGCCCCGCTACAAATTCCCAGCCTTTCCCCGTTACAGCAAATCCTTCCGGCATCTGTTCCGTTTCCGCACGGGATGCGCTGATCGCCTGTTTTCGGCACCAGCATGCCACTGCAAACCATTCCGCATTCGATACCAGATGCCATCCCTTGCCTTTGCTGCTGCAGAATATTCTGGCCTCATCAATCGTCAGATTGGTAGCCGGCGTGCGGCCTTTCTGTGAATAAGCACATCCATTCTCCACATAATTCTGATACTTTGAAATATAAATTCCATCGACCTCTCTGCCTTCCACGATGAAGGCGGGACAGACACTGTCTCTGCCGCCTTCAAACAAATCAGACCATCTGAACTTCCGAATATATACCATCTCAGATGGTCTTCCGAATTGATCGTTTAAAACTCTGGTGTTTCCGCCGTTCTTCAGTCCGGCGGCAATCTTTTCATTCTCCGGCATCTCTATCCCGCCTCTCTAAATCACATTTCTATGCTTCCTGCTTCTTTTCCTCTTTGAATTTCGAAAGTGCTGCAATATAAATGACTATAATCAAGGCCACCAGCACGAGGGATACTATGTAAATGGAGCGGTATCCAAAGTTTGCTGCAACAACTCCAAGTCCCATGGATCCTGCGCCGAAACCGAAGTCCCAGAACATCTGGAATGTTGCACTCGCGGCTCCTTTTCTGTGAGCAGGCGCTTTTGCGAGTGCAATCGTATTCAGGATCGGCTGCGTCGCATTATATGCCACTGCAAAAAAGATTGCCGCAATATAAAGCATGGAAAGGTTCTGTGCGAATATGATGGCCGCCATCGTCAGCAGGAAGAATACAGCACCTGTATAAAATACTTTGTTCCTGTACTTTTCTCCCGCAACCTTCATAAGAAACATAGTTACAAATACGGTTGCAATACTGTTAATCGTAAAGAAAAGCCCTACATTGCTGATACCGATGGTGGTTCCGTAAACAGCGATAAAACTCATAATGCTGATATGTGCTACCCCATGCAGCATAATACACACAGACGGCAGCAATGCACTTGTTTCAAATAAATCTTTAAAACGCGGCTTCGCTGTTTTCTCGGTTGACATCCATTCATGTTTATACTGCTTCTCATAGTTGATTCTGCCTGAAAGCAGCAGTGCGATCACATACCCCACAGCTGTTACGGCAAACATCATCGGCCAGCCAATCACGCCGCCCAGCCAGATTCCGAGCAGCGGTGCGAACAGGCCCGCTACGGTCTGCAGGGCTCCCATGATGTAAAAGCACCGTTCCACCTTATTCGGATATAAATCCGCCACGATAGCCCCCTGCGCAGTTGTCGTCCCGCACAGTGCGAATCCAATCAGTGCGCGTGAAAGAATCAGCACCCATACATTTGGCGAAACCACGTACCCGATGGTACACAAAACATACATGATGGCACCAAACATATAAACCTTCTGTCTTCCTTTCTGGTCCGTAAGATAACCGGCAAACGGGCGTATTAGGATTCCCACAATAAAGTTAATCCCTCCAATCAGCCCTACGTGCCAGGCCGTCCCTCCTAAATCTGTTATATACAGTGTGAGAGGTGACAACTGCATGGAATATAACATGGATATCATAGTCATCGGAATCATCAGCCGGATAAAATATTTACGGCTCTCCGCCTCTGGTATTGCATTTTTAGTCTGAACTGCATCAACTGTATTACTCATTTCTTCCTCCTTAAACCGGGTTGTTTCTAAGCATTCGCCCCACCCTGATATATTTTTATGCCTGCTGCACTCGGTACCTGAACCTGTTCCGTCTGCTCAAGAGTCCCGCATTCCTCATCTACATGAAACACCGTTACAATCCCGTTGTCCTGATTTGCTGCCAGAAGAAACCGGCCATCCGGGGTCATCGCAATACTGCGGGGCTTTTCCCCTCCCGATGTCGCCTTTCCCGCGAACTTAAGCGTCCCTTCTTCCTGATCAATACGGTATACTACGATATTTCCATGCCCCCTGTTAGAAACATACAGATATTTCCCATCGGGCCTTACTGCAATATCAGCACTTGTATTCATTTCCGCCTGATCCGCAACGGAACTTGATATGGTCTGTTTCCAAACCAGTAATCCTGTTTTCAGGTCAAATTCATAAGCCGCAACTTCTGAATTCAATTCCAGGGTCACATAAAAGAAACAGCCATTTGGGTGAAACACACCGTGTCTTGGTCCGGAACCGGAATCGGTCTGCTCTCTTTGCAACGCGCCCTGCCCTAAGCCGCCGTCTGCGTCATCCAGCCGGTACACGACAATCTGATCCGTTCCCAGATCCGGGACAACGGCGAATCTGCCGTCGGGGCTCATGATAAGAGAGTGCGGATGGGCACTGCTCTGTCGAATCGGATTCTTACCCGAACCCTGATGCCTGATAAACTGCTGCATTTTTCCCAGCTCCCCGCCTCTCCCAATCGGGAAAACAGCAACGCTTCCACTTGTAAAATTCGTCACATACAAATGACTTTCTGCTTTGTCCAGTGACAGATAATTGGGATCTGTCCCCTCCGTTGCTTTCTGATTCACCAATTCCAGCATTTTTTCTTCCTGGTTTATCCGAAAAGAGCTGACACAGCCGGTGGCTTCGTGCTCAAATTCCTGCAGTTCATTTGCCACATATAAATAATCCCCGCTGCGGTCACGTACCATATAGGTTGGATTTTTGCCTGCCCATATCATCCGCTGCAATGTAAGATGCCCACTGAGCGAATCTATAGAAAACCAGTGGATCCCTTTTCCGCTGCTTTCATATACCTCATCCTGCCAATGGATATCTTCAGTAATTGAACCTATAAACACGTCATAATCCTGTCTCATCCCACTCATTCCTTCCTGAACTAATTACCAGAGAAGCTGGTTGCCCTGTGCATCAATAAAATTAATATTTTCTCCCTCCGGCATGTAATCCGGATAAGATTCCGCAAGATCCGCGATCATGACTGCAACTTCCTCGGGATAAAAGGTTGCCGCAGTGTCCTGTTCCCCCCTCATAAAGGTCTTCATCCACAGCGGATGTACCAGCAGCACATGTCCGCCCTTGTCTTTCAGAAAGGTTGCAATAATCTTCCCTCCCATATTGACCCCTGCTTTTGACATGAAATATGCAAAACATCTGTGTTCCGTACATCCCGGATGGGTAGTCCTCATGCTGCCGGCCTCCGATGAAATGTCCAGCACCAGCTTCGTCTTACCGCTTAGCAGCAGCGGCATCGCATAATGGCATACACGTAAATCCCCCACTGCATTGGTGTCAAACACCCGTACCATTTCATCAAAATCCAGATCATCCAGGATACTTTTCTCTATGTCTCCCAGGATTGCTGCATTGTTCAGGATAATATCCAGGCTGTCCGTATGCTGCTTCACAACTTCCACAGCCTCTCTAACAGAACTGTCTGATGTCACATCCAGCGGAAATCGGATAAGCGCATCCGGGTACTTTCCTTCCAGCTCATTCAGTAAAGATGTGGCCTGGCAGTACTCTCCCGCATAAACCGTATTGCCCCGTTTGAGAAATTCTTCTGCCATCGCTCTGCCCAGACCATGATCTGTTCCCGTAATTAATAATTTCATAATTGTTGTTCTCCCTGTAAAGTTATCTGGTTGCCTATTATCATGCTGTCACTGAATTAAGTTTGTGTATTTCCCCCTTTCCTGCACAGAGCTCCATTTTATTCAGCGGCAGATTCTAACCCGTTTCAGTTCCTGTATCTGTCTATTCCTTAATCCCGCTCATAACCAACCCCTCAATAAACTGCCGCTGTGCAACAAGAAACAGCAGAATAATTGGCAGCATCGTGAGCACCGCCCCCGCCATAACCTGATTCCATTGTGTCATGTACTTTCCCTGGAACTTTGCAAGCCCCATGGATAATACCCATAATTCCTCTGAATTGATATAGATCAGCGGCCGCAGAAATTCGTTCCATGTCCCGACCAGCACCGAGAGCACCAGTGCCAGTATCCCTGGCTTTGAATTTTTAAAGTAAATCTCGTAAAAGATTCTCGGATGGGAACACCCGTCTATTTTTGCCGCCTCCTCCAGGCTCCTCGGAATTCCAAGGAATGCCTGGTATATAAGCAGAATGCCAAATGCACTGTATATGGCCGGGACGATGAGGGATATATGGGTATCTGCCCAGCCCAGTTTACTGATTATAACGAACTGCGGAATCATAATTGCCTGGTAAGGGATCATCATGGAACCGAGAAAGGCAAGAAATATCAAATTCTTTCCTTTGAATTTCAACCTTGCAAATCCATATGCCGCCATCGAACAGCTGACCACCTGCCCCAGAATGGTTAAGGCCGTAACTTTCAGCGTGTTCAGAAAGTATGTCACCCAGGGTGCGCTGTTCCACAAAGTAAGATAGTTATCAAATCTCCACCTTTCCGGAAATATCTTCAGAGGAAGCGCAAACAGCTCCGATTCTGATTTCAGCGACGATAGCACCATCCAGAAAAACGGTATCAGCATGAGGACCGCTGTCAGAACCAGGAACACATACAGCAATGCTCTTTTCCAGGAAATATTCTTTCTGGGACATTTTTTCATACGCTTCCCACCCCGCCTTCATTTCTTCTGTTTGTGACGCGCAGCAGGATAAGGCCTACTGCGAAAATAACTGCAAACAAAACATACGACATTGCCGATGCATATCCCTGCTTAAAGTAAAGAAAAGAATTCTGATAAATCAGGTAAACAACTGTCTGTGTGGACTTTAAAGGTCCGCCTCCAGTCATGATGTATATCTGGTCAAATGCCTGCAGGCCGGTGATAATTGAATTCAGTACAACAAACAACACCGTGTTTTTCAAAAGAGGAACTGTCAGTTTAAAAAAGCTCTGTACCTGAGTGGCTCCGTCCAGTGCGGCTGCCTCATACAGTTCTGCCGAAATGCTCTGCAGCCCCGAAAGCAAAATAATCAGATTGAATCCCAGCGTCTTCCATATGCTCATCACGATCACAGCAATCATTGCCCAGGTTGTACTTCCCAGCCAGAGCGGCGGTGTAATGCCAAATGCTTCAAGGACCACGTTGATAATTCCTGAATCCGGCTGATACATCCATTGCCAGACCATTGCAGCAGCTATGTACGATACGATATACGGGAGAAAAAATGCTGCACGGAACCATCCTCTTCCACGGATTTTCTTATTCAGCAGCACTGCGAAGAACAAAGAGATTATTGTTCCTGCAATGACTGTACCTGCGGTAAAACAAAATGTATTCCCCAGGGAAAGCCAGAATTCCCGGTTTCTGAAAACCTTCAGATAGTTCAAAAGCCCAATAAATACCGGCTCTGAAATCCCGTCAAACCGGGTAAGGCTGTAATATAGGGACATCACAATGGGTACCGCATAAAAAACCAAAAAAATAATCAGGGCCGGGGCTATAAAAAAGTATCCCCATAAATTCTCGTTGTGTTGAGATGCAGACTTTTTTCTGCTGTGCAAAATGAGATTTCTGTTTGCCATATTCCACCCCAGCTTTCTGAAATTGTGTTTTCGTTTTTTTGTTTCGTAATTTTATTTATTAAAATTATATTTTATATTATACAAAATATACAGAAAATGTCAATACCATATATAAATTTTGTTTATTTTTAGTTGTTTCATACAGCATTACCCCCGTTTGAATCAAATTAAGGTTGAATTTTTTTGTGATTATGCTATAATATAAAATACAATTTTATTTATAAAGACGGATTTACAAAAAGGAGACGTTATGCGTAGAACATTGGATAAAAATTTACCCTCTCAGACAAACCAGTCGTCTGATAAGTTATTGATTATTTTAGAATATCTGGCCAGGCAGCCAAAGCCTGTACGCCTTCAGGATCTTGCAGCCGAATGTGAGATGAATCCGAGCACTGCTCTTCGGTTCATTACTGCATTGCAGCATCGCAATTATGTAGCCCAGGAAGCCGATTCTGAAAAATACTATTTAACACTGAAAATCTGCAACCTGGCTCAGCAGGTTACTTCTTACACGAATATCCGGAGTATTTCGCTGCCCTATCTGCACAAGCTTTCAGAAAGTTGTGGGGAGAGCTGCAACCTGGCCATTGAAAACGACCAGATGATCGTATACGTGGAAGTGGTAAAAGATTTCACAAAAACGCTGTTCACTACACAGCGGATCGGAAACATTGCCCCCATGTACTGCACCGGTATCGGCAAGCTGTTTCTTACAGATTACACAGAGGAAGAACTGGACCAGTTGATAGAGGGCCACCCGATGATCAGACTTACAGAAAACACCCTGACAACGAAAAGAGCACTTTTAAAAGAACTGGAGCAAATCCGAAAAGACAACTATGCTTTCGACAATGAGGAGTGTGAAATCGGTGCACGATGTGTTGCCGCACCGGTCCGCGACTTTACAGGAAAGGTCATTGCGGGCATCAGCATCAGCGGACCTTCAGTACGTATGACTCCGGAGTTCATCCAGGAATGCCTGCCCCGGCTGAAAGAAACCTGTCAGATAATCTCGGAATTAATGGGGGCGTCTCAGTCATAATAGCTGCACTCTCAAAAAACAGATTCAAAAAAAGCGGGAAGAATGAAAATTTCTTCCCGCTTTCGTTTTATCTTTCGATTTCTAACGGCTAATATCATATTCGTGATAACGATCCACTTTTGGCTGTGATGGACAGCCCCTCTCAAACCTGCAGTCCAGCCATATACTAAGCAGTTCTTCCGCCAGCATTTCTCCCAGTGTAAAAGCGCCAAGACAGGCCACATTGCTGTTATTGCTCGTTACTGCCCGCCTCGCAGAATAAGAGTCCGTCAGAAGCGCTGCATAGACTCCTTTTACCTTATTCGCGGCAATAGACATTCCAAGCCCCGTACCGCACAGAAGAACCCCTCTGTCGGCCTTTCCTGAAGCCACATATTCTCCCAGCCGAATCGCAGTATTGGCATAAATAGGGTCTTTGCCGCCCAGGTCTGTTACCTCATGGCCTGATTCGCTGCACACTTTCATCAGTTTTTGCTTCAATTCTTCCGCGTTGGGATCACATCCAAATGCAAGTCTCATCTTTTCCTCCCTTGTTCAGAGCAACTCCAGGATGCCGTCCGCCATAGCAGTCAAAATAATACAGCACGAGCAGGCGCCCGCATCCAGGACACCCCGGCTGCGTTCTCCCAAGCGGCTGCTGCGGCCAAACTTAGCAATAAGTTCTTTTGTAGAATCCCGCCCCCGCACAGCCGCTTTCTTCATTTCATCCAGAGCCGCCGCAAAGCTCTCCCTCTTTCCATCGGCCTGCCGCAAAGCGTCCACAGCCGGTGAAAGGGCATCAACCAGCGTCTTGTCACCGATGCGGGCATCTACAATTTCATATAGCCCGGTTCTGCCCGCATCCAGATATGCTGCAAAATCAGAGAGGCTGATTTCATCTTGCCCGCTCTGTTCTATAGCTTCGGCCATACACATTAAAATCGTGCCGTAAATCGGCCCCATGGAACCGCCGATTTCATTCAGAAGAATCATCGCCAGCCCGTCAAGACCGTCAGAAAAAGAGAATTCTTGATTTACAAATCTCTTTTCAAACAGACTGAATCCTTTGTTCATATTCATTCCATGGTCGCCATCACCTATTAAACCGTCCACATCGCCAAGATATTGTTTGTTCTCCTGAATCCCCTTTACCATTTTTAAGAGTACAGCTCCGCCTTCTGAGTTCTTAAATGTCTCCATTGATCTGTCTACCTCCATTACGCCTGAGTCAGGCCCACAGAACAGCACGGCATATCTGTCATCTTCTTCAGCTCTTCATCCAGCTTCATAAGAGTCAAAGTTGCCCCCATCATATCAAGCGATGTAAAATAATTTCCCACATATGCTCTGTGGACGCGTATTCCTTTCGAATCCAGTATTTTTTCAATTTCGTTGTACAATACGTACAATTCCATTACCGGAGTTGCACCTAGTCCGGATACCAGTGCAACTACTTCATCTCCAAATTGAAATGGATAATCCGGCAGAACAATATCTGTCATCTTTTTTGCAATGCCGGCAGCAGATTCCAGTTTTCCCACTTCAATCCCCGGTTCTCCATGATGGCCGATCCCGATTTCCATAGTTCCGTCTTCAATCGTAAAATTGGGGTGTCCTAACGCCGGAAGTGTACACGGAGACAAGCCAACGCCAACGCTCCGTGCAGAATCTATCGCCTTCTGTGCAACCCGAATCACCTCATCCAGACAGGCTCCGGTTGAGGCCATTGCTCCGCCGCATTTCCACATCAGAACTTCCCCGGCCACTCCCCGGCGTTTTTCATGTTGATCTTTTGGTGCACTTGCCACATCATCGTTTGCGGCCACAGTTTTTACCGTAATCCCTTCCTTTTCTGCCATTTTGACGGCCATTTTCACGTTCATATTGTCGCCTGAATAATTTCCGTACAGACATGCAACGCCATGTCCGCTGTCTGCTGCCCGGAATGCATCCAGAAATGCTGCGGCAGTCGGAGAGGAACAGATCTCTCCCACAGCTGCCGCATCACACAGATTTTTTCCGCAGTACCCGATAAACGCCGGTTTATGCCCGGAGCCGCCTCCCGTCACAACAGCAGCACGATTTTCCGTGGAAAAGACGGATCTTACCACACGCGGATTATGTGTCTGCTTCACCAGTCCTGTATGTACTTTCAAAAATCCTTCCAGCATTTCATCCACAATATTGTCGGGATCATTTAATATTCTCTGCACACTTCCAGCCTCCTCCTTTATTTTATCGTAAAACCGCCGTCGATCAGCAGATTATGTCCCGTGATCATCCCTGCACCTTTGCTGCAGAGAAATGCTATACACGCAGCAATCTCCTCTGGTTCGGCAAATCTTTCCGAGGGCATTTCTTTTTTCAGCTCATCGCCAGCAGGTCCGTCCCATGCCTTATGTCCCAGAGCCGTAAGAACCACTGTGGGTGAGACGGCATTTACACGAATGCCGTGTTTTCCCCACTCCTTTGCCATAACTTTTGTCATCGCTATGATCCCGCCTTTGCTGGCACAATATGCAACATGTTTATCCAGCGCTATGACTCCCGCCTGGGATGCCATATTGACAATGCTGCCGTCAATCTGATTGTCAATCATATATTTTCCGATTGCCTGCGCCATAAAGAAACTGGCGGACAGATTGATATCAATCGTCCGTTTCCAGTCTGCTGCACTGATATCTTCTGCATTTTCCAATGCTACAATTCCCGCGCAGTTAACCAGAATGTCTATTTTGCCAAAGGTTTCGGTGCCTGCTTTTATAATCTGTCCCGGATATGCCGGATCACAGACATCTCCCGCAACGCCGACACAATGTTCTCCCAGTTTTTCTGCAATATTACAGACTTCCGGTGAAAGATCGGCAAGTATGATATTGGCATGTTTATCATGAAAGAATTTTGCTGCTGCATACCCGATGCCAGCGGCTCCGCCTGTTATCACAGCAGTTTTTCCTTCAATGGAATATGTCAGATCCACTCCATCATATCTCAGCATTTTAAATTCCTCCTGTCCGTCCGTATCTTTTTAATCCTGCTTCAGATGATGCTTACCACTCCATCTTACGCCCGTCAGCGCTGATAAAGCAGAGATTCCTGCCCTCAGGGAAAAACCGATCAGGCTCGTTCGTAATACCGATAATCATGTCTGCTACCTCTTCCGGTTCAAATGTTGCATTCGGCTCTTTATATCCCAGCATATAAGTAGCCATATAGAGCGGATGGATAATAAACACCCTTCCGCCTTTATCGCGCAGATAGGTCGCCGTAATTTTGCCGCACATATTAGCGGCAGCTTTTGACATAAAATATCCATATGCAGACGGAATATCACAATTCGGATCCGGAGTGCCCAGACTTCCCGCTTCTGAAGTGATGTTCACCAAAAGCTTGGTTTCGCTTTCCAGCAGCATTGGGACTGCATGATGGCAGACACGTGCGTGACCGATAGCATTCGTATCAATGACCCTTTTCATCTCGTCAAAATCCAGTTCCTCTACAATCGTTTTCGTAATATCGCCAAGAATTGCAGCATTATTAATAATCATATCCAGACTTTCCGTATACTTTCTGATCTCGTCGAATGCTTCTTTTACTGAGGTAATCGAGGTGACATCCATCTTGATGCGGTACAGGCGGTCTCTGTACATATGATCCGCCTTGCCCAGCATGGATTTTCTCGGATTCAGCTCTCCTGCGAATACCGTATGTCCGGCCTGCAGATACACTTCCGCCAATGCTCTTCCCAAACCATAATCTGTTCCTGTAATCAGAATTTTCATAATCTCTTCCTCCGAAGTCTTCTTGTTTTTATTTGCCACCATTGTTTCTATATATTACCATTGTTTCCTGGAACAGCAGGACAAACTCCCACTCCTCCTTCCTGACTGCGCTCCTGCAAACAAAAGTACCCGCCGGTTTTACAATGCTTCATCCCCAAGTCCCGCAACACCCAGCTGCTGTAACTTTTTTACCACCTCAGCCGGAGAAACTTCCTGCACTGCTGTATGATTATGTATCGCCATGACGCTGGCCGCTCCCGTGGCCTGCCCCATAATCATACAGCTTGCCATACCGCGTGAAGAAGTCATCGCACGGGCATCGGCCGACATGATCCGTCCGGCAAACATCAGATTCCGAATTTTCTTCGGTACCAGTGTTTCAAACGGAATCTGATAATAATCACTGTTTTTCACAGTAACGATACTATCATGTGTGACCGCTCCGTCCGCGCCGCGTCCTGCTTCATCAAATACGTTATCGCAACAGACGATGCCGCTCTCCGGAAACTTCTTACGGGACATCAAATCCTGCTCTGTCAGATAGTACATTCCCTCAAATCTTCTGGTATCACGAATTCCAACCAGCGGTCCTATTCCGTCCAGATAGGCACTCTTAAACGCCGGAACATTTTTACGAAGGTAATCCGCCAGAGCAAGGATATACTTCCGCGCCTTATTGCTTCCCTGCAAAATGGACTCCGGATCAAGACCATCTACTTCCCGGGCCATGGCCCAGTTAAAAAACACCTGCCCCGGATTCGCATTTCTCGTGTAGTAAATTGTTTTTATTCCCTCCGGAATCGCACCGCTCTCTACCAGTTCATCTGCCTGGAAGTTATGGCACTCCTTATCCTGTGTCGGAAATGCTGCGTCTGTATCAACATTAGCCATGATAAATGTCAGCGTGCCCGCCATCATATGCCCCTGCTCGTCTCCCACTTCATAGGGAACACCTGCACGTGCAGCAATATCTCCGTTCCCGGTACAGTCAATATATACTTTCGCCTTAAGAAGGCTGGTGCCCAGCACATCGTGATATTCAATTCCTGCCACTTCATCCTTATCCATCATCACTTCACCGGTATATGCACGAAGTATCAAATGCACCCCTGCATCTTCCAGCATCTGGTAAAACTTTGCCATAGCAATATCCTGATTGTAATACACATCCCAACCATAAGCCGAATCCGGAAGCAGCCTGATCCATGCGGCCGGAGGATCCTGTGCCATTAAACTGTCAATATATTCTTTAAAGATCCCTCCCACAGACTTCTGGCAGGGGTAACCACATCCAAGAGGCATTCCCTGACATACAGACATAATTCCTCCCAGCCTGTCTGAACCCTCAATCAATACAACCTGCATTCCCTCACGTGCCGCCTCAATTGCTGCACACAATCCTGACGTACCGGCACCTAAGACTGCAACATCAGTTTCCAGAATCCGAACATAATTTTCTTTCATATTAGTTTTCCTTTCCTGAATTTCATTATTTAAAATTCAATTTCATTATACGAAAATTATATTACACACTCCTGAAAATGTCAATTACTTTTTCCAGTCTCCTGTACGAATTGTCATAAAGTTTTATCCGGAGTACTAAAAGGGCACAGAATACATGGAATGGGAAAGCAATATGCCTTCCCATTCCATGTATTCTGTGCCCTTATCATAGGCCGTAGTATTAAATTCCCTTCCTGTAGAGTACAAAAGAGTACACAGCTGGTATCCCTGCAAGTAATACGATGAGCACGATCAGAAGCCAGCTGTACTGCAGAAAGGCATTTCCTATAAATGCGATTCCTCCGATAATCCACAGTTTTCCTGCCAGCCGGCTGGTACGATTCCAGTTTTCTGTGCTGTTCAGTGTCCATGGCAGCTTGATTCCCACCGTATAACTCTGTTTGCTTTTGGGAATGTAATTGCCCACTACCAAAAATATAATTCCTACGATAATATTTGTAATCAAACCGATATTTACTTTTATCCCCACTGCCGCCGAGTATGTCATCATGCATCCCAGCCATGAGACAACAGGGATCACCCAGAAGATTAATGTCATCATCTTCTGACTGATATTTTGTTTCTTGGGATCGTTCAACGTCATACATACACTGAAAATATGTATAAGAGTAAGGAAAAACGGCATCCCAAATACGGCGAAAACCTTGCTGCTCCATCCATTGGCCTCATTACCGCTGCCCCAGTGGGTTGCGACTGTATCGGGCATTTTATTCCAAAGCAGGATACCCACAAGCATTGGCAGCGCTGTTATAATACTGGTGATGATAATTTTTTTTAAATATTTTTTCATATTATTTATCTCCTTTCAAGTCTGACAGCCACAGCATAATTTCTTCCACCACTGACGTATTCAATTCATAATAAATGTAGTTCTTTACTTTCGTCTCCCATACCAGGTCTGCCTTTTTAAGTATGCTGAGATGATAAGAAATCGTCGCCCCCGTCATATCAAAATGACCTCCAATCTCTCCTGCCGACATACTGCCATCCTTCAGCAGTACCAGAATCTCTCTCCGTACCGGATCCGACAGCGCCTTGAACGTTTCTGCAAAACTCATCTGCATCCTCCATTTCTTTAAGTGAAACCTATTTAGATTTTTATCTAATTACTTTATATCACTAAACAATAAAAAAAGCAACAGGTATTTAGATCTTTTTCTAAATACCTGCTGCCTGTCAGACTTTGATTCTCACCGCCACCGATTTCCTTTATCCGGTATATTTATCTCAGGAAGTCCTGACTTTGTATAGGAATCTGACAACTGAGGGCTGACCATCGCTCTCGATGTCTTTCTGCTCGCCAAGGCTTTCTCGGCTGTCTCAAACAGTCTTTCCTCCGGCAGTTTCAATGCCCCACAGGAACCAATCATCTGCACAATGTATGTTTTTCCCTGCTTGCTTACCACCTTTACCTGAACGGCCTGAGAGTTATCTTCTAATATAAAACAGGTATCACCGCGCTTGAATGTCATATCTTCCACCTCCTCTGGCAGGATCCAGTTACTCACGGTACTTCCCGGAGGATAATCTGGTTCCGTAAATTTATTTTGCATAGCTGCAATTTTAACAATCTGTTCTCCAACATCCTGTAAAATAGCTTATTATGTCAGTTATATTCACTACTTACTATAAAGTTTTTTCCTCCCGCTGTCAACGTTGTTATCAAAACATGGCCTAAGTACTGCAGCAATAATTGAGGTATATAGAAAAATGCAGTATAATAGTATCTGACTTTAAAAGAAAGCGGGGAAAGGGATTATGAACCATATACTGATTATCGAAGACGATTTAGAGATTCATAAACTTCTGGCTGGTTTTCTGTCTGAAAACGGATACCGGACCACAAGCCTTTATGACGGGACGAAGAATACATTGATACGGTCTGGGGGATCGGTTATCGCTTACATAGAGCCGGAGGCTGATGCCTTTGGCTTTAATTTTTCTTTACAAATTTCTTTTTCTATTTAATAAATTCTTTATGTTTCTACTTTAGACTTAAATTATAAAGGAGGTTGACAGAATGAATTCTACTATTTTAGAAGCGCAGGCGCTTACCAAAACATATCGGCAGACAACTGCCCTGGACCATATTCATCTGAAACTTGAAAGAGGAAAAATCTATGGATTCATCGGGCAGAACGGAGCAGGAAAAACAACATTCCTCAGGCTTATAACCGGCCTGGCATTTCCAAGCGGCGGATCCCTGGCCCTGTGGGGACAGTCCGGGGATGCACAATTACAGGAGCAGAGAAAACGGATCGGATGCATGATCGAAACACCTGCGCTTTTGAACATGCCCGAACTGCTGATTCTGGACGAACCAATCAACGGGCTTGATCCAGCCGGAATTGTGGAGATCAGAAATCTATTAAAATCCCTGAACAAAGAATATGGAATGACAATACTGGTATCCAGCCATATTTTGGAAGAGTTATATCAGACCGCTTCTGAATTTATACTGATAGATAAGTGAAAGATCATTGAAGAATTATCAGGCCGCGAACTGGATGAGCGGTGCAGACGCCATATAGCAATCCGCACAGAGCATCCCGAAAAAACGCAATATCAGTTCAATCTTTCCTGTCTCCATATTGTTTCATCACCCTGAACACAGATTCCGGAACATACTTTGAAACGTCCTGGCCATACCCATTCAGCTCTTTCACCATGGAGGAAGACAACGCAACATTATCAGCCCTGAAATACACATACTCAATATCCGGGTTGATCAGCTTATTTACTTCTGCGATATTCTCTTCATAGAAATAATCCATGTTGTTCCTGAGCCCCCGCACCATATAATCAATACTATTATCCTGCGTATATTGTCCAATCAATCCATTATAAATAATGACTTTGCAGTTATCCAGCCCGCACTCCACTAATGTTTCTTCTACTGCCTGCCTCATTTCATTAATATCATATGTACGTTTTTTATTGGTATTGATACCGATCACAACGTTCACCTCATTGAATATTTTAGCGGCCTTCTTTACAATATCTAAATGGCCATTGGTAAATGGATCAAACGTCCCCGGATATATTGCTGTATTATACATTCACATCACTCTTTTCCAATTTATGTTATATTCTATTTTATCATAAAATCTGAACAGAAAGCACTGCTTTTTACTTTACTGTCACCCCAAGTCCTTCAAATACATTCCGATAATGCTCCATAGACTCCCTCGGTGCCATAATAGTAATTCCATTTCCTCCATTATCGCCAAACACATTGGTACCTGCTTCGACAACTCCGCACTTCACCATATCTATTTTCTTTAACCCAGTATTTAAAAACGAATAATCTTCCAGTCTTGTAACATTGACAGGAAGTGAATATGTCCCTGTTCTCCCACGTGGAAATGCAACAAGTGTTGTCATGCTGCTGTCAAACAGAATCCCATCCTGCATTGTATAATATTCATTGGGCTCCGTAAGTTCGATCCAGCCCAGATCTGCCATCTCCCCCAGAACACCGGCTTCGATATTCACAATATTGGGCGGGATAAACAGTTCATAGATCTCATCACTGACTCCCTGAAAAGTTCCTCTTGCAATCCCGGTACAGCCTATAGATGGAAGGACAAGACGGCCATCCTCAACTAATCCTGCAGTGGGATCGAAACTGCAGATCATACCATCCGCATTTACCGTAAACCCTGCCGGCTGTTCAGTCATCGGTTTTGATTTATCGACTCCGTCACCTGGATTCTCATTGATTCCCGATACATCCGGATTATCCGGTATGACTACATTCGGTGGTACTGCCGGGTTATCATCAATAGGCGGGTTATCGGGAACAATAGGCGTATCCGGCACTGCTGGTGTGTCCGGTACTGCTGGCTTCTCAGGTATAATTGGCTTATCCTGTACGATCGGTGTATCCGGAACCGAAGGTTTATCATTGGCTGCCGGAATATCCGGAATCACCGGCGGGGTGAAGTTTCCCGTAGGCTTATCCGGGTTATGAATCACTATATTACCGATGTCCAGAATATCATGCTCAGACAATTCTGCCGCAGCGGGCATCTCAATGTTTTTTAAAAGTACATCAGACAGGAAATCTGTTTTCTCTGTATCTGGTGACGCTGCCACAGATCCTATTCTTCTATTTGTGTCCACCCTTTTATAAACATCTGTTTTCACCGGCTCACTGTTTATCATAGTTTTAAAAATATCTAAAACACCGGATTCGTCCAGATTCTCTCCAAACGTAAGTAATTTCTTTCCTGTATATTTATCATAAATAATGTTATGCATAGTGTCAGACCTTGTAAATACCAAAGCCGGAAGTTCACAGACCAGCCCTGCTGTCAATATGACCGCAAGCATCACTGCAAGAATACGCAGGCATTTTTTTCTCACTGCACTGCTTCTCAAGATTTTAATACAATTCTCCATGTTAAGTACCTGTACCTTTCTTTTCACACCACAAATAATACTCTTATCAGGATTTAATGAACTAAAAATGGATACTAAAGTAATTACCCAATTATCTTAGATAATTATTATAGTACCCATAAGCCTTGGTTACACTTTCTGCAAAAGAAACCGCGAAAGTCCCTTTCTACAATATTTTTTCAGTGCGGATAGTGAGACTTGAACTCACACGAGGTCACCCCCGCAAGATTTTGAGTCTTGTGCGTCTGCCGATTCCGCCATATCCGCGCACCGGTCTGAAAAGCCTGTCTGCTTTTCAAACCGACCTTTATATTATCATAATCCCAGCTATTTTGCAATAGTTTTCATTTATTTCTCAAGCAATTTTTTTCCAAGTTTTTTTCCAATATCAAAGCAGTCAAAAGTTGCAAAATAATCTGCCGGAGTCTCCGCACGGCGGATCAGCTGAGCACTGCCGTCTTCCTTCAGGAGCACTTCCGCTGATTTTAACTTTCCATTGTAGTTATACCCCATGGAAAATCCGTGTGCCCCTGTATCATGTATCACCAGATAGTCTCCCATTTCCACCTCTGGAAGCATTCTGTCAATGGCAAACTTATCATTATTCTCGCAGAGTGATCCTGACACATCGTACTTGTGGTCGCACGGCCAGTCTTCTTTCCCCATGACCGTAATGTGGTGATAAGCGCCGTACATTGCGGGACGCATAAGATTAACTGCACATGCATCCACACCGATGTACTCTTTGTGGGTGTGTTTTTCGTGGATTGCCTTTGTCACAAGACATCCGTAAGGTCCCATCATGTAGCGGCCCAGTTCGGTATAAATAGCAACATCCCCCATACCTGCCGGCACAAGTACTTCTTCATATACTCTGCGCACACCGTCACCGATAATACGGATATCATTCGGCTCCTGGCCGGGTCTGTATGGAATCCCGATCCCGCCGGACAGATTAATAAAACTGATGTGGACACCTGTCTCCTTCTGCAGGCTCACAGCCTGCTCAAACAGAACCTTAGCAAGCATTGGATAATACTCGTTTGTCACCGTATTGCTGGCCAGAAACGCATGAATTCCGAATTCCTTTGCCCCTTTTTCTTTCAGAATCTTAAAAGCCTCATACATCTGCGGTGTCGTCATCCCGTATTTGGAATCTCCCGGATTGTCCATAATATCATTACTGATCTTAAACAGCCCGCCCGGATTATAACGGCAGCTGATCACTTCCGGAATATGCCCGATCGTCTGCTCCAGAAAGTCAATATGGGTAATATCATCCAGATTGATAATCGCCCCCAGTTTATCCGCCAGAATAAACTCTTCCGCGGGAGTATCATTGGAAGAAAACATAATGTCTTCGCCTCTTATGCCCACAGCATCGGAGAGCATCAGTTCCGTATAAGAAGAGCAGTCACAGCCGCAGCCATACTCTTTCAATATATCAATTAAAAACGGATTCGGCGTTGCCTTAACCGCAAAATACTCTTTATAACCCGGATTCCATGAAAAAGCCTCCTTCAGAGCCTTCACATTCTCCCGAATTCCCTTTTCATCATAAAGGTGAAAAGGTGTCGGAAATTCTTTCACAATCTCATCCAGCTGTGCTTTCGTTACAAATGTTTCTTTATTCATCTCTGATTCTCTCCTTTACGTATCTCTATTAATTGAATTTCATTAGCCAGGGCCGTCTTAAAGACCATTACAAAATTATTCTGTCCCGAATACAGGCAGGTGTTCATGCTTCCCGCTCCATACTCTCCGGACAATACATATTTTGAATCCACTATAAGCCCGATCTGTCTTCCCTTATCCCCGGTAACATAGACTTTAGCGCCCTCCAGGAAATACTCCCCATCCGTGATAATCACCACTTTCTTCCCAGCGTCCCCCAGCCGCTTCATTTCCTCTTCAAAACCATCCAAAAGCCGCACCGGACAGGAAATATAAACCCGCTCCCGGGCATTCACAAGCAGATTGCGGATCTTATCCAGTATATTCCCTTCCCCCTCAATAGTAATATACCCCTCTTCCTCCACATGTTCAACAGGAAGATGATTCACCATCCACTCTTCCTCCTCCTTCATCCTCCGGATACAATTCTCACAGAACTCCTCCAAAGCAACCGGAACATACCGTTTCGCAGATTCCTCCACCAGATAAGCCGCCCCCTTCTCCACCAGAGCCGCCAGCGAACTATAAGCATTAGACCGCGAAATCCCCGCTTCCTTAGCCACTTCATACCCAGTCTGCTTCCCCTTAACCAAAAGCGTCCAATAAACAAGAGCCTCCTGCCTCGTCATCCTAAAATCCATCAAACACTCAACAAATCTCTGCTCATCCATTCCATCACATCCAATTAGTAGTACTTTATAGGAACACTATACTCTAGTCTCCTCCCCCTTGTCAACCCTAAATCCTTCAAACAATTCTACATAAGACATAAAAACTCAAAATACCCCCTTCAAATCCCCTCATAACAATTATTCAACATCAGACCAGCAAGCAGACCTCATAAAACAAGATTTTACTCCCCCCAATCCCCAAACTTAAAAAGCTTCCATTCCCTTAGAAGAATTTGAACCGCGAAGCCAGTTCAAATCCGCCGCCCCCGCCAGGATCTCCCGTAAAGCGAATCCCGTCTGCCGCCTTGAAGCACGCAGCCTGCCGCAAGCGGGACAGCCGGGACTGCCGGGGAAGTCTTCGGTGGTTTTGGAGGCATCATAGTGCGCGTTACGAGCCCTTACAGGAAAAAAGGAGAATTTTATGGATGAGATTTGATTCACAAAATCAAATCTCAAGCCGGCCTGAGCCGTGTAATCATCAGATTACACGGTGAATGCCGGCGTGCCATAAAATTCTCCTTTTTTCCTGTTAGGGCTCGTTCGCAAACAGCCAGCCTCCAAAACCACCGAAGACTTCCCCGGCAGTCCCGACTGTCCCGCTTGCGGCAGGCGTACTTCCCCCGCCCCCATCCGCCCCCAAAATCCTCTACTCGATCGTAGCAATCCTCATCATATTACTTACCCCGCTTTTTTCTTTCTTCACACTAGGAGAAGGTATCCCCGCCGTAAGTACAACCACATCTCCCACCTCAATATACTGCTTCACAAGCGCCAGCTCTATAGCCCCGCTGCAGATATCCTCCGTGGTATCAAATTCCAAGGACTTCAGTGGTCTGACTCCCCAATAGATAGACATTCTGCGCAGAGTCCTCTCATTCGGAGTCACACCCAGTATCTCCTGTTTTGGCTTCAAATTGGATACCACTCTAGCCGTTGCCCCTGATACGGAAGGTGTAATAATACATTTTGCATTCAGATTCGCTGCCGCCAGCACGGAGGAATAACCGATTGCACTTGATACGCCTGTCCGCAGATGATCCCCTGCTTTTTCCAGCATGGTCTCATACTCCAGGTGCTGCTCTGTATTCTCGATGATATGCACCATCATCTGCAGTGCCTCAACCGGGTATTTGCCCTGTGCAGTCTCTCCTGAGAGCATCACAGCATCAGTACCGTCATAGACTGCATTTGCCACATCCGTAACCTCAGCTCTTGTAGGACGTGGGTTACGGATCATAGAATCCAGCATCTGCGTTGCGGTAATAACTGTCTTAAAGTTATTGTTGCACTTCTGGATCATCATCTTCTGCAGATACGGAACCTCCTCGGCCGGAATCTCCACGCCAAGATCCCCTCTGGCTACCATAATCCCATCCGCCGCACGTATAATCTCATCTATATTCTGAATCCCCTCTGCATTCTCGATCTTTGCAATAATCGGAATGTAAGGAGCGTTCAATTCCTTCAGATATGCCTTGATCTCCAGCACACACTCAGCATTTCTCACAAATGAAGCGGCAATAAAATCTACATCTTCCTCTACTCCGAACCTGATATCATCCTTATCTTTGTCTGTGATTGCAGGAAGCCGTACAGGTACGTTCGGTACATTCACGCCTTTACGCTCACCGAGTTCCCCGCCGTTGATTACATTACAGATAATATCACGCTCTGTCTTGCTGACAACCTCCAGGCCAATCAGGCCGTCATCGATCAGGATCGTCTTGCCCTTGTCCACATCTTCCACAAGACCGGTGTATGTGATGGATACCTTCTTGCTGTCACCCTCTATCTCATCAATCGTCAAAGTAAACGTACTGCCGGTTTCAAGCTGCACCTTTTTTCCGTCTTTCAGCACTCCCGTACGTATCTCGGGACCCTTGGTATCCAAAAGGATTGCGGTGTTTGAGCGCTCCTCCTCGCGAAGCTGCTTTAACATATCCATTCTGCTCTTATGCTCAGCATGGTCGCCGTGTGAAAAATTAAAACGTGCAACATCCATACCGTTTTTGATCAGTGTTCTCATCAGCTCTCTGTCATTGGTATTAGGCCCCATTGTACATACTACTTTTGTCTTCTTCATTTCATGTCTCCTTCTTGTTATATAACTTCAAACCAGCCCTGCACAGCCTTACTGAACATGCTGGTGGGTAAACAAATGATCCTGGCAGTACTCGTAATTCCCCTTACATTTTGAACAGAATCTGAATTCCAGTGTCGGATCATCCAGCTCTGTACGCCCGCACACTGCACATCTGTGGCGTGCCCCGTTCGGATATGTCATGTGAGGGTGGGACTGCTTCTTAAAGTCCGCTTTTCGCTTCTTTTCTTTTGGAGTATACGGCTTCATATTTCTGCTGGATAAGAAGAACACCACAAAGTTCAGAAGGGATGCTATGATCACGATTCTCGTCGCAATATTCCCCCTCACCAGGGAATACAGGATAATGGCTCCATAAACGTATGCCATCCACTTCATTTTAATCGGAAGAATAAAATACAGGAGCAGTTCCATATTCGGATAGCTCACAGCGAATGCCAGGAAAATAGACATATTGATATAATATGTGCTGAAAGCCCCTCCCAGGCCAACCATACCGCCTGTGATCAGATAAAGCACAAATGCCCCGATCACAGTAAACAGAATTCCCGAAAAAATATATACATTATACCGGAACGCCCCCCATGCGCGTTCCAGAGCAGTTCCAAGCGAATAATAGAGCATCGCCATAATAACAAGTGTAAATATACTGCCGCTGGGTGCAATCAGAACCCATGACACCAGTCTCCAGACCTGCCCCTGCAGGATCATCCCCGGCTCCAGGGTCAGCATGTACTGCAGATCTGGCACAAACATCTTGATACCATACCCGATTACATAACCGCCGATCAGGTACATCGTCAGGTTGTGTATCGCAAAACGGCCGAACTTTCTTTCTAACTTATTTAACCAATTCAATGATCATCTACTCCTTATATTTTATTTCTTGTTACAGGATAACTGTTCAGTACAGATCCGTGCATTTACTGCACAGCCCGTGCGGACACGGTGAACAGTCCACCAAAGTAAGCCCCAGCGCAAAACGCGGTTTTAACGGGCTTGCGGCGTATATGTCCATGATTCTGAACAGATAAGCTACATGAAGTAATTGTACAGTCCCACCGAGGGTTTGTCAAACATATGTTAGCTTTTTTCCTGTTAGGAATTTGTTAAATTTTATAAACTTTGTCCGAATATTCCAGTATCCCGCATAATAATAACAATTGTCTTTTTATCGATCATGTCGTATAATGTAAATTGTTGTAAAAACACAAACTGCATTTAATAAGAAGTAACTGACATATAATGTTTCAAAGGATGAGGATAATACTATGACTATAAACCAATTACATACTTTAGGAATTGATATCGGTTCCACTACAGTAAAGATAGCAATTCTGGGCAGTGATAATGAAGTGCTGTTTTCGGATTATGAACGGCATTACGCAAATATCCAGGAAACGCTGTCTGACCTGCTCGGAAGAGCTATCTACAAGCTGGGACCGATCCGTGTCTCACCGGTTATCACTGGTTCCGGGGGCCTGACCCTGGCCAAACACCTGGAGGTTCCTTTTGTCCAGGAGGTAATCGCGGTCTCTACCGCACTGCAGGATTATGCTCCGCAGACGGATGTTGCCATCGAGCTGGGCGGTGAGGATGCAAAGATCATTTATTTTGAGGGCGGCAGTGTGGAGCAGCGTATGAATGGTGTCTGCGCCGGTGGAACAGGCTCCTTTATCGACCAGATGGCATCCCTTCTGCAGACCGATGCTGCAGGGCTGAATGATTATGCAAAAAATTATAAGGCACTGTACTCCATCGCAGCCCGCTGCGGTGTGTTTGCCAAATCAGATATACAGCCGCTGATCAACGAGGGCGCGGCAAAGGAAGACCTGGCGGCCTCTATTTTCCAGGCAGTTGTAAACCAGACCATCAGCGGACTTGCCTGCGGAAAACCAATCCGCGGACATGTAGCATTTCTGGGCGGCCCGCTCCATTTCCTCTCCGAGCTGCGCACCGCTTTTGTACGCACGCTGAAGCTGGATGATGAGCACACGATTGCTCCGGGGCACTCCCACCTGTTCGCGGCCATAGGCTCTGCACTGAATTCCAAAAAGGATATCAATGTGGCGCTTCGAGAACTCCAGGAGCGTCTTGCCGGAAAGATCAAAATGGAATTTGAAGTGGACCGGATGGAACCACTATTTGCCACCACTGCAGAATATGACTCTTTTATTGAGCGCCATGCAAAACACGAGGTACCTGTCAAAGATCTTGCCTCCTACCAGGGAAAAGCATTTCTTGGAATTGATGCGGGATCCACAACTACCAAAGCTGCTCTGGTCGGTGAGGACGGAACTCTTCTCTATTCATTTTACAACAACAACGAGGGGGATCCGCTCGGCACCACAATCCGGGCAATCAAGGATATATACAGCCAGCTGCCGGAAGGCGTGGACATCGTACACTCCTGTTCCACAGGCTACGGAGAGGCGCTGATCAAGGCCGCGCTTCTGCTGGACGAAGGAGAGGTAGAGACCGTTTCCCACTATTATGCAGCCTCTTTCTTCGAGCCCGATGTAGACTGTATTCTGGACATCGGCGGACAGGACATGAAGTGTATCAAGATCAAGAACCAGACCGTGGACAGCGTGCAGCTCAACGAGGCCTGCTCCTCCGGCTGCGGCTCCTTTATCGAAACCTTTGCAAAGTCTCTGAATTATTCGGTCGAAGATTTTGCACAGGAGGCTTTATATGCCAAAAATCCGATTGATCTGGGCACACGCTGTACTGTTTTTATGAATTCCAAGGTAAAGCAGGCGCAGAAGGAGGGCGCAGAGGTAGCCGACATTTCCGCCGGCCTGGCCTATTCCGTCATCAAAAATGCCCTGTTCAAGGTAATTAAGGTTTCTGATGCTTCTGAGCTCGGGAACCACATTGTCGTCCAGGGGGGAACCTTCTACAACAACGCAGTTCTGCGGAGCTTTGAAAAGATCGCGGACTGTGAGGCAATCCGTCCGGATATTGCAGGTATCATGGGTGCATTCGGTGCAGCCCTGATTGCAAGGGAACGCTATGTGGAATGTGAAGGTACCACTATGCTTCCGATCGATGAGATCGAAGCTCTGGAATATAAAACTACTATGACAAAGTGCAAAGGCTGTACAAACAGCTGCCGTCTGACCATCAATCATTTCAGCGGAAACCGCAGATTTATCACTGGAAATCGCTGTGAAAAGGGGCTTGGCAAGGAAAAATCCGTTAATAAACTGCCGAACCTGTTCGACTATAAGAGTGAGCGCTATTTCGGCTACACTCCTCTTGACGAAACAGACGCAAAACGCGGTACCGTAGGCATTCCGCGGGTACTCAATATGTATGAGAATTACCCGTTTTGGTTTACCTTTTTTACAAAACTGGGATTCCGGGTTGTCCTGTCCCCTGCCTCAACGAGGAAGATTTATGAACTCGGGATTGAATCCATTCCAAGTGAATCCGAATGCTATCCTGCGAAGCTGGCCCACGGCCATATCCAGTGGCTGATTGAACAGGGTGTGCAGCATATCTTCTACCCTTCTGTTCCATATGAGCGGAATGAATTTGAAGATGCAAACAACCACTATAACTGCCCGATCGTCACCTCTTATCCGGAAAACATCAAGAATAATATGGATGCGATTATCCATGGAGAAGTAGATTTTATGCATCCGTTCCTCTCCTTCCAAAGTGAAGAGACGTTACATAGCCGTCTGGCAGAAGAGCTTTCCGGTAAATTTTCCATCCCGGAAAATGAAATCCGGAGCGCAGTTCACGAAGCCTGGACGGAGCTTGCAGCATGCCGCGAGGATTTGAAACGCAAAGGGGAAGAAACCATCCGTTTCCTGGATGAGACCGGAAACCGTGGGATTGTGCTGGCGGGCCGTCCCTATCATATTGACCCGGAGGTCAATCACGGACTGCCGGAGCTGATCAATTCCTACAATATCGCCGTTTTGACAGAGGACTCCGTTTCCCATCTTCATCAGGTGGAAAGACCGCTCAATGTCATGGACCAGTGGATGTACCATTCGAGGCTCTATGCCGCAGCCAATTATGTAAAGACAAAGGATAATCTGGACCTGATCCAGCTGAACTCGTTCGGATGCGGCCTGGATGCCGTAACGACCGATCAGGTTGCCGAGATACTGACCCGTTCCGATAAAATATATACCTCTCTGAAGATTGACGAGGTCAACAACCTCGGAGCGGCCAGAATCCGTGTACGCTCACTGCTTGCGGCGATCCGTGTCAGAGAACAGCGCAAAACAAAGCGTGAGATCCAGCCGGCGGCCATTGAAAAGGTGCCTTTTACAAAGGAAATGCGCAAGACCCATACCATTCTCTGCCCACAGATGTCTCCGATGCATTTCGCGCTGCTCGAGCCTGCATTCCAGGCTTCCGGCTACAAAGTGGAGGTACTGCCCAATGACAATAAGCAGGCAGTGGATGTGGGGCTGAAATATGTAAATAATGACGCCTGCTACCCATCTCTTATGGTAGTCGGGCAGATTATGGAGGCCATTTTATCGGGTAAATATGATACAGAACATCTGGCAGTCATCATCAGCCAGACCGGCGGAGGATGCCGTGCATCCAACTACATCGGCTTTATCCGGCGGGCACTGAAGAAAGCGGGATACGCACATATCCCGGTTATCTCCATCAATCTGAGCGGCCTGGAGGGCAACCCCGGTTTCAAGATTACCCCGGCTCTGGCTCTGCGCGGTGTATATGCGGCCACTCTGGGGGATATTTTCATGAAGTGTGTATACCGTATGCGCCCTTATGAAAAGGTACCTGGCACCACCAATGCCATTCATCAGAAATGGCTGAAGGTATGTAAAGAATTTGTTTCCAGCGGATATCCTTCCAGACGCAGATTTAAAAAACTCTGCCGGGATATTATTCATGATTTTGATACAATTGAGACACTGGATATCAAGAAGCCACGCGTAGGCGTTGTAGGGGAAATCCTTGTAAAGTTCCTGCCTGCGGCCAATAATCATCTGGTAGACCTTCTGGAGAGCGAAGGCGCGGAGGCTGTTGTGCCAGATCTGCTGGACTTCCTTCTCTACTGCTTCTACAATCAGAATTTCAAGGTTTCACACCTGGGCTTCAAGAAGTCCAAGGCTACGGTCGGTAATCTGGGAATTAAGGCACTGGAATGGTTCCGTTCACCGGCAACCAATGCGTTCAGGGACAGCAGACATTTTAATCCCCCAGCGCATATCGAGGATCTGGCCAGAATGGCATCCGACATTGTTTCCATCGGCAACCAGACCGGTGAAGGCTGGTTCCTGACCGGAGAAATGCTGGAGCTGATCCACAGCGGTGCAGGCAACATCGTATGTACACAGCCCTTTGCCTGCCTCCCGAACCACGTCGTGGGAAAAGGAGTCATCAAGGAGCTGCGCCGACTTTACCCGCAGTCCAATGTGGTAGCAATCGATTTTGACCCGGGCGCCAGTGAAGTTAACCAGCTCAACCGGATCAAGCTCATGCTCTCAACGGCCAACAAAAACATGGAGGCCGAAACCGAAGAAAATCCGGAAACACCCGCTGAAGAACAGCCAAAGCCTGTTGGCGCGGCTGCAATGAGCGGAATCTAAAAGCCGGATATCCGCCGACAGGAGGATCCTATCATACAGAAAAAACGTAACAGTTCAGACAAGTCTGAACTGTTACGAAAAAACACCATTATCATGAATCTTTCGCATTTCTGCGCTCATGATGATGGTGTTTTTATTTGTATTTCATATTAAGATTACTGTCTGCTTCCATTACCGTCTTTTCTCTGCAGGAACAAAATTCCTCCGATCAGTCCAAATATAATCCCGGCATAAGCTCCTGCACATACGATATTAACCAGTACCAGGGCTATGCTTTTATGCAGCAGGACTGCTGCTGCCAGGCCAAGCACAATTGTTGCGGCAGTCCAGCAGATGATATTTGCAGCGAGATACAGTCCAGCCGCAGACTCTTCATCCGCCATCCTGTTAATCAGACTCCATAATCCTTTGTACATACTTATCCCTCACAATCTTAAACAATGTTTTTCTCTGTTGTCTCTATTGTAAGGAATCTTCGTAAATTTTATGCTTTATGGAACGCTAAATTTCTGTTAAATCTATCCTGATGTTTCAAATTTTTCTATATTATATACCCAAATATAGTTCAACTGCGCCCCTAGGCTCAACAATGACCGTACGCTGCATCTGCCTCTTGCGCCGCACCGGGCAGGTAAACTGGATTATAAAATGTACGCCAGTGCATCCTCCGGCCTCTCCACAAGAAAGTCCGCGCCTGCGGCTTCCAGTTCTTCCCGCGGACCATAGCCGTACAAAACTCCCATAGAATGGACTCCGGCTTCCTTAGCGCCCAGTATATCATAATCCCGGTCTCCGATCATCAGAACAGTGCTGCGATCCGTTACACCTGCTCCCTCCAGAACATACTCAATGACCTCCGACTTCTTCGTCCGTCTCCCGTCCATAAGGCTGCCGCCGATGAAATCAAAATACAGGCTGATCTCAAAATGTTCCGCAATCGTTACTGCAAAAGTTTCCGGCTTCGAGGTTGCCATTATGACTGTCAGCCCGGCATCCTTTAATTCCCGTAAAAGTTCCGGTACGCCTTCATAAACTTCATTTTCAAAAATGCCTCTGTCCCGGTAATATTCCCGGTAGTGCTCCACCGCACGTGCACCTTCCTCCTCAGAAAATCCGCAGAATTTTATAAACTGTTCTTTCAGAGGCGGCCCGATAAAACAGCGCAGACTGGATATGTCATCCACTTCCATCCCATATTTCTTCAGTGCGTACTGTACCCCCGCAATAATGCCCGGCCCGGAATCAGTCAATGTACCATCCAGGTCAAACAAAACCGTTTTAATCTCCATAATTCCACCTCCCGCTCTCCTGGTAAAATGCAGGCACACTGCATCTCCCCATCCGTTTTTTTAGAAACTTCTGATCTTATCCTCTTCATCATTCTGTGTGTTGATGATATTACGTATCACCACATAATATCCGAAGTCCTCATTTACCTTTACAAAAACTCTGTCATTCACCTTACGGCCCAGTATGGCTTTCCCAATCGGTGATTCAATACTGATCAGACCGTTAATGGAACTGCCCCTCACTGACGTAACAAGCCGGTAAGTTTCGACCTCATCGTCCTCTTCAAAATATAACTCCACCGTATTATTAATGCCTACTTCATCCTCCTGCGATGTGTCATCCACAATTACCGCAGTCTTCAGCATCCTCTCCAGATAACGGATGCGGCTCTCATTCTTATTCTTGTCCTTCTTCGCCGCGTGATACTCAAAATTCTCACTCAAATCTCCATGGGCCCGGGCTTCTTTTACCGCCTCTATAGCCTCACGGCGCACGACCAGCTTCCGGTGCTCAATCTCCTCCCGGATCTTCTCAATATCGCTTTTCGTCAATTTATCATACATTAGCACATCAATCCTTTTTCATAATTGCATCAATAGATACCTCCACATTATACACCAAAATAAGGGGGAATAAAACAAGTTTTTACAGCCTTTGGAAAAGGGCGCCTTGCGTAAGCGGGAAGCAGGAGGGGGAGATTTCCTCTGGTGTGCCGGGCTGCTGCCCGTTTGCTAAGAATTGCTAACAGCGAAAAAGGCGCCTCTTGTGGAACCGCCCGTATTCACTTAGAAAGCCTGATGCTTTCTAAGCTCAGACGGGCTTGCAGATTGATTTTGTAAATCAATCCGCATCCATAAGAGGCGCCTTTTTCGCTGTAAGCAATTCTAACGCGCACTCTATGCAGCCCGGCACACCAGAGGAAATCTCCCCCTCCTGCTTCCCGCTTACGCAAGGCTGGGTTCATCCAGGCGGGAGGCAAAGCTTGTTGGTGAAAGGTTACCGGAGCTGCGTATGGTGGTTGGGAAATTGTGGTATTATTGCGGCTGGTGTTTGTTGGAATTTGTGTTATGTTACGGCTGGTGTTGGTTTTAATGTTTCGTTTAGGTTCGGAATATAGGGTTGAAAATGTGGTATAATGGGATAAATGTATAGATTTTGTAAATTAGGGATTTATTGTTTTGGCATGGAACCAGAATTGTGTTTTAAATTGAACAGACTGTGGTTATATTACGCTTTTAGACGTAAATGTAATGTATGAAAACTTAATTTGATTTTAAAGAAAGGATTATTTTTATATGACTGAGGTGAATGTGGAACAGATTCGGTTTTTCAGGCTGAGGGGGCATCATTTGGATCGTTTTTATGGGTTGGGGAATGTGGTTGATCTGGCCGGGGCCTGCGGGCTGCAGAATTCTCCGCCAGGGAGCTGGGAAACGGGGCTTTTTAACCGTATTTCTAACTGCAGCATTGAGGATCTGGAAGATTTGCTTTATAGGGACCGGACTCTTTTACAGGCGTGGAGCTTTCGGGGGGCTCCTTTTGTTTTTCCGGCTGTGGAGAGTGATGTTTTTCTTTCCTCTTTGCTTCCTAAGGAAGGGGAGACCTGGATTTATACTCAGGGGATTGGGCTGGCTCTTGATTTTCTGGCGATGTCTTTTGAGGAGCTGTTGGAACTGCTGCTTCAGGTAGTACCGGGGCTGAATGACGAGATGATTGTGAGTAAAGCTTCTCTGGATCAGACTCTGGCTGAATGGATGCTGCCGCTTCTTCCGGCCGGTAAACGGGAATTGTGGAAACAGCCCTCCATGTATGGAAGTCCGGACAAACAGACCGTCGGCGGGGCTGTCGTGTCCTTTTTACTGCGTCCCTGCTCCCTTCACGGGCTGGTCGTATTCGGAGAACGCCGCGGAATCAGCCCTTCCTTTACTTCTTACAAAAACTGGACCGGACATTCTGTTCAGTTCGATGGCGATGCAGTAAAAAAATTAACCAGAAAATATCTGCACTGTTACGGCCCTGCAACGTTAGATTCATTCGTAAACTGGCTGGGCTGCTCCAGAAAACAGGGAAAACGTCTCTGGAATTCTGTGGCAGAAGAAATAGAGCCTGTCACAGTATCCGGAAAAAAAGCATTTATCCTGACGGCCGACAAAAAACAGCTTCTGAATCCCCCGCCGCCTCAAAGAGATCTGCTCCTGCTGGGCGCCCACGACCCCTTTCTCGACCAGCGCGACCGGGCTGTCCTGCAGCTGGACAAATCCCTGCATAAGCAAATATGGAAATTTGTATCAAACCCGGGAGCCATCGTATACCGCGGCGAGATCATCGGAATATGGACAAGCAAGAAAAAGAAAGGTGGCATGGAAATAAATACAACCCTGTGGTCTAACGCTCCCTGCTGCGAAAATCTCCAAGAACAAGCCGAAAAATATGCCGCTTTCCGTCATCAAAATCTAATAACCCTGGAGTTATAACCAGCACCACACAATCGGAGAACAGTTCTTTCTTTTCCTACCGGTTGAACCAGCCTGCCGTGGAACGGTACGGGGATGCCCGGGTTGGAATGGCGGCAGGCCTTCTGAAGGGCGTACATGTCATTTCAAAATGCTAAAGCGTACCTTAGACATTCTTGGAGGCAGACAGCCGGGAAAATGGGGAAATTCTGTGATTCCGAATCACAGAATTGGCTGACCCAGCGTGGGAAAATATCAATTTTCCCATGATGTGTCAGCCGTGCCCCATTTTCCCGGCTGTCTGCCTCCTAGAATGTCTTAGGTTCGTGTCCGCATTATGAAATGACATGTATGCCCTTCAGAAGGCCTGCTGCCATCCCAACCCGGGCATCCCCGTACCGTTCCACGGCAGGCGTCCCCCCTACTTCAAAAGTAAAGATCTCCCAGTCATTTCTTTTGGCTGTTCCATCCCCATCATTTCGATCAGGGTTGGTGCGATATCTGCCAGGCATCCGCCCTCTCTCAGGCTGTATGCCGGATCTGCATTGACTAAAATAAACGGTACCGGATTGGTCGTATGAGCAGTAAACGGCTCACCTGTCTCCTGGTCAATCAGCTGCTCCGCATTACCATGATCTGCACAGATAAACATCTGTCCGTTTACTTCCTTAAGTGCATCCACAGCTTTACCTACACACTCATCCACTGCCTCAATGGCTTTAACAGCAGCATCCTCTACTCCTGTGTGTCCCACCATATCAGGATTTGCAAAGTTGATGATAATTACATCGTATTTGTCGGATTTGATGGCATCTACCAGTTTACCGCACACTTCGTAAGCGCTCATCTCCGGCTTCAGATCGTATGTTGCAACCTTCGGGGATTTTACAAGGATTCTGTCTTCTCCCTCATTCGGCTCTTCTACTCCCCCATTAAAGAAGAACGTTACATGCGCATACTTCTCTGTCTCAGCGATACGTGCCTGTGTCTTATGGTTCTTTGCAAGGAATTCCCCGAATGTATTGGTAATCTCATCTTTCGCAAAGGCTACCAGTTTATTCCCAATTGTTACATCATAGTCTGTAAAGCATACAAAAACAGTTTTAACGCGCGCACCTCTGTCAAATCCTTCAAAGTCGTCGTCACAGAACGTTCTCGTAATTTCTCTTGCACGGTCAGGACGGAAGTTGAAGAAGATCACAGAATCATTGTCTTTGATCGTTGCAACCGGAGCGCCGTCCTTCATTACAACTGCAGGCAGTACGAATTCATCTGTCTTATCTGCATCGTAGGAAGCCTGGATACCTGCAGGGCCTGATACCGCGGTCTCTCCCTCGCCTTTTACAAGAGCCTTGTATGCTTTTTCCACTCTGTCCCAGCGGTTGTCTCTGTCCATTGCATAGTAGCGTCCCATCACGCTTGCAACCTCGCCTACGCCAATCTCTTTCATCTTTGCTTCCAGCTGTTCTACATAGTCCTTGCCGGATGCAGGCGGTGTGTCACGTCCGTCCAGGAAGCAGTGTACATATACTTTCTTGATCCCCTGCTTTTTAGCAAGTTCCAGAAGGCCGTAAATATGCTCATTGTGGCTGTGTACGCCACCGTCAGATACTAGGCCGAACATATGCAGGGCAGAATCATTCTTCTTCGCATTCTCGCATGCCGCAAGAAGTGCTTTGTTTTGAAAAAAGTCGCCGTCCTGGATCGCTTTTGTAATCTTGGTCAGATCCTGGTATACAATTCTTCCTGCGCCCATATTGAGGTGTCCAACCTCTGAATTTCCCATCTGGCCGTCCGGCAGACCTACCGCCAGGCCGCTTGCATTTCCTTTCACGAAGGGGCACTCAGCCATTAATTTATCCATAACCGGCGTTTTGCCTTCCGCTACCGCATTGCCGGCAGTATTGTCATTTAGTCCATATCCATCCAATATCATTAATACAGTTGGTTTTTTACTCATATTAATCTCCTTTATATTTCATTATGCTGCATTCCGGAACTTATTGTACATGTTTTTGCCGGATTTTGCAATTCTAATCGTAACAGTTAGACCTGTCTGAACTGTTACTTCTATCTGTCATACCTTTCAGCCATGTTTCCAGCAGGCCGATCCAGGACTGCACCGGCTCACAGATCATGCTGCCGTCTGCTCTTGCGCTCGTCTTATCCCCCAGAGAAAGGCCATGTTCTCCCACGGGATACATATGAAATTCCGTGGATACCCCGGCCTTTTTGAGAGCCTGTACCAGTAACAGAGCATTTTCAACCGGCACAGTCTCATCTGTAAATGTATGCCATATAAAGCATGGAGGTGCATCAGATGTCACCTGCTTTTCGATCGAAACCATGTCCTTCTGCTCTTCATACCTGCTGCTCAGAAGGTTTCTGAAGCTTCCCTCATGGGCATATTCCTGCCTGGAGGTGATCACCGGATAACTCAGGATCATTCCGCATGGTTTCAGTATCTCCGGAGTTGTCCCTGCCAATTCACAGAGAAACGGCTGATTCCAGAATACTCCCAGGCTTGCGGCCAGATGTCCCCCTGCCGACGAACCCTGTACGAAGATCTTATCTGCATCTACATGCCATTTTTCACGGTTCTCATGCACCAGCTTCATCACTTCCGCCAGTTCCAGCAGCGCCGTTGGAAAACGTGCAGGTGCCACGGAATACCGCAATATACCCACATGATATCCCATACTCAGAAGGCGCATGGCAATCGGCTCTGCCTCTCTGTCACTGGTCATTTCATAGCCGCCTCCCGGGCAGAGAATGATCATCGGACGATACACGTCCAGCTGAAAATCCATGGAGCTTTTTAATATATAGGCATAAAATTTCGTATCTTCAGCGGACTCTTTCGTCCGGATCGGTATTATCTCATACTGCATATTCTGTCTCCTGTTTGATATACATAATCTACAGAGAATCACAAGTAAAAATCGTGGCGAGCCCGTCCCTGCGCTCCCCACGATTCCCTTCCCTGCAAATATCTGCATTTCGTATTATTTATAGTTTACAATCTTACCGAAATCAGCTTTCAGAGATGCTCCTCCGACAAGTCCTCCGTCGATATCTGCCTGTGCAAATAATTCCGGAGCCGTTGCCGCATTTACAGATCCGCCGTACTGGATGCGTACTGCCTCTGCTGTAGCTTCATCATAAACTTCAGCGATGCATGCACGGATTCCTGCGCATACTTCCTGAGCCTGCTCTGTTGTAGCTGTCTTGCCTGTTCCGATCGCCCAGATCGGCTCGTAAGCAATGACTGCTTCTTTTGCCTGATCTGCTGTCACGTTCTGGAAACCAACTTTCACCTGCTGGCGGATAAAGTCCATTGTCACACCCTGCTCTCTCTGCTCCAGTGTCTCACCGCAGCACATGATAGGTGTAATGCCGTGCTCGAATGCTTTGAGCACTTTCTTGTTCACATCTTCGTTTGTCTCACCGAAGTATTCTCTTCTCTCGGAATGTCCGAGAACAACGTATTTTACGCCTGCATCTACAAGCATAGCCGGAGCGATCTCTCCTGTATAGGCTCCGCTCTCCTCAAAATACATATTCTCTGCGCCAACCTGGATATTGCTTCCCTTAGCAGCCTCTACAACCGGAACGATGTCGATTGCAGGTACGCAGAATACTACGTCTACTTCTTCGTTTGCTACTAATGGTTTTAACTCTTCAACAAGTGCTACTGCCTCGCTTGGAGTTTTGTTCATTTTCCAGTTTCCTGCGATAATTTTCTTTCTTGCCATGATATGGTCTCCTTTTATCTTCACTATATTCCGCAGCTTTGCTGCAGATCCGCCCGCAGGGCATGAAAGACGTAATGCCCTTTGGGTATACTTTAAAATGTTAAGCTGATTAATTGTCGTTTGCTGCCGCTACACCCGGAAGTTCTTTTCCTTCCAGGAATTCCAGGGAAGCGCCGCCACCTGTGGAGATATGTGTCATCTTATCACCGTATCCCAGCTGGTTTACTGCTGCTGCTGAGTCGCCGCCGCCGATAATGGTAACTGCATCGGTCTCTGAAAGAGCCTTTGCCACAGCCTCTGTACCTGCTGCAAAGTTCGGCATCTCGAAGCATCCCATCGGTCCGTTCCATACGACTGTCTTTGCACTCTTCACAGCATCGGCATATAATTTTGCTGTTTCAGGTCCGATATCCAGGCCTTCCCAGCCATCCGGAATCTCTCCGCGTCCCACTACTTTTGAATGAGCGTCATTGGAAAAATCGTCTGCGATCACATTGTCAAGTGGAAGAAGAAGCTTCACGCCTTTTTCCTCTGCCTTTTTGATCATATCCAGTGCATACTGGCAGTAATCTTCTTCCAGAAGAGAATTGCCGACGCTTCCGCCCTGAGCCTTGCTGAATGTGTAGGACATTCCGCCGCCGATGATCAGCGTGTCAACCTTGTCCAGCAGGTTCTCGATAACAGAAATCTTGCTGGAAACTTTTGCTCCTCCGAGAATTGCAACAAATGGTCTTGCCGGATTCTCTACTGCATTTCCGAGGAAATCAATCTCCTTCTGCATTAAGTATCCTACTACTGCTGTATCTACAAACTGTGTAACACCAACATTTGAGCAATGTGCTCTATGTGCTGTTCCGAATGCGTCGTTTACAAATACATCGCACAGAGACGCCAGGTCTTTGCTGAACGCTTCGCCGTTCTTTGTCTCTTCTGCTCTGTAACGTGTATTCTCAAGAAGAATGATATCGCCGTCATTCATTGCTTCTACTGCCGCTTTTGCATTTGCTCCTACTACTTCCGGATCTGCTGCAAATTTCACTTCCTGTCCGAGCAGTTCGGATAATCTGACTGCTACCGGTGCAAGTGATAATTCTGGAAGAGGCTGTCCCTTCGGCTTACCGAGATGTGAACAGAGGATCACTTTACCGCCGTCCGCAACCAGCTTTTTGATGGTAGGAAGTGCAGCTACAAGGCGGTTCTCATCTGTAATCTTTCCGTCGATCAATGGTACATTAAAGTCGCATCTTACAAGAACTTTTTTACCCTTAACATTAATATCGTCTACTGATTTTTTGTTGAGCATTTTATTGCCTCCTGTTTATTTAATAAGAAAATAGAGTTTCGCTTGCGAAACTCGCGCCTGCGGCGGCCGCATCGCGACATCTGCCTCTTACACCGCAGTGCGCATCCCCCGGAGGGTTTTTATGTTATAGGAAATGCCAGAGGAATTTCCTATAACATAAAAAAGGATCCGGCCCTATATTAGACCGGACCCTTTGTGAGTCTATTTTTTAGAAATTAATCTGCCGATTAAATTTTCCGAAATGCCGACTTACAGTAATGTTCCAAAGTATTTGATTGTTCTTACCATCTGGCTTGTGTAAGAATTCTCATTGTCATACCATGATACAACCTGTACCTGTGTTGTTCCGTTGTCCAGAGGAAGTACCATTGTCTGTGTAGCATCGAATAAAGAACCAAAGTTCATTCCTACGATATCGCTGGATACGATCTCATCTGTGTTGTATCCGAAAGATTCGTTGGAAGCAGCTTTCATAGCTTCGTTGATCTGATCAACTGTTACATTTCCTTCAACTACTGCTGTCAGGATTGTTGTTGATCCTGTAGGAGTAGGAATACGCTGAGCAGCTCCGATCAGCTTGCCGTTCAGGGCCGGGATAACCAGACCGATCGCTTTTGCTGCGCCTGTGCTGTTAGGAACGATATTAACTGCAGCTGCACGGGATCTTCTCAGATCGCCTTTTCTCTGCGGTCCGTCAAGTGTCATCTGATCACCTGTGTAAGCGTGGATTGTGCACATGATACCTGTTTTGATTTCAGCCAGGTCGTTCAGTGCTTTAGCCATAGGTGCCAGACAGTTTGTTGTACAGGAAGCTGCTGAGATGATGTTGTCATCTTTTGTCAGTTCATCGTGATTAACATTGTATACGATTGTAGGAAGGTCATTTCCAGCTGGAGCGGAGATAACTACTTTCTTAGCGCCTGCTTTGATGTGAGCTTCTGCTTTTGCTTTTGATGTATAGAAGCCTGTACACTCCAGAACTACGTCTACACCGATCTCTCCCCATGGAAGTTCTTCAGCGTTAGCTTTTGCATAGATTTTGATTTCTTTTCCGTCTACTGTGATAGAGTCCTCACCAGCTGTAACTTTGTCAGCAAGTGCATATTTTCCCTGTGTTGAGTCATATTTTAATAAGTGAGCCAACATTTTTGGAGATGTTAAGTCGTTGATTGCAACTACTTCATATCCTTCTGCTCCGAACATCTGTCTGAATGCGAGACGTCCAATACGTCCAAATCCATTAATCGCTACTTTTACTGCCATGATTAATTCCTCCTAAAGTTTTAAAAGTTGTTAACTGTTACACAGTCATTTATATTGTGAAATCCTCAGCAAACATAATGTTTGTTAAAGATTCATCAACTACGGTTTATTGTACTAAATCAAGAACAAAAATTCAAGTGCTAAATGCATTTTTATGGAAGTTGTTGAAAAATCGGCTTTCTGGCCTTAAATTCTGTGTAGTATTTAAAACCGCAGCCCTTGAGGATGTCCCCCGCCTTCTGAAAATCGTAGGCAATATGCTCCGGCTGATGCCCGTCAGCGCCGATTGTTATGACCTCACCGCCCAGCTCCCTGTAACGTCTGATCACATCCGGATGGGGGTGGCAGAAGCCAAGCCCGTATTTGAACCCGGCCATGTTCATTTCAATACCTTTTCCCATGGAAATGACCTTTTTCAGGATCTCATCCAGGCAGTCCGCATATTTCCGGTAACTGTATTCCTGTGCCTGGTTCTTACCATAACGCACCACATAGTCAATATGGCCCAGTACATCAAAATCCTCCACTGCTTCTATATCTTCCAGTGTTACCCGGAATGTCTCTCTGTATGCCTCTTCATCGGTCCGTTTCTCAAACATCTCCCTGTAATAGGGGTCCTCACCGTTCACCACATGAACCGATCCTATCACAAAATCAAATGGATATTTATTCACTAATTCTTTATAATATTCTCCCAGGTGAGGCTGCAGTCCGATCTCAATCCCAATACACACTTCGATCTTGTCCGCATATTCCTCCCTGAGGGAAGTCAACTCCCGAAAATATTTGTCTATATCAAATGTAAATGCCGTAATGCCTACATCCTCATGATAAGGATAGTCTTTGTCATTATGGTCAGTGATACAGATTCTCCTCATCCCCTTTGCAATAGCACCCTCTATCATATCTCTGGGGGCCGCCTCGCTGTCCGAAGAAAAATCCGTATGCATATGAAAATCACTGGTTATCATAAAATGGTTCCTCCACCGAGTACATATTCACCGTCGTAAAATACAACAGCCTGTCCGGGAGTTACTGCACGCTGCGGCTCTTCAAATGTACAGAGCACTTCATCCGTTCCCGTCTTTTCAATTATACACCAGGCTCCTTTATGGTTATAGCGTATTTTTGTAAAGACACGTAAAGGTTCTGTCAAATCTTCCACCGACATAAAGTTCAGCCTGTCCGCTTTCAAAGTGTGTGTCATAGATTCTTCATTTGTACCGATCACCACTTCATTGGTATCGGGACGGATTTCCAGCACAAAAGCAGGATATCCCAGGGCGAGTCCCAGGCCCTTCCGCTGTCCCACCGTATAGTGTGTGATCCCTTTGTGGCGTCCCAGCACCCGGCCGTCACTGCTCACAAAATTTCCCTCCGGCATCCTGATCCCCGCGGTTTCTTCTATATAAGATGCATAATCACCGTCCGGCACAAAACAGATATCCTGGCTGTCAGGCTTATTTGCAACCATCAGGCCTATTTTTTCTGCAATCCTTCGCACTTCATCCTTGGAGTATTCCCCCACAGGCATCAGCGTATGCTCCAGCTGTTCCTGGGTCAGGTTATAAAGTGCATATGTCTGATCCTTTGCAAGCGTAGCTGAACGTCTCAGAGTAAATCGTCCATTGTCCAGTTTTACTACCCTTGCATAGTGGCCCGTAGCAATATACTCGGCCCCGATCGCCATGCTGCGGTGCAGCAGAGACTCCCACTTCACATACCGGTTACAGGCAATACAGGGATTCGGCGTTCTGCCGTTTCGATATTCTTCCACAAAATAATCAATGACATGCTCTTTAAATTCCTGTTTAAAGTTCATCACATAATATGGAATTTCCAGTTCCGCGGCCACTCTTCTGGCGTCCTCCACAGCGCTTAAGCCGCAGCATCCGCCGTTTTCTTCCTGAACCGCACGGTCCTCATCCTGCCAGATCTGCATGGTCACTCCGATGACGTCGTATCCCTGTTCCTTCAGAAGATAAGCCGCTACCGAAGAATCAACACCTCCGGACATTCCGACTACTACTTTACTCATTAATATTCCTCTTCCTCTTCTTCCTCACCCTCATGGATATCTGACTTTGGCTTTTCCAGCCCCTCAATCGTAATATCATGCTTTTCTGCATAATCCCAGAGAGCGGCATGGATTGCCTCCTCCGCCAGCAGAGAACAGTGTACTTTCACCGGTGGAAGTCCGTCCAGAGCCTCCATTACGGCTTTGTTTGTAATCTGCATTGCTTCCTGGATATTTTTTCCCTTTACCAGTTCCGTTGCCATACTGCTGGTTGCAACCGCTGCTCCGCAGCCGAATGTCTTAAACTTTACGTCACGGATAATCTGATTCTCATCAATATCCAGATAAATACGCATGATATCCCCGCATTTTGCATTGCCCACTGTACCAACGCCGCTGGCACCTTCTATTTCTCCTACGTTTCTTGGATGTTCAAAGTGATCCATTACCTTTTCTGAATACATATATTTTTCCTCCTGTTATCTGTTTCGTTTTTTTATAGCTATGAGCACTTAGTGACCGTATTTTGGTCACTTACATGCGATGCATAAAAAATAGTTGGCAAGGTTTTTTCAAGCCTTACTATTTTTTATAAAATCCTCGTATAAAGGTGACATATTTCTCAGATCCTCTACAATCGTCTTCAGCTTTTCCACTACGTAATCCAACTCTTCTCTGGTTGTTTCTTCGCTCAGTGTCATACGCAGAGAGCCATGCGCAATCTCATGGGGGAGCCCGATGGCCAGCAGCACATGGGAAGGATCCAGGGAGCCTGATGTGCAGGCCGATCCGCTGGATGCGCAGATCCCGTTCATATCCAGTTTGATCAGAAGCGACTCGCCTTCCACAAACCGGAAACTAAAATTCACATTATTCGGCAGCCTGTTCTCTCTGTGGCCGTTAAGCCTGCAGTAAGGAATCTCTTTTTCAATTCTTCCGATCAGATAATCCCTAAGTTCTGCCTCAGCAGCTGTGCGCTCCTTTAATGAACCCGCCGCACGTTCCACGGCCTTCCCAAACCCGACAATCCCCGGCACATTTTCCGTACCAGCACGGCGCTTTCTCTCCTGTGCTCCGCCATGAATAAAGGAGCGGATCTTCACACCTTTTCTGATATATAAGAAGCCGATGCCCTTCGGGCCGTTGAGTTTATGTGCGCTGGCGCTGAGCATATCAATGTGACAGACATCCACATCAATCGGCACCTGGCAGAAAGCCTGCACTGCATCTGTATGGAACAGAATTCCATGCTCATGTGCAATCTCACCGATCTCTTCTATCGGCTGAATCGTTCCGATTTCATTATTCGCAAACATTACGGAAATCAGTATTGTGTCAGGACGTATTGCAGCTTTCAGTTCATCCAGCTTCACAGTACCATTTTCATCCACGTTCAGATATGTCACTTCAAATCCATTTTTCTCCAGAAAATCTGCCGTGTGGAGTATGGCGTGATGTTCGATCTTAGTAGTAATAATATGTCTGCCCTTTTTCCCATAAGCCTCGGCTGTTGCTTTCAGCGCCCAGTTATCTGACTCCGATCCGCCTGCTGTAAAATAAATCTCGCTGCCATTGGCTCCAATGGATTCTGCTATAATCTCTCTCTGTCTTGTAATTACATCCTTGTTGGCCGCTGCAAATCCGTATACGCTGGATGGGTTGCCGTAATGCTCTGTAAAATATGGGAGCATAGCCTCCACTACCTCCGGTGCCGTCTTTGTTGTTGCAGCATTATCCAAATAAATCAGTTTATTCATTCTTCGTCATCCTTCCTTAATTCTTACACCCGGTCTGCCCGTGTATGTCCTGACATCCCATCTTCTTGCTTTCTTCGACCAATTGGGCCAGCTTCATCTCATCAACCGTCTGGTTAATGCTCTCATTAATACGCTGCCATACATACTTGGTAACACAGCTGTCTGCCGCTTTACATCCTTCCTCAGGATGCAGGCCCGAGCATTCCACTGGTTCCAGACTGCCTTCCAGGGCACGCAGAACATCTCCTACAGATATCTCTTCCAGATCCTTTGCCAGAACATAACCACCGCCGGCGCCCCGGATACTCTTGACCAGCCCCGCCTTTTTCAGCATAGACATCAGTTGTTCCAGGTACCTCTCGGAAATGCCCTGCCTGTCCGAGATACTCGTAATAGAAACAGGATCCGCCTCACTGTGCTGTGCCAGATCTATCAAAGCGCGCAGCCCGTATCTTCCTTTTGTAGATAATTTCAAATCATCACCTTCTTATTTATTAATATTCTGGACTTCTGATCTAGTGTTACTGTTCACAGGCAAGCCTGTAATCAATAGCGATTTTGTCTCAGAGTTAGCATACCACAACGCCCTGAATTAATTCCTAGTATTTTAATCCCTAGTGTTTTAATTCCTATCATTTCATTCCCTAGTAATTTACTAGGATTTCTTCTTTTGTAGAATACCACCCGTTTTCAGTTCTGTCAAGCCAGAAACAGGAATATGTTGTAAAAATATGTTTTTTTAGGAGATACCCTTGTCCAGAAAACAAACCATCATCCGCGGGACCTTTATTCTTACCGCAACCGGATTTCTGTGCCGGTTTATGGGATTCTTCTATCGGATTTTTCTAAGCCATACTTTCGGTGAAGAAGGCGTCGGCCTGTACCAGCTTATTTTCCCTGTCTATTCACTCTGTTTTGCACTCACCGCCGCAGGACTGGAAACCGCCATATCCAGGACAGTAGCCCAGAAAGTTTCCCTGGGCCGAAAAAAAGAAGCCCGGCAGATCCTTCTGCTCGGCCTCGTCCTGTCCGTCCTTCTTTCCTGTGTCTGTGTCCTGTTTCTGCAGGGAAATGCAGCTTACATATCCGAAAAGCTGCTGGGAGATCCCCGCTGCGAACCGCTGCTCATTCCACTATCCTACGCCCTGCCGTTTGCAGCCATCCACAGTTGTATATGCGGATACTGCTATGGCATGAAAGAGACAAAAATCCCCGCTCTTTCCCAGGTGGTAGAACAGGTAACCAGAATCCTTTCTGTCTATGTATTTTATTTAATTCTAATGAAAAAAGGCGAAGATATACCGATCACGATCGCTGTACTCGGACTTGTCATAGGTGAAATGCTCTCCGCGCTGTACGCGGCAAAGTCTCTGACCCGCAGCACCCACGTCCTGGCACACCTGAATATTACATATACAGATTTTCTCCACCGTTTTAAAGAGCTGATGCCCTTATCCCTGCCCCTGACAGCCAACCGGGTGCTGATCAACCTGCTGCAGAGCATTGAGGCCATCTCCATCCCTGCCCGGCTGCAGCTGCACAACCACTCTACAAGCGAAGCACTCAGCATTTACGGAGTCCTCACCGGTATGGCGCTGCCCTGCATCCTGTTTCCGTCGGCCATCACCAGTTCCATCTCCATCATGCTCATGCCCACGGTCGCCGAGATACAAACCACAAACAACCGTGACGATATGCTCAATATTATAAAAAAAGTAGCCGGCTCCTGTTTCATCCTGGGTCTGGGCTGCTGCTTCATCTTCCTGGTTCTGGGCGGCTGGATGGGCACTGTCCTGTTCGGAAGCTCCACCGCAGGAAAATTCATCATCACCTTAGCATGGATGTGCCCCTTCTTATACACAAACTCCGCTTTGCTAAGCGTCATCAACGGACTTGGCAAGACCTCCTACACCTTCCTCATCAATTCCTTTGGACTGCTCATCCGGATCGCCAGCGTATTCGCAGCCATCCCCCTGTTCGGAATCCAGGGATACCTCTGGGGAATGCTGGCAAGCCAATTAATCGTAAGCATCTGCGCTGCAATCGTCCTCAAGAAAGAAATTTAGGGAGCGAGGGACGAGTGAGTGGATGGAGGGGACGCCTGCCTGAAATGGGGAGAACGATGCGGCGGGAACAAACAGTGGAGGGGGCTGGGAGTAACCCGCTTATGGAGAAGTCCTAACGTAAAAGAAACCGCCCATGAGGGCACGTGCAACATGCAGCCAGAAAGCCGATGCTTTCTGACATTAGGTTGTACTGAAAAGTGATTTGGTAAATCACTTTTCATCCCTCATGGGCGGTTCCTTTTGCGTAAGGACTTCTAACCATGCGCTCTATACTCCCAGCCCCCTCCACTGTTTGTTCCCGCCGCATCGTTCTCCCCATTTCAGGCAGGCTGGGCTTCATCAAATCGTCAGGTAATATCGCTCCAGGGGGGATTTCCGACCGGGGCAGCGTATGGGAATTGGATACGAGTAAAGTTCAACCACAGGTTGTTTTTTGAAAGGAAGTCTTTTCACAGCCTCTCTCCAGCCAGCACATCTTCCGCATCACCAGGCCAGATCCACTGCCCCCGTCAGCGTTGCCCTCCTGGGTAGTATGGGGAACTTCCTGCCGGATGCGCCCAGCCCCGGGAACCGGACATAGGGGCAGACTGGAAGCGTCTTATGGCTGTTAGCTGGAGTTGAGTAAAAAGGAAGGACAACAGAGGTAATTTTTGTGATTCCGAATCACAAAAATTCCTGGCCCCAGCGCGCGAAGCCATCGGGCTTCGGGTGATGTGGCCAGGTTGCCTCTGTTGTCCTTCCTTTTTACTCTACTCCAGCTTGCAGCCATAACCCGTTTCCAGTCTGCCCCTATATCCGGCTCCCGGGGCGCCCCCCTCCTGCTACAAAGTCCCCAAATAAGCCTGCATAAGTATAGGATTTATGTATGCTTCGAGTATGATTCCCACCAGCATGGTGAGTCCCAGAAATATGCTTTTCTGTGTATTCCATCTATTTTGGGGATATGTATAGCTGTACCAGATGATGACCATATATGCAGGGATATAGAGAAGGAACTGGGGGAGGATTCCTACAATACAGAGAATGCTTCCTTTGATCCCCATGCTCAGAACTGCCATTGACAGGAGCATGCCGCTTGAAAAGCCCGTCCATGCCAGAAATGCTATGGAGGCTGCCTTCCGCATTTTTGTGAATGCCAATCCCAGCAGGATGAGAAATGGAACGGTCCGGATTTTAATCAGATACCAGATGTATTCCTCGGCCACAATTGATGCCGACTGATACTGGCTTAAAAAATAGTCGCTGAATATCCCCGGCTCTGCTGTATATTTCTTCATAATCAGATTCACATACAATATTCCAAATAAAAAACCCGGCATGAAGAAAGCAAGCAGCTGCTTCCTTGTATGAAGTATCTTCACAGGCGTTCCTCCTATTGCTAAGATATTTCATTATATGCCGGGGTTTCTTATTTATTCTTTTTTTCCATATTTCGTATCATATGCGAGCAGTGCAGAAACGGTCTTCGCATCCTGTATCTCGCCGGAGAAAATCTTCTCCTTCAGTTCGTCTATTGTATAAGCTTTCAGATCGATAAATTCATCCTCATCCAGATGCTGCTTTGACGGGATCAGGTTCCGGGCAACGTAAACCTCAATTCTTTCATTGCAGAATGCAACTGTGGTGCGGAGTGTGATCAGCCAGTCCAGATCAACGCTTTTGTAGCCTGTTTCTTCCTCCAACTCTCTTCCTGCACATACAATGCCTGACTCATCCTCCTGATCCAGCGCACCGGCAGGAACTTCCAGTGTATAGCGCTCCAGCGCATTCCGATACTGCCTTACCATCAGGATTCTGCCGTCATCGGTGACAGGTACGACCGCAGCCGCCCCCTTGTGTTTGATAAAGTCCCAGACCACGGTATGATCTCCGTCAATCTCCATGGTATCCTGGTAAAAGTCAATAATATTGCCTTTAAACTTCAGCTGCCGGTTTAATCTTTTAATCTGTCCGCTCATAACATGCTCCTTTTTATGCTCCTACAGAGAGGATACAAACTTTTCTATTCTGTCGAGCCCTTTTTCAATGGCTTCTAAAGAAATAGCATAAGACAAACGGACAAAATTGTCAAATCCAAAATCAGCACACGGAACAACTGCAACCTGATAATCTTCAATGAGAATTTCTGCTGCTCTTGCCGCAGTTCCGATCTTCTGGCCCTTGTATGACTTTTCCAGAACATTTGTAAAGTCTACAAATACATAAAATGCTCCTTCCGGTTCCAACAGCTCCAGAAGCGGCATTGCCGAAATCCTGTCAAACATATACTTTCTTCTCTTATCAAATTCAACCCTCATCTCTCCGAGAGCTGACTGGTCGCCTGTCAGCGCCTCCAGCGCCGCTTTCTGTGCGATAGAGTTCGGATTGGATGTCTGATGGCTCTGCACACTGCCCATCATCTTGGCAATCTCCGCGCTGGACCCGGTATATCCGATTCTCCATCCTGTCATAGCGTAGCTCTTAGATACACCGCTGCAGGTAATGGTTCTCTTATAAATCTCATCCCCCAAAGAAGCAATGCTCACATGTTTTTTCTCGCCGTAAATAAGATATTCATACATCTCATCCGCCACAACATAGAAATCTTTTTCAACTGCAATCTCTGCGATCGCACGCAGTTCTTCCTCGGAGTATACCATCCCCGTCGGGTTGCTCGGTGTATTTAAAATCAAAGCCTTTGTCTTATCCGTCACGGCTTCACGAATCTGCTTCGCCGTCACTTTATATCCATTATCTCTGGCTCCATATAAAAACACAGGAACTCCATCGGATAGTTTCACAATCTCAGGATAAGTAAGCCAGTATGGAGCAGGAATAATCACTTCATCTCCCGGATTCAGAATCACTTCAAAAATATTCGTCAGAGAATGCTTTCCCCCATTACTGATCACAATCTGATTCGCCTCATAGTGAAGACCATTAAATTCCCTGAACTTGGCACTGACAGCCTTCTTCAGTTCCTCAGTCCCTGATGCGGGCGTATACTTTGTAAACCCTTCCTTAATAGCTTTAATAGCCGCCTCATTAATATTATCCGGGGTATTAAAATCCGGCTCGCCGGCTCCAAATCCAACGATATCAATTCCCTCCGCCTTCAAGGCCTTAGCCTTCGCAGTAATAGCCAAAGTAGATGAAGGCTTCACACTTGCAGCCTTTTTTGATAAACTAAGTGACATCTTAACATCCTCCAATTCCATACAATTCATCATCTAATATACATAAAACACATTCTGGTTTCTTATTATAATATACGTTACCGGTTTTTGCAAGTTATATTTATTCAAAATTCCTAATTAGTTATTTCCTCACTATTTTCCGTAATTTTCTTCACCTTTTTGCAATTTCTATGTGCGCTTCTTTCATTTTTCTCATTCTCCCACTCAATCCCCTATACCTCAGCCATTTATCCTAATCTCATCCGTGCATCCTTTGCGATGCCCAATCCATTTCACCGTAAGCCCCCATCCCTTAAGTAACCATCCGTATTCTCCCACCTTCCTGCGGGATTCACCCAGCGCCGTTGACCGGGAGAAGGGAAACAGTGCCTCCTCTCCCCCAATAAAAAAGGCCCTTGTCTTACGACAAGGGCCACAATCTCGATCTGATATAAATTATTTCGCATAATCCGTAACACGCGATTCGCGAATTACATTTACTTTAATCTGGCCTGGATATTCCAACTCAAACTCAATCTGTTTTGCAATTTCTCTGGCCATAAGTACCATGTCATCATCAGATACCTGGTCCGGAACTACCATAACTCGAATCTCTCTACCTGCTTGAATAGCAAAAGACTTTTCAACACCTTTAAACTGGTTTGATATTTCTTCTAATTGTTTCAATCTGTTTGTGTATGTTTCAATTGTTTCTCTTCTTGCACCTGGTCTTGCAGCAGAAATTGTGTCAGCCGCCTGAACTACGCATGCAATCAATGTCTGAGGTTCAACATCTCCATGATGTGATTCCACTGCATTGATTACTGTCGGAGACTCTTTGTACTTTCTGCAAAGATCTGCACCAATTTGAATATGTGAACCTTCCACGTCGTGGTCAATTGATTTGCCGATATCGTGCAGGAGTCCGGCACGTTTTGCCATCCTGACATCCAGACCGATCTCACCGGCCAGAAGTCCTGACAGCTGAGCAACCTCAATAGAATGCTTCAAAGCATTCTGGCCATAACTGGTTCTGAACTTCATTCGTCCAAGCAGACGAATCAATTCCGGATGAATTCCCGGCACGCCTACTTCCAGAGACGCCGCCTCTCCTTCTTCCCTTATCATCGTGTCCACTTCTTTTTGTGCCTTTTCTACCATCTCCTCGATTCTGGCAGGATGGATACGTCCATCCACAATCAATCTCTCAAGGGCAATTCTTGCAACTTCCCTTCTGATCGGATCAAATCCTGACAGTACAACCGCTTCCGGCGTATCGTCAATAATCAGCTCGACACCTGTCAGTGTCTCAAGAGTTCTGATATTCCGTCCCTCTCGGCCGATAATTCTTCCCTTCATCTCATCACTTGGGAGCTGCACTACAGAAATTGTAGTCTCAGCCACATGGTCAGCCGCACATCTCTGGATTGCATTGACAACGTATTCTTTTGCCTTCTTGTCCGCATCTTCCTTTGCCTGTGTCTCCAGCTCTCTTACCATCTTGGCTGTGTCATGCTTCACATCTTCTTCAACAGTTTTCAACAGATATTCTTTTGCTTGTTCGGAGGTAAGTCCTGAGATTCTTTCTAGTTCCTGTACTCTTTTCTGACTAAGTTCTTCTACTTTTGCTTCACGCTGCTTCAGTTGCTCTTCTTTTGCTGTAAATTTGACTTCACGCTGTTCGATCGCCTCTGACCGTTTATCAACGGACTCTTCTTTTGCAAGCACCCTTTTCTCATAACGCTGCAATTCGGCTCTTCTCTCTTTTGTCTCTTTTTCCAGGTCATTCTTCGTCTTGATAGACTCTTCCTTCACCTCTAAAAGAGCTTCTTTTTTAGTTGTCTCAGCAGTCTTTACGGCATCATCAATTATTTCCCTTGCCTTTGCTTCAGCATTGCCAATCTTGGAATCAGCATTCTTCCTGAGATTGGATATCGTTACAAAGTGAGTAATAATACCAACTATCAACGCGAGGGCTACAGCAATAACAATACTTATCATTGTTGGCACAGGAGCACCTCCTTGTTCAATTTTCATTGTACAGTCTTACTTAAATACAACAGTTAAATTTTATACTGTTTTCACAACTATGTCAAGCATTCTCATCATAATTTTGTATCACTTGACGGATGTCCTCATAACGGAAGCCTTTTCTCGATAAATAGCCATATAATTTGCGCATTTCTTCCTCTGTTGCCTGTGACAGATTGACTCTTTTTTTTCTGACAATCTGCAGGATTGCATCCCTTTCACTGCCAGATTCAAAACATTCTTCAAATGCCCGCTCAATTTCATCGTTCGACACGCCTTTGCCGCACAGCAGGGCATAAATCTCCCGCCTGCTCTTTGAGGACTTCCTGCTTTCAATAAACTGTCTTGCATACCGGTAATCATCGATGTATCCAAATGACTTAACATATGCTGCGGCAGCTTCAATTGCTTCTTCCGGGTACAATCCCTGTTTCAGCTTATCGCGCAGACCGGACTCGGTGCGGTCCATATCTTCCAGAAGATGCATTGCCCTTAATTTGGCACGCTTTATGATCACCTCATCCAATATCTTCCTGTAAACATCTTCCCCGACCTCTGCCCCTTCTTTGATACCATAGCGGGCCAGTTCACCCTTGTATAAAACAAAGGCAAACTGGCCGTCCAGAAATACTTTGGATTTTGTTTTCGTTACAGCATCCAGCTTTGTAACTGTCATCTTATGCTTCCTCCGGTGCTTCATCTGCGGACTTTGCCGTCACAGCAGCTTTCGCATCCTTTGCTTTCTTAGTCAGCTTTAAATCTTCTGCAGCTTCTTCCTCTTCACCCTCACCATTCAGCTTATAATGAGCGCGAACTTTGCGGTCAAGCTCTTCCATCACTTCCGGATGTTCTGTGAGATATGCCTTGGCATTCTCTCTTCCCTGTCCGATCTTCTCACCCTCATATGCATACCAGGCACCGCTCTTCTTCACCACATCAATTCCCGCTGCCAGATCCAGGATATCTCCTTCCTTGGAAATTCCTTTTCCGAACATGATATCAAATTCAGCTTCTTTAAACGGAGGTGCAATCTTATTCTTGACAATCTTAATTCTGGTTCGGTTGCCGACCATCTCACCGCTCTGTTTTAATGTCTCGATCCTTCTCACATCCATTCTGACAGATGCGTAGAACTTCAGTGCACGTCCGCCTGTCGTAGTCTCAGGATTACCGAACATAACCCCCACCTTCTCACGCAGCTGGTTGATGAAAATAACAACACAGTTAGACTTACTGATAACCGGAGTCAGCTTTCTCAAAGCCTGGGACATCAGCCTTGCCTGAAGTCCCACATGGCTGTCCCCCATATCCCCTTCAATCTCCTGTCTCGGCACCAGTGCCGCCACTGAGTCAATTACAATAATATCAATCGCTCCCGAGCGCACCATAGTCTCCGTAATCTCAAGCGCCTGGTCACCGCTGTCCGGCTGCGATATATAAAGTTCATCAATATCAACGCCAATACTCTTCGCATATACGGGATCAAGTGCATGCTCTGCATCAACAAAACCTGCGATACCGCCTCTCTTCTGTACCTCTGCAATCATATGTAATGCAACGGTCGTCTTACCACTGGACTCCGGCCCATAGACCTCAATCACACGCCCCTTCGGAACACCGCCCAGTCCCAAAGCCAGATCCAGGCTCAGACACCCTGTCGGCACTGTCTCCACAGCAACATGTGCTCCCGGCTCTCCCAGTTTCATAACCGTCCCTTTTCCAAAATCCTTCTCTAACTTCGCAATCGCCGCTTCCAGCGCTTTTTTCTTATCTTCATTTCCATTAGCCATATACCGTTACTCTCCTTCTCGTTCTCGAACAGTTGTTCGCTTTCTATTAATATACTATTATACTTGTTGTAAAATGTCAACAACAATTTTGCAATTCCATTATACAATTTTACATGTCCCATAAAAAGGACTTTGCTTTGCTTTATAAAAACCTTTATAAAAAAAGTACCTAATCTCCCATTAGATTCACCGCCTCTCCTTATTCATAAAAAACACGGAATATTTTGGACGAACGCCACAGTAATAAAAGAAATCTAAGAACTTTAGATTTGTATGCTAATTTTAACATCCCTCTACAGATAAAACAATCCTTTTCATGCCACTTTATGAAGCTTGGGATTTAGCTCACGAGCTTTAGACTCGGGAGCGGATGGAGGGTGGCGCTTACCGTGAGCCGGGACGGACTGTGAAAAACACCTGTCCTGTTGGAAATACAGCCGCTGCGCCAAGCAGCAGTAAGAGGAAAACCGCAAAATCAGTCAGAACCGAACGCATTCACCGTTTAATCTGATGATTAAACGCCTCAGGCGTTCTAAAAAGCTGCTTCGGAAGCAGCTTTTTTCTGACTGATTTCACGGATTTCCTCTAACTGCCGCTATGCTCGCTAAAAGCATTTCCAACAGG
>NZ_GL870820.1:37724-54444 GCF_000190355.1 Clostridium sp. D5 | reverse complement strand
GACAGGTGTTTTTCACAGTCCGTCCCGGCTCACGGTAAGCTAGGTTCATCCGCCGATAGGAAAGAACTCTTTCCCCGGTTGGATCCCAGACGGGGACAGCGGATGGAATAGAATTGGTGTGACTTTTATTTCTCCAGTATGTTTTGGAGGCTTTTATACTTTATGAGCTTGGATTTACTTTTAAGCGCTATTCAAGTCTATTAAAAAGCCCGCTGGGGATATAAAAGTTACGCCAGTTCTATTCCATTCGTTGCCCCGGTCTGGGATCCCACCCGAGGAACGAGCCCTTTCCTACCGTCCGGAAGAGCCAGCTTTATGACAGCCCCAGTACCTCCCCGGCATCCCTGTCATTAAGCGTCCCCGTCCGCCAACGAGTCTAAAGCTCGCTGCCTAAATCCCGATTTTTTCTACGACTTCCCCCTGTTTTTTATAGATACTCCCCCCCGGCACATATCCTCTGACAGATGAAAGCGGATAGATATTGCTATGGCTTCCCACCACAGTTCCCGGATTCAGCACACTGCCGCATCCTACTTCAACTTCATCGCCCAGCATGGCGCCGAATTTCTTCATTCCCGTCTCAATATTTCCTTCCGGCGTTTTCACCAAAACCAGCTTTTTGTCTGACTTGACATTGGAAGTAATAGACCCCGCTCCCATATGTGATTTATACCCAAGGATAGAATCGCCCACATAGTTGTAGTGAGGTACCTGTACTTTGTTAAACAAAATCACATTCTTTAATTCCGTGGAATTACCGACTACCGCGCCTTCCCCCACGATGGCATTTCCTCTGATAAACGCGCAGTGTCTGACCTCTGCTTCTTTTCCGATGATAGCCGGCCCGTTAATATATGCGGTAGGAGCTACCTTTGCAGATCTGGCGATCCAGATATTCTCACCGCGCTTCTCGTATTCTTTTTCGTCTAAAGTCTTTCCCAGTTCCAGAATGAAGCTGCTGATCTTCGGCAGGACTTCCCACGGATATGTCACGCCGTCAAATATATCGGCAGCAATTGTCTCCTCCAGTGTATAAAGTTCTTTTACGGTTAATTCTGTCATTCTTTCTTCCTCCTGTTTGTCTGCCGGCTCATAGAATTTCCGATAGCCGGTCTGAAAGTCAACTTCATTTTTTATAGTGCCGTTTGTCAAGATTGCTTGTAAATTATATGCCGCAATTTCCACAATTGATTCCAGTATCTGCTGCATATGGTACTTGCCGGCCACATGAGGGGTGATCAGCAGGTTCGGTGCATCCCACAGCGGAGAATCTGGCCCCAGCGGCTCCTGCTCCGTCACATCAATGGCCGCCCCTCCCAGTTTTCCACTGTGCAGGGCATCGCACAGATCCTGGGATGGGATCAGGCTTCCCCTGCCCACGTTGAGCAGGATCGCGCCGTCTTTCATCTTTTCCAGGCGCTCCCTGCAGAACAGTTTCTCCGTCTTAGGAGTACCAGGAAGCGTGCAGGCTACAATATCCGCCCGCTCAAGCAGGGTATCCAGTGCATCCAGCTGATGCAGCTCCTCCAGATAATCCGGTTTTTTGGCCTTATTTCTGCGGATTCCTATGACGTGGCTGCCCAGAGCATGCATCTTCTGTGCAAACTGGCCGCCAATATCACCAAGGCCTACGACCAGGGTTACAGAATCCGCAATGGAATTCACCTTTCCTGCATCCTGCCAGGCATGTGCCCGCATGTTCCTTTCATACAGATGCAGCTTTTTAACCAGCATCAGCACGGCTCCAAGCATATATTCCGAAATTGCCAGCCCATAGGCACCTGTGGCATTCGCCAGTTTTGCCCCGGGCGGCATAATCCCCGGCACAATATAAGGAGATGCCCCCGCGCTGTCCAGCTGCATTAACTTCAGATCTGCAGCATTTCTGAGAAACTCTGGTTCCACGTTTCCCAGTATAATATCTGCTTTCTCTGCCATATCCTGTTTTACATCTTTCTGTGCCTTGTATACAAAGTGTGAACCGCCGCTGCCCAGCACCCGGGCGGCAGCGTCTTCCAGATATTTTTTATGCTGCGGCTCAACCGGAATTGTGACCAATATCTCCTCCATGCGCTTCCTCCTCACTGCAAAAATATGGTTGATCGTTCAAGTTCGCTCTTCATCTGAACATTTCTTTCGAGTATACATTTTTTCAAATTGATCGGTAATGGTTCCTGTTAAGCAAAACGCTCGGACAGGGGAATGACTTGTCCGTCATAATCTGACTCAGCACTGACAGCACAGGATTACTTTTTGTTCTTGGTTTCCTTATAGAATCCGGCCGCACGGTCGTAGCAGCTGCGCAGCTGATACTGGTTGTTCAGCCCTTTCACTCCATTGGTCCTGCTAACGATAAAATGATCCAGCTTCTTCATGTACTCATCCGGCGTAATATCGCCATCAGCCACATAAGTCAGCCCCTTTTCCCAGCTGGCGGTCAGTTCGGGATTCAGCAGCGACTTAATGGAATTCTCGACTACGTCGAAAACCATCTCTCCCTGAAGCGTAGGGGTAATAATCTGGGTCTTTTTATTTAGTCCCAAATACTCAATGTGTATCAGTTTTTTCAGGATTTCTGCCCGTGTTGCACTGGTTCCGATACCGCTTCCTTTGATCTGTGCACGGAGTTCCTCATCTTCGATGAGCTGGCCGGCATTTTCCATCGCCAGAATGATGGAACCGGAATTGAACCGTTTCGGCGGAGATGTCTCTCCTTCTTTGATATCCAGTGCCTTCACCAGGAGAACAGCGCCCTTCTTCAGCCCCTGTATCACCTGGAAGAAACTGGTGTCCAGATCCTGGTCTCCACTGTTTTCACCGCTGTCGCTGCCTTCACCGGTTTCTCCGGCGTCTGCGTTGTTATCTTTTCCCTGGACGGAAGTGTTCTTCTTTGTCTGCGGCACCCCCGTCACCTTCAGGTAGCCTTCCTCAGCCAGCACCTTAAAGCTGGAGAAAAAGCTTTCTTCTTTTATCTTCGTTGTGATTGCCACTTTCTGATACACTGCCGGCGGATAAAAGATACTTAAAAATCTTCTCACGATGCATTCATACACCCTTGAGGCCGTCGGGGAAACGGAATTAAGCGCCCCCAGCCCCTGGCCGGTCGGTATAATCGCGTAATGGTCCGTGATCTGTTTATCGTTTACATACCTTGTCTTTGCCAGGCCCTTGTGGCTGCCAAAGCCAAGGATATCCTGAAGATAAGGCGCAGCTGCCGGGTACTTGGAAAGTCCGTTCAGATTCCTGCTGATTTCCTTTGCCACGGCTGTGGACAATACCCTGGCATCTGTTCTGGGATATGTGACCAGCTTCTTCTCGTACAGCTCCTGCACGATCCGGAGCGTCTCGTCAGGGCTGATCTTGAATCTTCTGGAACAGTCATTCTGGAGCTCGGCCAGATTGTAGAGCAGCGGTGGATTCTTTTTTTCTTTTTTCTTTTCTATCGCTGAAATCTGGCATGTCACAGGTTCAGGTTCCTTCAGATAATCCACCAGCTCCTCTGCCTTTTCCCTCTTTTTAAAACCATTCTCTTTGTACAAGTCAAACGATTCAAAATAGCGGGAGCCTTTGACGGCCCGCCACTCGCCTTCGAAGTTCTGACCCTCGGCCTCAATTGTGCTCAGGACACGGTAGAAAGGTGTCTTAACAAAATCCCGGATTTCCCGTTCTCTGCGGACGATCATCCCCAGTACACAGGTCATAACGCGCCCCACCGATATTACGGCATATTTTGTATGGAGATAATTGGATATGCTGTTTCCATATTTCAGAGTCAGAAGGCGGGAAAAATTGATTCCCATCAGATAATCTTCCTTGGCCCTTAAATAAGCAGAGGCGCTGAGATTATCATATTCCGATAAATCTTTCGCCTCTCTGATCCCCCGTAAAATCTCTTCTTCCGTCTGGGAATCGATCCATACTCTCCGTCTCTTCTTCCCCTCAACATGCGCTTCCTGTTCGACCAGCCGGTATATATATTCCCCTTCCCGCCCGGAGTCAGTACACACATAAATAGTGTCTACATCTTCTCTTGTAAGCAGTCCGCTCACAATCTGAAACTGCTTGGCCACGGAAGGAATGACTTCATACTTAAAATTTTCCGGAATAAAGGGAATCGTATTCAGGCTCCAGCGCTTCAGCGCGGGGTCATATTCCTCCGGATAGCTCATCGTGACCAGATGTCCGACACACCAGGTTACGATCGCCTCATCCGATTCCAGATAACCGTCTTTTCGTCTTGTATTCAATTTTAATGCCTTTGCGAATTCCTGGGCCACACTTGGCTTCTCCGCTATGTATACTGATTTCCCCATAAATACTTATACTGCCTGCTTTTCTTTTTATTCTCCCAAAAACGGCACAGCAAAATCAGAATTTCATGACTCTGCTGCCGCCTGTGGAGTGATATACTTTACCTTACTGTAAAATGGTATGCTGTAACTGTGGAGTATGTCTCTCCCGTCCTGCATACCGGGCTTTCAAAGTTATCGTGATGTACAGCATCCGGAAAATACTGGGTCTCGAAGCAGACTGCTGCCCTTTTTTCATACACTGCCTGATTCTTTCCCGGTTCCCGGTCCAGAAAGTTTCCTGTATATACCTGCACACCGGGCAGGTCTGTCCAGACTTCCATTACAATGCCGCTCTCATCACCGGCCGCCTCAGCTACTTTAGCAAATTTTCCATTATTTTTCAATACCCAGTTGTGGTCATACCCCTGTCCCAACTGTGTAGCTTCATAATCTGAATCGATCTCAGCGCCGATTGTTTTTGGCTCTCTGAAATCCATAGGAGTCCCGGTCACATCCGTTAATTCTCCTGTAGGAATAGACTCTGCATCCGCTCTTGTGAAATAATCTGCATCCAGTATTATCCGATGCTTTAATATACTGCCGCTGTCATGGCCGTTCAGATTGAAATAACTGTGGTTGGTCATATTAATGACCGTATCCTGGTCCGGAACTGCATGGTACTTCATGCGCAAAGTGTTGTCTTCTGTCAGTTCATACGCCACTCTCATATCAAGCGCTCCCGGATATCCCTGGTCGCCGTCCGGACTGTGGAGAATAAAGGTAATACTGTCTTCTGTTTTTTCATCCACATTCCAGAAACGTTTATTATAGTAATCCGTACCGCTGTGCAGATTATTGCCATTGTCGTTCTTCTCAAGCATATAGGTGATTCCATTCAGTTCAATAGATGCTCCGCCGATTCTGTTTGCATTTCTGCCGACCGGTGCGCCAAAAGATGCTCCTCCTGCCTCGTAACCGGCAGCATCATCATATCCCAGCACCACATCCACCGGACTGCCATTCTGGTCCGGCACCATCAGCTCCACAAGCGCTGCGCCGTAATCTGTCACGGACACAACCATACCCCTGTCGTTTTTCATGGTGTACAAAACCGCCATCCTGCCGTCCTCTGTTGTTCCAAATTCCTTTTCTGTTAATGTTCCCATCTCTTGTTTCCTCCGTTCTCAGCGAAATAAACTTCTCAGCCGTCTCAGGAATGACGGCTTTTCTGCCGGTTTTTCCTGACGCTTTGCAAGCAGTGCCTCTTTCATAAATACTTCCTGGGCGCTCATTCTTTTTTCCGTCTGCTCTTTCTTTTTATATGTGCCGTCACTTTGCATCACCCTTGCTTTTACATTGTCAGCCAGCATGATATTAAGCCCGCGAACCAGGCGTCTCCTGATGGCCTCGTCATAAATAGGGCAGGCAACCTCCACACGCTTTTCCGTATTGCGGGTCATCATATCCGCAGAACCGATATATACCTTCTGATCTGAACCGCTGCCAAACACAAATACGCGGGGATGTTCCAGATATCTTCCGACGATGCTCGTCACAGTCAGATTCTCCGTCTCCCCCGGAATCCCCGGAAGGATACAGCAGATCCCCCGTACGAGCAGGTCGACTTTAACCCCGGCCCTGGAGGCTTCCGCCACCTTGTTTATAAAATCCATATCCGTAACAGAATTCATTTTCATAATGATTCTGCCATCGGCTCCTTTTTTAATCTCCTCGTCCATCAGCATCAGCACCTTCGGCTTTAAGCTGGTAGGGGATACGATCAGATGCTGGTAAGCGCCATCCAGATTACCAATGGACATGTTTTTGAAGAATACCACCGCGTCCTCCCCGATCGCCTGGCTGGCGGTCATCAGAGTGAAATCAGTATACATCTTTGCTGTCTTCTCATTGTAATTTCCGGTTCCGATCTGGGTAATATATTTGATCTCATTCTTATTCCTGTATGTAATCAGGCAAATCTTAGAATGAACCTTATATCCCTCAAAACCGTAGATTACACGGCATCCGGCTTCCTCCATACGCTCGGACCAGTCAATGTTATTCTGCTCATCAAATCTCGCCCTGAGCTCAATCAGGGCGGTTACCTCTTTTCCGTTCTCGGCTGCAGCACACAGATATTCTACAAGGCGGGTTTTTTTAGCCAGGCGGTAGATCGTGATCTTAATCGTCATAACATTCGGATCCACCGACGCTTCTTTGATCATCTGAAGAAACGGCTCCATAGATTCATACGGGAAGGAAAGCAGAATATCCTTCTTCTTCACCTGTGCCAGCACACTGCCCTCCCCTACAGACGGGGACGGCTGCGGTGAAAACGGCTCATCAATCAGTGAGCGTTTCATAGAAACAGGAACTTTTTCCGCAATTGCGAACATATAGTCCAGTTTCATCGGCATCTTTGTACGGAATATGCAGGCTGGTTCTATATTAAACTTATCGCAGAAATACTTCTCCATCTCTTTGGTCAGAGGGTTGGCCGCTTCCAAACGCACAACCGCCATACGCTTTCTCTTGTGCAGAGTTTCCTTCATAATAAACCGAAAATCTTCATTATCTGCAAAGGCCTCATCATCCGGGGAAATGTCTGCATTGCGCGTTACGCAGAGATAGTTCCTCTCCAATACCTGATACTGTTCAAATACGATTTCCAGATATTCCATGATTACCTTCTCCATCCGGATATATCTGATATCATGCCCGGGGAGATAAAGGATATCGGATATGAACTGCGGCACGGGCACAATCCCCATCATGTTTTTATTCTCAAACTTCAGGTCTGCCACCACATAAATTTCCTTGTTCAGCAAATGAGGAAACGGATGGTTTGCATCCACAATCTGGGGGGAAAGAACGGGAAGCACCTGTTCTTTAAAATATTTTTTCACGTACTTTTTTTCCTGCGGATCCAGTTCTTTAAAGTCCAGTCCGCACACCCCATACGGGTGAAGCTGTTTTTTTATGTCCGCATAGGTCTTATCCCGCTCCTTATACAGAGGGGCCACTGCCTCATAAATCGCATCCAGCTGTTCCTGCGGCGTCAGGCCGGATTTGCTGTCCACAGTTTTATTATCAACAGAAGCCAAATCATAAAGGCTTCCGACACGAATCATAAAAAATTCATCCAGATTGCTCGTAAATATTGCGACAAACTTCATGCGCTCCAGAAGCGGCACGCTCTCGTCCCGTGCCTCCTCCAGTACCCTCTGATTAAAACGCAGCCAGGACAGCTCTCTGTTTTGTGTATAGTCTAATGTCTTTCTGATCATACTCTTTTCCTCATCTTTCTCAGTAATATACCTTATTCCGCAGTTTACTGCGGAGCCGCCCCCAGGGCATGTATTACGGGGTGCCCTTGGGTATACTTAATGGCACAGGACAGCTGCACCTTGGGATTGTGCAGTCTGCCGGATTCCGATACGGAATCTGCTTTCAGATAAAGTACCTGAAATCCCATGATTACTTTAGCATGTCATGAGGCTCCCTTCTATCCTGTTTTTATAAATAAATGTTAAATCCCTATTAAGACCGCATGCCTGCCGCCAGGAATGTTCTGCGACATTCTCCAGCCTCCCGCCGGAGGTTCTGGAGTGCCTTGTATTGCACTTCTGTTTTTCAACTGCATCCTAAAATGCCAGTAAGTTGTCTGTCTTCAACTGCCCGTCAGCCCTCTATAATCTTCACAAAAAACGTACGGTTTCTCGGGCCGTCATATTCACAAAAATACAGATCCTGCCAGATTCCAAGCAGTATCTCCCCGTCATTCAATATCAATGTCTGGGAAGCCCCTGTCACAGTGGTCTTCATGTGTGCGTGAGAATTGCCTTCCGCATGGCGGTAAAAGGGCGCCTCCAGAGGAAAGGCTTCCTCAAACCCGGCAAGCATGTCATGCACTACATCCGGATCAGCATTTTCATTGATTGTAAATCCGGCTGTCGTGTGGGGCGAATATATAACTATAATTCCGTCCCTGACTCCGCTCTTAACCACATCTTCCCTCACCATATTGGTCACCTTTGTCATCTGCTGTACATTCTTTGTAGAAATGTGATGTTCAAACAAATTCATATCCTGGCCTCCTTTATGAAATTCACTTCATACCCGGGGCATCTATTAAATCATACCTTATTCTGCAGCTGTGCTGCAGACCCGCCCGTATGGGCATGAGTTACGGGGTGCCCTTTGGGTATACCTTATTCTGCAGCTGTGCTGCAGATCCGCCCGAAGGGCATGAATTACGGTGTGCCCTTTGGGTATACCCTGCGGGCAGGTGTGCAGCATAGCTGCAGAAATATATGATCCTGTTGCATCTATCTTGTAAGATAATCCATCAGCCTGTCGTATTCCTTTTCCATCAGCTCATATCCATGATCATAAAACGCTGTCAGAGTCTCCTTGTTCCGCTCCATTCTGGCCACAGGCTTTACAAGCGGGCGCAGCACAAAGATCCTGCCCTGGCGTTCCAGTGTCTCCAGATGGTTCATGGTACGATTATAATAAAAACTTCTGGTCAGTACCGCCTTGACCAGATTCGGATAGGATCTGTAGGCCCTGCGGTAGACCTCCACCATGCCGGGAGATAATTTCTTTTTTCTGTATCCCGCATTCCTTGTCAGAATTACCACCACCTTGTCATTGCCCAGCTCCATCGCATGTTTCAACGGCACGCTGTCTGCAAGGCCTCCGTCCAGATAAGGGACCTCTTCTATATTGACAATCGGCGTCACAAGAGGCATACTTGAAGATGCACGGCATATCTTCATAAGCCTCTCTTTTTCACTCTTCTCCTTAAAATATTCTGCTTTTCCGGTCAGGCAGTTGGTTGCCACAAGCTCGCATTCTATCTCCGACTGAAAAAAAGTCTCATAATCAAAAGGATAGATCTGATTCGGGAAAATGTCGAATATCAAATCCATATTCATCAGGCTCCGCTCTTTTACAAACCTCCGGAAACCATAATAATAACTGCCGCTTTTATCTGTAGGTATCATGCAGTCCCTTGTCCTGCCCGGCTGTCTGGAAACATAGTCCACTGCATTGCACGCCCCGGCCGAAACTCCGATGACATGTGACATATACAGTTCCCGTTCCATCAGATAATCCAGAACCCCTGATGAAAATACACCACGTGTTGCTCCGCCTTCCAAAACTAATGTTGCTTTCTGCATAAATTCTCCTCGCTTTCTTTACTCATTATATAACGATTTCGTCTATTCGAAAACTACAAACTTTTAATTTTCGTGAAAACCAACGGAAACCTTGCCATTTCCATCCATCTCATGTTAAGATAAGCGGTGGGATTACAGTAACATGAAGTAACTGTTCAGTACAGGACTGTGCATTTACTGCACAGTCCGTACGAAAACCTTGAACAGCCAAAAGCAAGCCCCATCGCCGCAGACGATTTTCATGGGCTTGCGGCGTATCTGTTCATGGTTCAGAACAGATACAACATGAATATACATGAATATAAAGGAGATTATGCTATGATCAGTGCAAATAATGTAACCTTGCGCGTTGGAAAAAAAGCGCTGTTTGAAGATGTTAATATCAAATTTACAGAGGGAAACTGCTACGGTCTCATCGGAGCCAACGGTGCAGGAAAATCTACTTTTCTGAAGATTTTATCCGGCCAGCTGGAGCCTTCGAAAGGCGAAGTTAATATCACACCGGGTGAACGTCTTTCCTTCCTGCAGCAGGATCATTTCAAATATGATGAATTTGTCGTGCTTGACACCGTAATAATGGGAAATGCGCGTCTGTATGAAATTATGAAAGAAAAAGAAATTATTTATGCAAAAGAAGATTTTACAGATGAAGACGGAATCCGTGCCAGTGAACTGGAGGGTGAATTTGCCACTATGAACGGATGGGAGGCGGAATCTGATGCCGCAACCCTTCTAAACGGCCTTGGCATCGACACCGGGCTTCACTATAAATGTCTGAAAGATCTGACAGGTGCAGAAAAGGTAAAGGTTCTTCTTGCCCAGGCTCTATTCGGCAACCCGGATATCCTGCTTCTGGATGAGCCTACCAACCATTTGGATCTGGATGCAATCGCATGGCTGGAAGAATTTTTGATCAACTTTGACAACACAGTCATCGTTGTTTCTCATGACCGTTATTTCCTGAATAAGGTATGTACACAGATTGCAGATATCGACTACGGCAAGATTCAGCTCTACACCGGCAACTATGACTTCTGGTATGAATCCAGCCAGCTGCTGATCCGCCAGATGAAAGAGGCGAATAAGAAAAAGGAAGATAAGATCAAGGAACTGCAGGACTTTATTTCCCGTTTCAGCGCTAATGCTTCCAAATCCAAACAGGCAACCTCACGTAAAAGAGCTTTGGAAAAGATCGAACTGGACGAGATTAAACCATCCAGCAGAAAATATCCTTACATCGATTTCCGTCCTGACCGTGAAATCGGGAACGAAGTGCTCTCTGTAGAAGGACTTTCCAAAACCATCGATGGAGAAAAGATTCTGGACAACCTTACCTTTACACTCGGACACGATGACAAGGTAGCATTTGTAGGCAGCAATGAGCTTGCAAAAACAGTACTGTTTAAGATACTGATCGGAGAAATGGAGCCGGACGAGGGAACCTATAAATGGGGGATCACTACCTCACAGGCATATTTTCCAAAAGATTTCGGCGGGGAATTTGATAATGACTATACCATTACCGAATGGCTCACTCAGTTTTCTGAAAACAAAGATGCCACATATGTCCGCGGTTTCCTCGGCAGAATGCTCTTTGCCGGTGAGGACGGCGTGAAGCGCCTGAAGGTTCTTTCCGGGGGCGAAAAAGTGCGCTGCCTGCTGTCCAAGATGATGATATCCGGCGCCAATGTCCTGCTGCTGGATGAGCCTACCAATCATCTGGATATGGAAGCGATCACCGCACTGAATAATGGAATGATTAAATTCCCGGGAGTTCTTCTGTTTACCTCCCGTGACCACCAGATCGTAGAGACTACAGCCAACCGTATCATGGAAATCGTGCCAGGTGGAAAATTGATTGATAAGATTACGACTTATGATGAATATCTTGAAAGTGATGAAATGGCGCGGAAACGGCAGACTTATACCGTCGCTACTGAAGAGGATGATTAAAATTTTTTGAGCGGGGGATGTGAATTTTGAAGGTTCGCCGTTCTGAAACGGGGAGAGGGACGCCTCCGGGAGAACCGGAGGCGTCCCTCTCCCCATTTCAGAACGGCTGGGTGCATCAGGATTGTAATGTGCCCGCTTAGTGGAGGGAGCTTGTAATTCTTAACGATGCTCCTTTTACGCTTAATAGTTTTATTTTATAACTTGAGGGCTGTGTAATAGCCCTGGGATACGGCTGTTGCTATTGAATCCGGGGCTGCGCTGTCGCCTATGTTGTAGAGAGGTTCTATTTTTCCTTTTAGCTGCTGGTAGAGGGTGTCTGATGGTTTGTCTCCGGTGGCTGCTATTACAGTGTCTGCGGGGAGTGTATGTATATTTCCATCTTTGTCTGCGTAGATAACCGTGGTTTCTGTGATTTCTTTGCATTTGCAGGAGGTCAGGATTTGTACTCCGTAGCCTTTGAGGTGGCTCAGGAGGATGGTTCTTGCTACGTTAACCATTTTTTCGGCCGGGGTATCGAGCAGTTCGATTACTGTGACTTTTTTTCCTTTTTCTGCGAGGTATTCTGCGGTTTCGCAGCCTACGGAACCGCCTCCTATGATGACCGCCTGGTCTCCGCATTCGGCTCCTGTCAGGATGTCTTTGGACTGTACGGCTATTTCAAATCCCGGGATGGGAAGTGTAGCAGGGATGACTCCGGTTGCACAGATTACTGCGTCTGGTTTCATATCTAAGATCTGTTCTGGGGTTAACTCTGTGTTTAGATGTACTTCTACTCCGTGGATATTTAATTGATTCTCCAGGTAGGTTATGAGCGGCTTCATGTTTCCTTTGTGCGGCGGCGCCATTGCATGGAATATCTGGCCGCCGATCTTGTCTGATTTTTCGAAGAGCCGAACGTGATGACCTCTGAGTGCTGCGATTCTGGCAGCCTCTACTCCGGCAACGCCTCCACCTGCTACTACGATCTGTTTTGGGGTTTTGGCTTTCTCTATGGTGTAATCATTATCTTCATGTCCCATCACCGCATTTCCGGAACATCTGCCGCGGGCGCCTTCCTGGAGCTGGGAATCGATACAGACACCGCAGCCGATACATGGACGGATCTCGTCTTCTCTTCCCTCTACAATTAAATTGACCAGATCAGGCTGCGCCAGCACACCTTTTCCAATAAATATGTAATCACATTGTCCGGTTGCCAGAGCGTTTTCCGCAACTGCAGGATCCTGTGCGCGGCCTCCACCTATGAATTTTATTTTTGCCGGTTCTCCTGTCATTTTTTCGATGCCCATTTTCAGCGCTGCACACAGGCCGATTGCCTGGCCTTTTCCTGCTCCTGAATCCGGCACATCTTCCATAGATGCTTCTTTCTTCCAGGTCCCTGCCAGAACTTCTATGGCATCTACACCGGCATCCTGAAAACGTTTTGCATAGTACATGCCGTCCTCCATGGTGATTCCGGCATCCTCCCCCATCTCTACTGCACTTAGTTTTACAGCGACGGTAAAGTCATCTCCGCACAGTTCTTTCATCTTTTTAATAATATTCAGATGGAAACGCACCCGGTTCTCCGGGTTTCCACCGTATTCATCTGTACGTACATTTGCCGTGGAAGATAAAAACTGCTGTCCCATATAATAGCCGACGCTATGAAGCTCGATGCCGTCGAAGCCTGCCTTTTTCGCGCGCAGAGCTGCATTTGCATACTTGTTCTCTATCTCTTTGATCTCCTCGATTGTCAGTTCTCTCGGCTCTTCGTTTCCCAGGCCCATCATAAAGGAATAGGGCATTGCCACTGCACTGGGACCTACGGGCTGATGCCCTGTGATTTTTCTCCTCGATCCGCGCCCGGTATGGCTGATCTGGAGCAGACATTTGGCCCCATTGTCGTGAATGGCAGAGGCCAGCTTCGTCATTCCCGGAATGTATTTGTCATCATCGATCACCAGCATATTAGCCGTATTCAATCCCACAGGGGAATCCACACAGGTTACTTCTATCATAATCAGGCCGATTCCGCCTTTTGCACGCTGCGCATAGTGGTTTATAACAGCCTGATTGACAAATCCATGATCCGACTGATTAATTCCCATCGCACACATCACGGTTCTGTTGCGTGTTTCCAGTTTGCCAATAGTGCCTTTTGCCATTAAATTCGGATACTTGTTTCCCATAAGAATACCTCCTTGTGAATATAACTCATTTTGTGAATCTAGTTCACTTTTATGATAATTCGTATCACAGAAAAAGTCAACCAAATCTAAAACTATTTTTATAGCTATGGTTACTTACTGGTAACAGCACAGACTTGCCTGAACTATTACCACTTACATACATGCCCAAAAATTTCCGGCAAGTTTTTTGCTTTACTATTTTTTATTAAATTTCACTTTTCATTTACATCAATTTCTCTTCATGATAATATGAAATACAGAATGTAGCAGAAAATATTTTTTCAGACACACTTCAGTGTAAGAATGGAGATCCTATGGGAACACGACAGCAGGAAAAATCACTTATGACGAAAACAGAATTAAAGAATGCAGCCAGACAGCTTTTTCTGGAGAAGGGCTATGATGAAACTTCTATACAGGATATTGCTGCGCTCGCAGGGTACAGCGTAGGTTCTGTCTACCGGCAGTGGAAAAGCAAGCAGGATCTTTTTATGGACATCTGGGATGAGTATGTATCTGACTTTATCCGCACCAGTGTCATTCATTCTCCGTCTGTACCGGATAAGGAAACAATGATTGACTATCTGCTCTCCCGCTCACAGACCTATAAAGAACACGAGATGACCAGAAAGCTTCACCGCGTCAGTATCCTGGTCTCCGCCACTTACGAATACGAAGGACTGCTGGACTGGGCTGCCAAGTATACGCAGATGCTCTACCTCTTTTTAAAAGATCTTAATCCGGATAAGCCTGACCATATCCTCAAATCCGCGGCCAGTATTATGCACTGTATCCTGAATACAGATGCCATGCAGGAGACAGACGTCAAATCTCCTCACTATCAGTTTGACAAGGAGACTCTCAGGATGTCGCTTCTGGCAATTGTGGAAAAAGTGACCGGATAAAATATATCGTCCGTTCGCCAAACTTGCAGTGTCCGTTATTCTAACCCTGCATTCCAATAAACATACCAAGTACGTATGGAATTAACCAGATTGCCCAGACCACGACACTGAACTTATGAAAAACTTTTTTGGCATTCTCATTCTTTTTCACGAGAATAACCGCCGCCCAGACCGCATGAAAGGCCATCAGCAGCAGGGCAATCAGCCCCGTAACTCCATGTATGTTGAAGGAAAAGCCGGAACCGGATATTTTCCCCATAATTGTAGTACCAGTTGTATCACATATAAATCCCATCCAGAACACAATCACATGCCATTTCAGCAGTATCCCTTTTTTCTTCTCACCAAATACCCCAATTGTGTAAAATGTAAGTGCCAAAGTCATAAAAATAATTGCTGCAACCAGTAATTTAGACATACATACCTCCCAGTTCGATGTTTTTAACGGTTTTATATTAGATTCTGTTTATATTTATAATAATTGCGTCCAAAGAGCAGACCTGCCCCGAACAGTGCAGTGCCAAGTCCTGTATAAAAAACGGCAATAAACACATCCGGTGCAAGGTTAAACGTACGGATTGATATGCCGAATATCATCATAAATGCCATAATACAGAATGATTTCACATCAAAAAATTTTAAAAAGAACTGCAGTTCTTCCTCGTACTTTCGTATTCTGTCGGTATGTTTTACCGTCAGTTTATAGAAAACCATAAACCAGAATACCAGAAAAACCACAATAGAAAGGAACAGATTTAATATTGTAACATAACCTGCGTATGATTTTATCCCGATACGCAAGATATTAAATCCTGCCGCAAGCCATACAAGGCTTGCTATAATTAATAAGTTTTCTTTTTTTACTTTCATTATTAAAACCTCCCTATGTCCTCTGAACAACGTTCATTTTGAATCAAAATATTCCCTACTGCAAAATGAGGGACATATTCTTCCTGCTTCATTTCCCCATCTGCCAGCCAGCTAAATGAATCAGGTAGACTATACTATGATTTATCAAGAACGCTCCGGTAAAGACATCTTTTCACGATTTCTATCAGTCCGTCACAAGTTTGCTGCGAATCCTGCAGCGATGCAAAAAAGAGAGTAAGTATATATTCTATAAACAACTCCGGAGTTAAAACTTCATTAAATGTACCTTCTCTGATTCTGGTATCCTTATTTAACACCTCCAGAAGGCTTTCCTTTAAATGGTTAAAATATTCTTCCATCCTTCTGCGTCCTCTTACTTTATCCTCTGAAGCAAAACTTAACGCATGCATGGAAAAGAACCCGGGATATTTCCTGCCGCCCACCTTCATACTCTCATACATCCAGGACAGACAATCCACGAAATCAGCGAATTCCGGAAGACTGCCCGGCATATGAAAAATATCTATCCAGATACTTTCTATTGCGGCACATAGAAGATCTGACTTAGACGGGAAATAATTATATATAGAGCCAACGGCCACATTGCATTCCGCGGCAACAGAGCGCATATTGACGGCTGAAAGCCCTTTTTTTCTTACGATATTCTGACAAGCCGCAATAATTGCCTCTTCTGACGTAGCCGTCAAATTCATCCTAAAAACCTCCTGCCCCAAACTGAACAATGTTCATGTTGAATAATACTCCTTTCGATCCCACATGTCAAGTGGGCTTAATAATATACTCACTTACAAAAAAAAGGTATCCGCCATCCGTTTTAGGATTTTGGGATACCTGTTTTGATTTTCTTTACGCTGTTCATAACGCTTCGAGTAGAGCTTTTTTGCCTTCTTCGGGGCTTTCTATGATTCTTTTTATCCCTGTCAGGTAGTCCAGTACATCCACCCATTCATTAATTGGGTAGGCAGTACTTTTAACACTCTCTATACAACTGATTAGTTCGCTGTGAAAATCATCTTTCCGCAAATCAGAGATATATCCGGCACCTACCTGATGTGCCAAAAATTCTAACAGTCCCTCTTCTCTTGACATAATTCATTCCTCCTTACGGCACTGCGGATTAAAGCAGACTTTATTCTGCATTATTGATAAGATAAATTAAAACAGAATTTTTAAAGTTTAAATGGAAAATATAGCCATTTTCATATATAAAGTCACCTTTTACCACCAAAAAAGCTATGTAATGCACTTGCAGACCAAAGTCTACCTTTTTCTTCACAAGATGCATCCAACTATTACTATTTTATCAATAATGCAGAATAAAG
>NZ_GL870820.1:5149-37470 GCF_000190355.1 Clostridium sp. D5 | reverse complement strand
ACCTGATGTGCCAAAAATTCTAACAGTCCCTCTTCTCTTGACATAATTCATTCCTCCTTACGGCACTGCGGATTAAAGCAGACTTTATTCTGCATTATTGATAAGATAAATTAAAACAGAATTTTTAAAGTTTAAATGGAAAATATAGCCATTTTCATATATAAAGTCACCTTTTACCACCAAAAAAGCTATGTAATGCACTTGCAGACCAAAGTCTACCTTTTTCTTCACAAGATGCATCCAACTATTACTATTTTATCAATAATGCAGAATAAAGTCTACCTTTTTCTGCATTATTTCCCTTATTTTTACATCCCGTCTTTCTGGCTGCACCATTTTTTAAAAGTTTTAAAATCCACATTCAGCCTTCTGGAGGCTTCTCTGGCGCTGATCTCATTTTTTTTCCACTGCCAATAGATTTTTTCAAATGATTTTGGTACCTGCAGACAGCGTCTGCCAAAACGAACCCCCCGCGCCTTTGCAACTGCAATGCCTTCAGCCTGCCTCTGCCGGATGCTCTCCCTTTCGCTTTGTGCAACAAATGATAAAAGCTGCAGTACAATATCAGCGATCAGTGTTCCCACCAGATCTTTTCCCTTTCTGGTATCCAGAAGCGGCATATCAATAACCACAATATCTGCGCCTATCTCCTTTGTTATGAATCTCCACTGCTCAATAATATCCTCATAGTTTCTGCCCAGGCGGTCAATCGACTTCACATACAGCACGTCCTCCTCCTTCAGGTTTTTCAGAAGCCTTTTATACTCGGGCCTGTCAAAGTCTTTTCCGGATATCTTTTCAACGTAAAGATTTTTCTCCGGTATCTTCAGGGATTCCATTGCAACCAACTGTCGTTCTACATTCTGGTCTTTTGAAGATACCCTCACATAACCAAAGCTTTTGTGCATTATTTTCCCTCCTTTTACGACACAACTATTATCGCATATTTATATGCAGCCTCCTGCTGGTATATTTTTCCATTTTTGTACGGTCTTGAAGCGCGAAACTGAAATGGGGAGCGGGATGCGGCCGGAGAACTATTTTTACGTTCCCCCTGCCCCATCCCGCTACTTATTTCAAGAGATGTAACTGGTCGTTTTATCACTGTTAACCCAGGCCGATTAAAAAAGGAGGACAGCGGGGGCAAAAGTGTAAATCGGGCTTACACTTATTTCTGACCACAGCTAGCGAAGCCACCAGGCTTCGGGTAATGTGTCCAGATTGCCCCTGTTGTCCTTCTCATTTTACTTTACTCCTGCCTACAGTCTCATTCGCATTCTGCAGATTCCTTTACATGTCACCTGCTGTGTCCTGTACCTTCAGGTTTTTCCTTTCTCCCGTTTAATAATACACCCGGCCTTCTTCTAAGATTTCAGCTCTTCCATCCTGAACTTTAACTTCTGTTACTGAACAGTTCGCGGGCACTCCGTTCCCCCAGAATTTTGCAATATCCTCCTCCCCTTTAATCAGGTTCAGCATTGCGGTGAGTGCCGCTCCATGTGTGGAAATTAAAAGGGTCTTATTACTGTATTCTTTTCTGGTGAACAATTCCTGAAAAAAGGTCTGTATTCTATCTTCCAGCTGTCTGATGGATTCTCCCCCTTCAGGAACTTTGTAGTGCTTTGTATCCGTAAAAAGTTTGTTGAATTCATCGCTTCCGGGATCCCGGTTCTCACCTCGGCAGCACATTCCCTCCGATACGCCAAACCCCATTTCCTGAATCCGGATATCTTCATATATGGGAACCTTCCGTCCTGCCAGAATTAATTCCGCAGTCTCCTTTGCCCGCATAAGCGGACTCGTATAGGCGGCATCGAATATAACATTCTTCAGCCCTTTTGCTGTCTCCCGTGCCAGATATCTTCCATATTCATTCAAAGAGATATCCGAATGTCCCTGAACTTTTTTCAATTTATTCCATGCTGTTTCGCCATGACGAACAAGATATAACTTCATAACCAGCCTCCCCGATACATAATTTTTACTCAAAGATCTGTACTTCAAAATGTCTCTTTGTGTAAATCATTTCTCTCTGCTTTATCAGTATAATCATTCCTTTTTCTTTCGTCAACTTTTACTTCTTGTCTTATTTCAATTATACCTATATAATAATTGGTGAAATCAGAATTACTCAATAGTAAAAGGAGAATATTATGGAGAAAATAGCAAGTTTTACAATAGACCATTTAAAACTGGTGCCGGGTCTGTATGTTTCCAGAAGAGATGAAGTTAACGGATCTCCTGTCACTACTTTTGATATCCGTATGACGAACCCAAATGAAGAACCCGTTATGAATACTGCTGAGGTACATACATTAGAGCACCTTGGCGCTACTTTCCTGCGGAATCATGCCGATTTTAAGGATAAGGTTCTCTATTTCGGACCTATGGGATGCCGCACCGGGTTTTATCTGCTTCTTGCCGGACAATATGAACCGGGCGACATCATTGTTCTGATCCGGGATATGTTCAGTTTTATATCTTCTTTTGAGGGAGAAGTACCTGGCGCTTCTGCAAAGGACTGCGGCAATTACCTGGATATGAATCTTCCTATGGCAAAATATGTTGCAAAGAAGTATCTGCAGAATGTGCTGATTGATATACAGGATAAGCAGATGTATTATCCGGAGTGAAGGGGTCGTAGGTATGGGACGCCTCAGGAACCGGACATAGGGACGGCTGGATACGGGGTTACGGCTGTAAGCTGGAGTAAAACGAAAATAGAGGAAAACAAGGGCAACCTGACCACATCGCCCGAAGCCCTGATGGCTTCGCGCGCTGGGGCCAGGGAAAATTATAATTCGGAATTATAATTTTCACCCTTGTTTTCCTCTATTTTCGCTTAACTCCAGCTAACAGTCGTAAGACGCATCCTGCCGCCCCTATGTCCGGTTCCTGAGGCTGGGGCTTCCAAGCGTTAGGATCGCTTCACTTTTTTTGGATCTGGCGGTGGCGGCGGATGTGTATGGGCGAGGGGGGACTATTCTGCAGAGGTTATCTTGTGGGATCTATCTGGGGAACGTTATTGTTATTCTGTGATTCCTCGAACTCCCGTCTGGAATACACTGCCCCAATACTGAATTTTTACAGGTAGTATGTGTGCGTTATTTTTTACGCAGCACTTCCTCCCGGATATATTTGTAGGTCTCTTCTTCGCCTTTCTCAGCGAGCATGACGAGAAGTTTTTCCAGCAGTTCCTCGGTTTCCTGATGCATCAGATAATGTCCCTTACCTCCCATGAAGTATCTGAGAGGATCGGATGCCTGATATGCCGCCCCCTTGTATATCCTGCTTGCGGCTATACGGTCCAGGAACATTTCTACTACATAGCGGACCGGCATTTTCATGCCTGTCATGTCTTTTCCGCTGTCTGCTCCATAATCAATCCAATACTCATAATGATGCTTGTTGCGTCCCTTGTGATGCAGCCAGGCCAGCGACAGGCCTTTTTCCTCCCGCTCTGCATTGTTGGGGCTTCTGTCTCCCTGATAATACCTGCAGCCTACGCTGAATTCTGCCCAGCTGTATTTGGAAAGATCGTGCAGGAGTCCCTGTCTGTACAGTCCAACCCGGAAACATTCCTTCATGACCAATATTTTGTGTCTGGTTATTGTACAAAAATGCTGTACTGCTTTCATACCGCTTAAACGTCCTTCCTGTTTTCCTGCCGGCCGGTATTTATTTTCCGATCAAAAATACGATGTTTCTTTCTTTTAATACCATCGTCTTCTGGTTCTCAAGAAGCTCCGGCTTTTCCAGTATCCCGGCAGATGTTTCCGCAATCCGGTACCACTTCTTTTTTTTCGCCAGGGCAGGCAGGGCAAAGGAATGTCTCACCCAATGCATATTATAGGCTATGAAACAGTCATTGTCGTTCTGCCCGCTAGCGCAGTACAAAACACCCAGCTGCCTGCTGGAGACATCTGCAGGTACCTGCCAGGCATTTTCCCCGTGATAAGATACGTCAGGGGTACCGCACGAAATCTGATCCAGCCCCAGCAGTGCATCCGGCCTGTGCAGTACGGGATGTTCCCTGCGGAGTTTAATCAGCATCTTTACATACCGGAACAGGGAATCATTATTCTTTAGTTTATTCCAGTTCAGCCAGGATAGTTCATTGTCCTGACAGTATACATTATTATTTCCCTTCTGGGTGTTTTCGAACTCATCGCCTGCAAGCAGACATGGCGTTCCCTGGGCTGTCATAAGCAGAAAAAGTGCATTCCTCATCTGGTTTTTACGAAGCTCCATGACGGAACGTTTTCTGCTCGGTCCCTCAGCACCGCAGTTCCAGCTGTAGTTGTAAACGGGACCATCCTGATTATTTTCCCCATTATCCTGGTTATGCTTTTCATCATAGGACACCAGGTCGTATAAGGTAAATCCGGTATGCGCCGTAATATAGTTGCAGCAGCCGTCCTCCTTCGTATTATGGCGGAGCGCCCATATGACATCCTCTATCATGCCTTCGTCCCCCTTCAGGAACCGGCGCATCACATTCTGAAACCAGTCTTCCTTTTTCAGAAGCTTCACGCCTTTCAGGAGTGGGTCATTCAGAAGCCCGTCCCATGAGACATGATAGGGATTAACAACAAATCCGTCTACATGATATTCCAGCATATAATACCGCAGGCATTCCAGTGCGGTTTGAAAAAGGATGCCTTCTTCGAAAGGCATCTCCAGTATCAGCTCGATTCCCGCTTTGTGGCATGATTTAACCAGCTCTTTTAACTCTCTGGCGGCATTTCCGGAAGCACTGTATGATGCCTTGGGGGCAAAATAGCATGCTGGCCCATATCCCCAGTAATTACTGCGTTTTCCTGCGCACTCCTCAAACTCATATACCGGCATGCACTGAATCTGATTGATTCCCAGGTCTTTCAGATATGACAGCTTCTCCACAATCCCCATAAAAGTTCCCTTCTGTCTTACCTTTGAAGAACTGTGCATGGTAAAGCCGCGGACATGCAGGCTGTAGGCGATGTTTTCATGCCAGGGAATACAGGGCCTTCTGTCTTCTTCCCAGTCAAAGGGCTCCGTCAGAAAGCATCCCCTCACTTTATGTAACTCCAGGTCTTCTGTCTGTCCAAAGATGCGATGTCCGGTAATACGCCTCACATATGGATCCAGACACACCTTCCTGTCTATCCTGTAATTGTACTCATACTCCTGCGGACTGATTCCTTCCAGTGCAAGAAAGCGGACTTCCCCCATTGCACTGTCCTCCTGCATGGGATATACTGCTTCGATATCTGTACTGCCAGTCCGGTACAGCAGCAGTTCGCAAGACTTTCCTCCGGGTACAGAAACAGCAAAATTGATCCTTTCGGTTCCGATTGTGACGCCTAGCGGCTGTGGGCTTCCCTGTACTTTTTTCATAATCTGAGGTCCTCTCTTCCTGCTGTTACTGCCAGCCGTCAGTTCCATACATTTCAACGTTTTCTTTATTTATAAAAAAAGTTGCTTCGTAATATTCTTTCTCATAATCATTGCCCTCGAGTATTGCAATCCCGGTTTCCACTGCTTTCTTTCCGATATTAATCGGAGACTGGGCACCTGTACCTGCCATTGCAGTATCTGCTTTTGACAGCTCACTCTTGGCTCCCGGCGAACCATCGACGCCGTACACCAGGATATCCTTTCTTCCTGCCTCTTCCATGGCTTCCAGCACTCCAAGAGCCACCTGGTCATTGCCGCACATCACTGCATCGATCTTCGGGTTCTCAGCCAGTATGCTCTTCATCTCACTCTTGGCATTCTCCTTTTTTCCCTGCACATCTGCCCTGGCCAGTACCTCAAAACCGCCATCGGCGATAGCCTCCTCGAATCCTGTGATCCTCTCATTAATAGAATTCATGGACGGGCACTCCAGAATTACAATGCTGCCTCCATCGGGGCGCTGCTTCATCAGATCTTCTCCGCACAGAAAACCGGCATTTTTATTATCTGAGCCCACATAAGCATCTATCAGATCCGTGTCCTTTACCTGCGTGTCAATATTAATAACAGGTATGTCGGCATCTTCCAGCGCTTCCAGAGCGGGTGTGATCTTTTCCCAGTCGACAGGGCACAAAAATACCGCATCCACGCCCTGATCAATCATCTCCTGAACCTGTTCTATCTGCACATTCACATCTGAACCCGGGTCCTTTACAACAAGGTGATAATCCTTTTCTGCTAAAGCTGTTTCTATGGACAGCTTTAATGTATCAAAATAGGGGTTCCCCATATCAATACAGCTGTAACCAAACGTGTAGCCGGTCTGTTCTTCCCCCTCATCTTCCTCTTCTTCTGTCTCTGTATCCTGCACTGCATTATCTTCAGGCGTACCCACATTCTTTTTGCATCCAGCCAGCAGCATACATGCTGTCAGGACCATAAGTAATACGCTCAGTAACTTCTTTTTCATCAAAACTCCTCCTGTTCTGCAAAATTTAAAGAACCCTCTTTCATTCTATCGTGTTTCTCCTTAATGTCAATAGGAAGTTAGTGTACACGCCCGAAGGGTGTGAACAGTAACATGTACACTGACACACTAGGAACCCGTCCATGTTTTTTCTTGCTTTTTATCATTCTTTTTGTTAGAGTTAAGTTATCAATGAAAAAAGGAGACCATTTATGAACGAAAATGAATCACTTACTGTAACACTGACACTCGATAATGACGAAGAACTGGAGTGTGCCGTCCTCACCATCTACGAGGTGGAGGGCCAGGAATATATTGCTCTGCTCCCGCTCGACGAGGAAGGAAGCAACGACGAAGGAGAGGTTTTCCTTTACCGTTTCTCAGAACCAACGCCCGGCCAGCCTGAACTGGAAAACATTGAAGATGATGACGAGTATGAACGTGCCGCAGATAAGTTTGATGAATGGCTGGATTCCCAGGAATATGAAGATCTGGACCTGGATGAAGACCTGGATTCAGATGAGGACTAATTATTTACATTCTCAAGCAGTTCCTCTACAAAACGGGAAGGTGAGACATCCTTTCCGTTTTTTTTCTTTACATAGACGATTTTAAGCAGTTCCTTTGCTCTCGTCATGGCCACATAGAACAGCCTGCGCTCTTCTTCTATTCCATGTTCCTTCAGAGCCTTTTTATAAGGGATCTGACCTTCATTCGCTTCAATGATATATACCGAATCAAATTCCAGCCCCTTCGCGGCGTGCATGGTCATCAGACGGACACCGTCCTGCTGTCTTTCTCTGCTGCTTTCCCGTATTCTCAATGCATTGGTATACTCTTCCACGTGTCCAAACCATTGTTCCAGCGTGGAAAAGGGCTTTGCCGCCTCCTCCAGTTCCGCCATCACCTCAAACAGATCTCCCGCCTGCATCTTCCTGGAGGCGGCATATTCCCTAAGAAAGTCATCATATCCAATCCTTTTTCTCAGGTACTGGATTGCTGCATAAGGTGCCATCTTTATCAGCATTTTCAGATCCCATTCGAATTGGTCTATCCTGTCCTGCATCCATTCCTTGTCACAGTAAAATTTTCTCAGGTCCTCGAAAGAGGCTTCTCTGCCAGACAGGCTTTCCCTGGATATATACCGTTTCGGCCGGTTCATGATCTGCAGAAACTCCTGGCGTGCACGGCTCCCGGATGCCATCCTGAAATATGCCATCATATCTTTTGCAATGAAATGGCTGTATATGTTGGGCATATGTTCTTTCATCTGAAAGGATATTTTATGTTCAATCAGTTGCTCTACAAGAGGCCTCGCATCTGTATGGATCCGAAACAGCACCGCAATATCCTCCGGCTTTACCCCCGCCTGAATCCGGCTCTTTATCTCCTCCAGCACATAACCGCCCTCCTCTGTCGGATCGCGCACCTCCTGCACATGAAGGCTTGCACCCCGGGGTTTTTGTGACCGGATTTTTTTCTGAAAACGAATCTCATTGTGCCCGATTACTTTCAGTGCATTTTCCACGATATTAGAGGTGGAGCGGTAATTGATATCCAGAAGCAGCTGTTTCACGCCCGGATAGTCCTCTGTGAACTGGAACATCAGCTTTGAGTCCGCCCCGCGGAATCCATAAATAGACTGGTCATCATCCCCCACTGCAAACAGATTGCGCTGCGGTTCGGCCAGCATTTTAATTACATCATACTGTATCTGATTGATATCCTGGAACTCGTCAATCAGAATGTAGTGAAACTTATCCTGCCACATTTTCAGAATATCGGGCCTGGAGCGAAACAATTCATAACATAGCACAAGCATATCGTCAAAATCAATTTTTTTGGCGGATTTGCGCTGTGTTTCATATTCCCGGTAAATATTTCTGAAAGCATCCGGGGCACACTTTGTTGATCTGTACTCTTCTATCTCTATTCTGTTATTTTTTACAACGCCTATCTCTGTTACGATCTCCTGCAGAAAATCTTCTTCATCAAAGATCTCAATCTCCTGCCTGTTCACGGACTGCCTCACAATCTGGTACTTTTCTTCCTCCGACAGTATGTTCTGAGGGCCAAAGTGATATGCCCACTTCAAAATTCCGTAATAAATTCCGTGAAAAGTCCCTACTGTGACCGGCAGCCTTTTATTTCCCATCAACTGCAGGAAACGGTTTTTCATCTCTGTCGCGGCATACTTAGTAAAAGTAATGACCAGAATCTCTTCTGGCCTTACTTTTAACTCTTCTATCAGATATTTCATTCGGTTTACAATCGTCAGGGTCTTCCCGGAACCGGGACCGGCGAGGACAAGACATGGGCCTTTCCCATGAGTGACTGCGTCTTCCTGAGCTTTACTAAAACTCATACGTACCTCTTTCTAGCCTAATTTTTCAATTGCAATTCTGATTCTTCTGAGAGACTCTTCTTTCCCGATGATATCCATGATCTCGGTAGCACCTCCCGGTGTATTCTGCTTACCTGAGACAGCAGTTCTTACCGGCCACATGACATAACCGTTCTTGCAGCCTTTCTCTGCCACATAGCTCTTCAATGTCTCAAACAGCGCATCGTTACTGTAATCTTCCTGTTTCTCAAGCAGCGGGAGCAGCTCTGTAAGTACTTCCAGGGATGTCTCTGCATTGGTCTTCATCTTCTTGTGTGTATACATTGAAATATCATATTCCAGTAGCTCTTCGAAGAAATCTACCTGTTCCCTGATATCCGGGAATATCTCAATTCTTGTCTTAATCAGCCCGGCGATCTTCTTCAGATCGTAATCCTTTGTGATACATTCTTTGAGGTAAGGCTCAGCCATCTCATAGAATGTGTCAAAGTCCATCGCTTTTAAGTATTCTCCATTCATCCATTTTAACTTCACCGTATCAAATACTGCCGGAGATTTATTCATTCTGTGGTAATCAAAAGCTTCCACAAGGCCTTCCAGGGAGAAGATCTCCTGTGTATCGGCCGGGCTCCATCCCAGCAGCGCCACAAAATTCACAACAGCTTCGGATACAAATCCCTGCTCAATCAAATCCTCATAGGAGGAATGTCCACAGCGTTTGCTCAGCTTCTTATGGTTCTCATCTGTAATCAGCGGACAGTGTACATAAACCGGCACATCCCAGCCGAAAGCCTGATACAGGCGGTTGTATTTGGGTGCGGAGGAAAGGTATTCATTTCCCCTGACAACATGTGTGATTTCCATCAGATGGTCATCAATCACATTGGCAAAATTGTAGGTTGGAAAGCCATCGGATTTGATCAGAATCATATCATCCAGCTCATCATTCGGCACGGTTATGTCTCCGTAAATCTCATCGTGGAAGGTCGTTGTCCCTTCATTCGGCACATTCAGGCGGATAACCCATGGTCTGCCTGCAGCCAGATTGGCTTCCACCTCTTCCTGAGAGAGTCCCAGGCAGTGTTTGTCGTACACAACGATATCTGTTCCGTCTTCTGACACAGATGTCTTGAGAGACTCCAGTCTTTCTTTGTCACAAAAGCAATAGTAAGCGTCCCCCTGTTCTACCAGCTGCTTTGCATACTTCAGGTACAGTCCGGAAGCATTTCTTTCGCTCTGCACATAGGGGCCGTATCCGCCGTCTTTGTCAGGCCCTTCATCATGAATCAGCCCCGTTTTTTCCAGCGTGCGGTATATGATGTCCAGAGCGCCTTCCACAAAACGCTCCTGATCCGTATCCTCCACACGGAGAATAAAATCACCGCCCTCATGTTTCGCGATCAAATACGCATACAATGCTGTCCGCAGGTTTCCTACATGCATCCTTCCTGTAGGGCTGGGTGCAAATCTTGTTCTTACTTTACTCATGTTATCTCTTCTCCAATTCATGTTCTTTATTCCATTTGTTCTGGTATTCTTTTACCAATTTTTCAAGCGCATCATCCACTCTGCTGTAGACAAGCACATCTGCAAGCCTGTCAGAATAATGCTCTTCATTCGTGATCAGTATCAGCTTATCCCCGTTATAATACTGGATCAGCTGATGGCACAGGGCCGCATGGAGGCTCGTTCCCAGTACAAGAAGCACATCTGCTTTCTGAATCTCCTCCGCCGCTTTTGTCACAATACTGTTGTCCACCATTTCTCCAAAAAGACAGATCTTGGGGCGTATCGTGTTCTTGCAGCTTTCACAGAGCGGCACACCTTCTGTTTCCCTAATGTACTCGATCGAATACTTTTTACCGCAGTGCGGGCAGAAATAGTCATATATACTGCCGTGAAGATTAATCACATTCCTGCATCCGGCTCTCTCCAGGAGCCCAAACAGCCGTTTTGTTATCTCTGAGTGTACAAGGTGGTATTCCTCCAGCTTCTTCAGGTTTTCAAATCCCGTACCCGGCGGAACCGCTGTTGCAGCAAGCATCTCGTTTCTGAGAAACTCAAAAAATATTTCTTTTCTCGTCGCATAAAATGCGCTGCTTAAAATCTCTTCGGCTGAATATCCATATTTCTGCTCAATCTCATAAGATTCTTCTCCATCACGTAATCCGGGGTAGCCATTCTCAAGAAGCATCTCAATCCCACTCATCGCTACAGTGTACTTACTTTCTTCCAGCATTTGTAATATGTTTTTACTTCGCATATTCATCCCGCCCTTTCATCAAGCACGAACAGTTGTTGCAGGTTATGTTGTTAGATTAATTATAAAACAAGTCCTATAATTGTTCAACAAACAAAAAGGGCGATATTTCATTGCTTTTCTACTTTTTTTATCCGCACTTTAAACAAAGTGTCCATAATAAAGATGGCCAGGGCGATTACTCCGGCGATCTCAAGTGTCTGTGTCAAATAATAGCTGCTTTTGGCGCTGTCATTGGCAATAATGTAATACACAATCCGATACATCCCGGCTCCCGGTACGGTGGGCAGGATTCCGGCAATCAGAAATATTGTTACCGGTGCCTTAAAAATCCGCGCGAAGGTATGGGATGTTAGTGCAATCGCCAGTGCGGAAAGAAAAGATGACAGAACTACATCTACTCCCCACTGGACACTAAACAGATACACAAAGCCGCCTATTGCGCCGGCAATCCCGGCATGGAGCAAATATCTGCGCGGCGTTTCCAGGAGTACGGCGAACCCCGCCACAGCCACAAAGGAGCCCACAACTCCGAAGATCAGTTTCATAAGATACCACCTCCCGGATGAATAAGTCCGGCAAGTGCCATTCCTGCACCTACCCCAAGCGCGACTGTTGCCGCTTTCAGAAAGGCTTCCAATATCCTGGCCCCTCCGGAAATATAGTCTCCCTGGAGCGTATCTCTCACAGCATTCGTAATGGCTACCCCGGGAACCATGGGCATAATTGCACTGATAATCACAATATCCTCATCCAGGGACGGAAAGACCCATTTCAGGAGTATTGCCGCTGCCGCTATCCCAAGAGAAGACAGCGTGTCCAATATAAATCCGTTAATCTGCAGGCGTTTTCCCAAAGTCACAACCAGTGCCAGCACACATCCAACGGCTGCCGCTGCTGCCGTTTCCAGGATTCCCCCGCCGAACAAGGGCGCGAAGCCTGTGGGAACAAGTATGGTTGCCAGATTGTATACCCAGACACGGTACTGCTTGCCCCCGATATTCTTCAGCTCTTCGTAAGCTGCTTTCAGCGTCAGTTCCCCTGCACAGTATTTTCTTGATATATCATTTACCTTCATAATCCGGTTCAGATTGGTTCCCCGCTCCTGTACTCTTTTGATCACAGTAATCGGCTCCATATCCGGATTACTGATTGTGGCTACAATTCCCGTCATCATCACGCTGGCCTCTACCGTCTCTGTCTGAGCCGTGCGCAGAATGTGATACATTGTATCTTCTACTCTGTAAGTCTCTGCTCCGCTGCGCAGCATCATCTCACCGGCCAGGACAGCCGTATTCATCACAAGCTTATAATCCATCTGTTCTCCCGCCTTTACCCCGGGCGCACCCGGCACACTGAGATTTTTAATCTCTATAATACATAGTCTGCACAAATCCTTACACATTTTAACACATTTTCAGTAGAAATCCACCTCTACGGGTAAATTTTCCCTCTGTTTAGATAAAAACTCGTCACAAACAGCGGTTTTACTGCACGGTCGCACCCGTTCCCTCAAAAACATTCTGATAATGCTCAAGATGATCTCTTGGCGCCTTAATGGTAATTCCAGTTCCGCCATTTTCACCGAACACATTACTGCCCACTTCGACAGCGCCACATTTTATCATGTCTAATTTTGATATTGTAGTATTAAGAAAAGAATAATCTTCAAGTCTTGTTACATTCGCCGGAAGCGAATATATACCGATTCTTCCGCAGGGAAATGCAAGAAGCGTTGTCATGCTGCTGTCAAATAGCATGCCTTCGAGACAAACATAATTCTCATTGGCTTCCATAAGTTCGATCCATCCCAGATCTGTCATATCACCCAGGGCACCGGGTTCGATATTTACAATATTTGACGGAATGAAAAGTTCATAGATCTCAGCGCTGACCCCATCAAATGCGCCTCTTGCGATTCCGGTGCAACCTTCCGACGGCAGATAGAGCCGGCCATTTTCTACAATCCCAGCAGAAGGATCGTAACTGCAGATCATTCCATCTTCGTTTACCGTAAAACCTGCCGGCTGTTCAATCACCGGATCATCTGTATCAGTACCTGGATCTACTCCATCATCCGGTATATCCGGCGCCTCTTCATCCGGATTATCAGGTACAATATTCTCAGGCGGTACTGTCGGATTGTCGTCTATTGAAGGCTTGTCCGGTACAATTGGCGTATCCGGCACGATTGGTGTATTTGGCTCAGCCGGTGTATCCGGTACCGAAGGTTTCTGATGCCCCGACGGAATATTGGGAATATCCGGAATCACCGGAGGTGTAAAGTTACCTGTAGGTGTTTCCGGCAGCGAAATCTCTATCCTGCTGAGATCCGGTCCTGATATTTCCACGCCTCTTAAAAGTACATCAGACAGAAAGTCTGTTTTCTCTGCATCCAGAGAGTTTGTCACAGTCCCCGGCTCTCTGTTTCTGTCGGACAGTTCTTCGATATTTGATTTTACCGGTATCGTAGCCGCAATATTTTCAAAAACATCTAAAGCCCCTGTGTCTTTTATGTTTTCTGCGTAAGGCAAAAATTTCTTTCCCGTATATTTGCCGTAAACCATCTTATGCACGGCATTAGACTCCTTAAATTCCAAAGCGGGAAGTTCACAGACCATCCCCGCTGCCATCAGAAGCGCAAGCAGCACTCCCACGATACGCGAGCCTCTTCTTCTCACATTACCGTTTTCAAAAATTCTTATACAATACTCCATATTCAATATTACCTGTACCTTTCAATTTTTCACCACAAAAAATACTCACAAATATAAATTTTATATAAGAAAAAGGAACGCTGCAATCTTTCGCAACATTCCTTTGCATTTTCTTAATGTTACCAGCTGCCGCCTCCGCCTCCGCCAAAACCTCCGCCGGAAAAGCCGCCTCCGCTGAAACCTCCGCCTCCAAAACTGCCGCCACCGGAACCACTTGTCTCCGGCGGTTTCGATACAGTCAACGTGGACGCCGTTTTATTCAGGCTGCTCATCATCAGTCTGTTAAACATAAAGTAGTCAAAAAATGTATAACTGTGATATGGAGAATACCATTCAGGAGCCGGCAGTGACAGGCCTTTCAGTTTTACAGCAAATACATCGGAAAGCCCGAAAACATATGCATAAGGAATAATATGATAGAACCACTCCGGGTTCGTTTTTGCCAGCTCGTTCATGCGCTCCAGTTCGGCTGTTTCAATAAAGTCACGAAGCCCCGCAAGTCTTCCCATCCATTCTATACATTGGGGGGTCCGTCTTTTCATGAACCCTGCCAGCCCAATCAGTATTCCCGTGATCCCCAGGACAGGAACCAGCACCCCTATATAGTTAAAGACTTCATATTGCAATACACGCATAACATAACTTCCCGCATATACTGCGGTAGATAAAAAGCAGACAGCCAGTGTGCCTCCCGCTGTCAGTTTACGGGAAGTGTCGGTCCTGGCGTACCATGTATCAATATTAAAACAGAAAATCAGTGTCCCTGTCAGAAGCATGATCCACAAAAGCACCTGTAAAAAAATCCTGCCGCCGCTTGTATAAGAATAAATACTCGTGAGCAGCATGAACCAGGCCATAGGCAGAGTACAGCAAATAATTGCCGCAACCCTGGCAGCTTTAGATTCTCTGGTATAAATCATGTCCCGGCCCTGCTTCTGAAAATAATTCTTCAGCTGCTTTTTGGCCATCTCCATGGTCCCTGAAAACTTATACTGCAAATCGCTGATTTTGCGGATATCCCCATGATCGAACAGCTTGTTGAAAATGCAGAACTGATAGCTGGGCGCTTCCTTTGGAAGCTCTTTCAGCTTAAATAAACTTAGCTGGTGATCCGGCATTTCTTTAATGCGCAGGAAGCCTTTGTCAGCCCAGTATATAATCAGGGAAAGTAAATCCTTATCATCCACACTACCGTCAATAATATAACCCACAGCGGCACTGTCCAGATTGTCCGGAGGCTGATACTGAATAGAAGGGATGATCGGTTCGTCTCTTCCGAACCTCGCGAACAGAAAAACAATCAGCAGTAAAAGGATCACTGCCGGTAACAGCAGCAGCCAGGGCAGATATGTAAGCTGCCCGACACCTGTAAAATAGCCCTCTGGCATAGGTGCAAAGAAAGAAATCCCCTGGCCGAGTTTCAGGTCTGTTTTCAGAATCCCCGTCACAGTATTCCCGTCCCATGAAAGCTCCAGAATTTCTTCTGCATTCTTATTCTCCCCATAACCTCCGTAATAAAACTTCAGGATATCATGAGAAAAATCCTTCGGAAATGTAACAGTAAATCTGCTTCCTGCGGGAACAGGATTCTGCCATTGAAGCGGAAATACATTATAATAAGCATTCTGGTATTCATTCTCCTGGAATCTGGGGGTAACCGTATAGGAAAACTGATATTCTTTCTGGCCATTCTGATATTCATCCTCAGTCCCAAACCGGATGACCTTGCTCCCGCTTTCAGAACTGATCTCCATCTCTTCCTGAGATTTAACATCTGTCATCTTTGCATTATAAGGTACCGCCTGCATGTTCCTGCCGTCTTCTCTGGAAAATACGGTGCCCTTAACCGGAATATAACGGTATATTCCGTGGCGGGGCGTCCTGAAATCAACTCCTATATGCTCCGTAACTTTATAGGACTGGTTCTCCCCCACCTCGATATCTGTGTTGAAATATTCCGTTGTCATGTTCGGGTCTTCTTTCAGTTTTACCTCCGGGTTCACGGCCCTCTCCACGATCCCAGAACCAAACATCATAAATACCCAGACTACCGCCCATACAATGAGCGCGGCAGCCCTTCCGCTAAACTTCTTCATACTGATAATCCCCCTAGAAAGCTACTTTCACATTCTCGCGCTCACTGCTCTCATTTACCTCATACAGCGGCTTTCTCCTGAATCCGAAAATACCGGCAATAATATTGCCCGGGAACATCTCTGTCTTCGTGTTGAACTGGTTCACAACACCATTATAATATCTTCTGGAACCGGCAATCTCTTCCTCGATCCGCTGCAGCTGATCCTGAAGCTGCAGGAAATTCTGATTTGCCTTCAGGTCCGGATATGCCTCAGATACTGCAAATAGGGACTTTAAAGTCCCGCTGAGAATATTATCGTTTGCGATCCTCTCTTCCGCCGTTGATGCATTCATGGCCGCATTGCGCGCTGAAATCACCTTCTCAAGAGTCTGGGACTCATGTTTTGCATAGCCTTTCACCGTCTCCACATAATTGGGGATCAGATCGTATCTTTTCTTCAGAGATACATCCATCGCAGAAAAAGCCTCTTCCGTCTTATTCCTCAGCTTAATAAAACCATTATAAGAGCCTACGAGCCAGATAATAATAACCACAACGATTGCTAATATAATCCATATTGCCATAAATACGGCCTCCTTTTTTAATCCTTGACACTATTATTTCCAATTATAAGGCAGTTTCGTACTTTAGTCCATATGATTTCTAAAATTCGGCACATTATTCTGCAGCAGAGCTGCAAATCCCCCCGCAGGGGCATGCATTCACGTATTTCTATTTCTTCTTACTGCCCATTCGTACAGTTTGCCGCATCAATCGCTATGACGAGCAGCAGTCCCATGAGTTCATCAGCCGGATTTGCAAAGTCGAGCACGTAAGTGTCCCCCCAGTGCAAAAGTTCTTTGGTTATATGTACCACCGTACTGCGTCCGTTACAGACATCATACTCCCAGCCGAGAAAATCACCTTCTACATGCCAGCCGTTAAAGTTCACTTCATATCTCGGACGGAAAAATGTCAGTTTTTTCTGGATCTCTCCCTGCGGAACACCATGCATTTCAATTTCGAACTGGGGCATCAAAGTCAGAAGTTTCTGCCGTATGGCCCCGACTTCCCTCTGCCTCCAGTCGTACACATGGATCTGATGGCCCAGCGCAAAAAACTCAGCCTTTATAAAATATTTTGCCGCTCCGCTCTCGTCATATACATCATAAGAATCCGTCCATGAAAATACACGCTGTTTTATCAGTAAACGCATTTTAATCTCCTCCCGTGTGTTAAATTTTAACGTTTTTTATAACATGAGCACTTAGTGACCATACTTTGATCACTTACGTGTGATGCTTGAAAAGTAGCTGGCAAGTATTTTTCGAGTCTTACTATTTTTATATCATACCATATAATGGCCTCTTTGTTATAATTTTTCTTTTTATTTACTATTCGCAATCCAGTAGTTTCATAACACAGGAATATATTGCACGAATTCTTTCCTGCCTGACGGCACTCCTCTCTATCCCCCCCCCAAAATGTTCTGGTAGATTTGGCTGGGGATGTACTGGATGACCTGTGCCTTTCAGAGCGAAGGAGATTTTGGAGACGTCAAAAAAATCAGATAAAATAGAAAAGAACATACATGCCGGGAGAGCAAGTGTAAAAAACACTTGATTCCTGTTAGTATGTTCTTAATTTTCCTTAAAGGGACTGAAATTCGATATGAAACGTCAGCCCCCTCTTCACACTTCTCCACAATTACAGCTAATCCACAGAATCACGATAGCACTCTATAATATCTGTATATCCCTGTTCTGTCAACTGTACTTTCTGGAACTTTTTATTTTTTTTCATATTTACAATCATAACCTGCCTGCCCGCTGCGCGTTCCTTTTTTGCAAGGTCCAATACTTTGAGCATTTCCCCGGCGGACATGTTCTTTTCAATCAGGAAGGCTTTCTTCTCTCTGCTTGATGGCACCAGAAAGCCTCGTTCCAGCAAAAGCATTACGATACGCTCAAATCCAATGGAAAACCCAACCGCAGGGATATTCTGTCCTGTAAATTTACCAATCATCTCATCATAGCGCCCGCCGCCGCCGACACTTCCGCCGAACTCATCCATAGAGATTTCGAAAATCGTCCCTGTATAGTAGGACATTCCCCGCACAAGAGTTGGATCAAAACTGATCTTGAAATCTGCTTCTTTTGCACTTTCCACACTGGTAATGATCATTTCCAATGAAGCCGCCGCTTCATCCTCTAGAAAGCCTTTCAGTTTCTCCTTGCAGTAGCGTACACCTTCCACGTCATTCGTAATCTCTTTGAATAACTGAAGATATTTGTCCACCGATTCTTTCGCATATCCATTTTCCATTAATTCCGCAGCCACGCCGTCCATACCGATTTTATCCATCTTATCCAGTGTGATGAATACACTTTCATAATCTGCTTCAGCAAATCCACTGTACGCCGCCATTGCTTTCAGAAATTTACGGTCATTGATACGGATGGTAAAATTCTGAAAGGAAAGTTTTCCAAGCAGCGCCGTAGTCGCCAGAATCAATTCTATCTCAGCCAGATTGCCCGGCTCACCCAAAATATCAATGTCGCACTGTGTGAACTGACGGAAACGCCCGCGCTGCGGCCTGTCCGCACGCCATACATTGCCGATCTGCAAAGCTTTAAATGGAGATGGCAGCTCATTCGCATGATTGGAATAATACCGAGACAGCGGAACCGTTAAATCATAACGTAAACCACCATCTATCAGATCGCTCTCCTCTATTGCTGAGTCGATCTTCAGCTTCTCTCCACGCTTCAAAATCTTAAAAATCAGTTTTTCGTTGTCTCCGCCCTGCTTACTGCACAAATTTTCAATATGCTCGACACAAGGGGTCTCGATTGAGGAAAATCCAAATGATTTATAAGTCTCCTTGATCAGTCCAATCGCATAATCCCTGATTTCCATTTCTTCAGGCATTATATCTTTCATTCCGGTGACCGGTTTTTTCTTTAAAGCCATAACCATTCTCCTTTTTAAGCGCTTGTAAAATGCCAATGCTATAGATTCTATTTTCTAATTTTAACTGCCAGGGCATGTGCCATCATTCCCTCGGACTCAGCAAGCCGAATAATATGATCAGCATTCTTCTTTAATGCAGTTTCCGGATATTGGATCACACTATATCCTCTCATAAATTCCATTACTGACATACCAGAAGAAAATTTTGCAGTTCCACATGTTGGAAGAATATGATTAGTTCCGCAGAAATAATCACCTACGGGCTCGGTACTGTACTCACCAACAAATACTGCGCCTGCATTCGTTAACTTTGCAAGTGCATCCTGATAATCATCTAATAGTAATTCAGCATGCTCCGGGGCAATTTCATTTACAGCATCCACGGCTTCTTCAATAGAATCAACTATAAAAATGTCGCCATAATTTTCAAATGTTTTTTGAGTTGCTTCTATAAGATGATTTTCTTCACACAGGCGGTTGATTTCATCCTTAATCTTTTGAGCCTGTTCTTCTGATAAACAAAAAGCTGTACTGGCTTCAAATCCCGTTCCGTGCTCTGCCTGAGACATCATATCTGCAGCAATAAAAACGGGGTTTGCATTTTTGTCAGCGATAATCGCAATTTCAGAAGGCCCGGCGATAGAATCAATTTTCACTTCGCCAAACAAAAGCTTCTTTGCCATTTGGGTAAAGTTATTACCAGGCCCTGTTATTGCATCAACCTTCCTGACAGTTTCCGTCCCATAAGCAACAGCAGCTAACCCCTGGGAACCCGAAAGTTTATAATAGTTTCTGACATTTAAATAGTCAGCTGTATAAAGTAAATGTTCATCAATCGTTCCGTCCATTCCTGGTTTTGTCAGTATGTATATGTTTGGAACTCCGGCAACTATCGCAGGAATCAGATTCATGTATAGTGTAGAGACGAGCGGCGCCATATTTCCTGGAACAGTAACAGCCAAACTATTAATAGGAGTATATTTTCGTTCGAGTACAGCACCATCCTCATAGACTTCTGAAAAGCCCGCAGGTAATTGCTTTTTATGAAATCTAAATAAATTGTCACAGGCTCTTTTTACAGACTCTTTAAATTCCTCCGATACTTTTTCCTTTGCATATGCAAATTCTTCTTCTGATACGAACAAGCCAATTTCATTCATATCAACATGATCAAATTTCTTCATGTAAGCATATAAAGCTTCATCGCCCCGTGTTTTTACATTTTTTAACACTTCCCTGACAGTAGTTTCAACCTCTTGGGGAATACTGCTTCTTCGTTTAAGAAGATGAATGAATCTTGGGTTTTCATAACTAAATTTGCTGATTGTAACCATTGTTTTTTTCTCCTTCTCTTTTTTTAAACAGGCGTTTAATAAACGCCAAAACCCATTGATTTTACTGGGGTTTCTAACACTTTGTTTTTTCCGTTTATGGGAAATTTATTATAAAAAAACGCCTGCCAGAGAATTTTTCCCTAACAAGCGTGGATCAAGCATTTGCCTAATATCAGTTTAAATAATAGCAATACAAATATCATTTGTCAAGCCCAATATAATTGCAAAATCTCTCTTGCAAATCCATCTTGACAAGCGAAATTAGTTAAGCTATAATAATTAAAATCACTTAACCAATTGCGCGCAGAGAAAATCAAATTATACCCGGGAGATGAAAACCTATGGAATTAAAAACGGCTTTGGATGCATTTTATTACAGTACAGTTTTATGTGACCTGCAACTTATGAACAAACAGTTTGTGGATGAGACTCTTTCCTACAATAGTCTGCTCTATCTGGAACTTATTTTTTCTATGAAAGGAAAATGTACGGCATCCAAAATTGCAAATCTACTACAAGTTTCTAAACCAGCTATTACGCTAAAAATTAATGCGCTGATCCGTCAGGGACTGGTGATAAAAGTACCGGATCCTGATGACCGCAGGCAGAATATATTAACTGTCAATGAGGATGCAGTTCTGAAATACAAAATCTATCGCAGACAGGACAACGAAGCGATTGCTCGAATCAAGGAAAAATTTTCTGAAGAAGAGATACAGAAATTTTGCAGTATGTTAGATATTATTTCTACAATTAATTATGAAGAAATCGATGTAAAATGAAAGGTGGGGAAAAATGAAAGTTCTTTTAGTAGATGAGAGATTTTTTGATTTCAACATATTACAGAATTGCGTCGCTGAAGGTATTTGCTCGCTGTTGGACATCGACATGCTTATCACGGGCAAGGAAAACGCTACACAGGCAGACCGCCTTGAGGCAAAGCCGGATAAACCAGTTTATTCAGAAGAATCATCCGATATATCCTGTAAAAACCAGCAGCAGATGTTACTTAACCAGGCGAAAGATTACATAGACAATCATTACATGGATTTTGATTGTTCCTTATCTTCTGTAGCAAAATTCATACATATATCGGCCAGCTATCTGAGCCTCATCTTTAAAAAAGAAGTGGGGATAACATTTGTTAATTATCTAACTCTTTTGCGTATAAAAAAGGCAAAGCAACTGTTATCCTCCACCGATCTCATGGTCTATGAGGTATCTACAAGAGTGGGATATGAAAATTATTCCTATTTCAGCACGGTATTCAAGAAAGCCACAGATCTTTCTCCCAGGGAATACCGCCTGATATACCACAACAATGAAACGTCCTGCAATTTACACACCTGAAACTAGAATAACGCCGACAAGACACATACTTATACCAATCAGCCGTTTTAGAGTGACTTTTTCTTTATAGAAAACGCCTCCAACAATCACCAGGGCAATCGCGAGTAATACATATAACAAGACACTTCCAACGCTGAGATTCCACCCCATACGGAACATCAGCAGTACGGATGCGTCCATACATACCAGACATATCCCAAGTGCTGGTGCGGTCCAGTTGATTTTCTTCAGTTCCTGTATAAAATTTTGCCCTTTTTTAGTTAAGAAAAACATTCCAATTACAACGACAAGACACACGCTATAGCACAGACAAAGAGATACATAAGGATCAATGGTTTCTGGCGTAACCTTCTGGATAATCATATAAGGGGCACGAGACCCAATCATTAAGATTGCCGGTGCCAGATAATTTAATTTTGTAATTTTTTTTGTTTTTTCCATATTTACTCCTCCTTTGTAAGGTGAAATCAGGTTATATTTTTCCTTTTGTAGTCTCTTCAGGGGAATTTATAATATAAAGTCCAACCGCACAGGCAATGATACCAGCAATTTTCCGTGCGGTAAGACTTTCTCCAAAAAAACACACCCCAACAATCACAACAATTACTGAGCAGGCAATGTTAGCTATCAAAGATCCAATGCTAATATCCCAGCCTGCTCTGAACAATAAAATGAGTGAAAGATCTGCAAACACAATGCACACTCCCAGGCAATAGGATGTCCAGTTTGCCTCAGCGGCAGTGGCGAACAGATTTCTGTCTCTGTTTGTCAGAAAGAACAGGACAATACAAACCAGAAGTGCCATAGTATAGGTGACTGCAAGAGAAACAAAGGGATTTATTTTCTCAGGTGTCGATTTTCCTACTACATTGTAAAATACATTTCCCAGGATTCCCAGTAAAAGCGGTGAAATAAATACAATAAAACTCATAAAAATCTCCTTTCCGCGCCCCTTCGGGCGCCGCACAATTTTCTTCTGCTACCCTTCCTTGTCCCGTCTTACAGCAGCAGGTACACCAGTATAAAGAGCATTCCGATCCCAGCCAGCTGCAACCCGTAGGACAGGCTGAACCGGATCATATCCCGGCTTTCTCTTCTTTCCAGGGCTTTCCTTCCCAGCTTCCAGCGGTAGGAAACGGACTCTTCCCGTTTTTTGAGATAAACTGCGCCTTTGTCCAGCAGCGTCCCTATCACTGCGTCCAGCTTCGGCAGTGAGCCTGTACGGTGGGGTATTTTGCAGTCCTTGTAGAGAGTCTTTCTTAATAGAACAATGATACTATCAATAAGCGAATCCCCAATTCTGCAGAGGAATACGCCGATAAAGGGCAGGATCCGTTCAAACAACGGCCGGTAAACCAGGTTCTCCAGGTCCAGCCACTTCGGCCAGGCATCTGGATAATAGCTCTGGCTGCCTGCCTTTTTTTTCAGGAAAAAGGTTCGGATCACCAGCAGATACAGCACAACTCCTATCCCAATCGAGAGCAGGCCGCCCTTCAGGCAAACCATCCCAAAGAAACGAGGGATATGCGGTTCCTCATGCATAAGCATAAAGCCCTGGCTTATGCCCGCCAGTTTTTCCATTGTTTTCACAGGGGTCATTCCAAGAACAGGCAGTATAACAGCACTGGCTCCGATAGCAAACATGCTCTGCTTATCAATATAAGATTTCTTCATTCCTTCAAATTCCACCTGTTTTGCGGCATCTGTATTCTTCTCCCAGAAAATAGAGAGATACAGCTTCAGCATATAGGCTACGGTAAGGCCTCCGCTAATCAGGAAGATCCACTCCACAAACACGAAAATAGGAGCCCCTGAATATTCTACAATGCTCTCATGGAGCAGCGTTTTGCTGATATAACCGTTCCAGAGCGGAATACCGCCGATCCCCAGAGCCCCCATAAGGAATGTCAGGTGCAAAAATGGTTTTTTGCGCCCGAATCCCCGTATATCATTCAGATTCAGCTGATGCGTATTCATAAAGACCACACCGGCCACCATGAACAGAACAAGCTTGATCAGAGAATGGTTCATCATATGAAGAAATGTTCCATGTACTGCCAGGCCATTTTCTTCTGCAAGCATGCACTGCATGCCTGTTCCGACTAATATAAACCCAATCTGGGACATGGAAGAACATGCCAGGGTACGTTTTAAATCAATAGAGAATACCGCCAGCACCGCACCTCCGAACATGGTCACTACTCCCAGTGCCAGTATCATGCTGCCCCATTTTGTGTCCCCATAGAACATATAGCAGCTAATGATAAGGATTCCATACACGCCTGCCTTGGTAAGAATACCGGACAGCAGTGCCGATGCCGGTGCCGGTGCCACAGGATGTGCCTTTGGAAGCCAGATATGAAGCGGAAATGCACCCGCTTTTGCACCAAATCCAACCAGCAGACAGCTCCCGGAAATATACAGCACTCTCTTATCCGGATAATTCCGGCAAGCCTCATAAAGTTCTGAGACCTCCAGTGTTCCCACAGATGTATAGAGCATAAACAGCCCCATCAGCAGCACCATTCCACCGATTACCGCTACAGCAAGGTACGTCTGTGCAGCCCTTAACGATTCTTTTCTTTCATCCTGTGCAACCCACACGTAGGAAGTAAAAGACATGATCTCGAAAAAGATAAAGGTCGTATACAGGTTAGCGGAGAGGAATACACCGATCGTAGCTCCCAGTGTGATAAGCTGGAACAGATAATAACGGTTTCTGTTCCGGTAATGTCTGAAATACTCCCTCGAAAATATAATGGTCATCATCCACATAAATGCGGCAACCACCCCATAAATGCCCCGAAAGCCATCCATGGTAAAGTGGAGCCCCATCCCACAGACCCCCTCCAGAATGCTTTCTGTCCCCTGAAGGCAGACAGCACCGTAGAGCAGCATGAAAAATTCCGACACGACAATAAAATCTGCTAAATAATTTCTGGCTTCCCTCGATTTTTTTCCTATAAGATAGGTAATCAATGCACCGGCCATAGGATAGAATACCGGTATTGCCAATTGTATTTCCTTCAAATGTGCCACCTCCTAAAATACACCATTTACAACCTTTGTAAGAAAGTCCGTAAGGGGTGCGGAATAGATACCGAATCCTATAATCGCAATGGAAAACAACATCAGAGGCAGTATCATCTGCCAGCTGGGATCCTTCACATTCTCAATGGACTTCTCATTAAATCCTTTTTCGGGGAAGAACCCGCGCACCACAATAGCCATCATGTAAATGGCTGTCAACAATGCCGATATCAGAAGGCATCCCACTCCGGCCCAGGCCATATAATTGCCGCTTTCTAACGCGGCTTTTGCAAGATACCATTTACTGATAAATCCGCATCCGCCCGGTACCCCCATCAGGCCGAGGGCCGATACTGTAAATGCTCCGTAAACCCAGGGCATTCTTCGTCCAAATCCATCCATTTCATATATATAATGCTTGTGTGACTGATGTATAATTGACCCGGAACAAAAAAACGCGCTGATCTTCATAACCGCATGGAATACCATGTGGCACAGCGCACCCAGAAGCCCGGCCGGCGTCATGATGGTGGCCCCGAAGATGATATAGGACAGGTTGCTGACCGTGGAGAATGCCAGCCGCCGCTTCATGTGGGTCTCTTTGACCGCCATGCTGCAGCCGAATACAATGGTAAACATGGCAAGCACCATCACCACTTTCTGTGCCCACGTTCCCCGGAGGATTTCTGTCCCAAAGCAATAATATGTCAGCCGGATGATTGCAAAACCGCCCGCCTTTACGACCGCCACTGCATGCAGCAGAGCCGTGACCGGAGTAGGTGCCACGCCGGCGTCCGGAAGCCAGGAATAAAAGGGAAACATTGCAGCCTTGATGCTAAAGCCGAGAAAAGCAATGACATAGAGGAGCAGTACCAGATCCATCCCCACTCCTGCAGTCCCTCCGTTCAGGATTCCTCCTGGCGTAAAGCCGCTGCCGTCCCCGCAGCGGATCAGAAATACCATTCCCATAAACCCAAGGGCCGCTCCGCCGATAGAAAAATAAATATATTTTCTTGTTGCCAGAACTGCTTCTTTTGTAAAAATATGTATTACCAGAGGTATCGTTACCAGTGTCAGCATTTCATAGAAGAAATACATAGTCACGATATTGGCAGAGAAAGCGATTCCAAGCGTAACACCGTAGGTCATGGTATAGAACATGAAGAAGGGCTGCTCCCGTTCTTCCGTGGACATATATTCATAGGAGTACAATGTGGCAATCGGCCACAGAACTGATATCAGGCCTGCGAATACCATACTCAATCCGTCTATTTTCAAGGCTAATGTTACTTTTTCTGTAAACCGGAGCATCACCAGTTCCTCTGGCCTGTTGAACAGAAGCAGGAATACAAGGACAGATGTCAGTATCACCACTGCTTCAATATATATCTCCATATGGGCACGTTTCCTGAAAGGAATCAAAGGAATGAAGACTGCTAATATGATTGGTAAAACAACTGCTATGATTAATAACTTTTCGTTCACGTCTTCACCTCCTTATACTACCGCTGCTGTGATGTTTCCAAGAAATGTAATCAGACCGCCCGGGAACACCCCCATAATCAGTGCCCCTGCAGCCAGAATGATAAGCGGCAGGACCATCTTTACGGAAGGCTCTCTCTTCTTCCGGGCCTGATAATTGTAATCCTCGCCGGGCAGAAATCCGTCAATTGTGACAGGAAGCAGATAGCCTGCAGTGAGCAGCGCGCTCACAAGGAGCACAACCGGCCCAAGCCATGAGAAAGTCTTTACACCGCTTTCCAACAGCCCCTCTGCCAGATACCATTTACTGATAAACCCGCTCGCCGGCGGAATTCCAATTAACGCAAGGGATACAAAAGTATAACACCAGATTGTCACAGGCATTTCTTTCCCAATCCCCCGAAGCTGACCCACTCTCGTATATCCCGTCTGGTAAATGACCGCCCCTGCACTCAGGAAGAGTGCGGTCTTAATAAATGCATGGAACAGCACATGCAGAAGGGATCCTGTAAGCGCGGTGGGATTCAGAACCGCCATACCGAGCATAATATAAGATGCCTGGCTTACAGAAGAATAGGCCAGCCTTTTCTTTAATACCGGCTCTTTAAATGCCAGCATAGAGCCCAGGAATATCGTGATAAGCGCCAGTATCAGCCACGCATACTGCACCCAGCTGCCTTTCAAAAGTTCTGCCCCCGCAACATAATAAACCGAACGCATCACTGCCAGCACACCGCCTTTCACAATAATTGCAGACAATACAGCGGATGCCGGAGCAGGAGCCACCGGGTGCGCTGTGGGCAGCCAGGCATGCATCGGGAACATCCCCGCTTTCACGCCAAATCCAAGGATCATGAGAAATATCCCCAGATGCAGGATCGTTCCGTTCTGTGCCAATACAGCGGAATCCATAACGCCCCCGGGAAGGAATTCCATACTTTTCCCAAAATGATAGAAAACAAAAACTCCAAACAGTGCCATGTAAGCCCCGCACATAGAGTAAAAGAGATATTTCAGGCCTGCCATGACCGCCTCGTGAGTCTGCGTATGCAGAACCAGGGGCATGGATACCAGTGTCATCATCTCAAAGAACAAATACATGGTTACAAGATTTCCTGCAAGGCTCAGGCCCTGCAGTGCACAAAGGGTCAGAAGATAAAATCCCCAGAACCTTCTTTTGTGATGTTCGTGGTTCAGGTATTCCACTGAGAAGATTCCTCCCAGAAGCCAGATAAACGCTATAAATCCCAGAAAAAAGGCTCCCAGATCATCCAGCCTGAATGAAATGTCCAGTCCCTCTGTCAGGGAAAATAAAGTCAGCTGCGCTTTGGTTCCCCTGCTGTATGAAAACAGCAGCATACCGACAGAGGCCACGGTAAGGACAAGTGCTAGTACAGCAGCCCAGGACATCTTCTTCTCCCTCATTTTTCGGGCAGGAAGCACAAGAAAAAGAAGTCCTGCCGCTGCCGGTATAAATATTGAACATAAAATCCATGCCTGTATGTACATATTTCCTCCTATCTGCCATAAAAATGTGTCTGCCGGTTCACTGCACATGAATTACAGGACACGTCTCATCCCAATATCTCCAATCCGTTTTTGACCACCCGCATGACAGGAGCCGTACAGATACCAAGAAACAGGTTCAGGACTGTTCCTCCCGCAATTGCAGCCTTGAACTGCCAGGAATTGTCCACAGTCTTCTCCTTCATCCCCGCTGCTTTTTCCTCTTTCGTCAGCGGTGTATAGAGGATCAGAACCACTCTCATAAAATAAATTGCGTTCAGTACGGTACTGATTGCCAGTGCCGCGAGCACCGGTATCGTATAAGCGGTCGTCTCCAGGGATGCTTCTGCGAACATCATCTTACTGACAAATCCGGCAAATCCCGGAATACCAACCATGGACAGGGAACCTGCTGCGAATCCCACGCCAGCCGCCTTGTTACGGAACCCGGCTCCTCTCAGCCCGTTGATATCCCTGCATCCACCTGACGCTTTGATCAGACCGTACGCTGCAACGAATACCAGAGATTTTGCCGCAGCATGGGCAAAAATATGGTAGACACCAGCGCCGTTTCCTTCAGCCGAGCCAAGTCCAATTCCCATGAAAATATAGCCAATCTGCGCTACGGAGGAATACGCAATCATTTTTCTTATATTCTTTTGCCGTACAGCATCCAAAGATCCAAGTATCATGCCGATGATTCCAAACACAAACAGAATATCTATGATATGGCTTTCTGCAAATACTTCCGGTCCAATTACTCTATAAATAATTTTAATAAGAAGGAATATATATCCCTTAGACACAATGCTGGACAGCATAGCCGATGATGACACCGTGGAATACCCGTACGCATTGGGAAGCCAGGAATGAAACGGCCACAACGCGCTCTTAATAGCAAGCCCGACGCTGACAAGTCCGATAGTCAGTATCAGTGGAATACGGTATTCGCCTGTCTGCCAGATTAAAAGGATGCTCTCTTTCATATAACTCATGAGAAGATGCCCTGTCATATCATAAAAGAAGCTGATTCCAAGCAGCAGAAGGCCGGATCCCATCAGGCTCATAATCATATAACGCACACTTGCGGCTATCGTTAACTCATTGAATTTTCCAAGAATCAGCCCGCATGCTGCGATTGTATTTATCTCAACAAAAACATACGCTGTAAACATATCGTTGGTATACACTAACGCCAAGCTGGACGCCAGCATAAGATTTGCCATAATGTAATAAAAATTAGCCTTATCTGCCTCAAGATCTGCACGCGCTTCTTCCATCCCTCCAAATAACGCCACCATCATAATGATGCAGAAAAACAATGCCATAGCCGCTTCCAGCATACCTGCGCGGAGCTCGTTGCCCCACGGTGCGGGAAAATGCCCCATCATATAGGCATAACTTTCACCTGTTCCCATCAGGAACACAAGCAGGAATGCAGACATTATCCCTATCGCAGCTGTCACAAAGATACTGATCCGTCTCGCCGCTTTTCCCTTCACCGCGGACGTAATGATGGCGGCAAACATTGCCATCAATATAGAAAAACAGGGAACATTCTGTACAAAACTCATTCTTCCTTCTCCCTTATCTTGAGCGATATTACATCCAGATCCAACGTGTGGTATCTGTTATACAAGCAGATTGTAAGCGCCAGCATTACAGCCGTAACAGACACCGACACAACAATCCCTGTCAGTACAAGCCCGCTGGGCAGAGGATTAATATAGACCTCAGCACTCTGCACTTGATCCACAATAATGGGCGCTTTCAGCCCCCTTATATACCCTTTAACCGCAAGGAAAAGATACACTGCTGTGTCCATAATGTTCAGCCCGATTATCTTTTTTATCAGGTTCTTGTGAAGGAACAGGTCTGTAAAACCAATTCCAAATAAGATAACTGCAACGATTTCAATGAAATTAGACGTCAAATTGCTTCCCATGTTACAGGCCCCCTCTTCTGAACAATGCATAAAATGCATAAATTGTGCATGCAACCTCTGTCCCTACACAAATATTAATGGGAAGAATAATCCCTCCGCTTAATATATCCCCAGGAACTCCCAGTGGGAAAATATGCTCCAGCCCGTTTGCCCCGGTTAAGAAAAAATACAGTGCAATCAGGCCATACATCAAAAGTGCGGTAACCTTGACGATTACATAAATCTTCTCATTAAAAAATCTCTGTGTACTTTTAAATCCGAAAGATGCCGCATAAAGTATGAGCCCTGCCCCTATGACAGCACCGCCTGAAAACCCGCCGCCCGGAGACAGGTGTCCATTTAAAATGATATAGATACCAAATAAAAAGATTACCGGACATACAATCTTTGCCACTTTCCGCAGTACGGTATCATACAACGGCTCCAGCCCATAGTCATCAAGCTTTAGTTTTTTACGTTTTTCCTCATTCTCCACCATAATAAGAATCATTACACAGCAGGTCGCTATAAACAGGACTGTCACTTCCCCGAAGGTATCGAATGAACGGTAATTCAAGATCACTCCCGTTACTATATTGACAGCCCCCGTCTCCTGTAGTCCTTCCGTAATATACCTTTCAGGCACTTCATTGTTGGTGGGATTTGACTCCCCCCCTACAGACGGAAGATAAGATACTGCATAAACTAAAATCATGATCAGCAGCAGACAGATCAGAATACTGACAGCGATATACACTTTGCTGTATGTCTTCAATCTCTCATTACAAGAGTACTCTCTGCTCTTTTTCTTTATCTCTTCGTAGTCTGACGGCTCATATATCTGTTCCGGGTCTTCAAGGGGCGCCGGTGGTTTCATTTCCAGAGTTCCCACAAAGGGATCCTTTTCCCCATTCATCCACCTTCTAAACCGGTAGGCCAGACTGCTGTTATACTCCTCCTGGGGACGTTTTCTGCTCATTCTCCAGTCTCCTTTTCGTCTTCATCTTCTGAAGATATTCTTTGAATTTTCTTCAGGGTTACAAAAAACAAAAGTGAAGTAACACCTGCCCCAACGGCCGCTTCCGTTATTGCCAGGTCCGGGGACTCCATCATCATCCAGATAACTGACATAATCAGGCTGTACGCCATAAAAATGAGAATAGAATTCAGGATATTTTTATGAAAGCTGACTGCCGCTGCACATATAACAAGAAAAACTAAAAGTATCCATGTAATAACTGTCATGCTTCATCCTCCTCTATATCCTCAGGATTTTCTACCGGACAGCATTCTTCCATTTCTACCCGGGACAGCACTTCCAGTTTTGCAACCATGTGTGCCGCAACAGGTGAAGTCATCCAGAGAAATACAATGATGAACAGGATCTTGGCGCTTGGAAAGGTAAATCCATTGAAGATCACAGTACCTGCCAGCAAAAGACCGCAGCCCAATGTATCTCCGATGGCTGCTGCATGCATCCTGTTCAGCACATACTGAAACCGGAAGACACCAATAAACTGAATCACATAAAATATAAGCCCTGCTGCTATACAGACGGCACCTGTCAAAAAACGGATCCATTCAAGAACAATCATCTAAAGCATCCTCCTTCCGCTTTTTTCTACGCCCGTTGCGCGCACGGTATACACCGATGTAAATCTGTGACAAAATTATAACTCCAAGGAAACTAATTAATGCATAGATCAGGCTGATATCCAGAAGGTATGACTCATTCAGCAGCAAACCAAGAACGGCAATGGCCGCAATCACAATACCTCCCAGCATATTGACCGCAACCAGTCTGTCTGCCACAGACGGGCCGAGAATCAGCCTGAGCAGGCATAGTAGGAACATTACCGAAAGCACTGCAAATACAATAATTAAAAATTTTTCACTTACGTCCCCCAGCAACGGTATGTCATGAAACATCTCCTTTCACCTCTCCCTCTGCCATAACCTCCAGTTCCCTGATCTTTTTCACAAAGCCAGATTCGTGGATCCCTACTGCATATTCACGATCAAGACTGTGTACAATAAAGCTGCCCTCCTCCAGATCGGTTGTAATCGTCCCCGGAGTCAGGGTAATCGAATTCGCCAGCACCGTCTGCCCGGTCTGTGTCTTTACATTCGTTCTGAATTTCACAAGTACCGGTTCGGGTTCCCTGTCAAATTCCAGGATCAGCTTCGACACAGCCAGATTCGCTTTCATAATTTCTACAACCAGGAACAGCATATATTTTATAATTTTCCATATGCACCCTGCAGTCTTGAGCTCCCGCCTGGGTGAATACTCCATAAACTTATATAAAAACAAATACAAGGCACCGCAGATAACCGCGCCAAATATTACAATTTCCATTGTTATTCTGCCATTTAAAATAATCCATAGTACAAATAAAAGAATGAACATAACTATCACCTCATCGGTTCTGATCCTGCAGGACGTCCCATATGGATTTCCTATGAAAGAAAGACGCGCATGATACATACTGCTTTATATCTGCGCGCCTCTGCATGTTAACAGGTCAATAAGTAAACTGCCTTTATTCCTTAGCCTTCCAATTTGCATATCTGGTATAGATTGCCATGGTCTTTCCCACGTGTATATGGCCTCCCGGAATCAGCATTGTCTTAATCTCTTTACTCTCCGCTTCCCGGATCTTTACCTCTCCCTTTTCCAGGCGCTTCAGTGCAAGGCTGTGCCCCGCCATATATCCTTCCTGTCCCGAAGCTTCCTCTACAATCACCATCTCAACTTCCCCGGAATAGAAGAGTTGCTGCGGCGTTACAATCTCCAATAAAAATCTATTTGCTGCCATGCGCCCTCCTCCGTCTTCTCCTGCGGCATTTCTTATACATTCCCGCCCTGGGCGTACTTTTCTACCACATCTTCAATTCCTCCTGCAAACAGGAACATG
>NZ_GL870820.1:0-4493 GCF_000190355.1 Clostridium sp. D5 | reverse complement strand
CTCCTTTGCGATGTTGTTGATCAGTTCCTGGATCAGCACGGTCTTTCCTACGCCGGCACCCCCGAACAGACCCACCTTTCCGCCTTTGGTGTAGGGGGCCAGCAGGTCAATGACCTTGATCCCCGTCTCAAAGATCACCGAAGAGGTGTCCTGGTCCTTGTAATCCGGCGCCGGCCTGTGGATTGCCTGGTACTGGTCCGTTTCTACGCTGCCCTTCTCATCAATGGGCTCGCCCAGCACATTGAACAGCCTCCCTAATACTTCTTTTCCGACCGGGACCTTAATCGGTTCCCCCGTATCGGTTGCCTCCATCCCGCGGTACATTCCATCCGTGGATGAAAGGGCAATACACCGGGCCTGATCCGCCCCAATGTGCTGTTCCACTTCTGCTACAATGGTCTTTCCATCCTGCTCGATATGTATTGCATTAAGAAGATTCGGCATCTGTTCCTCATCAAACTTAATATCAATAACCGGTCCGATAATCTGTTGAATGATTCCTTTACTCAATTGCCTCACCTCTTAATTTCTGAGCCTCCGAACCCGCGATAATCTCAATAATCTCACTGGTAATCGCCGCCTGTCTGGCTCTGTTATAATATATGGATAATTCTGTCAGCATCTCATTCGCATTATCACTGGCATTCTTCATGGCGATCCGCCGCGCCGAATGCTCACACAAGGTTGCTTCCGCAACCGCACTGTACAGGCACAGGGCCAGGTACTCCCTCGCCAGCCCGTCAAACAACTGGGCCCCCGCCGGCTCGTATTCCATCAGGGACAGCTCCTGCTCCTCCCCGGGTTTTCCCTCTTCCAGGGGAAGCACGGACTCCGCCTTCGTCTCATGGGCTATGGAGTTGAGATAGGAGGCATACAGGATGCGGATGCCGGTAAAGCGCCCCTCACGGTACATCTCCAGCAGTTTGCCGGAGAGTTTCCAGGCTTCCTCATAAGTCATCTCATCCATCTGCCCGCAGTCTGTCTCCAGCAGGGCAAGGCCTTCCCTTACACAGAACTCTTTTCCTTTGGTTCCAAGGGCCAGAAAGCAGCACCTGTCTTTTTCCTGCTCTGCGATCTGTCCGGCCATCTTCGTCACGGAAGTATTATAACTGCCGCACAGCCCTTTGCTGCTGGTAAGTACAAGATACAGCGTTCCCCCGTCCCTCTGCTCGAGGTAGACCGCCGGTACCTTTCCCTCTGTCCGGAGAACCTGCTCAAAGAGCTGTTTTTCTTTCTCCAGATGTTTTCTGATGTAGTCAAACCGGTTGGTTGCCTGCTTCAGTTTTGCTGCGGAAACCAGCTTCATGGCATTTGTGATCCGCTCCGTACTGCTGACACTCTTCATTCTGCGCTTGATTGCCTGCATCTGGTCAGCCATCGAACCTACCCGCCTTCCTGCACTCTTCGATGCCTTTCAATAGCAACTGTTCTGTTTCCTCTTCTAACTTTCCTGTCTTGGCAATGGCCTTCCCCACTTCCGGAGAATGGGTGTCCATGTACTGGTACAGCTCTTTTTCAAACCGCCTCACCTGACTTGGCGCAATGCCCACCAGGTGTCCTTTGACTGCCGCATAGATAATCATGACCTGGTGTTCCACCGATACCGGCTGGTACTGGCCCTGTTTCAGGATCTCCATCAGGAGCATGCCGTTCTCCAGCCGCTCTTTCGTATCCTTGTCAATGTCTGATCCGAACTGGGAGAACCCTTTGAGCTCCCGGTACTGGGCAAGCATCAGCTTGATCGTGCCTGCCACCTTCTTCATGGCCTTGATCTGGGCGCTTCCCCCTACACGGGATACCGAGATGCCGGCGTTTACCGCGGGCCTCTGCCCGGAGAAGAAAAGCTCCGATTCCAGGAAGATCTGGCCGTCCGTAATCGAAATGACATTGGTTGGGATATAGGCCGATACATCCCCTGCCTGGGTCTCAATGATCGGCAGGGCCGTGATGGACCCTCCCCCCAGCTCATCCGACAGCTTTGCGGAACGCTCCAGCAGACGGCTGTGCAGATAAAAGACATCCCCGGGATACGCCTCACGCCCTGGCGGACGCCTCAGCAGCAGGGACATGGCACGGTAAGCCACCGCGTGCTTGGACAAATCGTCATAGACGATCAGCACATCTTTTCCTGCATACATGAATTCCTCTGCCATGGCACACCCTGCATAAGGTGCGATATACTGCAGCGGGGCCACGTCACTTGCGGTGGCCGACACGATAATGGTATAGCCCATGGCGTCCCGGTCGCTCAGCGTCTTCACCAGCTGCGCGATGGTGGATTTTCTCTGGCCGATGGCCACGTAGATGCAGATCACATCCTTGCCCTTCTGGTTCAGGATGGTGTCGATGGCAATGGCCGTCTTTCCCGTCTGCCGGTCTCCGATGATCAGCTCCCGCTGTCCCTTCCCGATGGGGATCATGGCGTCAATCGCCTTAATGCCCGTCTGCAGCGGCTGGTGCACCGACTTCCTCTGCAGCACCCCCGGTGCCGGACTCTCAATGGGCCGGGTCTTGTCGGTCTCCACCGGACCCTTGCCGTCAATGGGCTCTCCCAGGGGGTTTACGACTCTTCCAAGGAGTTCTTCCCCCACGGGGACTTCCGCTACTTTTCCGGTGGGCCTTACAATGTCGCCCTCTTTGATCCCCCGGTCCGAACCGATGATCACCGCCCCTACATTCTTTTCCTCCAGATTCATGGCCATGCCATAGGTCCCGCCCGAAAACTCCAGCAGTTCCCCTGCCACGCAGTGCCTCAGCCCTGTCACCCTGGCTACGCCGTCACCGACTTCCAGCACAGTGCCGAAATCGGTAATCTCCATCTGGCTTGTATATGTTTCGATCTGTTTTTTTATCTGGCTGCTGATCTCCTCTGTATTCCACATCATAGAGGACTCCCCCCTTCCGGCCTGCTGTGAAGCCTCAAGCTTAAATCTTCCATTCTCTTCTTCAGGGAAGCGTCAATGAGTTTCCCGTCCGCGGAAATCAGGACACCGCCTATGAGACCTTCATCGATCACGTTCACCAGGTTCACCGGCTTTTGGATCAATTCTTTTGTCTGCTCCTCCAGGCGCTTGATGGCGTCTTTTTCCAAAGGCACCACTGAGTATACCGTCCCCCGGACTCCCTGTCTTTCCTCTCCCAGAAGCTCCAGGCCTTCTGCCAGCACCTGCCCGAAGTGGTACAGGCCCTCATGGTCCAGCAGGATACAGAAAAATGCCAGTGTCTCATCGCTGATATGGCTCCCGAAGATTTCCCGCATCCACTCAAGCCTTGTTTCTTTCCCCACTTCACCCAGCGTCAGCATATGGAAAAAGTCCTCTTCCTCTGCCAGAAGCCGTTTCAGGACAGCCAGTTCTTCAGTCACTGTATCTATTTTGCCGCACAGTTTCTTTACCTCAGTCTGTTCCGTTATTCTTTCCATGATGAATCCTCAGCTTCTTCTATAATCTTATCGACAACTTCTGCCTGTCTTTTCGGGTTCAGCTCTTCTCCTATGATTTTCCCTGCCGCAAGGACTGCCATGTCTCCGATCTCTCTTTGCAGCTCTTTCTTCGCAATCAGCTTATCCCGCTCGATTTCCCGGCGCGTCTGTTCCCGCACCTGGGATGCCTCTTTACCTGCGTCTTCCAGAACTGCCCCTGCCTGATCCTTTGCCTCCTGCATTGCTTTCTTTATGATCTCCCGTTTCTCGGACTCTGCCCACGCCATCTGCGCTTCATATTCCTCCAGCTTCTGCTGTGCCTCCTCGCGTGTCGCCTGGGCCTCCTGCAGCGTGTTCACTACCTGCTGCTGTCTTGCCTCCATAAAACTATGTACTTTCTCAAAAAAGAATTTTTTCAAGATCAGCACTAACACAACCACGGTGATCAGTGAAAACAGCAGGTTCCAGTTGATTGTAAGCAGATCCTGATATAATTGTACTTTCAAATCCGGCTGCCTCCCTTCTCTATCATACCTTTCCCGACAGCATAATGGCGATAACGAAGGTCAGTACACCGATGGTCTCCATAATTGCCATACCTACAATCATACCTGTCTGGATCTTGCCCGCTACTTCCGGCTGCCTTGCCATTCCTTCCAGTCCCTTGCTAAGCGCCAGTCCCTGTCCCAGGCCGATGCCCAGTGCTGCTAATCCCATACACATCCCGATTCCGAGTGCAACCATTCCCATATCTATTTCCTCCTGTAATCTAATTCCTTTTATTTTTTTCTCTTTTTTCTTTTACTCGCTGTGTCCCACAGACATTATTTTTACTGCTGCTCCCAGATTAATCACGGTCAGCGTGGTAAATATGTACGTTTGGATTAACGGTTCCGCTATATCGAAGATCGCGTTCAGCGGCAGTACCGTAACCGCCCGCAGAAACGGAACTGTTGTGACCATGCTGCTCAGATGCGTCATCAGATGCAGCCACAGTTCGATTACGATGAACCCTCCCAGTATGTTCCCGAAAAGCCGGAGCCCCAGGGAGATTGGAAGTGTACACTCCTCC
>NZ_GL870819.1:108031-177832 GCF_000190355.1 Clostridium sp. D5 | reverse complement strand
TTCTCCTTCCCCATGTTGCCCTCTGTAAACTTATAAACCCAGCCCACAATAAACTCCGCAACTACCTGTTTTCCTTTCGGCACGGTCTTAAGTCCGCTTCCGAGCCAGATGCCCAAAACGGCCAGGATCACGGCAATCAGGATTCCAAACAATGTACTCTCTGTGATAAACAGCTTTCCCTCTCCGAAGCCAAGGATAATCCGGGCGCCGAGTTCTTCAACGTTTATCATTGATTTTTTACTCCTCCTATTCCATATACGATGAGAATAGACAGCGATAAGCCTATGATTCCGGCTGCAAACATTATAACAGCGGCTCTGCCGATCCGCATAGACACGTATACGGCTGCAATGTACAGCAGGTACCGGAAAAGAAATATCTGAACAGCAAAAATATTTCTGGTACCCAGTAGTCTGCATATTACTAACTTCAATAACAGGTAATTAGCAAACGCAGCTGCGGATCCCAGAAGCAGTCCTATCATGGCCGTATACTTGATTCCGCACAGTATACTGATAAACCCGGCCAGCAAAATATAAATAATATAGATAGCTGCTATTTTCCCGCTCTTATTTTCCTTCATTCTCATCGTCCCTTTCTAAAGGCTATATGCAGTTATCTTTCTTAATATAAACTCCTCACCTTCTCCCTTTATTTATTCTCTTTAGACGTCTAAATTATTATGAATGTATTCTAACATTTTGATTTTTGTAACAAGTAGTAAATTATGCTCACTTCATATCTAAGAATTTTGTTTAATTTTAATGTATAATTTTTTTCAAGCATACCAGTATTATCAAAATGTAACAACGTCCACAAAGTTTGATACCTTATATAATGGTAAACATGTTCAACCCTCTTATTAACAAAGAAAGTCCGTATCTGCCGAGAAATTGCAGGCCTGCATAATCGGCTGTTCTCAATGTATAACTGTGGTTAGTTTAATCATCCATTTCTTAATTTTATTTTATTTCTTTTTATTTGGTGAATCAATTCGATTTACGGTATAAATGATTCCATAATAGAATGATTCAGAGAAGTTAGAAATAGGTCGGAAACTCCTCTGCAAGTTCCGGCCTATTGGTCAAACAGTCGATGTGTACAGTCAGCAGGTGTACATCCTGCTGCTTTTTACGACGAAGTCCGTTATCTCCTTCTCTGCATTAGCTGATGACGGCCATGTTAAAATTTTTTCTGTTTCCAGCACTTCAGGAACGCGGATTTTTTTTCTCCCATATTGTGTAATACCTCCTCTTTTTTCTCATTCGAAAGTCCGGATTCTTTCTATGCGATAAACTATATCTTCAGTATAGTGCAAAACAATATATTTGAATATTGTGATATTTTCCTATCTTTTTTCAGTTAATTCGCCAACTTAGCCTAATTTATCTACTGTTTTTTTTAGCATAGCTATAAGGTGTAATTAAACGGCTTAACCTAGTCAAAAGCATTAGAAAACCCTTAAGAAAATCTATCTGTTATGATTTTTCCCAATCAAATTTTTTCCTTTAGAAGAAAATTCTCCTAAGCTTACAATGCGAATCCCGCTTTATTGTATATATCGTTCAACAAATATCTTACATCCCCTTTATTATTATACTTTTTTGCATGATAAAAACGCAATTCTCATTCGTTACCAGTGTTATTCCATAATAGAATTGCGTTTTTATCATTGTTTTTGTATAATAATTAACACAGAAAACTTTCTGATTTCTAAATGATTATTTCTATATTTCTTAAATTAATATAATTTAAAAATATCCTGTCAAATTTGTGCAAAGTATAACGCAAATCCCACATAAATCACGGAGGTGAAGTATGACCCTTTCACAGATAATGTATTTTCTTACAGTTGTAAAATGCAAAACCTTTACACTTGCAAGCGATGAATTGTACATATCCCAGTCTTCTTTATCCAAACAAATAAAAGCACTAGAACTGGAGCTTGGACATTCTCTTTTTATCAGAGAAGCCAAAGAAAACATTTTAACTCCAGAGGGGGAACGTTTTCTGGCATTTGCGGATAAGTTTTCCAAAGAATATTCTTCTATGATGTCAGACTTAAACAAAATGCATGACAATACGTCCAAGCATCCCCTGATTTTAGGCGTGCTTCCCATTATCAATGAATATAATCTGAACGATGATATTGTTTTCTTTCAAAAACTGATAGCTTCTTCCAATAGTTATGTGAACCTTCTCGAACGAGAACAGGATGTATTGCAGAATATGCTTCAGTTTCGACAGATCGATGCTGCCATCATCCGCACGGATTCTCTTGATTTGTCCATGTATGAATCTGTTCCTTTTATGTCTGAAGAGCTGGTGGTTATATATCCCGACTCTATGGAGCATTTAAATAAAGATTATGTTACGCCTGAGGAACTGGCGGAATACCCCATCATTTCCTTTGATAAGTCCTCTTCGCTGCACCGGACTATCAAGCAGTTATTCCAGACCAGAAACTTATATCCGAAGTTCTCTTATCTTTTCAAGCATCATGAGCAGATCCTGTCCATGGTAAATGCAAATTTTGGTCTGGCTGTCATCCCCGGCAACTTAGTGTCCGGTTTACCGTTTCCTAATATCAGAGTGACACATTTTGAAAAACCAGTTATTTCCAGAGTCTGTCTTGTATGTCCCAAAAGTGCACCAATGACTGAGCCTTTGAATCTGCTCTTTCAGTATTTTAAATCGCTTAATCACGAAGAGGACAGCGTATAATTTTCAGGCATCTGTTTAATCCTGACCACTATGGTGAGTTTACGTTTTTCTGCAGCGAATTGTCATTTAGGTAGTTCAATAATCTTATCCAGTTCCAGTCCATGAAATACCCCCTGAAACGTAAGATGCGTCAGCAGCTCGGCGAGATAAGAGGGGCTGTACTTCATACCGCCCTCCAGCCATTTACTTGTTATACCAATATGTGCAGAGATAATGTACTGGATGAGATATTCCTTTGGGAATGACAGATCATCATCGCTGAACCGGCTCAGGATCTCGGTATAAGTAATCCGGGCGCTCTCCTCCATCTTCTGTCGGAAAGAAGAAAGGCCATTGCTTCCCAGCATGACACGGAAAAATTCCGCGTTTTTTGATATGTAATCAAAATGTTTTACATAGTATTTACTGCTGTTTTTGGAATTCAAGCCGGATTCCCTGGCATAGGAATCCGGCTTTGTCTCTTTCCGAAGTTCAAAAAACATCTCTTCCACTATGGTATCTAAAAAATCCTGTTTATCTTCAAACTGAGTATAAAAAGTACTCCTTGCAACCTGTGCCTCTTCTACCAGGTCCTGGACGGTGATCTCATCTATTGTTTTCCTGTCCATCAGATGAATCAGAGCCTCAACCAGATACTGGCGGCTTCGTATTTTCCTGCGGTCTCCATATTCCTTCATGGATATCCCTCCTTGGCAGATTGATTTATAATTATTATAAATCCCGCTAAGCCATTTGTAAATGGGATATAGGTCACGAGCTTCAGACTTGTGAGCGGATGGGGAATACTTAATGACAGGGATACCGGAACGGACTATGAAAAGCACCTGTCCTGTTGGAAATGCTTTTAGCGGGCACTAGCCGCTGTTCCAAATTTCCCAGCTGTGAATCGGGTCAGGAAGGGGGTGATAACCGTTGTAAGTATCATAACAAGCGCTATCTGCGCGGTTGCTGTCTGCAGATAAGGAGCATGTTCCGGAACGGCCTGTGCGATCAGTGTGGGTGCTCCGATTGCAAGGCCTGCAACACAGCAGGCTGCCACAGAACCATATCCCGGCCGTCTCAAGATCCAGTGGTCTGTAAAGAATGACGGGATAATGCTTACCACATAAAATACAAGTGTAAGTATGAGTCCCTGGAGACCGGATCGGAATGCCGTTACAAGATCCACAGATATTCCAAAACAGAATCCCAAAAATGGAAGCATAATCATAGATCCTGGTGCCATTAGTTTACGGATATCCCCGTCCAGATTTCCAAGCAGGATTCCCAGAAGAAACGGTACGAGGAGTGCCACGAGCGCCATATAATCAAACGCGGCGCCGCTGGCAGCTCCCAGAATCAAAAGGGGAATAGTGGGCATACAGGCTACATTCCAAAGACCGAAGGCAGCATGGTCGATTTCATCTCCGTATGTTTTCGTAAGTGCAAGAAATACTCCAGGATTATTGCTGGAAAGGACGCATACAAAGGCCATGGTAGATATCCCTAAAATTCCTTTGGCCCCAAAATAGCGCATCAGAATCATTCCGACAGCAAACGCTGCCAATAACTTTATGACCAGCAGTGTTCCATGGCGCTTTAAGACCGCTCCAATCTGCCGGATGGGAAGCTGGCTTCCGATAATGAAAAGCAGCAGCCCTGCCAGGCACATGGTACCGGCAGATGAAAAAAGTGCGGTAGTTGCGCCCCCGATTTCGACGATTCCCGGAGCCCAGGTATGTATGACCGAAGCAATTAACAGGGGGCCGACCATAAGGCCTCCCGGAAACTTTTCCACGGTTTTTAAGATCTTCAAGATATCCCTCCTATCTTGAATTATTTATATCCGGCCTCTGTCTCAGATAACTGGTCTATCTGCCAGTTATCTGATTACAGGCGGCAGGTATGACGGTCAGATATCTAATTTAAGAAGCTCAACGGCATTATTCCTGCCGATGCGGATACGGTCTGCATAGCTGAGGGGCACATTATCAAACCATGTAGCCGCCTCGTCAAGACTTTCATATGGAGTATCCGATGAGAACATTACATGTGTATTGTCGCATTCCATCAGAGTGTCAAGAAATGCCCGTGTATGGAAATGGCCGCTTGTAGTCAGATATACGTTCTTTTCAAAATACTCGGTTATTGGCTTTTTATGAGCGCCACAAGGTTTCTGATTGTTCAGACGGTGCTGCACACGCGGAAGTCCAAATGGAAGTCCCTCTCCCAGATGTCCAAGAACCAGTTTCGCCGTAGGAAGTTCATCAAAGATGCCGCTGCATAACAGGCGTATTGCGTGCGTAGATGTCTCTGCGCCGAAGCCCCATGCAGAACCTAACAGGCCCTCATAACCCTGATATGCCCTCTGCTGGTTCGGAACCGGATCACGTGGATGAAGATAAAGCGGCACATCCAGCTCTGTAAGTTTCTTCCAGAAAACAAAGTTCTGCTTTTCGTCCAGATACTCTACATTATTTTTATCATTTTTCATCGTGTATCCATTGACCAATGCTCCAACGAATCCCAGTTCTTTTACACAGAATTCCAGTTCCTTGCAGGCAGCTTCCGGATCCTGCATAGCCACTGCTGCAAAAGCATTAAAGCGGTTTGGATATTTCTGTACATAATTCTCGTAGATCCAGATATTCATTTCATGAGCCCGTGCCACAGCTTCTTTTGTATCCAGGACTTCCTGGATTCCCGGCTGTGTCAGAGACATGATGAACATTTCAACCCCGTTCCGATCCATATCAGCAAGGCGGATTTCCGCAGAATGTAATCTTGCCTTAACTGCTTCAAAATAATCTTCTTTATTTCTGGCAGTCTCATTTTGAGGATCTCCTGTCGCTTCCCACTGAGGGGATTCATAGTGTTCTTCCAGAGCAATCTTACCGTGCATTATTTCCTGGCCATAAGGAGCAACATAGTCTTTTACATATTCTTTTCTGAACTCAAAACTCATATCAAATACCTCCTGAAATTTTTTAGGGAAATCTTTTGCGCGCCAGATTTCTTTTGTTTATGACCACATTATAGCAAGGGATTTTACGAATTACCAGCCTCAGAATCCCCGGCTTTGTAGGGATTCCTTCATTTCTTCCGGGACTGTCCGGGAAGGGTGTGATAACATACAGATTCCATGGTTTTGACCGGTGTCTGACCGTTTTGGTTTCCATTATTTATAAGCATATAAAGGACCTTACACCGCGCAGTTCATTGCCAAACGCCGTAAGGTCCCGTAAATATTTCCACTCTATATTTGCTCTTCATCATTGCTTCATTCGTCCACAACTTCATTTAATTAAGTTCCTGTTTAAACATTCTGCGGTAAGTAAGATTTTTGACGAAACTCCTCCTCGTATATCCTCACCGCCTCTTCTTCCGTAAGCTGAGACAGCCGTTCACAAAAATCAGAACTGCTGTTTTGCTCTATGTACCTCAGCATTTCAAATATTGCATTCTGCATACCAGCACCTCCTTTACTCTTCAGGGTTGGCTTTATTACTTTACCATTATAATTTTACCGCAAATAATACATTAAATATATTCTCTTAACGACTGTTTTATGGTAAAATATCGCCATAAGCAGATACCCCCGATTCATCAGGCATAAACTCAGACAACCGCCAGCCCGAACCATAAGGAGAAATCAGATGTTTCCTGAAGACTTAATATTTACATCTAATAAGCACGAAAAAATATTTGAAATGGAACCGGAATATCCCTACATTATAAGAAATGTCTATCCGCAGCGGGGAAAATCCCTGATCGCCCCCTGGCACTGGCATGAAGAACTGGAGCTTGTTTATGTTAAAAAAGGAGCTGTAACCTATAACACGCCGCAGATGAGCCTTCAGATCCAGGAAAAAGACGGTGTTTTCACAAACAGCAATGTCCTTCACGAATTTCTTTCCTGTAAGACCGATACCGAAATTGTCTATGAAGTACATATGTTTCGAAGAAATTTCCTCGCAGAAGAAGGCAGCCTTCTCGACAAGAAGTATATTGGTCCTTTGCTTCAGTCCAATGCGGCCTCATCAATCTCTTTATCTCAGTCTGAACCCATTCAGAAAGAGATTCTGGATCTTCTGCTTCGGCTTTCAGAATTAAAGCAAAGTAAAACTTTCGGATATGAAATGAAATCCAGAAATCTAATGTCAGATATCTGGCTGTATATGATAGATACCGTAGCTATATCTCCCGTTTCTGATTCCGCCGGCTCTTTTCTAAGGGAAAACCGGCTAAAAAAAATGCTCCTGTATATCCAGGAGCACTATATGGAAGAGATCTCGTTAAGTGATATTTCCGACTCAGCAAGCATCAGCGAACGCGAAGCCCTTCGATGTTTCCAGGAAGGACTGCATACGTCCCCCTTTGTATATCTGCGCGAATACCGTATCCAGACAGCGTGCAGCCTGCTGCAGAATACTGCAGACAGAATCACCGAAATCGCACTTAAGTGCGGTTTTGCTTCCAGCAGTTATTTTGGAAAAGTTTTTCGCGGACAAATGGGCTGCACACCGCTTGAATATCGTAATCGTTTACTGCAGTGATTCCAAGAATGTCACAGCCCTGCCGATCCAGCCATCTGCATCTGTCCCCCGGCCATCACCAAAACTATGCCCGCCTTTTTCTCCCAACTCAAGCCTGGCAGGTATGTGCCGTTCGTCCAGCAGTTCTTTTAAAAATATTGAATTTTCAACCGGGACAACAGAATCGTCCCGACAGTGGACGATGTAGGCCGGCGGATAGTTTTTTGTCATAAGATCCGGAACATCCAGAACCGAGGCATCAGCCAGTTCTCCCTCTCCGGCAAGCGTTTTCAGAAATTCCTCTCTGGATTCTTCAAACATAAGCCTGGAAGAGATCACCGCATACACCGGAAAGACTGCCTTTGGTTTTGGCAGATGATACTTTGCATATCCGTACTTTTCTGTACCCCAGAGGCTCGTCAGGTTGCCGCCTGCCGAGAAACCGCACACTACATATTCTTCTGTTTCCAGGCAAAACTGTTTTTTACAGGAACATATGTATCTGTATGCCGCCGCCAGATCGTCCAGCGGTTTAGGCATTACCCTTCGGCTGCCCACCCTGTAGTTGAGTATAAATACCGTATATCCCAGCTCATTCAGCTTCGCAGCCGGCGGGAACGCCTCCACCATGGAACACACACTGTGATACGCACCGCCTGCAATGACAATCATAAAAGGGGTGTTACCTGATTTCTTCGCCGGGAGATGCCAGATCTTCACTTCCTTTTTTTCCTCATCGTCCATGCATTCTTCTTCCGTGTACACATCATACATAACCTGCCCCTGCTGCGCCGCCTCGCATAACCTGCCTATGCCTGCTGCCATGCTCACAGCATTCCATGCAGGCACGATTTCCTGCAGATTTTCAAAAGTCAGCATCTCCGGATGCCGGCCATCTACCAGTTCTTTATACATCAGATATTTTGCATACTTTTTAACAGGCTCCAGATCCGCCGCCCTTGTCTTAATTGAAATACCTTCCATTGTTCTCCTTCCCCTGTGTCTATCCTTCTTATATTATCTATTCATCTTAAAACTTTTCCTATATTTCATACAGTATATCATACCGCAGCTGACGGCTGTAATCAAACTTAAAATAGAAAAACAATGTTTTATTTATTGATTCAGTCAAATCAATAACATAGTATTTGGTTCTATTTTTTTCCGCTTTATTTCAATCGCCATAAGACCCGGAAGATGATTCAGACATTTGAGGCGGAGTATGGACATTCTCAATAGAGTAAGGTATGATTTAACAGAGAACGTCAAAGATACAGACGGCCTGATAGAATAAACAAGAAAAGAGGCATAGATTATGGGCGAATTCACACATTTTGACGAACAGGGCAATGCAGTCATGGTAGATGTCAGTAAAAAGCAGGATACAGAACGGGAAGCAGCTGCGGGCGGTATGATCCAGATGTCCAGGGAATGCTATGAAAAGGTAAAGTCGGGCGGCATAAAAAAAGGGGATGTCCTGGGGGCCGCCAGAATAGCAGGTATTATGGGGACTAAGAAGACCCCCGAACTGATACCGCTGTGTCATATGTTAAATCTGACTAATGCAGAGCTTCAATTTACTCTTCATGACCACTGCTGTACAATAGAGGCGGTATGCACCGCAAAGACAACGGGTAAAACAGGCGTGGAAATGGAGGCTCTGACAGGGGTCAGCGTTGCGCTGCTTACAATATACGACATGTGCAAGGCAGTTGATAAAGGCATGGAGATCAGCGGGATTCGTCTGCTGAAAAAATCCGGCGGAAAGAGCGGGCCTTGGGAAGCCGACAAAGGAGTAAAATGATATGGCTGTTGAGATGAAATTCAAAAAAAAGCTGGGAACTTTTATGCTGGACATGCATCTGGAAAGCAACAGCCGCAGGATCGGTATACTGGGCGCCTCCGGGTGCGGTAAAAGTATGACATTGAAAAGCATTGCAGGAATTGTCACACCGGATGAAGGCCGGATTGCGATAGATCAGAAAGAAGTCTTTGATTCTGAAAATAAAGTAAACTGGAAGCCCCAGAAGCGGAATGTAGGGTACCTGTTCCAGAATTATGCCCTGTTCCCCACTATGACCGTGAAAGACAACATTTCCGCCGGGCTAAAAGGGACAAAAGCCGAAAAAGCAGACAGAGTGGAAGAGATGCTCCAAAAGTTCCAGTTGAACGGTCTGGGGGACCGGCTGCCAGGTGAACTCTCTGGCGGACAGCAGCAGAGAGTTGCTCTTGCAAGGATCATGGCATATGAGCCGGATATGATTCTTCTGGACGAACCCTTCTCCGCACTGGATGTGTTTCTTAAAGACAGGCTCCAGCAGGAGATGCTTGAGATACTGGCAGATTATGAAGGAACGGTTATTCTGGTATCCCACAGCAGAGATGAAATCTATCGGTTCAGTGAAGAATTGCTGATTATGGATGACGGCCGGATCGTCTGCTGCGGTAAGACAAAAGAGATCTTCGAAAACCCCCAGTGGAAAGAAGCCGCCCGGCTAACCGGCTGCAAAAATATTACGCAGATCCGCAGGCTGGGGCCCCACTCTCTTCAAGTTCCTGAATGGGGCATCGAACTGGAATTACAAAAGGAAGTTCCCGCGGATATTCAGTACATCGGAGTTCGTGCCCATGATTTCATACCGGTATGGGGAGATGCGGTGGAAAACTGCCTTCCTGTAGAGGTAAACAGCATAGCAGAACTGCAGTTTGAAAAGAAATATTTCCTGAAAGGTGCAGAAGACGGCGCGGAGGAGATCTGCTGGTTTGTGCAGAGAGACGACTGGAATATACTGGTTGAAAAGGGTATGCCGGATTATCTGCTGGTTCCGGAGAATAAGATACTGCTGCTGAAATAACCGGGATTTGCTGTTTCTGTCCGGTCCATATGAGGTACAGCCGCCCCGCGGTTTTTAATCCCGCCTGGCGGCTGTTCTTTGTTTTATCATTATTTTTCGGAAATCACTCTTTTTATAACGTTTGCTGCCAGCAGGCCGCTGAAGACAACTTTCCAGCTAATTCTTTTATTTTGCTTCGAAAATGACGGCGAACCAATTTATATAAAAGTTTTACGCATAAAATATAGAAAATATCATAAAATATATTGACAGCTCTCATGGAATATGGTATTTTATAAAAGTTGTTGGGAACAATAACATTCCATGGGGGATTAGCTCAGTTGGGAGAGCGCCTGCCTTGCAAGCAGGAGGTCACGAGTTCGAATCTCGTATTCTCCACTATCGCTCAGTGCTGAAGCATTGGGAGACAATTAAATAATAATCCTCGATAGCTCAGTGGTAGAGCATTCGGCTGTTAACCGAAGGGTCGTTGGTTCAAGCCCAACTCGGGGAGCTTGAAAAATCTTGTAAACTAAATGTTTTACAAGATTTTTTTGTTTTATAAAACTCAAATACAGATTAATTTAGACTACATTTCTGCCGGAACTGTTTTGCCGTGTAGATGCCTGACAGTTCCCTTCATATATTGGTCGATAATAATCTGCCTGCAGCAAACATTTGAAATACTTCGGTAATAATCTGCTGTCCTTTTGAATTTGGATGCGTCCCATCCTCGCATATGAGATCGGAGATCGATCCATGCTCGAGAAATGCAGAGCGGATATCAATCAGCGGTACCTGTTCTCTTGCAGCCAGTTCTTCTACCGTGGCAGAATAGCTGGCCTGATGGTCCGAGATATGGCTGATTGAGCCGAGCCATTTCATAACATTTTCCTTATTCAGATTCCGGCACCACCAGTTAAAGAAGCGCTGCGGTTCGAGCGGCGGCAGCGTCGTCAGAATGGGAAGAATCCCTCTTGCTTTTAATGTTTTTATCAAACCGGTATACTCCTCAACGAACTGTTCTAAAGGTGTATTCGGCAAAAATACTCCTTCCGGGTTCTCCGCTATTTCCGCCCATTTGTAATCACAGTCATTTCCTCCGAAATCCATGACAACAGCGTCACAATCCAGCCCTGTATCCAGCTTTTTTAAAAGAATGCTGGCGCCTTTCGTGACGGTGCAACCAAAACGGGAGTCATTTTTGATAGACAAGGCATATCTGCGGCTTAACATATCGAAATCGATGTCATTTATTGTCTGATATTTCTTGCTGACCGGATTTACCTGAATACCTTTCAGGATAGAATCTCCTAGAACTTCTATATTTTTGATATTTTTCATTATATTACCTTCCTTCAATACGCAACGTAGTTTTGATAACTACATTATAGATTTATAATAACCTCGTGTCAAGGTGCTTTTAATAAAAAGAGCATCCGAAAATCCCCGCTGGTAAATAAGTAAAATTTCGTAAGAAAAAAATCCCCTGTGTCCGTATATCGATTGCCCTGACAGGCAAGGGCCGGGAATTCTCGACGCAAACAACTATAGGAACAACATGACCGCACCTGGAACTGTCAATACTGTATTTAATCTCCTTATCTGCAGAACTTTTTTGTTTGCGTTTAACCGCGCTGTGATATACTGAGAATATAACCAGCAGTTTTTAATATCCTGACAGACAAGGAGGGAGTATTATGAGCAGTGCAGCAGAACAGTTAACAGTATTAAGGGAAATACTAACAGAAGATTTTGAAGTGAAAGATGCCGGCAGACGGGGCGGAGGCAATACTGCATTATTTGAGGTAACATTTATTGAAGGGGTATCTATACCAAAGGATCTTACAGTTATAATCAATTTTGATGATGGTAAAAAGCTGATCTGGTCAGACCCCAAATCCCTCTCATATACATCCGAACGTATTGACACACGTTTTAAAGGGAATCTCAATGTATTTGTGATGAGGGGTAAGAAGGTACTCCGGCAAATACATAAAACATTCAATCAGGACACATTTGCAAAGAAGGCCAATACATACAGCCTTCGCAGAATACTGGAAACAGTGAGAAAAGACGGCCTGTAAGATAAATACATACTTCAGGCCATGTATTACAGGAGGCTGTACATGAATTATACAATACGTGAAATAGAAGAATCCGAGTACCCTTTATTAGATGTTTTTTTATATGAAGCAATATTTATTCCCGATGGCACAGAAGCTCCTCCAAAATCCGTCATTGCTTCCCCTGACCTTCAGGTTTACATCTCCGGTTTCGGCGAAGAGAAAGAGGACAGATGCCTGGTGGCAGACGCCTGTGGAAAAGTAGCAGGGGCCGTTTGGACGCGTGTTATGAATGATTATGGGCATATCGATGACGATACACCGTCATTAGCGATCTCGGTTTATAAAGAGTATCGGGGGATGGGCATCGGAACCGATCTGATGAAAAGTATGTGTTCCCTTCTGCAGAATAATGGCATAGGGCAGGTCTCCCTGTCTGTTCAGAAGGCGAATTATGCCGCTAAAATGTATCAGGATCTGGGTTTTCAGGTAGTAAAGGAAAACGGGGAAGAGTATATCATGGTAAAATATTTATAGCAAAATTTCTGTGCGTCAGAAGTCCCCTTAAACAGACTTCTGCCGCACATGATAAAAGGGTGGCATAAAACAACTGTCTCTCAGTTAATTTATGCCGCCCTTTATTATATTAATTTACCAAAAAATTGCGTTGCATCTATGTTAAAACTTCAGAAGCTTCTGAAGCAGAATATTTTTATCATACAAGAACGACAGTATTGCACTGTCCTCAATCAAGTCAAAACACATTCTGCCGACTGGCGTAGAATATACCAGCGTCAGAATAAGGAACGCAAACCATACAATCAGGAGCGCTACAAAAACACCCGCCAGTGCGCCCGCAAAACGGTTGATCAGGCCCAGGACAGGAAGTTCCCCGATGATATCCACAGCGGCCATCAGTGCCCTTACAATAATGATAGCAAGCAGGAATGTCACCAGGAATGATATGATTTTTATTACCATTCTGGATATATAGGTAGCCACGTACTCCGGAAAGCTGAGTACGTTCAGCTCGCTGTATATCTCTGAGTTATTATTTTCAAGAATAATATTTTTCATAAATGATGGCAGCGTCGAGTTCTCGATCTGCTTTATCTGCGCATCTTTTGGGATCTCTCCGATCACATCAAGAACATCCTGCGCCGTAATTCCCAGACGCTCCCAGTCCAGCTCTTTCAGATTCGCCAGATCGTCCTGACTCAGCCCGGAAAGGGGCGTGCCGCTCAGATCAACTTTTGACAGCTCTTCTGCAGAAATCTCCGGCATGAATGCCTCTGTACATTTTGTCTCTATCATTTCTGAAATTGGCGTATACTTGGTCAGTGCCTGTGCCACGTAAGGATTCAGCACGATCATCAGCACGATTGTCAGCACCGCAGAGAGGAGCGAGAGCCCTATCCGGAAAAAGCCTCTTAAATATCCCACTGCCATGCATATTAAAAATACAACGCCAACCATTATTAATAACCAGTTATCCATATCTTCTCCTATTTCACCAGATAAACCACTCTCAGCTCATCGGCGCTCATCACCAGGTATCTGTTTATCCCCCGTGCAGGGATGACTTCCAATGCATTCGTCTGCAGGTCCCCTTTGAACCGCATGATCCCGTTATTTGTAATAATACAGCACTTGGTACCATCATACATGATGATCTCGTCCTTGTGCATCTTGACATTGCTGTATTCTCCGGTAAATGCCTTATTCATGACCTGTTTGCCTGACTTGTTATACAGGCGGGCTTCGTACCCTGATTTGTTTTTGTTTAAAAGTACAAAGCCAATATATTTGTCTGTATGAAATACACTTTTGATTTCCTGATTGATTTCCACTTCTTTTTTCTTCTGAGGCGTGTCCTTTCCTTCATATATGATAAAGGAACTGTCACTGACCGCAACCGATGTTGTGTCATCCATAAAGTATACTTCCGGGACAATACTCCCGCCGTACTCCTCCATGCTTACCTCATGATCCGTTTTGTCTTTGCCCGCCTCACCAAAATTATAATAGGCAACCCGGGACTTCATGGCTCCGTCTTTGGTGGACAGATAGGAAACTGCAAGTGTCATACCGTCCCTCGATATGTCAAGAGCCAGCGGATACCCCGTACTGTTCATGGTGGCCTGATGTTCTACGAGAATATTTCCCGTCGCATCGTATGTTACGATCATCGGGGAGCCTTCATTTTTCAGGATTGTACTTACAATTCCCTGGCTGGAAACCGACATTTTTTCGATTGGGAGCGTCGTTTCCATCTCGCCCTTCAGGCCCTCCTCCGTAAATACCAATATGGAGTTGCCTCCGCTGTCTGCTACGGCAAATGTTTCTTCGTTGACATCGATCACCGGATTCTTCATCTGACATGGCTGAATCCACTGCTCTTCATTTTTTCTGTTCAAATATACGATACCATCCCGGCTGTAGCGCACGATCCCATCGGCAAACTGAGCATACCGGTTGGTATCCGAAGTTTCGTCTTCGTAGGATGCTGCTTTATGTACGCTTGTGTAGGACTGATTCTTTACAAGCAGGTATGACCCGCTTACAATCATGATGATCAGCAGCGCGGCGATACTCCATCGTTTTACCGCATCTTTCCTGTGCCGCTTTGCTGACTGTTTTATCTTCTCCAAATCGACTGGGCCGGCCAGTTTCAAATGTGGATTTTTCTTTTGCGTCATTTCTATCCCCTTATTGCGTTCTTTAGTCTTACCAAAAGATTATAACATCATTTTATGGTAATAGCAATTTCTGACCTACGTAAATCAGGTTCCCATCCGTGAGGCCATTCATTTTGCAGATCGCATCCACATGGGATACATCGCCATATGTTTTCCGGCTTATAATCGCCAGCGTATCACCCTGTTCCACGATATATACACCGTCGCTTCCGTTGGCACCCGAGTCTGTTTTTGCCGCATCGGCATCCTGACCGCCACCGTCAGTATCCTGCGGCTGATCCGAATCGGCGGGAGCCTGTCCTTCCTCTTCTTTCTGCCCGGTATCCCCCTGGGCATCTTTTTGGCTGCCCTCCTGCTGTAACTGTTCTCCCGATGGTTCATTGGTAACGGCGGTTACATTCCCGCTGGTCTCCTTCGCCTCCACCGACTGCTTGTCCGTAGATGCGGAACTCGAGAGATTGTTCAGAGTGGTCTGTACCGATTTCATCTTATCGAAGTTGTTGAGCGTGGTAACGCCCATGATGATGACAATAAGCACCAGACACGCGCTGACCGCATACATCACGTGGTTGCTTCTTTTCTGGTGTTGTTGCTCCTCGCGGGTTCTAACAAGACTACGAAAGTCCTTTGCAGCTCTATCCTCAACAGTTTCCGAGGGACTCACCCCATTCTTCTTTCTAGTCGAGATCATATAGTTCTGCATACACGGGTTTTTCTCATAATATGTATAGTGCCCGCCTATTTCCATCAGATCATTGTACTTCAGTGCAAAGAACACCTCGTCCTTTTCCACAGGATCTTTCATAATAAACACTGTATTCTTCTTGGGGAACGACTTTTTGTGAAGCTTCACCGTACTGTGTTCCGGTGTCAGCGGCACGCCCTGGTGCGCAACAAACCAGCCCAGCATCTCCCCATCTTCAAAATATTGTTTACAGTCTTCGTATGCTTTCTTCCATGTATCATCCTCTATTACATAGTCGCTGCCCGATAATTTTAAATCGTGCATCTGGATCGCTCCATATATGTATACATACTCCTCATCTTCTGTTTTCTGTATATCTCCTACAAGGAATGCACCGACCGGTCCTTCCCCCCCTTTTTCGCATAACTGGGCGAAAAATGTATCTACATAATCTTCTACATAAATCTTCGGGCTGTCACTGACATTCCCGATTTGACGCACGTTTTTAGGAATTTGTCTCTCCATTACACTCACCTCTGAATAAAATTTTTCATAAGCATAGCATAACGAAAAGGCTGAATTTATCGGTTGGTGTCAGGTGCGTTCGACAAAAATACTGCGGCGGGGTCTGCGGAGGGGTCAGACCCCTTTGCACTCCGTTTTCAGAATATTCTCAATTTTTCGCTCCGAAAGTCCTGTTGCATCCTTACATTCCATTAAAAAACTCTCTTTTATTTTCCCAATTGTTAATACTGTTTGAACATCTTCAATTTGATTTTCGAACATGTATTTCTCAACTAATATTCTAACCCGTTCAGAGTTGTGAATCCTCTCATCTTCAACGGTATCGAGAAATGATTTCTGTTCGAACTGACGATGAAATCCCCAGAAGTCTTCTATATTATGAAAACGGGTTTTCAGCATGTGATATGAGGCTTCGTCTATCAACTCCCGAGTTTCTGAGTAATATTCTGACGCACTGCTGAATCCATAGTCAAAAGGCCGTGTGACAAGGTTGATTTTGACCGGATTATTGTGGATATAACGCAGACAGCACCAGTAATATTCTTCTGTCTCTACGCAGTCACTGTAGTAACGACCCTGGAATACGTGGCCGGTTCTGTCGTATCTGGCATTATAATACTCAGCATATGTCGAATTGATGCGCTGCATGAACCTAGGCAGGACGTCATACCCGGCTTTTAACATGATGTGTACATGATTAATCATTATACAGTAGGCATACATTTCAGTCGTATAGTATGTTTGCCCCTTTTTCAAAATATTCATAAAAGCTATTTTGTCGCTGTTCTTTTCAAATATCTTCTCTTTGTTATTGCCGCGGACTATAATGTGGTAAACTTCGGTCCCGCTCTCTCTTCTGTTTTTTCTTGGCATATAACTCCTCCTTAGTTGTTGCCTGAAATGATTTTTAGTATGCTCACTGTGAAATGTTGTTCCGAACCGGAACTGAAATGTATAGGAATGGCTTATCGCCGCTGGTGATGAAATATTCTCCCGGCGACTTCATACGCCGTCCGCACAGAATATAATCAGATTAGAAATAGAATATCATATTTTTCTTAATTTTTCTACGATAAATTGAATCTACATATTTGTAGTGTTATTATGGATATAAATATTTGATATAAGTATTGATATAAATATAAACAGAGGTGTCTATCATGAGATTTCGTAATAAATTACTGGATAACCTGCGCAGTGAGACTTCTAATAAGAAGGAAGACCTGCGGCGCGACTGGGGAGATGAATTTTATGAGTGTATTAAGGATATCGCAGAGCATCCCGTCGTACTCCGCATGAAGCTGTATCCTCACCACGGCCATACGAGCTGCTATCAGCACTGCCTTCATGTCGCCTATTATAACTATGTGTGGTGCCGTTTTCTTCAACTCGATGCGCGGTCGGCCGCCCGCGGCGGTATGCTTCATGATCTGTTCTTGTATGACTGGCACACACATGCAGCCCGGACCGGGGATTATTTTCACGGGATGACACATCCCAAATGTGCTTTTAAGCATGCGAAAAAGTTTTTTGAACTTAATGCAAAAGAGGAAGATATCATATTGAGCCATATGTGGCCGGTAACTCTTTTCCGTGTTCCCCGTACAAAAGAAGGATGGATAACCACATTTACAGACAAGTACTGTGGAACTTTGGAGACAAGCCAGAGGTAGAGCAAAAGATGATCAAAGGGGTCAGACCCTCCTACCGGAGGGGTCTGACCCCTTTGAAGTTAAAAGAAACTTTTTACTTTCTTATATATACTTTCAGCATCAAGTCCGTATTTCTTAACCAGTTCCACTGCCGGTCCTGATTCTCCAAATGTATCATTGATACCGATCTTCATAACCTTCGTCGGAGCTTTCTCTGAGAGCACGTCACATACTGCGCTGCCCAGTCCGCCGATTACGGAATGTTCCTCAACTGTAACGACTTTGCCGGTCTCATTGGCTGCTGCAACTACCAGTTCCTCGTCCAAAGGTTTAATGGTATGGATGTTAATTACTTTTGCATCAATTCCATCGGCTGCCAGCTTTTCTGCCGCTTCAAGACAGTTTGCTACAGGAAGTCCTGTTGCGATGATAGTAAGGTCTTTTCCTTCACGGAGTACAACGCCCTTTCCGATTTCAAATTTATAATCCGCATTGTCGTTGATTACCGGCACCGCCAGTCTTCCGAAACGCATATATACCGGGCCTGCATATTCATATGCAGCTTTCACTGCCGCCCTTGCTTCCACATCGTCTGCCGGGTTAATAACAACCATCCCCGGTATTGTCCGCATCAGAGCGATGTCTTCGTTGCACTGATGTGTTGCACCGTCTTCACCTACAGAAATACCTGCATGTGTAGCTCCGATCTTGACGTTCAGTTTTGGATATCCGATGGAGTTACGTACCTGCTCGAAAGCACGTCCCGCTGCAAACATGGCAAATGAGCTTGCGAACGGCACTTTCCCGGCTGCTGCCAGCCCTGCTGCAACTCCCATCATATTGCTCTCGGCAATACCACAGTCAATATGTCTTTCTGGAAATGCCTTTTTGAATACACCTGTCTTAGTTGCTGCTGCAAGGTCCGCATCCAGAACTACAACATCCTGGTGTTCTTTTCCCAGTTCAGCTAAAGCATTGCCATAACTTTCTCTTGTTGCAATCTTCTTTACATCTGACATAATGCTTCACCTACTTTCTCTAAATCTTTCATGGCAACTTCGTACTGCTCATCATTTGGAGCTGTACCATGCCAGGAAGCCTGATTCTCCATAAAGGATACGCCTTTCCCTTTCACCGTCTTAGCAATGATTGCTGTCGGCTGTCCCTTTACCGTTTTTGCTTCTTTAAATGCAGCATCTATCTGATCGAAATCATTTCCTTCTATATTAATAACATGGAAATTGAAAGCCTCAAACTTTTTATCTATCGGATATGGTGAGTTAACCTCGTCAATTGCCCCGTCAATCTGCAGGTTGTTATTGTCCACGATCACAACCAGATTATCCAGCTTTCTGTGAGCCGCAAGCATGGAAGCCTCCCATACCTGCCCCTCCTGGATCTCGCCATCCCCAACAAGCGTATAGACTCTGTAATCGTCCCCTGACAGCTTCGCTGCAATTGCCATTCCAACTGCTGCAGAAATACCCTGTCCCAGAGAACCTGAAGACATATCAACCCCCGGAATGTGTTTCATATCCGGATGTCCCTGAAGATAGGAACCTGTGTGACGCAGTGTCTTCAGATCTTCCACCGGGAAATACCCTCTGTTGGCCAGTGCAGAATACAGGCCTGGAGCAGTATGTCCCTTTGACAATACAAAACGGTCACGGTCCGCTTTCTTAGGATCCTTAGGATCAATATTCATTTCTTCAAAATAAAGATATGTGAAAATATCGGCTGCAGATAAAGAACCGCCCGGATGACCGGATTTCGCACTGTGAACTGCAGTCACAATGCCCTTGCGGACTTCATTTGCAGTCTTCATCAATTCTAACTTATTCATTGAAATTCCTCCTGTTTCATTATTTATTTCCAGGGATTGCCCAAAGGGGTCAGACCCTTTTGCATAGGGGTCTGACCCCTTTGACCCTGCTTGTTAAATTATTCACCAAATACTGCTTTATAATCCGCCTGGAATTTTTCAATTCCTGCGTCTGTCAGCGGGTGATGTGTCATCTGCTCGATTACGCTGTATGGAACTGTAGCAATATGAGCTCCTGCAAGAGCACAGTCAGTCACATGAATTGGGTTGCGCACGCTTGCAGCGATAATCTCTGCCTGGATGCCTGCAACTTCGAAAATCTGTGCGATCTCAGCGATCAGGTCTGTTCCTCGTACAGAGATGTCGTCCAGACGTCCCAGGAACGGTGATACGTATGTTGCACCAGCTCTTGCTGCAAGCAGTGCCTGGTTTGCGGAGAAGATTAATGTTACGTTTGTCTTAATACCTTCAGAAGAAAGAACTTTACATGCCTTCAGACCTTCTACTGTCATCGGGATCTTAACTACCATGTTCTTATGAATCCTGGCAATCTCTCTTCCTTCTGCAATCATTCCCTCTGCATCTGTTGTTGTAGCTTTCACCTCGCCGCTGATTGGTCCGTCTACGATTGAAGCGATTTCAGCGATTACCTCTTCAAAAACTCGTCCTTCTTTTGCGATCAGCGACGGGTTTGTGGTAACTCCGCAGATCACTCCCATATCGTTTGCTTTTTTAATATCCTCTACTTTAGCCGTGTCGATAAAAAATTTCATTATTCGTTCCTCCTTGAACTAAAATCCCTTTGTTTCCATATTAATGATTATAAGCGCTGGCGAGTGGCGGGTCAATAGTGCTGTAGATTATTAATAATTTTCTTCAGTTAATAATTTCATATTATTAATTATCTTCAAATTGATATAACTCCCTTTATTTTATTTTCAAAACGTATCCACGCCCATATCCAATATTTTTATATAAATTTTTTATGAACAAAGCAGTTCATGTTCTAAATTATTAGTAATATTTTTTTCTATTACATTAATTTTTCTTTTTTCTGCTTGGAGGATATGAAGTCGTTCCTCTCGTAACGATCCTGGGTTCATATTCCACATGGTAAATGCTGACAGGTTCCATCTCCGAATACTGCCTGTCCCTGGTTTTTATTTTCTTCATAATAATATCGCACGCATCCCGCCCTTTATAAATCACAAAATGCTCTATGGTGGTCAGCGATATATTATGCATTCTGGCAAACAGTGTATTGTCACACCCCATTACGGACATGTCGCCCGGAACTCTGTACTTCTCATCATAAAGCGCATCCATAATGCCGAAGGCAATCATATCATTCAGCCCTACAATAGCAGTCAGATTACGATGTTCTGCCAGCAGTTCTTTGGTCAGGTCATAACCGATTCTGTACTCTGAATCTATTCCCGGAATATCCTTATCGATCTGCTCATTAGCCGCCTTTATAATAACATTTTCTCCCAGCCCTGCATCCTTAAATTCCTTAAGAAATCCCTCCACCCGCTTGGAGCGCTGCTTCTGTCTGACAGTCAAAGGCGGTGCAATATATGCCACATGCCGGTGTCCCAGCTCCAGCAGGTGCCGGGCCATAATCCTGCCCAGCTTGGAATTGTCCAGTTCAACGGCATCTACGTCCAGCTTTTCATTCTGGTTATTTATAATAGCAAACGGGATCTTCTCCGACAATTCTTCCACAATTGGCATAAAACACCTGCTTGGGTTACAGGTATATATCACCCCCTGCGGATTCAGCGACGGCATCATTTTCAAATAGCGTTCTTCCAGCTCCAGATTCCTCTGTGTATTACAGACGAACAGCCCAAAGCCCTGCTCTGTCGCCCGGGATTCAATTCCCTGCAGCAGCATAACATAATAGGGATTCGTCAGGTTCGGACAGAGCACAACAAGAAGCTTTTCCCGCTTATTTTCCTTATGCCGTTTCCTCTTTGGCAGCTCATATCCCAGTTCCACGGCAGCCTCCTCAACCTTGCGGATCACATCCTTTGAGAAGGAAACATTGTACTTCTTATTGAGAACCATGGAGACTGTGGCCTGAGATACTCCTGCTTTGCGCGCCACATCTGAAGATGTCACTTTTTTCTTATACATCATCCCACTTCCTTAGTACCTGTTTCATCTGTCTACAGTTCGGTTCTGCCTTCCAGTGCCCGTAGGAGAGTTACCTCGTCTATATATTCCAGGTCTCCGCCCACCGGAACACCGCTGGCAATCCGGCTGACCTTAATCCCCGTGGGCTTGATCAGCTTACTGATATACATAGCCGTCGTCTCCCCCTCAAGACTGGAGTTGGTGGCGATAATCACCTCATCCACATCCCCCTGAAGACGTTCCATAAGCTCCTTCAGTCGAATATCCCCGGGCCCTATGCCAAGCATGGGAGAAATCGCACCATGCAGGACATGATAAACGCCGTTATATTTTCCCGTTTTCTCATAAGCAGCAAGATCCCGGGGTGTCTCCACCACCATAATGGTCTTCTGGTCCCGGTCGGGATTGTTGCAGATCGGACAGAGCTCCCGGTCCGTCAGCGTACAGCACTGCGCACAGTACCGCACATTATTGCGGGCATCCACAAGAGATTTGGCCAGATTCTCCACCTGCTCCTGCGGCATATTAATAATATGAAAAGCCAGGCGCTGCGCAGACTTCGCCCCAATTCCCGGCAGGCGTGAAAATTCCTCAATCAGCCGGCTGATTTGATTACTGTAATAATCCATTTAGTATCACTCCTGTTTCTTCGTTACGTTCTTAACAAAGCAGGTCAAGAGGGTCAGACCCTTCTGCAAAGGGGTCTGACCCTCTTGAGCACCATTGTCAGAATATTTAGAACATTCCGGGCATGCCGCCGCCGAGTCCGCCTGTCAGTTTGTTCATTGCTGAATTTGACTCTTCATCGACTTTTCTCAGTGCTTCGTTCGTTGCCGCTACAATCAGGTCCTGAAGCATCTCGATGTCTTCCGGATCCACAACTTCTTCCTCCAGCTTCACACGCAGAACCTCGCGCTTGCCGGAAATGGCTACCTCTACAGCACCTCCGCCGGCTGTTGCTGTGTATTCTTTTGTCTCAAGCTCTTTTGCCTGCTCTTCCATCTGGCGCTGCATCTTCTGCGCCTGCTTCATCAGATTTGCCATATTGCCAGGCATTCCGCCGCCTGGAAATCCGCCTCTTTTTGCCATGATTAATCCTCCACTATGATCTCCATATTAATTTTCTTTTCGATGTCTACAAATGTATCTTCAAAGTGCCGTCCCTCTTCTACGTGACGGACCTCCACTTCCACCTTTTTCCCGATCCGGTTCTCAATCAGCGCCTCCAGCTCCTGCCGGTGTTCTTCCTTACCGACCACATCTGCCTCCAGCGTCCCCGGCATCACGATCATCAGCCGGTTGTCTCCTCCAAGACTCAGCCTGGCCTTCTTCAGAAAGGTCCGAAGCATTCCGGACGCCTCATCTGCAATGGGTCTGAAGTTCTTCACAACCTCCTGGATATCTTCCGGGATCGCATTGGGCAATTCCGGCCTGGCCTTCTGTTTTGCCTGCGCAGCCCCTGGGTCTCCGCTCACATAAACCACCCGTTCAGCAGCGGCGCCTGCAGGGATCCCCTGCTCCAGCTTTTCTTCCACTGCCCGGATGCGGTCAAGCAGCGTATCCTGCTCCACTTCCATGGCCGGAGTACACAGCTTAATCAGCGCAACCTCCAGAAGAACCCGTTTTTGAGTCGCATATTTGAGCTGTCCCGACAGCTCGGAAAAAATACGGATGTAACGGAGCAGCATATCGGACTCAATCATCTGAGCCTCTTCCTTCAGCTGCAGCATATTCTCCGTAGATACATCAAGCACATCTTCTATATTATCAGAAGTTTTCACCAGAAGCAAGTTCCTGAGATACCATGTGAAATCGGAAGAAAGCTGTGTCAGTTCCCTTCCCTGCATCACCAGGTCTTCTACCGTGTCCAGTACCTTAGGTATATCCCGCTTAATAATATTGCGGAGCAGCAGGCTGAACACATCCGTGTCCACTGCCCCCAGCACTTCCAACACATTATCATAGGTCAGTTTCTGCCCCAGATAAAAAGCGATACACTGGTCCAGAAGGCTCAGCGCATCACGCATGGAGCCGTCTGCCGCCTTCGCCACATAGCGGATGGCTCTGTCCTCCACTTCCACCTGTTCGGTCACCATCAGCTCCTTCAGCCTGTCGGAAATCGTCTCAATCGTGATCCGCTTAAAATCATAATGCTGGCATCTTGAAAGGATCGTAATCGGTATCTTATGCACCTCTGTCGTTGCCAGTATAAAAATCACATACTCCGGCGGTTCTTCCAGCGTCTTAAGAAGCGCATTGAAAGCACCTATGGAAAGCATATGCACCTCATCTATGATGTAGACCTTATACCGCCCTTCCGTCGGCCGGTACGCCACTTCCTCCCGGATCTCCCGGATATTGTCCACACCATTGTTGGATGCAGCATCAATCTCAATGACATTCATGGAAGTCCCCGCCGCAATCGACCGGCACATCGCACATTCCCCGCAGGGACTGCCATCCGCCGGATGCTCGCAGTTTACGGCCTTGGCAAATATCTTTGCCACCGTAGTCTTCCCGGTTCCCCGGGTCCCGCAGAACAGATAGGCATGTCCGATGCGGTTTGCCTTAATCTGGTTCTGCAAAGTTGTAATAATATGGTCCTGTCCTTTTACATCTGCAAATTCTGTAGGACGGAACTTTCTGTAAAGCGCCGTATACGACATGAATCACACCTCTGCTCTAAAGTGCATCTGACTACTCCCTGCTCCATGTAACTGTACAATCAAACCAGACAGTCCTCGGCTGCAAAAATACCAGACGCACAGTAATTTTCTTTTACCTTCTACCTTTTAAGATTACTTAAAAACATCATCACCAAAACTGATCCCTACCATCTTTGCCTCTTTAATCAGGCTGCAGCCCGGATCCACCGTCTTCAGCTTCCCTGCAACATCCTGGAGCGGTACCTTTGTTGTCTCCCCGTTTTTCATTGCAATCATATAGCCGAATTCTTCCTTCAGAATCAGTTCTGCTGCCGCCGCACCCACTCTTGTGGAAAATACACGGTCATACGCACACGGAGAACCACCCCTCTGGGTATGTCCCGGAACGGTAATACGTACTTCCTTGTCCGTTTTCTGCTGAATCTGTTCCGCCAGTTCATAGGCAATCGACGGATACTTTCTGTTTGCCAGCTTCTCCTTGTATTCCTTTTTCTTCAGCTGTGCATCCTCTTTGGAAACTGCTCCCTCAGCAACCGCCAGGATCGTAAATGGCTTGCCGGCCGCAGAACGCTTCTGGATCACATCCGCGATCACTTCAATATCATAAGGAATCTCCGGAAGCAGAATAATATCAGCGCCCCCTGCAACCCCTGCATGAAGCGTAACATGCCCAACCTTGTGTCCCATTACTTCTATAATAAATACACGGCTGTGTGAGGTCGCTGTTGTGTGGATCCTGTCAATCGTATCCGTGGCAATGTCCACTGCACTCTGGAACCCGAAGGTCATATCGGTTCCCCAGAGATCATTGTCAATCGTCTTCGGAAGCGTAATCACATTCAGTCCCTCTTCCCTCAGGAGATTGGCCGTCTTATGCGTACCATTGCCGCCCAGAATCACAATGCAGTCCAGGCTCAGCTTATGGTATGTATGCTTCATAGCAGCCACCTTGTCCAGCCCGTTCGCATCCGGCACCCGCATCAGCTTAAACGGCTGTCTGGATGTCCCCAGAATCGTGCCGCCCCGTGTCAGAATCCCGGAAAAATCCTTGGAGGTCAGCATCTCGAAGTTCGCATAAATCAAGCCCTTATAGCCATCTTTAAATCCATATATTTCCACATCATCACGCTTAGAACATACACCCTTTACTACGCCGCGCATTGCTGCATTCAATGCCTGGCAGTCTCCGCCGCTCGTCAGCATACCAATTCTCAACATAATCAAATCCTCCTTGTTCAAACTTCTGCCGCTTCCGCAGCAGATCTTATAAACTACAAGCAGCTCCACCGTAAGGTGAAGCTGTTCTTACTCTTATGATTATACCCCATTTTGCATACCGTAACAAGAAAATATTCATTTCCGGATACTGATGGAAAACCTGTTACTGATTACAGACCGGACCGTATACTGACACTCTCTTTTCATTTAAATACCTGGATTTTATTTTCCTCCTGGATTAACCAACCGTGATTCAATGACAAATTCCACAAAACAGTAGTTGCTGTTCCACGGGAGGTGTCTCCCTCCACTACTAGAACAAAAAGCGGCCTACAACTCACATTTTTGCACAAAAGAATTGTAAATTCTACAAAAAACTTGTATAATATTAACAAGTAATACGAAAGAGAGGACACACTATGAAGCAGAATAACATGTTAGCAATGATTTTAGCCGGAGGCCGGGGTTCACGCCTTCACGAACTTACCAACAAGGTGGCGAAACCGGCAGTTTCATATGGCGGTAAATACCGCATTGTCGATTTTCCTTTGAGCAACTGTGCCAACAGCGGCATTGATGTTGTCGGAGTGCTGACACAGTATGAATCCATTTTACTAAACAGTTATGTTGCTGCGGGACGCCGCTGGGGACTGGATGCCCAGAACAGTGGAGTATATGTCCTTCCTCCGCGTGAAAAGGCGGATGCCAACCTGGACGTGTACCGCGGAACTGCAGATGCAATTTCCCAGAATATTGATTTTATCGATACCTTCTCTCCGGAATATGTCCTCATACTGTCAGGTGACCACATCTATAAGATGAACTACGCAAAGATGCTGGCATATCATAAAGAATGCCAGGCAGATGCTACTATCGCAGTAATCGAAGTACCTATGAAAGAAGCGGGCCGTTTCGGAATCATGAATACCACCGAGGACGGCCGTATTGTAGAATTTGAAGAAAAACCGCCACAGCCAAAGAGCAACCTGGCTTCCATGGGCATTTACATATTTAACTGGAAGCTGCTGCGCAGGATGCTTCTGGCAGACATGAAGAATCCGGATTCCAGCCATGACTTTGGAAAGGATATCATCCCTACACTTTTGAATGACAAGAAAGAGCTTTTTGCATATAAATTCAAGGGATACTGGAAAGACGTGGGTACCATTGATTCCCTGTGGGAGGCCAATATGGATCTTCTGGACAAGAACAATGCCCTCGATTTGAATGACCCTACATGGAAGATTTACACGGAGGACGGATACACCCTGCCGCATTATGCAGGACCGGATGCAGATATCAAGCGGGCATTTATCACCCAGGGCTGCAAGATCAACGGGGAGATTAAAAACTCTGTCCTCTTCACAGGCGCCAAAGTCAGCACCGGGGCCAGGATCATTGACAGTGTGCTTATGCCGGGTGTTGAAGTTGGAGAGGGTGCATGCATTACACGTGCGCTCATCGCCGATGGCGTTAAGATCGGCAAGAACGCTGTTGTTGGCAGCGCGGGAAGCGAGCACATTGAACTCGTTTCTAAAAATGTAAAGGGGGAAGAATAATATGAACAACGCATTTGGAATTGTAAATCCTGCCGGAAATCACATCAAAGTAGAAGGACTTCAGTCATACCGCACCATCGGGGCATTTTCGTTCCTCGGCAGATACCGCGTTATCGACTTCCCGATCTCAAATATGAGCAACAGCGGAATTGACCAGATCCAGGTCTATGCCCGCAGAATGCCCCGCTCCCTTGTAGAACACCTTGGCACAGGGCGGCACTATAACATCAACTCCAAACGCGGCAAACTGCGTGTTCTTTTCGCAGAGAACAGTTCTGACAATGACATTTACAACACCGACATCGCCGCTTACCTGGAGAACCTGGAATGCATCGAAAGAATGCACTATCCGTATGTTGTCATTGTACCGAACTACATGGTCTATACAGAGAACTATGACCAGCTTTTGGAGACACACATCAATTCAGACGCTGATATTACTCTGTTGTATCACACCACAGACAATGCAAAGGAAACATTCCTGAACTGCGATCTGTTGAACCTGAACCGCCAGAAAGGCGTGCTTTCTATAGAGAAGAACCGCGGAACCGCTAAGAGCAGAAACATTTTTATGGATACCTATATCATGAAGAAGGATCTGTTTATCGAACTGATCCACAAGGCTAAAGACCTCTCCTCTATGTACACACTTGCACAAATTGTAAACAGCCAGTGTGAAACGCTGGATATCCGGGGCGTGTCTCACAGAGGGTATTTTGCTTCCATTACAGACTTTAAGAGCTATTATGATGCAAATATGTCACTGATCGATTATAAGAATGCGCTGAACCTTTTTGACGATGAATGGCCCATCTATACGAGGACAAACGATTCCTGTCCCACACAGTACTATGAGACCGCGGATGTGAAAACCTCCGTTGTGTCTAATGGATGTCTTATAGAGGGAACCATCGAGAATTCCGTTGTGGGCCGGGGATGTGTTATCCATAAGGGAGCTGTTGTCAAAAACTGCATTCTTCTGCCAGGGGCAGTGATCGGAAAGGATGTTTATCTTGAGAATCAGGTTGTGGATAAGGGGGCCAGCCTGATACATGCAAAAGAACTTATTGCAGCCCCGGAGAAACCGGGGTATATACGACGAGGGGATACGATATAAGGATATTTGTCGTTAGTCATAATTTTGTAAATTGATAGGGGGATGTGTGATTCATATAAATCACACATCCCCTATTTGTGGCTATCTGTTTCGTGACAGCCCCTTTTTTGGCTTAAACTAACTATGCATGTGAAAGTGTTGGAAACATTAAATGAATATCCGAAAAATCTATGAAGCCTTTACCTTTAACAAAGAGTGTCGTATTTTCTTCCTTTAACAATTTACATTCATATTTTTCTTTTTCATCCACATTTTTGTTTCTTTGTAAACTTATACGAGATCTCCATCATCAAATGGATCTCCACATTCGGGACAGAATTTGGGCGGATGGGCCATGTCTTCCGGCTCCCAGCCGCATTTGTCACAGCGGTACTGGGGGACGCCTTCGGGTTTCTTCGAACCGCATTCAGGACAGAATTTCCCTTTGTTTACTGCACCGCAGGGACAACTCCAGCCCGCTTCCCGTACCGGCTTAGGTGCCCCGCACTCTGCACAGAATTTTCCCTTGTTTCCTGTGAATCCACAGCTGCAGTTCCAGCCGCCCGCCTCCGGAGTCTGCCCGGCTGGTGCAGACTGCTGCTGGTTCATCTGTTGCTGCTGTCCCATCTGGTAGAGGTTCTGGCTGTTCATACCTCCCATATTGTTTGCCATACCCATTCCCATGAATGCCATGGCGGATCCTGTACCTTCGTTCTTAGCCGCAGACTGCATGGCTGCTGCCTGGGCACCGGTCAGATATGCAGCTGCCATGGTAGGGTCTTTGAAGACCGCGGACCTCTGCAGTTCTTTTATGTATGCTTCATCTTTTTCGGATGCCCGGATGCTGCTGATCGCGATGGATACCATTTCGATTCCTCTCGTATCGTTCCACTTATTGGAGAGGATGTCTTTCAGCGCATCCGTAAGTTCCGTTGTATGTCCGGGAAGCGCACTGTAGCGGATTCCCATTTCTGATATCCGCGCAAATGCAGGCTGCAGGGCACTCAACAGCTCGCTCTTTAACTGGCTTTCCAGATCTTTAACGGAAAACTCGAAATCAATGTTTCCGCAGACATTTTTATAGAACAAGATCGGATTGCTCAAACGGTATGAATATTCTCCGAAACATCGGATTGAGATGTCCATATCCAGACCTATATTCTTGTCTGTTACACGAAAAGGCACCGGATTTGGAGTACCATATTTATTTCCCATAAGTTCTTTGGTGTTGAAATAATAGATCCGCTGATCCTTTCCGGTATCTCCCCCCATTGAGAAACGCTTTTTGAATGTATGAAAGGCCTCTTCTACTCCCTGATCATATCCGCTCCAGAATATAGAGGGCTCGGAAGAATTCTCCCATACAAATTCCCCTGGTTCTGAAGAGAACGCTACGATCTCTCCCTGATCGACTATCATCATACACTGCCCTTCATTTACCGCCACTATGGAACCGTTGCTGATGATATTCTCGTCTCCGTGCTTATTGGAACTTCTTTTGGATGTCCGCTTCATTCCTTTGGCAGCGATGACTCCGTCATCCAGAGACTCACAATAAAAATACTCTCTCCATTGGTCTGCCAGCACTCCTGATGCCGCTCCAATTCCTGCTTTTAATAACCCCATAACTAGCTACCTCCTGATTTAAATTCAAGTACATCCTGACGCACTTATATTAAGTTTAGAACTTGCCGCTGGCACCGCCGTGTCTTTCACCGTTATCACTTGTATGAACTGTCGTTGTTGTCCTGCTGTGTCTTTGCGGATCCGGATGTCTCGGCGGATCCGGATCCTTCTGCTTCACAGGAACTTTGGTAATACTACTTGTTAAGAACACCTCGTTTTTACGAATCTGCAGCGATGCGTCTTTATTCTGGTATACATTTGCGTTCATCTGCTTATAAGCCGTTTTCATTCTCGACTTCATAACCTTCATGCAAATAATGGTTATAATCAATCCGCATACAAGAGCCGACGCTATGTAGTCAACAGGTGTCTTTGGCTCCGATGGCGTTTTCACCTTTTCCTGCGTCTGATTTCCCCCTGCTGTACCACTGTTTGATGGCTGGTTTTTCTCAAACTTATCCGCTGCATTCGGCTCTGCACTTCCGTCCGCTGCATTTGCCTCTGTACTTTCATCACCCGCACTCTGGCCATCCACCTGAGAATTCAGTTTTTCTTCACATATATGTACAATTCCTGCCACATAGGTAATAAAACCGTCACGATACTGACCATTCGCAAAATAACTCTGTGCCGCAGTTTGCCCCAGTGAATTCAAATCGTAGTCTGAGAACAGTGTAATGGCATCTCCGTGTGTAGATATCGCCCACTCCCTATTCTTCATATCCAGTACAAACAGCACTCCGTCTTTCTTGTCTCCAATACCATATCCATTACTATCAAACAGCATATCTGCTTCAGCCTGAATATCCGCTTCCTGTCTCTCATTTTCAGTTACCAGTACTACATCGATCTGATATACTGCGGCAATATCGTTGGTCAGCTTTGTTAACTCCGCCTCTTCCGCATCAGATAAAAGTTCTGCATTATCGACCACTTTCGGCAGACTCACTTCTTCACTGGCTGATACCGGTATCACATTTACCAGAAACAGACAAAGCAGCGCTGCCATAAACCGTATTTTTTTCATTCTCTATCCCTCTTCCATCATGTATAGTCTCAACACTTTCTATTGCACCGTAATCACAATTGATTATAATAACAAAAGTATCATAAGTAAATATATGATCACACTGCTTCCCGCAAATACACCCAGCGCAAATTTCCAGAACACGCCTCTGTCAACCGGCAGATTCCCTGCCACCTTTCCTGTTTGTCCGTTCACTGCATAGCTGTATGTTTTGTCTTTATATTTTACATTGAATGTCCATACCGGAAGCAGGGCATACTGCACTCGTCCGTTCTTGCAGTCAATCCTGGAACTTTTCTGTATTATAGTTTGATACTCGTTTTTATTGACCGACTGATTTATGGTATCTTCAAATGAGCTTTTTATCCTTTCCTCTGCCCGTCGCCGGCATTTTTCCTTGGGCACGTCATACTTAAACGCTTCATAGCCTGACAGATAACCTTCTTCAAACTTCTCCGCCATTTCCATCCCAAAAGGCTCAATGGCTTCCATATAGGTATCATCCAGCTCAACAGAACCATCTACAGGAACGTATTCGAAAAACATATCCCCTTCTCTGGTAACAAGGTATAAATCGCTTTGGGTATATTCATAATAATCATCCCGCCATTTTTTTATTTTTTCCGCATCATAGATAACAGCCCCCTTTGCCCGACAGCTGAACATCCAGAACGGAGCATAGACTCCTGTTATTTCCTTTATATTATGCTCAGACCAGAAGCCCCTCGGCAAAAGCTTCTTTCCTTTACAGTACTCCTTAAACACCTCTTTTACCGCATCCTGATCCAGCTGAAACGGAATAATCAAATCCGGATGGAATTCTCCCGACACCTGTCCCGGAAGGATTACCGGACTGTCACAATAGGGACACTTTGTAGCTGCGGTAGTCTGATCCGCATCCACATCTCCTCCACAGGAAGGGCAGGTGTAAACTTTCCTTCCGTCTTTTTCTCTTGCCTTCCATTCCCCTTGGCTTCCCCGGGAGTCTTCTTCCCAATCGAATGTATCCTTCTGCTCTTCTACTGACTCTACGATCTCCGCATATTGCCGGATTGTGTCCATATCAATCTCATTCCCACAAGATGGACAGCGAAGCTTCTGGATTTCACTGCTGAACACAAGATTCCCCCCACAGCAAGGGCACTTATAGCCTTTTGTACTCATATTCCATACTCCTCTTCTCTCTGGTCTCATTTAGGTAAAAATATACTTTATAATCTGCGTTTATTATATCATAAATTTTAAACTTTTGTTTGCTAAAAGCATACAAGTGAAACAGACTTTATGCACTTTTCCGAAAGCAACATAACAATCCTTGTTTCATTCGTTCAAAAAAACAGGGCAATCATCCTTAATAATGGATTTCAGCCCTGTTGATATACCTTGTGTATTTTTATTTAATAATGCGCTTAAGCCTGCACCGTTGTATGACCACGATCCTATACAGTGTTCCCAAAGCGGCGATCCCCACCAGCGCTGCTCCTGCTCCCATAACCTGCCTCCAGCTGTTATACATCTGCTGTTCCGGCCAGAATTGCTGAAAAGTTGCCAACATCCTGACTGCCTCCGTTTTTGTTTTCCAAAGGTTGCTGTAAAATTCAAAATCCGACCAGTATGTGGGCAGATAGTCTCTTCCCAGGCCGGAGAAGGCAATTCCAAGAATTATAATTAGCAGCGCCACGATCCAGCCTGCCCCGGACAAGCTCCGTGACAGAACAGCCGGTTTCGTAGTTTTTCCGGCCACTACCGATGCAGCAGTACAAAGTAAAGCGCACAGCATTGCCAGGTTAACTGCAAATACAATCTTTGCAGTAGCCGAGTAGAACTGTCCGTCTATTACTTCTCCGTGAGAACCTCCCATGTATACTTCCAGTATGCTGACAATACTCTGCACAGACTTGTTATCCGATTTTCTCCGGACAGTAACACCATCAAATGTACTCCCCTTTTCTGCAGGTATAATACAGACTGCATCTTCTCCCGACAATATTCCGGTTATACGGTATGTCTTTCCCCCTGTTTTGACTTCATTTCCGGTTGCATCTTTGACCCCAAACAGGGCGATGGCAGTCTTTTCGTCCAGCAGGCAGACTCCTGTTTCGCTGCTCAGAAAATATCTGCCGGACCGCAGTGTCTTTCCAAACACTGCCTCCGGCTGGCCTTTCATACTGTAACAGTCTGCCTTTTCTTTTCTGCCGGTCTGCTCTGCGGATATCTCCTCCCGGCCGTTGTCCTTCCACACTGCGGCTGACGCAAGTTTTTTTGCTTCCTCACTGTCTACCAGCTGGTCAAAGGAATCTTCTAAGATCTGCCCCTCCCCATATCGCACGGACAGATAACCCGAATGGTTCCCGGACGCCTGCGTGCGGCTCAGCAGCCATAGGTCTGCCAGAATCAGCACCCCAGCAAGTAATAGATAAAATGTCAGTTTGCGTTTTCCATTATCCGTACCTGGTCACCTTCTTCCACATATTTTTCCGATGAAACAATGATCTGGTCTCCTCTGGTCAGCTCAGCGATTACTGCAGCACTCTCGCTGTCTTTTTCTAATACGCTTACCGGAACTCTTTTAGCACTCTGGATGGTCCCCAGCATACCGGAGCTTTCGGCGAGAATCAGACAGTAGGTCCCATCAGTGCCTTCTCGCAGTGCACTCAGTGGAATTTTCTGCTCGTATTCTTCCTCTGATTCCACCTCTGCCTTCCAGGTAAAAGCCTTGTTATAAACACCCTCGACTCTTTCGGGAAGGGGTGCGTACCAGAATGCCCCCGCCTCGTCTGACGCATCGCCGCCGGATTGCCCTGCGCTCTGTCCCTGTCCGTCCTCTTTACCCTGTCCGCTGTCTGCATTTTCAAGAGACTCTATTTTTAAGGTACGTTTTTCGGAAGACGGCAGCGTAATCTCTACTTCCTTCCCTGCCGATATTTCCTCTTTGTCTTCCCCCCTGACACTTCCCCGGAGACGCCATCCACCGCTTCCCAGTACCAAAATCTCTGAACCGGTTGTAACAGCGCCCTCTTTTCCCCCTGATTGAAGCACCACGCAGTCCTGTTCTGCACAGATTTTTCCTCCTGCGGCCTGATACTCCTTAAGCTTTTTCAGCTCACTCTCCGCCTGCTCTGTCTGAACATCCAGATCCTTCACCCCCAGCTCGGCGGCCTCCCGGGCATTAGCATCATTGGCCTCCTGGGCCGCATCTTCCTGGCATGCCAGGTTATAGGCATTTTGGGCGTCTTCTACAGCCTGATTCGCTGACTGTACTTCTGCCTGTGCACTCTGCAGTGCCTGGTAAAGCTCCTGCTTCTGCGCCTGAATCCCCGCGTTCTCTTCCTCCTCAGGCTGTCCGGCGGATACCGCCTCATCATATGCAGCCTGCGCCTCTGCTGCCTTTTGTTCCGCTTCTGCCAGCCTGTTCTGTGCGGACTCAAGCGTCAGGGCCGCCCCCGCAGCCGAAGACACTCTTTCGTTCCCGCGTGCAGAAACCTGCTGCTGATCCCGCTGCAGTCGAAGCCGCTCCACTTCAGCCTGCTTCTTGTCAATGGCTTTCTGGAGATATTCCGCTCTGAACTGTACCAGACATTCTCCCGCTTTCACCGTACTGCCTTCTTTGGCAACACTCTCAATCTGCTGCTCCGGCCAGAGAAAAAGCTTTGTTTCCTGCGCTGGAACGATCTGCCCTTTCCCTTCATACGTATAGGAAAGACGTCCTTTTTTTATTCCTCCCACCTGCACCTGTGCTACCAGCAAAGATGCCGCCGCTCTGGAAACCACTGTGCATAGCGCCATCACGGCCAGAAATACTGCCAGAATCCGTATGGCCCGTTTCTTATTCTTATCCATCTATGATCTACTCCTTAATTCCTGATGCAACAATTCCCTGTTCCAGATAATCCTGTCCGAAAAAGAACAAAAGAAGCGCCGGCGCCAGCATAATAATCGATGCTGCAAATGCAAGGGCTGCCTTTGATGCGGTAATCTGCGGCAAATACAGCGAAAGCGGCCAGTACACCTTTGTCTTCAGGTAAGTCATCGGCTGCTCAATTGCATTCCAGCTCTCCAGAAATCCCAGAATCAGTATGGCAAAGATTCCGGCTTTCCCAAGGGGCAGGCCGACATGAAAAAAGATTCTCAGACTTCCCGCGCCATCCACCTTGGCGGCCTCAATCATTTCACCTGGAATTGCCGAAAAGCTCTTCCTTAATATGAATACCGGCAATGTGGAAAACATCCCCGGCAGAATTACTGCCGCCGGTGTATCCATCAGATGAACCGCACTCAGTACCAGATATCCTGAAACCATAGTCACCTGAAACGGGAGAATCATCAAAAGCATATAAAAGAACCAAAGCACACCTTTTCCCGGGAACCGGAATCTGGCGAATGCCCAGGCCGCCGGAACTGCCGCAAGCAGCTGGCCTGCCAATATCCCCCCTGTCTGCATACAGGAATTCCAGAATGCCGTAAAAAACTCCGGCGAATCGAGAAGAAGCCGTACATATGCCCGCAGCGTTGGATAAGCCGGGATCAGCCGGAATCCGGACATTCCCTCCAGACCGGAAAGAACCGGTCCGCACAGTTCCCTTAATTCCTGTACTCCCATGAAGGAATAGGAAACCAGCAGGAACAGCGGGAGTATGATTACCGCCAGTCCAAGAACCAGACACGCCCTGACTGCCGCCTGGCCCAGGCCGGCTGTTTTATGCCTGCCCAAGCTTTCTCTCCCGCTTTTCCCTGTGATTTTTCCATAATTCCTCACCGCCCAGGACACCTCCTATTCCCAGTACAAGCAGTACCGCCGCTGCCGTCATTTTCTGGATATCCAGATTTGTAAACCAGTTGTTAAACAGATGCTGCAGCATGTAAATACTGTCATGGGGATAATCACCCGCTATCAGATATGCTTCTCTGAACACACGGAACGCATTGATGAAGGACAAAAGCGCCGTCACAAATACCGTCTCCTTCATCTGAGGCATCGTGATATACCGAAAACAGTTCCACCGGCCCGCGCCCTGCACCTGAGCGGCTTCATACTGTTCCCGCGGTATAGCGCTTAAACCTGCCAGCCACAGCACCATGTCATACCCCAGGTTCTTCCATATATAGCAGGCTGTCAGCACCCAGAATGCCTGTTTTGTTGCCAGCCAGTCCTGCCCTCCGTCTCCGAATTTCTGAAGCAGGAGATTGAGCCAGCCATGCCTGTCAAATATCATCTGAAAGCAGACGGCTACAGACGCCACCGGCATTGCCATGGGAAGCAGCACACCTGTCTTCATCGCCTTCTGAAACCCGCTGGTGTTCTGCAGTATTAATGCAGTCCCAAGAGATAAGAAAAGAAGCAGCGGGATACAGATCAGCATGAACTTCGCCGTATTTCCCGCTGCCCTTCCAAAAGCCTCATTCTGAAGCACCTCCTGATAATTCATAAGCCCCACAAAGCCATGGCCGGATGCCTGCAGAAACGACCTCCGGATAACATCCAGAAACGGTATGAAGACAAACCCTCCTACTCCCAAAAGACTTGGGAGCAGAAACAGGTATGCCGTTCTTATTTCTTTTTTTCTATTCTGCGAGATAGGTATCCACCTTCTGCGCGATTGTCTCCGCCGCTTTTGTGGCATCAATACTTCCCTCCAGATATTTGTCCGTTGTTTCCTGGTAAATATTCCATACGACCCGATCCTGATTTACCGGCTTTGTCAGTGAGTGGCTGATTTCCATTAATTGCTCTACTTCCTCCACCGTCGGATATGTGGCTGATATCTCCACAACCTCGTCTCCGATCATCGTACTGGACATCATGGAAAATGCTTTCGCATATTCGCTGTCCGCCTCTGCAGCCATACTCTCTAATGCGCTTTCCATTACCGGGAATCCATCATCAAGCTGTGCTGACTGTATTTCTTCTGAAAATAGATATTTAACAAATTCTTCTGCAAGTTCTTTTTCCTCACTGCTCTCGTTAATTCCCACAACACCGACCGGATCATACATATTCTGAATTGCAGACGGCTTTACATTCAGCTCCCGCATCATAGCATAGGGGAGCATCATATTCTGCACACTGGATATCTCATCCGTGGACACTGCGTTTGGATATTTCATGATGCCTGCACTCACAATATTGTTAAACGACCCCTGAACATATTCATAGGAAGTGTTGTATGCCTCTCCCTGGAACTCCTCGGCCCGGGCATTCTCACTGATTTTCGCCTCCAGTTCCAGAAGCTGCGCCAGCTTATCCTGATCGATCTTTCCGTCCAAACCCACAATTTCCTCCTGGTACAGCTGGAACAGGAAATTGCTGATATAATCATAGTCTGCAACTCCAAATACGGTTGCTTCCGGGTTGGCATCCATATATGCCTGCAGCGTATCAATGGATTCCAGTGCCGTCTTAACCTCGTCGTCCCCATAGAGAATCGGTATTTTAAATTTCACCGGCATCCCGTAGATTTTCTCATCCTTCTGAGCAGTATTCTTCAGAATCGCTTCCAGATAGGTATTCTCCCCCATCAGTTCATTTGCCAGGTCTGTGAGGTCTTCCAGCATACCCTTTTCGATATAGGAATCAACTGGCAGGCCGTCCAACAGCAGTACATCTGCTCCGTTTCCGCCAAGAAGCTCCGTATTCAGTGTACGAATATCATCTGTGCTCACCTCGCCCGCTGATTTACCGGAAGTATTAAATTCCACTTTCACGTCGGTATGTTTTTTCTGGAAACTAATAATTGCCTGGCGTACGGTGTCATTCTCTGACAGTCCAAAAACTTTCAGTGTTTTTTCCGGAACAGAAGGTATGCTGGAATCAAAGGAATAATATTCCAGACTTTTTGTTCCCGCTTTATCCTGGCTGTACAATACATAGAAGTCTTCATCATTTCCCGTGATCACAGAAATCGGGCTGTTTACAGGTGACCCCATGGCTCCCATGCTTCCTTCCATCAGAATTTCACTGATATCGTTTCCAGTCTGTTTTCTGCTGATCCCGTCCTCTGAAATGGAATACCAGTTGGTGCCGTCGCTGCAAAGCTGTCCCTGCACTCCATCATCCTGCTGCAGTGTCCCTTTCTTCGCCATACTGCTGCTCTGATATAAGGTGTAGACTCCTTCCTCTGTGTTCACAGCCACAATTCCGTCACTGCCCTTTGCCATCATCTTCTGTGCGTTGCTGAAAGCCTGAACTGTCTCAATTTCGTTGAGCATTTCCAGTGTATCCGGTGAAAGAACCACAACTTTTTGCTGATACATATCCTGCAGCCAGTAATTTCCTGAATCGTCAACCAACAGATCCGCTATCGCTGGGGTACCGTACTCCGTCTCCTGTTTGAGATAGGCTGCATCCAGTGCTTCACCGGCGCCCCCCTCTTTTCCGCGGGCCAGCTGAAACTGCTGGGTCTCCATATTTGCACTCAAAACTACCTGTGTGCCGTCTGCCGCCTCTTCCATATCAACCAGATACGGAGGATTGTCCTGGTATAACTCTGCGATCCATTTAACCGGGGATTCCTCCCATTTTCCATCTTTATATTCATATCTGTTTACTACCGCACCACTGCCCGCAAACAGAAGAGGATTCCCGTCTTTGGATTTGGAAAGGCTGATCACACTCTCCCCGTCCTTTAAAGGCAGTTCGATATCCTTCTCGATGTAGCGTCCTTTTCCTGAGTTATTATTCTTTGTATTCCCTTTGCTGCATCCTGCCAGCAGACCGGCTGTCAGAGCCAGTGCCAACATAAATACAAGTGTCCGTTTTATTCTGTTTTTCACAGCTGTACCTTCCTTTCAATGGCGATACAGTTAATCATACAGACAAAATCTCAAAAAATCTTGAAAGCCTGGAATAATTTCTTAAAGATTTTTTTGAGATTTATCTGTTATACTATATTTAATACATTGGAATGTTTTAAAAAGAGGCAACAGTACACGCAAGCCTGAACTGTTACGAAAAGAGGTATCATTATGCATATATTAATCGTGGAAGATGATAAAGAACTTTGCCTTGCCCTGCAGTTACAGCTCAAGGCAAGAAATCACACTTCAGACTGCTGTTATAAAGGAAGTGAAGCTTTATATTATGCGATGAGTAATTCTTATGACCTGATTCTGCTGGACCGGATGCTTCCGGAGATCGACGGGCTTTCTATCCTGCGCTCCATCCGGCAGAACCACATAAACGTGCCCGTGATCCTGACCACTGCGCTGGATACGGTGAATGACAGGATCGACGGACTGGACTGCGGCGCAGATGATTATCTGGTCAAGCCCTATGCAATTGAAGAGCTGATGGCGCGTATCCGCGCACTCTCCCGCCGTCCCGGCGTACTTTTGGAGCATCAGGATCTGACCTTTTTAGACCTGTGTTTCACACCGGACAGCCGCACCCTCAAATGCAAAGACAAAGAAGTGCAGTTATCTGGACGTGAGGCACTGCTAATGGAATATTTTCTCCGTAACCCGGAGAAGGTCCTTGCGCGGGAACAGATTTTTGTGCGTGTATGGGGCACAGATGCCTCAGTAGAGGACGGCAACCTGGATACTTATATATATTTCCTAAGAAAACACCTGAAAACGCTGCACAGCCAGAGTGTCATCACCACCGTACACGGCCTTGGCTACCGCCTGGAGGCGCCTCATGTTTCATAAATTCAAACAAAACCTTATCTTTTTATATACTCTGAGCACAGGGCTGATTCTGACACTAATCGTTGTTATGGCATTCCTGTTTTCAGCAGTCTCACAGAGCAACCGCCGGGAGTCCGCATTTCAAAGCAACTTGTTTACATTGACCTCCAAACTGCAGACCGATTCCCGGTTTACAGACGCCTACCTGGCACAGATGGAGCTGGAAAACGGACTGATTATCTATATAGAAGAGAACGGGCATCAGCTCTTCTTCCCGGGCGCATGGGAGCCGGAGGGAGGCAGGGATATACTGCTGGAGCGCGCTGCAGCCGGGGCTGAAAAAGAAGGGATCTACGAAGATTCCCATCCCATGTCCTCCAATCTGCTGAAAAGTTCTGTCTTACGTATCACCGGAGATCATCATGATACATGGCTTGGAAATGTACTGATCACACGCTCAGACTCAGGCTATAAAAAAATGATCCTTTTATCAGATGAGACGCAGCACCGCAGAGACCTTCTGAAAACAGGCCTGCTTTACCTGCTCCTGGATCTGATTGGTATCTTCCTGCTGTACCTGACCGGCCGCCGTTTTGTCCGCCGTTCCACACAGCCTCTGGAAGAAACTTACCAAAAACAGAGAGACTTCGTCTCCGCGGCCTCTCACGAGCTCCGGTCTCCCCTTGCTGTCATCCAGGCAAATGCGGCCGCAGTCAAAGATGCCCCCGATGAAAGCCCCCGGCTTCTGGGTGTTATCCAAAGTGAATGCGAACGCGGGAGTACGCTCATTAAAAACCTGCTGCTTCTTGCATCTGCAGACAGCAAAAATCTGATTCTGCAGACGCAAAGCCTGGAGATAGATGAACTGCTTCTGCACGTGCTGGAACTGTACGAACCGGTATTCCACTCAAAAAATGCCAGACTTTTGCTGGAGCTTCCCGCAGAGACGCTGCCACAAGTTCATGCCGACCCGCAGCTCTGCCTGCAGATATTTACCATACTCCTGGAAAACGCGGCCGCCTATGGCCTGGAGAATAGCAGAAACCGTAAGATTCTGCTGAAAGCGGACTGCCGGGGAAACTCCGTATACATCTCTGTGACGGACTATGGCAGGGGAATCCCTGATGAGAAAAAGAAACAGATATTTGACCGTTTTTACCGGGGTGACAAATCCCGCAGCCACAAAGAACACTTCGGGCTGGGCCTTTCGATTGCGTCGGAACTGGCAAAGGCGCAGGGACTCGAACTGGACGTAAAAGATACTCCGGGGGGAGGGAGTACATTCGTTGTCAGGTTTCATATTATACAGGGCTGATGGGATGGGGGATTGTATATACCAGCGGCCACACACCAGCCCACACCTATATCTCCCCCATCTTCTTTAATATCAATTGATAAAATTCTTCCTCTCCCCCTGTCTTTTCCAAAGTCTCAAGTATGGCTCCATCTTTCAGCAGTATGATTCTCCCACAGTACCCCGCCATCTGCGGATCATGGGTTACCATTACCACGGTTTTCCCATACACTTTATTGATCCTGGTCAGAGCATCGATCACAATTTTACCCGATTTGGAATCCAGATTACCCGTTGGCTCATCGGCCAGAACCAGTTCCGGGTCATTGATCAGTGCACGGCAGAGCGCCACCCTCTGCTTCTCGCCTCCAGAAAGTTCATATGGCTCTTTTGCCAGCAAATGATCGATTTGGAACTGTTCAGCAAGCTCCAGTGCCCTTTTCTCCATGACTACCGGCTGCTCTTTACTGAGAATCATAGGAAGCATGATGTTTTCTTTCACGGAAAGGCTGTCCATGAGATAAAAGTCCTGGAATACGAAGCCAATCTGCTTTCTTCGGATATCCGCCAGTTCATCCGGGTTCAGATTATCCCTGTCTTTCCCTTCGAATAGGAGGGTTCCGTCCGTCTGTTTGTCTATCAGCCCGAGTACTCTCAGAAGTGTTGTCTTTCCGCATCCGGATTTACCCATGATGCCAACAAACTCCCCTTCCCTGACCTCAAAATCCAGGCCTTTCAGAACCCTGATTTCGTCCTTTTCCTCCATTGATGCAGACTTCTGATAATTTTTGACTAAATTATTTACTTCCAGTACTTTTATTTCTCCCATTCTGCCTGCCTCCAAATCTTTCTATTTAGCATACCGCAATCCCCAGATACCGGCATAAACAGTCAAACAATCAGACCTGTGTGTGCAAATACAGGTACCTCACTCGTTTTATACAGCCCTTCCGCTCCTGCATCCATGCGCTAATAATAACTAACATTATACTACACATCCCCTAATAAGGGGAAGAATCTTTCCTAACGGCCGGATGAGTGTAGATGTCTGGAATCGCGGCCCGCCCTCACCCTTCTCGTGATATTATAATCTCCTTTTCTATGCGCTTTTTATCTTTCTGAAGAAAGAATCCCGTTTCTTCTCTCAGTGCTGCCGCAGTGGACATTGCGCTCGCTTCTCTCAGAATTTCTTCCATATTCCGCTTTCCTGTTTTTACCCAGTTTTCGAATCCCAGCGCAAATCCAGCAATCATAGAGTCTCCGCAGCCCACGGAGTTGACAGCCTCTATTTTAGGAACTCTGGCACGGTAAACGCCTTCGCTGCATACGGCAACGGCCCCGCCGGCTCCTAAAGAGACGATGACTGTCTCAACTCCACCTTTTTGAATATCGGCGGCGGCCTCCAGAAGTTCTTTTTCTGACATACATTCCTTTCCTGTCAGAGAACGGATTTCATCTATGTTCGGTTTTATCATATCCGGTTTTGCGCTGATTCCTTTTTGAAGCAGCCTTCCGCTTGTATCCAGAATCACTTTTTTCCCGGCTGCTTTTGCAATCTGTATCAGTTCCGGGTAGGTGTTCTCGTCCAGACCGGAAGGAACGCTCCCTGACAGTGCTACTACGTCTGCCTCTGATACAAGGCTTCTGTATTTTTCCAGAAAGCCCGCGTACTCTTCCCTGCTAACCGTAAAACCTGGTTCCAGGAATTCTGTCTGCTCGCAGGTGTCTTTGTCCCATATGTTAATACATGTGCGGCTTTCTTTTTCAAGTCGGTAGAATTCGTTCCGAATCCCCAGGGATTTCAGGCCTTCCATGATATAGTCCCCGGCATGGCCCCCTGCAAGACCTGTGGCGGCCACCTCTGCTCCTGCAATGACTGCCGGTTTGGATACATTGAGCCCTTTTCCGCCCGGAGTGGGCGTACAGGTAAGCACTCTGTTTACTTCTCCGTTCTTTGCCCCGGCTACTACATACCGTTTATCGATTGCCGCATTCATTGTTACTGTCAAAATCATCTTCGTGCCTCCTTAAGCCCGCTCTGCAGCTCTGCCCGGGCCTGTCAGCCAGGACATATGCCGCAGTCTTTCGCCTGTCATAGAATTCTCCGTTCCTATGCCTCACAGTCAATTAGAATCTTCCCTTTTACTTTTCCAGGAACCTTGTACATTTCAAATGCATCTGCAATTTTGGCAAGCGGTATTTTTTCAAATATAAGGGAATCATCAAAACGCAGTGCACCATTTCGGAAGGATTCTGCCGTCAGGGTCCATTCATCCCCCGGGAACGGCGCGCTGTATGACATCCAGGAACCTGTCAGTGTAAATTCCTTCCGGTTCATATTTTCCCATTCCTGTACCTGGAATCCCAGCTCTCTGACAGGAGTCCCTATGTAACATATTTCTGCATGATTCGCCGCAAGCTCAAAAGCCATCTTCATCGTTGCCGTATTTCCTGCAGTCTCATATATATAATCAAATCCCCGGCCTCCGGTTACTGCCATGGCCTTTTCCTTAAAATCCGGGTCTAATGTATTAATTACCTCGGTGGCTCCCAGCCGTCTGGCCAGTTCCAGACGCTCCGGCACAATATCAAAAACAACCGCTTTCGCTGCACCAAATGCCTTTGCCCACTGCATTGTAAAGAGCCCGATCGTCCCTCCCCCGAGAATGGCTGTTGTCTTTCCTCCCCGGTAGTTCAGTCTTCTGACACCGTGAAGTGCAACCGTAGCAGGTTCGAAAAATGCCCCCTGTTCAAAGGTCACCTCATCACCAAATCTGACCGCATTTTTTTCGGGTACTGCAACGTATTCGGCGAAACTTCCAAATTCTCTGGATCCAATGAAACTGTAATTTTTGCACAGAGAGTAGTCCCCTCGCTGGCAGTCACTGCATCTCATACAGGGAACCAGCGGCACTCCGGCAACGCGGTCCCCGGCCTTCAGGCTTTCTACACCCTCGCCGGTCTGCTCCACGGTTCCCGAGAATTCATGTCCGAGAACATTCGGAAAATAATGACATGCATCCCCGTTTACTCTTGGGATATCCGAGCCGCATATTCCGGTATATTTTACCCGAATAAGAACCTCGCCCTCCTTGGGAACGGGTTTGCTGATGTCTTCATAACGAATATCATTTTTTGCATGGACAACTCCAGCTTTCATTCTGCTAAACCTCCTCAATACCTTTTTGTACAATCATTCCTTTTCCTGCGCTTTTGCATACCGCTATCTTATGTTTGACAAGGGCTGTAACGGCTTTCATACCTGCAATTCCAAGCTCTTTCGGATCAAACACTTCGGGCTTCTCAGCCAGAAGTTCTTTTACCGCTTCTGTGTACGCCACCCGCAGTTCTGTCGCAAAGTTTACCTTACAGATTCCTCTCTCCACACACGCTTCTACCTCCGCATCGCTTAATCCCGATGCACCGTGCAGCACAAGGGGAATTTCAACCCGGCTTCTGATCTCTGTTAGTCTGTCCTTGTCCAGTACAGGGGTGCCTTTGTAGAACCCGTGTGCAGTACCGATTGCTACTGCAAGGGAGTCAATTCCGGTTTCTCTGACATATTGCTCAGCCTCTGCAGGATCTGTATTTCCATCGCTCTCGGCTTCATGATCGTCTTCTTTTCCTCCGACTTTTCCCAGCTCTGCCTCTACCGGCACACTATATTCATGGGCTTTGGCCGTTACCTTTGCCGCCAGCTCAATGTTCTGCTCAAAGGGCAGCCCCGAACCGTCGATCATCACAGACCTGTACCCTGCCTCCAGACATTCCTCCACCAGTTCATAACTGCTTCCATGATCCAGGTGCAGACAAACCGGAACCGGAGTCCTGGCCGCTTCCGCACTGACAATGGACGCATAAACTGCCGCGCCGCCATAACGTATTGTGGACGGCGTTGTCTGCAGTATTACCGGCGACTCCATTTCACCCGCCGCCTGGATTACCGCCTTGACCATCTCCATATTTTCCACATTAAACGCGCCCACAGCATAGCCTCCCTGCCGGGCATCCTGCAGCATTTTCCTTGAATCAACTAATGGCATTTTCTTTCTCCTTTATACTGTTTGTTCACTTTTTTCCGTAAATAACTGAAGCAGAACCGCTGCAATGATAATACATCCCTTGATAATATCCTGGGGATAGGACGGCACTGCCATCAGGTTCATAATATTGCCGATCAGTGCAAGCACAAAAGCTCCCATCAACGTTTTGATTACCGTACCTTTTCCGCCTGCCAGATTCGCACCGCCGATGACGCAGGCCGTGATAGCATCCAGCTCCTGCCCATCCCCTACGGTTGGGCTTCCGGTAGAAGATCTTGCAGCTATAAAGATTCCTGCCAGCGCCGCCAGGCATCCTGAGATTGCGTAGACAGAAAGCAGATATCTTTTCACGCGGATACCGGCCAGTTCTACTGCCGTACTGTTGCTTCCCAGTGCAATTACAATTCTTCCGTAAGAAGTGTATTTCTGGATGAACCAGAATAAAAGAACGATCAAAGCTGCGCATAATATGATCGGATAACCGTATTCTTTCTTAACCAGAACATCCAGTGTTCCTTTTTCCAGTTTGACCGGAATACCGTCTGTCAGCATAAATGCAGCGCCTCTTGCCATTGTCATCATTGCCAGAGAGGCCACAAATCCCTGCATCTTTGTGTATGCCACAAAAAATCCTGTGATGCCTCCCAGGATACATCCCATCAGCATAGCCGCGATGATCCCAACAAACATATTCATTCCATGTTCCGCCATCATCGTAGCAGTGACACATGCCCCCAGCGCCATAATAGATCCGACGGAAAGATCAATTCCACCGGTCAGGATTACAAACAGCATGCCCACTGCAACACAGACAGGAGCCGCCTGTTGCAGGGCGATATTTCTGATATTCATAACGGTCAGAAAGTTACTGGATAATACACAACAGACTATAAATAAAATCAATAAGATGATATATGTATTATTCTGGATCAACAACCGCTTCAAATCTATCTTTTTCTTTTGAGCTTCCATCATTCTACCCCCATTGCGTATTTAATCAAATTCTGTTCTGCCAGCTCGTGCTGTTTCAGCTCTCCGGTGATCTCGCCCTGACGCATGATGATCACTCTGTCGCACATACCGATTACTTCGTTCATTTCCGAAGAGATCATAATCACTGCGACACCCTTTTCTGCAAGCTGATTAATAATACGATATATTTCTGTCTTTGCACCTACGTCAACGCCCCGGGTCGGCTCATCAAAAACGACGCATTTACAATCTGCCGCAATCCATTTTGCCAGTGCAATCTTCTGCTGGTTTCCACCACTTAAACTGTTCGCGTTATCCTCGGTGCTTCCATATTTTGTAGATATCTTTTTCAGAAGTTCCTGAACGTATTTCTTTTCTTTTGCATGATTGATCACACCAAATTTATTCGTAATCTTATTCAGGATTGTCAGTGTAGCATTCACCCTTATACTCTGTTCCAGCAGAAGACCCTGCTGCTTCCGGTCCTCCGGCAGAAGGCCGAAGCCATGCTGAATCGCTTCTTTCGGATCCTTAAAGTCAATGTGTTCTCCAAAGTAGATGATCTCGCCCTTTTCTTTCCTGTCTATCCCGAATATGGCCCGCATCGTCTCTGTCCTGCCCGAGCCTACAAGGCCTGAAAATCCCAGCACCTCACCCGCGCTTACCTGAAAGCTGACATTCTTTACCATACTGCCTGCACTTAAATTCTTTACCTCCAGCACTACATCCTTGATCCTGGCGCTGCGTTTTGGAAACATCTGTGTCATATCCCGTCCCACCATCATATTCACAAGCTTCTGCTTGTCGATCGTGTCCGTGGCAACGGTATCCACAAAGGTCCCGTCTTTCAGCACTGTAATATGCTGGCTCAGCCGGAATATTTCTTCCAGCCTGTGGGAGATATAGATGATGCTCGTTCCCTGCTCTTTCAGACGTTCAATGATCTGAAAAAGCTTTTCAATCTCAGCAAACGTAAGCACCGCCGTCGGTTCATCCAGAACCAGTATCTTCGCATTCCGCTTGAGACATTTACAGATCTCCACCACCTGTTGGTAAGCAACACTTAAGTTTCTCACTGGTGTCGTCGGCTTTATATCCCCAAATCCCAGTTTTACCAGCTCTTCCTCCGCATTCTTATTAAGCTGTTTCCAGTTAATCAACCGGCCCTGGCTGAGCCTGTCGATAAATATATTTTCTGCAACCGTCAGATCCGGAGCCAGCATAAATTCCTGATAAATAACCGCCACGCCCAAATCCTTTGCATCCTTGGGCACCTCAATCTTTACCTGCTCCCCATCTATCCTGATCTCTCCAGCATCCTTCTGATAGGCGCCTGATAAGATCTTCATCAGAGTCGATTTCCCGGCGCCGTTTTCTCCGATCAGAGCATGGACCTCGCCCTTTTTCACACACAGATCCACATCTGTCAGCGCCTTTACTCCGCCGAATGATTTCGAGATTCCCTTCATTTCCAGACGATATTCGTTTTCCACATTCCTACCTCCCATTTTCTCAAAGGGGTCTGACCCTTCTGCCAAGGGGGTCTGACCCCCTTGCAGAAGGGTCAGACCCCTTTGGCTAAACGATGCACTAGAATCCAAAGTCGTAATGTTCGTCTACATTGTCAATCGTAACTGCAACTGCTTCCGTCAGAATGACGTCGTCATAACTTGTCCAGTCTTTTCCGTCAATCAGAATTTCTTTTGCTACTTCCATTCCTTTTTCAGCTACTTTAAATGGAGAGTTCTCTCCTGTTCCGAAGTATTTTCCTTCTTTGATCAGATCGTATGCTTCTTTTGCACCGTCTGCCGCCGCTACCAGGTCCACACCTTCAATTCCGGCGTTCTCAAGAGCGTCCATAGCTCCAAACAACATCTGGTCATTCTCACCCAGTACACAGGTCAGGTCCTTGTTAGCCGTGATCAGGTCTTCTGCCGCAACAAGCCCTTCTTCCCTGGTTCCTGCGCCCCACCCCTGTCCGCGCAGTGTAAAGTTGGCTTCTTCGTTTCTTGCTTTTCCGGATGCCACCAGATCGTCTTCCATCTTCTGTGCCTTTTCCCATGCTTCTTCTTCCGTACAACCGGATCTGGCTTCTATAATTCCGCAGTACAGACCCAGACGTCTTTCGAGGCAGGCAATGTTTCCTTTCAATGCGCTCAGAAGAACTGCCACGATTTCCGTATCTTTTTCTACAAATTCACCATATGCCAGACCTACAAGCCGTCCATTCTGCTTATTGTCTGAGTAAATGGTAGTGCACTGGTTACACTCGCTTACACCGCTGTCCAGGTTGATGACCGGGATGTCGGCCTCTGCCGCTGCATCAATGCTCGGGACACAGGCATCCGGATCTACGCTGTCCAGAAAGATCAAATCTACGCCCTGGGTTATCAGCGTTTCCATGTTTTCCGCCTCTTTGGTGGAATCTCCGCCCGCATCCAGTACGGTGCAATCCCACCCCTCTGCTTTTGTCAGCTCTTTCACGGACTCGACCAGGCTTACGAAATACGGAGAATCCTGTGTCTTCATGCAGAAACCTACTTTTATATCAGACACCTTTGTATCAGCGCTTGTTTTCTTAGATTCTTCCGCTTCACTTTTGCTGTTTCCGCATCCTGCCAGAGAAGTCACTGCCATTGCAGCACAAACAGATACACTTACCAATACTTTAAAAAATCTTTTCCTCATCTTATTTCCCTCCACAATAAAATTAAAAATATAAGGTATTTAGTTGTCATACTGCCCGAGCTCTTTTGCCCACTCGGCAAACTTGATAATGTTTTCCATAGGCATGTCGTCCTGGAAGTTACTGGTGGGAGCCATGATGTAACCGCCCTCTTTTCCAAGGGATTCCAGACGTGTCTTCATCTCATCCTGCACTCGGTCACCCGAAAATATCAATGCCGTCTGTTCGTCAATACTTCCGTGGAAAATCAGCCTGTCCCCGAACTCTTCCTGCAGCCTGTATGTATCCATATCATCCGCGCTTGGCTGCACCGGATTCAGGATGTCCACCCCGGACTCGATCAGCCCGTCCAGCAGACGGTACACAGAACCACACGTATGATGAAATATCTTTACCTGAGGTGCTTTACTTTTAATAAAGTCATTCAGCTTTTTTCGTCTCGGAAGTATCATCTCCTCAAACAGTTCCGGCGACATGATCGGCCCTTTTTGTGTGCCGTAATCATCTGCGGTCTCTACGATCTGAAGATATTCCCCGCATTCGCTCAGCAGTACATCGTACAATCCCATCTGTATCTCCAGCGTTTTGTCCAGAAGCTTATTGGCAAATTCTTTGTCAACCAGCATGTCAACCAGCATATTCTCCATTCCCCGCAGCTCCCATGACAGTTCGAAGAATCCGTGGGAAACTGCTCTTGAAGCAATCGCATAATCCGTATCATAATACAGATGCCTGGCACGCTCTTTGAGGCCCCGCGTCCTGCCCGGCGCATACGGATCCGGCCAGGGATACGTGTCGATATCCTCAATCTCCGCATCGGCCAGCGGCGTGCTGCTCAGCTGTGTCATTCCCTGGAGCAGCTTTTTTTCCACGCCGAATTCATTTATAATCATGCCCTCCACGGCAAATGGATCATACCCGTCCGGGGGAAGCAGGAAAACATGCCGGAAATCACTTCCCAGTTTTTCGAGGACATCATCGTTATATAGCGCGGAGCTTTCATCCGGCCTCGCCACAATATCCTCACTCGTCACCCCCAGATACTCCTTCACTTTCCGGAAGGTATCGTTTGTAATTCCGGCGGCTGTTGACCCGATATCGACGGCCACCCGGTCTGGTTTTCTGTGTTCCAAAATACATTGAACTCGCTCTCTTGGTGTCATTTTTCCTTTCCTCTCTAAAAATTTATACATCCAAATCCGCCAGCATCTGAAACTGCTTTGTGGCTGTCGGATACAGAGTCTTATATACAGGATATAATTTTTCATAAACACGGGAGTTACTCTCATCCCGTTCGATCTTTTTTGCTGCAATTCTTTCTTTTACTTCTTTAAAAGAAGAAATCATACCCACACCATATGCCGCAGTATACATATTTCCTACGGCTGCTGCCTCCTCACATTCTGTCCTGTAAAGCGGAATTCCCAAAACATCGCTGAAAATACGCATCCACAGATCGCTTCGTGCAATTCCACCTGCAATTGCAATCTGACTGCAGACCGCCCCGGCCTCCTTTTCCAGCTCCAGGATCTCCCGGATCGCAAAGGCATTTCCTTCCATAAGCGCCCGGATAAAATGTCCCTGGGTGTGTTCCGGTGTAATCCCCAGATACATACCCCTGGTTGTGCTGTCCCACTGCGGACATCTCTGCCCTACCAGTGTCGGCAGAAACAGAAGCTTATCCGCCCCCGCAGGAACGGCGGCCGCCAGACTGTTCATCCGGTCGTAGACCTCTGCTTCAGAATATCCCTGCATGAACTGATCCCTGTACCATCTGAAGTTGCCTCCTCCAAAATCCACGCCTGCCATATTACACCAGGTTCCCGGAACAATATGATGATAAACATGTACAGAATCATTTCCCACAGGCCTGTCCGAACAGATTCCCAGTGCAGTAACCGTCCCCCCTGTAATATAGGAATCCCCGTTTTCTACAACACCGCATCCCAGAGCACATGCCACAGCATCCATGGATCCCGCTGTGACCGGTATACCTTCCGCCAGTCCCAGGCCGCATGCCGCTTCCCCTGTCAGCCTGCCCGCCGTCTCATAGCACTGCAGGATATCCGGCAGTTTCCCTCTGTCCAGTCCGCAGCCACGGATCAATTCATCCGACCATATCCCGTTTTTTGTGTCAAACATCTGAGTCAGTCCGCCCTCGGAAATATTGCAGGTAAACTGTCCCGTCAGCCGGTAAACCAGGTATCCGGCCGCATTTAGAATCACGTCTGCCTTTTTGTAAATATCCGGTTCATTTTTCTTCAGCCACATCAATTTAAGCGCCACATTGGACTCATCATTGTGGTTTCCATTGATTCTGGTGATCGTCTCCTGGCCGATGTTGTCATCCACCCATCGTTTTTCTTCAGAAGCTCTTCTGTCCGTCCATATCATCGAGGGGTATAAAACATTTCCCGCCCGATCCATGGGGATCATGGAACTGCTCTGGCTGTCTACACCGATCACTTCAATCTCACCAGCCCTGACAGATACGGATTCCATCACTCCTTTAACCGCATGGCAGATTCCTGTCCACCACTCATCCGGATCCTGTTCCACACCGCCATTCTTTTTAAAAAATGTCCGGTGTTCCTTTGAACATGTTTGAATAATACTGCCGCTGCTGTTGAACAAAATTACCTTGCAGCTCGAAGTTCCAATATCAATGCTCAATATGTACTTTTCTCTCATATAATTCAGCTCTCTTCATTTTGTTTGTTTTACTGTTCGTTTCTTGTTTGTATAATCATTAAATCATCATTTTCCTTGTTTGTCAAGTATATTTAAACATATTTTTCAATCATTTCGTTTTTATTTTGTGCATTTTTATATTATTTCAATTATAAAATGTTCGTTTTTCGTTGTTTCAAACATTTTGAGAATATTTTGCTTGTAATTTTTGTTTATTTCTATTATAATAACAACAAAGTTATTAGATAAACTCTATGGGTTTATATGAGCACTCCCGGAAATTGTTTGCTCCGGCTTTGTGGGGCATTGGCAGAGACGCTCAAAGACAGATTCAGCAATGTCTCAGGTAGTACTCCAAATAAGAATCGAGGATAGATGAGATGAAAGAGGACAGAAAAGAACTGATTATTGATTATATGCAAAAACATAATGAGACCGCCAGTGTAGCGGAACTCTGCGAATACTTCCAGGTATCGGACATGACAATCCGAAGAGATCTGCAGGCCTTGGAGAAGGCTCAAAAACTAATACGTCATCACGGGGGCGCAACATTGGTTCAGGCACCCACCTCTCAATACACTGCTGAATCGCTCCACACAAGACTTCTCACGAACCACTCCCTGAAGATGGATCTGGGCAGCTTTGGTGCAGAACTGCTGAGAGAAGCTATCGATTCAGGCACCTGCAACTCTGTTTTCCTGGCCTCCGGTTCTACCCTGTACTGCATGGCATCACTGATCCGTTTTCCGCTGACCAACGCTACGGTTGTAACGGATAATGTAAATGTCTCCCAGGCCCTGGCCAGCAACCCAAGCTATACCGTCATCATGATCGGAGGACAGCTGATATTCCCGTCCCTCAATGCGGTCGGGCATCTGGCAGAGAAGATGATCCGAAGTTTCACTTACGACTATGCTTTTATAGGAGCCGCCGCTATAGATGAAAACGGATATGTTTATACCTATAATTTAATAGAGGCTGGTACATTTCATGCAATCGTGGAATCTGCCAAACATGTCGTTGTAATGGCAGATTCCAGTAAGATATGCCAGAAAACTTTTGTACAGTTGTTTCAGTTGAAGGAAGGGTTTACATTGATCACAAATCCTGATATACCAGAGACATTCCGCAGTACACTGCAGTCTAATGGGGTGCGGATTGTTACAGAACATGCAGTTTAGGAACTGAGAAGGGGACGCATTCTATGTGAAAAGGTCTAGTTCCCATCGTTTAGAGTGTGAATATTAGCTGTTGAATCTGGGTTCTTAGTTCTTGAAAATTCGGATTGCCCAGCAGGTCTTCTCTTTGATCCATAGAAAAGGGAACTTCGATCTCCTCCCGGATCCGGCCGGGACGACGCTCCAGGATGACTACGCGGTGGGAGATCCTGATCGCTTCTTCTACGTCGTGGGTTACGAACAGGATGGTCTGGCGCCTCTTTTCCCAGAGGTGCAGGAGCAGAGACTGCATCTGACTGCGTAGCTGGGCATCCAGGGCTGCGAATGGCTCGTCCATCAGCAGGAGACCCGGATGGAGTACAAACGCCCGGGCCAGAGCAACCCTTTGCTGCATTCCACCGGACAGTTCGTGGGGGTAGTTGTCCTCAAAGCCCTCCAGTCCTACCAGACGCAGCATCTCACCGGCTTCATTCCGCCTGTTTGCAGCAGGTACCCTGCGGCGTTTCAGGCCGAATTCCACATTATCCCGGGCGGTCAGCCACTCGAAGAGGGCCGGAGTCTGAAATACGACGCACCGCTGGGCAGAAGGTTCCGTGATCAGCTCTTTGTCCAGCAGAACATTTCCCGATACCGGCGCGTCAAATCCGGCTATGATGTTCAGCAGTGAACTTTTTCCGCTGCCGCTGGGTCCCAGCAGAGAGACGATCTCCCCCTGACGTATTTGCAGGGAAATGTTATCCAATGCCTCAGTGCAGGTTCCGTTCTCATTCTGAAATTTCTGACAGATCCGGTCTATGACCAGCCCTCGGTCATCCATTACTTTTTCCTCCTTTTCGCATCTGCGGGCAGACTGCACGGCAAACCGTCATCAACAGCACATCCGTCAGCTTTCCCGCGCAGGCGATAACAATCATAGTCGCCAGAACGATATCCACATGCCCCAGCATTCGTCCATCCGTCATAACTGCACCAAGGCCTTCGGTTACGCCTGTGACTTCGCCCAGTACAAGGTAGGCCCATGCAACTCCCAGCCCCAGACGCAGTCCAACTGCCACGTCGGGAAATGCCGCAGGCAGAATGACCGTGCGAAAGAGGGCAAACCCCTTCGCGCCCAACATCCGCCCGGCACGTAAGGTCACCTCAGGCACCTGGGATGTTCCGTGGACAGTATTGATGTAGATGGGAAAAAAAGAAGCCAGCGCAATCAAAAACAAGGTATTGCCCTCCCCAATACCGAACCACACAATCGCAACCGGCAGCCAGCCGATACCAGGAACGGTGCGTACAAGGTGGATCAGCGGATCCACCAGCCGCCGCGCAATTGGGATCCCGCCGCTTAAAAAGCCCAGGATCAGTCCGCAGACGGCGGCCAGCCCAAATCCGCTGGCTACCCGCTTCAGACTGTGAATCAGATGCCCCCAGAGGGTTCCCGAATAAGGTGTGATCTCAAACTGGCCGGTGGCAAAATCCACCAGCACATACAGCAGCTTTTGAGGTGAAGGAAGCTTATACTCAGGCATTCCGCCCCATGTAGTGGCCGCAAACCAGAAGATCAGAATCAGAGCCGGAAGGATTAGTCCTACGGGATCGAGTCCTCTGCGGTGTCCACGTTTCATTTCAGATCCTCTTTTGCCTGCTCGAGGAAACTCAGGTCAAACATGGCATCAATATCCGGAACAGAATCAATCATTCCCAGCTCCAGCATCTGCTGAGCCAGATTCTTTGTGTTTTGAATATACTGCTCGTCGATATCCCAGCACAGCTCGATATTCTCAGCTGATACCTCCAGCAGAGCCTTATCTGTACCAAAGGAAGCCGCCTTATCCAGCCACATATCAGCATCGCTGTTCATCATCTCAGTGGCCTTGATATGGGCATTGACCAGGTTCTGAACCAGACCTGGATTCTTTTTGATGGTATCCTCTGTAACGATCATTCCGGCGTTGATGGTTCCGATACTGTCGTCAAAGTAGGGATAGCTCAGGATACGGCCGTAACCGTCCTGTACCGCCTGTGACGGATAAGGTTCCCCGCTCAGGAATGCATCAATAGTGCCGTCTGAAAGTGCCTGTCCCATGTCAAAAAAGTCGATCCGCACCAGGGTGACGTCCTTGTCCGGATCCAGCCCCGCCCGCTTCAGCACATCAAGCAGCAGAACATGGTGCATCGTACCAGGAACATAGGCAATCGTTTTTCCTTTCAGATCTGCTTCAGTCTGTATGTCGGAATCAGCCCCAACCACCAGGGCAGAGCACTTGTTACACAGGCTCACCACCACCTTGACCGGTTCCCCCTTGGATGCCGCGGTGATAGCCGTTGGAATGGTAGTGCCTGTCATGTCCAGGCTGCCTGCCAGGAGCGCCGTCTTCTGGTCTCCTGGATTAGTGAACGGTTTTACCTCAATGGCTGCACCATCCCCCAGAGCCTCCTCATAAAAATATGGGGTCAGAGTCTGAGCTGTCTTCCAGGTGCCCACAACGGCCTTGACCGGTTCCTTCGATGGTTCTGCTGTCTGTTCTTTAATCTGTTCCTTTGGCTGTGCTTTAGTTTGACTGCACCCCGTGCACAGCCCGCCCAAAAGCACTCCTATCAGAACCAATGAAATAACTTTTTTACCGATTTTCATTTTTCTCGTTCCTCTCCTTCACATCTTTTGTCTGTTTACGCCGTCTGATGGACCGTATATCCCGCTGCCTCAAACAGTTCCCCGGCACGTACAGTATCAAACTGGTTCCATTTTCCTCCGGAGCAGCAGCAGGTATCCCGTGGAATGGCCCCCGTCTCCACAACGGTCACATTTGCCCCGAACTCCATGGCCAGCTGGGTGCCCGGATGAATACAGATATCGGGTACACAGGACCCGCAGGCCAGCCGGGTCACTGCGATAATCTGAGCCATACGCTCATCGCTGACCTGAGGATGTACGCCCAAAGGAGTTCCCGGCACGGGAATCCGTGCCATAGCACCCGAGACAATAGCTTTGCAGTCTGCAGCCAAAAGACAGATGTCTGCTATCTCCTCATTCGTATGCTCCACCCCAATAGGTTCCACAAGAAAGACCAGCTTCAGGGGTGATGCCTGAACCGCCCGCAGTGTGTCAATGCGGGTCTGGGGTTCGAAACGGGTTGCACGCCCTTCTCCCAAACGCAGTGAATGATAAATAAAGTCAACCCCGCATTCCGCCAGCCAATTAGCCGTCTCCAGCCCAAATTCACCGATATTAAGTCCGATTTCATAGGGCCCCGGCACCTGTGTGCGTATATGCCGGATCATCTCGCCCAATTGATCCTGAGAATAAAATTCCGTAGTACGCAGAACAATCCACCTTACGCCATTATCGGCGTATTCCCGCACCTGACGGACGGTTTCCTCCGCATCATACTCCCGACGCTCCCCAACAATTGCCCACTTCTCTCCCAGAGAACAAAATTCACAATTCATAGAACAGGGAGCAAAATCTACCCCAATCGCTCCCCAAAGATAGGCCCGTCCTCCTGACAGCTCCATAGCTGCCCGGTGCCCCGCCCGGCCCAAAGCTTCCCATGCCCCGCTTCCCGGCTCAATACTGAGGAGCTGCACAATCTGCGCCCTACTCAAAAGTTCCCCGCTGTGAATCCGTTTTTCCGCATACTCTATCAATTCCAAATCCAACATTTTCTAATAACCACCTTCCTATTTATAAGCCCATGCAGGACCATGCCCACCTTTTCGGCACTATCCATAAACATTATCAGTAACTGCTTCTATCGCAATTCCTGTAAATAGCATAAGACAGCATAGAAATTGTTTCTTGTAATTTCTCAAGGATATTTTGTATTTTATACGGAACAAAGAGATTAATCTCCCGAGAATAAAGTTTGTTTATTAAGTCCCGATTATCTCTGCAGTGCCGAATCAAATGCAATCTTAGATGGTGAAAAGTTCATTTTCCTTATATATTTTAAAGACTCAGCCGCCCCATATTCCCGTTCCATTCCGCTGTCCTCCCACTCAACAGACAGAGGCCCTTCATACCCCATTGCATTCAGCTCCCGGATAATACCGTCAAAATCCACATCTCCATGTCCCACCGATACAAAGTTCCACCCTCTGCGCAGATCTCCAAACGGCAGGCATGACCCCAGTATCCCATTTCTCCCATTCAAATTTATCTTAACATCTTTAATGTGGACATGATAAATCCGATCCCGAAAGTCATGTAAAAATTGTTTCTCGTCAATCCCCTGCCAGACCAGATGACTCGGATCAAAATTGATGCCCAGTGTTTTTCTGTACTCAAAACGTTTTAACAATTCTTCAGTTGAGTAATAATCAAAAGCAATCTCCGCCGGATGTACTTCCAGCGCAAACTTGACTTCATACTGATCAAACACATCAAAAATGGGCGTCCACAGATCGTAAATTTTCTGATATCCCTCTTCAATCATCTGTTCCGTTGTCTGCGGATAGGAATACCAGTACGGCCACAGAGGAGATCCCGTAAAGCCTGTTACAACAGTTACCCCCATCCGTGCTGCCGCTTCTGCCGTACGCTTCATCTCCTCTATTGCCCATTCCCTGATTTTTTCCGGATTGCCTTTATAATGATCCGGTACAAAATTGTCCAGACGGGGCTCCCATTCATCGCCAATGCATTGTCCCGTCAAATGCGCAGATATAGCAAAACATTTCAGATGATGTTCTTCCAGAACCTCTTTTAGACAGGGAATGTAAGAGGGATCAGCAAGTGCCTGACTCACATCAAAATGTGCATGTGTAGCAAGTTCAATCCCCTCATACCCTATATTTTCACAAAATTCTGCTAATTCTCTTATAGTTAGATCTCCAAATTGGCCTGATGCGATTGTTATCGGTCGACTCATATCATATTTCCTCCATTACTTCAAAGGGGTCAGTCCCCTTTGCGTCCCATTGTCAGAATTGTTTTCTAATTCAAAGGGGTCTGACCCCATTGTGCAGACCCCCTTGCGGATAAGATAATTATTTCATTCCTTGTTAAACAGCTTGTCCTGTCTTCCTTCATATGGATTTTTAATGATGAGCGGCTTCATAAATTCAGCCACCTTTTCCACTCCATCCATGCGGCTCATCGTCACATCTTCATGTTCATAACTGAGTGAACCATCAAATCCTACCATAGACAATTCGGTAATCAGCCTTTTCCACTCCACCTGTCCCCAGCCTGGGATTCTGAATCTGTACGTATGATCCAGCGCTGACATATCGCCGTGCATCAGGGTTCCGCCTAATGCGATATTTTGTTTTGCTAATTCGGCATCCTTGGCATGAACATGAAAAATGCGGTCTTTTAATCTGTCAACTGCAACAGCGGGATCGATCAGCAGATACAATATATTTGCAGGATCCAGATTATATCCGAGTGCAGGGTGATCGTTTACCAGTTCCAGCGCCCTTTCCGCCGTATGAATATCATAGACAAAACTGTTGGGATGAATTTCAATTGCGAATTTGACTCCATATTCCTGAAACTTATCCAAAACAGGGGTGAAACGCTCTGCAAACTGCTCTTCGTACTCACTCCAGCCCTCCCCATATGGAAAGAAGAAGAATCTTCCCCAGTTTTCCACGCCCGGATAACCCACAACAATCGGGACCTCCAACGCATTTGCCGCCTGGGCTGTCCGGATCAGGCTTTCTGTACCATGTCTGATCTTTTCTTCTGCGGACCCTTTATATATAAAGTCAGTTTCCTTTCCCGACGGCCCCATGATTAAAAATGAATCTGCGTGATTGCTCAGCGCCTGAATGCTCATGCCGTAGCCAGCAACCATTTTATTAATGTTTTTTGCTGTATTTCCCTTTATAACATCGATCGTTTCTAACTGCCCGTTTCCTTCATATGCAGGTATTTCTAAAGTTTCATACCCATACCGGGACACCAGTTTTACCACTTCTTCAAGTGGTTTTTCACTAAAATTTGCTGTAAAAAATCCTAATTTCATTTTTTTCCTCCTTTTATTGAGTAAAATATAGCCCATTTTCAAAAAATCTGTTATTATCAATTCATAATCCTTGGACAGAAAGGCAGATAATTAGTATGTATTATATTGAACGCAAAAGTAAAATTCTCAAATTACTCCAGGATGAACATAGTGTCAGCGTGGACTCTCTGGCTATTACTTTTAATGTTTCAAAAGAAACAATCCGGCGTGATCTGCGTCAAATGGAAAGTGAAGGATTATTAACAAGGACCCATGGCGGTGCTGTCCCATTAACCACAGCATTTACAGCGCCATCTCCTTCTTCACCGGAACTCCCCGTGGACGTCCGCGGCACTTTTAATAATGATTTAAAACATTCTCTGTGCAAAAAGGCGGCTTCTTATATTAAAGAGGGGGATAATGTATACATAGACAACAGCTCAACCACAGTATATCTGGCCCAATATGTACCGGAAAATATCCAGGTTACTTTTATTACAAATTCCATCTCGTTTCTGATCGAGTCCTCACAACTGAATAATCCAAATCTCACCTTTGTTTGCCTTGGCGGGATATTGAATACAAACAATTTATCCACATACGGGAATATTGCGCTTCATAACTCTCATGATTACTATCCGAACAAGGCTTTTTTGTCCTGCACCGGCATATCCGAAGAGAGGCAGATTACCGATTCCAGCATCAATGAGGTGGATATCAAAAAAGAAATGATTCACAGGGCAAAGGAAGTCTTCCTTTTATCCGACCATACGAAGTTTAACAAAAACGGACAGATTTTCCTTTCCAATATCGAAAATATCCACCACATTATTACAGACCCTATTGTGGATTCTTACAGTCACAACTTCATCGACCGCTCGCATACCGATATCATCTTTGCTGAATAGTGGTAACAGTTCAGACAAGCCTGAACTGTTACAAACAATATTACTTTTCGGAACCGTTTAAAACCATCTGTAAAAGTACAGCTACAATAATAATCGCACCCTTAATTGCATCGACAAGAAATGAATTTACGCCCATCAGATTCATCATATTGTTGATAATCCCAAGGGTAAGTGTTCCCAGAACGGTAAATCCAATCTTTCCCTTTCCTCCGGCCATGCTTGTACCGCCAATAACGGCTGCTGCGATGGCATCCATTTCATAGCTCGATCCCGAGGACGCTGAATTCACGCTTCCCAGTCTGGATGTTTCCACAATCGCCGCAATCACTACCAATAATGATAAAATCGAGTATGCAAAACATTTTACTTTGACCACACGCACGGTTGCCAGCTCCGCTGCCTTTTGATTACTTCCCACTGCATAAATGTGTCTGCCTGTTGCTGTATGCTGTGCAAACAAATAAACAATAACCGCGCACACAATCCATACAACGATTGGCATTGGAATCACACCAAACAGCTTTGAATTGGAAATAGAAAGATACGAATCCAGTTTATCCCCCGCTGCCGTTAAACCGCCGCCATTCAGCCAGTACTGCGCCACGGAACGATAGATGCTCATACTTCCCAACGTGGTAATAAACGCAGGAATTCTGAATTTTGCAACCAGCAGCCCCGTAACACTTCCCAAAATGAGTGCCATTACAACGCCTGCTGCCAGAGTTAACACAATGCTCTGGGTCTGATTAAATACCTGTATAATTATGACACCGGTAAATGCCAGCTGTGAACCTACGGAAAGATCAATCCCGCCGGTTATTATGACCAGCGTCATTCCCAATGCAATTATTCCAATCACTGCATTGTTTCTTAATATATTTATAATATTATTAAACGATAAAAACATTCTCCCCTGAAGAATCACCGCCAGCACAAATAATGCGGCAAATGCAAGCAATGCGCTGTTGTCTCCTGCCCATTTTTTCCAATCTCTGTCTTTCACTTTTGCCTTCATATTTTCACCTCATTTCCTGTATTGTACCGCCGGTAGCGGCTATCATAATGTCCTCTTCATTGGCCTCTTCACGAGAAAACTCTTTTCGCATCTCTCCATGGAACATAACGTATATCCGGTCACAAAGCATTAATACTTCATGCGCTTCACTGGAAAGGACAACAAAACTGACTCCCTGTTCTGCCAGCTTCATAATAATACTGTAAATCTCCAGTTTCGCCCCGATATCAACTCCCTGCGTCGGGTTATCTAAAATAACCAGTTCCGGATTTGAACTGAGAGCCCGCGCCAGCATTACTTTCTGCTGATTCCCTCCGGAAAGGCTCGTGATCAGGTCATCTGTATCTTTTACTTTAATATTTAACTGCTGCACATAATTTGCGACCAGCTTTCTGTCTTCTTTATGACTGATAAAAAGGCCCTTCCTGATTTTATCAATAATAGAAATGGTAGCATTTTCACCGACACTCAAGTCTTTTATGATCCCATTTTCCTTCCTGTTCCTGGGCAGATATGCTACTTTTGCTTTTTTAGCCTTCTGGACATGATTCATTTTACATTCCATATTATGTAAATAAATCTTTCCGTTATAGTCCTTATTGCACCCGTAAACCGTGCTCATAAGTTCAAAGCGGCCATCTCCAAGCAGCCCGGTTATACCAACTATCTCGCCTTTTCCAACTGAAATATTAATATCTTTAAATTCACGATCACGTGACAGATTTTCCGTTCTCAATATCTCTTCGCCGATCGTTCTGGCCTTATACAATTCATCATAGTTAAGGTCTTTCCCCACCATATACCGCGCAAGATCTTCCTCTGTAATATTCCCATCAACTTTACCGGCCTGCACTACGCATCCGTCCCGCATAATCGTATAGCTGTCGCAGATTTCTACTACTTCATTCAATTTATGAGAAATAAAAATAATACTGACGCCCTGTTCTCTCAGGTTATTCATGATTTTAAAAACATGCTCAATTTCTACATTTGTGAGTGCCGTGGTCGGTTCATCCATAACAATCACCTTTGCTTTTTTCATCAGAGCTCTTGCAATTTCGATGACCTGTTTATAGGAAGCATTCAGATCAGATACCATGGTCTTTGGATCCAGATTAATATCCATCATATCCAGAATCTCTTTTGCCTTTTCATACATCGGCTTTTTTGCCAGTTTCCCGCTCTTCTTTATTTCACACCCCAGAAAAAGATTTTCAAAAACATTCAGGTCATTTATCAGTGCCAGTTCCTGATGAATAAATGCAATCTCAGAACTTTGTTCCACGGCAGACCCATTTACGTGCATGATTCTTCCTTCTACAGCAATCTCTCCTTTGTTTCCGGGAATAATTCCTGTGAGGATATTCATCAGGGTCGTTTTACCTGTACCATTCTCGCCCAGAAGTGCATGAATACTTCCCTTTTCGAGCAGGAAATCCACGCCATGGAGTACTTCATTTTTTCCGTATGATTTTTCAATCCCCTTCATCTGTACAACGTAATCACTCATTCTAATCACCTCTGTTCTAAAAACGCCTGAGCAGCTTACTCTCAGGCGTTTTATGATATTATTTTATAGCTATGAGCACTTAGTGACCGTATTTTGGTCACTTACGTGCGATGCATAAAAAGTAGTTGGCAAGGTTTTTTCGAGCCTTACTGCTTTTTAATATGGTGAATCCGCATTTATATAATCAGCAACATTTGATGAATCTACTGTTTCCGGCTCAAGTATTGTATCTTTCTCAAATTCCTCGCCCTGCTGGATCTTCTGCGCAAGTGCAATTGCATCCGCAATCATGGTCGGGCTGTATGTTTCTGTGAAGCAGTTAATCGCATCTTCTGTCTGGATTTTCTGATACCATGACTGCGCACCGCCGCCTCCGGAGATGTATTTGATATCTGATCTCCCAGCTTCCTGAACGGCTTTCAAAATACCAAGTGAAGGCTCATCATCAATTGAGAATACCGCATCAATCTCCGGGTTTGCAACCAGCATATCTGTAGCCATTTTAAGTCCTGCTTCCTGTGTGAATCCATCTGCCGTTACCTGGATCAGCTTGATGTCCGGGTAGCTCTTTTCCATTTCACTTGTAAATGCTTCTGTTCTCTCCACGCTTACAGAGCCGACACTTGGTGCTGACATCACCGCGATCGTACCTTTACCCTCCAGAACATCACCTAAGTATTTTGCGCCTTCACGGCCGATACCCGCATTGTCCCCTGCCAGATATGCCGTGTAATCACCGGTTACTTTTCTGTCAAATACGATTAAGTTAATGCCTGCATCCACAATTTTCTGTGCTGCAACAGACACTTCGTCGTTATGCGGCAGAAGTACAATGGAAGTACATCCCAGAGAAATTAATTCTTCAATATCATTTGCCTGTCCGTTTACGCTGTCAGATGTCATAATTTTATATCCGGAACCTTCCTCCAGACCCAGCTCCTTTACTTCTTCCTGGGCAGAGTAGATACAGCCTGCCATCCATCCGTGATCCGCTGCAGGAAGAGCAATTCCGATCAGCCCGTCTTCCGTATTCACTGTTCCTTTACTGTCTGTTTCCTTCGCATCCGCTTTGTCTGCGCTGTCTTCCTTCTTCGTGTCAGTTCCTGAAGCATCTGATTTTCCACTGCCGCACCCGATACACATTGTAACTGCCATCGCTGCGATTAATAACGCTGATATGATTTTCTTTTTCATTTCCACTACCTCCTTTTATGTATGTGAAACTCTAAGATTTCCTTTTTCTTTTCTTGTTCTGACAAGTTCTTCATGCGCTGTTTTATCATATATACAACAGCCAACCTTGCTCTGCTGGATCAGTAATTCCAGGCAGCTGTCACATAACAGACAGTATTTAATCTCATCTTCTTTTCCTTCTGCCAGTTTCTTAGGAAGGAACGGATCTGCAAATGACTGGCGTCCAAGTCCCACCATATCTGTCACTCCGTTCTCAATGCACCATGCGCCGTAGTTTAAGAGATTGCTCTCCTCCGGTGTGGTTGCACACAGATCATTCTTTCCGCTTCTGAATGGAGAGAAGTTAGAACCAATGACTACGGTTTCCGGTTTCAGTGCTTTTCTGAACTCTTTTGCCCAATACTGATGCAGGTAAGCATAATATGGAACATGTTTGTCAACCTGTGTTAAGCCAACTGTAATGGACGGGCTTCCTGCAGACTGGATGATGAAGTTTGCCCCTCTGGCCTCCAGGCCCTGAATCAGCTGAATCGGTTCTGTAAGATCCATTATCGGTGAATCAGGTCCCTCTGTACCAAACCCGCCCGGGAATCCTTCCCATGCAGAAATCTTGGATCCAACCAGGAAATTCGGGTCCGGAACTGCTTTTCTGATTCTTTCGATTAACTCAAAAGCAAAGCGGCTTCTGTTTTCCCAGCTTCCTCCGTATTTCCAGTCCCTGCTGTTATGTGGGCGGATCATCTGACATCCGAGATATCCGTGGGACAGCTTCATATCAATTCCATCAGCCCCTGCTCTGTAGGCAATCTCCGCTGCCGTTACAAAAGAATCCATAATTCTTTCTACATCTTCTTCTGTAAGCAGATCCCCGCCGTATCCCGGCAATGGATTGGGAGTTACCCTTCTGGAGAACTCCGGATTAGAGATCTCTCCGGAATGGGTCAGCTGAAAGATAAACAATGTCTCCGGATTAGCCTCATGTACTCTTCTGACAAATTCGGTCAGCGGTTTTTCATTGTCCGGCATAATCGTCAATTGATTATCTCTCGCCCTGCATTCCCTCGTGACCGTGATTGCTTCTAATGAAATTAACCCTGCACCTCCTTTTGCAAGATCACAGTATCTCTGGATAGTCTCTTCTGAAGGGTTTCCTGTTTCATCTTCTTTGTTGCACTCCATTGCCTGAATAAAAAAACGGTTCTGCGCAACTCTGTTTCCAATTTTAATTGGCTGTAATAATGTTTCTTTGTAAGACATTATAATTGCTCCTCCTTTGGCCTCTTGTTTTTGTTTATAACCGAATACTAACACACTTGTCCTATTTTTACAACAAATTTGCACGTTTTTATTTCTTTTTGTCTGTTATTCACAAATATCAACTTCTGTTTTTGTGTGTATTCCACATATTTGAAACTATAACTTGCGTTTGTGCCCGTTTAGTGTTAACATTCAGTCATAAACAAAACCCAGCATGCTTGTTTTTTAGTATGTAGAAAGGAGAAAACATGATTAATACACTTACTCTTAATCCAGCCATTGACAAACTTCTGTTTTTGCCCGAATTTAAAAAGAACATCACCAATCGCTTACATAGTGATGATGCTTCTATGGGCGGAAAAGGAACCCATGTCTCAATGAATCTGTACAATATGGGGATCAAAAACAAAGCATACGGAGTTGCATATGGCGATACAGGCGCCAGAATCATACAGATGCTCGAACAGTACGGTATTGAAGTACATTTTTTACAGAAAAGCGAAAAAAACAGCCGCACCAACTATATTATCATCGAAGAAAATGGCGATTGTTCCACCCTGGCTTCTCCCGGTGTTTTACTCGATAAGAATATCATCGACGAAATCACTGCTTGTCTTATAGAAGAACTGGAACCCGGAGACTCTCTTATTTTGTCGGGTGACACCAGCAATTGTTACGATCCCTGCGTCTACAATTATATGCTTCAGAAACTGAAGAAAAAAAGAATCCGGATATTCCTGGATGCAAGCGGCCCGACCCTGGAAAAATGCCTGGACGCATCGCCTTTTTTAATCAAACCCAACCAGGATGAGCTTTCTCAATTATGCAGGCGGGATCTGCAGACAGAAGAGGATATCGTTTCAGCTATTGAATCATTATCCAGTTACCACATCCCAATCATCGCGGTTTCCCTTGGCGGTGACGGATCCATTGTCAAATATAACGACACCATCTATCGGGTTATCCCGCCAGAGGTTTCCGTCTGCAATACTATCGGCTGCGGCGACTGCTTCCTTTCAGGCATGATTTACGGCATTGAAAAGAAATATTCTATCGAAGAGACGCTGACCTTTGCCACTGCCGTCTCCGCCGCAACCGCAGAATCCAGATTTTCCGTCGGCTTTGATATGAAAAGGTCAGAGGAATTAGCCGCACAGGTAAAAGTCACAAAAATGAATTAATTATAGAAAGAAGGAATAAAAATGTCAAACTTATCTTATTACGAAATGCGTAAGGAAATGTGTAAGGTCGCAAAAATGATGTGGGACAAAAGGCTTACCAACGCAGCCGGTGGAAATTTTGCAGTCCGGGTGGATGAAAACAGAATCCTGATCTCTCCATCCCTTATGTCCGAAAGAAACCACTGCGAAATGGAACCGGAAGACTTTTTATTAATCGACTACGATCAGAACATCTTAGAGGGAACAGGAAAACTCTCCAGAGAGGGCTTAATGCATGTGCTTATCTTAAGCAATTTTAAAGAGATCGAGTGTACGATTCATGCACATCCATTCTATTGTATGCCATTTGTAGCAGAGTCAAAACCCATCCCCAATGTTACAGAGGCTACCATGGGGCGCGGCGAGGTTGGCTGTATCGAATGGACCAAAGCATATTCCGAAGAGCTTTCACGCAATGTATATCAGTATTTTGAAGACCACAGAGAAACTGCCGAGAAAAAACCAATTGGAATGATTATGCCCAAACACGGGGTGGTCGTGTCCGGTCCAAGTGTTTATCTCGCGTATAGTATGTTAGAAAGAATCGAATGTGATGCTTTCTGCACAATCACAAAGTCCTTAATTTAAAAGCAGGTATTCTTATGTATATAGAAGAGCGGCATGAACGGATAATCAATACTCTTCAATCAACCGGACGGATTGATGTAAAAAAACTTGCAGATACTTTTCATGTTTCTAAAGAAACGATTCGAAGAGATTTAAACATTTTAAGTGAAAACGGGCTGCTGCTGCGTACCCATGGCGGAGCTGTTTTAAGCAGGCAGGAGCAGGTCCCGGCTTCAGCTTCCGAGACGCCTGTCAGTATCCGGACCGTGCAGAACACATCCGCCAAAGAGACGATATGCAGGTATGCGGCAAAATTTATCAATGACGGAGACACCATATTCGTAGACAACAGTACAACCTGCGTCTACTTATATAAGAATCTCCCCCCTGAGATGCAGGTTACTATTATTACAAATTCTATTTCCTTTTTAGCGGAATGCGCAAAGGTAGTGAACCCGAATCATACGGTGGTCTGTTTAGGCGGTATATTAAAAAATTCCAATTTATCTTTTTACGGAAATATAACCATGAAAAACGCAAAACAATATTACCCGAACAAGGCCTTTATCTCGTGCACCGGAATCGCCTCCAAATCCCGTATTACGGACTCCGGAGTGCAGGAAATCGATATTAAACGGTTTCTGATAGAAGCATCCAAAGAAGTGTTTCTATTAGCCGATGAAAAAAAATTCCAGCCAATCGGTCAGATTTTCCTATGTGAGTATTCCAATATTGATTATTTAGTCACCACACAGGATGCCGATTACGATTATCTGGGCTTAAGCGATTCCGAATCCGCCAAAATACACATTGCACCATAATGGAGGTTGCCTATGAATATAATAGCTTTTGATATAGGCGGCAGCGGAGGGAAAATGTTCCTGGGTAAATTTACCGGAAGCAGCATCTCCCTTCACACACTTCATCGTTTTGAACATGCCGCTGTTTCAGTAAACAATGGATTATACTGGGATGTAATAAAGATATATCAGGAATTATGCAAAGGATTAAAGAAAGCAGTTGAAGAGACCGGCGATCAGATCGACTCCTTTGGAATTGATTCTTTTTGCAATGATTTTGCGCTGGTTTCCCCGGAGGGAAGTTTAGTAACACAAATGCACAGTTACAGGGATGAACGGACAACCAGGCATCTGGAAGAGCTTTATCGGATTATGCCGGAAAAAGAATTATATCAGGCAACCGGAAACCAAAATGCCCCGTTCAACTGCCTGATGCAGCTCGGAACAATGGTTTTGCAGAATCAGACACCTCTTTTCCAGGATAACACACTTTTATTTCTGCCCGATCTGCTGCTGTACTGCATGACCGGGATCAGAAAAACGGAATATACAATCGCATCTGTCAGTCAAATGTTCGACTTTTCCGCAAACGACTGGAATCAGGAAATCTTAAAAAAGTTCTCAATTCCACAGGACATATTTGCTCCCATTGCATTTCCCGGCAGTTTACTGGGAAAAACAGCCGGAACATTTAACCAGGAACTTGCGACAACCGGCTTTCCGGTTGCGACTGTTTGTGAACATGATACCGCCTCCGCATTCCTCGCCTCATCAGGCCTGCCCGGCTCCGCCATTATCAGCTGCGGGACATGGTCAATCGTAGGTGCCGAGACCAGCGCTCCCAGAATCGATGACTATGGTTACAAATATAATATCGCAAATGAAGGCAGTATCAAAGGTCATCACCGGATATTGAAAAATGTGATGGGAACCTGGCTGCTGCAGGAAATCAGGGCAGAATACAGACTGCAGGGTATTGACTACTCCTATACCGAGATGGAGACCGCCGCTCTTTCGGCATCTCCTTTCGCCTATCTCATCGATGTGGATGACGAAATATTCTATTCACCCGGGCAAATGACAGAAAGGATACAGCAGTATTGTTTGCGCCGCTATGGAAGCGCCCCTTCTGCGCTCGGTGAACTGGTCCGCTGCGTAAATGAAAGTCTGGCAATGAAATACCGCTGGAACATCGAAAAAATAGCCGGCTTAACCGGTATTAAGTTCGAAACCGTAAACATGATTGGCGGCGGTTCGCAAAGCAGCCTCATGTGCCAGTTTACGGCAAACGTAATGAATTTACCCGTTATTTCCGGTCCAGCGGAGGCGACAGCCCTTGGAAATATAATCGTTCAATTAATGGCTCACAAAAAAATAGATACTATTGCGCAGGGAAGAAAACTCATCAGCGATTCGTTTGCTGTTAAGAACTATTCACCAATCGACGCACAGGAATGGGAAAAACAGTACCAGGCATTCAAAAATAGTTTTTTATTATAGGTATTTTTTTATTGTAAGGTAGTTTTTTATTATAAGAAAGAAGGGCTTTTATTATGAAAATTTACAGAGCAGGGATTATCGGTACCGGCTTTATAGGTGCTGTACATATCGAAACACTTCGAAGACTGGGAAACGTAGATGTCGTGGCATTAACTGATAAATGCAATGCGAAAGAAACCGCGGAGAAGTTAAATGTTCCGTTTTTCTTTTCTGACTATAAAGAGATGATCGATACCATGGATCTGGACACAGTCCACATCTGCACCCCGAACAACACACATTACGAAATCGCAATGTACGCCATGGATCACGGCATCAACGTCATCTGCGAGAAACCAATGTGCACGACTATCGAAGAAGCAAAAGCGCTCGTGGCAAAGGCCGCCGAAAAAGGGCTGGTAGGCGGGATCAACTTCCACAATCGTTTCTATCCAATGAACAATCATTTAAAAAACATCATACAGGATGGAGAGCTTGGCAGCATTTTTTCAATAACAGGCAATTACACACAAGACTGGCTCCTATTTGATACCGATTACAGCTGGAGATTAAGCTCAAAAGAATCCGGGAATACCCGTGCAGTAGCCGACATTGGTTCCCACTGGATGGATCTGGCGGAATACGTGACAGGCCAGAAGATTGTAGCCGTCAATGCCGATTTCTCAACCATCCACGCAAAAAGAAAGAAGCCGAAAAAGACTGTACTGGCATTCTCAAAAGAAATCTTTAGCGAGAAGGACTACGAGCCGGTTGATATCGATACCGAAGATAACGCAAATGTGCTTTTCAAATTCAGCAATGGCGCAATAGGAAGCGCTTTCTTCTCACAGGTAATCGCCGGAAAATCGGTAGATATCAATCTGCAGATCGGAGGCTACAAAAAATCTGCCGAATGGCACAGTATGAGCTGCAATCAGCTCACCATCGGCAACCGCGACAGTTACAACGAAACCATTGAAAAGGGAATCGCAACCGTACATCCCGAGACCAGGCCGCTGATTGCCTATCCATTCGGGCATGCCGAAGGTTTTCCGGACGCATTCAAACAAAGCTTCCGCAGTATTTACAGCCACATCGCCGATCCTTCCGGTTCCTATGAGCATGCCACCTTCGAAGACGGCCTGCATGAAATGATATTATGCCAGAAGATCTTTGAAAGCAATCAAAAACAAGGCTGGGTCGGGATATAGTTACGAGCTTTCAGTCTCGTTGACGGACGGGGACGCTCAATGACAGGGATCCCAACCTGGGAACGAGTTCCTACCGACCGGATGAACCAGCTTACCGGGAGCCGGGACGGACTGTGAAAAACACCTGTCCTGTTGGAAATGCATTAAGCGAGCCCTAGCAGCAGTTAGAGGAAATCCGCAAAATCAGCCTGAAAAAAGCTGCTTCCGAAGCAGCTTTTTAGAACGCCTGAGGCGTTTAATCATCAGATTAAACGGTGAATGCGTTCGGTTCAGACTGATTTTGCGGATTTCCTCTTACTGCTGCTTGGCGCAGCGGCCTGTATTTCCAACAGGACAGGTGTTTTTCACAGTCCGTCC
>NZ_GL870819.1:0-107872 GCF_000190355.1 Clostridium sp. D5 | reverse complement strand
GGGACGGACTGTGAAAAACACCTGTCCTGTTGGAAATGCATTAAGCGAGCCCTAGCAGCAGTTAGAGGAAATCCGCAAAATCAGCCTGAAAAAAGCTGCTTCCGAAGCAGCTTTTTAGAACGCCTGAGGCGTTTAATCATCAGATTAAACGGTGAATGCGTTCGGTTCAGACTGATTTTGCGGATTTCCTCTTACTGCTGCTTGGCGCAGCGGCCTGTATTTCCAACAGGACAGGTGTTTTTCACAGTCCGTCCCGGTTCCCGGTAAGCGTCCCCCCTCCTAAATCTCGTTCCCTAAATCCATCTCTTTTTTTCCAGTTTCCAGAATCAACAGTTTCACCAGAATCTCCGCCGCCTTCTCAAGTGCATGCATAGCACCAAACACTGATGAAAAATCATTCCCGGTCATAATAACCCCATGATGCGCCCAGATCACCACATCATGATCCCGGATATATTCCGTGGTTAAACTGCTGTTTTCTTTCCCCGTCACCTTCCAGGGGATAATTGCCACACCTTTTTGTATCACCTTTTCACATTCGGCGCTGATCTTAGTCAGCTCTTCCGAAAACTTTTCATTTTTTAAAGGGAGATAATAAGTTAGCGTAATCAGATTACTGGGATGGGCATGATAGACCACTCTTGCGTCCCCACCCATGTTCTTCCTTTCTTTATGACATAAAAGATGAATGGGTAAAGACAGAGTGGGTTCCATCCCGTTTTCAGCGCCCCACACTATACGGTACCGCTTCCCCTCTTTATCCAGTTCGATCATGCAGATCGTTTCCCTTGGAGCATCCATAATGTCCCTGAAACTAATCCCTTCACACGACACCAGAATGAACTCTTCCGCCAGTTCCGGGACACACACAGCAAGCGCTTCCCACTCCTCCGGCTGCAGTTCTTCCCTTACATTTTCAACTTCGCCGGCCTTCACCCTGTAAGAAAGATTTCCACCATGTCTTTCATTCCAGTTATGCTCCCACCCATCATTAGCCAAACGAATAAAGCCATTTACAAAATCCGCATATAGAAAATTCATAAGCGCCTCCTTAGATGATAAAAAATTAGGAATCCTCACTTCCTATCTATAATCTATCATAACTTTTTTCAAATAAATCCACAACTAAAATTCATTTCCAAGTGATTATTTCTGCGAGATTTCACTGTTGTTCATCCAGTCGGCAGGAAAGGTCTTCTCAGGCAGTGGATATTTACGAACCGGTGCGCCGGATGGAATTGAGGCATTGCGCTTCTCCCAAGGCTCCCTATCCCTCCGTTCGCGCCGCAGCTGCGGCCGCACTCTAATTCCCTATAGTAAATTTTTTTTGTTTGTGCTAGAATGAAGAGGGTTTTGGCACTCTTTGCCAAACCTTAGATACTAAATTTTGATTAAATATAAAGGAGAACAATTATGGCAGTCATCCGACCCTTTCAGGGCGTGCGGCCCGCAAAAGAACTGGCTTCGTCTATCGCCGCACTGCCTTACGATGTATATAACCGGGAAGAAGCCAGAGACGTGGTGGACAAAAACCCGCTTTCTTTTTTGAAAATAGACAGGGCTGAAACGCAGTTTGCCCCGGATATGGATATGTATTCACAGCCTGTGTATGACAGGGCGAGGGACACTCTGGAGGAGATGATCCAGGATGGCTCTTTTGTCAGGGATGAGGCTCCCTGCTACTATATCTATACTCTCACCATGAATGGACTGACACAGACCGGACTTGTTGGCTGTGCTTCGATTGATGATTACATGGAGAATAGAATTAAGAAACATGAAAACACAAGGGAAGATAAAGAACTGGACCGGACGCGCCACGTGGACACGCTGAGTGCACAGACCGGGCCGATTTTTCTGGCATATCATGCCCGCCCTGAGATGAACACTATTCTGACGGATGTAAAGATGACCGCACCGCTCTATGATTTTACAAGCGAAGATTCGGTCAGACATCAGGTATGGAAAATCAGCAGCACTGAAAATATTACACAGATCGCTCATATTTTTGAGGAAATTGATAATATCTATATAGCAGACGGACATCACCGGGCAGCTTCCGCTGTGAAGGCCGGGCTGAAGCGCCGCGAAGAACATCCGGACTTCAGCGGCAATGAGGAATTCAACTATTTTCTTTCCGTCCTGTTCCCGGCAGAAGAGCTGCACATCTATGATTATAACCGGGTTGTTTCAGATCTGAATGGTTATGCATTTGATGATTTTCTGGATATGCTCAGAAGCGGTTTTGAGATCTCCGATCCGGGCAGCGAGGTCTGTCGTCCTTCCTGCAAGGGCGAAATCGGACTTTATGGAAACGGCAGCTGGTACCGCCTGACTGCAAAACCATTCCTCCTGTCGGAAGATCCTGTTAACAGGCTGGACGTATCTATATTGCAAAATGTAGTACTGGGTCCGCTGCTGAATATCCGTGATCCCAAGACAGACAAACGGATCAGCTTCGTAGGTGGAATACGCGGGCTGGACGCGCTTGCACAGACAGTGGATGAGGGCGGCGATGGCGCTGCATTTGCCATGTATCCGACCTCTATGGAGGAACTGCTCGACGTAGCGGATGCAGACAGGCTGATGCCGCCCAAGTCTACCTGGTTTGAGCCAAAGCTCAGAAGCGGATTGTTTATCCATCAGTTCGAGAGATAGATTACAGCTGTTCAGGTTCATGTACAGCTGCAATAGATTGCAGATACAGTTCCATCACATGAATAAAAAAGGAGATGTAATGAATGGAAAGAAATGACCTTTGCTGGTGCGGCAGTGGAAAGAAATATAAAAAATGCCACATGGCAATTGAAGAAAAGTTGAAATTTCATGCGGACAAAGGCGAGATCGTCCCGGACCGTAAACTGTTAAAAACTCCATTCCAGATTGAAAAGATCAAAGAAAGTGCTGCCCTGAATACAGCAGTGCTGGATGCGGTCGCAGAGCAGATTCACATCGGAATGAGTACCGAAGAGATTGATAAAATCGTCTATGATGTAACAACAAAAAACGGCGGTATTCCGGCCACCCTGCATTATCAGGGTTTTCCGAAAAGCGTGTGTACTTCGCTGAATAATGAGATATGCCACGGAATTCCGGATAAAAATATCATTCTTGAAGAGGGTGATATCATCAATGTGGATGTATCTACTATATTAAATGGATACTTTTCTGATGCTTCCCGCATGTTTAAGATGGGTAAAATATCTGACCGCGCCGAGCGCATTATAAAAGTAACTGAAGAATGCGTCGAGCTTGGCCTGGCAGAAGCCAAACCCTGGGGACATCTGGGCGATATCGCTGATGCAATCAACACACACGCTCAGGCAAACGGCTATTCCGTTGTGGAGGAGATCGGCGGTCACGGCATCGGGCTGCAGTTCCACGAGGATCCATTTGTCAGCTATGTGACTCCTAAGGGAAGCGAGATGCTCCTCGTTCCGGGAATGATGTTTACAATTGAGCCTATGATTAACGAAGGAAGCCCTGATTTCTTTATTGATGAAGAAAACGACTGGACCGTTTACACCATTGACGACGGGCTTTCTGCACAGATCGAATATATGGTCATGATAACCGAAGATGGAGTCGAAGTATTAACCAAATAAGAATTTAATATAAAAGGCCGCCCAAAGGGGTCAGACCCCTTTGAGCGGAATGGACATATGGGCGCGGTATATAGGCCCTTTATGGCATTACCCTTCCAAAGTTACACCAAGCTTTTCAAAAAATACCGCTAAATTACAATAGCGTCTTAAAGAATTTCCATGATTCATAATAAACTTCCAGGTCTCTTCGTAATCGCCCCCAACATAGAAATCTCCTTCATACAATAACTTCAGAAATTCCTCCGGATGGCCGCTGTAATAGTCTGCAAACTCATAAGCCAGCTCTTCTTTTTCATCACTCCTTAAATCAGTGCTGATATTATGGAGTACATGTTCCAAATTTCTTGAAAAATAATAGATCTCATAAGGTATTGAGGCTTGAAACGATTTCGTCATGTTTAATTTTGCCAATTTCATTAAGTGAAATACAACGGCTCTTTTGCTGATATTTCTTCGCACAAGCCGGTTTTTATCCTTTGCTTCAATATAGGTCTCAAAGTATTTCGTCTTTTCCGTATCCGACTGCACAATCTGGGAACCGGAAACAAATGCACCGTCCGTGTCAATAATTTGTACCACTTTTAGAATATCTTTTATTTTAATAAATGGATTCTTATATAAATATGCAGCAACTTTTTCCTGAACGGCCTCTTCAATGTATTTTGCCGTCATATTTTCCCCCGCCGTAATGTCTCCGTGAACCACTCCAAAGGTAATTTCCTGTTCCCCAATCAGCCTGGAAAAAACCAATGCCAGCGTATCCTCATCCGATGGACCCTCAACCATAATTAAAATAATTTTCTTAGTCATCCGGTTCAACCTTTCCCGCTCTGCGCATGGCCAGCTCTATCTCATATATATTTGTTTCATGATACAGCCGCTCTTTCTGCCCGCCCAGCTTAATGCTTCTAAGATAAGAAAGTCTCTTATTCTGCGTATTTTTAATATAAGATGTCTTAATATACCGTTCCTTTGGATTGACAGTTGTATACATCAAAGAATCATTTTCCAGCACTTCCAGGGGACGCAGATTATGAGACGTAAAAATCAGCTGACCCTTAGCTTTGTCCTGCATTGCATCAAGCAATTCTCCTAGCAAATACTCATACACACCGGAATCCAGCTCATCCACCACCAGACAATAAGATTCCCGGTTATAACATGCCACCAGGCTGCTGCAGATCGAAATAATTTTTTTAATTCCTGCAGACTCATACATAAGCGGTATCCGGGCTCCATTGCGTATAGTTATGACCTCAAAACGAATGCCGTCTTTCCCATTTTCCATTAACTTATCGAACTTGTTATAGATCTTCAGTTCAATTTCCGGTACCAATGCTTTTAACACAATGTTTATCTGTTCGATCGCAGCAGAAATATATGGAAATATGTTTTTATCAGCTTCATTTACCTCTGTCAGATTCAGCATAAAGCCCCCCGGTCCCTGCTTCATCTTTGGCCATTCAATATTGACCGGCAGTGCACGTAAATTAAGCGCCGATAAGCCATACTGTGAATTCTCAACTACAGTCAGGCTGCCTGCAGCAAATACCTGCAGAATATGGCTCAGCTTATAAATCTTTGCAGCCTCTCCTTCCGCCCGGGCAAACACATTCTGCGACCTTTTTGAGAACAAAAAAGAAGCTGGTTCCGGCCTCCGCTTTTCGTCATTATAGTCCTCCGTGAACTGCCGGGCTATTCCAAGCGAAACCAGATGGTTCATATCTTTCTTAAAATAGTGATAATACTTTAATGGATGGAAAAGCTCTTTCCTGCCCTTTGAATAATCAAACACAGGTGACAGCCTCGTGGGTTTATCCGCATCCAACTGTTTCACACTTAAATTTTCATGGCTGATACAAAAACAGTCTTCACCGTTTTTTAACAACTCTATCTCATATTCAGTATAAAATACATTTCCATCATCCATAATTTTAAAACAGTACTTAACCCGTGCCGTTTCACTTTCGGATCGTATATAATAATAAAACGCTGCCGGAATGCGCCAGCCACTCAACAGGTATTTCAACAGCACCATACTATCCGCCACAACCGTTTTCCCCGATCCATTCTGCCCGTATAAACCGAGAATATTTCCCTTATCTCTATCAGTAAGTGTAATCTTACCATGTACAACATTTTTAATATCACATATCTCTACAGAAATAAGACGCACAACATTATCCACCATAGTCCCTCCCGATTCTTAATTTATCCCCATTATATTCTATCATTTCCACATTTTCAATTCTTATACAGTATTTGTTAATATTTTTAACGTTTTTACATTAAATTAATGCCAAGGCGAGTCCGGCGCCTGGCGGGGCAATATCTGCTGGTAAAAATCCCTAAAGACACGCTTAGTACTACAGCAAAATTTCAATCTTCGTCTGCAAAATGAACGATAGGCACAATGGTTTTTTCTGATATGATAACATATGATATTTCAGCGTTGCCGCACAGTCTATTCAAAACGCGGATATGCCCTGCCGGGAGGGATCCCTGCAGGGCATATCTTCATCTGTGTAATGATGCCTTTTTGCCATTTCTGTTTTGTATTTTCTGGTCAGTATTATTGGAGAATGTGCCGCTTTTTTATTCTAAAGTTTTGGATCTCCATTGAACTCCCTCACCGCATTGAACATTGCCAGCATATTTTCCAGCGGAGTTCCGTGCTGCACATTGTGGATTGCATTGAAGATAAAACCGCCGTCTTTTCCAAAGATCTCACAGCGTTCCAGTACCTGCCTCCGTACATCTTCCGGTGTTCCGAACGGCAGCACCTTCTGCGTATCAACTCCTCCGCCCCAGAATGTAATGTCTTTTCCGTAGGTATCTTTCAGTTTCTGTGCATCCATGCCTGCGGCCGAACATTGTACCGGGTTTAATATATCGAATCCTGCCTCTATAAATTTGGGAATGTAATCAAATACGGCTCCGCAGCTGTGTTTAATTGTCTTCCAGTCCGTATGATCATGAATCCAGCCATTGATCTTTTTAAAATGCGGCATCCAGAATTCATCAAATTTATCAAGCGGGAAAAATGTACTGTTCTGCGTACCAAAATCTGTTCCGCAGACATAGATGACATCCACTGTGTCCCCCATGATCTCGTATAATGTTTTCAGTGTCTCCAGTGCAATTTCCGTCTGGCAGCCGAAAACTTCATGGATGTAATCCGGGTATAAATACGGAGCCATATACCAGTCATCAATTGCCCTTATTCCTTTTGGATATTTTAAAAACGGTGCCGGCACGTTTGCGATATCTCCCAGGGCCGTACTTCTGGTTCCTATGACCACTGCCCTGCTGCAGTCTTTCAAAAGCTCCGCCTGCCTGCGGTAAAATTGCTTTTCTTCTTCTGAGAAAAGCTGGAATTCTTCCACATTGTCATGAAAATCCATATGATCCTCGTCAATTTCCGGCTGACGTATGATACTGTCAAAATAGTATCCGCCCTTTGGCAGATGGGCACACGGCGGAGAACTTGTATCTCCTTCCACATAGGTATAATAGCCGCCTTTGCCGTCATCCGTAACCTGGAATTCTTCCGGAACGAGCAGGGTCTGCCCAAAGTAATCCCATTCTTTATATTTGTCCGTATGACATGCAAATAAATTCTTGTAAAAATCCACTCCCTGCACATCAATGCCTATGATATCTCTCAGATCGTCTTCGAAAATCCCCAGCATGCCGAACAGATCAGAACATTTTACCGGACCTTTCAGACCAAAATATTCCCTGAGATCTTTCAGACAGCTGACGTGCATCCCTGAGCATGCCTGCGCTCCGAAGTCGATTGCCACCTTATCCGGCTGCCTGTGGTTTAATGATGTTAAAACTCTTTCCTTTGAATCCATGATTGTCCCTCCATTTTCCGTTCCTATTCTGTAAAGCCTTAAGTCTAAGTTTTATGGGGCTTTGACAATTTTTTATACCTCTAAAACAGATACCAAATCTTAGAATACATCTTTCCACTCATTAATATTGGAAGAGTCAAACTTAAACAAAGGCCCTAAAACAACTTCTGTTCCGCCATCTTTTGCCTTAATAATCTCGTAATCACCCAAATCTCCGGCTTTAAAACTCTCTCCTTCGGCACCTGTAATTTCACCATTTACCAGTGCCATTGCCGTATAACCGCCGAGCTGCCCGAGCTCGATCGGATTCCACAAATACATATACGGACAGGATTTGTCATCACCGTCTCCCATATACTCTGCCAACTCTGAAGGCAGTCCAAGTCCTGTCAGCTTAACAGAAGAATGATCGTCCTGCAAAACTTTTGCTGCCGCATTGATTCCAACGGTTGTAGGTGAGCAGATCACTTTCAGATCCGGGTATTTAGAAAGTAGCGCCTGTGTCTGATCCGTTGATTTTTGCGGTTCATCATCACCATAAGCGATCTCTGTTAACTCCAGTTTTGAATACTTATCATCCTTCATTGCTTCCTGCATAGCAGCGATCCAGGCATTCTGATTAGTTGCCTGTGAAGTTGCAGAAAGAATTGCCCATTGTCCTTCTCCCCCTGCAATATCATAGATTGCCTCCATTAAAGTCTTTCCTATCTCCGCATCTGAGGCCTGATTTACAAATACCTGCCTGCTGTCGGCATTTGTAGCAGAATCTAATCCGGATATTTTAATTCCTGCATCCATCGCCTCTTCTAGCGCTGCCTGCAGCGCGTTCTGGTCATTTGCCGATACGGTGATAGAATCGACTCCCTGTGAGATCAGAGACTGGATAACAGATACCTGGGCATCAGCCGTAGCAGCCTCCGGATGTCTGACAATTACTTCTCCACCCGCTGCTTCAATCACATCAGTAAATCCACCGGCAATGATATCCATAAAAGGATTCCCTGCTGATTTTGTCACAAGCGCGTAGACCTTCTTGCCGCTGTCATCTGCTTTTTTTACATCTTCAGCTTTTGAGCCTTCCTTGTCCGCTCCGCCGTTTCCGCAGCCAGCTATAAGACTGACAACCATTGCCACACACAACAACATACCTACCATTTTTTTCTTCATGACTTTCTTCCTCCTTATTTTAAATTCCTCGTCTATACAAAGCACACAATGTGCCTGGTATCTTTTTATCTTATTTCATCTCTATACTTTTACTCTGCAATTTAACTCCGCGGAAAATATTCGGCAGTAATACGGAGAGTACAAGCAAAATTCCCAATATGATCAGGATGATCTGCGGATTAAGGTTGATCAGCCCAAGCCCGATCCTCAGACAAATAATAATAAAAGCTGCAATAATCCCTCCCTGCAATTTGCCTTTGCCGCCATTCGTTGAGATGCCGCCGAATACCGCCATTGCTATCGCATCCATTTCAAATCCGTTTCCTGTTGTTGTGTTTGCCCCATAGAGAACGGATACAAGAAATAATGCCGCAAGCCCTGACATAAATCCAGTAACAGAATATACAATCAGTCTGGTTCTTTCTACCTGTATGCCGGCATAGTAAGCTGCCAGCTTATTGGAACCAATTGCATAAAGTCTTCTTCCAAATGTAGTGGCGCAAAGCACGACCGTGAATCCTGCCGCAAGAATAATGACAAGAAATACGATATAAGGAACCTTACCCACTTTTCCCGATATCATCCGGAATCCATCTGCCTTTGTCAGAGAGACAGAACCGCCGCTGCCAAGTGTAATCTCCGCAATTCCTCTGAATATGATCTGGGTCGCAAGAGTTACAATCATCGGAGGCAGCTCTGTAAATCTGGTAAGAATAATTCCATTTACAAAGCCACAAGCCATACCGGTCATCAGACATATGAGCACGACTGCTATAAAGGGGATTCCTTTGTTATATGCCGTGCAAGCCATCGTGGCTGACAAGCATACGATTGAACCTACTGAAATATCAATATCACCCATGATCAAAATATAGGCCATTGGCAGGAGAATGAACACCTCCGTCAGGTATTTCGGCATCTCACGTAATACATTTGAAAACTGATACATAGAGGAAATATTTATACAAAAGATATTTACAGCAATAAATAACACAACCAGCATACCTTCCCAACTCAGAATTCTTTTTTGCCAAACCTTTTCAGGTTTATTGGCAATACTTCTTCCTGATTTACCAGCCATAGCTAAATCTCCCTTTCTTTCAGATTATTTCTGTCAATTGTTCTTTGCGTAATTACATTCAGTATAATTACCACTAAGATGATCACTCCCTTTACTGTATTCTGTGCAATCGCCTCTATCCCCACCAAAGGAAGTGCCTTTGCAATAACAGCCAGAACCAGGCCGCCAAGCAGCGCCCCTGCAACGCTTCCTCTGCCGCCGGACATACTTACTCCGCCAATTACGCAGGCTGCAATGATATCCATTTCTTTCCCGTAGAGCATATTGGGCTGTGCTGATGAATACACAGATACTGCAATTGTTCCGCAGATACCTGCCAAAATACCCATGATTACATACACGAACAGTTCTACATTGCTTATATTAATACCAGAAATCGATGCGGCTTCTTTATTGCTGCCTACTGCATAGACCTTCCGTCCAAGCCTGGTCCATTTCATCATAACGAAAAATAACGCATAGACGCCAATCAAAACCCAGATCACATAGTTGATCCCCCAAAATTTATCCAGGGCAAAGCTGCTGAACGTCCCCAGATCCTCTGCACTGACCCATTCATTATTTGCAACCAGATATGCGAGCCCGCGGTAAACATACATAGCCCCCATCGTCGCTATGATAGGCAGTACCTTGCCTCTGGAGATCACAAGTCCATTGATCAGACCACAAAGGCCGCCTATTGCCATTGCAATCAAAAAAAGTAGAAACACATTTTTCACCACTCCATATTTCATCAGCATTCCTGCTGTCATGCCTGAAAGGGCCAGTGAAGATGCAACCGAGATATCTATCCCGCCTACCAGCAAAATGCCCAGCATTCCAACTGCCATAATCATTGTTACAGTATTGTTCCTTAACATATCAATGATAGATTTATAAGTCATAAATGATGGACTTTTTATTGTAATAGCTGCACAGAGCAGTACCAGCACCACGAGCAGGCTTATTTCCCTGGATGTCGTAATCGTCTTAAGAATTGATTTGTTCTTTTTCATATTCTGCCTCCTGCAAATCTGATGACTTTTCCATTGCCAGCTCCAGAATCCGTTCCTGTGTCGTTTCATGTCCGTTCAGCTCCCCAGTCACCTTTCCATTACACATGATCACGATCCTGTCGCTCATGCCGAGTATTTCTGGCATCTCAGAAGAAATCATGACAATGGCGTATCCCTGCTCCGCCAGATCCCCCATTATCTGATAGATTTCGGCTTTTGCTCCGACATCAACACCTTTTGTCGGTTCGTCCAGTATGACAACCTTCATCTCTTGTCCCAAGGCCTTAGCAACTACGACCTTCTGCTGATTGCCTCCTGACAGAGAGGAAGCCTGATCAAAAATAGTAACTGCTTTCGTATCAACGGATTCCAGTAACTCCTTCGATATTTTACGCTCTACTTTATTGTTATTAAATCCCCATTTTGCATGTTTGTGCATAATCGGAAGGGTTACATTGTCACCCAGTCCCCAATTCAGAATAAGCCCCTGCTTCTGCCTGTCCTCGGGCAGCAGAATGATCCCGTTTTTAATGGCATCTGCAGGTTCTTTAATCTTCACCTCTTTTTTATTTAGATATAATTTACCCGAATCCGGTTTGGTAACCCCGCATATGCTTTCTACCACTTCTGTTCTTCCAGCCCCGACCAGACCGGTAATTCCTATAATTTCTCCTGCTCTTACACTGAAAGAAACATCTTTATAATATCCTGCTCTTGTAAATCGCTCTACTCTAAGTACCTCTTCCCCCAACTGTACACTTGGTTTTGGAAAAAGATCCTTTATTTCTCTTCCTACCATCGCTTTGATCAGCTCTGCATTGGTAATGCCATCCACCAGATATGTATTGATGTACTGTGAATCCCTAAAAACCGTAATCCTGTCTGCCAAACGGTACATGTCCTCAAACCGGTGTGATATAAATATGATGGATACTCCGTTTTCTTTTAATCTGTCTACAATTGTATAAAGTTCTTCAGACTCATTCTTCGTCAGAGCAGCCGTCGGTTCATCCAAAATAATGATTCTCGCATTCGTTGACAGAGCTTTCGCTATCTCCACCATTTGCTGCTGAGCTACAGAAAGCGTTCCCATTTCATCCGTTGGTGCAAAATCTGTATTTAATTCTTTTAAAATCTTTGCTGCCTGAAGGTTCATCTCTTTCCACTGGATCATCCCATATTTCAACATCTCGTGTCCCTTAAATATATTTTCGGCCACAGACAGATCCGGATATGATGTTGGGTGCTGATATACCGCTGCTATCCCGGCCTCCTGTGCATCCCTTGGCCTTTTGAACTCAACCTTTTTCCCGTCAAGGAACATCTCCCCTTCCTCTGCTCTATGTACCCCGGTAATAACTTTAATAAGTGTAGACTTACCTGCTCCGTTTTCTCCCATCAGTGCATGTACTTCACCTTTTTTAAGTTGAAATCTGACGTTATTAAGCGCTTTGACTCCCGGAAATATCTTCGTAATTCCTTTAAGTTCCAATATATACTCTGACACCTTTCACCCTTCCCTTCCTTAAATTAATTCCCTTTTTCCAATGATGACTTTACTTTTCCTCTCAAATTTAAAATCAGCGGGCTTAAAATATATTTTGAGAAGTGTTTACTTTTATTTATTTTCAATTATATTTCTTATATCCTTCTCGAAAAATATGATTCAAGACTAAAAATGATATAATTAAGACTTGTTTTTCCTCACATGTTTTTGTATAATTTATCTATATTTCTTTGCTTTTTCTTTTTATTTTTGTTTCTCCATATATTTAATAACTGAATTTCCTCTGTAAAATTAGATATTTTATGACATATCGAGCATTTTTCAGCAAGGAGGCTCTTATGATTTTCACTTTAAATTTTCAGTCAACACTGGAACATGAGGAAATTCTTCCTGTAGATCCTGTGGAATTTCCATACATTTGTAATTATGCTGAATTAAATAATTGTATTGACCGATGCTTCCCTTGGCATTGGCATCCATTTTTCGAATTGGACTATATCGTGGAAGGTGAAATAGAGCTCAGAACAGCGGATAACGTATATAATCTGAAAAAGGGAGATGTCTTTTTTATCAATTCTGGAGTTATGCATAGTGTTCATGCAAAAGATAAAATGTACGGATGTAAAATCTATGCCCATTTATTTGATATGCATTTTCTGTCTGGAACGTATAATAGCCTGTTTGAACAAAAATATTTTCTTCCCATTATAAAAAACCAGGATTTTCAAATTTATCTTATTCATTCAGACTCTCATCGAAGAATTCGGATGATCCAAATTTTTTTAAGAATGATAGAATTGAATAAACAGGAACCTTTCGGATTTGAGTTTGAAATCCGGAGGGAATTATGCAACTTTTGGTGTATGCTACTTGAAGAAACTGCAGATTTACGTAAGCAGAATACTGAAAGGAACACCATTGATGTCGACCGTCTAAAAAAAATGATGCAATTCATCCATGAGCATTATGCGGATAAAATAACCCTCGGGGATATTGCTATTTCCACTAATATCAGCACCCGGGAATGCAGCAGATGTTTTCAGCGCTGTATTAAAATATCTCCGATTAATTATTTAAATGAACACAGGATTCGTATGGCAGCGCAAATGTTGCTCCAAACCGATAAAAATATTATTACTATAAGTGAAAACTGCGGTTTTAGTTCAAGCAGCTATTTTAGTAAACTTTTTCAAAAAATAATGGGATGTACTCCCAAAAATTATCGAAAAAAATAGAGAGGGATTTTAATCCATCTCAGACTTTTTTAATCTATCTATAGACCACCTACAATGATACCTGTCATTCCGCCTTTGCGGTATCTGTCCCCCTCACCTAACACCAATTTCAATCTCAACAGGATTGCCAAGGCAGTCATAGGCGCTCCAGCCGCGTTTCATTCAGGATGCTGTGGAACTGATCCTTCAGAACTATACACAAAAACTCACATTGGATGATTTTTCAAGAATATTTTCGGTTAATAAATATTATTTTCAGAAACTATTCAAGAGGTATATCGGCTATACCCCCAAAGAGTTCCTTACACTGACGAGGATTAACAATGCCAAAAAACTGCTCCGCTCACAAGGTTCTTCCATTGATCAGATCGCCGAAGCGGTCGGTATTGATAATGCCAGCCATTTTATAAGTATTTTTAAGCGCCACGAAGGTATGACGCCTAAAGAATACCGCATTCAGGAAGCTTCAAAATTGTAATGACCATAATAAAAAAGGAAACGCTGCACTCACTAATACAGGAATGCCGCGCTAAATATTTAGTGCGGCACTCCCTCTCCTCCAGCTATATGGCATTACTTTATAACTCTGCCGTTTATGATTCACCGGTTTTATTTTGATGAATCACTGTTCGCTCTTCCTTATTTCCGTCCCTGCCAGCATTTCATAGTATTTCGCAATAGCGCTGTGATCGTTCCCGCCACAGTCATTTGCATGGAGATACTGCAGAATATCCAACACCATGGATGTCAGCGGCATAGGAGAACCAACGCCATGCGCCGTGTCCAGTGCATTATTGAGATCCTTGATATGCAGGTCTACTTTAAAGCCCGGCTTGAAGTTTCCTTCCGTTATCATTGGTACTTTTGCATTCAAAACCGTGGATCCTGCCAGACCGCCCTTAATAGCATCGAATACCCTGATCGGGTCAACTCCTGCCTTCGTGCTGAGCATAAAGGCTTCCGAAACCGCGGCGATATTTAATGCAACAATGATCTGGTTTGCTAACTTCGTCGTGTTCCCGGCTCCCAGATCCCCGCAAAGTACAGCAGTGCTTCCCATAACCATAAACGTGTCATACATGGCATCGAAGACTTCTTTTTCCCCCCCTGCCATAATGGATAAAGTACCGTCGATTGCTTTCGGCTCCCCGCCCGATACCGGAGCATCCAGCATTTTAACACCCTTTTCTCTGCATGCCTTTCCGATCTCCTGAGAGGCCAGCGGAGCAATAGAACTCATATCAGCCAGTATCGTTCCGGGAGCCGCCCCCTCCAGAACGCCATTTTCACCTAAAACAACCGTTATTACATGAGGAGAGTTTGGCAGCATTGTAATAATATGGGAGCACTGCTCTGCTATATCTTTTGGGGATTTACCTGCTTTCGCACCCTCACGCTCCATTTCAGACAGATTTTCCTTAACAATATCATAGGCAATCACTTCATACCCTGCCTTTAACAGATTGCGAACCATTGGCTTCCCCATAATTCCAAGTCCTATAAATCCTATTCTCATTTTAACAACCTCCTGCCATTTTTCTTATAGCTTCTATGATAGTTTCTTTTGTAAGCCCGTGATAAGCAAGAACATCCTGATAACTGTGGGCGCTGCATCCGAATGTATCCTGGATCCCCACAAACTCTATTGGTTTACATTCTTTACAAAGCGATTCCGCAACTGCACTTCCCATGCCGCCGACAACATTATGTTCTTCTGCCGTAACTACTGCCCTGCAGTCTTTTGCCAACCCGGCAATGATCTCTCTGTCCATTGGTTTTATTGTAGACACATTTATTACTTTCACAGAGATTTCCTCTGCCAGTTCCTGCGCCGCCTCAAGTGACAGCCCCACCATATAACCTGTTGCAAACACTGCCACATCAGAGCCTTCCCTGAGTACCGACGGTATCCCTATCTCAAATTTTGCTCCCTCTTTTGTTACATTCGGATAATCATTACGGTTCAATCTTATGTAACAGGGGCCCTGCATCTCAACCATTGCCTTCACTGCTTCTGCTGCTTCGTTCGCATCGGCAGGGCACAAAACTGTCATATTCGGAAGCGCCCTGAAAACAGCCAGATCCTCCACGCACTGGTGTGTTGCGCCATCCCCGAAGTCGGAAAGGCCGGAGGAGGAACCACAGATCTTTACATTGAGCTTCCCGATGGCGATCGTCTGGCGGATCTGATCGAAAGCCCTTCCCCCGGAAAAAACTGCAAAGGAGTTTGTAAATGGAATCTTGCCGGTCTGAGCGAGGCCTGCTGCCACGCTTGTCATATTGGCCTCCGCAATTCCCATCTCAAAATGTCTTTCAGGAAATCTTTTTTCAAAAATATTTCCCATGGTTGATGCACCCAGATCCGCATCCAGAACTACGATTCTATCGTCCGTTTCTCCAAGTTCTGCCAGTGTATTCCCATAAGCCAGTCTCTGATTTGTGTAACTCATAGTCATCCTTCCTTTCCTTAAGCCAGTTCCTCCAGTGCTTGTTTATAAGTTTCCTCTGTCAGCTGTCCATTGTGGTAGCCGACTACATTTTCTGCAAAGCTTACGCCCTTTCCCTTGACTGTATTTGCTACAATCACACTTGGAACGCCTTTTACTTCATCCACCCGGTCCAGTGCCTCCAGAATTTCTTTCATACTATGCCCGTCAATTTCAATTACGTTCCATCCAAAGCCCAGGAACTTTGCCATAATGTCACCCGAATTCATTCGTTCCTTGGTTTTTCCGTTCGCCTGCAGACCATTCCGGTCCACGATGGCCACCAGATTATCTGCATGGTAAGCGCTGGCTGCCATGGCAGCTTCCCATACCTGGCCTTCCGCAATTTCTCCGTCTCCGAGCAGTACATAGGTCTTCCTGCCCAGCTGGTTCATTTTCTGCCCCAGCGCCATTCCCAGGCCGATGGACAGCCCCTGTCCCAGTGAACCTGTCCCCGCCTCTATTCCCGGAGTCTTATTCACATCGGGATGTCCCTGCAGATAAGAACCGATTTCCTTTGTGGTTTTCAGATCCTCTGCCGGAAAATATCCGCTTTCAGCCAGTGCGGCGTACTGCAGGATCGCAACGTGGCCCTTGCTTAACAGGAAGCGGTCGCGGTCCTCCAGTTTGGGATTTTTGGGATCGTGTTTCATCTTATAGAAGTATAAGGCAGCAACAATATCTGCCGATGAATTTGATCCCCCAATGTGACCTGCCACGCCTACGCCAATGCTGATAATGACATCTCTTCTGAGCCGTTTTGCAGTTTGCTGTAATTCTTTTATTAATTTCTCAGTGTATTCCATATGTAAGACCTCCTACTTGTCTGTAATAACTACCTTGACCAGTTCGCCCGGCTGATGCGCCAGTTTTTCAAAATATTCCGGGACCTGTTCCAGGCGAATCTCTCTGCTGATTAATGGTTTCACATTTAAACTGCCGCTGTTTAACATTTCCACCACTTCTTTAAACTCTCCGTATCCATATAAAAAAGAACCAAATACAGATAACTCCCTCGTCACAATTTCCTGCATATTAATCTCTACCATTGGTTTGTTGTTCCCAATCCAGACGGCCTTCCCGCCAAAGGCAAGTGCTGACATTGCCTGCTGCACCGTGGGGGTTGCCCCAACTGCCTCAATAGCCACATCTGCCCCCAACCCGTCTGTTTCTTCCAGGACTTTTTTCTTAAAATCTTCCTTGCCGGGATTGATTAATACATCTGCCCCCATTTTTTTTGCCAGCTCAAGGCGGCTGCCGCTCAAGTCAGAAACCAGTATTTTTGCAGGATTCTTCATCTTTACACATGCCAGCGCCAGCAGCCCTATCGTTCCGGTTCCTATCAGCAATACATTTTTTCCTTCCAGTTCCCCCGCATGAGAGACGCCCCTGTAAGCAACTGCCAGCGGTTCCATCAGAGAACCGATGGCCCATGATATCTCTTCTTTCAGAGGAAAGCAGCACTTTTCAGGAACACAGATATACTCGGCAAATGCACCGTCTACATCCAGAACACCGTATGCCTTTTTATTCATACACAGATGAACATTTCCTTCCCTGCACATTTTGCATTCCCCGCAGAAGTCTACCGGATAAACTGCGACTCTGTCTCCTGGCACGGCTTTTCTGACTCCGTCTCCGGTTTCAACGATCACGCCTGCAAATTCATGCCCCATAATCATAGGTTCCAGCCTGCGCCCCGTCAGGCCAAGATAACCATGAACGTCACTTCCGCAGATTCCGCAGGCTTTCACCCGGATCTTTACTTCTCCTGTTCCTGGCTTTACCTCAGATACATCCTGATACACTAATTTCTCAGGACCTTCATAAACAATTGCTTTCATACTTCACCTCATAAATTTTTATAATTGCCTCTATTTAGGAATTTCACAGATATAAGACTCTATTTCTCTTAAGACCGCAGGCTCCAGCCCCAGCCGGTTTCCGATCCCTAAAAAGAACGGAAGCTTTGACATTTCGGGCAGAGTCATATTCTGAATCTCCGCCTGATCCGTATGCTTTAACATCGGAACACTGCTGTAAAGAAATTCTTTAATATCGTGATTTCCTGTGAGCTCTTTTACACTGTCCGAAAGGCTGTAGTGTGCACGGTACTCCTTCCGCAGATGATATTTTATTTCGTAAACGCCGTTTTCGGCCTTCAATATCTTCCCCTCTTGATACTGCAGCTTTTTCCCATTTATGGATATCTCCCCATCTACGGAAGGAAGTACAATATCTGCACATGCATCAAAAGGAATTCTGCATCTGAAATAAAGTTCACGGTTCCCCTCTATCTTCCAGAAGACCTCATACTTTCCCGCCATTGTCTGTAAGTGCAGATCCAGCCAGCCAACTTCCGGATGAATCTCTGGTTTGATCACAACTTTTGAAAATCCTGCGCCGTCCTCCCTCGGACGAATCCCCGCCATATGGCAGTACATCCATTCCTGAATGGATCCGTTCGCATAGTGATTCAGAGAATTCATACCAGTGTCACTCATGCTCCCATCCGGATTCAGGGCATTCCAGCGTTCCCATATGGTGGTTGCGCCAAGTGTCACAGGATAAAGCCAGCCCGGATATTCTTTTCCAAGCAGCAGCCTGTACGCAAGATCACTTCTCCCACAGTCCGACAGCGCGTCCAGTATCAGGGGAGTTCCTACAAAACCGGTCTTCAGAGTATAGCCATCTTTCCGGATTCTCTCGATAAATCGTTCCCTGATCTTCTCTCTTTTTGCTTCCCCCTTCACAAGGCCGAATTCTAATGCAATGATATAAGCAGTCTGGGTATCAATGCACAAATTGCCGTTTACGGTAAAGTACTCTTCCTGAATTGCCTTCTGGATTGCATCTGCCTTTTTATGGTATTTGATATGGTCCGCCTCTTTTCCAAGAACTTCTGCTGACTTGGCCAGAATTTCCACAGAATAATAAAAATACGAACTGGATACGTAATATACGTCCGTACCCCCAGTCGGCATATGATAATATCCCCCATCCAGAGCAAGCCAGTCACCATAGTGGAATCCATTCTGCCACAAATCAGGGTTCGTTCCATTCTCAAGATTCTGCTGGTCTATGTAGGCAATCCAGCCCTTCATGCTCTCGTATTGTTCTTCCAGAATGCTTGTATCCCCGTAATACCGGTACATCTTCCACGGAATAATCAGTGCGGCATCCCCCCATGCGGCAGATGTCCGGTCATTTCTTCCTACAGAAGGGACAACCTGCGGAACCAGTCCGCCTGTATCTTTCTGTTCCAGAGCTATGTCATTCAGATATTTGCGAAAAAATGCGTAACAGTCCATATTCAGGCATGCGGTCCCGGAAAATATCTGTGCATCCCCGGTCCACCCCAGTTTTTCATCCCTCTGAGGACAGTCTGTTGGAATATCCAAAAAATTTCCTTTCTGGCTCCACAGGATATTTGAAATCAACTGATTCAGCAGCTCATTTCCAGTTGTAATCTCCCCGGTCCGATTTAAATCCGAATAAATAACTTCGCCCTTAAAATCTTGTATTTGTACCTCCGTAAAGCCACACAGCCGCACATAGCGGAAACCGAAAAAGCACAGCCCGGGGCCAACCTCTTTTTCTGTGCCGTCGGAAATATAATCAAACCTGGCTTTTGCGGTCCGGTAATTTTCGTTGTAAAAACAGCCATTCTGCAGTACCTCTCCATACTCAAGGCTAAGTTTCTGCCCTGCCCTTTCCCGGCAGATAAAGGATACCCACCCCACCATGTTTTGTCCCATATCCAGAACAATTTCGCCCGCCGGAGTCCGAATAACAGCCCGTGGAGAAATAATTTCCTTTCTTTTGATAGGAATACCGATCCTATCCTTCACTATCTTTTTATCCAGCAGACCTTTTTTTACCGGATAATACTTTCCATCGTCCGCTGTATCGTCCCTGAATTCCCCGTTATAGATATCGGATAATATGGTTTTGCTTTTCTTTACTTTCCAGGAACCGTCCGAGCTTAAAACACATGCTCCGTTTACATAGAAATCTGCCAGCAGTTCAAATGCCTTCCCCTGCCGGTACTGGTCGTTCTGACGGTATCCATACATGCCCTTATACCAGCCGTCCGCCGCCCGGACCTCCAACAGGTTTTCTCCTTCCTGAAGCATGCCAGTAACATCATAAGTCTGATACTGTATATAATGGTCGTACGCCGTTATGCCCGGAGCCAGAATCTCATCCCCTATGCGCCTGCCATTCAAAAATGCTTCATATACTCCCAAACATGTTATATAAAGCCGCGCTGTTTTTACCGGCTGATCCAGCCTGAATGATTTAACATACACTGGATGTACCGCCGGATCCAGGTCCGGAGAAATGCACTCTCCCCTGAACCCCTCTGCAAGCAGCCCGGTTTCGAACCATGCCGGTTTGCTTTCCGAGCACCTGCCCGCGCGATCCCATACCTGAACCTTCCAGAAATAACGGTGCCTGGGTTTTAGCTCTATGTTGATTCTCGTTCCAATCCCCTGCACCGATGCGGAACGCTTTGTATCAAAAACAACGTTATTTAACGCTTCATCCTCATACACAACAATACGTGCGCCGTCAGTCTTCTCATCATTACTTCCCTCTACGATATAACTTGCTGTGATTGTTTTAAATAAGTATCCCAGAGGGTTTTCTATGTGGTTAATTTTAAGGCTGTGTATCTCCATCCGCTTCGTTCCCCTTTCCCTGCACTTTTCATCTCCTCATTTATCTTCTAACCTTTTACGCTGCCAGCCGTGAGTGATGAAACAAAATATTTCTGAAGGAACAGGAATACCAGATACAGCGGTATAATAATCATACAGATTGCCGCGCACAGCAATGGCCAGTTGGTTCCGAATTCCCCTTTAAAATTCATCAGTCCTACCGTAAGCGGAAGCCCTGCGGTTGTGGTAAGCGTTGCCGTCTTGGCCCACATAAGTTCTCCCCAGATAAAAGTAAAATTCATAACAATACAGGTTGCAAGTGCACCTTTCATAAGCGGAAGAACCACTTTAAAGAGGTTCCTGATCTCGCCGGATCCGTCGATTCTGGCCGCCTCCAGCAGCTCCTTTGGGATCGTGTCGAAAAAGTTTTTCAATATAACCGTAGTTCCGGGGATGGACCATCCTACATATGCAATTATAATCGGTATATACTTTACTCCCAGCATACCGGCTTTGGACATCATCATATAAAGCGGTATGATAATCGTTTCCGTCGGGAGAAGCTGGATTGCAAAACAGAGCATAATAATCAGTTCCGTATGCGGAATGCGCAGTCTCGCCAGGGCGTATGCTGCCATGACGGATATTACCTCAATACAGACAAGGGAGACCACTGCTATGATGATACTATTCAAAAAGTATTCCCCTATGTGCCCCTGTGTAAATGCCTTAACAAAATTATCGAGTCCCAGTTTCTGCGGAAGCGCCCATATATCTGCGAAAAATTCTTCCAGTGTTTTAAACGAAGTCTGCAAGGAAAAAAGAACCGGATACGTCCATATCACCACAAGCAGGATCAGCACGATCCTGCTGGCAACCGGAAACAGCTTTATCTTCTTCCGGCTTTTTCCTGTATGTACCGCCGCTGCATTAGTACTCATATTTGTCACCTCCGATTCCTTTCCTTAAAATGCCCAGGATCACCACAACAATGATTGCATATATCACACTGTTTGCTGCGGCAAGTCCATATTTATTAAACATAAATGCCTGCTCAATGATTTTCAGCGGGGCGGTCTTGGAGATATCTCCCGGCCCTCCGCCGGTCATGGTAAATACAATATCATAGGTTTTAAATGCACTCATAACGCACATGGACAGTGCAAGCTGAATAGTTGGTTTAATGAGGGGAAGGATAATATGACGTACCTCCTGCCTGTAAGTAGCCCCGTCCAGCTTGGAGGACTCAAAAAGGTCAATTGGAAGTCCGATAATCCCCGTATACACAAGCATCATTACCGTGCCGCTGCTTCTCCATCCCTGCACGATTCCTATTACTGCCAGCACCGTTCCTTTCTTTGCCAGCCAGGCCGTCTGCAGGTCTCCCATCCCAATCAGTCTCAGAATATTATTCAGCAGACCTTCATCCGTTGCCAGAACCAGGGTAAACAAAAGCCCTACCACAGACAGCGGGAGCATGACCGGACTATAGAATACAAAACGGTAAACCGCACCTTCGATCCTGCTCACCTTATAGATTAAAAGTGAAAGCCCAATCCCCAAGGCCATTGCCACCGCCGTAGCGATGAGGGCGATCACCAGTGAAAAGCCGATTGCCTTCAGGCTGGCCCTGTCAGCAAAAAATTTGAAATAATTACCTGCACCGTTGAAGCTCATTCCCGATACGCCGTCCCAATTGCAAAAACTCAGCACAACATTCCATATAACTGGTATTATAGTTGCAAATGTTACAATAATCAGTGCCGGGATGCAAAACACGCCGCCAATCATCTGCAATTTTACGGTCGTGCTTAACCCGCTTTTTCCCACTTTCTTCATTTTAGCGGACACTCTTTACTCCTCCTTTCATTATTTTGCTCACCATATCCAGTTATTTTCTCCTGAAAAAGGGCAGAAAAATACTGCCTTAAAACAAACTCGCCGTTATTTCAAGGCAGTACCCGCTTCAAGTGAACATGTTAACAATATGCTATTTATCCAGAGCTGCTTCTCTTAATTCATCCAGTTCGCTCAAAGCTGTCTCTCCATTATAGATATAGTTCGCCGGCATCTGGTTCTGCATGTAATCAGAAAGCTCGGCATCCACATTTATAATCTCTGAAGGATAAATCTGATCAATACATCTGGAAATAGACTGCATAAACCCCTCATCAACTGCTGCATCCTCCGCAATTTTTGCGCATGGAACCTGTCCGTTTTCTGCACGGTATGTCATAATCTCTTCCCCTGTCAGCCATTTCATAACTTCCACGGCGCCCTCCACGTTTTTCGCACATGTTGGAATAAAGTAACCGTCACAGCCGCCCAGCAGAGGGTTTGTCGGATTATTTCCCATGATCGGGAAGTCGCAGACTTTAAATTCCTTCAGTCCGGAATTGTCGATCGTCGTCTTCATCGCAGTGGAAGAATCAAATATAAATCCGATTTTGTGAGCGGAAATCGCTCCGTACAGCTGATCTCTTGTAACTGCAAGTGCACCGTCTCCCGGATAAAACAGACCTTCATCAAATACAGCTTTTACCTTATCAAGTGCCTTTACAACTTTTTCATCCTTAAAAGAAATCTCACCTGCATTCCACTGATCCAGTTCTTCATCCGTATCCCATGCCTGCATCACTGCGTTTCTGGATAACCAGCATGCGTACATATCGGCAATTCCTGCACCTGAGGCGTCTGTATTTTCCTCGATCTTCCGGCTTAAATCGCAAAATTCTTCCCATGTCAGCTGGTCACTCAGTTCCTCATCCTTGATTCCCGCGGCACGAGTCACTTCCAGGTCCACCAGCATTGCTGGATACACTGTCTTATACGGTAAATTATAAAGTTTCCCGTCATAAGTTCCGATGTCCAGCATACCCTCGTTGAATGTGGCTTTCCATTCATCGTCCATATATTCATTCAGATCTGTGGCAAGCCCCACCTCCGTAAAACTGTTCATCTGATTCGGCCAGTATTGAACCAGATCCATCTGCTCGTCCGCTGCCGCCGCTGTTTTTACAGTCTGCTCTACAGATGCCGCATCCCAGGGTTTTGTGACAATATTGTATTTGTCACCGAACTTTTCAATCAGCTTTTCTTCCACTGTGTTGTTTACATCCCCCGGGTTTGTAATCAGAATAACCAGGTCCTGTTTTCCGTCAGAGGCCTTGTCTTTGCTTTTGCCCTTATCTTCGTCCGCACTTTGCCCGCAGCCGATAAGCGACATTGTAAGAATCCCTGCCAACAACGTTGCTAATAACCTTCTTTTCATTTTCTTTCTCTCCTTCTCTTTCTTTGATGTTTTTATTATATCAAGCCAGTTAACCTCTCATTTATGACAAAATTCTATAAAAATATATCACTTTTCTATACTCCACGTATTATTTCGAAAATAATTCTTTAAATATCAAAAGGCAGAGAAATAAGCAAACTTTTTACTTTTCTCTGCCCCGGAGCGTATCTGATCATTCGTATGTCCGGCCATCTACATTGCTCAGACGGACGTGATGTATACGCAGACGCGCACTGCTATATATTCTGTTTCAAGAGTACTTTCACTATAATGTCAAACTTTCAGGGATTGCTGTTCAGCTTTGTTTTTCCTTCCTTATGGCTCCTGCACTCTTACCAGTACATCTGTGAAAAGTCCTTGAGAAGTATGCATAACTCCCAAATCCTGTTTTTGCGGCGATCTCGTGTATGGGAATGCTGGTATATCTCAGCATGCTGACAGCTTTTTGAACTCGAAGGCTGATCAGATAATCCGTAAAGCTTTTTCCCACCTCTTTTTTAAACTTCGCAGAAATATAGTTCGGGGTGCGGCCAAAAACACTGCCAATAGATTCCACACTGATCGGTTCTCCGTAGTGTTCTTCCATATAATCACAGATATTTCTAATCAGCAGGGAAAACTCCTCCGCATTGCCGGATGACCGTTCCCCGTTTAAGGACCACTTCAAATATTCTTCAAATTCCTGGATACTTTTTTCGAAGTGGGCGGCATCCTCAATCACACTCTTTTCAAATTCGGGCCCGCTTTCCATTCCCCCCCGCTGCAGCAGCGACAAATAACAGTGCCTAAAAAAAGCCGCCATTCCGGATTTCCGGTATCTTTCCTTTTCAGCCAGTTTGCTGAGTTCCGAAAATATTTCGTGCAGTTCTTTCTGCTCCCTGCGCAAATAGGCGTCCACGATCCGGTTCTGATAATACTTCTGCCGCTCCTCCGGAAATTCAGCCTTCTGGCTCTGCTCCCCGGTTATATATAAGATACATTCTCCGCTTTTCCCATAATATGTCCGGTCCAGCGCATCGTTTGCATGCTGGTAAGCAGTATGAAGTTCCTTCAGCCCCAGTGAATCAGAAATTCCGGCAGTCAGTGCCAGTCCTTCCTGCAAAAGCACTTCGTTCACTTCGCCAATCGCCTTCTTAATCTCATACTGAAAGTTTAAGTTCCTCATCTGTGAACTGTCCCCCTGGCAGATCAAGGCTAAACGGTTCTCCTGAATGACAAATACGGCACCTTTGTCCATGAGCCGTTCTTTAATCTGCGTGATTGTTTTTTCTTTTAATGGCTTTTTCAGCATTTTCCCATTGGAGCGTTCAATCTGCACTAATACCAGAAATGAAAGGTTGCCTGTAATATCGTATCCATACTTATATGCCAGAAGCTGTTTCAGTTTATCCTCATTCCCGATTGCTTCCCCTTTTGACAGTAAGTGAAGAAAGCTTTTCTCATAGATGCCAAAATAGACATCCTGCTCCTCGATCCTGGATGAAAGCTCTCTGGCATTTTTCATCACGATGTCAATCAGCTTATCCGGTTTCACGGGCTTCAAAATATAGTCATCCGCTCCCAGTCTGATTGCCTTCTGGGCATATTCGAACTCAGAATATGCGCTCAGAAGAATATACCTACAGTTGTCCAGATTTTTACGCACGACTTCCAGCAGCTCCAGACCATCCATATCAGGCATCCGGATGTCTGCAATGATAATGTCCGGTTTCTCCGCCGTCAGTTTTCTGGCTGCCTGCGCGCCGTCCGCATAATCAGTCACCTCTGTAAACCCATACTTATCCCACTCAATTCCGTAACGGATCCCTTCTCTGACCTGCCTGTTGTCGTCCACAATCATTAATTTCATGCTTTCTCCTCCATACCGACCGTAACCTTTACTATGGTGCCCCATCCGCGCCTGCTGTAAATCTTAACCCCAAACTCCCCGCCGAAACGCAGCCGGATTCTGTCATTTATATTTCTAAGTGCAAATGCTGATTCAGGGTTTCCGTCTTGCAAAATTCGGTTTAATCCCTCTGCATCACATCCGATTCCGTTATCTATCACAAAAATATGCAGCCTATCGTTCTTTTTCCTTATCCTGATTTTTACTTTTCCATTCATTTTCGTTTTATTCAGCCCATGCCCTACCGCGTTTTCTATGAGGGGCTGGGTGATCAGCTTTGGAATCACATATGCCTTAAGCTCTCCCGGAACATCTTTTATAAACTCGATCCTGTCTCCCATTTGGAAATCCAGTAAAAATATATAATCATTTATGAATTCCAGATCTTCCCGGATAGGGATCATCCCCTCCCCGGACGCCAGTATTTTGCGGTATATATCCGCCAGAACCTCCAGCAGTTCGCTGACTTCATAATCCTTATTGCGAATCGCAAGCCAGTGGATAGAATCAAGAGAGTTATATAAGAAGTGAGGATTTATTTTAGCCAGCATCATCTCCCGCTCCGCTTCCTGGGTTTTAATAGTCTGAACATAGACCTGATTAATCAGTTTATTGATGTGAGACACCATATCCTCAAATCCGCTCTCAACATTACCGATCTCATCCCCTGCCACTTCATACTCTTTTTTTTCAAGAACGCCCTGCTTTACCACGTGAATACGCTCTGCAAGATGATGAAGAGGCTTTATAATCGTTTGATTCTGAATCATCCCATAGATACATCCAAACAATACACACAATAATATAACAGAAAAGATAAATATGAATTGTGTACCCAGATAAGATATTTTCTTTTCTGTCTGCAGCATATACCAGCCGCTCTCATCGCATTTTGCATAAAGGGCAATCTGCGGGCCTTCACTGCTGTCCACAGTAAAATATCCGGTATCTTTCCGATTATCCTCCGCCCAGATATTGGATCTGCACAATTCAATCATTTTAGAATCATCTGAATTGGACAGAATCACATTTCCGTCTTCATCAAACAGAACAATATCCTGTCCTATTTCATTATCTGAATAAGGCAGCAATTTTCCCAGTACCGCTTCCTCATCAATATGTATACTTAATACGCCTTCATTCTGAAGCGTCAGTTTCTTCATAATGCTTGTATAAAATGAAATCTGAGGCCTTGTTGTAACATGAATCCCCGGCTTAAAGTTTACCTCGTTGCCGGCCGTCCATAGATAGAGGACTTCGTCTGACTCAATTTTATCGGTGAATTCTTTATTCTCTGACTCCTCCATATAACTGGATCCACGCTGAAATAGCACCTGCCCGTTTTTGCTGACCGCAATCACGCTGCAGAATTCGATCTTATCCACCGCTGAGTTCATTTTCTGCGCAGCATTCTTATAGTCCATAACCGTTGCATTTCCGGACAAAATGGCATTGATAGAATCATCTCCTGACAACACGGCGGCCTCTCGGGTAACATTTTGATTCAGGGTATCGATATCATTTGCCGACCGCAGAAGCTGGTTGATCTGCATTTCATACTGGTTCCGCTCACTCAGCCGGAACATCCTGACACTGAACAATATCCCCAGAACAATAATGGGGATAATCACAAAGAGTATCAGGGACATAATCATCTTCTGGCGGATCGCCATTTGATTATAGTATTTTTTTAAATATTCTCTGAAATGGGGTTTTTTCATTGTATTCTCTCATCCTCGTATTAAGTAAGATAAAAAAAGAATGGGGTTACCATCCTTATTATTGTTTTCAGGAAGTCCTGTTTTACATTCCTATATTTTCCATCTACAGTCTACCACAAATTGCACAAGAAACAAATGATAATTCTCTGGTAATGAGTGGAAATAACCAATTTAATAAAAGCGAAGTGTACTTTATACATACACTTCGCTTTTCATCCTACTTTTCCACCGGCACACGTACTACTTCTTCGCCCACATAAAAGAGCAGCTCGCTTACATTTTCATAATCCGCCATTTCATAATTATACCCACGCCCTCTGTATTTCGTTCTCTCCTCATTCGTATACTGGCTGTTAAGATGCTGAAGTACATTTTCACGCACACTTCCATCCTCATACACCAGACCCATAGGATATGGAGGATCAACAACATGTTCAAATTCAACCTCCACAGCTTAGTATGTTTCCCGCATCCAGCTCCCTTCAGATTCCACCTCACGATGGACACCCTTGCCTTCGGCTATATCCTTCCCACTACGGAGCGGATTCCAGACTTACACTGGTTAGAAACGTGCGCCGCCGGGCGCACTACTAAAAAATCGCTCAGACCTCACGGTCCGGGCGATTTTTCTTTTAGGGAAGTTCTTTTACTTCCCCTATAAAGACGGGGTGCCCTAAGGCGCCCCGCAAACCCCCAATTTTATTTTATAGCCTTTTCTTCTTCCAGATGATAAGGACTGTTGTGCCGCCTGCCAGCAGGCAGATTATGAATAACATAATAAATGGAGAGTCATCTCCTGTCTTAACCGTATGATTCTGGCCTGACGGAACCTTAGATGGGTTTAATGGTTTTGTTGGGTCTGATGGCTTCGTTGGCTCGGATGGTTTTGCCGGCTCTTCGCCTGCTGAAGCAACTGTAATCATAAACGGAGATAATGAATCAATTGTAATCGTGATTTTCCCATCTTTAACAACTGTTTCCTTAGCTTCAATCTCTCCATCTTCTTTCATGTGATATACAATTGCATCACGCCCATTGTGCTTCTCACCAACCTGGAAGGTAAGTATAAACGATCCTTGTGCTTCTCCGGTTACAGACACCTCATAAGCGCCTAATGCTTCCATGCCTTCCGCCATTTTTGCCTCCAGCGCTTTATATGTATCGTTTTCCACTGGTATTACAGCCACATTCAGAACTGCATCCTTACTAAATATTCCTTGTATCTCTGTAGGTGGTGTGGTACCGTCCCCCTTGTTGATAAGTATATCCTTCTTATCATCTGGATCTACCGGCGGATTGCCTGTTTTTGCTGGGACACGGACCGTGATAGTCTTTTCAGCACTCACAGTTTCGTCTGCCACACTTGTGACAATAAAGGTCACATCAACATCTGCTACTTTATCCTGTGGAACGATTGTCCCGTCCAAAGCTATGATATTTTCATTGCTGGTAGACTTAATCGCGATACTAAAGCCCTCCGGTACCTCCGGCATAGTCAGCTTTGTTTCGTTTTTCCCCGGCATGGTGACTGTAAGGGAATCTGCTACCTCTTCCACCGTCATTGTTCTGGACGGCACTGTTACTGTGATTACCTTTGACGCTGATTTTCCATCTTTTGTAACCGTAAAAGTCAGCTCAACGCTTGTCACCTCTGAAGGTGGAATAATTGTGCCATCCAGAGCAATCACATTAATATTGCCGGAGGCTGTGAGAGCTACGCTGAATCCCTCAGGTACTACAGGCATCTCCAGCTTCACTGCATCCTTTTCCGGCGGGGTGACGGTCAGCGCATCCGCTACCATCTCAACCGTAGCCGTTTTTGCCGGCACTGCTATTGTAATAACCTTTGTCGCAGATTTACCGTCCTTTGTGACGATAAATGTCACATCAACATCCATTGCCTGTTCAGGAGGCGTTATCGTTCCGTCCAGAGCGATGACATTTTCATTGCCGGACGCTGTAATGGCTACACTGAATCCGTTTGGAACTGCAGGCATGGCCAGCTTTGTCTCGTCTGGCTGCGGCATAGTCACTGTCAGCGCGTCTGCCACCATCTCAACCGTAACGGTTCTTGGCGGAACTACGACAGTGATGACCTTGGATGCCGAATCTCCCTCATCTGAAACGGTAAAGGTCAGTGCAACGCTTAGTGCCTCATCCGGTGGTGTAATTGTGCCGTCCAGTGCAATCACATCTTCATTGCTGGACGCTGTAAGGGCAACATTGAACCCAGTCGGCACTGTCGGCATCTCAAGCTGTGTTTCGCCAGGTGCAGGCGGCCTAACTGTCAGACTTTCGGCTACTGTATCCACCGTGTCAACCGATGCTGACACTTCTTGAATAAACTTCGCGTCAGCCCAGTCTGAATGGTCGCTCCAGTCATTCTCGCCCTGTTCAACCACCAGAGTTATTGTTTCAATGCCTTCGTCAAGCGGTATGTTCACCGCCTTCTGCTCCGTGTTAAATACCATCTCTCCGCTGTCAAATACTGCGTTTGTCTCGTCACCATTCAGATATACTTTAAAGGTAACTGATGCATTGAAACCGTCCGGGTTCTGTGAGTAATCAACTCCTACCATAGCTTCAAATGAAGTATATCCCCTGTCCTTGATATTGTACGTAATTTCTGATGGAGCGTGGACTCCAAGTCCCTTTTCGTATGTAACAGGTGCATTGCCTGAGCCGGTAAGCTGTATAGCAGCTCCGCTGTGACTCACATCCTTGCCGATGCTTCCGCCGTCACCTGAAGTACCGCTTGTCCACTCCAAATCGGATAAGTAATCCAATGCCGCCACGCTCTTGATCGTGACACTTTTCGTCCCAAGCAGCTTATCGCCCTTGGAAACCTGTAATATAAGGGTCGTGTTTTTCACATCTTCATCGATGCTTAATACACCCTTATCGCTGATAACTACGCCTGCAACAGGTTTCTGCAAGCTCCATTCACATTCAAAATCCGGTATAGCTGTTCCATCCGCGGTAAATATTTCGGCTGTATAATTTGCTGTTAAAGCTGTGCCTTCCACCTTTGTCAGGATATCTTTTCCCTGAATTTCTGCATGGTCGGCCTCTGTTGAATCCATATACTGGACAGTTGAAAGCGCGCATGTGGCATCCCCACCGTTGTTGCCGTCAGGATCCATAACCAGCTGCAGCTTATCACCCTTTGCTACATCCGCTGAAAAGGATATATTCAGGGTTCCTGTGCTGCCCAGCACTTTCCACTCACTGTCTGCTGGCCATACCTTTTTCCCGTTCTTTAGTACCTTAAATGCAACACTCCCAGCCTGTCCGGTATATTTTGTGGCATCCGTCTGGAACATAACCGTTCCATCCTTAGGCACTTCAAAGGTTCTGACCGCTAAGGTATTCTCTGCTGAATGCAAGAATCTCGGCCCGGAATAAATCCAGTTGCCATTTCCCTTGCCCCATGCAGATTCGCTTTTGATGTAGCCGAACGCATTGTCTGGCATTGAAGTAATCTCGCCGCTGTTTTTGTCCATGGTCTGGTAATACCAGTTATTTGCGCCGTTCTTACCCGGAACTAAGCACTTGACTGCCGGGAAAAGGTTGTAGTCATTTTTCCCAGTTGTTTGAACAATGTATGTCTTGCTACCCAGCCCGTCCGGTGAAATAACTTCAAATACTATCTGTCCGTCTTTATTCAGTGAAACCTTGGTGTAGTCTACGTTGTCTAAATTAGTTTCCTTATGCGCGGGCATCTCAGTACCGTTGATTTTGACTGTAGACTCGCTGTTTACCGGCAGAGCCTTCACATAGAAGTCCTTTTCATATCCCTCCAGAGGCATTGTGTAATCTGTCGTTTTGGCATCAAATGCGATGTCCTTGCCACCTATAGAAAAGCCCTTGAGGTTATAGTTATTAACAGTATCAACGCCTTTATCTGCATAAACCTCAAATTCCTTTATGGAAGCCCTTGGCTCTCTGCCCTCGCCTCCTCCCTGTGTCAGCTTCACATCAGTAAATTCAACCTTAATATACTGCACGCCTTCTGCCGTAAACTTATCCAGATTGTCATTGCCGTGCGCTGTCTTGGAACCAGTAGCTTTTTTATCCCACTTATTTCCGTCTTTGGAGGTATAGATATCATACGTACACTGCAGATAGTCATGTTCTACCGCCAGCTTTGCATTCCGTATATTCTTAGCTTCTCCCAGGTCAAGCTGCCATGACTGGGGTTTTCCTTTCGTCACATCCTTCCCGCTTCTCCATAATGTAGTGATATTGCCGTCTACTGCCGAAGCAGGGGGCGTATCTGTATCAGAGGAGGATGCCTTTGCTGTCTTATTCAGCGCCAGGTTCTCTCTCAGCTCACTTTCATCCGGCAATGTGTTTCCTTCATAAATATAAGGGGAAAGCCACAAAAGGTTGCTTGTGTTGGCGCCGGTTATATCCTCCCCGACCAGTGTCATTGTCTGGGCTCCGGATAAGTCAATATCAATATCTACGATATTATCCCTTACAGGACTGGATACATAGCGCAGGACACCGTCCAGGTAAATTTTAAAGACTGCCCCGCCTGTTGTATTGGAAGAATCCTTCAATGCCGCCTTTGCCGTCAACCGGCTGTACGTGCCTTCCAATGCATAGTTGACACGGGTCATATTCGTAAACTCAATGCTGTTGTTGTATGGATTCTCGTTTACAGTAACAGTGCCTTTGGTAATATCCTGTACGTCAAATCCGGGGATTGTATATTCTTTCTCAGTCAGAAACATGGATGCAGTATCCAGCGGAGGTCCTGCTGCAACCTCTTCATACGGCACATACTTCTGTGTAAACTCTTCTGTAGTGATTGTGGCTTCTGCCGATGTCAGACCGGCTGCTTCCACCTTCACTTTAACCGGACCGGCTGTCATTCCTGCCTGTATCATGACACCCATGATACCTGCCTCTGCGTCCACCGGGTTGGATCCGACACGCCTGTTACCATCGCCAATAATTTTCGCATCTCCCTCTAAACTAAAGGTAAGCGTATTTGTTGCTTCCTGGCAAAGGTTGCCGTCTGCATCCAGCACATAGGCATAAGCCATGGCCGCGTCAGAGCCATCTGCTACCAAATTCGCCCCGCTTTGGTCTACTTCAATTTTTAACTGTGCAGGTACGCCGGCTGTGTGCATCTCTTTTGTAAGTATAACATCACCGCTGCCGGAAAGTCCCTCTGCCTTCAGATAAGACCCTGCTGTATAAGGAACATTTTCAAACAGGTACGGCGGATGATCCAAAAGTCCTGCCGTTTTATCGTTAATCGGATTATGGGTCTGCGTCCACAGCTCTGTCCCGTCTGCGCCGATTACCGATAGCCTTACTTTATCCGTGTTACTGTATACATAGATAATTCTGTTTGTATCTGTGCCCACCGGGGTATTCTTTTTATCAAGAATTGGTGCGTTTGCCCCCCAGCTGCTTGCAATAAACATGGACGGACCAGTTTCCGCTCCCTTTGACTCCAAGTAAGCGTCCCGTTCAACTGGACGTTGGCTCTCAAACGCATAGTAGGAGTATTTGGGGATCCTTCTGAGATCCATTATTCCGCATGGGGACATGGTGTCATGATAACCCCTGTTATGGTCAATCCCAATCCACTGTACGACCCCTACGAAACGTTTATCGCTCCGGTTATAGTTCTGGATGCCCTGGGACAAGGAGCAGGCTCCTGTGCCGATAAAGGTGAAGCCGTTCCACAGCTTATTGTTTCCCTGAGTCACCATAGCAGCCTCGCCGCCCGGATAGAAGGTACCCGGTCCCCGTGTGACACGGCAGAAATCCTTAACCAGTCCGTTCTGCTCTTCCCAGTGGTCTCCATATTCACGAATCAGGGACATGGCTGTATCAGACCAGCTTGCCACTTCCTCCGGTGTACCGTACAAAACATCGGCAACTGCACCCTTGTGCGGATTCTCTGCTGATGTCTTGAGTGAGGGATGCTCCTTCTTCGCCAGTGCTTCACAGTCATTTGTAAAGTTGGCAGGAACGCCAGGAGATTCATTTAAGGAAATCTCAAAGGTAAAGATGGATGGATGGTTGCGATCCCTTCGGATCATCTGCTGTATATCGCTCTTTACACGCTTTCCAAATACAGGGTTGCTGTCCCAGTACTGCCAGCCAGGTACACAGTCCATAACAAAGATTCCCAGCTCATCACAGGCATCCAAAAAATCGGAAGAGGGGACATGGTGTGCAACCCGGACGATATTGAACCCGGCTTCTTTAAATTTGATTGCATCTCTTCTCTGCAGACTTGTGGAAGCCGCAAATCCGATATAAGGATACTCCTGATGCCGGTTTACACCAGAGAGGAAGCCCGGATGCTCCCCATTAATCAGTATCCCGGTTTCTTTGCTCATTTCCACCTTGCGGATACCGATAGGGGTTTCTACTTTATCAATCTCTTTGTCGCCCACAGTGACGTGGGATACCAGCTTGTACATATTAGGTGTTTCCAAATTCCAAAGCTTAGGCTTTGTTACCTTGATAGACTGCTCAAAGGTATCTGCCTCCCCGTTTGTTATACGCTTTGTATCTGTTCCCTGTGCTACAACGCTGCCTTCACTGTCCACTACCTCTGTTTTCAACGTCACATCCTGTGGGGCTTTTGCCTCGTTCCTGATATGTGTTTTAACCGACACTGTTGCTTGGGACTTTGATACCTTGGGATAATCCACAAGGACGCCTCCACCGGCTACTACATCTTCAAAATTTGCATTCGTAATATGTATCGGATTTGTTACCTCCAGCCATGCATTGCGGTAAATGCCTCCAAAATAACTGTAATCCAACTGCTTTTGCGGTTTTCCCGGTGGCACGAGACCGTTGTCGCTGTTGTCTGCAAGCACGGTGATGACATTGCGTGAGCCATCACATTTTACCACATCCGTAACATCTAATATGATTGGCAGATAACCACCGTAAAACGTATTTGTCCCGGTTTTGGCCGCTATTGGGGACTGCAGGTGCTGACCGTTTACCCATACGTCGGATACACCCATAATTGCTTCAAACTCAATATAGAGCTTTTTCCCCTGATAGGAATCGGGCAGGCTAAAATGCTTGCGGTACATAGCCTGTCCCTGGTAGTTGCCGCCATTTGTTCTTCCGCTGTTCTGATAAGGCTCCTCGCGGACAGTATGGGGTAGGTTGACATTCTCCCATCCTTCCAAGTCGGACATTGGATAATCAACCCCGGTTGCATCAGGAATGTTTCTTCTTATAAACTTCCACCCCTGATTGAAATTTAATTTCTCTCTTGAACCTTCATAACTAATGTTTAGCGCTGCCCCGGATTCCGGTGCCGCCTTTGCTGGAATTGGCTGTAATGTAAATATCAATATAAAAACATACAAAAATGATAAAATCCTTTTTCTCATGGAAAATTTTTCCTTCCTTTAGTTTCTTGGCACTGAAAAACACCTGTCGACTTTCATCCTTTTTATAAAGTTATAACATCTCCTTTCTACTACAATATATTTATGGTTCATACCCCTTACAACCAGTAAGGATTTACCCATCTTGTTACTTAAACTGTTAGAATGTAGGTAGCAATCGGTATACCGGCTACCTTTCCTTTAGGGTACAATTAATATTGTAAAACTGCTGCTGCCTTTTGCTGTAACTTGCCATGAACCATTTCTTTATTCCCACGGGCAACGGTTATAAGTGCCAGTGGCACTTGTTTAGAACGAACCGCAGTGAAACCTAGACCCCAAGCCATACCTGCATGTTCTTGGCGACTGCCGCGTAGGTCGCGAAACGTCCAGTGGACGTTTGTTCAGCAACGACCGGAGCGGAGCATAGACCAAATCCCCTGCTGCTTGCTGCGCTGCAAATTTGATGCCCCGTTGCTTGCAGCGGGGGCTTTGACTAAACTCCAGGCATTGACTGCCTATATTTGACGTTTCTTCTTCACTGTTATAGCAATCACTGCTCCTCCAGCCATCAGGCCAATCAGGGTTGCTGCTACCGGGCTTGCATCGCCTGTTTTCGCAGCTGATGGCTTTCCTGTGGTCTGACCCGGTTTTGATGTATCTGGTTTCTGTGGATCTGGTTTTGGTGTATCTGGTTTCTGTGGAGCCGGTTTCTGTGGATCTGGTTTCTGTGGACCCGGGTTCTGTGGATCTGGCTTTTCTGGTTCCGGTTTTTTACCCGGGTCAACTGCAACCATAAATGTAGCTAATTCCATGGGGTTCTCAATTGTAACCTGACCGTCCTTTATCTCTGTTTCCCATGATACGATTGTGTGGTCACTGGTCAAAAGCTTAACAACAGCCCTCTTCCCATTGTATTTACTATCGACAGGGAAATGAAGTGTTACAGCACTTACGTCAACCCCTTCCGGCAGTCCTTCCAACGCCACCTGGTACGCGCCTAGTATGTCTTCCTTGCCCACTAGGGATGCAGCCAGTTCCTTATAACTTTCTTCAGAATCTCCAACTGGTGTAATATTAAGTGTTGGATTCGCATCGCCCAGCAGTTCCTTGGGTATCTCTGCCTTTATGCCAGTGCCGTTGACATCTTCTATGACTGCCTGAGACTCCTTCTTAGCAAACACAGCCGATACTGTAATATTTTCCATTACGTCAGCCACTGTATACTGGCTGCCTTCAAGTAATACCACCTGGCCGTTCACAGACGCCTCTATGATATGGCAGCCTGCGTCCGGTGTAAAGGTATAAGTTACACTGCTGTGCTCCCGAAGCGCATCTCCCTCTGTGCTTGAGGTAATCACGCCGTTCTCAGCAGAAGTGATTGTCTGGCTGTAATACTTAACCGGCTCCTCACCCTTAGCAAACTCGGCTGATACTGTAATATTTTCCGTAACTGTATCTACGGTATACTGGTCGCCTGTCAGCATTACCTTTTGACCGTTGACAACTACCTCCTTAACAAAGTAGCCTTTGTCCGGTGTAAAGGTATAAGTCACGCTGCTGTTTTCCAGCAGCTTGTTTCCTTCCACACTTGAAGTGATTACGCCATGTTCGGCAGGAGTAATTGTCTGTGCATAATATTTAACTGGTGTTGCTTTGAAATCTGCAGTAAGCTTGATGTCTGCCCAGTCTGCATGGTCACTCCAGTTATTTTCTCCCTTGAGGGCCTTTAATGTAATCATGTCTGTATTACCAATGTCAACGTCGAATTTTTTCATTGGAGTCGTTGACAGCATCACCTCACTGTCAAATAATTTTGTATCTCCGGCAAAAATCTGGAATTGGACACTTGATTCATTTGAACCATATTTTGCGTAGTCAATCCCTACATAGCCTTGCAGCTTGTTAACACCCAAGCCTGCCACATCGTAGGATATAATCGACTCGGCGTGTGTTCCGATACCTTTTTCAAAGGTGACAGGATTACCGTCTTTATCAGGTATGCGGATAACTGATCCGCTGGATGCCTTATCCTTCTGTATCTGATCATATCCAACAGTTGCTCCCGACTTCCAATCTAAGTCAGAAAGATATACCGCTTTTTCCAAGTCTATATAGTAGGACTTTTTCGTTTTACCATCACGGGCCGTAATCTCAATATCTATAGCAGGGGTTTCCTTATAAATATTCAGGGATTGGATAAGGCTGCCTTTTCCTTTAAATACTTCCTTGCCGCTGGATACTTTTATATCCGCGCCTTTATCCTCTGCCTGGATTTTCATAACTACCTTGTCACCAGGTATCGTTGTAGACAATTTTCCCCTGTCGTCAAACTTGTCTGCTATGTCTTTTTCGTTAAGAGCAATGCCAAGGACATTGGTATTCTCTTTATAAGGCTTAACCACCTTAATGTGATAGGTCTTCCGTGTAATTCCGTCACCGGCAAGAGCCATCACATATACGTCATTAACACCATTCTTCAGAGAAGTGGACTCTAACTCGCTTCCGATAACCGTATCCTGGTTAATAGCAAGGCGGAGACTTCCGTCTGATTCTGCTGCAACTGCTAACTTGGACGCATCTTCCGGTAATTCAGTGACATATTCATACACATCCGGGTCAAATCCGTCAATACTGCTGCCGTTTAAGGTAATGTTCTGAACTGTGACGTCACTGTTTGCATTATAAATTACATTGATAATATATTTTTTCGTAGTTATATTGTCCTTTGCTGTTACAACAACATAATAGGTATTCAGCCCATTTCTGAAATTAACCTCTGCTGAATATTGCTCTCCTGACTTTGTGAATGGAACTGGCTTGCGGTAGTGGTCGCTCTGGAGCTCTACCTTGCCGATGGAAGCATCTGCAGTGATATTAATCATACTGCCTGAGGCTTCCGTATTCACAAGCCAGTTTCCGGGCGTAAAGTCACTTATATCAAGTCCAATCTCTGGCATGGTAATGCCTTTTATAGCCACATTGTTGCTTTCAATGCTGTGGACGTTAATCTTATAGATGACATCCTTGCCTCTCTCAACTGAGATAACATCCTTGTCCTTTAAGCTTTCAAGCACAAGCGATCCGACATTCTGCGGGTCTGCTGTTACCGCCTTATCTCCCACGGAAATCTTAATGGTTCCCTCGTCCGGCATGATTGAATGGTAAGACAGTTCAACCTTCGTTAAATCAGCCGGTAAGTATACATCAAAACTTCTCTTTGACATATCGTCTTTTAAAAGCTCTTCCCCGTTTATCTCTAAGCTGTCAAGGGTAAGGTCAACACTTCCTTTCTCCACGCTTATGCTCTGCTGGGCAGGGTATCCGGGTGCACCGCCGGCATCCTTTGGATAAACCTCACATTTCAGCGTGCCAGAGGCTTTTGCCGTAAACCTTGGGACATCCGTTACCTCCTGCTTTTCCACACCATCTTGCGTATAGTTCCACAGGTACAGGCTTGCACCCTCGCTGTCGTTGTCAGCATCACTGAAATCATAGCTTATCTCAGCACTTTCACCCACATAGTAACTTTCTTTTGAGAAGTGCAGGTTATTGACTTCTGGAGCCTGGTTTACATTGCCCCATGAAATTGTCGCCTGGTTCTCAAGATCCTGATATGACACATCCGAGCCTGCTGCCCTGAAATCTGAGAAGGTGACTTTTGTGCCGCGCTCATCATTCCCCCATGTAGCAAAACCGATTTTGTAGTTGTCCCCCAGCATAGAGGCATCCAGGTCTCTTAGCTTCTGCCATTCTCCATTCCCAACTTTAAAATCAAGGGAAACGGAATCGCCGTTTTTGGTGAACCCAAGCAGGGCAGTTGACACACTGTTTTCAGAACTATTCCCGCCGGTCTCTACGGCGGCTCCTCCAACTTCCCGGACACTGGTAATGCCGTCATAATGTGACTTTTTGCCAATTGTAATGTAATTGTTGTCATCCTCGTATAAGATGAAGGCTCCCGTATCCCATTGGTCGCTTTCCCTTACCGGGAGATTGTCTACCTTTACAATAGTACGCATCGCGTTTTTATCAATTGAATCCGGTAATGTATACAGGAACAGGTTCTGTACATTATTATCAGACTGATATAAATCTCCACTCTGCATGTTTATAGTCAGACTATCGCTGTTTAATTCGTAGTTACCCTTACTCTCCCTTACGATACTGAAGGCAGGGTTTACTTTTTCAGTGGGCAGTGAAACGACAACCGGAATCTCGGTCTCCATACCTTCCACACTAGCTTTAACCCACACAATACCGTTCTGTTTTGCAGTAACAACCCCGCTTTCATTAATTGTTGCCACTTCCGTGGCACCGCCTGTCAGGAAATCTGACACACTCCAACTGATAGCAGATGATGAGCTGGTCGTTGCAGTGATTGTCTTCTGCTCGTCCGGCTGCTCTAAGATTACCGGCTTTTCTGTCGTAATTTCAAGACTTGGTTTTACTGCCGTATCAGCCGATACTGTAACGCTGATGGCGTTGGATTTGATAATCGTGTCATTCCATACATAATACGCGTAAACTTCAGCCGTCCCCTGCTTTTTCGCATAGAACTTTCCGCTGTCGTCCACAGTAACAACCGAAGGGTCAGTGCTTGCATACCGGATGTTCCTTACAGGGTCTGTTACGACACCATCGCGATTATCCATAACCTTGATGTCGCTGTCCTTGTTTGTCAGGTAGGATTCTGGCATACCACTTAATACAGCATATTTTTTCAGACCGTCATCATAGGTATTGCCCTCCAGGATAACATTTTTACACTTCGTAAATTCAAAGACGTTATCCTGCGGACGGGTGTTGGTGTCTCCTGTGGCGGTGGTGGTTACCGCTCCGACCTCCCCGACAGCAAGCTGGTTCTTGTCCTCTGCAATTTGGATGCTTACATCCGGGTTTTTCCGCCATACCTTATTATTGCGGATTGTTAGGTTTTCCACGCTCTCTGCCTTAACAACCGTGTCCACATCCATATGGAAGGTATTGTCCTCAATCGTGATGTTCTTATGGATTGGGTTGTCGGCAGAAGGAAGACCTCCGCCCTTTGTAACCGGATGGAAATAAACCGCTGGGGCATATTCCCAGGAGGTCCTTCCGATATTTTTAATATGAAACGTATTGTTCCTGATCTCCATATCGCGGATCGGTCCGGACTCATACCACTGATCGGAGTCGTTGGAGAGATATATCGTGGCCATTGACATATTTAAAAATGTATTGTTTTCAATGAGTACTTTATTTCTCGTTGTACACAGGATACCCCTGGTCGGCACATTTTTAAATGTGTTATTCCGTATTGTCACAGCCGGTGCATAAGTGACATTTTCAGCCACATATTTAGGTTCACTGCCAATCCTGTCACTGAGATCCACCGGCAGGGTTTCCTTGAAGCGAACCTGCATTGTCCTTAAATCATTACCGTCCTGTCCCGGATCAGTCACTGCCTCAACGGTATACAATGTTTCGTTATCCGTTGATTCCAGCGTATCCCTTGTGAAGAATGCTACCTTATCGCCCACATGGAACTGCGGAAATCCCCCCTGCTGCTGGTGGATATATTTTAACACCAGATTATGGTCATCTACCCGGTTCTCCACGCGGGTGAATGTGCCGTGCAGATTAATCGGATCATCATGGGAATTGGAGAAATTACAGTCCTCAATCAAAATCTGGCCCGCTGCACCAGAAGCATGTATAATATCCGCATAGCTCACGGTGATATGCCCCGAGTTCTTCCGCGGCATAAAATTACATTCTCTATAAGTCACATCCTTGCTCATCTGGATAAGCCAGCCAAACCCATGCATAAAATGGACATTGACCTTCTCAGCCAAAACGTTTGTAGATTCCCATGTAAATGCCCCTGCTGTTTCGCGCACAGCACTGCTTGCAAGCTCGAGAACCATGCCCGCCTTCTGCATCGCCGGGCGGTTGTTGCCGGTATAGGTTATCCGCACAACGGTGTCGCTAATCTTTGAGATGGAGGATACGTTCTGGAAGGGTGTTTCGCTGGTGAAATACGCCCTTGTCATCTCCTCATCCGGCTGGTAGCCTACAATTGAATATGCATTATGTATCCCTGTTTCGGTCCAGTAGTACTCGCCGGTATATGGACTTTTCTCACTGTACCATTTGATTGTGCTTCCGCTGATCTCAAATGGGAAGCATTTGGGGATATAGAAATCAGTATAAGCTTGTCCCCCATCCATGCCCATATCCATGATAGTCATCTCTGACACCGTCGGAACCGCAAAGTCCCATGAGAAGTTCCTGAGTGTTATATTATCGGACTTCACAACCGCAAGGGCCATCATATTGCCATGCATCATAAACAGTGAGCCATTGCCTTCAACCGTAAGATTCTTATGCTCCTCAATCAGAATGCCTATTGTTTTTTCAGGATGCTCGATACTGTTTGTGTTGGAAGTATGATACTCCCTTACCTCTGCATAGTCCTTGTAGATGTGGTACTCCCCTTTAGGGAAGTTCAAAGTTACTTGATTACGCCCGTCGTCCTCTGCCTTCTTGGCGGCCTTCAACGCCTTCTGGATTGCTACTGTACTGTCCTTAATTCCTGTGGGGTCGGCACCGTAATCCAGCACATTGATTACCTTTCCCGCCGCCTTGGGAGCCTTCGCTAATACCAAAAGCCCCTGGCTTAAAACCATACAAATGACTATGCCTAGGGCTATCAGCCTCTTCGCAGTTCTTACCCCCTTCACTGCTTTTGTTCTTTTTGAACCCATACCTTTCTTTCCTCCTCTATAACAGCATAAATTCTCGGAATTCCCAGCCCTTATTTTTTCAAGTCTTTCCCTCCCTTTATACAGTAAAAATCACCCACTTTTTTCGCCAAAAAGCTTGGCAAATTACCAAAAATTTGTGGCGAAGCCGATTGAATATATCTAATTTTTATCGACTGGAGGCTATTTTTATGTTACCTTGTAACATCGGCGGACATGCTGCCTATCAGGACTTTGTCCTGACTGAACTTTTTCATAACTATCCTGATCCTTTTGCTCTTCTCAAAAAACCCTCTCTATGCGATTCTCAACGGCTTCTCTTTTTGGGATGTTCCTGGTGTTGGTACCCTTTATGATTTCTGCACCCGTTTATGGGATTCCGATTCCTTTAGTGACCTTCCTGTTTTCCCTTTACTGGAACGGGCTTCCAGACACGATATGCTTTCTGTTTTGGCATTATTTACGCACAAGATATTTTCTCATATCAATTGCGCATGCCACAAGAATAATTAAACCTTTGATTACATACTGCATGCTCTGGTTGATAGATAAAAATTGCAGCGCAACAAAAATGATACGTAATATAAACACACCAAGTACAACGCCTCTGATCTTACCGGTACCACCTACGAAAGAGACACCACCTATGACGCAGGCCGCGATCGCATCCAACTCATAGTTGGCTCCGGTTCCCGCTCCGTTTGAACCGATACGTGCGGCTTCAATAAATCCGGTAATACCATACATACATCCTGCCAGCGTATGTACCAGAATGGTTGTTCTCATAACATTTACACCGGATACATTTGCCGCTTCCGGGTTGGAACCAACGGCAAACATATTTTTACCGAATGTAGTTTTGTTCCACATAAACCACATAAACGCAATCACAACACATGCATACCATACATAATTCGGAATCGGTACTCCGAAGAATTTCACAAAACTTCCTGTTACAAAATCCTTGTAAGAGTTGTCAAGTCCTGATAACGGCTGTCCGTTATTGCCGTTTACCATAACGAACATTAATAAAACACCATATACCATTAACTGCGTTGCAAGTGTTACAATAAACGGATGTAATTTAAACTTCGCCACAGAAAAACCATTTACCCATCCGACAATACCGCCGACTACAATAACACCCAGAATTACCAGCGGAATGGGCACAACCGGAAGATTTGGAAAAATTTTTGTAGCATAGGATGCAGACTGCAAAAGTGCTGCGGAAATACAGGCTGTCAGACCTACAACGCGTCCTGCGGAAAGGTCCGTACCTGTCAGTACAATCGTACCTGCAATACCACAGGCAATCGGAATATTTGCCGCAGACAGTGAAATAATATTTACCAGTGACGATACGGTTAAAAACCTTTTATTTTGTGTGTATGTATAGATGATAGCTATGATAATCAACACAAAGATAGCGTTATTGATAATCGCTTCTCTCCAAAAGGTTGATTTTTCCTTACCATCCAGTGATTTGTAATTCGCATAACTTGCTTTAAAATTATTAATTGCTTTCATCTAACCGGATCTCCTTTATACGTATTGGGCTGCAAAAGTCATAATTTGTTCCTGCGTTGCTTCTTTGGCATCAACTTCCCCTGCAAGTTTTCCGCCGGACATAACTAAGATTCTGTCGCAGATACCAAGCAGTTCGGGCATTTCCGAAGATACTACCACAACCGCCTTTCCTTTATTTGCCAAATCTATGATAAGTTGATAAATTTCATACTTCGCACCTACATCAATCCCTCTTGTAGGCTCATCTAGTAATAATACTTCCGGATTAGTCAAAAGCCATCTTCCGAGAATTACCTTCTGCTGGTTTCCACCGGACAGGGAACGAATCTTTGTCTCCTGTGTAGGCGTTTTTGTACGCATGGCGTCAATGGACCATTTTGTATCTTCTTTCATTGACTTTTCACTCAGATACAGCCTATGCTTTTTATGCTTCTTCAAATTTGAAATAACCGTGTTCTCCCGGATACTCAAAATACCGAATATACCGGTTGCACGCCGTTCTTCCGTTAAAAGTGCAAATCCGTTATTAATGGATTCGCGCGCGTTACGGTTTAGTACTACTTTTCCATCCAACTTAATTGTACCGGATTTCCTGGTCGCAATCCCAAAGAGATTCTCCAGTGTTTCTGTACGTCCGCTGCCGTCAAGGCCCGCAAGACCCACGATTTCTCCCTTGCGCACTTTAAAAGAAACATTATTGAGCAGAGAATACTGTGCGCTTAAATGCTCCACCTCAAGCATTACTTCCCCTGGTTTATTTGTTTTTGGCGGGAACTGATTGGTCAGTTCTCGTCCAACCATCAAACGGATAATTTCTTCCATCGAAAGGTCAGCGGCCTTTTCTGTTGCCACCCAGGTACCATCCCGCATGATCGTGATTTCATCCGATATCCGTTTGATTTCTGCCATTTTATGAGAAATGTAGATAATTCCACATCCCTGATCTCTTAACATATTGATAATTTCAAATAAATGTTCCACTTCTTGTTCCGTCAGAGATGATGTTGGTTCATCGAACACAATAATCTTAGAATGAAATGAAACTGCCTTTGCAATTTCCACCATCTGCCGCTGTGATACCGGCATTGTGCTCATAATCCGGTTTGGATCTACATCAATGTTTAACTCTTCAAATACTTCTAATGTATCATGATAAACCTTTTTCTGGTCTACCATAATCCCTCCCTTTTTGGGGTAACGCCCCAGCCAGATATTGTCCATGACATTGCGTTTCAATGCCTGATTCAGTTCCTGATGCACCATGGCCACACCATGCTCCAGCGCTTCTTTGGAATTCTTAAAATCAATTTCTTTTCCTTCCAGTGTAATGGTTCCCCCATCTTTTGAATACATTCCAAACAGACATTTCATCAGTGTAGATTTTCCAGCGCCATTTTCTCCCATCAATGCATGTACGGTACCTTTTTTTACGGTAAGGGAAACATGATCTAATGCTTTCACGCCAGGGAACTCTTTTGAAATATCCGTCATTTGTAATAAAACATCTTGTTCCATAATATGCCCTCCTATCTCTCATCCCCGCAGTCTCCAGCGGGCTAATTGCCATCTGTGCATCTTTGGCAAGTTCTTTCCTAAGAGAAAACGGCCGCCAACCAGTGGCTGCCGTCTTTCTTTTTGGCAAGATCTGTTTTATTTTCCTGTATATTCTGCATAAGGAATGTAAATCTTGTTGCTTACATTCTCAGAAATGTTGTAAGAATCTGTTCCATCCATTAAATCTTTTCCGCCTGTCGCATTCTTTGTAAGATCAGCGATACAATCAGCCATACCATCAGCATCCTGTTTAATTGTTCCTACCATTTTACCGTCAGCGATTAACTGTTTTGCAGCATCTGTAGCGTCAACACCAAATACTGGAATCATTTTATCGCCTTCTTTACCTGTGTTATAACCTTTATCATTTAATGCCGCAATAGCACCTTCTGCCATTCCGTCATTGTTACAGATAATTAATTCGATCATGTTCTTATTGCCTTCATTGTATTGAGAAAGGTTTGTTGTCATATAATTGTTAGCAGCTGCAGTACTCCATGAACCATCCTGGTCAACCTGGTACTTGTCAGAATTAGAAGCATCAAAGTATTCTAATGCCGGCTTTCCTGCTTTTTTAATGACTGCGTCCGCATCTTCTACTGCAAACTGTGTACGGTAGATTGCTTCTGCGTTTCCTAACTGTCCCATGAACATTGCATAAGATATTTTTCCATCTCCGTTTAAGTCCATCTCTTCAAAGTTTTCTACTACGTAGTTACCGATCATCTTGCCTTGCATATGACCTGCTTCAGGAGCATCTGTTCCTACAAACGCACATTTGTCATAGCTTCCAAGTACAGTACCTTCTTCCTCTCCCTCTACTGCGCGGTTGAAGAAAATAACAGGAATATCTGCCGCTTTTGCTTTGTCGATGATCTGTGTAGACGCATCTTCGGCACCAGATGTTACGATATTTACGATCAATAATGAAGCACCTGTCTGAATTGCAGTATCAATCTGCTCATTCTGAGTTGTCTGGTTGTTATTTGCATCATAATCCTGGTATTCAACATCCATCTCATCCAATTTCGCATCCAATGCAGTACGTACGGAAGCAATGTAAGTATCTGAATATGTATAGTAGAATACTGCTACATTCCCATCTGCCGAAACCTTTTTGTCAGACGAACTTTCTTTTTTTTCAGACTTGTCTGTTCCGGAATCACTTCCCCCGCCGCAGCCTGCAAGCATTCCCATAACCATTGTAGCTGCCATTAAAACAGCTAAAACTCTCTTTTTCATAATATACCCTCCTTTTGGTATGTCTTATTCGACACAAAGTATAGCATCCCAATTTTAGAAATCCCATAGGATAATCTATTACAATTTTACAAATATCTATGCAAAAAACTGCCGTAACTCAAAAATGATCACCCGTTGTTCACGGGTTATTTCTGATTTACGGCAGTTTTCTCTATTTCAAATACGCATTGGCGTATTTGAAATGTTAATATTTCTGATCAATGGCAAACAGCATCCTTTGGCTCTCTTCACTATACATGGTATCTTTCGTCACAAGTTTTACCGCAGTATTGATTTTTTTTCCCTCCAATGCATGATTATTTAACAGATTATATGCATTCTCCACGCCGAGATACCCCATGGCATAAGGATTTTGTACCACCAGCGCATCCACTTCTCCGGTCTCCATCATATCCACACAGGCCACGTTACTGTCAAATGCAACCACTTTTGTGTGATCCGCAGCGTGCAATTCTTTCACCGCTTCGGCTACTCCAATACTGGTCCATTCATTAAAAGTAACAATGGCATTCATTTCCGGATGCTCTTTCAACATCCGCTTCGTTTCTGTTTTAGCTGATTCAATCGAAGAAAGAACATTGACCGACTCCACGATCACAGCCCGCTTATCTTTTTCTACTGTCTCACGGAAGCCTCTTTCCCTTGTCTGCCCGTTTTCTGTAGTTTTATCAAAATTCACGATCCCAATATAGAGTACTGCATCATCACTGTCAAGAACTGCTTCACCAGCCGTACAACCTGCCTCATAATTATCGGTTCCGATACGGCAGCTCACTTTTTTGCTGTTCACATCACTGTCTATGACAACAATCGTAACCCCGGCTTTTGCCGCTTCGTCAATCGCCTCTGCATTTGCTTCATAATCCACTGCTGAGAATACAATTGCATCAACACCTTCCTCCACTGCTTTTTGAATCATATGATTCTGTGTTTCATAATCTTCCTCGTTGGCAGGGCCTTCAAAAGAAAGATCCATATTATACTCGGTCGCGGCAGCACTTGCGCCGGAATATACAAGCCCCCAAAATGCAGAATTGGTGGATTTTGTAATCAGTGCCACTTTTTGCTTCTTTAAGGTTCCTGTGTCCGTTTCCTCTTTATCTATATAGGCTTTCACGTTTTTACAGCCGGACAACATGCCGGTACACAAAGCCAGAGCAATAATCGTAAACAGCCATTTCCAATACTTTTTACTTTCCATCGTACTCTCCCTCCGTCACTTTCGGCATTCTGATTGATACACATGTTCCCTCATCAAGTTCACTGCTGATCGTAAGCCCGTATTCTTTACCAAAATATATCTTAATACGGTCATTTACATTTTTAATCCCGATGCCTGTCCTGCTGCCGGATTCTTTGTGCAGGATTTCTTCACATTGTGCTTCTGTCATTCCCACACCGTTGTCTTCCACAGTAAACACAATTCCCGTTTCATCCTGATGTATTCCGATCCTTATTTCCCCTTCATCAACCATCCGGTTCAATCCATGATAAATTGTATTTTCAATAATTGGCTGAAGTGTAATCTTATTGCACAAATATGCCAGACAGGATTCATCCACATCAAATGTATACGTAAACTGGTTTTTATAACGGAAATTCTCTATTTTTAAATAACTCTCCGCATGCTGTATTTCCTTTTCAATCGGTATTAATTCATGACCTTTGCTGATACTGATCCGGAACAGTTTTGCAAGTGCATTGACCATTTCTTCCGCATCCTCATTTCTTCCGTCCTCACACAGCCAGGCGATTGCATCCAACGTATTATATAGAAAATGCGGATTAATCTGCGCCTGCAATGCTTTTAACTCTGTTTTTCTCAGTGTAATTTCTTCTTTTCTTACCTTATCCATCAAACGCTGGATACGGATTACCATATGGTCAAACGAATCAGACAGCGCGACAATTTCTTCGGTTCCGCCCACCTGTTTAAAAGTAAAATTTTCTGCATTCTTTTCAAAATCCCGCATTGCCCCGGCAAGACTTTTTGCCGGTTTTGAAAAGAGGCCGGATATCACCATTCCAACTAGCATAGCCGAAATAAGTACTGTAGCAAGAATAAAAATCAAAAGTCCCACCAGACCTTCTACCTTTGCGGTAATCATCTCATCCACGTAACATACCCCCACAATACGCCAATTGGAATTATTGATTGTATGTGCGGTGTAAATTGCATCTGTTTTGATCTCAGCACCATTTTCGACTCCGGTTCTTTCCACCTGTTTTACACCGGAATAAAGCAATTGTTGTCTTGGATGGTAAATGATATTTCGGTCTGTATCTGTAATATAGCAGTATCCTCTCTGTCCGATCCCCACATCATCCACGTAATTGGCAATTTTGTCAAACCGGATATCCATGGCAATACGCAACACATTTCCCGATGCATCTTTCACATCTTTTGAAATGGTGACCACCCATGGATAATAACTGGAAAACAGCGATTCCACATGTGGTTTACTGATTTCTACCTTCCCATATGTATCACTTGGCTTTACATAAGACAGATTGCGGTAAACTTCTTCTTTTAACTCCTGTCCATTGGACCACCAGTCAAGCAGCCTGCCAGTTTCATTATACATGGTTACGGCAACCACGTCCTCACGCATTTCTACAAGCCTCTGGATAAACTCTTTCCGTTCTAGTTCCTCTTTTTTCATGCTGTCGCAAATCGTATCCATCACCATTTCCATATCGCCGGTATAAACCCCTACCATATTCTGCACCTGAACAACTGCCTGTTCACTGCTTCGGATTGCATTCTGCTCCATGGCTTCCTTATAAATTTTGATAAATACCAGAATGATTATAACGGACGTGATTAATACAATCATCACGACTAATGACGTAAAAAGCCCGGAAAGAGACGGTTTGCTTCTCTTGTCCTGATTTTTTGTATTTTCCATGTTACTGTCCATTTTCCCTCCTGTATTGATTCGGAGATATTCCCATCGTCTTTTTAAAACAATAACTGAAATAATGTTGGTCTCGGTATCCGCATTCTTCCGTGATTTCCCATATTTTCATAGATGTACAAAGCAGTAGTTCTTTCGCTTTCTCCATTCTTTTTTGTGTGAGCAATTCTACAAAGGTATTTCCAGTCGTTTTCTTGATCAATGAACTTAAATAATTCGGACTTACGGCGATTTCTTCACTGACTTTGGTAAGCGATAATTCCTGGTCTTTATATCTGGTGCGGATCATCTCCAACGCTTTATCACATAGTATTTCCCCGCTTTTCTTGCGCTGCTCTGCAATCAGTTCTTTCGCCGCCAGGCAAAGCGAAGCATATCGCCCAAAAGCCTCTTTCACCTGTCCGACCGTGTTATGATTTTTTAAATAATACTCACTTTGCAGTTGTTGTACGAACTCCTCTCCCACAACAGAATAAACTACTTTAAAGATGACCCCCAACATCTGTGACATCAGAAAATCGGCCAGTGCAGGCGCAATCTTCCCTCCACTGATGTTTTCCGAAAATGCATGTAAAAATGATTTCAGTTCTTCATTACTTCCCCCGCGCAGTAACTCTTCCATTGTACTGACCGTAGATTCCATCAGTTCCCGGTTCACATTCACGGCACGTTCCTCATCCGCTATAAAATATACATTACTTTCCTTCTGGCTGGAATAACTCAGCGCATTGATCGATTCCAGATAGCACTCCCGGCAATTTAACAAGATATCCGTACTTCTGCTGATCCCCACCGTACAGTTCAAATGCATAATACGTTCCACACTTTGAACAATTTCATCTACAATAATATGAAGATACTTCTGAAATCCGGCCGGAGTCGCAGCCAAAATAGACACGACTCTACCCTTTAAATAACAACTGACCGACCTGACATACTTCTTCAAAATCATATCCACGGCATTCACACTTGCCCGCGTCGTCCTACCTTCTTCTCCTTCCGAAATTCTGGTTACCATAACAACATAATTCATATGTTCCGGCTTTGCATTTCTAAGAAGTCCACACGAAATCGCATTTCGCATCACTTCTTCACTATCCTGCACCGCCAATTCTTCCTGCAAACCATCCAGCAGAAGCGTCAGCATAAATTCAGACTTTTCCATCCGCTCCTGCACAAGCGACTTCGAAGAAAACTCTTCAAATTTACTGTCAATCATCCCCTTAATCTTCCAAAGTTCTTTTTCCAGTTCCCCCGAAGAAATCGGCTTCAACATATAGCTGACAATATTATACTGAATTGCCTGCTGTGCATAACTAAACTCATCAAATCCACTCAAAAATGCAATCTGCACCGTAGGTCTGACTTCTCTGACCTGCCGCGCAAGCTCTATCCCGGACAAAAACGGCATCCTGATATCCGTCAGCAACAAATCCGGCTCCAATTTTTCAACAAGTTCCAAAGCTTCAATCCCATTTTCCGCTTCTCCAACCACCTGAAACCCGATTTCTTCCCATTTCACCTTCCACACAATCCCCCTGCGGATCTCCTCTTCATCATCAGCCACGATAACAGTATACATACAACCTCCTTCATATCCCAACAGCCTTCTAAAACAATTATCTTAACATTATATCTTCTCTTCCCAATATGCACAACGAATTTATTCCCCTTTTATATTACTCTAAAGAAAAAGGGGAATTTCTATCATGTTACTCATAGATAAGTACGCCGAAAAAATTTATGGCATCATTACCTGCTATGACCGTGTGAACATACAGGGGTATATCCCCAGTTGGAGCCATGCTGAAGCTATGACCACTTATATCATACTTAATGGAATCCGTATTTTTGATTATCATAATTTCTCCCATCCCCTTACAGAGCAGGTTCGGCAAAATACAGAGAAGATTGCTCAGGAAAATGGAGTTGAAATTGAATTCATCCGCAAGCTTCACGCCTTCCGCAAAGATGACGTATCCAGCAGATTATTTCCGACTCCGGGAAATCAGAAGGTATAATCCATATCTTCTCTGCTATGGAATGCTGCAATACTTATAAACCTTGGCATGATAAAACAACAGGAAAGACATCTCTGAAATTTGATCATAGTAAATACCTTCACTACTATTTTTATTTTATTGACAGGGAACTTGGTCTCTGTTATCTCCGTGTCCCGACATGACCACCTTTCCGGCCTCAGTTTATATAAACGTTCACAACCTGCTTGCCCGCAAACCTGATAAAAAAACAGATTGACTATCGGATGCTGGATAATGCGTTCCTTAATATCTCCGATATTGAAACCGCCCAGAAACTTTCCGACCGGATTAACCCCGAAGGACTCCATAAAGTGCTTGAAGTCTGTACCAGCTGCTCACGATTCTGAAATTAGCGAACTACCGTTACCTTGAGTTCATTTCATCTTTTGATGACCACAGCAGCGGCAGGAAGAAGTGGATGAAGTCAGCCGTCCCCAGAAAGAAAAGGAACGTTCTTACCGCGGGATCAACCTTTTTGATTCCCAGGACCTGTCAGTGCTGGACGCTATCAGCAAAGGGGAATAAATGACCTCCTTTCCCTCATGGCAGTAACAGTGCTTTGCATACTCTCTCGTCCCTTCCTATCCCTCATTTGTTCACAGTATCTTACCACACGCACACTCTTTTCAAGACCTTCCATCTCAAATCCAGTAATATCCCAGCATTCGATCCGCTTATTTACTATCCTGAACCCAGGACGCTTTCCTTCTCCTTGTTCAAATAATTTCCCTGCATCTTGGTAAATCTGACGTGTTTCGTCCTTCAGGTGAATGACTGCATCCAGATGGCAGCCAAGAACGGTATTTATAAACGGAGCATTGAGATACAAGGCGATTGCTACGATAAAAAATTAGAATCAGCAGGAGGTTCCTCCTCGAAATAGTGCACATCTTTATATTTTCCAAGCGGTACTGAAAAACAGTTTACAAGATTATAAGTTAAACTGGGGTAACAGAAAGAAATGTAGACATTTTTTACCATTTGTGATATAAATAAAATACTTAGGAAATTGTGTTTTTATAGAGAATATTTATGTGAATTTATATTGATTATGGGATGTAAAGAAAATTCTAAAATTTGTTCCATTTAATTTGTACTTTTTCTTGACATAGAACCAATCGGAATTTGGATAATATTTACGTAGATTCCAACGTCCTGATAGGCAGCATGTCCGCCGATGTTACAAGGTAACATAAAAATAGCCTCCAGTCGATAAAAATAAAATATATTCAATCGGCTTCGCCACAAATTTTTGGTGATTTATCAAGCTTTTTTGCGAAAAAAGTGGGTGATTTTTATTATAAAGGGAGGGAAAGCCTTGAAAAATAAGGGCTGGGAATTCCGAGAATTTATTCATGCCGAAAGGGAGGAAAAGACAGATGGAAGAAAAAAAAGCAGCGGAGAACAATGGGTGGAAAAACAGGGTCAGACCGGCCATCTATTCAATGGCAGGCGTGTATCTGGCAGGGCTGGCTTACAGTATGTTTAAACAGATATCTGTCACCTCCGGCAGTGAGCAGATAATTACGATCATATTTACGATTTTGTTTGCGGTTCTGGGGCTTGCGTTGATCCTGTTCGGTCTCACCGTAGGTTATAAAAATTCTAAAAAGATACGAAATATTTATCAAATAAAATCTACTGATGCTCAAGACAATGGGGATGAAAACCAGTAATTGGCAGTATGGAATTGAACAAGGTCTTCTTTGCTTAAAATTCATTGTGAAGAAGACCTGTTTTTTTAATGAAAATTGTTGGTTATCTCACCAATCCCTTGATTTCACGGCATATTCGTAAGACTTCCCAACTTAATTTACTGCCAATTTACTACTAATGGATTTGAAATAAAGTCATATAAGAATTTTTGAAGGAATCTTTTCAATCAATCCATGAAGTCTCAGTCGTTTAAAAATCCTTGTCATCGCAGATGACGTAATCTCAGGAAGGTGCTGGCGGATGTTTTTCCCCTGCATCCCAAAGGCCATGTATTCCCCTCTGCTGATAACTTCCAGTACTGACAGGTCGCGAGAATCAAAAAAGTTAATCTCACGGTAAGACCATTCCTTTTCTTTCTGGGGACGGCTGACTTCATCCACTTTCTTCCTTCCGCTGCTGTGGTCATCAAAAAATGAAATAAACTCAAGGTAACGGTAGTTCGCTGATTTAAGAATCGTGAACAGCTGGTACAGACTTTAAATACTCTTTTTCAGGGGCGCTTTCTGGACACTACTGGTACTGTCTCTATGGTTCACTTCCCTCTCCACACGGAAGGTACTGATATAGTTGCAGGTGCATTCAATCCGTAGCAATAATATAAATAAGGTCAAAAAGAAAAACTATAATAAGAATTATTTTTGTTTAAAAATGAAGCCTTAACACAGGTAGTATTATCACTGCCTTCATTGGCAGCAATACTTTCCGAATTTGCCCACGTCTCAGTTACAGCTGTCTTATCTAATAATTCATAAAAATTATAAGTACTCCAAAATAAAACATTCACAGTTAAGCAAATAGCAAAAAGAAGCATAATGAAAAAGGCTCTAATATAAGATAGCTTATATTTCTTATTATTTATCTCCATTACAATTCCCTTCTTAGCCGCCGCTGCGACCAATGTGGTCAACTTAAGCTGCGTTTCTTTAAATTCTATATCTTGAAATATCAGATAATTCCGATTTATTTTATTATAACAGAAAAAAAGCAAAAATATAGCACTGCATATTCATTTTCTAAATATACAATGCTTCATAGCATAATTTACTTTGTCTACAGTCTGAACGGCCCTATAGACAGGGCCGTTTGTATTTTCTTATTTAATATCCAGTTCCGGTGGTTCATCCAGATGCTCTGAAACATATTTTCCATCTTTTTTTCTCTGCCGTACACATTCCGACAGAAGATATTCAATTTGTCCGTTTACAGAGCGAAAATCATCTTCCGCCCAAGCGGCAATGGCATTGTACAATTTCTCGGAGAGCCTTAAGGGAACCTGTTTCTTCTTGGAATCTGCCATACTTAGTATAGACTTCCCGTATTTACGATGGGCTGCGTGTCATGATTGCCGCAGAGCACCACCAGAAGATTGGAAACCATAGCCGCTTTTCTTTCTTCATCCAGTTCCACAATCTCTTTTTCATTCAACCGGTCCAGGGCCATCTCGACCATGCCAACCGCACCGTCCACGATCATCTTTCTCGCATCGATAATAGCGGATGCCTGCTGCCTCTGAAGCATTACAGCAGCAATCTCCTGTGCGTAAGCCAGATAAGTAATACGTGCCTCTATCACCTCAAGACCTGCCTCTGATACTTTCTGCTGGATCTCGTCCCGGATTCTGGAAGCTACTACTTCACTGGAACCACGCAGGCTGCCTTCATCTGCAACTCCATCGCCGGTCGTATCCACATTCGGCGCTACATCGTACGGATAGATCCTTACAATATTGCGGAGCGCACTGTCACACTGCAGGGACAGGTATTCCTTGTAATTATCTACATTGAATACAGCCTTTGCGGTATCTGTCACCCGCCACATAACTGCAATTCCAATCTCAACCGGATTACCGAGGCAGTCATTGATCTTCTGCCGGTTATTATTCAGTGTCATGATCTTCAGGGAAATCTTTCTGCTGGATGCCTCCCCAAAGGAAACTTCGTTTTTAACAGTGACTGCAAATGCCTTCTGGGCTCCGCCGTCCACATCTCCGCTCTGATTCAGCTTTGTCTTTGCCGCCGGATTGACGCTGGTGCAGAATGGATTCACATAGTAAAAACCGTCATTCTTTAAGGTACCCACATACTTACCGAAAAGTGTCAGTACCAGCGCTTCCTGAGGTTTCAGAACCTTCAGACCGCAGTACGGAATCCATCCAATGCAAAGCCAGATTATGCTGATAATCAGCAGAACAGGCAGTCCGCCGTCGTTCACAATCATTCCGCCGAAGATACAGCCTGCGATAGCTGCCAAATAGAGCAGTGTGGTGATAATTAAAACAAGCATACCATTCTTTTTTGTACTAAGGACCTTTTCATTCATAATAATCCCTCTCTTTCAATTCCTAGTTGTAGTTGAATCTTGTTCATATTTGAATGATATCACTTTGATATCATTTTGTCAATATATGCCAGACAGGAAAATTAAAATGAATTATTTAATGCTTTACAAAAAAACAAAGAGCTTAAGAACGGGGGCGCTGCCTGTAATTTTTACATCCTGCTGATCTCCCGATTCAGCAGTTCAATCACCCCATCCATATCTTCCTGCCTCACCGCATACAACCCACGCACGGCATAAAGCGGCAGCTCCTTCAATTCTTCCCGCAGATAAAAGGCATTAGAATCTGTGCCATGTATAATCTCATCCAGCTTCGGGCAGGCCTGTGCCAGATAGTCCAGAGCCATCTGCCACAATCCCTGATAAGGCGAAATTTCACTCATCAATGTATCCATACTTACACAAACCGGGACTTTCTTCTCATCTTTCTGAAGGCAAACCTCTAAAGTATCCCGAATGTCCCTGGAAGATGCCCCCACCTGAATGCAGTACTTCCCACCGCTGCAGTACCAGTCCTTAATTTCCTCGTTATACCAGGCAAAGCTCCTCCGGTCAAGCTGGAAGACCACTGTTTTCGTTTCCCCCGGCTGCAGCGCAGTTTTCACAAATCCTTTCAGTTCTCTGCGGGGCCTGGAGACGGTTCCCTCATTTTCCTGAACAAACACATTGCTCTTCCTGTCGACTTCCCATTTTTTATTCTGCTGGTCCGTCATATCCGAAACATAGAGCTGTACCACTTCTTTGCCGAATCGTTCTCCCGTATTTGTTACATCCACTGATACTTCCAGGATATCTTCTTCATCGAAGTCTGTCTTATCGGCCCGCAAGTTATGATAGGCGAATGTGGTGTAAGAAAGCCCATGTCCGAAAGGAAACAGTACTTCCATATCCTTCACATCATAATACCGGTATCCAACAAAAATTCCTTCCTGATAATGCACCGTTTTCCCATCTCCCGGGTAATTCAGATAGGACGGCACATCCTGCAGCCGGACCGGATAAGTCTCGGCAAGTTTCCCGCAGGGATTCTTTCTGCCATAGAGCAGATCCACTGCTGCCGTTCCCGTTCCCTGTCCTCCTGTATGCATCTGCAGGATGGATGATACTCTCCCAGCCCAGGGCATCTCTACGGCGGAACCTGCACACAACACCACCACTACGTTTTTCTGAACCGCACAGACAGCTTCGATCAGCTGATTCTGGCAGAAAGGCAGTCTCATGTCCGGGCGGTCATAGGACTCGCTCTCGAAAATCTCCGGAAGCCCTGCAAAGATAACTACCGCATCCGCACATGCTGCCGCATCCAAAGCTTCCTTCTGCCACGCCTCATTCACACAGTCTTCTTCCTCCGTAAATCCCGGTACATAGGACACCCCGCTGATTCCGGCGGCCTCCTGCCGTGCATTTGTCAGCTTAAATGGATTCACACATGCACTGCCGCCGCCCTGAAATCTGGGTGCCTCTGCAAACCGTCCGGTAAATACAACCTTCCTGCCTTCTTTAAGAGGAAGCAGCTGATTCTCATTTTTCAGAAGCACCGCCGATTCAGCTGCCGCCTCAACAGCCAGTTCATGATGCTCTTCCCTGGCAAAATCTTCACCCGTCGGTGTATTTTCATACTGCAGTACTTTTCCGATGATACGCCCGGCAGCCTCATCCAGCACACTCTCCTCAAGCCTTCCCAGGCGGACTGCCTCCACAAGCTGTTCATCCGTGATTCCATTGCATCCCGGCATTTCCAGATCCATACCGGCTTCCACTCCGGCCGGCCTGTGGTTGGAAGCTCCCCAGTCGCTGACTACAAAGCCTTCGAATCCCCACTCTTCCCTGAGGATGTCCGTAAGCAGATGGCGGCTCTCCGTCACATGCTCCCCATTTACTCTATTATAGCTGGCCATCAGCGCACACGGCTGTTCCTGCTTCACTGCCATCTCGAATCCTGCAAGATAGATTTCCCGCAGGGTTCGCTCGTCAATACGGGCATCAATCTTCATCCGCCATGTCTCCTGATTATTGCAGGCATAATGCTTCATGCATGCCCCCACATTCTGGCTCTGGATTCCCCGGATCTCCGCCGCCGACATCTCACCTGTCAGATACGGGTCCTCCGATAAATATTCAAAATTTCTGCCGCAGAGCGGATGTCTCTTAATGTTGGAAGCCGGCCCTAAAACCAGGGAAACTCCAACGGCCCGGCTTTCCTTCCCGATTGCCGCTCCCACACGCTCCATCAGTTCACGGTCAAAGGAGGAAGCCATGGCGCATCCCGTAGGATAACTGACCATCTGCGTACTGGCATGGACTCCCATATGATCATCTTCTCCCGACTGAAAGCGGAGGCCGCTTGGTCCGTCGCACATCCGGATCGCCGGAATTCCTCTTTCCGGTATTGCCTTCGTATGCCAGCAGTCGGCTCCGGAACACAATGACGCTTTTTCCTCAAGGGTAAGTGTCTCTATGATTTGCCTGATTTTATTCTCCAATTTCATTCCCCCTTCTTTTCACCGTATGCCAGGCCTGATATGGGGCCTAAGCTTTCTCCATTTGTTTCCACAACCTCTTTGTACCAGTAAAAGGAATCTTTTGGTATCCGCTCCAGAGTCTCATAATCAATATAGATTAATCCAAAACGTTCATTGTAACCCTGTGTCCATTCGAAGTTATCCATCAGGGACCAGTGGAAATATCCCCATACACAGATCCCCTCCTCCGAAGCCCGCTCAAGCTGCAGCAGATACCGGTTCAGATAGTCAATCCGATTCGGGTCATGCACCCTGCCGTCCAGGGAAACCGCATCATGGCAGGAAAGGCCGTTTTCTGTAATCACCACTGGCGTCTGATAGCGCTCATATAGGAAACGTGGTCCCCAGTAAAGTGCTTCCGGATCAATGGGCCAGTCCAGAGCCGTCTTCGGATGTCCGGCGGGCCTCATTCTGGGAACCGCTTTCCCATCCTCACCCAGACGGACAGTATTCCCGCTGTAAATGTTCTGTCCGTAATAATCCAGCGGCTGGCAGATCGTTTTCATATCCTCCTGCCATCCTTTTGGCAGATATTTTCCAAATTTCTCAAGCCCGTCTTCGGGGTAACTTCCCAGCATCAGAGGATCGCTGTACCAGGAAAGGCTGAAGGAAAGCTCCTCCATGGTATCTCCCGCCTTAAAGTAAAGCTCGCGTGCAGCCTCTATGGATCTTTCGTCCTCCAGTTCCGGTATCACGGGGTCTGAGCACAATGCCGCCCCCACCCGCGCATCAGGTATCCTCTTTCGGATCGCCTGAACCGCCAGACCGTGCGCCAGCAGCATGTTGTGAATCATCTTAATTACATCGCTGTCCGCCATCCGGTATCCGGGTGCCAGATTTGTACTCACAAAGGTATTGCCAAACATCATCTGTGGCTCATTAAACGTATAGAAATCCCTGATGCAGTCTCCCAGTTCATCTGCAACGGCAGCCGCATACTCTTCAAACCAGCGTGGGCTGTCCGGGTTCAGCCACCCGCCCTTTCTCATAAGAGCCACAGGGTAATCCCAGTGGAACAGTGTAGCATAAGGGGTAATCCCCTGATTTTTCAGCTCTTCTGCAAGGTTTCTGTAGAAACGGACTCCTTTTTCTTCTAACCTGCCCAAGCCATCCGGCAGGATCCGGGTCCAGGAAATGCTGAACCGGTATGCCTTGATTCCAAGTTCCTTCATCAGGGCAATATCTTCTTTATATCTGTGGTAATGGTCACAGGCCGTATCCCCCGTGTGCCCCTGAAAAATCCTGCCCTCCTGACGGCAGAATTCGTCCCACACGGACAAGCCCTTTCCGTCCTCAAAAGCGGCGCCCTCAATCTGATATGCGGAAGTCGCAGCTCCCCATACAAAGTCGTCTTTAAACATGATTTTCTCCTTTATAAATGCTCTGATTCAACACTGTATCTCTATACAATTCTAAAGTCCCATATGAATACGTCCTGCAAAACAGGCATCTTCTATTAGTACATTGAAAATTTAGGTCAGTATAACAGGAAATTAATTATTATTCGATGTACTAAGCAAGAACTTCCCGTTTCTTCGCCGCCCTCTGATTCAATACGATCACGCAGACCAGAACGCAGCATAAAAAGCACATCTGCAATACTGGAAGAAGCTGGAATGAAGTCACCGTAAACAGTTTTCCAAACAACGGCGGCATAACCGTAATCCCGGCATAGGCGCTTGCCACCTGGACTCCCATCAGCAGCTGCAGATTTTCCTGTGGAAAAAAGGATGGGGTCTGATGCAGCATAGCAGGATAGATGGGTGCCGTGATCAGTCCCAGCAGCAGAAACACTGCCATTGCGATTCCTGCCCCGTTTGTAAATAAAAGCACCAGATCCAGCATAGCGGCGGTCATGACACTGCCGAAAATCATGGTCACATTCCCGATCTTTCCGGCCAGCATACCGCCCAGGAACCTGCCCGCCGTAATTCCCAGGAAAAACATGGAGACACCCCGTGCGGCCGAAGAAGCTTCCATTCCCTTTGCACCGATCAGGTAGCTGGCGCCCCAGAGCATCATTGCATTCTCCATGGAGCAGTACATAAAGAACTGTCCTACTACAAATGCTTTTCCCCGCACAGATACAGAGCGCCGTACCGAAGCTTTTTCGCTTTTCTCCGCAATCTTACCATTCCCGGTGCCCTGCACCTTTTTCCAGAGCGGAAGCGTGAACAGAACAGCCGCAATTAAAACAGCTTCTGCCAGAGCAACCGTAATATATCCGCCCCTCCAGCCCGCTGCCGTCTGGCCAAATGCAGAGACCAGCAGAGGACCCGCCACGGCCCCGATTCCCCAGGAACCGTGCAGCCAGTTCATATGGCGTGCAGAATAGTGTTCCGCCACAAAATCATTGAGTATCGTCTGCAGCAGCCCGCTGCCGAATCCCAGAGGGACACAGCAGAAAAAAGTCCATCCAAAGGCCGGAGATATGACATACCCCGCCAGCCCGATCAGCAAAAATCCAAGTCCACATACTGCCGCCTTACCAAATCCAACCTTCCGGATCAGATGGCAGGCCGACAGGCTGGCTATAATAATCCCAATGGAAATTGTCATAGACAGTATTCCGGCGCTGTCCACGCCAACCTGGTACTCCCCCGCCATAAATGGCCAGGCGGAGCCCAGGAGGGAGTCCGGCAGCCCCACGCCTACAAATACAAAATAGATCAAGATCAATAAAATCATGCTATTCTACTGTCCCTCCAAAGCTAATCAGGTCTTCCTGTAAAACATCCTCCCTGTCTCCAAAGACCTCTTCGTAAAGAGCCTTAATGTTCTCCAGCGGAGTATCCGGCATAATCCCGTTAGCCGCAGCCAGAATCAGACCGCCGTCTTCTCTGCCAAAAAGCTTTTTGGCACTGCGGACCTCCTCGCGGATTTCCTTGGGGGTTCCCATGGGAACCAGATGCTGTACGTCAATTCCATACAGAAATGTAATTTTACCGCCGTATTTTTCGGCAACTGCTTTTTCATCCATACAGCCCTTCTGGATCGGATGCAGGACATCGATCCCCGACTCCACCAGGCTGTCCATTAACAGCGTATTATCCCCGCAGGAATGCAGCCACACATGCATCCCCTTTTTATGGATATGATCCACCAGTTCTTTGTACAGTGGGAGATGCACCTCTTTAAACACATCGGGCTGCATCATGGGGCCGGTCTGGAAGCCCAGGTCATCCGAAGTCATGATTCCGTCAAATCCCGCTTCTGCAAACCGGTCCACGATCCTTTTATGGAATTCCAGCACCTTCCGGCCCAGGATCTTTAAATTATCAAGATCTTCCACATAATCACCCATCACATTTTCCATTCCCCGGATCTGCCAGAAAAACTCATGGAATACCTGCCAGAACAGGCCCAGCCTGTAGCGGTTTCCTGCTTTTTCAAGTCCTTTTACCGCTCCGTCCAGAATTCCGGGTTCATCCGGGTCCGGAAAGTCGGCAAAAAGCTGATCCAGTTCGTCCCATTCTTCCATCAGGACTGGTGTCCGTGCAATGCTGTGGGTTTCAGCATTTGTATAGTCCTTATATCCCCACCTGTATGAAGGTCTGCAGGAAGCTGGGGCCTCTGCCCGTCCCGGCTGCAGCAGTTCACCACAGTAAACATCGGAAGGATACTCCCGCTCCAGTTTCGTCAGCTCCTCCCCATATTTTTCCTCTGTTCCGGTTCCCCACCAGTTCAGCAGGAAAGACGGTACATGCTCTGCCGCACCTTTTCGTTCGATAACAGATATCATCTCTTCTCTGGTCAAATATTTTTTCATCTCTTCATCCTTCCTTATTACTTTATTTTATAATGGGTGATTCTATATGCGTTACTGTGCACAGTAAACAGTAACCTATATGCTGCACATAACAGAAAATCTCGACAGCGCCCTTGACCATATAAAGAAATTTGTTTATAATCTCTTTATAAAGGAGGTGCTATCATGCCAACAATCCGTTCAAGCGCAGATTTGCGTAATAGCTACAATGAAATTTCTACCTTTTGCCATGATTATTCTGAGCCTGTTTTCATTACCAAAAACGGTAAGGGCGACCTTGCTGTTATGAGCATTGAGGCATATGAACAGCTCATCGGACGTTACGAATTATACGGTATGCTCCAGGAAGGGCTTTCTGATGTTAATGAAGGAAAAACCCGCCCGTTTTCCGAGACCATGTCCGATTTAAGGAACCGGCATAACCGGTGACCTATCAGCTTCATATCACATCAACTGCGGAAAGGGATATGGCGCAGGCCGCGGATTATATTGAATTTGTTTTAAAAAATCCTCGGACTGCAGACAAGCTTCTTGATAAAGCAGAGCACCAGATCAATGCCCTGGCGCAGCTTCCGCAACAATTCGCTCTTGTAGGTGATAACCTACTTGCTTCATGGGGCATCCGTTTTACACAGGTAAACAATTATCTTGCCTTTTATGTGATTTCAGAGGAAAAGCAACAAGTAACAATTATAAGAATCTTATACGCCAAGAGTAACTGGACGTCTATCCTGAGACTCGGTTTCCCTCTTGTATAGAAATTCTTTTAAGTTCCCTGCATTTTTACAGCAGGGAACTTTTTATTTCATTTCCTGGCCGCGCTTACCCCTTGACTGCCCCTGATGTCAACCCTCTGATAAAATACTTCGAGCCGAAAATAAACAGAATCACTAAAGGAACCGTGCCCATTGCCAGGGCTAATATCTTGGCCGCGTAGTCTGTGCGGTACATTCCGTTCAGCATTGCGATGCCCAGCGGAACCGTATATAAATCCATGTCGTTGATGGTGATAAGAGGAAGCAGGTAATTATTCCATGACCACAGGAATAACAGCAGTGCTATGGTAATCAGCGCCGATTTCACAAATGGCAGTACGATGGAGAAAAACACACGCATTTCGGAAGCTCCATCGATCCTGGCGCTCTCCATAACCTCATCAGGCACGGCCCCCTCTATACTCTGCTTCATCCAATACACTCCAAAAGCGTTAAATGTAAATGGAATGATAACCGGCCACAGTGTATTTAGAAGATGAAAGTTCCTCATCTCAATTACATAGGCGATTAGACTGATCTGAGAGGGGATCATCATGGTAGCTATAATGATCTTCGCGATCAGGTCGCGGTATTTAAAGCGGTACTTGGACAGGGCAAATCCTGCCATGGCACTTGTCAAAGTTCCGATCAGTGTAGCGGCCGTAGAGGCCACAAGGCTGTTTATGTAAAATTTTCCAAACGAACTGCTGCCGACGGTCTTCAGATTCTCCAGCAGATGACTTCCCGGAAGCAGAGTCAGCCCCTGAAAAAGTTCTGCCGATGTCTGGGTGCTCATACAGAGCATCATATAGAACGGAATGATCGTAATAAATGCCAGGACAAACAGCACTGCCATCGTCCCGATTCCTTTTCTCTTACTCATTCGTCAATGTCTCCTCTCCTTTTTGCCAGAGTTTTCTGCGTACGGTTCCACAGCATAACAACCAGCATGATTAAAAGAAATGCACTGTATCCAATGGCGGCACCCTTGCCATACTGCAGGTTTGTACCATTTCCAAATGCTGTATCATACAGATTCCATACAATGGTCAGACATGACCGGTCCGGTCCCCCGACCGTCTGTCCTACGGTTGCCCACCCATTAAGCAGAAGCATGGGCTCCTCCATCACCTGGCAGCCGGATATAAAACTGGTTAGAATCAGGAAGCTGGTTACCGGCTTCAGCATGGGTATTGTCACATGCCAGAGAGTCTGCCTGTGATTTGCTCCATCCAGCTTTGCCGCTTCATAGACATCTTCCGGTATACCGGACATACCGGACAGGTAAAATACGGTACAATACCCGAAATATGCCCAGAAGAGCATCAGGGCGGTCACCACCCTGGCAAGCCCCGGTGTGCCCAGCCAGTTAATACCGCTGCTGATAATGCCAAACTTCATCAGCACGTTATTCAGTATCCCGGTCTGCCAGTCAAAGATCAGAGCAAACATCAGGCCTACGGCTACAGCCGTTGTAATATTAGGCAGGAAGAATGCAACCTGGAAAAACTTTTTGAACTTTGTTCTCTTGCTGTAGATCAGGTTGGACAGCAGCAGTGCAACAATAATGGACAGAGGGATATACATCAGCATCAGCAGAGCTGTATTTCCCACAGACTTCCAGAAATACTTGTCTTCGGTAAATAATCTGATATAATTGCTCAGTCCCACAAAATTAACATCTTTCCCAAAGGTCCAGTCGGTGAGGCTGATATAGAAGGAATGTATGATAGGAAATAACCCGAATACCAGATATAAGATTACAAAAGGCGCCAGAAACAAAACAGCGTATTTTGTTTTTGTTTTCATTTTCTTTGCTTTTTTTGTCTGCATCACATTTTTACCTTTCTCTGAGGGCAAAAAACGAGACAGCCAGTGCTACAGACTGTCCCGCTATGTCATTCTTAGTTCACTTTCAAATCCGCTGCCTGATCCTGCATCTCACTGATGTACAGATCCACCGCATCCTCCGCGGTCATCTTATAGTCCGCATTCAGACTGCTGAGAACAAGTTCTATTGTGCAGATATCCGTATAGTCATACTCTGTGATCGGATTGATATGGATGGTAGGAAGGATTTCGTTGATAAATACTTCTCCAATCTTCTGTCCTGAAAAATATGTATTCTCTTCACTCACCTTTTCCTCGTCCATATAACCGGCGCCGCTTGGAATCTCTCCGTTTGCATATCTGATATCCGCGCCTTCCTCAAAGGAATCAAACTTTACAAAATCCCAGGCCAGAGCCTTATTTTCGCTGTCTTTTGTAATTCCCCAGCAGGTGCCGCCCCAGTTGAAGCCGCCCTCCGGAGGAACAATCAGGCCCCAGTTGCCTTCTCCTTCCGGGTCATTCGGTATGATAAAATTATCAAGTCCGAAGCTTGGCATCGGGCTGAAGATACTGTCCTTTCCGCCGAAGGAAGCATACCATGCCGGTGTCCACTGCTCGATCTGACTGACGATTCCCGCATCTCTGAATTCACAGACCTCTGTGAAAAGATCCTTTACCACCTCTGTCTGAATGGTACCGTCTTTTATCCGCTGCTCTTGTGACTGCCCGTTTGCAATATAGTATACATCCCCCAGTGATGTCAGCATGGATACCTTGCCGCCGCTCTTTTCTTTGACCGTCTCCCCAATATTGATAAATTCATCCCAGGAGGTAATCATCTCTGTCAGCTTGTCCGGATCATCGGTTCCAAGATATTCTTTGGCCAGATCTCTCTTATATGCCAGTCCGCTTGGATTGATGTTACGCTCCAGCCCCACCGTTCTGCCTTCCTCATCGATCATTGTTGGCAGTACGCTCTGTTCCACCAGACTTGTATCCAGGTTATAAGGCTCTGCTTTCAGATCGTCTAATATATCCATGGCAAAGAGCTGGCCTCTGTTCAGGCTCTCCCCCCATACCAGATCCGGAAGCGTTCCGCCGGAAGCCAGTGTGGTCTGGATCTTTGTCATATATTCCCCTGCATCCACTACGACCTGTTCAATCTCTGTTCCCGGATGGCTCTCCTCGTATGCCTCGATCTCATCGCTGATGTCGAACCATGTCCACATCGTAATTTTCCCGCTGATCTCATCCATGTCCGCGTTTTCTGAGGCCGTACCGGAAGTTTCTTTTCCCTCTTTTGTGCTGTCCGTTTCTTTGCCGGACCCACAGCCTGTCAGCTGCGTCATAAGCATAATTCCTGCCAGTAACATTACCAGTTTTCTTTTCATTTTATTAATTCCTCCTTTTGTCATTCCGTTCTCTCGTGTTGTTGCACAAATTATACCAACAATCCAGAGGAATCGTGTAGCATGTAATCCAACTTTTTTGTTATGAAAACCACTTTTTCCGTGTTTTTTTCTATTATTTTTTTATTTTATCTCATCTTTTTATTGATTTGTCCCAAGTGGAATCAATACTTCTACCTGTGTACCTCCGCCTTCTCTTGCCCTGATGCTCAGCTGATATTCGTCTCCATAAAGCAGGGTCAGCCGTTTGATAATATTCTGTACGCCAATGTGATTGCGTGATACATCCGTAAGCCTCATACTACCGTCCATAATTGCCCGCACCTTTTCTTCCGATACTCCAACGCCCTCGTCAGACACACAGATCCGTATATACCCAGACTCATTTCTCACTTCCCTGCGCAGCGTCAGCCAGATTCTGCCCGGATGCCCAAGGGGCACAATCCCATGGAAAAGCGCATTTTCCACAAGGGGCTGGATCACAGAGGTGGGGACATGCTCTTTTTTAAGCTCCTCGGAACAGTCTACAATCATTTTAAACATATTCTTATACCGGTAATTCTGAATACAGATATAATTGCCTATAATCCACAGTTCCTCCTCGACAGTTGAGTAATTCTTGTTGTCCGACAATTTAATTCCATCCTGCAGAAGATCGATCAAAGCTTTGGTGATTTTGACCACATCGCCCCCCTGCTCCTTTTTAGCCAGGTATATAATTGTATTCAGTGTATTATAGATAAAGTGAGGATTAATCTGGGCAACCAGCACTTCATATTCCAGATCGTGCTTATCCTTCTCATGTTGAAGCGAGGCCTGCACGGAGGCATTCAGCCTTACCACCATCTGATTGAAATCCTTACCAAGTGTCTCGAATTCATCCCGTGTATGGATATCTACCTGCGTCTCAAGATCCCCCTCTCCCACCTTCTTCATGGCATTTGTCAGCACAGAGACCGGATGCATCAGCCGAAGCATCAGCGGGATTAAGATGGCTGCAATTAAAAATACACCGCCAAGCAGCACTAACAGCAGAATCTGAACGTCTGTGCGCTGGGAATCAAATAAGCCCGGATCGCCCAGCACTGCTGTAATACTTCCGCCCATCTTTGTTTCCTGCTGCAATTTAAGCGGAAACCGCTCTTTGTCATTTTTCGTCCCGGGCTGATCAAATATTTTCTCATCCAACGTGCTGTCATTCACATACACCATCTCTTTGTCATTGTTAAAATAGCCAAGCGCATCAAAGTTTGCACTATGCCGCTGTATGATCTCATCAATCGTTTGGGTATCTATATTAATAATCAGACTCCCCCAGCGTTCACTCACATGTCTGGAAGAATAGCTGGGAATACAGATACTGATCAGGCTTTGGCCGCTCTGCCCACCTGTCCGTGAATAAGAAAATGTGTAAGGTCTGCTCACCGTATACCGGCCGTCATCACCAGGTTTGCCTGCATCCGCAGCTGCACTGCTCATCTGCTCATACCATTCCTGGCACAATTCCATGCTGATTTTATCCCAAAAGGGTACATATGACCACATCATCTCCTCTTCGCCCTTCACTAAAGCTATACTGCTGATATGTTCGGAAAGCATGATGACCTGGTTTATATAGTCCAGTATTTCATTTTTCTGCTTGAATGCCTCCACAACAGAGTCAGGAGCATCCTCCGAGAAATATTCCTGCACGGACTTATTGATCAGAATCTGCTGTCCGTACTTTTGTGCCTCCTCATAGATATTATCGATTTCCGAAGACAGCTGGTTCACAGTCACCTGATTATCTTTTTTCATCTGGTTCATCATGACATTGGAAAAATAGCGGTACAGTACAATCCCGCTTATATTGCTGACCACCAGAGTAATTCCCAGAATAATCAGGACCACTTTCACGCTCAGCCTCTGATATTTTTTTCTGCCTATTTTCATATCCTACTTCGCCTCTCCTCTGTGTGCCATATATTCCATGGGTGTATATCCGGTCTCTCTCTGAAAAAGCTGGCTGAAATACTGCGGGGACGTGTATCCTGTCATCTCCGCAATCTCATAGACCTTATAATCTCCATTTACAAGCAGATATTTTGCTACATTCATCCGGTAATTTGTCAGATAATCGCCAAACGTCATCCCCAGCTCTTTTTTAAAGAGATTGCTGAAATAGACCTCACTCAACCCCACCTGTGCCCCTACCTGTCTGGCCGTCAGCTTTTTCTGATAGTGTTCGTGGATATACTGAAGGGACTGGTCGATTTTCCGATTGTTTACCCTTTTTCCTGTGTCCGATGCCATAGATGCCAGTTCCAGAAATTCATGGACAATCCACTGCCAGATCTGCTCTGCCGTAATCAGCTTTGAAATCTCTTCTTTCTGCCGGGTCACATACTCCTTCAAAGGGGTCAGAGCATTCTCATTTCTCATCTCGTCCAGATGATAAAAAAGGTGTCGGCATATATACCGGTATTTTCCCAAATCAGAATAAGGCGTGGAATACTCTTTTTTCAGCCTGTCCAAAGATTCACAGAGCGCTTCCTTCCTGCCCCTTTGGGCTGCCTCACGGACCTCCCCCATGAGCTCCCGCAGTTCCCTGTGTCCAGTGTCTGTATTACAGCAGCGGTTTTTAAACTGTATGTACGGCACAATTTCCTGCCTGTCCATAAAGATACAGCATCCGGAAAAATCCTGCATCTCGTGGAAAGAAGCTTTCAATACGTCCGGTCTGATGATCCCCACGTCAAAAAGTGCAATTACCCGGGCCGTATGTTGCTCCCTGAAATAATCCTGTATCCTGTTCAGAAGCTCCCGAAGCTGATCCTGTTTTTCTGTAAGTGAAAAAAATTCCTTTCCCTTTTCGCCGACCAAAAGTCCCCAGCTTGTAGAATCAAGCCAGAACATCTGCAGAAGTTCCAGGTCTCCATCGGGAAGCAGGAGTTTTTCTATATCTTTCTGGCTGATCGTGATGTCTTTTGTACCGCAGTCCGCCAGTTCTTCCAGTATATAGGGACTCCTTCGTTTCAGAAGGATGCGGCAGCACTGTCTGGACTCCCCCTGTACACCTGCTTCTTCTTCCGGCAGCATATTCAGCATCAGGCTCTGGTAGTAATGATTCTGGCTGATCCCCTGTCTGCGGCGCTGCTCCTCAATCTCCCCGGAAAGACGCTCCAGAAGCGGCAGAACCACCTCTTCCTCGATCTGATTTTTCAAAAGATATTCGGTCACCCCGCAGGAAAGCGCTTTCTGTGCATAGTCAAAATCCCGGTATGCGGTCAGAATCACCATCTTCACATCCAGATTTTTCTCCCGGACTTTTTTGCACAACTCCAGGCCGTCCATGATAGGCATACGGATATCCGTAAATACGATATCCGGCTTTTTATCTTTGATCAGCTGCAGCGCCGCCTCGCCATTTGCCGCACACCCCAGAAGCTTATATCCGTACTGGTCCCAGTTCAGCAGTTCTGCAAAGCTCTCCAGCGCCAGCGGTTCATCATCCACTATAATAAAACTTGCCATCCCGATTCCTCCTCCTTGTGTCCCTCTCCCGTTCCTTTTATCTCCTGTAACCCTTATGTTTTCCCCTTAAAATGCGCAACAACGCCAGACTGATCGAAAAGGTATCAGTCCTGGCGCTGTCTGTCTTATTCTTTATTTGTTATCCAGCCGGATATGCTTGATTGTCCGCTCTACCATATCCTCCAGCCGAACCTTCCCCACGCGGAAAATGTCCGTGTCCAGCTCGTCCCGAAGCGGCTTCACCCACTCCTCGGGTATCTGGTCATACCCTTTCATCATACCTACGATTGATCCTACCGTTGCACCATTGCAGTCTGTGTCAAACCCGATCTGCACCGCATAGCAGATGGATCTGGCAAAATCCCCGTCCCCGTAAAGCAGTGCTGCCGCCACAATCATAGCGTTGGAAATCGTATGATCCCAGTGATGGACATTCTTTTCATCGTATATCTGGAAGATCTCACCGATTACTTCATCGTAAGTCTTTCCCTCCTGCTTCCATGTGATCACCTGTATGATGCTTTCGTACAGCCTGGAAGTCACCGGGATCTCATTCAGCCCCACCCGGATTACTTCTTCCATATCCTGGCATACAGCCGCCCATGCCAGCATGGCCGCCACAAACATTTCTCCGTAAATCCCGTTTTTCACGTGGGAGATCACTGCATCCCGGTATGCCATTTCCGCGGCTTCCTGGGGTTTTCCAGGATTGATATAACCAAAATAGTCACCCCGGATCTGTGCCCCGATCCATTCCCTGTATGGATTCTTGTATATGGCAGATTCCGGCGGCAGGTACCCGTTCACAAAGTTACGGAAAGCGACGCGTTCCGCCGTGCAGTATGCTGACTTGGGCTGCGTCTCCAACCAAAGTTCCGCCACGTTCCTGGAGGTAAAATTCCTTCCGTAGCGCTCCACAAGCTCACTTGCCAGAACTACATAGTTGGTATCATCGTCCGCCGGTGCACAGGTCAGTGTATCTGCATAACACCTGTCATACACATTGAAATCAAACTGTTTCCTGACATCCTCTGTGATCGCCTTCTGGTATATGTAGGTCTTCATCGGCCAGTTCCCGGTTCCCTCAAGAAGCCGTCTGATCTCATCCGACATAAATCCTTCGATCGGCTTGCCCAGAAGACAGCCGCAGACCCGGCCGTACCAGGCACCTTTTATTTTGCTGTAAAGAACGTCATCTGATATCACATTTCCTTCAGATGTTCCGCCGTCAGCTGCCGCACCGGCCTCGGGGTTCTGCGTGCACAGATGCCGTATCCCCGTATAATCGGAAGGCTCACGGTAGGAATACCCTTCCCGCATTGGTGCCTTCATGACCATCTGGAAGAGAACATCCGAAATCTCTTTTTTCTCTCTGCCCTCCGGCAGCCTGTCTACCTCGGCAAAAAGGCCTTTGAGAGGCTTCATATCCTTCCCCTCATCACAGCACTGATCGTACTCCACCATAAGCTGTGCCGAATAGTTTTCCCATGTATGCATTGTAGAATAAGAAGGCTCTATTTTTCTGGTGAGTACCATCTCCTCCGTATTCTGATAGTCTTTGCCATTAATCAGATAGTCCAAAGATACATCAAAATATTCCGCAATACGTACAAGATTATCCAGATCCGGAACAGAGGTGCCATTCTCCCATTTCTGTACCGCCTGCCGGGATACACTGAACATCTCCGCCATCTTTTCCTGTGAAATTTTTCTTAATTTTCGTAACTTTCCTATTTTATCCGCCAGCATCTTCGTACCTCCTCTTTTCATCCACTATACAGAAGTCGAGAGGTTATTACAAGCATTTGTAAGTTAGCAGAATTTGACAACCAATGGTTGTCAAAACGATAGATAACCCAGGAGAAAGATCGGGGAGAAGATATTCCCAGAACCTGTTAGGAAGAATACCAGTAGAAAGGACAATGGAATGGAATTTGATATTTATTATGTTATTCAAAAAAGGCTGCCGTAAATAGGGGCAGCGTGATTCATGCAATTATTACGCGATTGTATTATTACCATTACTATAGTACCATTTATTTACGGAGCAATCGTGTACAGAGTAGCAGCCTCCCATACTTAACAGAAGAGGGGAGGTGGTGCGTATGAATACTTATGAAGTTCTTAGCCTGTTGTTTTTGGGCGGTACTTTTCTCATTGCACTGCTTGCCTACATTGATAGGAATAACAAGCGAAAACAAAAAATGCCTACCTTTGTACTTGGCCGTCTTAGGTAGGCATTTCGTCAACTAGAGGCTAACCACTTTGTGGGCGGTTGCTCCTATTTCTGCTTTTATTATAGCATAATTTCTTTGAATATAAAGGAAGATTTTATTACACGTCTTCTATATCCAACTATTAGGCTGCTGTTCATACCCCAGCCAGCACCAGGGAACAAGCTTTAGCCTTGTGAACGGCTTGCGGCGATCCCTTCATTTCGCTGGTACATTCAATTCAACAAACTTATATATGTATTCAACTTTATCCTCTTCTGCCTCAACTGCTATTTCATTTTCCTGCGGCACGCTTAGACTTCTTTATAGGCATTATCCTCTCCAGCCTTCTTTAATAACGTCAGGAGCACATCAAACCACTCTCCACACCAATAATGTATTGAATATTTTTCATCGTACTCCCGGAATGTCCGTATATTTTCCTTTCCTGTTTTTTCTTTAAATTTTGAAAAAGCCTCGAATAAATAAACCCTATTTCTTTTTTCAGCAACTTCCTCAGGCTCCGGACTCCATATTGGATGCGGCCGATAATTCAATGCCAGATAAACCAGCTTATCGATCTCTATGCTCTCGGAATCAAAAAAATCCTCCAGATAGATTCTGTTCCAAATATAACTGCCCCATTACTTTCAGCACTCCGCCTCTGACAAAATCATCGATATCCGGAATATTAACAGTCTTTTTCTGAATTTCCAGATCTCCATTATATGTATTATAAAGAATATCCTGCAGGCTTGATGTAATTGCATCTCCAATCAGATAATCCAAAGTATCACCTGGAAGAGATATCAGTTGCATAATTTTAGGAAAACATTCTCTGTCCTGAAATTCCCCCAGCAGATGCAGTGCATAAAAATGCAGCTGATAGTTTTCATCTAGGTCATCTCCCTCTGAAACGGCTTTCTTTATTGCATCGATCAGGCAGGGAACTGCAACGTCTTTGTTTTCACTTATAATACGGAATGCTCTTCTGGGAATTTACTGCTTCTGTAGGTAATATCCTGTATTGCTTTTTGTACTAATTCTTCCAATTTTACTTCACTCCTTTGTCTTGTTATGGGCCTATTCATCTCCGGCGTACGATAATGGTCGAACAGCAGATTTCTTTCTCTATGACTGTATATATTATAACAGAGTTTACTTTATCAACCCATTTATCGTTCAAAGAAAATCTTTGTTTTTCCAGCAAGCCTCTGAATAGCCGTTCACAATTTCCCATTTTGGAGATTTTTTCATTTTGGAATATTCTGCAATTGTGCCTGATTTACCACGACAGATATACAGCGGTATTCTGTTTTACCTGCCCCCTGCTCCCGGGTAGGATCTGCATTTACAGCCTTATCACTCTCCCTGCCCTCTCTGACTGCACAATAAAAGTGATACAGATTCCCATCCTTTTCTATCACACACGGTTTATGGGCATGCAATTCGTCAATCTCACCTGCATTTCCATATTTCAGAATTGGCATTTTCACCTTATCCCAGTGATACAGGTCTTTTGAAAATGCAATACCTTCCTGCGCATGTTCCCCGTCATATCCATAGTAATACATCCCCCATAATGAACCATGGAGATTCAAAGCCTGTCTCTATACTGATTTCCATAATTGATTTATCCGTCCGCGTTAACAGATCCTTGGCAACCAATATCCGATAATACTGAATATATCCCATAATGGTATACCCGGTATTTTTCTTAAATTCTCTGTTCAGATGATCGCTGCTTAAATGCACCAGCTCTTCGAGATTTTTTCGGGTAATTGTTTCATTTATAATGCTCTTCGAGATATTTTTTTACCTTCTCTATAGCGGTTGCATCCTCCATGCACACCGCTTTTTTGTTCTGGCCCGCCCAGACACGTTCCTGTTCAATTTTATGTACTGCACTCTGCACAACTTCTTCCAGCTCCTGAAAAGATACGGGCTTCAGCAAATATTGGTAAACCCCCAGCGATATCGCGCTCCGGGCATAGTTAAATTCGGGAAAACCGGTAAGGATGATATTAATAATCTCAGGGTGCAGCCCCTGTATCCATTTAATCAGATCTAATCCGCTCTCTTTGGGCATCTCAATATCGCAAAGGGTAATGTCTATTTTTTTGATCGTGAGGATTTCCTGTGCCTCCATCGCACTATTCGCAGTATAGACCTTTTGTATCCCAATCTTTTCCCAATTTACTGCTTTTTGTAAAATCTGAATTGCAGTTGCCTCGTCATCGACCATTAAGATATTCATGTCCGCTCATCCCCCACTCAACTGTAAATTCTCCTACATAAATTTTGTATACTTATGTAGGAGTAAGTTGTTATTTATTTGTTTCCGTTGCTATACCTTATTTCCTTTCGCTTGTCAATATTTGTTTCAATATCTTTCCCATCACTGTTCATCTATCTGTCAATAAGCCGCAGCCTCTTCCACTTCTTCCCAAACCACTTCCGCTTCTTTTCCCCGATGTGCCAGTCCGATGTAGCAGATCTTCCCCTGCAGCCCCACACCATACTTTTTCTCTTTCACCTGCCGGATCGCTTCCTCCGCAAGGAGGGTCAGATTCTGCGTCTTTACTTTTGTATATTTGAATTCCAGTATGAAATGAGTATACTTCCCGGTCAGATTTTTCAGGATAAGGTCGCCTCTTCCCTTGCCGCTCTCCCTGTTACTCTTGATCTCATACTCACCATACAGACAGGAACACATTCCCAGCACCATCATATGATAGCTGTTCTCATCCTTGAGATCATGATAGGACGGCAGTTCCAGTAAAATGCGGCGGTATGCATCTGCGAATCCTTCCAGTTTTTCCAGACAAAGCATATCTCCCAGTTGTGACAGGCTGCCTCCCGATACTCCCAGATGATGTGCGGTCAAATCCTCGAATGCCCGGCCTACCTCATGATTCGGAATTTGAATTCTGCTCATCCCTCTATCCGTTTTTTCTTTCACTGTCACCATTCCGGCATTGATCAACAATCCCCAGAGTGATGCCGTACTTGCCTGTTCGTAAAAGGAACTTTCCAGTTCCACCTTTGTTGTCACAGTTCCCATCTCAATCAACTGCTCATAACCTTCCCGAAAGTCCTCTCCGCACCGGTCCATGGCATTGCGGATCATGCTGTTTTCACTGGTGTTTACCCAATAGGGATCCATGCGCTTCCGAAATGCATACATACAGATCGACCAGGGATTATACAGATCCACATTGCCGATGTGGTAGCCATCGTACATCCGCCTGACCTCATCTGTCAATTCCAGATTATAATAATTCAAAAGCGCTTCTGTCTCTTCCTCTGTGAATCCAAAATATTGAGCATACTCTGCATCATTGACAGTGCTGACCAGCAGGTTGTTTAGGCCGGAAAAGATATTTTCCTTTGCCACACGCTGGATTCCTGTCAAAAATGCTTTATCAAGAAAGGCATTTCCTTTCAGTGCAGAAGACAGTAATTGAGCAAGAACACCTCTTACTTCCTCATAATAACCACTCACATTTGCAGCAATAAACGGAGTGTCGTACTCGTCAATCAGCAGGAATACTTTCTGCTCATAGTACTCTTCCAACACCTGACAAAGCAGCTGGACAGCTTCGGTGATATCATACTTTTTCTGTATATCTCCACTTTTTATTTCCCACAGAACCTCCAGCAATTGTTCCACACTTTTTCGGCATGCTTCGGACACCCGCTCACTTTCCCATGCGAACCGGTATCTTTCGTACTCTGCCAGCAGCACATTTACGAGCCATCCCCAAAAGCCTTTTTCCACATCCCCTTTCACATTTAAAAAGGATAAATACACCACCGGATATTGATTTCTGTCTTCCCAGGTCTCTGTCTGTGCAATCGCTGTTCCTTCGAAGATCTTTTCTGCGTCCTTTGTACAGTCCAGAAATTCTGCCATCATAGACATGTTCAGTGTTTTTCCGAACCTCCTCGGCCGGGTGATCAGAACTACAGTTTCATAAGAATCCAAAAATTGTTCCACCAGCATGGTCTTGTCTACATAATAGCCGCCCAGCTCACGTAATTTGCGGAAGTCCTGCTCACCGATTGCCAGTCCTTTTCCAAGTCCCTTTTTCTCTCTGCGGCTCCTGCGCCTTTCTAAGGAATTCGGTCGTTTCGGCCTCTCTGTCTGCAGTTCTGCGTAATTGCCAGACTCGGATTCCCGGACCAGGGATGGATAACCGGGCATTGATTCGCGCCCCATTGACGGAAGATAACCGGATACCGTTTCACGAACTGCCGCCGGACAATTGTTCCCTATATATGGCATCGGGGTATTCCGGCCCACAAGTTCATCCAGCGAGCAGGTAAACACATCGGCAATCTTGATCAGCATCTTCAAATCCGGGGTGCGTTTCCCCACTTCATAGTTGGCATAGGTGGATCTGGATATTCCCAGCAGCTCCGCCATCTGTGTCTGTGTCAGGCTGCTGCCTGTCCGTAATGCCGTCAGCCGTTCGTGGAATTCTGTCTTCGCCATATAATCGCCTCCTCAAAACGTATGTTCTGTTTGTTGTTTCAAGTATAGCATGGTTGCTTTCATTCTGCAACTTTATTTTCAATATGAAACTTTTATTTTTACCAAGTAGAAATATTTATGAACCACCATTTCATTATTTGAACATTTATAATCATTCCCTTTTTTCATCATACTTGAGCCGCCAGACTTGCTTTAATCAATATTGCTGATAGGTTAACTGCCTATTCCTTTGCCACCTGCGAGGGCAGGCAGTCAAAATGTTTTTTAAAGGTCTTCGAAAAATGCTTTTCACTAATATACCCCACCCGTTCTGCCACCTCTTTTACAGATAGAGACGGGGTGTTCCGAAAAAGCTCCATGGCCTTTTTCATTCGGACTGCCGTTACAAAATCAATATATTTCTCCCCCGTCTTTTGACGGAAAATCCGGCTGATATAGGATGGACTTATATCAAATCGATTCCCCATTTCCGCAATGGTCACATCATTCATATAATTAGATGTAACATACTCCTTAATTTGCTGAATGATATCCTGATTTCCAGAATTGTGCTCCCACATAGCATTTTGCAGGAGCTTTTGGAACTGCCCAAGCAGATCTGTGTATTCTTCCCCTTCAAAGCTGCTTTTCCAAATCACAGACAAATACGCCCTCAGTGGGTGACTGTCTATTTTTTCAAAACTTTTTTTCAAACCGTCTTCATGCTCCATTTCCTGAAGCAATTCGTTTGCCAGTCCATAGTTCCCCGTCATATAGCTGGCTGTAAGCATTTCTATCTTTTCACATAAAAACCTCTTTTCCATCAGGTCCTTCTGTTCATTTAACTCCTGTAATGAGATGGTCTTATAATTTTCCTCCAGAATACGGACACCTGACAGTGCCAGTATAATCTGCTTATTCATATACAATTCCTTAAAATCCTTTGCCGCCGCCCAGACAGCTGCTACTCTTGTATTCATATCAAACACATCCGTATGGTGGCGCAGATAGGAATGAAGCCTCATATATTTTTTTCCCTCTACGATCAGGCAAAGCTCACTTGTCTGCAGAAAGAACAATGCATAGCGGTCCCTTCCCTCTATGTTCTTCTTCAGATAACTGGATAGATTTTCGTACAGCTTTGCATACAGTTCCTGGCGTTTTTTATTTTCATCTGTATCCAGAAAGAATACATAAATACTGTAAACCCCATCCTTTTGTACGGGCTGCATCTGCTTTATTCCCCCTGCCATATCTGCAAGGGCAAACGCCTGGCTCACACTGTTTTCAAAGATCTGATTTAGATTCTGAAGCTTTCTCAGCTTTTCTTTTATCATATTTTCCATCAGCTCCTTCAATTGGTCAATGTCCAGAGGCTTCAGCAGATATTCCTTAACACCAAGTCTAATAGACCGCTTTGCATATTCAAACTCTGCATATCCGGTCAGAATGCACCACTGAGTTTCCGGCGACTTACCACGGCATATCTCCAGGGCATCCAGCCCATTAATTTTCGGCATATTGATATCCACAAAAACCATATCGTAAAAATCTTTTTCCACCATATGAATCATCTCTTCCCCATCTCTGGCCTGTGAAATGTGATGGACACCTGGATACAGCTCCTCCAGCATGGACAGTAAACTAATCCGTACCAGCCTCTCATCGTCTGTTATTAAGATATTCATAATTTATCCTCTCTTTCCCCCAGGGATAACTTTTCTTCTTTTGCAATCAGCAGGTTGCATACCGTCTGGAACCGCCCTTTTCTTTCGTACCAGAAAAAGGAGTCTGGATATGTGATGAAAAGCCGATCCCGCACACTTGTAATTCCCACCCGGTCTTTGGTGCTGATATCCTTCTCCTTATATGGAATACCGTCATTTGCCACTTTAATCCATACGAAGGCTTCTCCGTTTTTGCTTTCTATCTGACAGACCTCAAGCAAAATGCTTAAGGAATTTCCATCCTTCGGCATTCCATGCAGCATCGCATTTTCAATCAGAGGCTGAAGTAAGAGCTTGGGAATAGAGAAGTCCCAAAGCCCCTCCTCCACTTGAATGTCATAGTACAGCCGTTCTTCAAACCGGACTTTTTCCAGCATGAGATAGCTCTCAATAAACTGGCACTCCTTCTGAATACTGGAATCATATCCGGGCTCACAGGTATAACGAAACATTCTGGAAAGATTTAAAATTCCCTTTTCCAGATTCTTCGTATCTCCTATCCGATTCAGCGCCTGAAGAGAATTCATTACATTATAAAAAAAGTGGGGATTAATTTCAGCCTGCATAGCCTTATATTCTGCCATCTGCTGATTCATTTTCCAGATATACTCGTGCTGTACCAGATCCGTGATCCGCTCTGTCATCTCTGTCATTGCCAGAGATATTTCCGAAAACTCCTCAATAGGGATTGGAAGCATGTATCCGTTGCTCTCCCGGTCTCCCAGACGATACTTCTGGATATACGAGACAATTCTTTCTGTAGAAACCGATATCCGGCGGCTCAAATTCATAAAAATGAAAAATGCCGCAGCCATAGCACAAAACCAGAACAGCAGGATCACAAAGGAGGTTCTGTTGGCCTCCCGGAATATGGTGCTCTGAGGCAGTATATAATCAATGCCAAACCCATATTTTTCTTCCTGCATATGGTACAGATAATGTGTTTTTCCTTCTATCTGTATCTTCCGTCCCATAAACTCCTCTGTGTCATCCGCGTTGTCCTGTGCAGTAACAAAACGTTCTTCAGTGGCAAAAGCAGGAGTCCCATCCGGAAAATAAACGACCATTCCTGCGCCGTCAGGCAGCGTAACCTTTTTGCTCAAATCTGAAAATACCGTTTGGGACAATTCCGTAAACACATATCCCTGCCGGGATGCCGTTTCCAGCTGGTTCACCGGGCACAGCATGGTGAACACAGGCTGCTCCTCATGATAGTCCGGACATCCTTTCATAAGACTGCCGGTAAGAAATATCACTTCCCCCGATGCCAGTTTTTCCAGTTTCTCATACAGCATATCTGCTTCTTTCTCATACCGCAGGATTGTCCCGCCATACTTATTCAGATAAAAGAAATTTCCCCTGTTCGTTTTTTCCGGCAAAAATCCAATGCCCCTGTGATTAGAATCCGAAACTGTCAGATACTCATTCAATGCACTTCTGTACTTGACTGAATATCTGATATACTCATATAAGTTCTCCTGGGACACATCAATTTCATTGTGGTTAACATATTGATAAAACCTTGCAATATTGGTATCAACCAGGTATTGCAGAAAAAAATGCTCCGCATTCTGCATAGAACTGCCCAGTTGGTTCGTAAGGGTCTGAAGAATAATCCGGTTGTTTGTATTATAGCTGTTCAGGAGCTGGTGATTGAAAAAGCTCAGTAGAATGAGACTGATGACAATGAAAGGCATAAGCACAGAACTTGCAAATGCTCCATACAAAGATGATTTCAGAGAATTTTTTTTCATTTTGCCCTCCTTTCATTTTTTCAGAATATTCAGAAAATGGAGCGCAAAGGGGTCTGACCCCTTTGCCCCCCTTGCAGCGGCCTTTATTTATAATTTCAGTTTCTGCATTTTCTCGCAGTAATATTGAACTACCTCGAATTTGGCATCGGGAGCAATTCTATGATCGGGGCATGGGATATATCCCCCCAGCTCAATCAGCGGTTTTAATCTCTCTATTTCTTCGTCGACCGCCTTGTAATCGCGGGCGAAAACAGTCTTGTTCATACCGCCCACACCGCGTAGTTCTCTGCCATACTGTTCCCGCCATGGAGCAATGCTGGCATTCCAGGTGCCCACCTCAATGGGGAACATGGTATTCACACCATTTTCAAGCCAGACAGGGAGCAGCCGGTCGATACAGCCATCACAGTCCACAGAAACGATATCAATATCATGCTGTTTAAGCAATGCCGTATACTTTTTATAATGAGGACCCACATATTCCTCAAAGACGGTTGGCGCAATCAATGGGCCGTTCTTAAAACAGATGTCCTCCCAGAAATGGGCATAATCAAATTTTGCACCTGTCTTTAGAACCTCCTCCAGACATTTATAACCCAGTTCTGCAATGGTGTCAATGATCTCTACATATAAATCCTCATCATCCACATACAGATAGCTTAACTGCTCTACACCCAGCAGATTTCTCATATATCCAATCAGGGAGCCGCAGTGCAGGCCAATAGGGATTTCCCTGCTGTCCCGGGAAGGAAGGTTTTTGAAAAATGCGCTGTCCACGCGCGTCTCCTTCCACTGAAGTTTTGGCAGATAGAGCTCTTCCCAGGCCTGCCGGTCCATAAGCGATGTTCCGATTTCTGCTGAAATCGAAATAATATTGGGTTTTTCCAAAACAATCAGGCCCTGCTCATCCCTTACAATCCTGCTGCCGTCCGGCTTTTCTTCCAGAAGCTTTTTTTCAAAAGCCGGAAACAGCTGATTTTTTGTGCCAGGACAGGAATTCCAGTTAAAATCAAAGCCTAACCGCTTCATAACTGAATTGTCTGCGGGGGAATTATCCCCCTCCCTCCGGTATCCGTCTGCCTCCTCCTGGGTAATATGGCCTTTCTGTGCCCACTTGTCCAGGGTTTCTTCCCAATATCCAAATGAAACTACCGGGAAGTGTTCAAATTTCTGGTAATGCAATATTGCCAGTACGTTTTCACGAAATGTCATACTTAAATCTCCTCATTATTTATTCATAATATTTGAATTGCGGCAGATATTCTTTATTTGCCTCAAACATTTCCCTCACCATGGATTTGATTTCTGCAAGACTTAAAACTGCTGATGTCAATGGGTCAAAATAGCAGGCCTGATAAATCTTCCGGGGATCGCCGGTAATGGCTCCTTCCACAGCCAGCTCCTCGATCCTTGCGCTAACATTATTTAAAAGTGCCAGATGAGGAGGCAGCGGACCAACGTGAATCGGCTCCAGCGTACCTTTGGATGCAAGCACCGGCACCTCCACACAGCAGCCCTCTGGCAGATCGTCAATTAAGCCAAAATTTCTCACATTCCCGTTGAATTTATACATCGTACCATCTCCAAACATTGCATTGAATATATGTGCTGCATACTCATTTCCACGTTTCAGATTCACTGCATTGTCAGCCCACTCCAGGAATTCCTTCTTCCAGGTATTTTCTCTTTTTTCATACTCGGTTTTCACCATAAAATAGTGCCCGGGGTTCCAGCCGGTGCCATGAGTACAATATTTTTCAATAAGATCCGGACGCTTGCGGAACCATGCCACATATTCAGAGGCATGTCCGCTGGACTCTGTCACATAGTAGCCCAGGTGGCGGAGCATCTCGTTCCGCACAATCTCCTCCTGATAATGCTCTTCTGCCGCCTTCTTAATCAGCGGATAGGCATCCTGCCCCTTCCATTTATAATCCAGATAAAAGGCCTGATGATTGATGCCGGCACAGGTATAGGTGATATCCTCCATATCGGCTCCAATCCACCTTGCCAGCATTTCTGCCGTCCCCTGGACACTGTGGCAGAGCCCCGTCACATTCACCTTTGTTTCGCTCTGCATCCCCCTGCACAGCATAGCCATGGGGTTGGTATAGTTCAAAAATATTGCACCCGGACAGTAGTTTTCGATATCCTTACAGATATCAAGCATCACCGGCAGGGTCCGCATCGCCCGGAAGATTCCGGCCGGTCCTCTGGTGTCTCCTACATTGATATCCACACCGTATTTCTTTGGAATCTCCATGTCATTCGCCCATACATGAATGTCTCCTACATTGATCGTGCTCACAACGCCATCCGCATCCTTAAGAGCCTCAATCCGGCTTTGGGTAGAAATCACTTTTGCCGGGTAGTTCCCTGATTCAATAATTTTCTCCACAGATTTCGCGGCATACATCAGTTTTTCTTCATCAATATCCATCAGGGCAATCGTGGCATCCTGAAATGCCGGAAACGTCATCAGGTCCCGCACCAGGCTTCTGGTAAAAACAACGCTGCCTGCGCCTATAAATGCAATTTTCTTCATCTTAATTTACTCCTTGTATTGTTTCTTCTTATAATAGAACGGCGGCGTTTTTATCAGCCCTTTACCGCGCTGTCCATCGTTCCCTGGACAAAGTATTTCTGTAAAAACAGATACACAATAATCACCGGAACAATGGCAATCACCGCACAGGCGGCGGCCCCGTTTAAGTCCTTCATCTGTTCCCCGAAAAACTGCTTTACGGTCAGGGTCACATTATACATTTCCTTCTTCTGCAGAATATAAAGAGAATAGCCATATTCATTCCAGGTTGAAACTGCCTGCATCAGCACGACTGAAGCTGTCACCGGCTTTAGCTGCGGAAGGATGATCTGAAAAAAGGTTCTCAGGACTCCTGCACCGTCCATATAGGCTGCTTCATCCAAAGATATCGGGATCGCCCTGATAAAGTTGCAATACATGTAAATAGACATCGGCAGTCCAAACGCCGCACTGACAGCAATAATTCCCCAATAGGTGGAAATAGCGTGGATGGAAACAAGGGTGGAATAAATTCCCACAACCATAGACATTCCCGGTACCATCATCACACCCAGTACAAAGGTCTTCATTGATTTGCTGAGCCTGTTTCTGTGCCTTGCCATAGGATAAGCCGCAAGGCACCCTGCCACTACTACAATCAGTACTGTTCCCACTGTAATAATGAAGGAATTTTTAATGGCATTCAATATATTGCTGTTTTGAAATGCTCTTACATAATTTTCCCAATATATCTCCGTCGGTGGAAGCAGCCTGGAAGTGTGATCTGTCACAGGCTTTAAGGATGTAACTACTACCACATAAATCGGCAGTAAATACACGACCAGTATGCATACTGCTATCAGATACTTCCACCAGTTTTGTTTTACCCGTTGTTTTAATGTTGCTTTTTTCATCTGTTCACCGCCCCGCTTTCTTTACATATCTATACTTTTTCTCTCAAAGTAGCGATTACTGAACAGAGAGACCGCCATAATCATAATAAAGGTGGTAATACCTATAGCAGATGCATAACCGGCTTTTTCCGAAAGAAAATACTGGCTGTTCAAATACGTCATCATAGAATGTGTGCTGTAATTAGGTCCGCCATTTGTCAGGGAAATGATTCCGTCAAAAATTTTGAGTCCCCCAACCAGGTCTATCATGACCGCACTTGTGATAGCCGGGATCAGCATAGGCAGGGTAATGTAACGAAAACGTGCAAAACATCCTGCCCCATCAATTTGTGCCGCCTCTATGTATACCTTTGAAATATTCTGAAGTCCGGAAAGATATATAATCATGCAGTATCCTGCATATTGCCAGGTGTTAATCAGGGTAATAAACAGCACTCCATTCTTTCCGTCCGCCAGCCAGTCCACTGCCCCCATACCAAATGCCCCAAGAATATCGTTGAGCACCCCATTGTCATAGGTCAAAAAGAAATACATGATGTAACCCATAATCAGGCTTGATATCATAATGGGCATATAGATCACCACCCGAACCAGGTTGTTCCCCTTAAAGCGGGAGTTGACAAACAGCGCAGCTCCCAGCCCGATTACGTTCTGAAACACAGTGGACACCAGACCGTATATGAGTGTATTGATAAATGCTGTCAGGAGCCGCTTGTCCGAAAACATTTCCATGTAATTTTCAAATCCTATAAAGAGTTTTTGCGGCGAATAACCATTCCACTTACACAAGGATACGTATACAGTCTCACAAAATGGCCTTACTACAAAAAACAAGATCAGACAAATAGCCGGTATGTAAAAACAACTCATTTTTACTGCTCGTTTCCTCATATTGCCTTCCTCTCTTTCACTACCGGTTATTCTGCTGCCACGTATTTATCCTGGAACGTATTCTTTAAATGCTCCAGCCCGGCACTTACTCCTTTTTCAGATGGATCCATAAATACCTCTATGACTGCATCCGCATCTGCATTAAACATTCCACTTGGAAAATATTCTCTGTCAAACAGGTTGTCGTAGAATATATCACCGTCAAAGATTTCCTGGCTCTCTGAGAATGCCTTGTAGCTTACATTTTCCGTATCCATGTCTTTAAGTGCAGGCAGTCCCCCGTCCAGGGCCATAATCTTGTCCGCCACTTCCGGTGTGGAAAGGTAATTTAAGAACAGTTTTGCTTCATCCATATTTTTGGTATCTTTCCAGATTCCAAAGCAGCTTCCTTCACCGATCATATACTGAGATTTTCCTTCCTCTGTCGTACATGGAATCGGCATAATGCCAAGCTGAGCATCGGGTGCTACATTTAATACCTTCACAATCTCAACTTCTGTACTAAATCCACAGGCATCTTCACCCAGGGCTGTAAGGGTCGCTGAATTATCTGCGGTAACAAGATCTTTATTAAAATATCCGGCCTGTACCATATCCGCGATCTCTTCCAGAACGCAGCTTCCCTTTGTATCCCAGTCAAAGCTTCCGTCTTTAAGCTCGTCGCCGGATGGATATTTACATCCTTCCGTGGTATAAAATGCAGGTGCCATTGCATTGTAAAGTACTGCTGCAGTCCAGGTGTCTTTTCCACCAACAAAAATTGGTGTAGTACCGGAAGCCTTTATCTTTTCGCAGGCCGCCTTAAAATCATCCATGGTACGGATATCACCCACATTCACTCCTGCCTTTTCAAGTACCGTCTTATTATATACAATACCATTTGTTACCTGCGTAACAGGCAGTACATAAATATTTTCATCATCATCCGAAATAATCGGCAGAACAGGATCATCAATTCTGTCATACCACTCTTCATCGTTTAAAGCCGTAAGGTATTCTTTATATCTTGCAATGGACCACCCGTGTGTCACAAAAACATCCGGCATTTCTCCTGATGCCATTCTTGTTTTCATAACAGCTTCATAATCAGATCCCGGTGTAACCAATTCAATCTCAATTCCTGTCTCTGCTGTAAAACCATCCAAAACTTCGCGGAACTGATCCAGTGGCTCTCCGGTGTAAATCACCTCTACCTCCAGCGTTTTGTCTCCTTTTGCCGCCTTATCCGAATCTTTGGATTCTGCTTTATCACCGTCGCTTTGTGCATTGCCGCAGCCAGCCAGTAATCCGGCTGTCATAGTTATAGCCAATCCAAACGCCGCTAATTTTTTCATTCTTCTTTTCATAATAAACCCTCCCACGTATTTTTCACTTTTCCACTGCTATATAAGCTACTTCTTTGGATATCCTGAACTTATTATATACACGTTTAATTTAGCACAAAGGAGCCGTTTTTTATACTTTAGGGGTGTTTTTTTACACGCTCTGGGGATACAAAAAGAGCCGGTCTCAAAAAACCAGCTCTTTTACACTCTTTATTCTCCACACAGGAAATCAATTAAATTCTTGTGGATAATCCCATCTCTGCCAACCTGCAGTCGGTCCATGGATATCACATATTTCGGATAATTATCTTCTATTGCATCATATGCTCCAAATTCTCTCTCTATGGTCTTTTCGCCGGACAGCATATACGCCGCCTGTATATAGAACTTTTCTTCACCCTTCTGTGCGATAAAATCCACTTCGCCTTTATATGTTTTACCTATATATACCTTATACCCTCTGGAAATGAGCTCATTATAGCAGAGTGTCTCCACAATATAATTATACTCATCTTTCACTCTGTTTTTTCTGATTTGAAAAAATCCCAGGTCACATACATAAACTTTTTCCTCAAAAGCCAGTACTCTTTTCCCACGGATATCATACCGGGGCACTTTATCGCAGATACATGCATCTATAATATATTTAACATAGTCATAGACCGTCGGCACAGATACCAGCTGTTTTTCATCATTCAGAAATGCTGCTATTTTCTTTCCGGACACGGTAAGGGATGAGTTAGCAATCAGATACTCCAGTACCTTTTCAAGTGCTGCCGGCGATGCAATCTTATTTCTCATCACAATATCTTTTAATACTACGGAGTCATATATATTGGACAGCACCACTTCCTTGCTTTCTTCCTCTTTGGCCATACAGACCAGGGGCATCCCTCCCCATTTCATATATTCCGTGAGCAGTTCCTCTTTCCCCTTTTCGCTTCCCTGCTGACTCTGAAATTCACAATATTCCCGGAAGTTAAAAGGCATGACCCGGAAGGATAATGTTCTTCCTGCCAGATGCGTTGCCAGTTCGCCGGATAATAATCTGGAGTTAGAGCCGGTGATAAATATACTTGTATTATGGGTTGAGCGGAAAGAATTGATCACAAGTTCAAATTCCCTGACATTTTGTATCTCGTCAAAAAAAAGATAATACTTATGATCATCTTTTATCTGCTGTTCAACATACTCATACAGATGATCCGGGTTACCAAGATTTCGGTATTTGTAATCTTCAAAGTTAATATAAATAATTCGATCCTTAGGAATTCCTTTTTCTTCCAACTCTTCGATAATCTGCCGCATGATTGTAGACTTTCCACAGCGGCGGATTCCTGTCAGCACTTTGACCATCTCCGAATCGAAGAAAGGCCGGATGCGCTTCAGATATAATTCCCTTTTTACCATCATCTTCATCTCCTCTGTATTGAGTATAACATTTTTTTATTACAAGAGCAATATAGTTTTAATTATATTTAAATCTGTATGCCTAATACATTATATAATAAAATATATTTAAATCTATTTTCATATTATTCATAGATTTAATTGTATTTAATTCGATTTCGCACTTCTGTCTTAGTTTTAAGTATGCACAAATCTTTTGCTTTCTATCCATAACTACAACCGGAACAACTTGGCCGGGTTATTATATAGCATCATTTTGGCAAATCTTTTCCCATTTCCATGGTGTATACCTCACCCTTATCTTTAACAGCCAGCGCCCGGGCAATATTCTCCCGGGCCATCCAAAGGTGTCCGCATGCAGCATCCAGAAACAGGCTGGCCCCGCCGGGAGGGCTTATTATTTCGTAAGACATAATTTTCTATGAAACAAAATATGCTCCCTTCCAGGCAGCAAGTTTTTATTATTTCACTTGTCTGCCTGAAAGGGAGCATATCCCTTTTTTCTTTACTATTTTTATCTATAAGGCCCCTTTTATTGCTTCGGGTACTTGTGTAATGTTATAAAAATGTTCCGTCTGCAGCAGCGCCTTTTATAATAAAATATATTTCTACCTGCAGCCGAAAAGCCCGGGATCCTGCATCAGCTCTAATGGATAATCTCCCAAATGCTCCAGTTTAAAGCCACTTTCCTTATAGCTGTTATAATCAAAGCTGTCCAGTTCATCACACGCAAGCTTATGGAATTCATAAAAGTTGGGCCACCACTCATACCCATCCCCCAGATTATTACTCAGATACGCGTCTGCAATATCACATCCCATCTTTGGAGCTACATAGAAGGCTCCCATCGCCAGTACATTTACTCCATTTCCTGTAATTGCACGAAGTGCTGCCGGTACGCTTTCCACCACACCGGAAAATACCCCCGGACACTTACTTGCCGCAATATGGATCCCCATACCAGTACCGCAAAAAATCAATGCACGCTCGAATTCTCCTTCAGATATCATAGAACCAACGCGAAGCCCTATTCTGTGAAACATTAATTCTGTACTGCTGTCTTCCTCTGACTGAACCCCAACATCTGTCACTGTCCATCCATATTCCCTCAGATGGGCAACAACGGCCTCCTTTAATGGAAATCCTGCAAAATCCGCTCCAACAAGAATCTGTTTATCTTTAATTGTTTTCATTAAATCGCCTCTACTTTCTATCCTGCATAATTAAAAATCTGATCCATGTCCTCATAAAATGCTTCCTTACTTGCAGCTGAATATTCTGTAAAGCAAGGACGCGTGAGTTTCCACCACTGCCGGGTTACTGCATCGGCATCCATCTTTGCCATATCTGCTTCATAGTCGTCTCCAACATATTCAAAATATCCAAAAACTAAATCTTCTTTCATAAAGATTCTGTAGTTCCGTATATTGCAGTCATGAATCATGCGCAGTACCCCTTCCCAATGCGGTGTATATACATCATCCATATGCAGTTTTCTATACTCCTCTACTTTTTCTTTTTTCAGCCTGCCAATCTGCCCAAATACTTTTCTGCTCATATTTGTTCTCCAATGTTATTTTACTTTTACTTTTTTAGGACGTGCACTAAAATAGTCTATTACAAGTGCCAGGATTAAAACCGCGCCCCAGATAAGCGTTACATAATATGTTGAAACACTTCTGAAACGGTTAATACCTGATTCAATAAATTTTAAAAGTATAATTGCCGCAACCACACCAGATAATCTGCCTTTCCCACCATTTGGACTGACACCACCCAACACGATCAGCAAAATTGACTGCATCGTATAATTACTTCCATAATCTGCTCTTGCAGATGCATATGTACTGAGCATCATCAGACCTCCTATGGAGGCACAAACAGACGATGTCATATAAGTTTTAAAAACCAGCTTTTTCGTGTTTATTCCCGAAAACTCAGCTACATGCGCGCTTGATCCATATAGTCTCAATTTTGTTCCATAGGTGCTTCTTTCCAGCATAAACCAGATAATAACAGCCACCAGTATGAAAACAATGACACGCACAGGAATAACTCCAAACAGGTTCGATGAAAAAATATCACAAAATTGTTTCGGGAAAGAAGATACCGCTGAACCGCCCGTAATAACAATACACAAACCAGTAATCAGCTGATTTACTCCTAAAGTGGCCAAAATCGGCGGCACCTTTAATTCTGAAATCAGAAAACCATTAAAAGCTCCTACCACACACCCTGTGAGAACTGCAATCAAAAATATTACGACAGAAAAGCCTGCTGGCATTGTTCCATCCACACCAAAAATCCAGTTCATCACATAAACACTTATAATCGTTGTCATGTTGGCTGTTCCAACTACTGATAAATCAATTCCGCCGGTCATCATGCAGAGCATGCCTCCTAAAGCCATCAGACCATACTCAGGAAACTGGCCCGCCATCGTCAGGAAATTTGCTCCTGTAAAAAACTTTCCGGCCTGTGTCAGCAGCATAAACACCAGCCATGCAATCATAATAATAATGAGACGGCTCACTTCCCGGTTTTTTGAATAAAAACTCTTTACTCTGTCCATTATGCTGCCTCCTTTACCAGTTTCTTTTTTGTTTTTTCTGTCCTGATGGACTGGTATGCACTTAAAGCCACGCCTACAACAATTACAATTCCAACGAATACGTTACTCCATGTCGTCGGCACACCCAGAAGAATCATTGAGTTCTGAACCAGAATAATCAAAAATGTACCCAGTATACACCCAATCAGTGTTCCTGCCCCGCCTGTCAGTGCAACACCACCAAGCACCACACCTGCGATAATATTCATTTCCATCCCGAGCATGTTGGTCGGATGCATCTGCTGCATCATACATACACGGCAGATACCGCCTGCTGCCGCAATCATGCCTATGATAATATACATGAAAAATTTTGTTCTTTTTACATTGAATCCTACCGTATGGGCGCTGACTGGATTGCCCCCAATCGCATAGATTCCCCGGCCAAAAATAGTATACCGCAGTATAAAGAACATGACTGCACAAACAATCAATAGAATAATAAAAGTGTAGGGCAGGATAGAGGTAAGGTTATTCGTTTTATTCGTTGCCGTAATAAACGAATTTGTACCAAATTCCTTCATCCCCGATGGTATAACAGATAATTGTTTCGCCCGCAGTGCCCCCTGCATGAATCCCTGGAATACACTGGAAGTACCGAGTGTCACTATCATGGCATTCAGGTTCAGATAACCAATCAAAAAACCATTTACAGCACCTAACAGAGCGCCGATCGCCATTGCAATCACAAAAGCCAGAATCACATTGCCGTCATAATTCTGATCCAGTAAAATCCTGGTGGATGCATATGCAGACAGGGAAGCCAATGCCGGAAAAGATACATCAATGCCTCCGGCAATGATCGCTAAGAATTCCGCCACGGCAAACATTCCGGGTACAATCATGGCACTTAACAAATCCACCATATTATTTCCGGTAAAAAACTGTCCCGAGCGAATCTGCACCAGTATTCCCAACGCAATTATAATAAGAAATATATATATTTCATTTGATTTAAAAGTCGATTTTAATTTTTTATTCATTCGCCTGTCTCCTTACATCATTGCATCAATAATCATCTGCTCTTTTACCTGCTGAGTATCATATTCGGCAACTATAGAACCTTCTTTGATGACTAAAAGGCGTGAACAGTTCTGTATTACTTCCGGAAGATCATCAGAGATAATAATAACCCCCAGGCCTTTTTGGGCTAATCGCTGCAGGATTGCATGAATATCATGTTTCGAACCGATATCAACACCGACTGTCGGACCATTCAAGATCAATACGTCCGGATTACATGCCAGCCATTTTGCTAAAACAATACGCTGCTGATTTCCGCCTGATAAGGTGGTTGCGGGATTCTCAGGATTCTTAGTTTTTATTTCGAATTCCTTTACCCACCGGTCTACTTCTTCATCTCTCTTTTTCAAATCAAACTGGCCATTTTTCTTTTTTAATGAATCTATCTCGGAAATAATAATGTTGTCTCCAATAGATCTCTGTAAAAATAATCCTTCTGACAGGCGGTCTTCTGGTACATAACCTATTTTGCTGGCAATGGCCTCTCTTGGATTTGTAATTTTCACAGGTTTACCATTTCGTATGATCTCCCCCGATGTAGCAGGCTTCAGCCCAAACATTGACAGCGCAAGTTCTGTACGCCCTGAATCCAGAAGACCCGTAATTCCCAGGATTTCGCCGCCCCGCAAAGAAAGATTAATATTTTCGAATGAACCTTCCAGAGAAAGATTCCTTAATTCAAAAATCGGGGTATCTGTTACTTTTTCAGGAATAAAAGTTTTATCTGCAAATTCACGTCCTGTCATATAATACGTGAATTTCTTATCATCTAATTCGCCGGTGCTTCCGGTTGCCACCATTTCACCATTTCTAAAAATAGTAAACCGATCTGATATTTCAAATACTTCGTTCAATTTATGGCTGATAAAGAGAATTGCAATCCCTTGTTCTTTCAGTTTTAATATGATTTTGAAAAGTGCATCTACTTCTTTTTTAGTCAGTGCAGTAGTTGGTTCGTCCATAATAATTAATTTTGCATTGAACATGAGCGCTCTGCTGATTGCTACCATCTGTTTTTGGGCAACAGATAACCTGCTTACTTTTTCATCTAAATCAATATCCATATTGATTTTTTTAATTGCTTCTTCCGCAATTTTCCTTACATTCTTCCAGCTGATTGTTTTCTTGCCTGATGCTAATTCTGAATTTAATGCCAGGTTTTCTGCAACTGTCAAATTAGGGAATAAAGAGAAATCCTGATAAATAACCTGAATTCCCATATTGATTGCATCAATCGGTGTAATCTTTTCCAGTTTTTTCCCGTCAAATTCGATGGTGCCTCCGTTGCGCTGGTGTACTCCTGAAATGATTTTAATGAGTGTTGATTTTCCGCAGCCGTTTTCACCTGCCAGACAATGAATTTCTCCAGGAACGATTTCCAATGAAACATCTTTGAGTGCATGAACATTTCCGAATGATATCTGAATATGTTCTGCCTTTAACAAACACTCTGACATATACGTCCTCCTCTTCGCTTCCAAAAGAGTCAGGCCGCCGCCAAAACGGCGGTCTGATTCTCAAAGTTTATTAGAAACCAAAACTATCTACATTGTCTGCATCAATCGTTACCCAGCCCTGACCTTCCAGTACGGTCTTAGAGCCTTCTCGCTCTGTCATTTCTGTATATCCGTCTACATTCAGGTTTAATGGTGCTGTAATGCTCTCTCCCGCCAGGACTTTACAAGCCAGTGAGACCATAGCTTGGCCGGACATTGCCGGATCCCATAATGTCAGAGATTTAATAACACCAGATTTAAGCAGCTCCGCATTATCTGCCGGCATGCCTGTACCTGTAGTAAAGAATTTATCCTGCAGTCCCAGTTCCTGAATCGCTCTTGCAACACCCGGTGCGTCAAAAGAAGAAGTTCCTAAAATCCCCTTCAGATCCGGATAAGTCTTGATCAGTTCTTTTGCCGCGTTGTATGCTGTGTCACCATTATCATCGGATTCCACACGCGGATTTTCTTCCAGCAGGGTCATCTTGGGATAATTTTCTTTCTGATATTCAACTGCAGCGTCCGCCCACTCATTGTGTGAGCCGTTTGTCAAGGAAGCAACCATCGTCGTATACACGCCTTCTTCTCCCATCGCTTCTGCAAGATTCTGCATAATAAAGGCCCCATACCCTGCATTAGAAAAAGCCTCAATATCATAATCCACATTTTTCAGTTCTGCACCTTCATGTGCAATTACTACGATTCCGGCGTCCTGCGCTTTTTTAAGTACAACATCCATGGATTCCACATCTACAGGAACCACGCAAATTGCATCTACTCCCTGGGCAATTAAATCTTCAACCATCTGTGCCTGATGCGTTGCATCAATTTCGCCTGTATCAATCTGGTAGCAATTAACCCCTGTAGTATCAGCAAATTCTTCTACTCCTGTATCCATCCTGACAAACCATGGGTTTGTAGAATCCTTTGGTACTACGGCTATCTCCCAGCCCTCATCTGAAGCCTTCTTCACGGCCTCGTCTGACGCCAGCTGTGACTGATTTTCTGATGCCGGTGAGGCTTCTGCCTTTTTCTCTCCGGACGTTTCCTTTGTATCAGATCCACACGCTGTCAGACCCAATACCATTGTTGCACATAATAATGCTGCGATACCTTTTTTCATTTCCTGTTCCTCCTTAAACATTATTTGGTTTCTATATTAAAACGTTTCAAAATACATGCAAAAAATAATATTTTTGCATTCTTATGAGTGATATCTTGAAACGTTTCAATTTCATTTAAAAATAAATGTACCGCTTTCGCAATACAAATTATTTTAACAGGATTCCCGTTCCACCAATTTTTGTGGAATTACCAGATGTTGGTTCTCCTGAGTTTTAACCAGATTCTGTGTTACCTTCCAAAGCATTTCTCCAAACAGTTCCTGATTCTGTTCAGCTGTCGTAAGCCTTGGATTTACATATCCTGAGATATCCAGATTGTCAAAGCCTATGATCCCAAAATCATCCGGAACGCGATATCCCAATTCATTCATTGCACGCATCATACCGATCGCTAAATAATCCGATGAGGCAATCCACGCATCCGGCAAATCTTCTTTTTTATGTGTCTCCAGAATTTTTTTCATAAAAACATAGCTGCTGTGTAATTTATCAAGAGCCAGACTTTTATCCGTAAATACATTTTCCAAAGGATTTTTATAACCATATTTTTCAGAAGCCTTTAAAAAATGCTCATATCTTTTCTCTAAGTTCGATAAAGTAACAGGTTCTATAAACAGACCAATTCTTTTATACTTCTTTTTCTTTAATAATTCAACAATCGTATATAACATATCCTGATTGTCAAATGATACACTGGATAGATTAAGATCCCCTGCATCCCGGTCGGCCAAAATCACATAAATATCATTCTGCAGAAGCCGCTTGATCTCTGCTTCATCCTTACTGCCATTGAAGATTATTACAATTGTTCCGCGTTTGCAGTTTTCAAGCGCTGCCAATTGCTTCTTTTCCACTTCGGCAGAGTATTCGTAACCGGAAATCTGAACCGTATATCCCGCCTGATACGCATATGCCATATAAGAACTGATAATCCGCGTGTAAAATGTATTATTCAGGTTAGGCGTCAGGATATATATCGTCTTGCTATTCTTCCTTCTCAAAGAGCTTGCTACCGTATCCGGCGTATAATGTAATTCATCTATTGCTGCCTGGATACTCTCTGCTTTCTGCGGCGAAACCTGAGCAGTTCCATTCAGATAATTCGAAACAGTTCCAATTGACACACCTGCATACTTTGCTACTTGAGTGATCGTTGTTTTTTCTTTTTTTATTGCTGCCATTCCATACCTCTATGCTAAAATTGAAACGTTTCATTTATAAATGGATTATAACTCTTTATGTATTATTCTGTCAATAAGCTTTTTAATTTTATCCATTATTCACAATATTTTCTAATATTTTTTAGTAGTTATTACTATATAAAATGAAACAGAGGACCTCTCAAGCCCTCCGCCTCTTTGCCTTCGCCTTACAATAAATCACCGCTATAACCGTACTCACCGCCGTAGCCACTATCCCTGCCCCCACGATTCCCGCTGGGTTCACGCTCCCGTACTGGCTCCTGTAGGCAATCACATTTACCGGTATCAGCTGCAGTGAAGAGATATTCATAATCAAAAACGTACACATCTCATCCGAAGCCACCCCCGGCTTCACCGTCTTAATCCCCTTCTGCCTTCTCTCCTTCTCCAGATCAGCCAGCGCAGCCATCCCCTGCAGCCCCGCAGGAGTTGCCGCCCAGCCCAGGCCAAGAAAATTTGCAATGAAGTTAGTGGTAATATAATCATTTGCCTTATGCTGCTCCGGTATATCAGGAAACAGAAAACGGATCAGCGGACGCAGCTTTTTAGAAGCTATCTCAATAATTCCTGCCCTGGTTGCGATCTCCATCATCCCGACCCAAAAAGACATAACCCCCATCATCGTGATGCACAAGGTTACCGCCTCCTTTGCAGAGTCCAGAGCCGCATTTGTGATATCCGGCATTTTTCCGTTAAAAGCCCCGAAAATGACGCCGATTATAATCATTCCCGCCCATAAGTAATTCAGCATATGTTCCCTCCTAAAATATTTTTATTTTTTCATATTATTATGTGATTTATATGATAGAATAGTAACAATGCTATCAGTATATTTTATCGGGGGTTATGATTATGATTCCATACAGTAACTTTTTTATAGAGAACTATCATACATATTATGAGGATATTGCTGAGAGAAATCTGAAAAGTCTGAGGCTTATAACGACGCTTGGTTTTGTTATGGGCATTTTGCTCATTCTGCTCAGCCTGTTTATGGATAACTTCATGAATGCAACTATCCCCTATACAATTATTTTTGTAGTTTCCGCCCTTCTGAATATTCTGGCGAAAACATATCTAAAATCGCATAAAAAACTCATACCTGCTGCCCTTTATACGATGAGCGCTGTTATGCTAAGTGTATCCGTCTATCTCGGTACCATCGTGCAGCCGGAACTGAACGCAGTGACATTCATTGTATTCCTCGTGGGACTCCCCCTGTTTATTATAGATATCCCATCCCGGAGCTGTATGTTTATGGGGATTTTCTGTGTGATTTTCTGTATTTTATCCAAAGTATACAAGACGCCTTACCTGGCTTCTTATGATATTATGAATACGGTGGTTTTTTATCTGCTTAGTATTTTTACTTTACATCAGTTCAACTACCTCAATTTCCGGCAGATTATGACAAATAACATCCTGGAAATCCAAAGAGATACGGATAAACTGACCGGGCTATGGAACCGCGGTTTCTGCGAGAGAAAAATCACTTCCTATCTGTCTATGCCCAATGCACAGGGTGCTCTTTTAGTGATCGACATTGACAATTTTAAGCTGGTCAATGATTCCAGGGGACATGACTGCGGCGATATCGTACTTAAAAAAGTAGGTGCCGTACTGCTGGATACCTTCCGTTCTACGGATATCATGGGGCGGATCGGGGGAGATGAATTTATGATATTTCTGCCCGGCTGCTCAAACGATGACCTCCCCCGGGACCGCATTGTCCGTTTTCTTGAAAATATTAATGACATTAATACAGCCGCAGACAGCGATCTGCCCCAAATCGGGGCCAGTATTGGAATCGCCCTGGCCCCTCATGACGGAACTTCTTTTAGAGAGCTGTTCAAGCATGCGGATCAGGCTCTGTACCTTTCAAAGGAAAATGGCAAGAATCAATATGCTTTCTATCATATTCTGCCCTAATCGGCAGGCATTTTCCACATGTATTCTTCCACGAGTGCAAAAGGCGCGGGTCCTACCGACAGCACTGCCTCGTGGAATTCCTTTTGTGAGAAATCACTGTTTTTCTTTTCTGCCCATTCTTTTTTCAACTCCAAAAATTCTACGTACCCAATGTAATATTTCAGATAATTTCCCGGAGAACCGATAATCAGCTCATAAATCCGTTCTATAGTCTTTGCGTCCTTAATACCATAATTTTTGAAAAATGAGACGGTATCAATCCTGCTCCATCCATCATAATGTATCCCCATATCCGCAAGGGCATAGAGCCCCAGTATGATAGAGCTGTTTTTCTGCAGCAGTGTGGCCTGTTCTTTGCTTAAGGAGGATAAATAGTAGCTGCACATTTCTGCATAGGTGGCCCATCCCTCCACATATCCGCCAAAATTAAAGATGCTTCTCAAAGGATCCGGATCCGTTCCGGCATAGTATACAGTCTGATACAGATGTCCCGGATACCCCTCATGGGCAAGCGTGGTATAGAGTGTGAGGTTATTGCTCATATGAGACTGATTGACATAAATTACATTTTCCTCTGTATTATCGATGGCCGGTATCATGTAAAATGCAGGACTCAGATGTTCTTCCATAGCCTCCGGCACATATTTAACCTGTGTCACCGTCTCCGGCGGCTCAGGAAAAGCGCCTCCGGTCTTATTCTCCAGTTCATTCAGTATCGTAACGGGATTATTATCCTCCATAGCTGCGGTCTCTTTTGCCTGGCTTCCCGCAATATTGAGTACCTCCTCCATAGCCTCCAGATCAGAGATAATCTGCCGCCTTGTCATGTCCTCCAGTTCCGGCACCGTCTTTTCTGAACCCGTAGATTCCGCCACTACCTGTTCATAGTATGCCTTTCCATCGGGCAGGTGGCAAAGCCCCTCCTCATTTTTTCCGCTTCCTTTTAAAGACTGTACAGCCGAAATCAACTGATTATATGCGGGAAGGACATAGCTTTGAAGCATCTGCGCATTTCTTTTTATATATCTGCTCTGGGCCTCTGTTGAAAGCCCCAGCTGCCCGATCCGCTCCACAAAAGTAGAGACCAGATAATTACTCTCCCCCATTTCCATAAATGCAGTACACTGCGAAATCACCGTATCCGCTGCGTAATCTGCCATAAACAGGCCCGCCGCCGATTTTTCTTTTTCAAATGCAATAAGCGACTCAAAATATTCGGGAGTTGTCTTCATCAAATTCAAATATGTATCCACATCTTCCTCATTATAAAACTGATATTCCGACAAGATGACCGGCAGCTGTGTCTGAATCCCGCTGACCAGGCCAAGAGGCTCTTCGTACAGAAGGTAATCTGCATTTTTTTCTGCCATTTGCAGATAATAGTCCAGGACATCGTAGGTCAACTGGTTCTGCACTGAAAGACTGTCATAGGAAAACGTTTTAAGCGCTGCCCGGAGATTTTCCAATGAAGCCGCTGTTCCTTTAGAATCTGTAGTAAAACTTCCAAAAGTAACAGGCGCCGCCTTGATTCCATATTTCTCCGGTTCCTTCAATGAATAATGCAGACTGATCGAATTTGAGGAAACCTCCTGACAGAATACTTCTTTTGTAAATGACTGAAATGTTTTATTCTGGCTGGTATTTGTGCTGAAGCTGCACCCGGTAAACAAAAGGGCCGCTGCTGTACTGATTGTAAGACACACGGCAAGAAGCCGTTTTCTGATATGTTTGGGAATTAGAGATGACATAGGAACTCCCCCGAAGTCTTTGTTTCATATTATGTGGAAAAAGCCGCTGTTATGCTAATGCCAGATATTCACGCTGTTTTTACTACACGTCCTTACAGGCAGGTCTGTTGCAGAACTGCAGAATAAGGTATTGTTTCCGGAGGATAAGCATATAAATAAAACAATCATAATACATATTGCTGAGGTACATTTATGCAGTTTTTTCTGTATATAACAGATTTCATTGTGCCGTTTATCATCCTGGCCATCGTTACTTACGGCATACTCATGAGGACCAATGTTTACGATAACTTTATCAAAGGGGCCAAAAGCGGTTTCTTTACCGTCATCAAAATCATGCCAACCCTGATCGGACTCATGGTCGCCGTAGGAATCCTGCGCGCCTCCGGATTTCTGGACTTCCTGTCATCAATCATCGGTCATTTTACCACATACATTGGTTTCCCCGGAGAACTCGTGCCTCTCACCATCGTAAAAATGTTCTCGTCCTCCGCCGCCACCGGACTACTCCTGGACATCTTCAAAGAATACGGAACCGACTCCCGGCTCGGGCTCATCGCCTCCATATCCATGGCATGTACAGAAACTATTTTCTATACCATGAGCGTTTATTTTATGACCGCAAAAATCAAAAAAACGAGGTATACACTCACCGGAGCCCTCCTGGCAACCTTAGCCGGACTGGTAGCAAGCGTCTTCCTCGCCGGAATCATGTAAAGGGGTCTGACCCCTTTGCGCTCCGTTTTCTGAATATTCTGAACTTTTAATGAAATCTGGTCTAAAAAAGTCTCCCCCCTTTGCATTGGCTTACGGTATGTGCTAAAATTGTGGTAAGAGAAAGCGGAGGTGTTGCTATGGCAAGCGTGACTTTTAAGAATTTAAATAAAACATATCCTAATGGATTTATATCCGTTAAGAACGTATCTCTCCATATAGAAGATGGAGAATTCGTTACTTTTCACGGCCCCAGCGGCTGCGGAAAGTCCACTATTCTCCGCATGATTGGAGGACTGGAGGATATTACCTCAGGTGAGATATACCTCGGTGGTGATCTTCTTAATGACATTCTCCCAAGGGACAGAAGCCTGGCAATGGCCTTCCAGAATTATGTCCTGTATTCCTATTTCAATGTTTACGATAATATGGCACTTGGCCTCCGTCTCCGCAACCTCCCACGCGGAGTGATCGATTCCCGCGTTAAGACGGCTGCCGATTTTCTTGGTATTGGTAATATGCTTGATAAAAAAATAAAGTCTATCTCCGATGAGGCCAGACAGAAGGTCGCACTTGGACGTGCTGTCGTATGCCACCCCAAAGTTCTTCTTGTGGATGAAGATTTTGCCAGACAGAATGAACAGCGGCGTATGGAGATGATTGAAGATATTCAGAAGATAAATAAAGTGCTTGGAATAACCGTGTTGTATGTGACTAATGATTATGACGAAGCCCTGACAATGGGAAACCGGGTTATAATTATGAAAGACGGAGAGATCACAGAAATCAGAGAGCATCTCAGAGGGATTTGAAAAAAGAAAAAAGGGGTCAAACCCCTTTTTTCGCAACTTTTCCGTTTCTCAATATAAATCTGCAAATGAAAAGGCGCATTACATAATATGCAATACGCCCTTACACAGTTCAATCCAAGTCTGATGCTGTATACTCCGAAGCTTCCCTTCATGCTGTGCATGGATGTCTGATCTGCTGTCTATCCCCGATGTCTAACCTGATGCCTGTCTATAATGTCTGCCCCGCTGCCTTACACGCTGTGTATCCAGAATGTCCTGTCCGGAGGTCTTAAAAGAGAAAGGACTGCCACAGAATGCGGCGCCTTAGTCTGCCTGGTTTTTTTGAACTTGTAATTTATTCTATACTTCCCTTCCTCAATCGTCAATGTGACAATTTTCTAAAATTAAGGTGGAAATTTTTAATCTCTATGTCTATACTGACTAATCTTTAACAAAGTAGCTATTTCTGCCGTTCCAGATAATTATAAATCTCCCGTTTTTGAACTCCCCGGTCCTTCGCAACCATCTTCATAGCATCCTTTTTATCGATTCCCATGGAAGTATATTGTTCCATATGTGCCTCGATGCTCATCTCTTCCCATTTTTCCCGTTCCTCACGCACTGCCTCGCTTCGGCTGCGCCCTTCAATCACAAGTACACACTCTCCTTTTGGATCATGCTCCCCGTAGTAGGCAGCCGCATCCTCAAGTGTCGTACAAAATGCAGTCTCATGCCGTTTGGTCAGTTCTCTGCACACAGTAATCCGTCTGTCCCCCAGACGCTCCAGCAGAAGTTTTAACGTCTTCAATAGCCGGTGTGGAGCCTCATATAAAATAATGGTACGAAATTCATTCTCCAGCTCTTCCAACACCCACTCCCGTTCTTTCTTATCCATCGGAAGAAACGCTTCAAAAGCAAACCGCCTGGTAGACAATCCGGATAATGTAAGCGCCGTAATACATGCCGCGGCACCGGGAAGCGAAGTTACTTCAATTCCGGCCTCATAGCACATCTTCACCAGCTCCTCCCCCGGATCTGAGATCCCCGGCGTTCCCGCATCTGTAATCAGTGCAATATTCTGGCCGGCCAGCAGCTTTTCCACAAGCTTCTGCCCCTTTTCAAACTTGTTATATTCATGGTAGCTTGTCATGGGAGTCTGAATCTCAAAATGATTCAGCAGCCGGATACTGTTGCGCGTATCCTCAGCAGCTATCAGGTCAGCTTCCTTCAGCGTCCGAACCACCCGAAACGTCATATCTTCCAGATTCCCGATCGGGGTAGCACATAAGTATAATGTTCCTGACATAAACCCTCCTTATCAGCTGCAGCTGTCCCGCCCGCCTCTATCGTACATAATGACAGGCGCCTCAATTTTTACTCTGGACTTCCCGCCTTTAATTCCTTCAATCAGAACCATCGAAGGCTCCTTATCCACATAAGGGTGAATAAACTGGATACGCTTTGGCTCAATCTTATACTGATTCATCTTAATAATAATTTCCGCAAGACGGAAAGGCTTATGTATCATATAAAACCTTCCCTTGCTCTCCTGCAGTAATTTCCCGCTCTCCCGTAAAATATCATCCAGCGTACAGAGCACCTCATGCCTGGCAATTGCCTTGGCATCCTGCGGATTCTGCAGTCCATGCTCCGACAGCATATAAGGCGGGTTTGTCACAATAACATCAAAAAAGGCAGGCCTGAATATCTCCGCTGCCTCTTTGATATCTCCTGTTACAATATCAATCTGATCCCCGAGCCGGTTATGCTCCACACTCCGCTCTGCCATATCTGCACTTTCCGCCTGTATCTCCAAACCCGTAAAATGCTTTCCCCGCGTCTTCGCCGCAAGCAGAATCGGAAGGATACCAGTCCCTGTTCCCAGATCCAGAACCGTCTCATCCTTTTTTACTCTAACAAAATCGGAGAGCAGCACGGCATCAATTCCAAAACAGAACCTCTCTGCATTCTGTATAATCTCATAACCGCCCAGCTGGAGGTCATCCAGCCGCTCTCCCGGTTTCAACTTAGTTGTCATCTAACTTCGATGCTCCTTCACCTTTTTCCAGCGCGGCCAGCTTCTTCATCTCTTCCTTGGACACCTTAGCTTTTTTGCGCCGCGGCCTGAATTTTAATTCCTCCGCTCTGTATTCGCGGATCTCTTTTTCGTCATTTTCCAGAATCACGATTACCTTAACCAGTTTCCGCAGAACACTCAGCGAATGAACCGAACCGGTAAGCCCTTCCGGCGTCGTTACGGAATCACCGAGAGAAGGAAGCTGGCTGTTCAGCTCCTCATATGTCTCCTCCTCGTTGGTCAGGCAGCACATCAGACGCCCGCATACCCCCGATATCTTCGTTGGATTCAGGGACAGATTCTGCTCCTTCGCCATCTTTATGGAAACTGCTGCAAATTCAGACAGATAGGTATTGCAGCACAGCGGCCTTCCGCATATTCCAATGCCACCGCGGATCTTCGTCTCATCTCTTACACCGATCTGACGGAGTTCAATCCTGGTGCGGAACACTGCTGCCAGATCCTTAACCAGCTCCCTGAAATCTATCCTGCCGTCTGCCGTAAAATAAAACAGCACCTTATTATTGTCGAATGTATATTCCGCGTCAATCAGCTTCATTTCCAGGCCGTGCTTGCGTATCTTCTCGAGACAGATCCGAAAGGCATCCTTTTCCTTCTCGCGGTTCTTCTCCTCAACGCGCCGGTCCTGCTCAGTAGCCACCCGGATCACCGACTTCAGAGGCTGCACTACCTCCTCGTCCTTCACTTCTTTCGGCCCGCTCACAACTCGTCCGAATTCAACGCCCCTTGCAGTCTCTACAATTACATTGTCACCCTGTGTGATGTCAAACTTCCCTGGTGCAAAGAAATATATCTTTCCTGCGGTGCGGAATCTCACACCTATTACTTTCGTCATCCCGTTAATTCTCCTTTATCGTCAATAAAAGCAGTTCCATCGTCAGTTCAAAATTTACATTGGCTTTCATGCGGGACTTTGCCTTCTCTAATGCATCCAGAATAATCTCAATCCCCTCATAGGAGCTCTTGCTCGCCCGATCTTTAATATACTTCAACTGATCAGAAAATACAACCCTGTCCACGTTTCTAGTCGCCTTATAAATCAGTACGTCCCGATACCATATGGCGATCACATCCATATAATCCGTGATATCCAGTTTATAGGACATACAGCTCTTCACTGCCTCAATCAGCTCGCTCAGGTCCATATCATTGATATTTCTCAGCAAATGAACTGCTTCTTCCTTGATCTCATTAAAATGCTCGGAAGTGGCCAGCATAATAGCCTTCCCCATATTGCCCTGTGCAAAGGCCACACATACATCCGCTTTGTAATCCGGCACCTGCATCTGTTCCATCAGATACTTTTTCACAAGCTGGTCTTTAATATTCCTTAACTTGAGCATCACACATCTGGACCGTATTGTCGGAAGCAGCGTCTCCGCATTCTCCGTCAGGAGCATTATAATTGCATATTCCGGCGGCTCCTCTATGGTCTTGAGAATTGCATTCTGTGCCTGTACGCTCATCATATCCGCATCTGCTATAATATAAATCTTATACCTGCTGCTGTAAGGCTTAATGACAATGTCATTATTCACCTGCTCACGTATATCGTCAATACTGACCGTATTCGGCTTCTCATGAGTCACCTTAATGATATCCGGCTGATTATTATTCATCGCCTGTTTACAGGACTGGCATTTACCGCAGGCATCCCCGTCTTCCTCCCGGTTCTGACACTGCAGACTCATTGCAAATAAATTAGCAAGCAGTTTCTTGCCTGAACCTTTTTCCCCATTCATTATATATGCATGTGAAACCTTGTCCGTCTTCACTGCATTGCCTATATATTGTATAATATTTTTGTGTCCAACTACATCCTTAAAACCGCTCATTACATCACCTGCTGCCTCTCTGTATTCCTTTGTAAGCTGATACTTTGTTTATTGATATCTGTTCAGAACCATGAACAGTTACGTTTATTGTACTATAGCATTCTTACAAAGTTGTGAACTACTCATTAAGTATATCATAATTTTTCGTGAAGATATAGCCCATAAATACGGGATTTCTTTGTTATTTTATCGTCACCCTGTCTCTGTATTATATCATACAAAGAAGGTTATAAAACTGATTAAAAACTATGGAAACGTCGTATACTTCTGCTATTTTCCAAGTCACCCGCTTATTTTCTGATTGATGATATACTAAAAAATAAGTTTGTTTTTCAATTTGTAAAATTTTATCCTCTTTGTTACAATATAGACTAAAGTGTGCGCTGGGTTCACACAGAAACGAACCGCTGCCAGTGTCACCACAGCCGGATTGAAAATTGATGGATCAGACCGCAAAGCAAGGTAATAATATCATTAATATCCGAACTTTAGAAAGGATGAATCAGATGAATAAAAAAAATTTAAAAATGCTGCCTGTCAGCAGCAAATATATGGAACAGTATAATGCACTGCTACGGTATGTTTTTCAGGTAACAGACCAGGAACTCAGCTCAGTTGGATGGCAGGAAAAGGAAATCATCCGTGCGAAATTTCCCACCATGGAAAAAGCCGATGTAATCGGATGGTTTGATAATGACAACCTTGTTTCGCAAGTGGCCGTTTACCCAATGCAAGTCCAGATTTTTGGAAAAAAATATGCAATGGGCGGGCTTACGGGTGTTGGTACTTATCCGGAGTATTCAAATATGGGATTAATGCACAAGCTGCTGGAACAGGCCTTGAAGAATATGCGAAAAAAGGGACAGCATATATGCTATCTTTATCCCTACTCCATCCCCTATTACCGCAGGAAAGGATGGGAATTAGTTTCCGACAAAATATCCTATGAAATCAAAGACTATCAGCTTCCGAAAAACCGCCAGGTTACAGGTTCTGTCCAAAGAGTCAGGACAGAAAGCGAAGAGCTGAAACTGGCATATGCCCGGTATGCAGAGCATACTCATGGGGCCGTTATCCGTGATGAACTGGCATGGAATGAATATTGGCTGTGGGATCCCGATGATATTATGGCAGCGATTTATTTTAACGAGCACAATGAACCCGATGGATATCTTATTTATTGGATCGCAAACGAAGTATTCTACATTAAAGATATGATATTTAACAATGAAGAAGCGCGTACCGGATTATGGAATTTTGTTTCAGCCCATTTTTCTATGATCAATCAGGTAGAAGGAAATATATATACGGATGAGCCTCTGGCCTTTTTACTCGAAGATGCCAGTATTAAAGAGACGATCTCTCCGTATTATATGGCCAGGATTGTAGACTTCCCAGCATTTATAGCAGACTACCCATTTAAGGCCGATGCTGCCGAGCGTGAGTGGCGATTTACCATGACTGACCCGATCTTGGACTGTAATCAAGGTTCATTTTTATTAAAAATTTCCAAAAATGGACGTGGAGAAGTTATTAGTATAACAGATCAATGTACAGATAAAATCAGTATTCAGACCATGACAACTATGCTGATGGGATACAAAAGACCTGATTATCTCGCTAAAATCGGGCGATTACAAACAAGTGAGGATATCATTGATATGCTGGAAGATGCCATTGAGCAGCAGACTCCGTATATATCTGATTACTTTTAAAATATCGGGTAATACGGATGTAGGATATTACATTACTCAATACCTCCTGTGACGGCGTTGTTCAGGCCTGTTCTAAGCATGCAAAATGGCCGCAGATCGATTAAAAATGCCTCAGAAGGGATTTATTCACCAATACTCAATTTATCCCTGAATGGGCCAATAAAAGCAGAACTATTAAAGCAGACATACCTGGTTATATCATTTTTTATTTTCACTCATAATTTTTCCCCAATCCGGACATCCTATACCGAGGTGATATTATGGCATCTTATATAGCACCCGAACTCCGGGACAAGTTTGAATCATTACCGATAAACTTGAAAAACTGTATACTCGAAAAAAATGTTCAGTTAAAGAGCATTCACGATCTTATTCGTGTACTTGAGGATATAGTAGCAGAAGGAGAAGCAGAGTAATCTGCTTCTCCTTCTCTGTTCAAAAGAACTATTTATAAATCATCCATCTCTATCTTCAGATACGTTTGGATTTCCTCAATACATTCTTCCATGTTATCATTTTGAAATCGCTTTATAATCCCCGCATTATTCAGGTTCTCTTCCGAAAAATCCTCCTGATCTGCCAGGAACCGCCTGCACATTTCAGAGTATTTAGGTTCATTTTGCTGCCGCTCCCTCATAAGAGCCCGTGCAAGCCGCTCACCATCCTCCACTTCTATATAAACAGGGACCAGCCTGTCCTTTCCAAAATAACGCCGCATAGCCTCATATGACTGTAGTGTTCCAATCACAAGATAGTGATATTTATCCAGATCTATCTGTCCGTCATCTGCCGTGTAATACTTCCATACCCCGCACTTTGTATCATAGGCTCTCATCTCAATGACAGTCCCCTGCTTTTCCATCCTTTCCAGCTTTTTCTCATCCGTAAAATAATATTCCACCCCATCCGTCTCCCCTTCCCGGATCGGTCTTGTCGTATATAAAGTGATGGTCCTGAACTGAGGCAGCATTTCCTTTAGTTTTTTAAAAACTGTATCCTTACCTGAAGAACTTTTCCCCATAATGTAGCATATCTTACCCATTTATCAACACCTCAATTTTTTCTTCCTTTTTAATACCTTCCACGGAAAATCCCAGAGCACGGTATCTACTAAGCGCGGCAGCAACCTCTTCAGAAATCTCTTCCCCCGGAACAATCAGCGGAATACCCGGGGGATAAACATAAGCATATTCTGAAGAAATTCTCCCCACGGATTCCTTCCAGTCCAGGCTTTCTGTCTTCCTGGCACTTCCTCTTCCGGCCGCTGACTGTGTCTCTGCGCTGGTATATACCTGTTTTAGCACAGGCAGTGAAAATTCATCCGTTCCTTCTTTTTCAACTGTCAGCTCAGAATCAATTTCCAGCAAAGCATCCGTGAGACGCTTCATGCCCTCTTTCGTATCCGCCATTGACGTCATGGCAATCACATAGGATCCGGCTGCCATTTCCATCTGCAGGTGATACCGCTCCAGAAGTATCTCATAGAGCTGCCTGCCTGTTATACCGGTTCCTTTTACCGAAATGACTATCTTGGATTTATCATAAACTTCTGTTTCAAGCAGTTTCAAACATTTTAATTTCTGCAGAATTTCCCGGGACCGCTGTAACAACACCGCATATTTTTCAAAATACAGATGCCCCATATCCTCCATCATATCTATGCATGCATCTATACTTGCCATCAGGACATAAGAAGGACTACTCGTCTGCAACATGTGCAGATACTTCCTGATCCCCTCGCTGATACCCAGGTTTTCTTTTAAATCGCTTTTTTCATTGATATGGATTAATGCAGTCTGCGTTAATGCTGGCAGGGTTTTGTGAAGGCTGTGGATAACAACATCCGCCCCCAGCGACACCGAGTTATCCGGAAAATATGGATGAAACCCCAAATGTGCTCCATGAGCCTCATCTACAATCAGAGGAATTCCTTTCCTGTGAACGGCAGCCGCAATCGCTCCTATATCAGAAATAACCCCATCGTAAGTGGGGGAAGTAATAATAACTGCCCTAATATCCTCATATTTCCCCAGAGCATATTCCACATCTGATGTTTGAACCGGACCATTCAATTCTATATCTCCATAAAATTCAGGATAAATATAGACCGGACGCAGCTCATTCATTAATACCGCATGATAGACCGATTTATGGCAGTTTCTGGCCATTAAAATTCTGTCCCCCTTTGCGGTACTTCCCATAACAGCGCTCAATATACCGGATGTACTGCCATTAATCAAATAATGTGTCTCTGAAGAACGATACAGGGCTGCTGCACGCTCTTCAGCCTCCTGCAGAATGCCTCTTGCGTGGTGCAGATCATCAAATCCTTCTATTTCTGTAATATCGATTGCATAGGGCAGATCACAGCCGGTCAGAATCCCTCGACGCTTATGTCCCGGCATATGAAAAGCATAATAATCCGTACTGTTGTACTCCCGCAGTTTTTTATATAAAGTATCCATTGCTGACTCCTGTTTCCCTCTCCATAGTACCCTCTTAATATGTTAACATAAAATACAGAGGTATCACAATCCTTTTAAGAAACAAAAAATACCGCAATCCTCTAAAAATACTGGATTTGCGGCATTTCTCTGTAATGAGCGTGCGGGGATTCGAACCCCGGACAACTTGATTAAAAGTCAAGTGCTCTACCACCTGAGCTACACGCCCGTATGAACTTGTCTTTCTTTTTGGCAAAGAAAATGCCCAGAGCCGGAATCGAACCAGCGACACGAGGATTTTCAGTCCTCTGCTCTACCAACTGAGCTATCTGGGCATTAGACTTAAAAAGTCTGAGTTGCGGGGGCAGGATTTGAACCTACGACCTTCGGGTTATGAGCCCGACGAGCTTCCAGACTGCTCCACCCCGCGCTATTTAATTTTTTCTTATCTCTAATGAGATAAAGCCGATGATCGGACTCGAACCGATAACCTGCTGATTACAAATCAGCTGCTCTGCCAATTGAGCCACATCGGCGCTTAACCTTACGGCATATGAGAATTACTTCTCAAGTGGATGGAGAAGGATTCGAACCTTCGAAGGCGTCGCCAACAGATTTACAGTCTGCCCCCTTTGGCCACTCGGGAATCCATCCATTTTTGTTAAGTGGGACCTATAGGGCTCGAACCTATGACCCTCTGCTTGTAAGGCAGATGCTCTCCCAGCTGAGCTAAGATCCCACATAATTAATGCTTTTTACTAATCGAGTAAAAAAGCAACGACCCAGAAGAGACTCGAACTCTCGACCTCCGCCGTGACAGGGCGGCGCTCTAACCAACTGAGCCACTGGGCCATATGAAGATATATACCTTCAAAACTGCATACAAAGAATTAAATCCATCCATTATCCTATCACCTTGTTTGGTTATGCCCTCGACCTATTAGTAACAGTCAGCTCCATGTGTTGCCACACTTCCACCTCTGCCCTATCTACCTCGTCGTCTTCAAGGGGTCTTACTAACTTGACGTTATGGGATATCTCATCTTGAGGGGGGCTTCACGCTTAGATGCCTTCAGCGTTTATCCCTTCCCGGCTTGGCTACTCTGCTATGCTCTTGGCA
>NZ_GL870818.1:172072-202312 GCF_000190355.1 Clostridium sp. D5 | reverse complement strand
TGGATCGGGCGCCCACGCATTGCATAAGCCGGATACTCCTGCTCAAATTCTTCCGCCCATTTTACATGGACGGCTACCGTTGCTTCAATGCGCTGTTTCCGCTCCTCTGAAATTACGGGGAGTGCCCATTCCAGTTGTTTGTACTGTTCGGGCGCCGTCCTTTCCATCATAAACGCATACTTATAAAACAACAGATTCTTTCCCTCTTCACGGGCCTTGCACAGATCCCCGTAATAGCTGTCCAATACCTCTTCCGGCCAGACAAGGAACTGGCTTTTTCTCATGATATAGAACGTCTTCCAGTCATCCTGGCATGACGCCCTTCCGCCCTCATTGTTTACCTTTTGAAACTGACTCCATTCCTCTTCGACTATCTTTCTTATATTACTCATATTTTTTACCCTACAAGTACCGGCAATGACCGAATCCGCTGATCCTGTATGCAGGACATCACTGCATAACCATGTTCTTCGAGATAATCCGATGTGCTGCTGCTTATACCCTGGTTCAACAGTTCTTCTCTTATCAAATCCGCTATCTGCTCCACCATATCAACCATCTGATCAGCCCGGTTCAGTTTATACCGGCAAGCCTTCCATTTACTCGAATCCCAGTGACTATCGTCCAAAACTCCGGCTGCCATATTCTTCAAAAGCTCTCTGACCCTGCCAAGCTTTGGCAGCTGTTCCATGCCTCTCCACATCCATTTATAATATGGACAGTAAACACGATTCAGAAGAAATACTATAGCAATGGCATTTCTCATGAATTCATCAAGAGCAAATTTTGCTGCTACAACATCATGCCGCCACATCATGCGTGCATAATTGCACTGCCCGGAATGTGCCATCCTGACTGCACAGGCTGCAATCTTTTTCAGCCGTACATCTTCAGGATAATAATTAAGAAGCTTCCTGCGCACATCAGTAAACATGCCCAGATTATCCTCGAACACCTCTCCGTTTGTAGCAACCGCATAAAAATGTTCCGGTATCCTCAGCCAGTCTATCAAACTCTCCGGTATCGTATCCCTGGTAAGAAATTTTTGATAAAAGCCCTCAATCTCCAGAATCCCCCGGCGCCCCGCAGACTGCTCTCTGATAATATTTGCGCTGATGCCTTTGTATTCTTTCGGAAGTGACTCATAGATCTCGGTCATACTCTCCCCTGCCTGGGTATATATATTCCTCGGTAACCATACACAAAAGGACGGCCCGTAATCATGGTCCATGGAAATCTGGTCATCAAAACCAAAGCACTCTGATCCTTCTCCCACAAGACCGACCGCGGCTTTCTTCATATACTCAGGAAACAACTCCATCAGTATCGGTTTACCAATATTCTCATAATATTCCCGCGACAAATCAAGACCCTTTATCTTAACTTCTAATCCGCTCAACTGGCTCATCACCTATTCTCTCCGTTCAGCAAAGCCTGAACGCCCTTGTAATTCCGCTCCAGACGTTCATAATCTGCATTCCTGCCAAAATACTTCATTGTCTCATTCATTGCTTTTTCATACAATTCCAGCGATCCCTGCAGGTCCTTTTTCAAATAAGCAATATACGCCTTCATAGCCAACACGCTGCAAAAATGAGTACTATCTCCCTTTCCCTCAAAAAGTTTCAACGCTTCATCCATACATGCATCCGCTTTGACAATATCAGGCTCTGCACTTCCTAATAACACACCTGCCAGATTGCTGTAAGCAGCAGCACATTCATCCCAGACTTCCGGAATTGCCTTCAACACATCAATCGCTTTCTCACAATACCGCATGGCATCCTCACTTTTTCCAAGCTCCAGATATGCCACTGACATATTATTGTATAAGGCGCCTCCACGGTATTCTTTCTCAACTCCCTGTTTGCAGTAAATCTCTTCCACCTTCTGGTAGTGGGATAATGCTTCTTTTGCCTGACCGGCAGCCCGATATACATTCGCTACATTCAGATATGTAGTAATTCCTTCTGCCGAATCTCCTATCGCGTTCTCTTCCGTAATCTGCATTGCCCTGAATGCATAATCCCATGCTTTACTAAGCTGACTGATGCTGCGGTAGTATCCCATCAATTCATTAATTATAGAAAGCTCTGTCTTCCATTCTTCCTCTGACTGTGCAAGAGAAGCCTGCTCCTCAAGATAGGCTGCCGCCTCTCTCTGCTTTCCCGCCGCAAACAGTGCATCAGATTTTTCAAGTATGTCCTTGATTACCATCCTTCTTCCTCCCTTCTTATAAAGCGATACTCCTTCGCTTATTTTTTACCATTCAATTCCTTATTCAGAACACGATAAAAACATCTGTGATATACCACTAATGCTCCAATAAAGCATATTACATCTGTAGTCGGCTGACCACTTGCCACACCCTTCATGCCAAAAATATAATTCAAAAGGAATGTGATCGGGATATTGAATACAAGCTGACGAATCGCAAGCATTATCAGTGAGTAATGCCACTTTCCAACGGCCTGGCAGAGCGTACTCACCAGAAGCACAATCGCCATGAACGGTGTACAGAGCATATATTTATGCATGATCTGAACTCCCGCATCTATCGTGGCCGCATCATTAATAAAGATTTTAATAATACCTGCACTGAAAATCAGAGAAAGTATCATTATCGCCCAGGCGAGCGCCTCCGTAATGAGGAATGCGCATTTGTTAACATCCCGCACACGCTTAAAATTCTTAGCTCCATAATTGTATCCGATGAGAGGCAGAACCCCCTGCGCCACGCCGTGAACCGTATATATAGAAATAAAGCTGATGCGGTTAACAACGCCCCAGCCCGCTACTGCAGCATCGCCGTACAGAGAATAAAGTGAAGTTTGTATGATACAACCTGTGGCACCAAGCACTGTCAAACAGCCGGATGGCAGTCCAACCAGTATAATATCTTTTATCAGCTTCCAGGATACACCTCCCTGGAACGGTTTCAGTGTTATATAAGACGTCTCACGTATCCGCATATAGACAACAATTAAGAAAATCAACGATACACAGTTAGAAATCAATGTTGCTATGGCCGCACCCGCTACGCCCATATTTGCTCCGAAGATAAAGATAGGATCAAGGATGCAGTTTAACAGACCTCCCAGCATAAGCCCGCTGCTTGCTATCTTTGCATGTCCTTCAGCGCGCAGCAGATTACTCATAACTATAGATAAAACTGTAGGGATTCCTCCAATAACGAACACAATCAACATGTATACAGATGCCGACTCATAAGATTGTTCACTGGCTCCGGCCGCATAAAGAAGCGGTCTCTCCAGTATTTGGAATAAGACGCATATAACGGCCATGAATATAAGGCTGCCCCAGAAGCCATGAGAAGAGGCTTTTGATACCCGGTCATAATCCTTTTCGCCAAGTGCCCGTGACATTACACTGTTCGTACCGACGCCCCACAGGCTTGAAAATGCGTTCAGAAACTGAAAGTACGGAAAAGCCACCGTAAGTCCTGCAAGCTGGGAGGGATTATTTAACATACCGACAAAAAGTGTGTCCGCCAGGCTGTAGATAATTGTAATAAGAGTACTGGCAAGCGAAGGAAGAACAAATTTGCTTACCGCCTGGGGTACCGGAAGTACCTCAAATACTTCCTTGTTCACTTCTTTTGCCATTTAAAAGACTTCCTTTCTGAAATTATTTCCAGCAGCTATATTCACCAGTAAGAGTAAAATATTCTACACTGTCAAGAACAAGATAGTGCGCTCCAATAGTCTCTTCTGTATAGGTTGCTTTTACTATTGGATGTTCCATAGCTTTCGCAATAATCTCTTTATCCGTTACCAGCTGTGCTTTGCCTTTGATGCGCAGCCATCTCTCCTGTGTACTGGCACAGATTTCAAAATCTGGTTTTGCTTCTATCTGCTTAGCCATCGCCTTCGTTGTACTAATCGCAATGATCAGCTCATCTTTTATTTCTTCAATATATAAAAGAGGCCGAACTCTTGGCATTCCATCTTCAGTTGTAGCAAAAAAGAAAAAACCAGCCTCACTTAAAAAATCCAGTATCTTTTTATTTAACTCTTTGTTTTCCATAACATATCCTCCATAATTAGAAATTTCTTTCACGGGGATCAATAGATTTGCGCGTTGTCAGGATTGGTATATCCCCAGCTGCATCTATTGTAATAGTCTCCGCAAGCTGTATAAGATCTTTATCTACAAAAAAAACATATCCTGATTCCATCGCAATGATATCATCCGGTTCCGATGAACCTGGAACAAGCCGGAGTTCATCCCTGCATGCGTTACAAGTAGGTTTGATATGCTGGATCTTAAATTTCTTTTCACCCTTGGATGCAAATGTTGTCTCCAACATCTTCTTACCTTCTTTGGTTATCTTAATCATACCCTGTCCTCCTTATAGAGATCTTTTAAAACACAAGATGAATTTTGGATTTTTGAGCGCCAACCATTTCCAGTGCCAGTGCCACTGCCGCCGACCGGCTCCGGACTCCCATATTATCAAAAATATTTGAAAGATGTTTTTTTACCGTACTTACACTCAGATTCAAAATATAAGCAATGTCTCCATTGCTTTTCCCCTGACACAGCCAATATGTAACTTCCGCTTCACGTTCCGTAAAGCCATGTCCTTTCAGTATTTTCATGTCCGACTCTTTCTCTGGTATCGGCTTAATCACGCCCGCTATTTCTGCGTTACCAGCCTCCATGAGGGTATCGCAAAAATAGGCATAGTTTTTCCCAATCAGCCATAAATCATGTCGTTTTTCCGCCTCCCAGAATTGATCAAACATGTCATTGTCCTGAAAATGCATAGTTACGATACGGGTTAATGGTTTCTCGGAAAAAACTGCCTGATTAAATTCAACCGGTCTGTTGTTCTCATCCAGAATCAGCTTATTGAGAAATACGGCCCCCACCGTGTTTGACAATTCTTCGACTGCCGGCACAATATCGCTAAAATAACGCTTTGGTAACATTATCTGATTATGTGCTATTAAAAACATACACGTTCCTCTCTCCCATAAAATCCAAATTAAATAGAAGTCACATCTCGTTTAACACGTGGAGGGCTACCGCACAGGCTGAGAATTTCCTCCCCCAGGTGATAACCCTTCACTATTTTTATTAAATTACTTTGCGGCTGCTGGTATTTCGCCTAATTCTGGTTCAGCTTTCGGCTGTTTTCCCCATAAGAATGTCTTTATCTTACTAAGGAACAGTTTTCTCCAGAAATTAAGCATCGTTCCTACACCAAGAGCTGCAATGATGGTTCCAATCCAGATCCCCTGATAGCTATGTAAAAATACCAATGAAAGGATTAATGATGTTGCAACGATACACAAATCAAATATTCTCTTCACATTTCCCAGCGGTTTCTTAACCAGCCAGGCAAAGGCAACTGCCAGTGCATCCGGCGGAATCGCCATAATATCTGCTTCCAGATATGCCATCAGTCCCAATCCCAGGATAACAACACCGATAAGTATGAATACCAACTGGATATACCATTTATCCGGTGTCCCAAGCGGAGAAATCAGCCATTTACTGAAATCTGTAAAATATCCGAACATAATAGCCGCCGGAAACTGCAAAATATAAACAGCTTTAAATTCCTTACGATAAACGATTGCTTCAATTATAATATAACATCCGTATGCAATCCAGGTTCCGGTACCAACACTGATATTCAGAATTCTGCCGACTACATAAGGCAACGTTGTGACTGGTGAAACACCAAAATTTGAATTTACGGCAAATGCAATGCCGAGGCTCATAATCCACAGGCCAATCACATAGATCAGCAAGCGCTTAATACTCATTGGCTTGCCCAAAAACTTGACTTTACTCATTATTAGGAGTCCCCCTTTTCAGTTCCGCCTATCTTACAAATCAGGCCATAAGACCTAAAAATGTCACGGATAACCTCCATACGCTCATCTGAAGGGGATTCCACGTCTTCTCCTAATGGATATTCCCGTCCAAGACCTGTGTATTTGCCCATTCCCATACGATGATAGGGCAGAATATGAATCTCTCTTGCACCTATTTCTTTCGCAAACCTAGCAGTCGCGTCCATGTTTTCATTTGTATCATTCGCACCCGGAATAACCGGGATGCGAATGATTACTTCTGTATTCGTCTCATCCATAATTCTACGAAGATTATCCAGAATCAATTCATTGGATACACCTGTCAGTTCTTTGTGGGCTGCCGGATCCATATGCTTCACATCGTAAAGCGCCAGATCCGTATATCTTAATACAGGTTCAAATTTATCCCATGCCACATATCCACATGTCTCTATAGCTGTATGGATATAATTCTCCTGACATTCACTAAAAAGTTCTTCTAGAAATTCTGGATGCATCAAAGGTTCGCCACCGGATACGGTAATACCTCCGCCGTTACTGAAGAATGGCTCATCGTGTAAGATTACATCCATTACCTCATCGACTGTCATAGGTTTACCGACTTTCTCGATTGCGCCTTCATAGCAGGCGTGCTCACATACGTCCTGATTTTCACAAGTAACGCAAGTATCGTGATCGAATACCGGATTATCACCGATCTTATCCGGCAGCTTAACCGCTCCTTTGGTGCAAAAGCTTACACAACGATAACAATGTACACAAGTGCTAGGGACGTGGATGATATCGGATCTAAAAACCTGTGATTCCGGATTCGCACACCATTGACAGCTCAGCGGGCATCCCTTTAAAAATACGGTTGTCCTTACACCAGGACCGTCCTGGATAGAAAATCCCTGGATATTAAATACAAGGGCTGTTAAATCACTCATAATCTCTCTCCCTATTGTTTTACTCAAACATTGTAATCAAATTTTACCATGTCTGGCTGGTACGTGCAATAATCTCATCCTGTACAGCGTCTGCCAATGTTACAAAGTAAGCACTGAAGCCTGCAACACGTACGATCAGGTCTTTGTTCTCTTCCGGAGCTGCTTTAGCTGCCAGCAGTTTTTCCTGAGTTACACAGTTGAACTGACACTGGTAACCACCCTCATCAAAGTATGTCTTAAGAAGAGTCAGGAATTTATCAATATTCTCTTTTCCGGTCAGAGCAGTCGGATGGAACTTCATGTTAAAGTGAGTAGAACCATATACTACAGGGTCAATCAGCTTAACTGCGGAGTGGATAACTGCAGTCGGTCCGCTTGTATCTGTTCCAGGTGTTGCAGAAAGTGTAGCATCTGTAAATGTCTCGCCTGCTTTTCTTCCATCCGGTGAAGCCCAGCTTCTCATACCAAACGGATAATGTCCTGTTACTGAGTAAGCTGAAGGTGTAATAGTCGGACGGCCCATGTAGTCAGGTCTGCGGTTATGAATCTCAGCAAAGTCAACATGTAACTGACGTCCGATATCATCTACATAATCAATATCGTTGCCGTACTTCGGTGCTTTCTTACACATATTCTGAATATCTTCATGACCTTCCCAGTTAGCTGCAACTGCTTCAATAAGCTGTTTCATAGTAATTGCTTTGTCATCATAAACAAGTTTCTTAATTGCTGCCAGACAGTTTGTTGTGTCAACATTACCGGAGATACAGATTCCATCACCCCAGTTGTATCTTGCGCCACCGTCTACAACGTCCATACCTCTTGCAAGGCAGTCATATGTAACTGCGGAAAGCAGCGGACACGGGAAGTCTCTCATAACGTTCCACTCTAATGTGGAGATATCACGGCAGATCAGTTCCCAATACTCATAGTATTTAAGCAGCTGAGCATAGAAGTCTTCCCATGTCTCGCACTCACAAGGATCGCCGTAAGCTGGTCCGATATGTTTGCCGCTCTTGAAATCAATACCATTTGAAAGCATGAATTCAAGAGGCTTAAACATATTGAATCGAGCTTCCCATGCACCATCTGTGTATCCTGGGATAACTGACTGTACACAACCTGAAACAGCCTGGTTACGGATATCTTCGATTGGGCCATGCTCATGAAGCAGACGACGTTTCATAGCAACTTCCTGGCCATGGAATGATGGCTGTCCAATACCTGTAGCAACGAGTTCTGCACACTTAACAAGGAATCTATGTGACAGTTTATTATGATACATACAAGCCAGAAGCGGTTCCGGGCACTGTGCACGGCGCTGTGCTTCTACTACCAGATAATCAAGTTCATTTGTAGCATCTTCGCCGGTCTTAGGATCAAGTCCACCGATGGTCAGCTGCTGAGCAATACGGCTTGAATTCCACAGAGCCAGCTCAGGAGACATAACGAAGTTCTGTGTGTTAACTTTCAGGAACCAGAACTGGATCATATCGATAGCTTCGTCATCTGTGATGCGGCCTGCGTCGATATCAGCTTTGTAGCAGCGATACATATACTGTGGGAAACGAAGCGGTGCATGGTCAACTGTCATACACAGGTTCTGCCATCCGCCCATGGTGATGAACCACAGAGCCTGGATTGCTTCCTTAAAAGTACGTGCTGGATTTCCTGGTACCCAATCACATGTCTCAGCCATTTCTTCCAGTTCAGCCTTACGTGCTGGATCTTTCTCAACTGCCGCAGCTTCTCTTGCTGCATCTGCATAACGGTGTGCCTGAAGGATCAGGGCTTCACAGGAAATGATACAAGCCTCGTAGAATTCCCATTTCTTGTAATCCGGCATCGGGATAGCAGACTCATTGAATGTATTTTCTTCAGGAACTTCACCAGCTAATGGGTCCGGACGGTCAACATTCCAAACTTTCAGTCTTGACTGGTAGTCTTTACACTTTGCAATAATAGAATTTAATCCTTCATTAATGACTGTATCGTGATCCGGGAATGTTGTTGTTCCCATATCATCGTCAAAGTTAAGGCCTACACCAACATCAATCAATTCCTGAACATCAAGTCCATAACGAGCCTTAATGATCGGACGAACACGGTCTTTAACTGCATTGCCTACCCAGAATTCTCCACATTTGCTGATGATCTCTTTTTCTTCTTCTGTAGCGATTGCTGATCCTCTCTGGAAAGCAAATTCGTCACGGTCGATTGCCCACTCAAATTCTCTGAACGGCTGGAAATAACTTCCGTATGTAAAATCAGTTAAATGTCCACAAATCGGGTTGTCATCGATCCATACCTTCTTCTCACGGCTCAGACGATCAAAGACCATAGCTTTCAGCATGTTAGGGCTCTTTGTAAAGCCATATCTCTGATAGATCTCAGTTTCGATGATAAGCTTACGCGTATCAATGTGTGGCTCTGTAGCAAATAATTTTTCCTTTGCTGCTTTCAATCTCGGTGTTAAATCGTCTCTCTTTGTGTAATTAAGTGTAACCTTTTTAGACATTCGTCTACCTCCTTCTGAAACTGTTTTCTTCGTTTCTAACTGACTTAATAATAAATGAATATAAAAAAAACCACCATACTACTTTCGGCTACTTTTTTGTATATATCGCCTCAGTTCGAAGTGGTTTCAAAAATATTTTGTTTATTTTACACAAATAAATCCATTCCTCCCGTCCGGATGCACGCAGCCGCAGGGGATTCGAATGTGGTCTGCTGCGGAGCGTTCAGGGAAATGGGATAAGCGGCTTCAATAAAATTTCAGGTGAAATACGGACCATTTTCCGAACCACAAGTTCGGAAAATGAGCAGACCCGCAGGCAAAAAGTCTTTCAGACTTTTTGACAAGTGTCCGCGATGTCCGCTATTTCACCTGAAATTTTATTTAGCCGCTTACCCATTTCCCTGAAGCCCCGCAGCAGACCACATTCGAATCCCCTGCGGCGAACCTGCTCCAAACTCCCGACTTTTATTCATACCGCACCATCTCGCGTTTCAATCGCTGCATGATTTTTTTCTCCAGCCTGGAGATATAAGATTGTGATATCCCCAGCAGATCCGCCACCTCCTTCTGAGTCTTTTCCTCCCCTTCGGGATTATCAAGGCCAAACCTCATTTTTACAATCATTTTCTCCCTGCTGGACAGTTTGTTGATTGCTTTTACCAGAAGCTTTCTCTCCGCCTCATTTTCCAGATCCTTATATATGGTGTCCTCGTCTGTTCCCAGAATGTCCGACAGAAGGAGTTCATTGCCGTCCCAGTCTACGTTAAGGGGTTCATCGATCGATACTTCCATTTTGGTTTTGCTGTTTCTGCGCAGGTACATGAGGATCTCATTTTCAATACACCTGGATGCATAGGTGGCCAGCTTGATTTTCTTTGTCGGATTAAATGTATTGATGGCCTTAATCAGACCAATCGTGCCTATGGAAATTAAATCTTCCACTCCGACTCCTGTGTTGTCGAATTTTTTGGCTATGTAAACGACCAGACGAAGATTGTGCTCGATCAGAAGCTTCTTTGCTTCCTGATCGTACTCGGAACCAAGATGTTCTATCACTTCTGTTTCCCTTTCTGTCTCCAGCGGGGCTGGCAGCACCTCGGATCCTCCAATATAATGTATCTCTTTGTGGTTAGGGAAGAAAATACTTCTGATGTCTGGTATTACTTTCAGTTTAAACTGCTGGGGTACTGCTACTTTTACAACCATTTTATATGCCTCCTAATAAGTCAGGATTTAAAATCATCTGATATTCTTCTTGTTCTGAAACATGCTCCTCGCAAACGCCGATGACCGGTCTTTCTATCCACTGCTCTTCTTCCAGATGGATGCACATTTTCCGAATTCTGAAAACCGGCATAATGCTTTCCTTTCCGACAGTACGGTATGGTATGTAATGGAAACCGTTTTTCATGTCAGCATCTGTCAGAATGGATTTTGCAAGAGCTTTATCTACTACACTTACCGGTTCTTTCGACACGTTGTCTTCCAAACCGTTTCCCGTGTCAATTAACGCCTTTACTTTTTGTTCTCCTGCACTGGTATACAGTGTAATCTCACATATTTTTTTCTGCAGGGTCCTGAGCCTGGTAAGAAATTTCCAGATTCCCCGTATCAGATAATAACTGCCCACAGCCGCCGCAAAGAAAAGACTTCCTGTGCGCGCATATGGACGCAGTGCCTGGAGGATCCCCCCATACAGAAATGCTGCGATATACAACAGACCAAATGCTTTCCAAAACTGCTTTTTTCCTTTGACTCTTAATCCTGTTTTAATCATGAATGTATTGATAACCGCGTGGAATATAATTAATTTTATGACACCCGGCATCGGCACCGCTGTCACAGCACATGTCAGTCCTGCCCCCAGCGCTCCGCCCAGAAAGATGCATCCATGTGTGGTAGGACATTTCAGCACCTGGTTCACAGACAAAAGCAAAAGGGAATCCATCATAAAATTTACAAGAAACAACACGTCTATGTATAATTCATAGTACATGTTCCACCCTCTTTCTCGTTGGTACTAAATCGATTTGGCACTCAAGCAAGACTTATTATATATTGCATGTTACTGAAATTTTGTCAGATACTGACGGGAAAAACAGAAATTGTTTCGACATTCACAAAAGAATATACATACTGCAGATAAACCAATTTGGCACATAAAAAGCAGGAGCTCCGCTGTACGCGGTTCCCCTGCCTGTCTCTTTTATTGTACTTGTCCAGTCTCTTATTTCTTAAAGAAATCCGGGATCTTGATGGACTGTTCCTTTACCTTGCTTGACGGTGTTCTCGGCTGATCCAGGGTAGGCATTGTGCCTCCTGCTGTTCTGCCTGCTGATGATCCTGCCGGTCTTGGAGATGCTGTTCTGCGCTCCGGATCAATGGAACTTCTGCTTACCACATCGCCTGACGGAAGGATAGATCCAACCTTCTGCTGTCCTTCCAGTCTTGCTTTTAACTTGGAAGAGCTGCCGCCTACGTTATGTAAGCCGGTAGCGATAACAGTAATTGTTGCCTCATCAGATCTGGAATCATCATACATAGCACCGAAGATGATATTCGCATTCTCTCCTGCAAGCTCCTGTACATATTCAGCCGCATCGGATGCATCCATAAGAGTAATATCCCCGGAAATATTGATGATAACATGGGATGCTCCCTGAATAGTGGTCTCGAGCAATGGACTGGCAACAGCCTGCTTTACAGCTTCCAGTGCCTTGTCGTCTCCGCGGCCTGCACCGATACCGATGTGTGCGATACCCTTGTCCTTCATAACGGTCTGGATATCTGCGAAGTCGAGGTTGATCAGTGAAGGTACATTGATCAGGTCGGTAATACCCTGAATACCCTGTTGCAGCACTTCGTCAGCTTTCTTAAGTGCTTCCGGCATTGTGGTCCTTCTGTCTACTACTTCAAGCAGCTTGTCATTCGGGATGACAATCAGCGTATCTACATTCTCTTTTAACTTGTCAATGCCTGAAAGGGCATTGGCCATACGTGTTTTAGATTCAAAACGGAAAGGCTTTGTAACGACACCTACTGTCAGTGCGCCCTGTTCTTTTGCAATACGTGCAACGACCGGAGTAGCTCCTGTTCCAGTTCCGCCTCCCATACCACATGTTACGAATACCATGTCGGCACCTTTGAGTGCGGCAGATATCTCTTCAGAACTCTCCTCTGCAGCCTTCTCCCCTACTTCCGGCTGTGCACCTGCGCCAAGGCCCTTTGTAAGCTTCTCGCCTATCTGCATTAAAGTTGGTGCTTTACATAACTGGAGTGCCTGTTTATCTGTATTGATTGCTATAAATTCGACACCTGCAATCTGCTCATCAATCATGCGGTTTACTGCGTTATTACCGCCGCCGCCGACTCCGATAACAATTATTCTTGCAGCTGCTTCTGATTCGTTGGTTTTAATTTCTAACAAGAGTATTTCCTCCTTTGTCGTCCTATTAATATTATTTTATACATCCCTGTATGCTTGAACGATATAATTCAATAAGTATATAATATAGTCTTTTCGATAAATAATCAATAGATATTTGTGTATTTTCTGATTTTTTTATTCAATTCACTGGGCCTTTATTTTCTTGTGTCAGACCCCGGGAAGGCTTTTTTTACGCGGTTCTGCAAATATCTGTAGTCCTGCATCCTACGGTTCACCTGTATCCTGTCCATCCGCCTGGCCTGTGGAATCCTGTGCTTCACCTGTATCCTGTCCGTCTTCCTGTCCAGTTGTATCCTGCGGCTCACCTGCGTCCTGCCCGTCTTCCTGCCCGGCTGTATCCGCCCCTTCCTGCGCCTCCTTCGGCACAAACCGCACTGACTGTCCAGAGGTGTCATAATTCTCCAGATGCAGGGTCCCCTGCTTGTCCGGATACTGCTCTGTCAGTTTCTGCAGAATCGGAGGCACCTGCGCGAGACGCACTTCATAATTCGTCTTTCCCAGCAGTACTTCTACATTACCGAAGTACAGGTTCAGTTCACTGCCCGAACAGGTGATTCGGTCCGGGGAAAGTTCATATTTTACCAGAAGCTGTGAAATCTCCACAATGCGTTTGAATACATTTTTATCTGAAACCGGCAGAACCTCACCCAGCTTCACCTTAGAAGCATCTATATCCATGCCTTCAATATATGCAGCCTGCTCTATCTTATCTGTGGTTGCCAGCACGGCCGTACCGTCTTTATCAAAATACAGGTACTGATTGTTATAATCGATATATCCGCTTATCTCCTTTTCTTTTACAGTAACCCGTATAGTCCAGGGGCTCCTGAATGAAATTTTAGAAGATTCCACTACCGGAAGCTGTTCTACACCGCCTTTATTGTACTTCCACCAGACATAGACCGAATTTACGGCATACTTGTCTTCTCTCAGCCAGCCAATGACGTCATTTTCAGTACAGTATTTGTTGCCTTTGACCTCTATCTTTTGTATATGAAAAAGAAGCATAAAAGCAAATACAATAATCACGATTCCAAGAATAAATGTCAGCAGGCCAAGAAATACTCCCCGCCGTTTTTTCTTTTTACGCTCCGGCGGGCGGTATCCTTCCTTATATAATACTTCGTTTATATAGGCCTCATCATCGTATTCTTCATATTGCTCACGCCTGCTCTGCCTTTTGCGTTTCATCTGTCGTCCTCCTTACCTTGTTCTGCAGCTATACTGCAGCACCGTCCGCAGGACATGTATTACATAATGTCCCTCTGGACGCTTTATATCCACTGTCCTATTCTATCAGATTGGAAACACTTAGCACAAGCCCCATTTCCAAAAGAAGGAACATAACGGATGTACCCCCATAACTGATAAAGGGAAGTGTAATTCCGGTATTTGGTATTGAATTGGTTACAACTGCTATATTCAGGATCACCTGAATCATCATATGTGCCATTGCCCCTGCAGCAATCAGTGCTCCCATCAGGTCTTTGGCATGAGTCGCTATGACGAAAAAACGCCAGATCAGAATCAGGAAAAGCAGAATAATCAGGCTGGCACCCACCAGACCCAATTCTTCACATATAATAGAGAATATCATATCATTCTGTGCCTCGGGCAGAAAACCCAGTTTCTGTACGCTTTCTCCCAGTCCTCTGCCGAAGAGGCCGCCGGATCCGATGGCATACAGTCCCTGCAGCGTCTGATAGCCTTTTTCGTATAGTTCCGGATTCCTCCAGATGGCCAGACGTTCGAGGCGATAGCTTTCCAATGCCAGAAAGATTCCCATAAAGCCGCCCCCAGCCACGATCATCCATACAAACTGTGCATATTTGGGGCTTGCCACAAATATCAGGACTGCCGCGATTCCCATAATAATGATCGCAGTGCTCAGGTTGCTGGCACCGACCAGCCCCACAATAGGAAGAACCGGAATCATTACCTTTATGAGGGTTGTCAGCTTTCCCATCTTTTTCACATTCTTTGTAACCAGGCAGGCCAGAAACAGAATGACAGCCACCTTTGCAAATTCCGACGGCTGAAATGAAATAGGCCCCAAAGACAGCCATCTTTTGGACCCATTGTACTCGTCTCCTATAAACATAACTGCAACCGATAACAGAATCGCTGTCAGGTAGCCCAATCCTGCCAGAGGTACCCATTTATGATAGTCAATCCTGGACACGATCAACATTCCTGCCAGCCCCAGTGCAGTTGCAAATCCCTGTTTCTTCAGATAATAAAAAGAATCGTGGAATTTTACCCGCCCATTATAGGCACTGGTACTGTATAGAAGAACCAGCCCTATTACCACCAGAAGTAATACGACAATCAGCAGCGTGTAATCATACTGCCTCTTTTTAGCCGGACGCTCCAATATAAATTCACTCCTTATAACTGATTTACAAGTTCTTTGAATTTATCTCCACGTTCTTCATAATTTTTAAACATTCCCCAGCTGGCACATGCCGGTGACAAGAGTACGGCATCACCGGGCCGGGCATATTTTACGCAGGTATCCACGGCCTCCTCAAATGTATCTGTGAGGATAATGTCCCGGAATCCCAGACGTTCTGCTGTCTCTTTTATCTTTTCTTTCGTTGCACCCAGCAGCACCAGTTTTTTTACTTTGCCGTCAAATGCCTGAATCCACTCGTCGTAGGAAGATTCTTTGTCGTAGCCGCCCCCGATCAGTAAAGTAGGACGCTTCATTGCCTGAATTCCTTTGATTGCCGCATCCGGATTGGTTCCCTTGGAGTCATTGTAGTATGCTACTCCGTCTTTCTCCGCCACGAACTCGATCCGGTGTTCTACACCCTGAAATTCTTTCACAGTCCTTTGTATGATCTCCATCGGCACTCCGTATGCAGCAGCCATACCTGCCGCCGCCATCACATTTTCATGATTGTGCGTACCCAAAAGCTTCAGTTCATCTATATGGCAGACCTTAACCGGTGTCTCATCCATCCTGCAGATGATATTGCCGTCTTCCATATATATGCCTTTCTCTAGTTTACGCTGGCTGCTGAAATATAGAACCTTTGCGTTTACTTTTTCAGCAAATCCTCTTGTCATCTCATCTTCGTAATTCAGGACACAGGTATCCTCTTCTGTCTGATTCTCAGCGATATTTAACTTTGCATCGATGTAAGCCTCCATCGTATGATGCCGGTTGAGATGATCCGGTGAAACATTAAGAATCGCGCTTACTTTCGGGCGGAACGTATGTATACTCTCCAGCTGAAAGCTGCTCATCTCTGCCACAATCACGGAATCGTCCCTGGTGGCCAGGGCAATACTTGTATAGGGGTTTCCTATGTTCCCCACCACAAAAGTGCTCTCCCGGTAATTTTTCATAATCTCTCCAAGGAGGGCTGTAGTCGTTGTCTTTCCATTGGTCCCCGTAATCGCAAGCACATCGCCTTTTCCAGTTACATAGGCCAGCTCTATCTCACCCCATACCGGAATATTCTTTTCCCGCATCCGATTCACAATGGGCAGGTCCGTGGGCACGCCCGGGCTCATCACGGTGAGATCCAGAGTATCCAAAACCTGGTCAGGAAGTTCGCCGAGTATAATGTTAAAGCTGCCTTTGATTCCATCCAGAATCTCTTCCTCTATCCGCTCAGCGTCCAGAGACGTATTGCCATCATAAAGTATAACACCGGCTCCCTTTTCCAGCAAAAGACGGCTTGCAGCCACCCCGCTGATTCCAGAGCCGAATACCAGTACATTTTTATCTTTCAAATCCATTACTTATACCCCCATTAGCGCTATCAGACAGAGAATCGCCGTCACTATGGAGAATACGGCAACCACCCTCGTCTCAGACCATCCACACAGTTCAAAGTGATGATGGATAGGCGCCATTTTAAAGAATCTTTTTCCACCTGTTTTCTTAAAATAAGTGACCTGGATCATGACAGAAGCCACTTCCACAAGATAGACCAGACCTACAATGATTACAAACAGTGGCATCTGCATCATATAAGCCGTTCCAATGACAAAGCCTCCCAATGCCAAGGATCCTGTGTCTCCCATAAACACACTGGCCGGATACACATTAAATAGAAGGAATCCAAGCAGCGCTCCGACTACTGCACAGGTAATCGGCTCAACTCCGCTCTTCGTTCCGATTGCCACTACGGTGAAAAATGTTGCAACCAATACCGTCACACTGGACGCCAGACCGTCCAGACCGTCTGTAAAATTGGTGCCGTTCACGGTTCCGATCACAGCGATAAACATAAGCGGAATTGCCAACCAGCCCAGATCCCAGTACTTACCGCCTGAAAACGGAAGCAGCAGAGTCAGCGGTATCTTTGCGACCTTTATAATATAGTAGGCAAAGATTGCAGTGACTACGATCTGGAGCGCCATCTTCTGTTTTGGATACAGCCCGTCAGACCGTTTCATCACTACCTTCAGATAGTCATCTAAAAATCCGATCAGCCCAAATCCTATCGTTAAAAACAGGATCGGAATAATATTCGGATAATCCTTTACATAAAACAGGGAAGTGATGATCACACTGCCAAGAATAATGACGCCGCCCATCGTCGGGGTCCCTGATTTTTTCAAATGGGACTGTACGCCGTCCGTTCTCTCGGTCTGTCCCATCTTCAGTTTTCTAAGAAACGGTATTACCACTGGTCCCATCAGTAAACTCAATACAAATGAAATCAATACCGGAATCACTAAATGATAACTCATACACACACCTCTTCATCTCTTTTGTTAGCGGAAATCTGCTCCATATCTTGCCATTTCATGCTCTCCCGTCCAATAGCAGAACACCTCATTCAGTATACCTCATTAACTGCTGTTTTTCAACCACAACTCTCTCCTCTGTCCGGATATCAGGCCCGCAGCTTAAGTTTAATCTGCCATGTCTTCTTCCCCTGAACTTTCCTCTTTCGTTTCATCCTGTGGGGTCTCCATTTTATCTATTCCCAGGTAAGGAAGAACATTGTCATATATGCTGCGCACTACCGGTGCGGCAATTGTCCCCCCATAGTACACACCCTGTGGATTGTTGATCAGTACCATACAAAGCACCTGCGGATTTTCTGCCGGTGCAAATCCCAGAAATGATGAAATGTATTTATTAGCACTTCTGGGCAGTGTCTGTGATGTTGCGGTTTTTCCGCCTATTGTATATCCTTCAATATAAGCATTTTTCCCCGAACCTTCCGACACAACGCTTTCCAGAAGCATTCTCATGGTTGCTGAGGTCTCCTCAGACACGATCCCCTTCTTTTCTTTATACTTTAATGTTTCAATCTCGTTTCCGTCCTTATCCAGTACTGCCATCCCCAGATGTGGAGTTACCCGCCGTCCACCATTTACCAGTGAACTGACCGTAGTTGCCAGCTGTATCGGGGTGACCTGGAATGACTGTCCGAATGAGATTGTAGCCAGCTCTACGGTGCCGATATCCTCCTTTTTATGCATGATAGTTCCCGCTTCTCCGGGCAGGTCGACATTTGTCAGGCTAAGCAGACCAAACTGTTTAAAGTAATCATAAAATTTGTCAGGGCCCAGCCTGAGCCCGATATCAATAAATACAGGGTTGCATGAATTCTGGATCCCCTGTACAAAAGTCTCGGATCCATGGCCACCCACCTTATGACAGCGGATTTTACGGTCTTCCACAACTCTGTATCCAGGGCATGAAAAGGTATCATTCAGGCTGACAACACCTTCCTCAAGGCATGCTGAGGCCGTTATAATCTTAAATACAGATCCTGGTTCATATGTGTCATTGATGCATCCGTTTCTCCACATCCGGTTCAGCTGTTCCTGTTTCTCTTCGTCCGTCAACGTGTCCATATCTGTTTCTGTATTTAGTATATACGGCTCGTTCAGATTAAATTCCGGAACATTGACCATTGCCAGTATTTCTCCATTTTGGGGATTCATCATCAGGACAGATACGCTGTCTGCCTGCTTTTCTTCCATCACCTTCAGAGCTGCCTGCTCACAGTATGACTGAATATTGTAATCCAGGCTTATCTGCAGCGTATTGCCGGCCACAGGTTCAATCCTGTCCTCCGCGATTCCTTCCAGCTCAATTCCTCTCGCATCCGTCACGGTCAGAATCGTCCCGTTAATTCCTTTCAGATGTTCTTCATATTTTACTTCCAGACCGATGATTCCCTGATTATCCCCGCCCGTAAATCCAAGTACCTTTGATGCAATCTGATCATAAGGATAATAACGTTTAAAATCCTCATCCACCTTCACTCCGGCCAGATTGTAATTGCGGATTCGGTCCCCTACTTCTTTTGCTACATTTGTCTTTACTTTTTCCATAGAAGACACTTTTTCTACACGTTTTCGCACAGTCTCTTCATCCAGTTCCAGCTCTTTCATCAACGTCTGGATCACAAGCTCCGGATCTTTAATCTGATTGTGTATCACGGAAATCGTGCAGACTGTCTTATTCGTTGCAAGCACTGTCCCATTCCTGTCCACAATTTCCCCTCTGGCCGCTTTTATCTCCCTCTCCCGCTCATGAAGAGATTCTGCTTTTTTCTGGTAATATTCGGCATCGAACACCATCAGGTATACAAGGCGGCCGATCAGTGCCAGCAGAATGACGGATGCGCAACAGAATACGACGAGTATCTTCCTTTTATTATATGTTTTGTTCTTCATAAATAAATAACCTTACAAAAGATATTTTTATAACATATTACATCTTTTGTAAGGTTATGCGTATTCTATTCTGTTGGCTGCCCTGCCGCCCAATCATCCAGATCCGGATTATAGTTTTCATCTATATAAGATCCGTCTGTATTATCATAGGTATCTTCATAGGAAGAATCAAAATTTTCGAAATCCGTCTGCTGCGGCTCTGTACCGTTCTGAACAGTTCCTTCTGTAGCTGCTGTATAGCCTTCCATTGTTGTAATATTCAAATATGGAAAAGCCTGTGCCATGATTTTATTTGAAAGTTCCAAAACGTAGCTGCTGGTTGACTGATCCGGCACATTAGGCTCGTCAATCACCACATACACGACTACTTCCGGATTCTCCTGAGGCGCATATCCTATGAAGGAGAGCAGATATTTTCCTTCATCACGAGGAAGTTTTTCAGCCGTACCGGTCTTTCCTCCAATATCATATCCTTCCACTGCCGCTCCCTGCCCCGTTCCTGAGGTCATAACGGCCTTCATATACTGTTTGACAGTTGTTGATGTTTCAGAAGATACTGTCTTGCGGAGAAGTACCGGATCTTTCGTCTCAATAACTTTTCCGCTTTCATCCTGTATCTGCCTTACCACATGAGGCTCATAATAATATCCGCCGTTTACCAGAGAGGAAAACGCGGCCGCCAACTGCGTCATTGTCACATTAAATCCCTGTCCGAATGAGTTTGTCGCAAGGTCTGTGATCCCCATTGTCTCTTCCGTATATACAAGTGGTGAAGTAGAAGCCTCGCCGGGAAGGTCAATCCCCGTATACTCACCAAATCCAAAAATATGCTGATACCTGGTAAAATCCTTCACTCCGATGGACTCAGCCATCTCCATCAGTGCTACATTACAGGAGTTTGCTACTGCCTGTTCCACGGTTTCTGTTCCATGACCCGTCCGGAGGTGACAGTGGATATCATAATCTCCCACATGCAGATAACCTCCGCAGACGTAAGTTTCGTCTCCTTTTAATGCTCCTGTTTCCAACCCTGCCGCTACTGTGAACGGCTTTGCCGTGGACCCCGGTTCAAACGCATCACTGACGCAGAAATTCCTCCACAGTGCATTCATCGCTTCGAGCTGCTCATCGTCCGACATTTCCTTCAGTTGTTCCTCAGAATATATACCCGATAATTCCCTTGGATTATTCAGGTCAAAATTCGGATAAGACGCCTCGGCCAGAATCTCGCCTGTATTTGGGTTCATGATAATGACTGCTGTATTTTTACTTCCAGGTTCACCGGCCCTCTCCTGTCCGGCATGTGCGTCATTGAACTCTTTGATGCACTGTTCCACTATACTCTGCAGGGTGACATCTATGGTGGATACCACCGTGCTGCCGTTCTTAGCCGCCTTCACCGTTCGTTCTACGGTAGATTTGCTGTCAAAATAACCATATTCACGGCCATCGGTTCCATTCAGTATTGCATTATATGCACTCTCAATCCCGATCGCGCCCTGATTACCGGATACTGTAAAACCAACTACATCACTGGCCAGCGAATTATATGGATATGACCTGTGGTAATCGTCTTCCAGCCAGATCCCCTTGACATTCGGATATTTTTTTGTATCTTCCTCGATCGCCTGGAATTCTTTTGCCTTTTCGTAGGATACTCCCTTTGTCAGTATTTCATACCTGCTTTCCGGTTTTTCCTTTATCAGAGTACGTATATCGGATTCCTTGATGCCGAAACAGTCTTCCAGCACTTTAATGGTGGGTTCTATGTAATCATCGTCTGATATCATCACATTCACATCCAGTATAACGTTGTATACTCTTTCACTTGTGGCTATTTTAGTGCCATTGCGGTCCACGATATCTCCGCGCTTATAAGGGATCACCCTGCTGTCATATTCCTGCTGGTCAAGTACGATCTTTGTGTACTTATTTCCCTTTGAAGCATTAATATAAGTAATTCTTCCTACAAGAACAATAAAAGCCAGTATGATTGCCATAAACAGCATTACCAGCTTTTTTTGCATCCTCTTCGGAAATTTTTTAGTTAAAAATTGAAATCTGTTTTTTCTTTTACGTTTTGCCATATTTGTTGTCCTTAATCTGATACATCTCTGGACTTCGCCAGAACGCCGTCAGATGGTATGTCATTGTACTGCTTTACATAATCACTTGTAGGGCTTTCATACTCCACTACATTACCCTGAGCCGCATACACCATTCCCATCTCATTCATGGCTTTGCTGCGTATCTCTTCCAGATTCACTAAGTCAGTTGCTGCATTATACGCTGTATCATTTTCTTCTGTCAGATCTGCAAGGTCTTCCTGCAGCGCTGAAATGTTTTCTGACCTGCTTACAATGTCTGACTGCAGTTTCAGATATGCAACACATATTAAAACTGCACAGACTGCTGCTGCTACCAGAAATACCGCATAAGCGGGGCTCATATTCATGGCCCTTTTCCGGTTTTTGCGTACCTGGCGGCTTGTCCTTTCCGGACGCTGCGGCCGCTCCTGGGGCACTCTCTTTGGCAGAACTTCCGGCTGGCGTACTGTATTACCATAAACATATGCCTGTCTACGGCTGCTATTCATGCTGTCTGATCTTCTGTATGCGGTAGCTTGTCTTCTTGCAGCCATTTTGTCTGCCCCTTTCCTGATACTGTTCCGTCAGGCTCTCCCCTTCCTGACGGAGCTCTATTTGCTATACTCCTAAAAAATTCGGCCTCCTCATATTCGGAAGCGTCCTCCTCATCAGGCTCCCTACTTCCCGATGGGATAAATACTGCTTAACACCGTTCAAAAATCCTTAACTTAGCACTCTTGGAACGGCTGTTTTCTTCCAGTTCTTCCTCACTCGGCAGAATTGGTTTTCTTGTGATTACTTTTCCTTTTGATACATTTCCACAGACACATACCGGGAAATGACTCGGACAGGTACATGGATTCTCATTCTTTCTGAATGCGCTCTTGACAATCCGGTCTTCCAGTGAATGAAAGGTTATAATACAGATCCTTCCGCCCGGCTTAAGCAGCTCAATCATGTCGTCCAATGTCTCCCTCAGAACGTCCAGTTCACGGTTCAGTTCGATCCGGATTGCCTGATACGTTCTCTTGGACGGATGTCCCGAAGTCTTCTGAATCTTCATCGGGATCGCCTTCCTGATAATCTCATTCAGCTGTCCTGTTGTTTCGATCGGGCCCTTTCCGCGTGCAATTACGATATGCTTTGCAATGTTTTTTGCAAACCTGTCTTCCCCGTAATCCCGAATCACGCGATAAAGGTCCGATTCGCTGTAGTCATTGACAATATCCTTTGCTGTCATCATCTGCCTCTGATCCATCCTCATGTCCAAAGGTGCATCCGTACGATAGGAAAATCCACGTTCTGCCGTATCCAATTGATAAGATGATACGCCCAGATCCAGGACAATTCCATCGACTTTGTCAATTCCTATCTCGTGGAGCCTCGGCTTCATATCACAATAATTGCTCCTGATTATTGTAACTCTCTCCCCGAAGTCGAGTAATCGGGCGCTGGCCGCTTCAATCGCCGCCGCGTCCTGGTCTATTCCTATAAAACTCCCCTTGCTGCTTAATTTGCTGCACACTTCGAAAGCATGTCCGCCTCCGCCGAGTGTAGCGTCAACGTAAATCCCGTCCGGCTTTACCGCCAGACCGTCTACAGTTTCTTCAAGTAAAACTGATGTGTGCCTGAATGCCATAAATTCCTCCATTTGTTATCAAAGCCGCCATCACTTTTAGATTCTGATCCCGATTGCTTCCATTCTTTCTGCAATCGCATCCAGATCTTCTTCGCTGACCATGCTCCGTTCTTCCCAAAGTGCCTTATCCCAGATTTCAACGCGGTCCTGAACTCCCACGAGGACAACATCTTTTTCCAGACCGGCTGCTTTTCTGAGTGTGGGCGGTACAAGTACTCTCCCCTGCTTATCAAAGCTGCCTTCTGATGCACTTCCGAAGAAATAACGCTTGAATACTCTGGCATCTTTATTCATGCGTGGTAAGGTTTCCAGTTCGGCAACAAAATTGTTCCATTCGTCCATGGAGTAGACAAAAAGACAGCCCTCCAAGCCATTACAAATTACAAAACTATCTCCCAAATCGTCTCGTAATCTGGCTGGGATGATTAGTCGGCCTTTTTCATCAATTGTATGATTAAACTCTCCTAATAACATCCGGAACCCCTTCTGCTAAGTGGGCCTCCACATTCCTCCCCACTTTGTGCCACTCTCTACCACTTCCTACCACTTGTCACCATTGTAAACCACAAATCCCCCATTTTCAAGTCCTTTTTTCAAAAAATTTCTTGGGAGGGGAAGTGGAGAGGAGGGAGTCCGCCGTGAAAAGCGGGCCTGTGGGGGCTTGGGGCGGTATGCGGGGGTAAGCCGGACTAAAAGAAAAAAGACGGAAAACTCCCGCAAAGACGCCCCCAGCCCCCACAGGCCCGCTTTTCACGGCTGCGTTCATCCGCTGACTTTCGCTGCCGCTTCCCCTTTGGGGAAATTGGCGGTTATGGCTGGGGGACGGGGATGGGACGCTTGCGCTTGGGGGACGGGGTTATATATTATTGAGGAATGGGATGGGGTGGAGGAATTTTGGGTGATGTGGGAGTAGGTGGAGGATATGTGATGAAGCAACTTTGTGTGTAATGTTTGAGGTGGTGGGAGTCAGTGGGGAAAATATATTTGAGTGGAGGCAAGTGGGAGATTTTTTCAAAATGTGGGGCTAGGTGGGGGAAATTTATCAGTGTGGAGCCAAGTGGGGGGATTTTTCAAAATGTGAAGCTCGGTGGGGAGAAATTATACCAGTGGAGCCAAGTGGGGAGATTTTTCAAAATATGGGACTCAGTGGAAAGAAATTATACCATTGGAGACCATTGAGGAATATTTTTTAATTATGAAGCTAATCAGGAAAATTTATCTTTATAGAAACAAGTCGGTGAATTCATAATCAATATAAATAGCCCAAGTAAAAAAGTACCCATCTCTTCACCATCCACAAAATCCCGTCCTCTTTTGCCTCCACCCCCGACGTCCAGTTAAGTAATCCCCCAGCGAGCATATCCGCCATGATGCACCCAGCCTGAGCGGCAAGGTGTGTATGCCTTCCGCAGGGGCTGTATATGGACCCGGGATTTGCTTAAATGAAAAAAGACGAAAAAGCAGGGTCAAAACCGTGATCCCGAATCACGGTTTTGCCTCGGCCGGACGTGCGAAATTCATCAGAATTTCGGACATCCTGCCGAGGTTGCCCTGCTTTTTCGTCTTTTTCATTTTAGCAAATCCCGGGTTCATATACCGCCCCTGCAGAAGGCATACACACCTTGCCGCTCAGGCGTCCCCCCAACTATTCACTCAACTGACTCATATAATTATTGATGGCATCGTAGTTTACCTGAGCCACGGGTCTTTCTTTTCCCGATTCATGTGTCTGGTATGCGGAAAATCCCAGCCATCCGACTAACGCCACTACTGCTAAGCTGAGCACTGTTTTGCGCACAACATTCATAATCCGCTGCTTTTTTACAATTTTCTTCCTGTTGGCTTTTTCTTTTTTGTATTTATCAACTTTTTCCTGGCTCATCTTCAAACTCCTTCGTGCTTCTATTTGGAGAACCTTATCCGTTCTCACTGCCTATACAGCATTTTATCACAAACTTTTCTATATCACAACTATTATTCCGCCGTCGCTGGCATACATTGTACTGATTCCCGCTGTATCTATAATGAAGCTGGATCTGACATTGATCTTCTCTAAAAGCATCCGCTGTACCTCCAGCGCTCTCTCTTCACAGTTACAGTGGGAAATTGCCAGAATCTTCTCCTTTGGATTCTCCAGATCTTCTATTATATGGTCTGCCATTTTTGCCAGAGCTCTTTTCATTCCTCTTGCCTGGCCCAGCTGGCAGATGATGCCCTCAGGCTTTGCGCCCATGACCGGCTTGATGTTTAACGCACTTGCCACAATGGCTTTGATACCAGTCAGCCTCCCGTTCTTTCTGAGTGTATCCAGATTCTCAAGTACAAAATAAGTATTCTGTCCGGCGATATACTGTTCTACAGTGTCAATGACTTCCTGGAAAGACATGCCACTGTCCTCGCACTCCTGTATCTTCATTGCGATCAGTGTCTCCCCCACGGAAGCGGAACGGGAATTAAAAATATAGATATCTTTCTCTCCATACTCTTCTTTGTACAGTTTTTTCCCAAGTTCTGCACTGTTATAGGAACCGCTCAGTTCTGCGGACAGTGTCACTGCGTAAACCCGCTCAGCCTCACAGTGATAGCTCTCCATGTACTCTTCCGGTGACGGACATGATGACTTGGGACATTCGGGGCTTGCGGCCACACGTCTCAAAAAATCGGCCTGATCAAATGTATCATCGTCTATTATACGGACTCCGCCCACCTCCATACTCAGGGAAGCCGTTTCAAAAAGTCCGCTTTTCTTCATATCTTCTGTCAGTTCGCCGCAGCTGTCAACAATTACTTTATAGCTCATATTATATCCTCCCACACTACAAATAGTGCATTTCGCTTCTATTATAAGTAGTTTTAAATACTACATACTAATATAGCACACTTTATATCGTATGAAAAGACATTTTTTGAATTACCCATCGCTCAGTTTGATTTTTCTTGATATTCCCAGTGCAATCCCCATCTCCGACATTAAAAACAGTATGGATGTCCCCCCATAGCTTATAAAAGGAAGCGTAATTCCCGTTGTAGGGATCAGGTTTGTCACAACGGCAATATTCAAAATCACCTGAAGTGCAATATGGGCAAAAATCCCTGTGGCAATCAGTGAGCCGTACAGATCGGGTGCATTTCTGGCTATAAACATCAGCCTGTAAAGCAAAAGGCCAAACAATACCAGAATCACAATTGCACCGAAAACTCCCAATTCCTCGCACACGATAGAAAGGATCATATCGTTCTGCACTTCCGGAATTACGCCCAGCTTTTGTGTACTGTTTCCGAGACCTTTTCCGAAAAATCCACCGGAGCCGATTGCATATAATCCCTGCATTACCTGGAATCCGCCTTTGTCCGCGTGGTTTTCCGGATCGAGCCATGTGATGATCCTGCGCAGACGGAAATTTTCACTCGTTGTTATAGTTGCCGCCATGATAGATATGCCGACGACCGCGACTACGGCAAATGCACCGACCACTGCAATAAACGGCTTGGTCTTAGGATGTACAACGAAAATAAGAATACAGGTGATCGCCATGACAATAATCGCCGTACTCAGATTATCTGTCAGGAACATGACTCCCCCGGCGGCGATCACGCCAAACGCCATGATTCTGACAATGCCTTCTCTTGTATTGATCTTCTTTCCCATCCTGCACAGTTCATAGGATATAAACAAAATTACTGCTATCTTGGTTATCTCAGAGGGCTGCAGCGTCATATTGCCCGGCAGCTGGATCCATCTTCTTGCCCCATAGATTTCTATTCCCAGCGGTGTCTGCACCAGAGCCATCATAACCATAGCAAATATGTAGAGTTCAAATGCAAACGCTCCATATATATGGTAGTCAATCCTGGATACAACAAACATGGCAGCAAAACTTAAAACACTTATAATTGCCTGTTTGGAAAAATAATACATATCATTGTCAAAGTCCGACTGCGCACTGTAGGCGCTGGTGCTGTACAGCATCACAAGCCCGAAGCACATCAGAAAAATAATCACCAGCAGCAGATTATAATCAAAATACTGGGTATCTTTTTTTACACGCTGTTTTTTTCTAACCGGTTCCGCCGTGGAAGGCGGAGGCGGCTGAACGTTTCTAATCGGCCGTGTATCATCCGGTCTCTTTGTCCGAATGTCCGCACTGCGGCCCGACCGGCGGGTGCTGCTGCTCTGCTGGTTTGCACGCTTCTGCCCATTATTTCGAATCGGCTGCACTGTCCTGCTTCTCATTATATCTCCCCTGTTCCTGAATTCTTACTGAAAAATCCTGTCTGCTTATATCTTCCACTCCCGCCCCTGCACGGGCATCATACATGAAGCAGATCCATTAAAATAGAGTTTCGCTTGCGAAACTCGCGCCTGCGGCGGTCGCATCGCGACATCTGCCTCTTACGCCGCAGTGCGCATCCCGCCGGGAGGGCTTTTTATTTTATAGGACGCATTTTCCTATGAAATAAAATAACCGGCCGGCACCATCAGCTCCGGCCAGCTGTTTTCTCCTATCTACCGTTCATAGCCGGATGAACCGGTTTGCCATGCTCAAAAAACCTGTCATACCATACAAGGAAAATATAGACTGTCCAGATCTTACGGCTATTGTCAGTTTTCTCGTTTATATTCTTACCATCCTTATGCTCATCCAGCATTTTGACGAGCATATCCGTATGAAAGAACTTTTTGGCCGCCTCAGATGTAAACATCTGCTTTACAATATTATAATACTTTTCCTCCCTCAGCCATACTCTGATCGGAATCGGGAATCCCAGTTTTTTCTTTTCTGCAGTTTTGCTCCGGATCACTTTATCTGCTGCTGCCCTCAGTGCCACCTTCGTTCTAGGTGCGCGCACCTTATAATCCAGCGGCAGGGTCTCGGCCAGTTCCAGTACCTCTCTGTCCAGAAACGGCACCCGGACTTCCAGAGAGTTAGCCATTCCCATCTTATCCCCCTTCATCAGGATATCATGAACCAGCCACAGATGCAGGTCTACGTACTGCATCTTCGTAACCGGATCCTTCCCCTTTACCCGCTCATATAGTGGACGGGTCACTTTTTGAATTCCGGGCTCGCTTCCTTTTTTCAGCAGACGGCTGGCTTCTCTCTCTGTAAATATATTCGTGGCATTTGCAAAATACCGTTCCTCCAGAGTCTTTCCATGGCGCATCAGAAATCCTCTTCCCTTCACGCCCCTTGGCAGACAGCGTTCTGCAAACTTGCCAAGCGCTCTTCTGATGCACATTGGAATCTTATTAAATGCCGTATGTTCCAACGGTTCACAGTATATATTATAGCCCCCGAAAAGCTCATCTGAGCCTTCCCCGGAAAGCACGACCTTCACCTTCTTTGAAGCCTCCTCGCTCAGAAAATAAAGAGCAATCGCCGCGGGATCGGCCACCGGTTCGTCCATATAATACTGGATATCCGGCAATTTGTCCCAATACTCCTCGGGTGTAATCACCTTGGCATCATTCTGCATATTAATACTTGCCGCAAACTCTTTTGCATCCTGGATCTCGCTGTATTTTCCTTCGTCAAATCCAACAGTAAACGTATGGTCCACCTGCCCCAGGTATGTCAGATAACTGGAATCCACACCGCTTGACAGGTAGGAGGCAACCTCCACATCACTGATCTTGTGCTTCTCTACGGATTCTTTCATGACATGTTCTACATCTTCCACTATTTCCTCAAAGGACTTCTTGCAGTCTCCCGTGAAATGTGGCTCAAAATACCTGGTTATCTTCATCTCTCCGTTCTCATAAGTGAAATAATGTCCCGGCTGAAGGCAGAACACTCCCTTGAAAAATGTCTCATTCGTAGGCACGAACTGAAAAGAAAGGTAATTGCCAAGTGCTGCCTCATTAAATACTTTATCAAACTTCGGATGCTCCAGAAAAGACTTAATCTCGGAGCCAAACATTAAAGTACCGTTCATCTGTGCATAATAAAGCGGTTTAATGCCGAAAATATCTCTTGCCACAAAAAGCTTTTTCTTCTTTGTATCCCAGATTGCAAACGCATACATCCCGCGCAGCCGGTCCACAAGGCTCTCGCCCCACTCCTCATAACCGTGCAGAAGCGTCTCTGAATCCGTATTGGATACGAATATATGGCCTGCCTCCACCAGTTCTTTCCGCAGGTCCTGATAATTATATATCTCGCCGTTAAACACAAGCACCATACTCCGGTCCTCATTATAAAGAGGCTGATCTCCCACTGCCGAAAGGTCTATGATGCTCAGACGTCTGAATCCAAGTGCAGCCTCCTCATCCACATACCTGCCTTCGCTGTCCGGTCCTCGGTGTACAATCGTGTTCATCATATTGACCAGCACCTGTTCTCTATCTTCAACATCTCCTATAAATCCTGCAAATCCACACATAAAATCTATCTCCTTTTATTATGCCCTTCTGTTCTACCGCGTATCAAAGGATACTCTGTTATATAACTTGTCCTATATTATAGCTTTTTTTACATATAAAAACAACTTTTTTTGCCAAAAGCAAAAACAGCCCCGTTTTCTGCCAAAAACCGACCTTTTTCTACAAAAGAAAAGCAGTGCTTTCCTGCACTGCTTCTCAGATCGGGGTGACAGGATTCGAACCTGCGACCTCACGGCCCCCAGCCGTGCGCTCTAACCAAACTGAGCCACACCCCGTCTCACCTGTTCTATTATATAAGACTTTTGCAAAAATGTAAAGTGGAACCTTTTTAATTTTCTTCCATACTATAATATTGTAAATGTTATGGAAGGAGATATCGCAAATGGCGAATTGTCAAAACAATATGCGCTACGGCAGACAGATGAACTTTAACAACTGCCGCAGCATGCCGGCCTGCAATAATAACTGCCGACCTGCACCAGCCCCCATGCCGAGGAATGACCGCCAGTGCGGCGCTCCGGAGCCATGCGGATGCCGCACTCCAGAGCAGCATAAACCGGAACAGTGCGGATGCCGTACTCCGGAACAGCGTAAACCAGAACAGTGCGAATGCCGTACTCCGGAACAGCGTAAACCGGAACAGTGCGGATGCCGTACTCCGGAGCAGCGTAAACCGGAACAGTGCGGATGCCGTACTCCGGAACAGCGTAAACCGGAACAGTGCGGAT
>NZ_GL870818.1:79005-171740 GCF_000190355.1 Clostridium sp. D5 | reverse complement strand
GGAACAGCGTAAACCAAGAACAGTGCGAATGCCGTACTCCGGAACAGCGTAAACCGGAACAGTGCGGATGCCGTACTCCGGAGCAGCGTAAACCGGAACAGTGCGGATGCCGTACTCCGGAACAGCGTAAACCGGAACAGTGCGGATGTCGTACTCCGGAACAGCGTAAACCGGAACAGTGCGGATGCCGTACTCCGGAGCAGCGTAAACCGGAACAGTGCGGATGCCGTACTCCGGAACCCCGCAGACCTGAACCATGTGGATGCCGCCCGGAACAGAAGAATCCCGAGCCGTGTGGGTGCCGCACTCCGGAGCGCCATCCAGAGAAGAAATGTGGATGCCGTTATGATGCATTGGAGGATTTTCCGCTTGCTATGGCTTATGTGCCCTGGCAGAAATGGCAGAATCTATGTGAACCTTGTAAAGGATTCCAAAAAGGTACGATCTTTGAAGATCTCATAAAACCATTTCATGGAAGAGGAGGATGTAATCGATGAGTGAACGTCCATGCAGAAAAGATTTACTTGACCATATCAATGCGGTCAGTTTCGCTGTGGATGATGTAAAGCTTTTTCTTGACACCCACCCCTGCGATGAAGATGCACTCGCTTACTTCCGTGAGTACAGCCGCATGAGAAATGAGGCTCTGAAAGAATATGCCGCATACTTTGGTCCTCTAACAATCGACACCACTGTCTATTCCTGCGCTGACAGGTGGGACTGGGTCAATGAGCCATGGCCATGGCAGGAAGGAGGATGTTAGTATATGTGGGGTTATGAAAAAAGACTGCAGTATCCTGTAAAAATTACGCAAACCAATCCAAAAATTGCTCAGATCATTATTACACAATTCGGCGGGCCCGATGGTGAGCTCGCGGCATCAATGCGTTATCTCTCCCAGAGATACACAATGCCGTACAAAGAAGTGACCGGAATCCTGACTGATATCGGAACAGAAGAACTGGCTCATATGGAAATGATCTGTGCCATCGTCCACCAGCTCACCAGAAATCTGACACCGGAAGAAATCGAAAAATCCGGTTTTGGCAACTACTATGTAGATCATACACTTGCACTCTGGCCGCAGGCCGCAAGCGGAACACCGTGGACAGCAACCGTTTTTCAGTCCAAAGGCGATCCGATCACCGACCTTCACGAGGATATGGCCGCTGAACAAAAAGCAAGAACGACTTACGACAATATCCTGAGACTGGTAAAAGATCCAGACGTCTGCGATCCGATACGTTTCCTGAGAGAACGCGAAATCGTTCACTATCAGAGATTCGGGGAAAGTCTTCGTATTGTCCAGGATAATCTGGACAGTAAAAACTTCTATGCCATCAATCCTGAATTTGATATACGTCAGGACTGCGGCTGCAAATAGACCCAGAGTTGTTAACGCATTGCCTGATACAAACCAAAACAGGGCTGCCCCTTTTAGGTGCAGCCCTGTTGTATTTTGGTAAGTCATATTCCAGGCAGACTATTCGGATTTTGCTCCCAGTGTTACCTGATAAGTATTTGGGGTATACTCACCGTTACTTCCGGGAACCTCCACTGTAACAGTCACTGTATCGCCTTTTGCATAATATTTCAACTCTTCCTGCAGCGTTTTCATGCTGTCAATTGTTGTCCCATTCAATTCTGTTATGACTCCGCCTTTTGTCATACCTGCAGTTTTTGCACCGCCTCCGCTTATAACATCTGTCACATAGACACCAAGCGGCATATTAAATCTCTGGGCATTCTCGGAAGTCACATCTATTCCTTCTATTCCAAGATATCCTCTGTCAGCCTCTGCAACTTTGGATTTTGTCTTCTGATTCATCAGATTCGTTATAATATCAGAAACATCACTGATCGGAATAGCGTAGCCGACACCTTCAACAGAGCTTCCTACAAGTTTTGAAGAGTTAATTCCTATCACTTCTCCGTTGGCATTCACCAGAGCACCACCGCTGTTGCCGGGGTTTATGGCTGCATCTGTCTGGATCAGCCTGACATCACTTGTGCTGGTTTCGCCTGTCATTGTATCTGTTGTAGTGCTCTCACGGTCTGTGGCACTGATAACCCCTGTCGTAACTGACTGTCCGTATCCCAGTGCATTTCCAATAGCGATAGCCGGTTCTCCAACTTTCAGTTTGGAGGAATCTCCCAGCGTAGCCACTGCAATCGCGTCCATCGTATCACTGGAAATCGTATCCAGCGGCACTGCAATTACTGCCACATCGTGGGACGGGTCGGTTCCTTTAATATCCGCTTCAAGGCTCGTGCCGTCAGCAAATGTTACTGTCAGTGTCTCGCTGCCCTCTACTACATGATTGTTCGTCACAATTAACAGCTCAGAATCATTCTGGGCAATTATGATACCTGTTCCTGCACTTGAGCTCTCCTGCTGGGATACACTGCCGAAGAAGTCCTGTACCTGCTGTACGCTCATATTGGTAATCGATACGATAGAAGGCATTACGCTCTCCACAACACCTGACACATCTGACGTAATGACGCTGGACGTCTTGGTAAGAGAACTGCTGTTAACCGGAGCCGTACTCTTTGCAGATGCATTAGAAGAATTATTCAGCCCCAGAACCTTGCTGCCCACTATATTGGATGTTAAAAATGTTGCACTGGATACAACTCCGAATAATAGAGCGCATCCTGTTACTACGACAGCTTTCGGCATTTTCTTTTTTGGTTTTTTCTTATCATTGTTGTTTTCCGGCTGGCTACTATACTGAGCATTTCCCTGCTGTCCTTCGGGATTGTAATAATTATACTGGTTATCCATACAAATTCCTTCTTTCTCTTGTATTTTATATTGATATAATAGCCGCTCTTTGTGATGGAATTGTGTTCTTTTATTTAACAAACTTTGAAACAGTAACAATTTTTTATTCAACGGTTACAGATTTGGCAAGATTCCTCGGTTTATCCACGTCACAGCCTCTGCCCACAGATATATAGTAGCCAAACAGCTGAAGAGGAATTATGGCCAGTGAATTTGTAAAATAACGGTTTGTTTCCGGTATGTAAATTACATAATCGGCCGCGCGCTCTACCTCATCATTGCCCTCATTGGTCACTGCCAGAACAAACGCCCCCCGGGTTCGGACTTCTACCATATTACTGATCATCTTTTTATACAGATCTTCCTGAGTCAGCACCGCGGCTACAAGCGTCCCGTCTTCTATCAGTGATATTGTACCATGCTTCAGTTCGCCCGCCGCATATGCTTCCGAGTGAATATAAGATATTTCTTTCAGCTTGAGTGAGCCTTCCATGGATATAGAATAATCAATGCCCCTTCCAATAAAGAATACATCTCGTGCCGCCAGATATCTGTTGGCAAATTTCTGTATTCTGTTTTTATTATTCAGGAGCAGCTCCACCTGATCCGGAATCCGTTTCAGGTCCTCAATATAATTCTTCAGCTCCTCATCCGCTATCTTTCCACGCACTTTTGCAAACTTCATAGCCAGCAGATACATAGCGATGAGCTGACAGGAGTATGCTTTGGTTGTAGCCACTGCTATCTCCGGCCCTGCCCATGTATACATGACATTGTCAGCCTCCCTGGCAATGGAACTTCCCACTACATTCACGATGCCCAGAACCCTGGCCCCTCTTGCCTTTGACTCCCGAAGTGCGGCCAGTGAATCCGCGGTCTCACCGGACTGGCTGATAATGACAACCAAAGTTCCTTCCCCGATAATCGGGTCCCGGTACCGGTATTCCGAAGCCAGGTCTACCTCTACAGGAATGCGTGCCATCCCCTCGAATACATATTTGCTTGTCATTCCCGCATGATATGCAGAGCCGCAGGCTACGATCATGATCTTGCTGATCTTTTGTATCTCCTCGTCAGTCATATTCAGCTCTTCTATCACAATATCGCTGCCCTTAATACGCGGTGAGAAGGTATCTGTAATTGCTTTTGGCTGCTCGTACATCTCCTTTAGCATAAAATGCTCATATCCGCCTTTTTCCGCCGCATCCACATCCCATTCAATATGGGTGGATTCCTTCTCAATCGTTTCCTCATCCACATTGAAAAACTCCATGGAGCTGTCGGTCATTCTGACGATTTCTTCATTTTCTATAAAATAAACATCTCTTGTATATCTCAGCACTGCCGGTACATCGGACGCAATAATGCAGCCGCCCTCTGATTTACCGACAATCAACGGACTGTCTTTTCGAACCGCATACAGTTCATCCGGATGGTCTTTGAACATGATCCCCAGTGCATAGGAGCCCTCCATGCGGTGCATAATCTTCGTGATCGTCTGCAGTGGATTGCCCTGATAATAATAATCCAGAAGATGGGCAATTACCTCTGTATCGGTATCCGAAATAAACTCATAACCTTTGCTTGTCAGCTTGTTTTTCAGTTTCAGATAATTCTCTATAATTCCATTGTGTACTACGACGATGCTTTCGTCTTTATTGAAATGTGGGTGCGCATTGACATCGGACGGCTCCCCGTGGGTTGCCCATCTCGTATGCCCTATGCCAACCGTTCCCGGCAGGGTTGCACCATCATGTGTCAGTTCATTCAGCACCTTCAGACGTCCCTTGGACTTCTTCATTTCAATCTCCTGTCCGTCATAAACTGCAATCCCGGCAGAATCATAACCGCGGTATTCCAGTTTTGACAAACCGTCCAGCAAAATCGGGGCTGCCTGTTTTTCACCTACATATCCAACTATTCCACACATCTTGTGACTCCTTTCATACTGTCAAACTCATCCAGTAACATATTATCAGGCCAGCGTATACGGTGCCTGGTTAATTGCAAAATTAGGGTTATAGAACGGATCACCATTTTCAAGAATCTCCGGCCATTTTTTCTGGAATTTTTCCACTTCCTTCTCAAAGCGTTTTAACTTTTCCGGAGTATCTTCGTAGCCTCTTGACTTTGATTCATAATGATGCCACTCTGAAAACGCATTATAAACAACCAGTTTGCCGGCCTTTCTAAATTTGAGACAGAGATCCACATCATTGCATGCAACAGCAAATTGTTCATCAAATCCGCCGACTTCCTCGAAAAGAGCTCTCTTCGTCATCAGGCATGCAGCGGTTACCGCACTGTAGTTACAGTTAATCCGTGCTCTTACCATGTATCCATAGTCATCGCGTTTCAGTCCTACGTGCACATGGCCTGCGTAGTTTCCAAAACCGATTACGATTCCTGCATGCTGCACTGTATCATCTGCATACAACAGCTTAGCTCCAACGGCACCTACGTCCGCCCTCATACATATACCAAGCATCTCGGCAAGTGCATTTTCCGTTATCATCTCTGTATCATTATTCAGGAAAAGCAGATAGTCTCCTGCTGCGTACTGTACACCAAAGTTATTGATGGAAGAATAGTTAAATCCTTCTTTCCAGTATACCACTTTAATGTTTGAATATTGAGCCTCCAGGTATTTATAATATTCAAAGGTTTTCTTCTCACTGCTGTTATTTTCAATGATAATAAATTCATAATTTTTATAAACACTCCGGCTCTGAATAGAATTAATACAGATTTTCAAATCCTCTATATGATCTTTATTCGGTATTATAATTGATATCTTTGGATCTCCCGGGGTAGCATATTTTACATGATACATTCCCCATAGTCCTACATGTTCTACCGATGCTTCAGTTCCAACACGTTTCAGGTGCTCTTCTATTGCATGTTTTCCGGCTTCATACGCATACATTTTGCTTGAAGGATCACCGGCCACAGAATTCATATGGATTCTCCAGTGATATAAAATCTTCGGTATATGTCTGATCTGCTCAGACTCTTCAATACATCTGAACATCAGGTCATAATCCTGTGAACCGTCAAAATCGCTTCTGAAACCGCCTATTTTCCTGATAATTTCGGTCTTCACTACGAAGAAATGAGTAATGTAATTATGGGACCGGAATAAATCCATACTGAAATCCGGTTTAAAATTCGGATCACTGAACTCCGAACCATCCCCGTTCATTTTATCTTCGTCTGTATAGAGAATATCATACTTACATTCCTGCAATGCGTTTGTGACCTCATAGAGAGCATCCGGCGTCAACACATCATCGTGGTCAAACAGCCCCACATAATCCCCGTTCACCATGTCCAGCGCCGCATTTGTATTGCCGGATATACCAAGGTTTTCCTTTAATAAACTGTATCTGATTCTGCTGTCCATAGCAGCATATTCTTCCAGAATTCTTTCCACAGTGCTGTCGCCGCCGCTGCCGTCAGCGATACAGAGCTCCCAGTTTTCATAAGATTGATTTCTGACAGAATCGATCATCTCCCTCAAAAATACCTCCGGAGTTTTATAAGTAGGAACAATAATACTGATCTTAGGCTGCCATTCAAAGACAGTCTCCCGCTGTCTCTTCAGATCTGCTTCGGTAGCTTTATTTTCTTCAAACCACTGCTGGTATGACTTCCCCTGTGCATTGACACAAGACAAAATGTGGTCTTTCAGACCATGTATGCCATTTTCACGCAGATATTTCATGCCTTTTTTAATGTTCTTTTTATTTAACGCCTTTACAAATCGGACTGCAAACTGCTTACTGTGCTGCGCCCTCTCATACTTTTTCAGTTTCACCGGATCCAGCTGAATCTTTTTCCGCTTGACACCATCTTCTATCACCAGTGTATAGCACTTTTCAGGTTCACATATGAATTCGGCCACAAACCCGCATTCCACATTCGAAACATCAATAAGTCCTGCTTCCTCTACATCCGTTCTCTTTACCCTCTGCATTTTTATTTTCAGCGTCTTACCGGATTCATCCTTTACAGCTACATGGACCTTATCTGTACCCGAAGTAGATACAGCCCAGCCTGATAGCACAATTTTAAGCGGCTCAACGTGCACCCAATCGATATTGTAAGAGATCGTACTTTCATCCTTTAGAGCAACAATTTCTTTCTTTTCCATTGATACAATGCATTTTCTGCTGCTGCCCTGTCTCAGGTACAGCCGATAGCTTTCGGGAGTTGCACTGCCGTCTACATAAGTCTTAATATGAAATCCGGTATCTGCAGCCGGGCTGTACTTGCTCTTAAACTTGTTCTGGACATCCGGTCTCGCAATCTTCTTAATTCTGCTTTCTACCAATACACCATTAATCTCCGATTCATAAGTAAATGGTTTTCCCTGCTTCTCAAAACACCAGCCATTTACACGGATATATCTTTCTGTCGGTTTCACTCTAAACTTTTTCTGATCGATATAATATTTAAAATCCATATAATCCTTCTCTTTCTGAATCTGCCTATTTGAATAACTTATACAAAAATTTAATGAAAACTGCGATATACAGTATAAACACCAGCATTACAACAAAAGTCTCCAGATCAAATCTTTGTGTCACTGCTTTGACGATCATTGTGCCTGTAGTATCTACCCCTTTGATTATGAGATCCGTTCCTTCCTCTGTCTCAGGCTGAATACTGAATCCAATTCCTTTTGATTCATCAGATCCCTCATTTTCAAAAATGACTTTATACGTATTTCCCTCGCAATTTTCTACTGTATCAAATCTAAAATAATAGAACCGGCCATTCTTAATTTTTTCTGCATCTGTAGTTCCCTGTGCAAGCTCTTTCCCATCTTTCATGTCTATCAGAGAATACTTTACCTTCATCCCCCTCACATCGCCAATCACCTGGCATTTGGCACGAAACCCGTCCAGAGTTTTCTCCTTACTGACAAAGGTCTGCTCTATCTTTGCTACAGCTCCTGTTGCAATATACTGACTGTTATCAACATTTTTATCATATACCAGATTATTTTTTCCTATATGCGCATACAAAAATGTAGCCGCGAGTATAAGAATAATAATAATCAGACTTTTCATTTTCTTCATCTTATCTCCTCAGCACTTATCAATAGCATTTACTATATTCTTCACAGATTTCCAGAGCATCCCCAAATCTTTTCAGATGCCCCTTTTCAAGCCAGACAATCTTGTTACAGATAGATTTTACCTGCTCAATACTGTGAGATACAAACAATATTGTTGTCCCTGAATCCATCATCCGATGAATCCGTTCTTCACATTTTTGCTGAAAACGGAAGTCTCCAACAGAAAGCACTTCATCGACAATCAATATATCAGGCGTACCAATTGTTGCGATTGCAAATGCCAGCCTGGATACCATACCCGAAGAAAAATTCTTTACAGGAACATCCATAAAGTCATGTAATTCGGAAAACTCTACGATGTCATTATAGTATCCTTCCATCATTTTACGTGAATATCCCAGGAGTGCACCATTCAGATAGACATTCTCCTTCGCCGTCAGATCAAAATCAAATCCTGCTCCAAGCTCAATCAAAGGCGCCACATTACCGTTAACTGCCACCGAACCTTCTGTAGGCTTTAATACTCCCGCAATCGTTTTAAGCATAGTACTTTTTCCGCTTCCATTGAGTCCGATCAGCCCCAGAGAGTCTCCCTGCAGTACTTCAAAAGATACATCTTTCAGTGCCCAGAATTCATCATAAGAAACCTGGTTTTTGATACTTTTTATAATGTATTCCTTAAAACTGTCAAACTTTTCAGAGGAAAGGTTAAACCTCATTGATACATTTTCTACTTTTACAACTGTTCTTCTATCCATACCCATCTCCTAAATATTTAAAATAAACTTATCCTGGTTCTTATAAAAGACGTACAGACCAATACCCATAGACACAAACGCCTCTACGGCTGCAATCAGCAGGGATGATAAACTAAACACGCTGTTGTTTAACATCACATCACGGAACATCATCACAATATTGGTGAGCGGGTTAAGCATAACCACTTTATTTAACCAGTCCGGTAAGATCGACATCGGATAAATAACAGGAGTTAAATACAGCAGGCCAGTTACAAAAACTCCGTATAAGTGTATGACATCCCTGAATTTAACTGTAACTGCCGCCAGTATCAGGCCGATTCCCAGCGAAAACAGAACCAGCAGGATCAGCGGGATGGGGAACAGAAACGCAGTCCAGTGCATCTCAGTCCTGGTTGCCGCCATAACAATCAGCATCGCTGTAAATGAAGCCATCAGATTAATCGTACTGGAAAAAACTCTGGATAAAACAAATAAGTATTTAGGAACGTACACTTTTTTAATCAAAGCTGCACTTCCTATTATGGCCGACATCGCCCCTGAAGTGGCATCCGAATAAAAATTAAATACCACCTGACCGCTCAGAATATACAGCGGAAAATTTTCTATGTCGAATTTAAACAGATTTGAAAACACAACTGACAATATTATCATCATACACAGTGGATTTAACAACGTCCACAATACTCCAAGGACTGACCTTCTGTATTTAATTTTTATATCCCTGGCAACCAGTTCCCCCAACAGAGGTTTAAATTTCAAAAAATTCTGAATATATCTTGACAAAACAGTTTCTTCTCCTCTTCTTCAGCGGTAAAAAAATTGACTTATAATACAATCTGGCAGTATCCCGGGATACTGCCAGGTTTTTCCGCTAATTTTTCTTATCCATTATAGCACCCGGTTCTATATAGGGCAATGATTTTTTCCCCGCCTGATTCTCTACTTTACTGGCTCAGATCCATGTCACGTGAAAAATGGCTGGTTCTCCCAGCCATTTTTTTCCACATTCAACAGACTGCTATAGATCAATAAAATCTACTGAATAATCATCATCTTCTTTTTTCTTTCTGTTCCTGGCTGGCGGAGTTTCTTCCTCTTCGTATTCTTCAAACTCATCATCATAATCGTCATCGTCATCCGCATACTCGTCTTCAAAGTCATCATCATATTCTTCAAAGTCATCGTCATAATCGTCATTGTATTCGTCATCATACTCATCATCGTCATCCTGGAAGCCAACAAACTGCTCTCTGTCCTTTTTCCTGGTCTTCGGTAAATCGTCTGAGTCATCACCGTCAATATCATATTCATCATACAGATCATCCAGTTCCTGATTCCGTCGGCTAAGTTTCACTGCCAGAACTATGATAATGACCAGCATGATAAGAAATACACCCCATACAGCGCACATAATAATTGTCATATATTTAGTAACGAAATTTGTAAGCTTATCAGTCAGGGTATTGCTGCTCTCTTTTTTCTCTACAACAGGAACCGTATATCTCTGGTAGGTTTTCTCAGTTGTGTCGTACTGATAATACCCTTTTGTGCCCTCGCTGCTGAGTGCATATACAAGATAGTACTCTTTTTCAGATGTATTCTGCCACGCTGTAAATACTTTACCACTTATATCCGTAGTCGTTTCTTTATATTCTGAAGGCAGACCCTCTTTATCCTTATGATCCATCAGATAGATAGAAAATGAAGAATTCACATCCACTACTGCTGTCTGAGCAAATGAACCGTCATCACTGCTGTAAAGGAAATAGTCTGAATTTCCTTCGCTGTCCTGCAGATAAAACATATACTGTCCGCTTGACTCCTGAAGCATTGCCTTTGTTGACTTTCCGTCCAGTTCTGTATCAGCTGCCGCAAATCCATTCGGTATAGCTGCCTCTGAAAAATTCTCATTAACCGTGTATGTCTTACCATCCACAGTCACCTGAAGTCCTCCTGAACTCGCCTTGTTATCTTTTGTGCCTGCCTCTTCATCTGAGACAGGTGTTCCGCCTTCTATAGTTACCTGAGAAGTCCCCAGTGTAAGATTCAGTGATTCGTCAGAAGCCAGATACGCCGTATACTCCTTTGCCTCAAGAGTTGTTGTCCCTTCCTTCAGTGCGGTAAATTCCATTGTATAATTTACCTCAGTCGATGTTCCGTCACCTTTGGCAGACAACTTCACTGTACCTTCTCCTCCTGATGCATTCGTTCCGCTTACGAACTTTAATATAGAAGGATCATAAGTAACCGTAATATCCGTATCTCCAACGGCGACACCCTCTGCTCCGGAAATAACCTTCGCAGTTACTGTAACATTTTCTCCTGCCGCTCCCGAGGGATCTGAAAACTGCAAAGTTCCTTCTGCTGCAAATGCAACAAATGAAAAACATGAAACCGTCAGACACAATGTCAATAATGCAGCTCCTATCTTTTTGAATGATTTCTTCATCTTCTCTACCTCTTTTGCCATTTGTTATTGTTCTGTTCCGCTTCCCTGATCCGAAGTTCCGCCTCCGGCCGCTCCGCTCTCAGGCTGTTCACCAGTAACACCTGTGTCAGAACCGTTTCCACCGCTTTCCGGTACCGTATTTTCCGGCGCTGCACCGCCTCCGGTGCCCCCGGTACTTTCTGTATTATCCGTGCTGCCGCTGTCCTGGGTTGTGCCGCCATAATAATAACCTTCCTGCGGCTCATAAGTAGCGGCCTCTTCATCAGAAATTGTATTCATAGCATAACCGCCTATCTCGGTGCTGATAGAAGCCACTGTCGAAGACGGACTGTATCCGTCATTACCAAAGAAAAATTCATGAAGCTGAAGTACGTTGCTCTGCAATGTTTCCGGAATAACCGAACTGCCTACTCCTGATAAACTTGCCGTTGAATTGTCAAATGGAAAACCGCTCATTTCTGTTAAATTATAAGCAAAAGCATCCTTGGCATAAGCCAGGATTTCCGTCAGTGAAAAATTAGTCTCTATCTTAGGGAACACTTTATCAATAATCCTATTTATCGTTGAAAGATCAGCTGTCTGGGCTTTCTTAACAATCTGTTCCAACACCGTACGCTGTCTCTCCGCCCGCTTAAAATCATCGCCCGTTGTATAACGAATCCGGCAGTAAGAAGTAGCCTGAACTCCGTCCAGAATCTGTTTGCCCGGCTGGGTCAGTTCCGTTGTCGTCTTTCCCGTTACTCTGGATGTCTCAGTGCAGTAACCGTTTGTCCAGAAAACTTCTTCCGGCGTCAGATCCAGCTCTATGCCTCCCAGTTCATCTACAACATCCACAAGTGCATTAAAATTAACCGTCACATAATGCTGTATGTCCATATCGAGATTCTTATTCAGCATGGCGATCGCTTCTTCCGGCCCGCCAAACGAATAAGCTGCATTGGCTTTATTATAGGAACCGTCATCCTGCTGGAGCAGCGTATCTCTGAACACGGAACATAATCTGACTTCTTTATTCTCCCGGTTAAGGCTTGCTATGATAATGGTATCGCTTCGTTCTCCTTCTTCCGGCATACCCTCTCTGGTGTCAAGACCAAACAGTGCGACATTCAGATATCCAGTTTCATTATGCTCAACTTCTGTTGATATATTCAATTTTGAAGCATCCAGCGTTGTAGTCTCAAGTTTTCCAAGCTTTGATGCCGCAAAGGCTACACCTGCAGTTGTAAGCAGAACAACCGTTCCCCCTGCAATAGCCAGTGCTTTCTTCCATACTGCCCAGGATGCAAATCCTCTCTTCGCTCTTCTTCCTCGTTTTCTAATATTCTTTTTTCTCGCCATTGTAAATCCTTCCCAAAACATCGAATTCATGATCACAATTAATCATACAATACTTCCAGTCAAACTTCAATCTTAATTTCCGTTTTATTCCTGCTTCAGTACCAATATTTAGGATTTGAAGAGAGCTTTACTACTAGCCTTTGTGGAAGGTGTTTATAATTCCGCCCCAGTTTGTATCCCAGGAACTTAAAACCGCTTTTTACAGTAAGCGGTATGATCAGCCATGGCTTCCTAATCTTAATGAGATAACCGGCAGTATCTTTCACCAGCCGGATCCCTTCACTTTCCGATTTGACACCGTCAAATACATCCGGATTGTCAACCTGCGAGACTGCTACATCAAAATTTCTTTTTAACTGCTGTATACAGGAATAATTGTGTGAATGTATCACTTCTGCCTTTGCAGCATAAACACAACTGTACCCTGCTTTCAGTAGTCTTCCCGCCATAATCATATCTTCGTTAAAAATCGCCTTTTTTACAAATCCCCCCAGCTCCTCATAATAAGAACGCCGGTATGCAGCGCAAACATTTGAACAGAAAAATGCTTTTATACCTAATTTATCAACAGATTGTATATCTTTTACACAGCCTTCTGCCGGATAATTAAAGCTTCTCGTATACCGTTCAATCACATCACACTTTTCGTCCGGCAGCTGCCTTGCATAGGCACAGGCCACATTTGCATTCTCGAAAGCTTCTGCCAGATGCATTACAAGATCACGGTCTGCGGGAACCGCATCCTGGGTCATACAGATAAAGATATCTGCTTTGCTTAAGCCTGCGGCCATACGTCGTGTTCCACCGTGGTCAAATGCTTCTTTCCCGATCTCTTTCACAGTCACTCTGTCGTCCAGCCCCGCAGTTTCCCAGGGGAACCGCCCGCCTCTGGTATGAATGATAAAAATATTCTGTATGGGATAAGACTGCCTGATCAGCCCTCTGATCAGGTTTTCAAATTTTATATCCGGTTTGTAAGTGGGAATTATAATATCCACTGTCGGTCTGTCCATAAATGCTTCTCCTAATATCCTGCAGTATCTCCGTAATCAGTTCCGCTGCCATCTGAACCGTCTGAATAGCCACCATAATCCCCTGTGTCCTGGGTATCTGTATATCCATAATCATCCGTACCGGCTGTGCCATCATCTGTGCTGCCCGTATTCTCATAGTCAGAACCCGATATTCCAGTCAGATAGGCAACATCGCTGTCTATCCGGATGACCCTGTCGGACACCTGATAGTTTTCTGCTCCAAACAGAAACTTGTGCAGTTGTTTTACATTATCAGCAAACCCAATCGAAACAACGAAAGAACCCTCCAGCCCGATAACATCTTCAGACGTCGTAACATCGAACGGGAATCCTGACATTTCTCCAATCTTATACCTTGCGGCACTCGCAGCCAGCCCTACAAAATCGCTTGTAGACAAATTAGTAGATACCTGCGGCAATACCTGATCAATTATTCTATTTAATGTAGGCAGACTTGCAGTTTTCGCCTTATCCACAACTTTCTGCAAAACAGTTCTCTGGCGTTCGGCACGTTTATAGTCATCTCCTTCTGTATATCGGATTCTGGCATATGATACTGCCTGAATCCCGTCCAGCACCTGATTGCCTGGCTCAGTCAGTTCTGTTGTTTTTCTCCCCACAACCTGTGATGTTTCTGTACAGTATCCATTTGTCCAGAATACCTCTTCAGCAGTCAGGTCAATCTCAATTCCGCCAAGCAAATCAATCACATCTGCCAGAGCATTAAAATTCACACTCATATACTTTTGAATATCCAGATCAAAATTCCGGTTCAGGAGAGCAATGGCCTCCTCCGGACCACCGAATGAATATGCGGCATTTGCCTTCTCATATGTTCCATCATCCTGCTGAGTAAGCGTGTCCCTGAATACCGATACAATTTTTACATTCTTTGTTTTATTATCTATACTTGCGATCATAATACAATCGCTTCTTACTCCGCCGTCCAGCTCTCCTTCTCTGGAGTCCAGTCCGAACAGTGCAATATTGGTAAATTCGCCCGTATCCTGGTAAATCTCCAGGTTCGAGGTGTCGACAGTCTGAAAATCCAGTTTATCCAGTTTGGACATCGCATAAGCAGCTGCTCCTAAAACAAGAAGAAGAATCACCTCAACTACAAGCAATATAATTCTTTTTCTCATTTTCCTCTTATGTAACAAAGCACGCTGCTGCTTTGTCATTTTACTCTTGGATTTTTTTCTAGCCATTTTCACTTCCCCTTAAAATTGATCTCCGCCTAATAGGCATTTTTGTTTACAAAACCTTTAAAAAACGTCAGGAACAAAATTTTAAAATCAAATCCTATCGTCCAGTTCTCAATATAGTACAGATCGTATTCAATACGCTTTCTGATAGAGGTATCTCCTCGAAGCCCATTTACCTGCGCCCATCCGGTCAGGCCTGGCCGTACCTGGTGCTTTACCATGTATCTTGGTATTTCCTCCCTGAACTTTTCAACAAAAAGCGGCCGTTCGGGCCTCGGACCCACCAGGCTCATATCGCCTTTCAAAACGTTAAAAAGCTGTGGCAGTTCATCTATACTTGTTTTACGGATAAACTTTCCTACCGTTGTAACCCTGGGGTCATTCTTGGTAGTCCATTTACTTTTTTCTTTTTCTGCCTCCTGCACAACCATAGAGCGGAATTTGTACATGGCAAACGGTTTATTCTGCAGCCCTACTCTCTCCTGGCTGAATATAAGCGGACCAGGGGAGGTCCCTTTTATCACCAGTGCAGTAAACAGCATAATTGGTGAAAATAAAACAATTGCCACAACCGCACCAAAAATATCCACGCCTCTTTTCACCACTTTATTAACAGTATTATTCAGAGGCACATGCCTGATATTAATCACAGGCAGTCCCAGCAGATCTTCTGTATACGGCTTTGTCGGAATAATATTATTATAGTCCGGAATAAATTTTGTATGCACGCCGGACTTTTCACACATGTTTACAATATATTCCAACTTATGGTATTCATCAATTCCAAGTGTTATCGCGATCTCGTCGACTCTGTTCTGAGGAAGGATAATTAGAAGATTATCGATGCTTCCGATTACTTTCACGCCTTTATATTCCGTCCCCCTTGGCTGATGGTCATCCAGAATTCCTCTGATGGAATATCCCCATTCCGGATTAGCTATAATACGGTCTATATACTGCTCAGCCGCCCGGCTGTATCCGACCAGAATCATATGTTTCTGATTGTATCCGTTCTTTCTGATATTGCGCAGAAAATACCGTATCAGATTTCTGGAGAGCACCTCCAGGAAAACATTCACCAGGAAGAATATGAAAATCATCTTCCGTGAAAAGTTGGGCTCATTGGTCAGGTAAAGAATCAGAATGAAGCCCAAAAGTCCTATCACATTAGCCTGTGTGATATGCCATGCTTCCAGCCGTCTTCCCTGTACTCGCTTTGGTGTATACACCTGGAAACAGCCATATAAAACCAAATATCCAGGAACTATATATGTCAGCGCCCGCATATATATTTCGAAAGGCAGATACCACTCATCCACCTCCATCAGTCCACTTTTGAATCTCAGATACCAGGCAAGCGCGTACGAGGCCATGATAACCAGCCCGTCCAATACCACCTGCATCCGGTTCAAATATTTCTGATTATCTTTAATCATTATTTTCACCTTACTCGTTTATATATTATACCATATTCTGCAGTTTACTGCGGACCTGCCCGAAGGGCATGAATTACGGGGTGCCCTCTGGGTATACCATATTCTGCAGTTTACTGCGGACCCGCCCGCAGGGCATGCATTACGGGGTGCCCGTTGGGTATAAATCTATTATAATTCTTTATTCAATAATTAGGTTCTACATTATCTGTTATATGATACAATATTTTCGGTAAAAGGACAAGTGAAATATATGTGATCTTTAACATTCTCTTAATAATTCCGTAATATTATTCAGTTTTGCAAGTGCAGCTTCTTTACCTGCCCAGGTTGATTTTATACCATTTATCCGTAGGCTCTGACAAAAATACTATAACAGTGTCTTCTGTTTCCTTTATACTATTCTCCTGAGGCCATGTCCCCATATCTTCCGTCAGTTCAAGTGCCTGTTCGATCTGAGCCGGCGTTGGCTGGCTCATCCGGTATCCTTCTGTTTTCATAAAGTTGCACATTCTGGAGATATTACCATCGTCCCATTCGAATATGGAACTTCCGACCGTATCAGACTTTTGAAGTCCCACATTATCCATAGGCTCCATTCCGACAAAAACAACTGCTTTGTCCTGATATGCAATCCCCTGCCTTTTTATATCATACATAATCTGGTTCGCTACATTTTTATCGTACTCGTACGCAACATTCGCAGAATAAAAGAGTATATTCATATTCTTTGCATTCAAAAACAGCAAATATGCTCCTGCAATTATCCCTGCACGTTTCAGTAGTGTTCCTTTCAGAACTGAGAGAATCAGATAAATCTCAACCGCACCTGACAGGGAAAGTCCCAGTAGTGTCCGCCCATGTGTCTTGTACGTTCCAAGAGCCAGGTATAATACAAAAGGTGCTGCCGTCAATGCCACTGTATAAAACAAAACTCCCAGCCTTCTCACTGCCCGTTTTTCTTTAAAAAAGGCCCATACTGCAAAGATGACAAACAACGCGGTAACTATCCGGATTACTTCGCCTCCATATATATATTCACCACTGACCGGAATCGCGAAAGATACACGTGCAATGTTTGCCACTGCCATGAACAGGGCCTTTCCTATGCCGCCCTCATCAAACCATCCCACATAATTATCTGCCAGATAACTGGATGCCCCGAATAGTTTCATTAACAGCAGATAAATACCATAGTATCCAATAAGGCCTCCGGCAAAAACGCCCGCCCATTTCACCAGTTTTCTTCCCAGTCCGGCCTGTCCTTCCAGATAGTTTTTCAGGCAATACGCTACAACCGCTGTCACGTAGACACATGTGTAAGCCTGGTAAACAGAAAATGCATATATAAGCATCAGTAAAGCATACAGCCATTTTTTCCTGCTGTTTTCTTCTGCTGCTTCAACGCTGAACATAAATCCCCCTGCTGTACTCAGCATACCTGATGCGATCTGCAGACTGAACATGGAAAAGGAAAACATCTCGCCCATCACGAACGGGAGGGAACAAAAATATGCCTGAAAAAAGAACAAAGGAACTTTTTTTATGTCTTTTCCGAATAAAGCAAAGCTAAACAGCATCCCACCTGCATTCCACAGAAGAATAGCAAGAATGTCCCATAAAACGGGTGCATATCGTCCCCCATCCATGGAAAGACAGTTGAATAAATCAATCCCCCATCTTCCCTGCACAAACCATTTTGCAAAAGGTTCCTCTATCTGTATCCAGGTTTCTTCATCTATGGAGATCCCCGGATTTACTATCATATAGATAAAACACAAAAACGATAAGACCCCTGCTGCAATAAAAACTGTCCTGTTTTTCTTTAAAAAATTAACTATTCTCATCTGTAAATTCTCCTGATAAAGCAGAGTCTGCAGTGTTTTAAGCCACTGCAGACCCCGGTTCTACTCTTTTGTTATAATCCTTCAGACTTCCTTTTCAGTTTTCTTTTCCCCCAGTCTGCAGCATAAGCCCACGTATTGGCAAAAAGCTCCCATTCAATTCTGCAGTAGTTAAAAAAGAATTTCCAGCGAAACGGTACTTTTTTACATACCCTCAATGTATTCAGCCCTTCTTTTATGCCTTCGCAGTAATCTTTTCCGAATCCATTTTTACAGAAAAACAAATACTTTATTACATAACCGGCCGCCAGTGGCAAAATATTCAATACCAGCTGTGGTACAGGCATATTCTTGTAATTCAGATAAATACTGTTTCTTGCCGACAACTTCACTTTAAATGTATTATATTTTGACCCACTCGTACCGCTGCCTACGTGACGCACCAGAGCAGCCGGGCAGTAAGTATTCTGATATCCGTAAATCTTTGCACGGTATCCGATATCAATATCCTCCAGATATGCAAAATGGCACTCATCAAAATAACCTATTATCTTAAAAACAGATCTCCTGTAAATTGCAGCGCCCGCACATGCCGAAAAAATCTGATCACGCCTTCTGTAATTCTCCACCGACCGGCCAACCCCACGGCAGATCCCCCACCCCAGCAAGGTATACAGATCCCCTGCACTGTCGATTAATTCCGGATGATGCAGCTGTATCATTTTACTGCTCACAGAAAAGATCTTCGGGCTTCTTTTAATTGCCCTGACCATCTCCTCTACATAGTGCTTTTCAACAACCGTGTCATTATTCAGCAATATTACATAAGGGGTGTCAGCCATCTTAATACCTTTATTCACAGCATAGCTGAAACCATAATTCTTATCCAGCGCTTCCACTTGTATGTTCGGATATGTGTCTCTCATAAAATCCAGGCTGCCATCTGTCGAACAGTTGTCTACAACAAGTATCCTGAAATCTTTACAGCTTTGCCTGGCAAGAGATTTCAGACATGGCTCCATAAAATGTCTGCCATTGTAATTTGGAATGATAATTGTTACTTCCATACATATCCTCACTTCTAATTTCTTTATTTTCCTTCTATTCCAGTCATGTAGCGCATCAGCATTGTGGCGCATGCCGCACGATCAGTTGCACTGCCAGGAGCCAGCGAGCCATCCCCATTTCCGCTGATGATACCTGCCCCTACAGCCCATTTCACAGATTCCACTGCAAATGGACTGGTCATACCTCCATCGCGGAACTGGTCCAGGCTGCCGCTGGCAGATACACCATATCCTCTGTATTTTGCGTATCGGTTCAGCATAACCGCCATCTGTTCGCGGGTGATCTGATCCCCGGGGCCAAAATGCCCATTCTCATATCCCGTTGTAATCCCTGCCGAGGCCGCCCATAATGCACCGCTGGTATAGAACTCATTCTCTTTTACATCCGGAAATCTGGATGAATATGACACCTGGGGTGATCCTGACATACGATACAATATAGTAACAAACTGTCCCCTGCTTACCTTTTCAGATGCACCGAACGTTGTTGAATTCAGTCCCGTCATCAATCCATTCCAATACATATAATAAACAGCGTCATAACACCAGCTGTCTTTGCTTAAATCTTTAAAAGGGAGTGAATCATCCATCCAGAAATTCAGATCCACATTTCCGCTGATCCCATTTACTTTCCCGGATGAGGTACACTGCCAAATATCATAACTGCCGCCATAATCACATGTGGTGTTATACTGTGCCACCCATTTTGACCATGAACCGTTATGAAACACGGAGTCTGTCAGAAGCCGGCTCCACCAATCCAGATTTGCATAAATCCCCGTTTTGTATCCGGCATTAGAAATCATATCGCAGAAAGTTTTCGCGATGCTGCCAAGCATTTTTGTTCCCACCCCTGCAGTTGAGTTGTCTTCCATGTCCAGATACACCGGATAGGATGGTGAATGGCCTTTTAACAGACGCAGGACATGTTCTGCCTCACTTTTGGCCATGCTGGTGTTTGTGGCATAAGAGTAGATATAAACTCCATATGGTATGCCAAGTCGCTCACATTCCGAAACATTTCTTGCCCATTGCTTGTCGTCCTGATTTGAATAGTTATCGCCATATCCGCAGCGAAGTATTGCGAAGTCAATACCATCAGCCTTCACCTTTTCCCAGTCAATCATACCCTGATGTTCGCTGACATCAATGCCCTTTTTAGAAGCCCCGACAATCACATTTCCTGCACTGTTTACATAGACTCCGTTCACCTTTTCCCATGCATTTGGGGATTGTGCATAGAGTTCTACACCAGATACGGGATTTCCATCCTCATACCGCCAACTGTTTTCACGTTTGCCGCCGTCTGTCTGTTCTTCTGAGCCTTCTATACCAACGCCGGTATCTGCTGTAAAATCATCACTATGTGATATGGCCCCGCCGCTGCCGGCCGGCAATTCTTCATTATTCTCCGTATATTTTTCATTATCTGCTGCAACTGCATCATTATCCGCCGCCGATTCTCCGCTGTTTTCTGCGTTATCGCCGTAATCTCCCGTGAATTCACTGTTATCTATATTCTGAAAATCCCGTGTAACTGCCCCCCCGTCTTCTGCTGCCGCAAAACTGATTGTCCCACTTACCGGTAAGCCAAGCGTTATCACACTAATTCCAAGTACTGCTGCAATAAATCTTCTTATGTGTTTTGTCATCTAGCCTCTCCTCTCTGTATTCGAACAATTCCCACCTGCTAAGTATATATAGTTTATCCTGTCCTTGTCAATAGGTAACAGTTCAGACCTGTCTGAACTGTTACCTCAATAGAGTTCTTCAAGCATAAAGGCATATGTATCCTCTTTTCAGATACATATGCCTTCTTCTTACCCAATTCTAAAATAACTTCTCCGGATATACTCCCGCATCAACAAGTCCCCTTACCGCTGAAACCACAGCATCTTTATCTTCCTTATAAGTTACTCCAAACCATTTATCCTCGGACTTCAGCACCCTGACCGTTAATTTCCCTTCTTCCAGCAGCTCCCCTATGATCGTTGGAAGGAGGTATTCGGCTTTTAGATTTTCCGCATCAGTCTTACTCAGAAACTCCTCAAAACCTTCCACAAGTATTTTGAAGAAGTCCGGCCTCAGTCCCCACATGTTCATGGATACCGGGGATTCCAGATCAATTTCCCTGCCGCCGCTTTCTGTCCTTGCCACTGCACGTCCGTCAATCTTTTCCACATTATGAGTCTCCTCAATATCTGTCAGCATCCCGTTCCCGTCAACTTTACATACACCACGCGTCACTGCTCCGTTGTCGCTCAGTGTATTTTTTAATACAAAGCTGATCATGCAGATCTCCGTATTGCCACTGCCGGTTTCTCCTGTCAGATATTCAAAGCCTTCTTTGAATGCCTGCTTTCCGTAATAGTCATCCGCATTGATCACAAGAAACGGAGCGTCTACCACATCCTTGCAGCACAGAATCGCCTGACCGGTTCCCCACGGTTTTGTTCTTCCTGCAAACCGCTCTTTATATGGAGAAGGGATATCATCCACTTCCTGGTAGGCATAGTCAACATCGATGACCTTCTCAATCCTGTTTCCTATTACTTCCTTGAAGTCTTTTTCCAGATCTCTTCTGATTACAAAAACAACTTTATCAAATCCGGCTTCCATGGCATCATAGATCGAATAGTCCATGATGATCTCTCCGTTGGGGCCAATCGGCTCCAGCTGCTTGATGCCTCCGCCGAATCTGCTTCCAATCCCTGCCGCCATGATCACTAATGTAGCTTTACTCATGTTTATCTCCTTTTTCCTTTTTCCTTTTTCTGCCGGGTCCTATTCTCCCAGGCCGTCCTCCACAATTCGTACCATCTCTCTGAGTGCTGTTTCCTCATCCTCGCCCTCACAGATGATGTTAATTTCATCTCCGCTTTTGATGCAGGCTCCAAGCACACTTAATACACTCTTTGCATTTGCAGTCACATCCTCGGACTTTGTTTTTTTCTCTACTGTAATCTTGCTGCCATACTGCATGGCAGTTCTGCAGAACAGACCTGCTGGCCTGAGGTGCAGGCCTGTAGGGTTCTTAATCGCAACTTTTTCGCTTACCATGTGAGCTCTCTCCTCCCGTTATTCTTCCTTTGTTACACTCTGCTCCTCTTCTTTATCTTTCTCAATAAGAGTAACCTTTACCGTAGGGGTCTTTGTCAAAGTAATATTGGAACTGCTGGACTCATCCTTATTCAGATCCACATTCACAGGCACTTCATGGGTACCTGGTTTTGTATAATTCTTAAGGTCAATATATACCGCATTGTTCACTTCCAGATTATCGAGAGCCTCCTGGGTACCTTTAAACTGAAGTTCAATATCTGTATTGTCATCAAATGAAACCCTCAGATTATCCTGCACATTGATCACCCTGACAGATGCCACCGGCAGTTCAATGGTACGGGCTCCTTCCTGCTCTATGGATACGGTCACGACAACGTTATTTGCCGTCTTGTCCACCAGCTCAATTCCCTCCGGAAGATACGGACCAATATCAATTGTCTTCTCCATCTTTTCTGTTGCCCCACTTATATCTATCTCAGAAGCGGGAATATCCAGCTCATTAAATCCGCTCAGATCCTCCGCCGTGCCGCACACCTGGATCTTCTCAGGCTCACAGGTCAGCCCGCTGTACGTATAGCCATCTTCCGGCACCCCTGAAACATTAAAGTTCAGTGTCACATTCTTTGTGTTGAGCATCTCTACCTCAACCGTGATTCCATCCTCACCCAGGTTATCCTTCAGCTGGGTCTTGTCAAGAGGATTGCCGTTTCTGTCATAGTACGCCAGTTCAGCCTGCAGAACTGTCGTCTTGGACAGGCCCGATACATCAACTTTTGCAACAGCCTTATCTATACTCTTAACCAGCGATTCCGAACCGCGCACAGTGATTTTCTCAGGATTGGTGGTCGTCTTGCCAACCACATAACCGTCCCTCGGTGTACCAGATACGCTGACATTCAGCGGAAATACATTTTTCTTCTGATCTTCTACCTTCACCTTCAGGTTGCCGGGCGTTGCTTCCGCAGTGTACTTTCCTTCATAGCCTGGCACGGTAGCCGTAATGGGAATCAGCGAACTGAACTGCATCTCGCTCATATCCGCCGTTGCAACGATGCTGCTGCTGGACAGTTTGGCCAGAACAGACCGTTTTGCCCTCACTGTCACGCTTACTTTTTGTGTATCATCTAATATCTTATAAGTCTTCCCTTCATTTGTCACAACTTCGGTATTCTGTACCGTAACATCAATGTTCCGGAAAGTACTCGTCTCCACAGGATCGTCTATATTCACTACGATCAGCCATAACAGGGCAGCGAAGGCAAGAGCCATCATCTTCAGCCCAAGGTTGTTCGTAAACTTATATTTCTTCATGCCTCTGCCGTCCTTTCCGTATAGTAAATTTCTTGCCTTCCGCAGTTCTATACTGGATCTGGTTCAGCCTTGTAGCAAGGTATTCCGGCGTAACTCCTCTCGCGAGCTGCCCGCCCATCGCCACAGAAACCTGGCCGGTCTCTTCGGATACAACGATAATCAGGGCATCGCTCACTTCACTCATCCCCAATGCAGCTCTGTGCCTGGTTCCCAGGTCTTTGCTGATTGACATATTATCTGAAAGCGGCAGATAGCAGGTAGCAGATGTAATTCTGTTTCCTCTTATTATGACCGCACCATCGTGAAGCGGAGTATTGTGTTCGAATATATTCAGCAGAACCTGAGATGAAACTTTACAATCCAGTTCTATCCCTGTCATCTCATACTCTGTGAGACGAATCGCCTGCTCTACTACAATCAAAGCCCCTGTACAGACACTCCCCATGTCAAAACATGCTTTTACCAGACCTTCCCGTGTTTCATCGGAAAACCGCTGGTTTTCCCTGCTTCTGTCAAACAGATTGATATTGCTCAGAAGGTTTTTCTCCCCCAGCTTTTCCAGCGCACGGCGCAGCTCCGGCTGAAATACAACCACAGCAGCAACTGCCAGAACATTGATCGATTCTCTGGCAAGGAACAATATCGTATGCATCTGAAAAATTGCCGCTGCCAGTATAAAGAAACCGAGAACTATCATTCCCTTCAGAAGCATCCATGCCTTTGTGTTCTTGATCCACAGCATAATCTCGTAAACAATGACCGCTACAATGATTATTTCTATGATATCTGTCAGGTGAACATTCGGAAAGTACATGTCGCTCACATAGTTGTCAAAAAAAGTTCTGATCCACTGTTCCATTCTGCCACCTCCTGTCTTAATTATTAGATACTCCCTTTAATCATTTTATTATTTATCTTCCAGATCTTCAAGGTTAATTCCCAATTCTTTTGTAAGACTTCTTGTCAGCAGAATTTCATCGGCTGCCCTGGCATGATCGATCTTTTTCGGCCGTTCGCCCTGCTTCGGTACCGGACGCTTCTTCTGCGGACGCGGCTGCCCCCCAGCTGCTCTCTGCACATTAGAAGTATGAATCAGCACCGTCTCCTGGCCGTCTTCTGTCTCCAGCTTTTCATTCTGTTCCTGTCTTTCATTGATATGCTTCACACTCATCTCAGGCGCAGATACAACGATCTTCGGAACAGCCTTTACATAATAATAATATTCATCATCTTCAAACTGCATACGCTCTGTCCTGGAATAGTTCACTGAAAAGAACAAAAACTCCAGTACCAGCCCCACCAATATAGCTGCGACTCCGCTTCCTACCAGAGTGCCGTATGAAAGATGTGCATCCAGTGTAATATTTCCCGCTGCACCGATAACGATTGCTATGATCGCCCCGGAAACAGATCCGATCTTCCATGCATGGTCAACAGATCTTGTGCGCACGGCGTATACAATCAGAAGGCTTACCGCAACCGCGATCACCATCACCCACATCTCTTTATTTGTCAGAGACTGTTTTGTAAAAACCATAAGGCTGTCAACCAGTCCTTTGGCATCCCCGCCCTTAAGGGCTGTGGATGACATCTTTACAAAATGCAGCATATAGTAGACGATTGTTCCGAACGCAGCCGGAAGTACACAGATAGGTGTTCCCAGTAATCCAAAGGCAACCGGTATAATAAATGGTATCTTCAGCGCAAACGCAACGGGCGTCAGCAGTACGAGCCATGCTTTTTTCGGTGTAAACCGGAAATAAAAGATATACATGATCAGAAAGATAACCAGAGACACCAGAGCAATCGGCATGGATAAGGTATATAAGTGCAGCAGTACAAGCAATGTAGCCGCAATAACCATCACTACCAGAGGCAAAAATGCACATACGGCAGAAAGCCCCACAGTACACACAATAGAGGAAGCCGCCTTCATAAAACCGATATTGGAATTAATCAGGCCAAACACACACAGACCCAATACAAATTGTAATGCTTTTATAATATATGTGGAATACTTCGCATATATTTTTTGCAGTTGCTCTTTCCAGACAAGTAAAGTACTCATATTTTATTTTTTCTCCTTCATACACATCTTTCCCAGACGGGATAAGTCCCGGTAATACTTCTTCACACGCTGTTTGGCCTTATTGTGCTTCGACTTATAAAAACTGGCAGCACACACACAGTAAACCACAAGCAATATAATATATGCACCAACGACAACAGCTGCCATAATAATCAGCTTTGCAACTGTCAGATCCTTCAGCAGAGCATCTACGTTGCACAGCACAAACAGCCCGGCTGCCATAACGTATCCGATTGTAATCCAGATCGCTGTAATCAGTGTGTTCAGGCTTGAATAATCCTTTTTGTAATAAGTGCTGATCTTCAGATCATCCGGCGCCAGAGTGTTCTCGTACTCCGCCATCCTGGTCATCAGCCTGATGCGCTCTTTATCTAACATTTCATCACCTCTAAGTTTTTTCCAAATAAACATCATTTTTAGTATAGCATATACTCAGAGTCCTTGTCCAATGCTTATAGTCAAAAAATACACTTTTTGAGCACCTGCAAGCCTTAGCATTTTTGCAGTTCTGCGGATCGTATTGCCGGTCGTATAGATATCATCAACAAGCAGTACTTTTTCCTTCAGCTTCTGATTTTTCGCCACTGCAAAAGCCCCTTTCAGGTTCCTGATTCTCTCCGTATCATTCAGGCTTTTCTGTGGTCTGGTATTGCGTATCCTGTAAAGCACGTCTTTACTTACCGGTATGTTCAGGAGACCTCCCAGCTCCTCTGCCAGTATTTCCGCCTGATTATATCCCCGTTTTCTTTTTCTGGCGGGATGAAGCGGAACCGGAATGATCTCTTCAATTCCCCACCGCCTGATCTGCGCCCCGCAGTGTTCCGCCATTTCCCCAGCAAAAATCCGCCCGTAATTTCTTTTATTCTCATATTTAAACTTATAGATTGCCCGCGAAACTGGTTCCCTGTGTACCCACACGCTCCGCCCCTGTTCATAGACGGTATCCTGTCTGCTGCAGTCTCTGCAGTATTCCTGTTCCGCCTTTTCCAGCGGCTTTCCGCAGCGCATACAGCGCGGTTCCTGAATATAGATTATTTTCTTTTTACAGACACTGCAGATGCCTTCCCCGGATATACTGCCGCAAAACGGGCAGACCTGTGGATAGAGCAGATTTAAAATTCCTGTATACGCTCTGCCAGGCTTGTGTAACGATTCTGTTCGTTTTTGTTTTGTATCATTTCCTGAAATGTCGCTTCACTCCCTACAATCGTCAGGCATTTTTTTGCCCGGGTCACCGCCGTATACAGTAGATTTCTGTTGTACAGCATACGCGGCCCCTGCAGAAGCGGTATGACAACTGCAGGGTATTCACTTCCCTGAGATTTGTGCACTGTAATGGCGTATGCCAGCTCCAGCTCTTCCAGCATCTCGAAGGGATACTTTACCTGTCTCTTCTCATCGTACTCAACAACCAGCGACTCATCATAGGAATTGATTTCCTTCACAATCCCCATATCGCCATTAAAAATTCCGGTGCCTTTATCCACAGTAAGGCCGAATTTGGTGCAGATTTCCCACTCCAGCTGGTAGTTATTTTTAATCTGCATTACTTTATCCCCCACGCGGAACAGTCTCTGTCCATTCTCCTTCTCCGCTTTTTCAGGCGACGGAGGATTCAGATACCGCTGCAGGATTGTATTCAGCCGCTCCACCCCCAGCAGGCCTTTTCTGGTCGGTGTCATCACCTGAATCTCTGCGGGCGCTGCATCTACGTATCTGGGAAGCTTTTTCTGAATCAGGGTGATCACCACACTGATAATTACGTCGGCCTCCTGCCGCTTTAAAAAGAAAAAGTCCCGGCTCTTATTATTGAGGACAACAGGCTCTCCCGCATTGATCTTATGGGCATTTACCACAATATCACTCTCACCTGCCTGCCGGAAAATCTTCGTCAGCGTCACCACGGGAAATCTGCCCGATGCTATGATATCCTTCAGCACACTCCCCGGACCCACGGAAGGCAGCTGGTTCACATCCCCCACCAGAATCAGACGTGTGCCTTCCACTACTGCAGAAAGAAGGGCATGCATCAGCGGAAGGTCTACCATGGACATCTCATCGATAATCAGCACATCCGTCTCCAGAGGATTCTGCCGGTTCCGTATAAAACCATTTACATTGCCCTCCTCCTCAGGATTCCCGCTGACCTCCAGCAGGCGGTGGATCGTCTGTGCCTGGTAGCCGGTTGCCTCCGTCATTCTCTTGGCAGCTCTTCCGGTTGGCGCCGCCAGCAGAATACTCATTCCCTCGCTCTCAAAAAACTGAATCATCGTATTGATCGTTGTTGTCTTTCCGGTTCCCGGCCCCCCGGTCAGAATCAACAGGCCGTGTTTTATAGATTCTATCACCGCTCTGTGCTGCATGGGATCCAGAGAAATCTCCTCCTGCTTTTCCACTTTCCTGAGCCGTTTCTCCATCATATCTTCCGGCATGCTGCAGTCAATGTTCAGATCGTGCAGCATCCGGGCCGTGTTCAGTTCCAGATAATAATAATGGGCCGGATAGATCCTGATCTCCCCCTGTTCTTCTTTACGGACCGTCTTCTTCTCAATGCAGAGATCCATGATATATTTTTCCACATCCTGGATCTCCACTCCCAAAAGCTGTCCTGCACGCGCCGCCAGCACCTGCTGAGGAAGATAAATATGCCCCTCCATGGCCGACTGCTGCAGTGTATAAAATATTCCGCTCCTGATTCTGAAATCCGAATCCGTATGTATCCCAATCCTGGATGCAATCTCGTCGGCAGTCTTAAAGCCCACCCCCTCTATATTATCTGCAAGCTGATACGGATTCTCCTCCAGTACCTGATACAGCTTCGTTCCATAATGTTTGTATATCTTCACGGCAAGGGTTGTGGATATGCCATATTTCTGCAAATAGATCATGGCCCGGCGCATATCCTTCTTTTCCTCCACCTGCTCCGCAATCTCTCTGGCCTTCCGTTCGCTGATTCCCTTCACCTCCGACAGCCGTTCCGGCTCTTCCTCGATGATCCGGAATGTATCTTCTTTAAACTTCCTGACGATCCGTCCTGCCAGTGCGGCACCGACACCCTTCACTGCCCCCGAACCCAGATATCGTTCTATGGATACCAGATCTTCCGGCTCTTTCACCTCATGCGAACTCACTTTGAGCTGGCTTCCATATACACTGTGATTCACAAAATCCCCATGGAGTTCCAGCATCTCTCCTTCATTAATGTAGTTGAAACTGCCGACACAGGTAGTCTCCCCATCCTCATTTTCCAGATTAAATACAGTATATCCATTGTCCTCATTGCGGAACACAATGTGCTCCACATATCCGGTGACTACTTCCACAATTTCCTCCCAACCGGAGCTTCTCCTTCTTCCAAATGTCTTACAGACATCCGGCAGGCTCCTCCGTAACATAAATTAAGACAGACTCCTTCCGGCAGCATCCTGTACCGTCTGAAGTAGTCTGTCCCACCCTGACTTCCTCCCTTAGAAGTCATTCCTGCCACTCATAAACTCAACGAACTGCCCGGTTCCGATGGCCACAACCTTCATTGGATCCTCGGCCGTCATCGTATGAATCCCCGTTTTCTCCTCAATCAGTTCTTCCAGACCGCGCAGCATGGCACCTCCGCCGGTCAGTACAATTCCTCTGTCCAGAATATCCGCTGAAAGCTCCGGGGGGGTCTGTTCCAGCACGGCAATTACCGCTTCCACAATCTGCCCTGTCGCCTCCCGCAGCGCTTCTTCTGTTTCTGAAGACGTAACCGTGACTGTTTTCGGAAGGCCTGTCACAAGATTCCGTCCCCTGACTTCTATAGTCTCTTCCTCAACAAGAGGATATGTTGTCCCAATTTTAATCTTAATATCTTCCGCCGTCCGTTCTCCGATCAGCAGATTATGTTTCTTTCTCATGTAGCGCACAATGGCTTCGTCAAAATCATCCCCTGCAATCTTGATCGAAGTGTTGACCACCGTGCCACCCAGGGAGATAACCGCTATATCTGCGGTTCCGCCGCCGATATCCACAATCATATTCCCGCAGGGTTTGGAAATATCAATCCCCGCTCCGATTGCCGCCGCAACCGGTTCTTCTATCAGGTGTACCTCTCTTGCCCCTGCAGCAAATGTAGCTTCCTCTACAGCCTTCTTTTCGACTTCCGTCACGCCGCTCGGCACGCAGATGCTGATACGTGGCTTCTTAAACGTCCTTTTTCCAAGAGACTTCTGTACAAAATATTTGATCATCTTCTCTGTCACAGTATAATCTGAAATAACTCCCTGTCGCAGCGGGCGCACCGCTACGATGTTACCGGGTGTTCTTCCCAGCATCAGGCGCGCTTCCTCCCCGATTGCCTTGATGACATTCGTATCCCTGTCAAATGCCACAACGGACGGTTCCTTCAGCACAACCCCTTTTCCTTTTACATACACCAGCACACTGGCTGTTCCCAAATCTATCCCGATATCTACAGACATATTAACGCTCCCTTCCACAACCCTTACTACTCTTTATCTCCACTCATTTGTACTTCTCTGCCTCCGGCAGAAATATCATTCAAGTATATTATGAATTCCTTTGTTTCCTCGGTGCAGTCTCTCCCCAACTTGCACCAATAGTATAATAAACTTTTCCAAAAATGGAAACCCCTTTTTTGTATTTTTAGTTTTTCTTAAGGATTATAAAAATACATACGCCAGAATACGACCTTTTTTTCCTAATGATACTAGTCTGATGCTAGTATGCTGAGTTCTAAAGTTTTTTATGTTAATACATTCAACAATTATAATAAATTGTTGAATTATAGCTATCACTTCCTTATAATATAACTATACCCGTTGTCTTGTTATGAAAATGGAGAGGATGAAATGGAAAATGTAAGGATAACTTTTGCAAAGTCAGAAGTTATCCTTTTTTATATTAAAGAATGCATGTGCAGTGTTCACTGTTTGGAAAAGCAAACAAATGCTAAAATATTTTTATAAAGAAGTTATCACGTGATAAAAAACTGTAAAAGGAGGCAAGGTGGAAAATGATGTTTGGTATGAGTATCGTAGTGCTCATATCCTATTTTTTAAGTATGCTGTCCGCCCTTCCTGCAAGTGTCCTGCAGAAACTGCGCTTTGATTTTCAGCCCGGTACCAAGGGCTCTTTTTTAGTAGAGACGTCATAGAAAGAGCTAAGCTGAAGATTAGCAGCAATACTGAGAGTATGTTCTTAAGGTTGTTTATAAAGTTATTTCTGCATCAACAAAATCTGTGGTTTTCAATGTATTTTGCACTTAATGAGAGGAGTGGTTTAAAGATGAGCAACAATAATGAGACAAATACCTTTACATCGGGACCCATATTGTCCCCATTTCTTAAGTTTACGTTTCCGATTCTGATTTCTATGTTTTTACAGGCTTTATACAGTGCGGTTGACTTAATTGTTATAAGCCGTTACTGCGGGCCTGCCGAGAGTGCTGCTGTATCCTCGGGCGGTAATGTCATGTATCTCCTTCAGGTCGTTGTCACAGGACTCGCTATGGGTGTGACTGTAGCTATTGGGCGGTACATAGGAGAAAATGACGGCGAAAGCGCTGCTAAATCTATGGGAGCTTCAATTAGTATATTTGCTGTTTTTGGCGTTATTTTAACTGTTATCATGGTTGTCATAACACCTTTATTGGTAAATGCTATGAACGTGCCGGTAGAAGCTCATGATTTTGCGGTTCAGTATTTATCAATATGCTGCAGCGGTTTGATTTTTATTGTCGGATATAATCTGCTAAGCTGTATATTCAGAGGCATCGGCAATTCTATTCTTCCGTTAGTTTTCGTCATTATTGCCTGTGTAATTAATGTTATTGGTGATGTTGTTTTAGTATCCGTATTTGATATGGGGGTAAAGGGCGTAGCCATAGCTACCGTAGGCGCCCAGGCCATAAGCCTTATTTTGTCAATTATTATCATCAGATTCACAAAGCTTCCATTTGTCTTCAAATTAAGCTACATTCGATTCGATAAAGAAAAGATCAAAGAGATGTTTTCAATTGGAACACCTGTAGCAATGAAAGATCTTGTTACTCAGATCTCATTTCTCGCTGTAAATACATTTGCAAACGGCATGGGACTTATCATGGCGGCCGGATACGGTATTGCATGGCGTGTTGTCAGTTTCGTATTGCTGATACCGATCTCTTACATGCAGTCTATGTCTGCATTTATTGCACAGAACATGGGGGCTAAGAAGCCGGAAAGAGCCAAAAGAACACTGTTCTATGGTATGGGGACTTCTGTTGTTACCGGACTGATCGTATTCTATTTTGTATGTTTCCATGGCGATGCGCTGGCTTCGATCTTCACTGCAGATCAGACAGTTATCGCTGCAGCGGCACAGTATCTCAAAGGATTCTCTGTTGACTGTATACAGGTTGGTATTCTATTCTGCTTTATGGGATTTTACAATGGCTGCAGCCGTACAAAGTTTGTATTTTTCCAGGCGTTCTGGGATTCATGGGTTATGCGTGTTCCCGCGGCTTATATTTACAGCCATATGGCAGGCGCAACACTGTTCCACCTGTCTCTCGCAACACCTACCGCTACTACAAGTACAATTATTGTATGTATTATTTACTATAATATTGTTAAGAAAAATATTTTCAATTATCCGAAAGCAATATCAAAAACTTCGGCATAACTTAAAAAATAAAATGAAAACCCATGAGATGCAGCAGCCTCCAGAACAATGTTTTGGAGGCTGTTTTAATTCTCAGCAGTCTGTTCCAGCCACTAAATAATTTGTCTTAAATAAACAGAACAAACATTCGATTTTCTCTGTACTTTTTTTTAAACCTCTGCTATAATCATATCTGACACTATACGAGTATGAAATTCCCAATTCAGGGAATTGTTAATATATGGAGGTATCAGGTTTATGGATCATTTTGAATTAGTATCAGAATATGCCCCTACCGGCGACCAGCCCCAGGCTATTGCCGACCTGGTGCAGGGCTTTAAAGAGGGAAATCAATTTGAAACCCTGCTCGGCGTTACCGGCTCCGGCAAGACATTTACCATGGCCAATGTCATTCAGGCGCTGAACAAACCCACTCTGATCATCGCCCACAATAAAACCCTGGCCGCGCAGCTCTACGGAGAATTCAAAGAGTTTTTCCCCCATAATGCGGTCGAATATTTTGTCTCCTACTACGACTATTACCAGCCGGAAGCCTATGTCCCCTCATCGGACACATATATTGCAAAGGACTCCGCCATCAACGACGAAATTGACAAACTCCGGCTGTCTGCCACTATGGCTCTTGCAGAGCGGCGGGATGTCATCATCGTAGCCAGCGTATCCTGCATCTATGGACTGGGAAGTCCGATGGACTACCAGAACATGGTGATCTCCCTGCGCCCGGGCATGACCAGGGACAGAGACGAGGTCATGGCCAAGCTGATTGAGATCCAGTATGACAGAAACGAGATGGATTTCCACCGCGGAACCTTCCGGGTGCGCGGAGACGTCCTGGAGGTAATCCCCGCTTACTCTGAGGATACTGCCATCCGTATCGAATGGTTCGGCGATGAGGTGGAGCGGATTACAGAGATTGACATCCTGACCGGTGAGATCAAAGACGAGCTGAAGCATATCGCTATTTTTCCCGCATCCCATTATGTTGTGGACAAGGAGAATATCGCACGCGCAGTGACTGCGATCGAAAAAGAGCTGGAAGAGCGGGTAAAGGAATTCAAACGACAGGATAAACTGCTGGAAGCACAGAGGATTGCCGAACGCACGAACTTTGATATTGAGATGCTCAAAGAGACCGGATTCTGTTCCGGCATCGAGAACTACTCCCGGCATCTGGCCGGACTCGCGCCAGGACAGCCGCCTTACACTCTCATTGATTATTTCCCGGATGATTTTATCATCATGATCGATGAGTCCCACAAGACCATTCCACAGATAGGCGGAATGTACTCCGGCGATCAGTCCCGCAAATCCACCCTCGTGGACTTTGGATTCCGGCTGCCGTCGGCCAAAGACAACCGGCCGCTTAATTTCCAGGAATTCGAGAGCAAGATTAATCAGGTGATGTTCGTATCAGCGACACCAAACGTCTATGAGGAAGAACACGAGCTTCTTCGGACAGAGCAGGTAATCCGTCCCACCGGGCTGCTGGATCCCGAAGTCACTGTTCGTCCGGTGGAAGGACAGATCGATGACCTGATCGGCGAAGTGAACAAAGAAATCGCCAAAAAGAATAAGGTTCTGGTGACAACCCTCACCAAACGGATGGCGGAAGACCTGACGGATTACATGCGCGAGGTCGGTATCCGTGTCAAGTATCTGCACTCCGGTGTTGATACTCTGGAACGCACGGAAATCATCCGGGACATGCGTCTGGATGTGTTTGATGTCCTGGTTGGTATTAACCTTCTGAGAGAAGGTCTGGATATTCCGGAGATCACACTGGTAGCGATCCTGGATGCAGACAAGGAAGGATTCCTGCGTTCCGCGACATCGCTGATCCAGACAATCGGCCGTGCCGCACGTAATGCAGAGGGACATGTTATCATGTACGCAGACACGATTACAGACTCCATGCGGACTGCTATGGAAGAAACACAGCGCCGCCGTGAGATACAGATGCAGTACAATGAGGAACATGGCATCACACCGCAGACCATCCAGAAGTCTGTGCGTGACCTGATCAGTATTTCCAAAAAAGTAGCCGCCGAAGAGATGCGGATGGAAAAAGATCCCGAATCCATGAGCAGAAAAGAACTGGAAAAATTAATCTCAGACCTGTCAAAACAGATGAAAAAAGCTGCTGCTGAACTGAACTTTGAATCCGCCGCAGAGCTCAGAGATAAGCTGGTGGAACTAAAGAAGGTCCTGAACGGCCTGGACGACTGACAGGTCAGGACAAACAGATAAGAAGTAACAGAAAGGACAAAACATGGGCAAAAAAATGGACGCCAGAAAGTACATCAAGATACGCGGCGCAAATGAAAACAACTTAAAAAATATAGATTTGGATATTCCCAGAAACGAGCTTGTTGTGCTCACCGGACTCAGCGGTTCCGGGAAGTCCTCTCTCGCATTTGATACGATTTATGCGGAAGGTCAGCGCAGATATATGGAATCACTGTCCTCCTACGCAAGACAATTTCTCGGACAGATGGAAAAGCCCAACGTGGAGAGCATCGAGGGGCTCTCTCCTGCGATTTCCATTGACCAGAAATCAACCAACCACAATCCCCGTTCTACTGTCGGGACCGTAACGGAGATTTACGATTATTTCCGTCTCCTCTACGCCCGAATCGGAATTCCGCACTGCCCGAAATGTGGCAAAGAGATCATGAAACAGACGGTAGACCAGATGGTGGACCAGGTGATGAGCCTGCCTGAAGGGACTAAGATCCAGCTTATGGCCCCCGTAGTCAGGGGACGCAAGGGAACCCATGCCAAGCTCCTGGAGCGCGCGAAAAGGAGCGGCTACGTGCGTGTACGCATAGACGGAAATCTCTATGAACTGTCAGAGGAGATCACCCTGGATAAAAATATCAAGCATAATATCGAAATCATTGTGGACCGCCTTGTAGTGAAACCGGGCATTGAAAAGAGGCTGACGGATTCCGTGGAAAGTGTACTGAGTCTTGCAGAGGGCCTGCTCACCGTGGATATCATCGGCGGTGAGGCCATGAATTTCAGTCAAAGCTTTGCCTGCCCCGACTGCGGGATCAGTATTGAAGAGATTGAGCCGAGAAGCTTTTCCTTCAACAACCCATTCGGTGCATGCCCTGTCTGCTTCGGCCTGGGATATAAGATGGAATTTGCAGAAGACCTGATCATACCCGATCCGTCACTCAGCATCAGTGAGGGCGCTATCACGGTTATCGGCTGGCAGTCCTGCACCGACAAGTCCAGTTTTACCAGAGCAATACTGGATGCCCTGTGCCAGGAATACAAGTTCGATCTGGATACACCATTTGAAAAGTATCCAAAGAAAATACATGATGTTATAATCCACGGTACAAACGGAAAGTCTATAAAGGTATATTATAAAGGGCAGCGCGGAGAAGGCGTCTATGATGTTACATTTGAAGGACTTCTCAAAAATGTAGAGCGCCGATACCGTGAGACAGGTTCCGAAACCATGAAGGCCGAATACGAGTCCTTTATGAATATCACGCCCTGCTCCGAATGTAAGGGACAGCGCTTGAAAAAAGGAGCCCTTGCCGTGACTGTAGGCGGACAGAATATCGCTGCCGTCACCGCTCTGTCCATCAATAAGCTGCAGAAGTTCCTGCAGGAGCTGCAGCTAACCGAGACGCAGATGCTGATCGGCGGGCAGATACTGAAGGAAATCAAAGCCCGCATTCAGTTCCTGATGGATGTCGGCCTGAATTATCTGACTCTTGCACGGGCAACCGCTTCTCTTTCCGGCGGGGAAGCCCAGAGAATCCGTCTGGCAACCCAGATCGGCTCCGGTCTGGTAGGCGTTGCTTATATTCTGGATGAACCCAGTATCGGCCTGCATCAGCGGGATAATGATAAGCTGCTCGGCACGTTGAAGCATCTCCGCGACCTGGGCAATACTCTGATCGTTGTAGAACACGATGAGGACACCATGCTGGCTGCAGACTGTATTGTAGACATCGGCCCCGGCGCAGGTGAGCACGGCGGAGAAGTAATCGCTGTCGGAACTGCGCAGGAAATCATGAAAAATAAGAACTCCATCACCGGGGCATATTTGAGCGGCAAGATTAAAATTCCGGTGCCCGAAAAAAGAGAAGAGCCAAACGGTTATCTCAAAATTATCGGTGCCCAGGAAAACAATCTGAAAAACATTGACGTGGATATCCCGCTTGGAATTATGACATGCGTGACAGGGGTTTCCGGATCCGGCAAAAGCTCCCTGGTAAACGAGATTCTCTATAAAAAACTGGCAAAAGAACTGAACCGAGCCAGAACAATTCCCGGAAAGCACAAGCGGATCGAAGGATTAGATCAGGTCGATAAAGTCATCGACATTGATCAGTCTCCGATCGGACGTACACCGCGTTCTAATCCGGCAACTTATACCGGAGTGTTCGATCTGATCAGGGACCTGTTTGCATCAACTCCCGATGCCAAAGCACGCGGCTATAAAAAGGGACGCTTCAGCTTCAACGTAAAGGGCGGCCGCTGCGAGGCCTGCAGCGGTGACGGTATCCTGAAGATAGAGATGCATTTCCTCCCGGACGTATACGTCCCCTGTGAAGTCTGCGGAGGCAAGCGCTACAACCGCGAGACACTGGAGGTAAAATACAAGGGAAAGACGATTTACGACGTCCTGAACATGACCGTAGAGGAAGCGCTGCACTTCTTCGAGCATGTTCCAAGCATCCGCAGAAAAATGGAGACACTCAACGATGTAGGCCTCTCCTACATCCGTCTGGGACAGCCATCCACGGAATTATCCGGAGGAGAAGCCCAGAGAATCAAGCTCGCTTCAGAACTGAGCAGACGCAGCACCGGAAAGACCGTCTACATCCTGGATGAACCGACAACAGGCCTTCATTTTGCCGATGTGCACAAACTGACCGAAATCCTCAGACGTCTCTCCGGCGACGGCAACACCGTCATCGTAATTGAGCACAATCTGGATGTTATCAAAACTGCCGATTATATCATCGATATCGGACCTGAAGGGGGCGATAAGGGAGGAACCATTGTCGCAACCGGAACACCGGAAGAAATCGCAAAGAACCCCAAATCCTATACAGGCAAATACGTTGATGCTGTGCTTAAGAGGGGATAATGGGGAAGCGGACGCCTGTCATAAATGTGGAGCGGGATGCCGTCTGGAGAAAAGAGGAAGGGGTCTGGAAGTAACCCGCTTACGGAGAAGTGCTAACGCAAAAGGAACTGTCCATGAGGGCACGTAACAACAATCGACTAGAAAGCCTGATGCTTTCTAGTCTAAGTTGTTACTGGGAAGTGATTTTGGAAAATCACTTCCCATCCCTCATGGACAGTTCCTTTTGCGTAAGCACTTCTAGACCGTGCGCTCTATACTTCCAGACCCCTTCCTCTTTTCTCCAGACGGCATCCCGCCCCACATTTATGACAGGCTGGGCGCATCAAGGCGGTTATAATTCCTCTTATAGGGGGACTGCTGACGGGAGAGGCGGATGGAGATGGATATGTAGTTTTGGTTATGCAGGGGAAGTGTTATATCGTATTTGGAGCTTGCGGAGGATTCCTGCTAATTTCTAAGGAGAGGCAATCATACCTGGCTGCCGGCTCACATCCGCTGCTCCCGTCTCGGAAGCCTCCCGAGGCAAGAGAGCTTTTCTTCCGACTGGATGCACGTAGCTGTCCGGAATCGCAGAAGTCCTCTTTGGGATGCGTCTTTGCGGTGTTACGGCCGCTACATCAAAATGAAAGCCAGCATATGGACTATTCGCAGGACTTCCAGTCCTGCGAATAAGCCGACTCAAGCGGGAATGCATCGGCATTCCCGTGTTTGTCGGCGGTGTCCATCATGCTGGCTTTCATTTTGATTTAGCGGCCGTTACACCGCGAAGCAGCATCCCAAAGAGGACTTCTGCGATTCCGGACAGCGGCCCCCATCCACTCACTCAAAACCTCGCGCCCTACTCTTCCTTTATGAAGGTGATTGAGGCATCTTTTGGGAGTGCCAGTTTGCATTCTACTTCGATACATTTTATAATTCCGGCAATGGCAGGGCAGGATGCATGCCCCGGCAGTTTTTCTGCTGCATACTCGTAAAGAGGACCGGTTCCTGGTTTGCCGAGACAGACATCGTAGGCATCCCATGTATCGCCTAATGCTTCCGTCATCTTATTGATGGGTTCACAGCCTGACGCTATCTTTACCTGTACCTCCATCCCGTCTTCTGAAATTGCTTCTACTTGTGTGTCAAGTCCGCATGGACCCGGCTGAATTAATACTTTTGTCATATCAACGCCTCCATTTTTCTTATATGTATTACAGCTATTATAGTCCTGCGGCGTCAGACAAGTCAATTCCTTTACTGCATAATAAAATGGAGCTATGTCCGGCTTTCCCCTGTTATATCATGGAATTCCATGGTATAATATTACGGCTGTTTTAATATTACAGATATGAAAAAATCTGCTATATAAGAGGAATTGACATAATGAAAAAAGGAATTGATTTGTTAAACGGACCCATTGCGGGGTCTTTAGCCAGGCTGGCTCTGCCTATCATGGGAACTTCACTGATCCAGATGGCCTATAATCTGACCGATATGCTCTGGATTGGACGGATCAGCAGCAATGCTGTGGCCGCCGTAGGGGCTGCCGGCATGTATATCTGGCTTTCTGCCGGCTTTACCATGCTTGCAAGAATGGGAGGGCAGGTACTTACTGCCCAGTCACTGGGAGCAGGAAAAGAGAAAAAAGCGGTGGAGTATGCCACGGCTTCTCTTCAGATGGGTCTGTTATTTGGACTTCTCTATGGCGTGATATCCGTAATTTTTAATAATCCACTGATTGGCTTTTTCCGCCTCAACAGCCCGGAAGTTATTCTGGATGCCCGGTGGTATCTGGCGATCACCTGCGGCGGAATTGTATTTAACTTCATGAACCAGATACTTACCGGTCTTCTGACCGCAATGGGTAACAGTATTGTCACCTTCTGGTCTACAACCATCGGACTGGTCATCAATCTGGTTCTGGATCCGCTTCTGATATTCGGACCGGGACCACTGCCCCGCCACGGCGTAAAAGGTGCCGCAATCGCCACCGTATTTGCTCAGGTCATGGTTTTTGTAATCTATATACTGCGTATTCGGAAGGATACTCTTATATTTTCGAATATTCACATTTTGCAGCGGCCATCTATAGACCGCATGAAGGATATCCTTCTCGTAGGACTTCCCGCTGCCGTCCAGAATCTGTTTTTTACCGGAGTTTCCATGCTGATTGCAAGGCTGATTGCCGGCTGGGGAGATGCCGCAGTTGCGGTCCAGAAAGTAGGAAGCCAGATCGAATCCATATCCTGGATGACTGCCGAGGGATTTGGAAGTGCAGTGAATGCGTTTGTTGCCCAGAATTACGGTGCAGGTAAAAATGACCGTGTAAGAAAAGGCTACTTCACTGCACTCAAGATCATGTGCACCTGGGGCCTTTTTACTACTCTCGCCCTCCTCCTTTTTCCAGAAATCCTGTTTCGCATCTTCATCCCGGAGGCAGACATCCTCCCCATGGGCGTAGATTATCTGCGGATTCTGGCCCTCTCCCAGCTCTTTATGTGCACAGAAACCGCATCAGCCGGTGCATTTCAGGGACTGGGCAAAACACTGCCCCCTTCCCTCATCGGAATCGCCTTCAACGCACTTCGCATCCCCCTGGCAATCACCCTGTCCGCTACCGCCCTGAAACTGAATGGTATCTGGTGGAGCATCAGCATCTCAAGCGTCCTCAAAGGCATAATACTGCCCGCCTGGCTGCTGTTCTATATGTACACTATTGCACAGAAAAAATACTTAAAATAGCCATTTAACGCAGTAGCCAGATGGCAGACACCGTATAACCAATGAACCGGAATGCAAAGAATAAGCTAAGCGGATCTAAAGAGAAAACGGCCGGATTTTATGGATGATATTTGATTCACAAAATCAAATATCATTGAAGGCTGAGCTGTGCTGTCATCAGACAGCGCAGTGAATCCTTCATGTTCCATAAAATCCGGCCGTTTTCTCTTTAGATGCGCTTAGCGAGTGGAAAGCCCCGAAAACCAGCATGCACTTACATCCCCGCGTCTTATACCAAAACTGCCGTCAGGCGGACCTCCCCCTTCACTCCCGCAGCCCAAGTATTCCCTCTACGAGTATTTTTATATCATCAAGTATATAATCAAATGCCCCCGCCTGGCACATATTGATCAATACCATCCCGATCGGCACCGCCAGGATCAAACCGAGCACGCTGCTCACCTTGTATCCTATATAGAGCAGAAGCAGTGTCACCAGCGGATTCAACCCCATGCTGTCACCAACCAGTTTGGGCTGCAGAAGCTGCCGCACCAGCTGAGTGATTGCATAAATAACAAGCAGCGCTGCAGTCATCTTGTAATCCCCTGTGAGAAGCTTGTAAAGCGCCCAGGGTATCATGGCTGTCCCCGTCCCAAAGAAAGGCAGGAAGTCCAGAAAAGCAATTAAAAATGCAATCAGGATGGCATAATGGACGCCAAACATCGCCAGCCCGGCAAACAGGATAAGAAATACAATTCCCATGATCTTAAACTGTGCCTTGAAATAACCGCCTACCGCGTATTTCAGGTTGTCCATAACCAGACTCATCCTTTTTTCCACTGACGGCGGTGAAACCTTTTTCAGCCACTGGATCACTTCTTCTCTCTGAACGGTAAAAAAGTAGGCCGACATCATTGCCACTATAAAAGCAATCAGATAGGAGGGCAGACTCTTCGCAAAATTCCCTGCAGCGGTCACCGTTGGCTGGCTGAGCTTTGTTACCAGTTCACCCATGTACTGATCCAGATTCGCCACGACTGCATTCCAGCCATTCTGTATTCCCTCCGGCAGCTTCGAGAATACTCCGGACAGGGTGCTCCCGATCTCCCGCAGGCCCTCTTCCAGCTGGGCATACAGTTCCGGGAAATTTTTAACCAGATCACCGATCTCGGCAGACACTTTACTGATGGCAAAATACAGCAGCAGTACAATCAGCGCCAGCACCACAATAACGATCAGTGCAGATCCCAGTTTTTTAACAATCTTCAGCCTTTTCTCCAGCCAGTTCACCACAGGCGTGGCAATTGCCGATATAATCCATCCAATAACAAACGGCATAAAAAATCCGATTGACTTTATCCCGATAAATACAAAAGCTGCTGTCGCCGCAATACTGAAAATAAGGCTTACAGCCACCTGCCAGTATGGCCGTCTGTTTTCCATATTTATTCCACCTCTGCTCTGTCTAAATACTCGCTTTCTATGAGTTCCCATATCTCATCTCTGCCCTGCTTTGTAGCTGAGGAAAAGGGAATAATCTTCGTACCCGGAACCAGATCCAGCCCCTCTCTCACCATTTTCACATGCTTCTGAATCTGGCTTCTCTTTATTTTATCCATCTTGGTAGCGATAATAATGGGCTGAAATCCCTGCCCAACAATCCAGCTGTACATCATCTTATCATTTGCCGAAGGCTCGTGCCGGATATCGATCAGAAGAAAAATTGCTTTCAGCCGGGCAGAGCCGTTCAGATAACGTTCGATCAGCTTTCCCCACTGTACCTTTTCCTTCTCCGATACTTTTGCATATCCGTAACCCGGAAGATCCACCAGATACATTTCTTCGTTAATATTATAAAAATTAATCGTCTGTGTTTTCCCCGGGGTGGCGGATATTCTCGCATAAGATTTCCGGTTCATCAGCGCATTGATCAGGGAAGATTTTCCCACATTTGATTTTCCGGCAAATGCAATCTCCGGTTTATCATTGTCCGGAAGTACGCTCGTAATCCCGCAAACTGTCTCTAAGTTAATATTTTTGATTACCATACTATTCTCCTGTCTGTGGCTGATCCCCGCTTGTCTCACCGATCAGAGCTTTCTTCAGTACCTCATCCATGCTTTCAACGGGCAGGATTTCCAGACCTTTTGTGATCTCGGCGGAGAGCTCCTCCACGTCAATCTGGTTTTCTTTCGGCACAAGCACCATCTTGATCCCGGCATTCTTTGCTGCAAGCAGCTTTTCCTTCAGACCGCCGATTGGAAGAACCCGCCCCCGAAGTGTCACCTCACCGGTCATAGCCAGGTCTGCCCGCACCTTCTGGCCTGTGATAGCCGAAAGCATGGCCGTTGCCATGGTAATGCCCGCTGAAGGACCGTCTTTTGGCACCGCACCTTCCGGTATATGGACATGGATGTCATGCTTTTCAAAGAAATTCTCCGCAATCTGATACTGCCTGCTGACGGAACGGATATAACTGATCCCCGTTCTTGCAGACTCTTTCATCACATCGCCCAGCTGCCCTGTAAGCATAATTTCTCCATTTCCCGGCATTACATTCACTTCAATCTGAAGGGTGTCGCCGCCCACGCTTGTCCACGCCAGACCGCGTACGATCCCCACCTCATCAGAAGCATTGACCATCTGATACGTATATTTTTCTTTTCCAAGATATTTATGGATATTCTTCTCAGATATCGTAATCTTATCCTTTTTTGTCGTCAGTATTTCCTTTGCAGCCTTTCTGCAGATATTTCCAATCTTCCTCTCCAGCTGCCGGACACCCGCTTCCTTCGTGTAGTTGCGCGCCATCTTCCAGATCGCGTGCTTGCTAAAAACCAGCTGTTCTTCTTTCAAACCATGTTTCTCCAGCTGTTTTGGAATCAAATGTTCTATGGCAATGTGGAGTTTCTCATTCTCCGTATAGCTGCTCACTTCGATTACTTCCATGCGGTCCAGAAGCGGCCTTGGTATAGTCTGCAGCGTATTTGCCGTCGTAATAAACAGTACCTCCGACAGATCCAGCGGCACCTCCAGATAATGATCCCGGAATTTGCTGTTCTGTTCGCTGTCCAATACTTCCAGAAGGGCAGAAAAAGTATCCCCCTTGTAATCTGTACTCACCTTGTCTATCTCATCAAGAAGCATCACCGGGTTTCTTGCGCCTGCAGTTTTCATCGCGTTTGCTATTCTGCCCGGCATGGCGCCCACATATGTCTTTCTGTGTCCCCTGATCTCTGCCTCATCTCTCACACCGCCCAGCGATATTCTTACATAAGGCTTCTTCAATGCCCTTGCCAGAGATTTGGCAATAGACGTCTTGCCGGTTCCCGGCGGTCCCACAAGACACAGAATCGGACTTTCGCCCTTTTTGGTCAGAGAACGCACAGCGAGAAATTCCAGCACTCTTTCCTTCACCTGTTCCAGCCCATAATGATCCTCGTCCAGCACTTTCCGGGCAAATTCGATGTCGTTGCTGTCCTTTACAGCCTTATTCCACGGCATTTCCAGCAGCGTCTCGATATAAGTCCGAATCACACCGCTCTCCGCCGGACTATTCAGGGAGCTTTTAAAACGGTTGATTTCCTTCTCCAGTTTCTCTTTTATTTCTTTGGGGGCCTTCAACGCTTTTGCGGCCTTTTCGAACTCTTCCGCATCTGTAAGAGTTGTATCATCTCCCAGTTCCTCACGGATTAGTTTTAACTGCTCACGGAGAATATATTCTCTCTGGTGTTTATCCACCCTCTCCTTCACTTTCAGCTGGATTTCTTCTTTGAGGTTCATGATCTGTATTTCATTCACCAGTTTAAAGGCCAGTGCCTCATATCGCTTCCAAAAATCCGTTTCATTAAGGATTTCCTGCAGGTCTGTATAAAACAGCGGAGTATTTGCCGCAATCTCGTCCACCAGCTTTTTCAGTCCCTTTATTTCCAGAACCTGGGCCACTGATTCTTTAGACATCTTCCCGCTCTTTGCCGCAAAGTCCACAAACATGTCTTTGAGACCGCGTTCCATTGCCTGTTCGTTTAGATCATTCCGGATAAGCACATCGGACTCATCCATAACCTCCACATCCGCGCGCAGATAGGGATCCTCGTATTCTATCTTCTGAAGCACGCCCCTTGTTTCCCCGGAAACCAGTACCCGCAGAATATGCTTTGGCAGCTTGATAATCTGCTTGATTATCCCTACAGTTCCTACTTCATACAGATCCTCCTGCTTTGGATTCTCTGTCTCCAGATCTTTTTGTGTTATCATGAAAATCTTCTGGTCTTCTACCATTGCCTCCTGGATAGCCGCTATAGAGCGCTGGCGGCTGACATCAAAATGTACCACCATCTCCGGCATGATTGTCATGCCGCGCAGCGCGACCATAGGAAGGCTCTGCTTTTCACTTTTCATATTCTCTCCTCCACCACAATGCCAAGAAAAGGCGGATACATGGTATTCCACTGCACCCGCCCGTTTTTCTTATGCACTCTCTGATGCCAGGAACGATCTGCGTTCTTCACCATCGCATTCATACAATGGGATTCCCGTTCCTTTCACCGCTTCTTTCGTGATACGACATGCTTTAATCGTATCATCAGACGGCACCTTAAACATGGTGTCCATCATAATATCTTCCATGATTGCCCTCAGGCCTCTGGCTCCTGTCTTCCTTGCCAGAGATGTCTCTGCTATCGCATAAAGAGCTTCCTTATCAAATTCCAGCCTCACTCCATCTAACTCCAGCAGCTTCTGATACTGCTTAACAATAGCGCTCTTAGGCTCCGTCAATATTCTGATCAAAGCTTCTTTATCCAGCATATCCAGTGAAACTGTAACCGGCAGACGCCCTACAAGCTCCGGAATAAGACCGTACTTTACCAGATCCTGCGGCAGTACCTGATGCAGCAGCACATCGACATTCTCTTCATGCTTGGATGCTATCTCTGCATTGAAACCGATGGATTTCTTGTCAAGACGAGTCTCAATCATCTTGTCGATTCCCTCAAAAGCTCCGCCGCAGATAAACAGAATGTTCGTCGTATCGATCTGAATCAGTTCCTGATGAGGATGCTTTCTGCCTCCCTGAGGAGGAACAGATGCAACTGTTCCCTCGATAATCTTCAAAAGCGCCTGCTGCACTCCCTCACCGGATACATCACGGGTAATAGACGGGTTCTCTGATTTTCTTGTAATCTTATCTATCTCGTCAATATAGATGATACCGTGCTCTGCGCGCTCAATGTCTCCATCCGCAGCCTGAATCACCTTCAGAAGGATATTCTCAACATCCTCACCTACATAACCTGCCTCTGTCAATGCTGTCGCATCTGCAATAGCAAAAGGTACATTCAATATCCTCGCCAGCGTCTGAGCAAGCAGCGTTTTACCGCATCCGGTTGGTCCCAGCATCAATATATTACTCTTTTGCAGTTCAACCCCTAAGTCCTGCTCTGCCATAATCCGCTTGTAATGATTATATACAGCTACTGAAAGAACCTTCTTTGCTTCATCCTGTCCGATTACATATTCATCCAGAAAAGCCTTTATCTCCTCCGGTGTCAGCAGATTGATGTCCTCAAACACTCTTCTTTCGTCATATTCAAATTCTTCCTCAATGATCTCCGCACACACATCGATACACTCATCACAGATATAGGCCCCGTTCGGGCCTGCAATCAGCTTGCGTACCTGTGCCTGAGTCTTATTGCAGAAAGAACATCTCACTGTATCATCGCTTACTTTTCCTGCCATAATGCTCTTCACCTCATATTGCCATTAGTGACTGGCAATTACTTCATCTATTAATCCATATTCCTTTGCTTCCAGGGCAGACATATAGTTATCTCTCTCTGTATCAACCTTGATAACGTCCAGACTCTGTCCAGTGTTCTCTGCCAGGATCTGGTTCAATTTATGACGTATCTTCAGGATATGTTCTGCTACAATATGAATCTCTGTCGCCTGTCCCTGTGCCCCGCCTGAAGGCTGATGAATCATAATCTCGGCATTGGGAAGCGCGAAACGCTTGCCTTTCTTGCCGCCGGAAAGCAGGAATGCTCCCATACTTGCCGCCATTCCGATACATACGGTTGACACATCACATTTGATGTACTGCATGGTATCATAGATTGCCAGTCCTGATGTCACGGAACCGCCCGGGCTGTTAATATACAGCTGGATGTCCTTATCAGGATCGTCTGCTTCCAGAAAGAGAAGCTGTGCAACAATTACACTTGCCGACACATCATTTACTTCTTCTCCAAGGAAAATGATTCTTTCTTTTAATAATCTTGAATAAATGTCGTAGGAGCGTTCTCCACGGCTCGTCTGCTCAATGACGTAAGGTACTAAACTCATTGATTTCCCTCCTATAATTCTGAATACAAACTGCCCGGGAAGTACCGGGCAAACCACCGGGTTATCTCCCCTCAGCTTTAAACCCTCTCAAATTACTCCTCGACAGCCGAATCTACCAGCAGTTTGATTGCTTCCTGAACTGCAAGGCCTTCTTCCATCTGCTTCTTTTCATTCTCTCCCATGAAACCTCTCAGCTTATCAATCTCCATCTCATATGCCTCTGCCATCTTCTGCAGTTCTTCTGTCAGACGCTCTTCCGTTGTCTCGATATTCTCAGCCTTCACGATCTCTTCCAGAACCAGTTTTGTTCTGATGCGCTTCTCTGCCTGCGGTCTTAACTCTTCAAGCATCTTCTCTTCCGTCATTCCTGTAAACTGGAAGTACTGCTCAATCGTCAGACCCTGCTGCTGGATACGCTGCTCCAGTTCCCCTGCCATCTCTCTGATCTTCATCTTGATCATAGCTTCCGGAATATCTATCTCGGCATTCTCTGCAGCCAGATCTATCACCTGATTCTCTTTCTTCTCTTTGCCTTCACGCTCTTTGCGCTCTTTGATGTTCTTCTTTACTTCTGCCTTATAGTCTTCCAGTGTCTCACACTCAGATACCTCAGAAGCAAACTCATCATCCAGTTCAGGAAGTTCTTTTGCTTTAATAGAATGTACAGTACATTTAAATACTGCATCTTTTCCGGCAAGTTCTTCTGACTGGTATTCTTCAGGGAAGGTCACATTGACTTCCATCTCTTTTCCAATCTCTGCGCCGACCAGCTGCTCTTCGAATCCTGGAATGAAAGATCCAGAACCGATTACCAGCGGGTAATCTGAGCCCTTACCGCCTGCAAATGCAACTCCGTCCACAAATCCCTCGAAGTCCAGTACGATCTGATCGTTGTCTTCAACTGCACGGTCTGTTACATCAATTGTTCTCGCATTGCGCTCACGCTCTTTGTCGATCTCTTCGTCAACCTCTTTTGCGGTAACTCTTGTAGATATTTTATCTACCTTTAATCCTTTATATTCACCAAGTTTAACTTCCGGTCTTACTGCAACTTCTGCTGTAAAGATAAACGGCTTGCCCTTTTCCAGCTGTACAACATCAATCTCCGGCGGTGAAACAAGCTCCAGTTCACACTCATCAAATGCCTTGCCATATGCCTCCGGAACCATCTTGTTTGCTGCATCATCATAGAACACTTCCGGTCCGTACATCTTTTCAATCATCTGTCTCGGCACTTTCCCTTTACGGAAACCAGGCATATTGATCTGCTTGCGCTGTTTTAAGTATGCTGCCTGGAGAGCCTTCTCCACTTCCTCTGCCGGAACTTCGATTGTAAGTTTCGCCATATTATGTTCTAAATTTTCTACCTGTAAACTCATTTTTTTATCTTCCTCCTTGATTCGTACCATTCGTCATGCAGTTTTGTATCAGTCAGGCGGTTCTGCACCCGATAATATACATTCACAGTCATTAAAGGAGTATAGCACATTCATCAGAAAAATTCCAGTACTTTTTACTCGTTATTCCTTATTTTCCGGGTGTTTTAAGCCTTTTGGACCATTTTTATTCAAATATAATTGACTCTCTGACTGCATCCGACTTTTCCGCACCGCACAGAATGGAAATCAATTCCAGCGAAAATGGAATTGCCGTACCCATTCCCCGGCTTGTTATGATGTTTCCGTCCACTGCCACAGGAGTCCGCACTACTTCCGCACCGGTCAGTTCATTTTCTTTAGAGGGATAGGAACATGCCCTGCGCCCCTTCAGAAAGCCAAGCCCACCCAGGATACTCGGTGCGGCACAGATTGCCGCAATATATTTTTCTCTGCTGTAAAAGTCTTCCAGCAGCTCTTTTAATCCCTGATGTTCCTGCAGATGCACTGTTCCCGGCATTCCCCCCGGAAGTACCAGCATATCCGCCTCATCGTAGTCTGCCTCTTCAAACAGAACATCCGCCTCCACTCTGATACCGTGTGAGCCGCTGATACCAAGCCTCCCGGTTACAGATACCATATCTACGCCGACTCCCGCCCTTCTGAGCAGATCTACAGCCGTAAGCCCTTCAATTTCTTCAAAACCATCCGCAAGAAATACTTTCACATGCTTCACTACTGATTCCTCCTTTAAATTGCACTTTACTGTCCGCATTTATGCATAAGATCAGTTTAACAAATGAAGTCTGGAAATGCAACGGTTTACAATTTTTACACGCAGTATTATGATAATAAAAAAGGAAAAAGGAGCTTTTATGGAAATAGAACGCAAATATCTGATCGATAAAAACAACATCCCCTGCCGCCTGGAAGATTATCCAAGCCGGCAGATTGAACAGGGCTATCTCTGTACGGAACCTGTGGTGCGTATCCGCAGGGACAATGAAGAATATGTACTCACATATAAATCAAAAGGACTTATGGTACGCGAGGAATACAACCTCCCACTGACGGCAGAATCCTACACCCACCTGAAATCCAAAATCGACGGGCGGCTGATTACCAAAACACGCTACATGCTGCCGCTGGACAGCGGGCTTACGATCGAACTGGATCTCTTTCACAGCGATCTGGCCCCTCTGATTCTGGCTGAAGTGGAATTTCCTGATGAAGATACCGCTTCCGCCTTCCAGCCCCCTTCCTGGTTCGGCGAAGACGTCACCTTCTCCTCCCGGTACCACAACAGTACACTGAGCAAATAAAACAGGCAACTTTTTGTTGCTTTTTTGTCATAATATACGTTTTGTGGCAATGATATCTATTTACAGGGAAAATTGTTATAATTTATGAAGATTTTATTACCCTGTGAATGGAGGTGCCGCATTGGCCAATATACAACTGGTTGCAAACTTAGCTCGTTATAGAAAAGCCCGTCATATGACCCAGAAAGAGCTTGCAAAAATGCTGAACATCTCACGCCAGGCATATTCAAACTATGAAACCGGCAAAAGAACGCCTGACATAGATCTGCTCCTGAAAATTTCACAGATTTATAACATAACACTGGATCAGCTCATCAACCAGCCATTCAGTCCGGACGGTACAATTCGTGAACAAAAAGGACCATACCAGTCCGGAGTAGAACTCCTGAGCGCAGACACAATATACCTGACAGCAGAAGAAGTAAGCATACTAAAAGGTTATCGAACAGCAAAAGACGAAGTTCGAATCGTTATAAATAAACTACTCATCCCCCAATCCCCAGAAGAAGAGTGAAATGGGGAGGGGGGTATAGCGGGTATGCGGACGCCGGAGGAGATGGGAATATGGCCTGGCTGTGGGCGGCCGGCGGCGGTAAGCGCCCCTAAATCAAAAAGAGCATTGAAATATTGGACACCGCTGACATTCGCGTGAATGCCGATGCATTCACACTAAGATCAGCTCGCCGTCAGGGCCTGAAGCCCTGCCGGCGGTCCATATTTCAATGCTCTTTTTGATGAAGGGGCGCTAACCGCCGCCTAAATGCCCACTGCCAGGCCATATTCCCATCTCCTCCGGCTGGGTTCGACAAATCGGTATACAGCAATTCCCAGGAGGGATTTCTGACGGGAGCAGCGGATGGTATGCGGCTGCGCGTACCGGATGCCTACGGTAACTGTATACATAAGTAAGTGTATAACCAACAAAATCTGCCGCTTTAAAGCATCCATACTTGCCTTCATATTAGATTTGAATTCCAAGCCATTTAAATCCCGCCCCTCTTGTTATAGACTACTTATCACTGATATCCTCCCCAGCCATCTCAGTCCCACAATTTCACTCCCGTCCTGTTCCCCCAGTTGGCGCCCCCAGAACACCATCCGCAGCTCCCCTCTGATGCACCCAGCTTTCCTGTCCTGGAAGAAGTCCGGCCCGTGTGTGTGTACAGCGGGAGGATGGATGAGGACGGAGGGCGTGTCTGCCGTTTTTACAGGCATAGAGTGCGCCTACCAGCAGTTAGAAGAAAAGCAGAGAATTGCAGGGATGAAAATTGGCTTACCGGCCAATTTTCAAATAGACCTGAGCCGCCTAAGCATCAGGCTTAGGCGGTGAATGTCTATGATTCCCTGCAATTCTCTGCTTTTCTTCTTACTGCTGGTAAGAAAGTCGGTAAAAACGGCAGACACGCCCTCCGTCCTCATCCGTCCTCCCGCTGTACACACACACGGGCCGGACTTCTTCCAGGACAGGAAAGCGTCCCCTCAGACTTTAATCCGCCAGTCCGAATCTGTCGTGTACTGCTATCATGGCTCTTTCTACGTCGTTTTCTTCGATCAGCACCGTGATCCGCACTTCCGATGTGGAGATCATGTGGATATTCACACCCGCATTGAACAGCGCCTCGAACATTTTTGCCGCCACACCCGGATTGCTCATCATGCCTGCCCCGACGATGGAGATTTTGGCCACGTTGTCTTTGTGGTCGATTTCCTGGATCGTCAGTTCCTCTTTATTGTCGCTCAGAATCTTGAGTGCCTCATCCAGATCGTCCTGGGCAACGGTGAAAGAGATGTCTTTTGTGCCGGCGCGCCCTACGGACTGCAGGATGATATCCACATTGATCCCTTTCTTTGCCAGCGTATTGAATATTTTAAATGCCACGCCGGGCTTGTCGTCTACTCCAATCACTGAAACTCTGGATGTATTTTTATCGGAAGCAACTCCGCTGATTAACATTTTTTCCATTTTCACGACCTCCTTGACTACCGTTCCTTCTTTTCTGTTCAGACTGGAACGAACAACCAGCTGTACTCCGTATTTTTTAGCCATCTCCACTGAACGGTTGTGGAGCACTCTCGCACCCAGTGATGCAAGCTCCAGCATTTCGTCATAACTGATGGCATCCAGCTTCCTTGCATTCGGCACAATCCGGGGATCGGCCGTGTATACGCCGTCCACATCCGTATAGATCTCGCAGGCATCCGCGTGAAGGGCAGCGGCTATAGCTACAGCCGTGGTATCCGAACCGCCTCTTCCAAGTGTCGCATAATCCTCGTATTTGTTAATGCCCTGAAAACCTGTGACAACTACGATTTTTCTGGAGTCCAGCTCGTGGCGTATGCGCTCGGATTCTACCCTCTTAAATCTGGCATTGCCATACGTGGATGTACAGTGCATTCTCACCTGAAATGCGTTCAGAGAAACCGCCGGCACTCCCAGTGAATTGACGGCCATGGCCAGAAGAGAGGCCGAGACCTGTTCTCCTGTGGTCAGCAGCATATCCATCTCTCTTTTGGACGGCTCCGCAGTGATTAACTTCGCCTTTTCTATCAGTTCATCCGTTGTGTCGCCCATTGCAGACAATACAACTATGACGTCATTTCCTTTTCTGTATTCTTCGATACAGCGCTCAGCCACGCGGAAAATGCACTCCCTGTCCGCTACTGAACTTCCCCCAAATTTCTTAACTATCAGCATGTTGTCCTCCTGGTTTCTGACCGGCTGTGCGTTATTTCTGCTCAAAAAGATGGGAGATCAATGTGTGTCCCACTTCCTCTGTTATTCCGCTGGCGCGTGCGCTATCCTCGTCATAGGAGGGCATGCCCTGCACTGCGCTTCTGCTGTCATAGAGCAGGTACGGCACAGGATTCCCTGTATGTGTGCGCACTCTGACCGGGGTCGGATGATCCGGAAGGATCAGCATACGGAAATCTTCCCCGGCTTCCTCCAACATCTCTGCCACCGGCCCGATGATATGAGCATCGATTCTTTCAATGGCCGTGATTTTATTTTCAAAACTGCCCTGATGCCCCATCTCATCCGGAGCCTCCACATGAATGTAAGCAAAATCATACCCTTCCTGTGTCAGAGCTTCCACAGCTGCCTTCGCTTTTCCGGCATAATTGGTATGTAATCCGCCGTTGGCACCTTCCACCGTGATATTGTGCATCCCGGCTCCTACCGCAATGCCCTTCAGCAGATCCACAGCAGAGATCATGGCGCCTTTCTTCCCAAATTTCTCTTCAAAGGAAGTCAGAGCAGGTCTGGTGCCTGCGCCCCAGAACCAGGCGGAATTAGCCGGGTTCTTACCCTGACTCTTTCTCTCCAGGTTCAGCGGATGGACAGACAGAATGTCATAGCTCTTTTCCATCATTTCCCGCAGCACAGGATCTGCCGGCAGGTACTCCCCGATTCTCCTTGTCAGGATATCATGGGGGGCTGTCAGATCCACGACTCTGCCCTCTTTCTGTATCAGAAGGTGTCTGTAGCTGGTTCCCACATAGAACTCATATCCTTCCCGCTCCAGCCCTTCCTTCAGCGCTTTTATAAGAACCGCAGCATCCTCCGTGCTGATTTCATCGGAACTGTGATCCACAATGACTCTGTCTTCATAGTTTTCCTGTTCTTCCGTCAATGTTACAATATTGCAGCGGAAAGCAACGTCCGCCGGTTCCATATCTACGCCAATGCTAAGGGCCTCCAGCGGAGACCTCCCGGTATAGTATTCCCTTGGGTCATATCCAATCACGGACAGATTCGCCGTATCGCTCCCGGGTGCCATTCCCAGCGGCACGGTACGGACCATGCCGATCTCTGATATAGGTGCCAGTTTATCTGTGTTCGGAGTCTTCGCGGCCTGAAGCGGCGTTCTCCCGCCCAGCTCCTCCAGCGGTTCATCTGCCATTCCGTCACACAGTGCTATTATATATTTCATGTTATGCCTCCAGTCCATTTACAGGTCTTTCTCTCAGCCCTCTACACGTATCATATGCAGGATGCTCGGAAATTCTTTCGCATTTTCCTCATAAGCGCCTTCTGTCATCACGCCTGTGACAAAACCGAATTCATTTTCCAGGCCATCCGCCTTAACGATCTCAATTGGCCCGAACTTGCTCTCCAGATGTGCCTTCATTGCGTCGGCATCTCCCTGGATTCTCACGAAATATCTCTTGCTTGTTGCTGCAATCGGCTGCAGGTTTAACTTTTCACTGTTCCACATGGTCATGATATTTCTGTTCAGATGTTTCGCCTCATCCACTACATCGGAAACGACCGCGCTGGCGGTTGGCAGTTTTCCGGCCCCGCTTCCGTAGAACATGGCGTCACCGAGTACGTTGCCGTGGACGAAAATAGCATTGAATACGTCATTCACATTATAGAGAGGATGTTCCTTGTGCAGCATGTAAGGCGCAACGATAGCATGCAGGTTATCGCCGTCCCTTTTGCTGGAGGCAAGCAGCTTGATTGTCATGCCAAGTGCCTTGGCATACATCATATCCTCTTTTGTAATATTTGTAATTCCTTCGGTATATATGTCTTCAAAATCTACCTGCTGCCCTGAAATCAGGGAGGACAGGATTGCAATTTTCCTGCAGGCATCGTAGCCTTCCACATCAGCCTCCGGGTTGCGCTCGGCATACCCTTTTGCCTGGGCTTCTTTCAGGACCTCATCATAGTCGGCCCCTTCATAGAACATTTTACTCATCATGTAGTTCGTTGTTCCGTTAAGAATACCAGTAATCTCTTCTATCTCATCTGCTGTCATGGATGAATTCAAAGGACGTATAATCGGGATACCGCCTCCAACACTCGCTTCAAACAGGAAGTTGATATTGTTGTCCCTTGCAATGGACAACAGCTCTGCACCATGTTTTGCAACCAGAGCCTTGTTTGAAGTAGCTACGCTTTTTCCAGCCTGCAGGCAGCGCTTGACAAAAGTATATGCGGGTTCGATCCCACCCATTACTTCTACTACGATCTGCACGTCAGGATCATTTACAATCACGTCAAAGTCATGTACCAGTATTTCCTGAATCGGGTCGCCGGGAAATTCCCTGAGGTCGAGAACATATTTTATGTTGATCTCATCTCCGACCCTTTGATTGATCCGCTTACCGTTCGTACGAATGACCTCTACGACTCCTGAACCTACTGTACCGTATCCCATTACCGCTATATTTACCATTTTATCCTTCCTTTTTCCTTTTCCTTCCCTTTTCCTTTTTTCTCCTATCTCTATGGCTTCATGCTCAGATATGCGTTGATAAACGGATCCAGATTCCCATCCATGACTCCGTTCACATTACTGATCTCCATATTTGTACGATGGTCTTTCACCAGTGTGTAAGGCTGCATGACATAAGACCTGATCTGGCTGCCAAATCCGATCTCTTTCACCTCACCCCGGATACCCGACACTTTATCTGCCTGTTCCTGCTGCTTCAGCAGATACAGCTTTGCCTTGAGCATCTGCATTGCCTTATCTTTGTTCATATGCTGTGAACGCTCGTTCTGGCACTGAACTACAATCCCGGTCGGCAAATGTGTAATACGCACCGCGGAGGAAGTCTTGTTGACATGCTGTCCCCCTGCGCCGCCGGAACGGTACGTGTCAATACGCAGTTCTTCTTCATTGATCTCGATATCAATATTATCTTCAATGTCCGGAATGACATCGCAGGATGCGAATGATGTCTGGCGTTTTCCGGCAGCATTAAACGGAGAGATTCTGACCAGACGGTGCACGCCCTTCTCGGAACGCAGATATCCGTATGCATTCTCTCCCTCTACTTCAAAGGTCACACCCTTTATCCCGGCCACATCACCGTCCAGATAATCCAGCACTTCCAGTGAAAATCCCTTTTTCTCTGCCCAGCGGCTGTACATCCGGTACAGCATATTTGCCCAGTCACAGGACTCTGTCCCGCCGGCTCCGGCGTGCAGTGTAACGATTGCACTGCTGCTGTCGTATTCACCTGTCAGAAGTGTCTGGATCCTCAGCTCTTCAAATTCTTCTTCAAACCGGTCCAGTTCTTCCTCGATTCCGCCTATGGTCTCATCATCCGGTTCCTCCTCACTCATTTCAATGAGAAGCCCGATGTCTTCATGGTCTGCGTACAGCTGTTCAATCTGCTTGACAGACTCCTGAAGCGCCTTCAGATGCTGCATTGTATGCCTGGATTTTTCCGGCTCATCCCAGAAACCTGGTTCTTCTATCTTTCTTTCTAACTCTTCAATCCGCTCTTTCTTTGACGCTAAGTCAAAGTGAATCCCTCAGATCTTTCAGCGGTTCTTCGTATGCAATCAGTCTTGTTTTTAATTCGTCTAACAAAACCACCTTATTCACCTCTTTCTCATTTAAATGAGAATCTGCCATGACAGATTCTCATATGCCGTACAGTGGTTATTCTGTACTTTTTGTTTGATTGTTATTATTTTGTAATAGTGCAGATATGTCTGAACTGTCACATTATTTTCTTTCTATTTTCTTCCGCAGCACTGTTTATATTTCTTGCCGCTTCCGCACGGGCATGGATCATTTGGATAGATCTTCTTTTCTTCCCGTTTCTTAGGTGCGCGTGCTGCGCTCTCATCCTTGTTGGTGCTGGTTACTTTTGCAACCTGCTCTCTCTCCACTTTCTGCTCTATGCGGATGTGGAAAAGAGTGCGGATGGTTGTCTCGGCGATGGCGTTAGTCATCTCTCCGAACATGTCATATCCCATCATCTTATACTCAACAAGCGGATCTCTCTGTCCGTATGCCTGAAGTCCGATTCCCTGGCGGAGCTGGTCCATATCATCAATATGATCCATCCACCGACCGTCAATAACCTTCAGCATAACGACACGCTCTACTTCACGCAGATGCTCTGCTTCCGGGAATTCTGCCTCTTTTGCCTCGTAGGCTTTTACAGCGCGCTCTTTCAGAAGGTGCTTCAGTTCTTTCTGCTGCATCTCCTGTGCTTCTTTAACCGGAGGTAACGAAAGCTGCGGAATCACTGCATGCAGTGTCACATCCAGTCCCGTAAGGTCCCATTCCTCTGCCTCTACTTCCGGGGACACGAAACGGTCCACCGTATTCTCCACGTATTCTGTGATCATGCTGTAAATGGTATCCCGCATGCTTTCCCCGTCCAGTACGCGGCGTCTTTCGGTGTAAATAATCTCTCTCTGCTCGTTCATAACCTGGTCGTATTCCAGCAGATTCTTACGAATACCAAAGTTGTTGCTCTCGATCTTCTTCTGCGCCTTCTCAATTGCACTTGAAAGCATCTTGTGCTCGATCTGTTCTCCGTCTTCTACTCCAAGGGTGCTGAAAACGCTCATCAGCTTTTCGGAACCGAACAGACGCATCAGGTCGTCTTCCAGAGAAATATAGAAGCGGGATTCACCCGGGTCTCCCTGACGTCCGGAACGTCCGCGCAGCTGATTGTCGATTCGCCTGGACTCATGACGCTCTGTACCGATGATCTTCAGTCCTCCCGCTGCTTTCGATTCATCATCCAGCTTAATATCCGTACCACGGCCGGCCATGTTCGTAGCGATCGTTACCGCTCCGTGTACACCCGCGTCTGCTACGATCTCAGCCTCCAGTTCATGATATTTTGCATTCAGGACTTTATGCGGGATGCCTTCCTTTTTCAGCATCTTGCTTAAAAGTTCGGAAATCTCAATGGTAATGGTACCAACCAGTACCGGCTGACCGGTTGCGTGAGCCTTCTTCACTTCTTCCACAACCGCTTTGAACTTCTCTTTTTCAGTCTTATATACTGCGTCTTCCAGATCCACTCTCTGTACCGGCTCATTGGTCGGAATCTCAATAACGTCCATACCGTAAATGTCACGGAACTCTTTTTCCTCGGTGAGTGCAGTACCTGTCATACCGCTCTTTTTCTCATACTTGTTGAACAGGTTCTGGAATGTGATGGTTGCAAGTGTCTTGCTCTCACGCCTTACCTTTACATGCTCTTTTGCTTCAATTGCCTGATGCAGACCGTCTGAGTAACGGCGTCCCGGCATGATACGTCCTGTGAACTCATCGACGATCATAACCTCGCCCTCTCCGGTCACTACATAATCCTGGTCGCGGAACATCAGGTTATGCGCGCGCAGCGCCAGAATGATATTATGCTGGATCTCCAGGTTATCGGCATCTGCCAGGTTCTCGATGTGGAAGAACTTCTCTACTTTCTTCACACCGTCTTCGGTCAGATTGACCGCTTTTTCCTTTTCATTGACAATGAAGTCGCCTGTCTCCTCGATATCTTCCCCCATAATGGCGTTCATCTTGGAGAACTCACCGCTGGCTTCGCCCCGTTCCAGCTGACGCGCAAGAATGTCACAGGCCTCGTACAGCTTCGTGGACTTATCGCTCTGACCGGAAATAATCAGAGGCGTTCTGGCCTCATCAATCAAAACGGAGTCGACCTCATCGATGATGGCGTAGTTCAGCCCTCTCTGTACCAGCTGTTCCTTATAAATGACCATATTATCCCTCAGATAATCAAAGCCAAGCTCGTTGTTGGTGACATATGTGATATCACAGTTGTATGCAGCACGGCGTTCGTCATTATCCATGGAATTCAGGACTACACCTACTGTCAGTCCAAGAAACTCATGAACCTTTCCCATCCATTCGGCATCACGCTTTGCAAGATAGTCATTGACTGTTACGATCTGCACGCCTTTTCCTTCCAGCGCGTTCAGATATGCAGGAAGTGTAGAAACCAGGGTCTTACCTTCACCGGTCTTCATCTCCGAGATACGTCCCTGATGGAGGATAATTCCGCCGATGAGCTGGACGCGGTAATGACGCATGCCAAGGCTTCTCTTTGCAGCTTCTCTGACAGTTGCATAAGCCTCCGGAAGGATGTCATCCAGGGTTTCGCCATCCGCCAGGCGTCTTTTAAACTCTCTTGTCTTGTCTTTTAACTCTGCATCGGAGAGTGCCTGAAACTCTGGTTCCAACGCATCTATCCGGTCCACAATTGGGTAAATACGTTTTAATTCATTTTCGCTGTGTGATCCGAAAATCTTCTCTATAAAACCCATAATCTGTAGTTTACTCCTTGTCTAATTTTACTCTACGCTCCATTCTAACACTATCTTCCAGCGAATTCAACAAGTTCATTACTTGTTAATAATTCCTTTACAGCTTTGCAATAATCTCATAAGGAATATTTCCGCCGAACAAATCCAGAGCACTGCCGATCGTGAAGTCCAGTTTCTTTTTGCTCACGGCTGCAAAGCTCTCCAGATCCTCCATACTGCCGATCCCGCCTGCATAAGTAACGGGGATTTTATTCCATCCTCCGAGCATGCGGACAAGCTCCGTCTCCACGCCGGAAGATCTGCCTTCCACATCTACGCCGTGCACAAGAATTTCATCACAGTATGCAGACAGTTCATCCAGAACCTTCGGTGTAAGGCACACATCCGTAAAAGTCTGCCAGCGGTTTGTCACAATATAATAAGCCCCGTCTTTTTTTCTGCAGCTCAGATCCAGTACGATATGTTCCTTTCCGACAGCGGACAACAGACGTTTGAGATTCTCCAGATGGAACACGCCGTCCTGAAAGACATAGGACGTTACAATCACATGGCTGGCCCCCGCTTCCAGGTATTCTGCAGCATTTTCCGCATGAATCCCTCCGCCGATCTGCATCCCTTGGGGATACGCAGCAAGGGCGCGCAGCGCCTGTTTTTTTGTTGCTTCATAATATTCCGAAGCTGCAGGATTCAGGAGGATGATATGACCGCCCTTCAGGCTGTCCCGCTTATAGAGCTGTGCATACCATGCGGCGTCCAGCTCCGAAGAAAAATTGGTAACCGCCTGGTCCCCCTGATCCCTCAGGCTTCCACCTACAATCTGTTTTACCTTTCCGTTATGGATGTCAATACATGGTCTGAATTTCATCTTATTCCTTTCGTTTCTGGTTCAAGGGGGTCAGACCCCTCTGCAGAGGGGTCTGACCCCCTTGAACCAGATTGTCAAATTATTATCAATACCGGTTATCGAATATGCGTGTTGATTTCTTCTCGCTTCTCGGCAAATCTCCGATTGAAACCGGCATGACATTGACGGTTATTCCTATTTTTGTCTTGAATGCCTTCTTCACTGCTTCTTCTGCCTGCTTCTTGTCAACATTTTTATTGACTTCTACGAACAGGGTGCAGACATCTTTTCCGTTCATATGGTCCAGCATAAACTGGTATTCACTGGATGCCTCCGGCACGCTGCTTAGCATTTCTTCGATCTGGCTCGGGAAGATATTCACGCCCTTTACCTTTACCATATCATCGGTTCTCCCAATCAGGGTGTCGATCCTCGGGAACTTTGAACCACATTTACATTCACCCGGAATGAAGCGTGTCAGATCATGGGTGCGGTAACGGACAAGAGGTGCACCCTGTTTCCGGAGCGTTGTGATCGCCAGTTCTCCGATCTCACCGTCCGGAACATTTTCCCCGGTCTTCGGATCCACGATTTCAAAATACAGATAGTCATCCCAGTAATGCATTCCGCATTCATAATCACAGCTCATGGCAATTCCCGGTCCGTACACTTCTGTCAGCCCGTAGATATCATAAAGCTGGACACCCAGTTCTGCGGCGATTCGTTTCCTCATCTTCTCACCCCACCGCTCGGAGCCGATGACACCTTTTTTCAAATGTATCTGATCTGAAATTCCTCTTTTTGCTATCTCTTCCGCCAGAAGCAGCGCGTAAGAAGATGTTGCGCACAGAACGGTTGCGTTCATATCTTTCATCATGCGGAGCTGTTTATCCGTATTACCTGGTCCCATCGGTATGGTCATTGCGCCCAGATACTCGGCACCTGCCTGAAAGCCGATTCCAGCGGTCCACAGACCGTATCCGGGGGTAATCTGAATTCTGTCCAGCGCCGTGATACCGGCCATCTCGTAGCAGCGGGCAAACATTTTCGCCCAGTCCTCCACATCCTTTTTGGTGTAAGGGATGATCACGGGAGTTCCCGTTGTTCCTGAAGAAGAATGGATTCTCACCACCTCTTCATCCGGCACGGCCTGAAGCCCCAGAGGGTATGCCTCACGCAGATCCCCCTTCCATGTAAAAGGCAGCTTCTCAAAATCTTCCTGGCTCTGAATTTTGGAAATATCGATATCCTGAAACTTCTCTTTATAAAAACAATCCTTGGCTGTCAGCTGTTTCAGATTTTCTTTAATCAATTCCAACTGTAATTCTGTCATTTTCATATCTGCTTCTCCTCTACGCCCGCTCAAATGCCGTTTTTCCAAGTTCTAATGCCTTCCTGTTCATGACCAGGAATTTTTCCTTCACGTTGCCGGCCATAGCCTTTTCCATCTCTTCCACGGAAATGTCCAGCACACCGCTGGCCGCTGCCGCACCGAGAAGTGCCACATTCAGGACTTTGGCGGAACCGGCCTGGCTGCAGATCTCTTCCCCATCCAATATGGCAAGTTTCTCCACATTCTTTTTCAGGTACTCCAGCATCTCGGTCCCTTCGTATGTACTTCCGCTCAGCGTAGCCGTTACCGGTTTTACGGCCTTGCTGCTGACAATCACGGTACCGCCTTCTTTCAAATATGGCAGACAGCGCACTGCCTCTGCAGGTTCGAATGCAAGCAGCATATCCGCACTCTTCACCGGAATCAGCGGAGAATGTACTTCCGTTCCCATCCGTACATGGCTTACTACAGAGCCTCCGCGCTGCGCCATCCCGATCGTCTCCGTCGTACGCACAAATTTTCCCTGCTCCATAGCCGCATAGGCAATCAGTTTGGAGGCAAGCACAACGCCCTGACCTCCAACTCCACATAACAGACAACTTTTATTCATCGCTTTCCACCTCCCCAATTGCACCTGACGGACAGACCTGGCTGCACAGGCCGCATCCATAACACAGAGAAGGTTCCACCACAACTGCACCGTCATTTACTGCAATTGCAGGACATCCCAGCTGGCTGATGCAGACTTTGCACTTTGTACAGGAATCCTGTTTTACTTTGTATAATTTCCCTGGTTTGGCCACGGCAATACACGGGGATCTGAAGATCACAGCACGCACGCCTTTTTCTCCGGCCGCCCTCTTCACGGTGTTCACTGCAAGCTCCAGATTCAGCGGGTCGACGGTCTCAATCCATGTAAGCCCGATTCCCCGTAAAATATTCTCAATGCTGATTTTGGCGGCGACATCTCCCATCATTGTCACACCTGTTCCGGGATGCGGCTGGTGGCCGGTCATCGCCGTTGTGGAATTGTCCAGCACAATCAGCACAATATCCGTCTGATTGTAAACCGCATTTACAACCCCGGTGATACCGGAAGCGAAAAATGTGGAATCTCCGATAAATGCAAAATTCACAGTGTCTCTCTCTATAATATGTAAGCCCTGGGCGATCGTAACGTCTGCACCCATGCAGAGGCAGGTGTCCACCATATCCAGCGGCTTTGCATTTCCAAGAGTATAACAGCCGATATCCCCGCTGAATACAGCCTTTTTCCCGCGCATTGCCTTTTTTACTGCATAGAAGGATGCCCTGTGGGGACATCCGGCGCACAGAACAGGAGGCCTCACCGGAAGCTGTGGTATTTCATCCTGAAGACTGCCCGGATCTTTTGTACCAGCTTCTTCGAACCCGAAGAATTGCGCCAGATCCCCGCGGATACTTTCCACGCTGTTTTCCCCCGCATTCTTCGTATCATGCGTAAGTTTTCCACATATGTTAACATTCAGATGGTATTTTCCCGCAATCTGAAGCAGTTCTTTTTCAATCACCGGATCCAGTTCTTCCAATACAAGCACTTCATCCAGGTTCTCCAGAAACTCCTTCGCCAGCCGCTCCGGGAAGGGGTGCGGGGTGCTGATTTTCAAGAACGGCACATCCCCCGGAATCACTTCGCTTGTATAGGCAAAGCTCACACCTCCTGAAACAACACCTTTCCTTCCGCTTCCTTTTCTCAGCAGGTTTTTATCATAGGAAGAGAATACTTCCGACAATTCCACATTTCTTGCTTCTATCTTGATATGATTCTGATAAGAAAGCCTGGGGAAAATAACCCAGCGCATTGTATCCTTGATAAAGCCTTCCGGTTCAGGCACATCCAGTTTCGGAAGCAGATCAATGCTCACACAGGCATGGCAGACCCTGGTCGTTGGGCGAAAGAGAACCGGTGTCTGGTATTTTTCCGAATACTCAAAGGCATCCGCAATCATCAGGTATGCCTCGTCTGGTGAAGAGGGATCGAATACAGGAAGCTTTGAAAATTGTGCAAAGTGCCTTGTATCCTGTTCCGTCTGAGAGGATATCGGTCCCGGATCGTCAGCCGACACAATCACCATACCGCCTTTCACCCCAACATAAGCAAGGCTCATCAGCGGGTCGGAAGCCACATTCAGCCCCACCTGCTTCATCGTAACCAGCGTCCTGGCCCCTGCATAAGCGGCTCCGGCACCGACCTCCATGGCAGCCTTCTCATTGGTAGACCACTCTACGTGGATACTACCATCGTTATGCTTTGCAACTGTCTCCAGAATCTCTGTGGACGGGGTTCCCGGATAGCCGGCCACCATTCTGACGCCGGCACGGACAGCGCCCAGGGCAATTGCCTCATTGCCCATCACAAGCTTTCTTTCCATACTCATATTATGTACTCCTTTACTTTATTGTTTCTTCTTTTGATATATCTTCCTGTTAATTATACATAAGAACTCATTGTGGTATTTTACCACACTAAAGTTGAAAAATAAAGGGGTCTGACCCCTATGAGTCCTATTTTCTTAATTGTTTCAAACAATTAAGAATTCGAGGCTCATAGGGGTCAGACCCCTTTACTAATATACCGCGATAGCACGTTCAAGCAGCGGGGTGACTTCCTGGTTTAGTTCTTCCAAACGTTTCTGGTACCAGGCTGCTATGTCTTTTGTGCCGAGAGCTTCTGCTGCTTGGATTGCCTGTACCTTTTTACTTTGGAAGTCTGTGTCATTTTGTGCGTATATACAGTCGAGTACTGCCTGATTCATGCAGCTGTCTATGGCATCGGTCTTTTTTTGTATTTCTTCGGGTTTACTGCCTGTTAGTTTCATATAGGAATGCCATTCTATGGTTTCAGGCTTACCTTCTTGAAAGCCTTCTGTCGGGACAGTAGATTCCAGGTATCCGGTGATGTTTTCTTTTTTATAGTAGGCGGCGGCGTCTTTTTCTACGGCTGTCCCGGACCGAAGTTTCGGGGACTGCTCTGGCTGGATGTAGTCTCCTTTTGAATCCCTGCACAGAGGCAGAAAACCGCTCAGGGCTTCGTATTTCTCTTTTCCGTATTTTTCTGCCAGGTCTGTGATTCCCAAAGTGGCGTCTTTTTTATACTCCTCTGTCAGGGAATAGTTTCCGTCACGCTCCTCCCAGGCCAGCGACTTTGTTCCCTGGGACAAGATTCTGGCCCCTTCTTCCGTGAAGCACCACCCCAGAAATTCCATGGCACGCTCGGGGTATTTGCAGGATTTGGTCACGGTCAGCTCCCGGTCTCCAAGTACGTCTTCCCTGCGCAAAAATACGGTGCGTACATCATCCAGGGGCTTTAACGGCATATAGCCCGCATCTTTCAGCCCTTTTCCTGCCAGGATCTGTTCTTTTCCTTTTACCTGAGTTCCATCCAGAGATGCAAGATATAATCCCTTGTTTATCTTTTTTTCATACTCAGTAAAATCCATGGACGAAGATTCGGGATCCAGAATTCCCATCTGATTTGCCTGATAGTAAAACTCTGCCCCTTTCCAGAAAATGCTGTCCGGGTCTGTCAGCAATGCCTCCGTGGTCTGATCCGCATGGTTAAAATAGACTGCACAACTGCCGTCAAAAGCCTCATATCCCTTGCTCATCATGTAATCACGTAAAACTGTCCCGGTTTCTGCATCCTGCTTATCCGGCAGACCAAGAGCATATGTTTTTTCCCCGCCGGATATCTCCGGATTCGCGCACTGCATCATCTTCAGCATATCCAGCAGTTCTTTGTCATTTGATACCTCCGGATACCCCATTTCAGAATACAGATCCCAGCGGATCCAGACCGCAGCATCAGGCAGTGTGAAATCTTCAATACCGCCCTGGCTTCCCAGACTGTACAGCCGTCCGTCTTCATAAACTGCATCTCTGCGGTAGTCATTTCTAACGGATATCCGCCCATCCTCGTTCAACCCCGGCGCACTGCTGCCGATCAGCTGGTCCAGTGGCTGCAGCAGCCCGCCTTTTGCCGACTTCTGCAGCATTTCAAGCAGCTCTGCATCAGTCAATGCGGGGCCAAAATCCATAATGTCATCCAGGTCATTGCTTTCCAGCTTCGTCCTCAGCAGTTCTTTGTAAGCCTCCGCACCTTTCGGAGAATTTTCCAGTGCGGCATCCGTTGTCAGCTTAATCCGAATGCCAAAACGCTCCTCAATATACTGAGCTACAGCATCCTCCTGAAGCCCGGTGTACCTCGACTTGTTCTCCACAAACATCGTCAGCCACACGGTTTCTTTTTCCTTCGTCTCTTCCCTCTCCCGGGACTTCCCGCCGGCGCTGCAGCCTGCTGTTGTACACGCAAGCAGCGCCATGCCCGCAAGCAGGGGAAGAATCCTAAATATTCGGCCCTTCATCATTTCAGAAATTCCTTTCGATACTCGGCAGGGGAAAGCCCTGTCTCCTTTTTAAACGTTGCGGAAAAGTAGGTGTCGTTCTGGAACCCTACCTTCAGGCTGATCTCCTTTGCCGTATAGTCCTTGTCTACCAGAAGTTCTTTCGCCTTCTTTATGCGTATTTCCTTCAGATAATCAGAAAATGCCTTTCCTGTATCCTTTTTAAAGCTCTGCCCCATGTATGCCGCATTTCCTTTAAAATGAGCGGCAAGCGTCTTTAATGACAATTCCTCTTGATAGTGCTCCAGGGCATACTGAGCCATACGCACAGTGAAAGGCGACAGGTCCTGGTCTCCTCCCGTCAGATCCGGCGCCTCTCTGATTTCCTCGCGGAACACACCGTTTTTTACCGCATCACGGAAGTGGCCGGCCACCTTCCAGTAATCCTCCGTCCGGTCTCCGATCAAGGCATACAGCCTTACATTCAGCCTTTCCTGTACGGCACGGATACAGGACCCGATCGCATCCGCGATATCATTCGGCGAGGTCCAGACTGCAATCGTCTCCCCACTGTGGTTCTGGCAGTAATAGCATCCATACTCTTCACTCAGCACAGAGGAACAGACCTCATAAATCCTGTTTTTCAGCTCACTGTCCTGATCAATCTCATCTCCCAGTCCTTTCAGCAGAAATGGCTGATAGCTGTCTGCCCGCAGACTTAATCCCAGAAACTCCGCCCTTTCCTGCAGTTCTTTGTCTCCAATGGCCCCATACATCCACCGGTTAATCACATTTTCCCGGATCAGGTCATAATCCCGCTGTGCCCGCTGCTTCCGTTCTCTTTCGCCCAGCATCTTATGGACAATGTTTCTGACATTCAGATTGATTTCCTCCTCATTTACAGGCTTAAGCAGGTAATTTTCAATCCCCTCCACGGCCATCGTCCGTACATATTCAAAGTCGTCATATCCGCTCAGCACCAGAATATGCGTTTCCAGCCCTCTTTCCCGCACGGCCTTCACAAGCTGGATCCCATCCATCCTGGGCATCCTTATGTCCGTGACCATCAGCTGCGGGGGATTCTTTTCAATGAGAGCCAGCGCCTCCTCCCCGTTATGCGCAATGTCTATCTCGGTGAATCCGCATGCCTTCCAGTCTACCATCATCTCAAGTCCCTTACAGATAATCAGTTCATCATCAACAATTAAGACCCTGTACATATTCTTCCAGCTCCTTCTTCATCATCGCTTTTATACGGATTGTTACCATCGTACCTTCTCCTGCCTGACTTTCAATCTGCATCTGATAATCTCTTCCGTATACAATCTTTAACCGGTTATTTACATTGTAGATTCCCACGGATTCCCGGAACATATCATCCTCAGATAACCGCTTCTGTATCTCCTGCAATGCATCACTTTGAATCCCTATCCCATCATCGTAGACTACGAGCAGGATATCCTCTTGTTCTCTCAGGCCCCAGATTGTCACGGTTGCAGGCCGTTCACTGGTCGCCTTATCCGAAATTCCGTGAATCAGGGCATTTTCAATTACCGGCTGCAGGATATGCTTTATAGTCGCATAACGGTAAATTTCATCCTCAACACGGATCTCATAGTGCATCCGGTCCCCAAAGCGGAACTGGTAGAGTTCCAGATAGGACTGCACATAGCCAAATTCATCCCTCAAAGTGACGACAGCATCCTTCTTCATAATATTCCGGAACATTTCAGAGAGAATATAAACCATTCTGCTCTCCTCTTTTTCTCCTTTCACATACAGATTCATACGGATAGACTCCAGTGTATTATACAGAAAATGAGGGTTAATCTGCGCCTGAAGCGCATACAGTTCCATTTCCTTCTGATGAAGCTGATAAACATACTCTTTCTCAATATGGTTCTCCAGCACTTTACACATCTCAATCAGCTCATGATAAATATACCCAACCTCATCATTTACCAGTTTTTCTTTTTTAAAACCGCTCAGCTTTCCGCCTTTCACCTGATCAATCGTTGCGTTGATTATACCAAGCCTTCTTGAAAAATATCTGGTTCCAAAAAAGGTAAGAAGCATCGCTGCAAAAAGCACAGCTGCCATAACACCGAGAATATTGATGCACAGAACTTTTACCTCTTTATTAATCTCCGCAGAAGGAATCAGATTGACCAGGTAATAATCCTGATGTTCATTATATACAGTATTGTAAATGTAATTTCCTTTTGTCAGCTTACCGCTTTTCCCTCTGATTTCTTCGAACGGAATACTTTCTTCCACATACTGGGCGTTTGAGTCATAGATAATCTCTCCCTTATTGTTCAGGACATAGATCTGTCCCTTGAGATAGGAGTCAAACTTCTGATAAGACTGCCGGATATTTCTCGCATGGAAACAGATGCCCAGAACTCCAATATCCTCTGTAAAATCATCCGGTGCATGGATCGTATCCAGTAAAAATATAGAAAACATATTGCTCAGGCGCCTTCCTCTGCTGGTAACAAGGCTGCTGCCTGTATCCTTCTGCCCCATCATCTGCCCGGCCAGTGTTTCAAAATAATAAAAGTCACCCGAATCCATTTCATTTCCAAGTGAAACGGCCCTCTCCTTTGAAAATCCAAAAGCATACAGTCCGGTAAACTGTCTGTCCACCGCATATGCCGTCTGTGAAAAACTGTTCCTCACCTCTTCCTGCCATGGCGGCGGCGAATCTTCCTGAAGAGTCCCAACTACGGTCTCCCACTTATCCGGCATTTGCAGAAAGCTCTGGTAAATTGATTTTTCCGCCTCGAATTTATTTTCCAGAAAACTGTCCATGGAGGTCAGGATCTGATTACTCATATCCATTGTCTGCTCATACTTGATTGTCTTTAGATTGTGGGACAGAAGAAACATAAGCGATACCCCCGCGGCCAGGGTAATAAAAAGGTACACAAAAAAAACTTTGTTTACAAAACTATAAGCAAAGTACTTCTTTAACCACCTTTTTATTTTTCCCTTCCTGCTTTTCCTCATTTGCATTCCTTCTTCACTTTTTTATTATTATAACATGCAGCAACAGAACAGGCACCTGTATTTTCACAGGTACACTGTTCTGCTTTTCTTTTCCTGATATTTACCGCACGCCCTGTGAGGCTGCTGCCATAACTAAATCTATATTTGTGCTGTCTATCACCGCATTCCCTGCATCAATGTCTGAGGGCATGATTCCGAAAGAAGCATTCTGCCATAATAACAGCAGTGGATAAAATCCCTGTACATAAGGCTGCTGGTCAATGGTAAAGTCTATCACTTCTTCTTTTACCATCTGGAGAATCTCACTGCATACATCAAAACCGGCCGTATAAAAACTTCCCTTCAGCTCTTTTGCCGCAAGACCTGCCCCATGGGTATCTGACTGTCCTGTTCCGATCACAGCACAGATGGATTCGTCTTTTGAAAGCTCTTCCATAATTGTGCTGCAGGCAAGCTCCGGGGTGTTGCCGGATACGATCACTTTATACTCCGGCTGTACCCCTGATTCGGCCATACCGCTCAGGATTCCCTCCAGGCGCTGGCGGAGTACCTCTACGTCGTCATGAAGCGTGAACAAGACTTTACCTTCGCCGAATTTCCCGCAGATACGTCTTCCCACTACTTTTCCGGCCTTAAAAGCATCCTGGCATACGTTTGCAAGCACATTGGCTTTTCCCGTCCCGCCGATATTAAAGGAAACTACCGGTATTCCTTCCTGTACTGCTTTTTCCACGGACGGCGCCATCTTTTCTTCTTCTACAAGACTGACAGCAATCCCGTCGCAGCCATCCGCTGCAGACTGCTCAATCAGACGGCACAATTCCTGTACGTCGGCGTCTTTTGTACCGGTAAACTCTACCTCTGCCCCCAGCAATTCCGCTGCATCTGCGATTCCCTTTTTCACGACAGTGAAGAAGGCTTCCTCTGTAAACGGTGTTATGTAACGAATTTTCTTTTTCTCCATAATCAGTATCCCCCGAATTCGTCCACGGCTTCATACATGGCAATAATATTTTCTGCCTTATGATCCGGCATCAGATTGTGGATGGAGTTAAATACATATCCTCCGTCCTTCATAAAGATATCCAGCCTTCTCTTTACATCGTCCTTAACCTGCTGCGGCGTACCGTTATTCAGCAGGCTTACCACATCGGCGCCGCCGCCCCAGAATGTAATGTCTTTTCCGAACTCTCTCTTCAGACGTTCCGGTTCCATCTCAAAGCAGCTCGTCTGCACCGGATTAATGATGTCCAGCCCGGAATCAATCAGGTCCGGAATCATCCTGTATATGGAACCGCAGGAGTGAAGAAATGTCTTCATATTAGAATGTTCTTTTACATAGCGGAACATCTGCCTGTGCCCGTCTTTGAAAAACTTGCGGTAAAGTTCCGGGTTCATGAGCGGCCCTGTATTCATCCCAAGGTCGTCGCCGAAACGAACGATATCAACAACATCTCCCAGATATTCACACGCCTTCTTCACATTTTCCATGTGCATCTCGAGAAGGGCGCCCACAAGCTTCTCTACATTTTCTTCTTCCAGATAGAGGTCCATCATGAAATTATCAATACGGCGCAGGAAGGTTCCCCACTCAAACAGGTTGCATCCCAGAACCAGCATGATTGCACGGTCTGATGTCTCCCTGAGCTTCAATGCTTTTTCTCTCATCTGCTGCCAGAAGTCCGGTTCTGATGCATGATCCCACGGGCTGTGTGTAAATGCGCTCCACTGAATTCCTGCCATATCCTCTGCCAGATTGTCAAAATTATCCGGATATCCGTCAATGTACGGGAACAGAACCTGATCGAAGAAGGTTGCGCCGACCGGCATTCTTGCGGAAAGCCTGCCGTCTTTCAAGTATGCATAGTACTGCCCGTCGTCCTGTTTTACCGGATGGAACCATGCGGGATACTGTGCGGTACTGCCGTCACAGAGTGTGGTATCTCTCCAGTCCGAGTCTTCTGTATTGAATGCCCTTCCAAGATCAACCACGTCGATTTTGAAACGGTCCAGAATCTCATCCTCCGGGATAACAACCTGCTGGCACACATCGTATACTCTGGTATGTCCGCCCTCCATATGTAAAGCTTTTTTCAGATTATTATAGCCAATGGCAGAAATGTTCGAGCTTGGCGTAGATCCCAGATCTCTGGGTACCCTGTCGGCCTCCTTGTGATTAACCGCCATTAATATTCGTTCTCTTGGTGTCATTTTTCTTTCCTCCTGATTATTTCATTCTGTCTTTGAGTACCCGGTCAAGTACGACTGCCCCTACAAGTACCACTCCTTTAAATACGCTCTGCCAGAAGGACTGTACCCCGAGAAGGTTCAGGCCGTTTGACAGAAAGCCTACGATAAATGCACCGATCACCATACCGACAACGGATCCTTTTCCTCCGGCAAGGCTTGTGCCGCCCAGCACGACTGCAACGATAACGTCAAATTCAAATCCGCTTCCCGTATTAGGCTGTCCGACACCCAGTCTGGATGCCATAAGACATGCTGCCAGTCCGGTCAGCAGTCCTGACAGGATAAAGCAGATGATGGTATATCCTCCTACATTGATTCCCGACAGTTCCGCAGCGGTTTTATTTCCTCCGATGGCAACTGCATATTTTCCAAGTACGGTTTTCTTCTGAATAAATACAAAGATGATAACTGTTGCCGCACAGATCAGCAGGGGAATAGGGAATGGCCCCACATAACCTGTACCGATCGTATTAAACCCGGTTGGTATTCCCGAGGTAATCGCTACACCATCGCACATGATATACGCAAGACCGCTGGCCGCATACATCGTTCCGAGGGTTGCAATAACCGGAGTTATTTTCAGTTTTACTACGATCAGCCCATTGATAACACCGATCAGTGCTCCGAAAAGCATACCTGTCAGTATTGCCAGAGGCATCGGCAGTCCTGCGACCGCTGCTTTTGCACACATGACTCCGGAAAATGCGATGATACTCCCCACTGACAGGTCCATGCAGCCAGCGATCATAAGGATGGTTACTGCACTGCCGGCGATGACTACGGTTGCCACCTGTCTGGTTACATTCATAATATTTGTGTACGTCAGGAATTCTGACGACAACACAGAAAGTACCAGCATAATAATAATCAGGATAGCGAATATAATTACCCCCTGGCTCCCTGCGAATGACTTTGTTTTTCTTTGTTTCGGCTTACTAAGGCCTACAGCCCCTGCTCCACTGCTCATTTAGTTTTCTCCTCCTGTCACAACATGCATAATCTTTCTGGTATCCACATCGTCTCCATTTTTTAATTCTGCTGCCACGGCTCCTTCGTATAACAGTATTACCCGGTCACAGATTCCAAGAATCTCAGGCAGTTCCGATGACATGACCATAACGGATGCATCTTCATTTTTTATAATATTTTTTATCAGTGCATAGATTTCATCTTTTGCCCCTACATCTACGCCTCTTGTAGGCTCATCCAGGATCAGGACAGAACAGTCGGATGCAATACACTTGGCCAGTACGACCTTCTGCTGGTTACCACCCGACAGGTTCGAGACATTCTGGTCCTCCCCTGTCGCTGCAATGTGCATTTTCCCTATATAATCCTGAGCCAGTACTTTTTCTTTCTCTTTATGTACAATCCCTTTTCCCGAGACCTTGTTCATACTCATATAGGGGATGTTCTCTTTGATGGAGAGCTGGGTAAACAGGCCTTCTGTCCGCCGCTCCTCCGGCACCAGGGCAAGCCCCGCCTTTATCCTGCTGCTTACATTTTGTTTCTTCATTAAGGTATCGTTGATCCGAATCTCGCCCTGGCATTTATCCACACCGTAGACTGCTTTGCAGATCTCTGTCTTCCCGGAACCTACCAGTCCGTAAAATCCCAGTATCTCACCTTTATGCAGTTCGAAGCTTACATCTTTTAATTTCTGGTTTGTAAGATTTTTCGCTGAGAGCACCGTCCTGGTTTCATCCACATCATTCGGCACGTATTCCTGTGATACGACCTTTCCGATCATCATCTGGATCAACTCCTGCTGCCCGGAAAGATCCTTCACAGCTTTTGTGCCTATGACCTGTCCGTCTCTGAATACTGTCACGTTATCTCCGATTTCCATGATTTCCGCCAGTCTGTGGGAGATAAAGATAACAGTTACATTATGCTTTTTCAGGTTTCGGATCAGCTCCAGTAACCTCTCGGCTTCTTTTTCTGAAATCGCAGCCGTCGGCTCGTCCATGATAATCAGGTCTGTCTCAAGCGCAACCGCTTTTGCAATTTCAATGATCTGTTTTTTTCCTACGCTCAACTTTTCTACTTTGCTGTCCAGATCAATTTCGGGCGCAAACTGCTTCAGCACCTTAAATAGTTTTTCCGAGGTCGGTCCATATTTGAGCACGCCTCCGCGGGATTCTTCAATACCCAGTGTAAGATTTTCTTTCACGGTCAGATCATCCACCACATTCAATTCCTGGTACAGAACGCTCATTCCCGCTTTCATGGCATCTTTGATATTTTTAGGCTGATATTCTTTACCGTTGTACTGGATCTCTCCGCTGCTTTTCTGTATCGCACCCGTCATAATTTTAATAAAAGTAGATTTCCCGGCGCCGTTTTCTCCGACAATGCAGTGCACCGTGTTTTTGGTAATGTCAAAGCTCACGCCCTTCAGTGCCATTACGCCGGGATATTTTTTTGTAAGATCTCTTACTTCTATAATATGTTCACTCATATGTCATCCCCTAAAGTCCTAATTCTTTCTCAATATCGATCTTGGACTTGTACTGTTCATCCAGAAACTTCTGAAGGTCTTCTACTGATGTATTCCAGTAGTCAAACATTACATCGTACATGTTAATGTCCTGCGTCTGTTTGTAATCAATCTCACCGTTTACACACTGCAGCATAATATCCATGAGCTGTTCAGCAAAGTCCTTGGGTGGCAGTGCCATACAGAGTTTTAATGAAGATTCCGGATTTGCCAGTTTTACCATCTCCTGCTCTGAACCATCCACGCTTGCGAAGATCTCTGTCTGTGGTACGCCATCGACTGCCTTTCCTCTTCCCGCCGCTTCAAATGCTGCAAGGCCGCCGAGTGCTGCGTCTCCATTGACGCCTAATACTACGTTTACTTCCGGATGTGCCTGCAGCAGGTCTTCTGCAGCTGATACAGCCTGATCTCTCACGCCTGCGGAATCCAGTCTTGCAACCACTTCGGCGTCTGCCGCCACTGATTTCACGCCTTCTACGAAAGCATCACATCTGTCCCTCTCCACAACCGGGGCAGCCGGGATTCCCAGGGTTGCAACTTTGACCGGCTCATCCGGGTGGAACTCCATCCAGCGCTTTGCCGTTGCAGCGCCAAGCTCATAGGAGACATCGTATTCTGCCAGGTAAGCGTTCGGTCCATCCACCTTTGATGCATTTACAAAAGTAAGTACCGGTATCCCCGCATCCTGCGCCTGCTGTACAAACGGGCTGATTGCTTCGCCGTCGTTTGCCTGTACAATAATTCCGTCCACCTTCTTTGCAATCAGGTCTTCCATTGAGCTTGCAATTGTTTCCGGGCTGGACTTTCCATCCAGTACAATCGTTCCCACTCCCTTTTCCTCACCATAAGCTTCGAATGCCGCTGCGTCTGCCTGCTGATATGGCATTGCCAGATCCAGCTCAATTCTTCCGATGGTCAGTTCTGTTTCTTTTTTCTCTCCATCAGCAGTACCTCCCGCTTTGTCCCCGCTCTGTCCCGATGAACATCCCCCTGCAATAGATGTTACCGTCATTGCCGCTGCTAATACGATCCCTGCCGCTTTCCAATTTTTCTTCATCATATCTCCTCCTGATATTTCATGTATTTGATAATTTTATGTTAAATCATCACGGATAATTGTGCAATTTCAATAATTTCAGATTCTTATAAAAATTATAGGGGGGATAACTTTAACGGCGTTGCAAAGGGGTCTGACCCCTATGAGCCCCGAATTCTTAATTGTTTGAAACAATTAAGAAAATGGGACTCATAGGGGTCAGACCCCTTTGCACCTTTTCACTACTTACTATCTGTTTTCAGTGTTGTTCTCAACATTATTGTCATTTACATTCTTATCGTTGGTATTTCTGTCATTCAGATTGTCCTTCTCAGGTCCATTGTTGTCTGTCAGATCATCTGTAGCTTTGTCGATTGTATCTGTTGCATCATCCACTGCGTTGTCTATTACGCCATCGCCTTTATTATCCTTTGTGTCTTTGCCGTTCGTAGCATCATTCATATTCTTATCATCTGTTGTATTTGTTGTTCCATCGTTTGTGTTCTTATCTGTACCACATGCTGTTACTCCGCAAAGTACTCCTACACACATCATTAATAATAATAATTTTTTAAATCTTTTCATTTTAGTTCTCCCTTTCCATTCATAATCTTGTGTTAGTAATATTTGCAATTTTCGATGGTTTATGTGTGGGAAAAATTTCAAGTTTTAAAAAATCAGGCTTCCAGGCCAGTATTGACCGTCCTCCAAGCTATTCTTTTCCTGCAGCTTGGCGGAGTTTTTTCATGGCATGCTCTTCAATCTGGGAGATCCGCTCCCTGGATACATTCAGCTCCTGTCCGACTTCTTCCAGCGTGTGCACTCTGCCGTCTTCCAGCCCAAACCGTTTACTGATGACCTGACGCTCTTTCTCACTCAGGCTCTCCAGGAGATGAAGCACTTCTTCTTTTTGAATCAGAGAATTCACTGCATCCTCCGGTGTCTTTTCTTCTCTGTCCGCTATGGTATCCTCCAGGTTCTCATCGTCTCCGTCTTCCACCGGGGCATCAAGTGAAACCGGATTTTTAAGAAATGTCAGAATGCTTTCTATTTCCTCTTCCGACTTGTCCCCAAGTTTTCCCGCAATCTCGCCTGCTGTTGCCTCACGTCCGAGCTCCTGCTGCAGTTCATAGGCCGCTTTCTGTACTTTTTTCATATTCTCTGCCACATATGCTGGCACCCTGATTTCCCTGGACTGTTCATCAACCGCATGTTTTATAGCATCCTCAATCCACCGGCGTGCATAACCGGAAAATCCGCCGTCTTTTGTATAATCGTACTTCTCAGCAGCCTGCATCAGACCGATGTTGCCTTCCTGAATCAGATCCATAAACAGCAGGCCCCGCCCGCTGTACTGTCCGGCAATGGACACAACAAGGCAAAGAGCTGACTCTTCCAGCTTCAGCTTTGCTCCCTCATCTCCCTCTGCAATCTTTTTGCCCAGTTCAAGCTCCTCTCCTGAACTGAGCGGGGAAATCTGCCCGATCTCCTTCAAATAAATCTTCAGGGGTTCTGTTAACTCTACATTATCCGGAATCTGGATCTCATGTCCTTTATACTCTTTCATATCATACCCAAGCCTTTCTGTCATAATCTGTATCTGTTCAGAACTCTGAACAGCTGCCTTAATCTTTTTATAAGCGCAGACTGTCCGGAATGTTACTTCCGGACAGCCGCACTTTTCTTAAATTTTCTCGATAATCTCACCGCTGCGGTACGCCGCCAGCAGCCTTTCCAGATCAGCCACCTGCTCTTTCAGCTCTTTCCCGATATCCGTATCTCCAACCAGACGCCGCTCCATCACCCGTTTTACAACCATATAATCCGAATGAATATCGCTCTCCTTCTCAATTGCCGCCTCCGTTGATTCAAAAGGCTCATGGGCAACCAGCAGCAGCCCGTAAGAATTATAAATCAACGTATAACCTGCAATCCCCGTCTCCTGTTGGTAAGCCTTCGAAAATCCGCCGTCAATGACAAGCACCTTGCCATTGCACTTTATAGGGCTTTCTCCATTCTTGCGCTTCACGGGGACATGGCCGTTGACAACATGTGCTCCATCCGGGCAGAGGCCAAACTCTTCCATAATATTATCGATCACTTCTTCCTTCTCCAGCAGATAATAATATGGGTTCTTTTCTTCCATATGCGTTTCCTTCTCTGCAAGGAAGTATCTCTCAAATGTTGCCATTTTATTCTTGCCAAACAGCGGAGAATTTGGATTCAGCCAGATATACCACATGATATCCTTGCCGTCCTCCCGCTCCTTCTCATTCAGGGCAAAAAAGCCTTTTCTCAAATACCGGTCCAGTGCATCATACAGTGACTTTCCTTTAAATCGTTTGCCGAACAGAGACACTTCCTTCAGGCTTCCGTCAGGATTCAGCGGTACACAGCCGTGATAGAGCAGGTTATTATTATAAACCTTGTACAAACTGCCCTTTGCAAGCAGAAAACGCATATGTTCCTGCAGCTTTTCACATCCAAGAAAAGCGCGCTCAAGACGTTCCATTACTTCTTCCTCTTCGTCCGACAGTTTATATGGATCTTTCGGGTCCACCGTTGGGAAATTCGTATCCAGAAGCTGATATTCTTCTCCATCCAGAGTGATCGTGCCCTTCTCATAATCAATCCTGTGCATGAGCGCCCGGTCGTTCAGGCCAAAGTCCTTATGGCGCTGTATAATCTGCCCCTCCACCTTAAACTGAATAACAGAAATCGCCTTGTGCATCCTCAGGTCCATCTCCATCTCTGCCTTATTCGCTTTTTCCGGCCCTTTCAGTGCAAAACAGGTACACGGATCATTGCCGTAAGTTCGAAGAGAAAATGTTGCCAGTGGAAGCAGATTGATCCCATAGCCGTCCTCCAGAATATCCAGATTCCCATATCTGGCGCAGATACGCACCACATTTGCCATGCACCCTCTCTGTCCCGCTGCCGCGCCCATCCAGAGAACATCATGATTGCCCCACTGAATATCCAGAGAGTGATAGGTCATCAGCTTATCCATAATGATATGAGGTCCCGGACCTCTGTCATAAATATCTCCCACAATATGTAAATGATCCACTACAAGACGCTGAATCAGTTCCGAAATCGCCGCGATAAACTCTTCTGCCCGTCCAATCCTGATAATCGTCAGGATAATTTGATTATAGTAAGATTCCTTGTCGTTGATTTCCGCCCTTTCCGTAATCAGTTCCTCTATCACATATGCGAAATCCTTGGGAAGTGCCTTTCGTACCTTTGACCTGGTATACTTGCTCACTGTCCGCTTGCTCACTTCAATCAGACGGTACAGGTTGATCTTGTACCAGTCCTCCATGTTGCTCTCTACCTTCTTCACCTGGGCCATCTTATCCTTGGGATAATAAATCAGTGTGGCCAGAGACTGCTTGTCCCTGGAACTCAAGGTATTCCCGAAAACATCGTCAATCTTCCGTCTCACAGAGCCTGAACCATTCTTCAGTACATGTGCGAAGGCCTCATACTCTCCGTGAATGTCCGTGAGAAAATGTTCTGTCCCTTTCGGCAGGTTCAGAATCGCCTGCAGATTAATAATCTCTGTGGATGCTGCGGCAATCGTCGGATATAAATCAGAAAGCCGCTCCAGATACCTTGTTTTCAGATCTTTCATAGATACTTCCTCCCCATACTCTGTGACTAAAACTGAATCACATCACTCATATCATACATGCCGGCCTCTTTTCCTGCCAGGAACTTGGCAGCCTCCACAGCACCCTTTCCAAAAACACTCCTGGAATATGCCGTATGCCTGAATTCTATCACCTCATCCGGTCCTGCAAATATCACCTCATGCTCACCGACAATCGTACCGCCCCGAACCGCTGAGATGCCTATCTCCTTCTGTTCTCTTTTTTTGCGCACCTGGCTTCTGTCATATATATAAGTATATTCATGATCCAGAGCCTCATTCATAGAATCTGCCAGCGCAAGAGCCGTACCGCTCGGTGAGTCCACCTTCTGGTTGTGGTGTCTCTCAACCAGCTCAATGTCGTATCCGGCCGGAGCCAGCACTTTCGCGGCATCCTTCAGCATCTTCAGAAGAAGATTAATTCCCATAGACATATTCGCAGACTTCAGTACTGCGACCTTTCCGGACACTTCCCTGACTCTCTTTAACTGCTCCTCGGACAAACCTGTAGTACAGAGCACGACCGGCACCTGCTTTTCCACACAGAAGTCCAGAAGCCTGTCCGCTGCCCCGGCATTTGAAAAATCAATGGCCACATCCACGTCCACATCGCAGGCCTCAATATTCTCAAAAACAGGATAATCATTGGGCAGCCCTGTATATGCGTCCACTCCGGCAGCAATCTCCACCTGTTCATCATCCCGGATAAGTCCTGTAATCATCTGCCCCATTTTTCCATTACATCCATGCATCAATACTTTTATCATCTCTGTTCCTCCCAAGTCTCTTCGTATATTGTATGCGGAATCCATGCCCAAAGGACATACGTAACGGGATTCCCTTTATATAAAAAAGGATACCACATTTGAGTCAGTTACTCAACGTATGATATCCCTTTCACAATCATATATTTCCAGCTTTAAGCAAGCTTAATTCCGAAATCAACCATTGCTTTTGCCAGGTTTGCCGCATGTGCTTCTGTCATCTCTGTAAGAGGCATTCTCAGCCCGCCGACTTCCATGCCCATGAGGTTTGCAGCCTTCTTGACCGGTATTGGGTTCACCTCGCAGAATAGCTGCTCAATAAGCGGCAGTGCCCTAAACTGCAGTGCGCGGCTGCCTTCCAGGTCTCCTTTAAAAAACTTCTCACAAATATCATGTGTCTCTCTCGGAGCAATATTGGATAAGACAGAGATAACGCCCTTCCCGCCCAGAGACATCAGCGGTATAATCTGGTCATCATTGCCGGAATAGAGATCAATCTTTCCGTCTGTCAGCTGCATAATCTTTGCAATCTGGGAAATGTCCCCGGATGCTTCCTTGACAGCTACGATGTTCTCCACTTCGTCAGCCAGCTGTGCCACTGTAGCCGGTTCAATATTCGTACCGGTTCTGCTCTTCACACTGTACAATATAATCGGAGCCTTCGCTTCCTGCGCAATTGTCTTATAATGCGCAACCAACCCTGCCTGGGTAGCCTTATTATAGTAAGGAGTCACGACAAGCAGACCGTCAGCCCCTGCCTCTGCAGCTTCCTTTGACATATCCACTGCGGTGCGGGTGCAGTTGGAACCAGTCCCGGCAATCACCGGAATCCGCTTCTTAGTGCGCTCTATCGTAAACTTAATACAATCCATATGTTCTTCTTCTGTTAATGTAGAAGATTCGCCTGTCGTGCCACAAATTATAATACTGTCTGTGCCATTCTCGCAGTGATAGTTAATCAGCTCATCGAGCTTATCATAGTTCACACTTCCATCTGCACTGAATGGGGTAATCAAAGCCACTCCGGCTCCTTCAAAAATTGACATATACATCCTCCTAATCTAAATCGCTCATCTCTTCCAAAGTTTAACATTAAATATGTCCAATGTCAACGCAAAGAAAGAGCGTCATTTCCCCAAATGACACTCCCCCATTTTTCTATCATTAATCTTCCATACATTCCAGTTTACTTACAGATACCTCGTACGCTATGCGTGTCTCCGTATCTGTCTCAGATAATTTTTTTACATACTCCCTGCTCTGGATTCTGCCCAGTATCTGTACATGCTCTCCCACCTCGAAACCGGATGCATATCTGGCATTTCTGCCCCAGCAGATACATGGTATATAATCTGATTTTCCATAAGGCCTGTTCACGGCCAGCAGCAGGTCAGCAATCTCACGCCCAAGCGGCGTTTTACGGTACACGGGCTTTTTGCAAATATATCCCTCCAGCAGAATATGGTTTGTCTTCGCCCCGTCCAGCTCTTCCTCAATAAATTCAACTTCCCGCACAAAAACAGATAACACCAGTCTGTTCTTCTGCTCTTCATGTCTGTTGTAAGAGCGGAACTGTCCGGAAGCCATGATGAATTCCCCCGTATAGTCCTGGGTCACATCAATGAGTCTTTCTGAAATCATGAGCGGAATCCGGTCATCGGAGTTGCTGAGTCTTTTTACCAGCACATCCACCATATAAAAACCTTCTCCGAAAACCTCGTGGCTGTATGTAAATTTAGATGCCACCTCGCCCATGATTGTTACCTGATTGTTTTCAATAATCTTATCTGACATAATTTGTAGTTCTCCCTTCCTCTGAGTGGTATTTTTGAGTCAATACTAAGTCTATGAATCTGGCATATGCTTTAGAACGAAAAACAGGTTCGAATCGTTCGACAAAGTTTTGAGACACGGGCGAAATTTGTCCGAATACCAGGAAGATTATCGCAAAATAAGATTTACGCCGCCCTCCTTCCAATAAAAGTGCCTTCCCTTCTGTAATATTTTGTGATAGAATAAAAAAGTTGTAACCACATAACATAAGTAGAAAGAGTGTTGAATAATATGAAAACAAAACGTGAAGATATTAGAAATATCGCGATTATCGCCCATGTTGACCACGGCAAAACCACGCTGGTCGATGAACTTTTAAAGCAGAGCGGCGTATTCCGCGAAAACCAGGCAGTAGCCGAACGCGTCATGGACTCCAATGATATTGAGAGGGAAAGAGGAATTACAATCCTCTCCAAAAATACCGCTGTCTTTTATAAAGGAACCAAAATAAATATCATCGATACACCTGGGCATGCCGATTTTGGCGGTGAGGTAGAACGTGTCCTTAAGATGGTTAACGGTGTTGTCCTTGTTGTGGATGCTTTCGAGGGTGCAATGCCTCAGACGAAATTCGTGCTCCGCAAAGCGCTGGAGCTGGAACTGCCCGTAATCGTCTGTATCAACAAGATTGACCGGCCGGAGGCAAGACCTGACGAAGTCATCGATGAGGTGCTGGAGCTGTTCATGGACCTGGATGCTTCCGATGAGCAGCTGGACTGCCCATTCATCTATGCCTCTGCAAAAGCAGGTATTGCCGTGCTGGATCTGACCGACGATGAAAAAGACATGCAGCCATTATTCGAAACAATCCTGGACTATATCCCGGCACCGGAAGGCGACCCGGAAGCGCCTACACAGGTGCTGATCAGCACCATCGACTACAACGAGTACGTAGGGCGTATCGGAGTCGGAAAAGTAGACAACGGAACCATTTCCGTCAATCAGGATATGTTGCTCGTCAACCACCACGATCCGGACAAACAGGAAAAAGTTAAAATCAGCAAGCTGTATGAATTCGACGGCCTGAACAAAGTGGAAGTCAAAGAAGCGAGTATTGGCTCTATCGTAGCCATTTCCGGTATATCCAGTATTTCTATCGGAGACACCCTCTGCTCTACGGACTGCCCGGAGGCAATTCCTTTCCAGAAGATTTCAGAACCTACTATATCTATGCAGTTTATTGTCAATGACAGTCCATTTGCCGGAAAAGAGGGAAAATATGTAACATCCCGCCATATCCGCGACCGCCTGTTCCGCGAGCTGAACACGGATGTCAGCCTGCGTGTGGAAGAAACAGAAAACGCAGACAGCTTCAAAGTGTCAGGGCGCGGGGAGCTTCACCTTTCTGTTCTGATTGAAAATATGAGACGTGAGGGATATGAATTTGCCGTAAGCAAGGCAGAAGTCCTGTATCGAACGGATGAAAACGGCAAAAAGCTGGAGCCTATGGAAGTTGCCTATGTGGATGTTCCGGACGAATTCACCGGTACCGTCATCGACAAGCTGAGCCAGCGAAAGGGTGAACTCCAGAATATGGGAACCTCCAACGGCGGCTATACACGTTTGGAATTCTCCATCCCGTCCAGAGGACTGATTGGTTACAGAGGAGAATTTCTGACCGATACAAAGGGAAATGGTATCCTGAACACCAGTTTCGACGGCTATGCTCCTTATAAAGGAGACATCCAGTACCGTAAACAGGGTTCCCTCATCGCTTTTGAGAACGGTGAGTCCGTTACCTACGGATTATTCGGCGCCCAGGAACGAGGCACCTTATTTATCGGACCTGGTGAAAAAGTTTATGCAGGTATGGTAATCGGCCAGAACGGGAAAGCTGAAGATATCGAACTGAATGTCTGCAAGACAAAGCATCTGACCAACACCCGTTCCTCCAGCGCGGATGAAGCATTGAGGCTCACTACGCCGCGTGTATTAAGCCTGGAAGAGGCTCTGGATTTCATCGATACCGATGAACTGCTGGAAGTAACGCCCCAGTCCCTGCGTATCCGCAAAAAAATCCTGGATGCCAGGATGCGTAAAAGAAGTAATTTAAAATAGAGCTTCGCTTGGGAAACTCTCGCCTGCGGCGGTCGCATCGCACCACCTGCCTCTTACGCCGCAGTGTGCATCCCGCCGGAAGGGCTTTTTTATCTTATAGGCGAACTTTCCCATAAGATAAAAGAACAGACCCGGTTCTGAATAAAAGACAGTCAAATAAGGAGAGAACACATGACTAAATATGCCAATGCGTTTTTAAAAAATCTGACAACTGCCTTGGAATTCGTAATTGCCGCTTTGCTGGCCGCAGGAATCATCATTATGACGTTTCAGCTGCTGCTGTCGTTCGGCAGTCTCACAGATCTAAATAAATATCCCAACTATGACGATCTTCTGACCGTCTGCTTCAACCTCATCATAGGCGTCGAAATGATACGAATGCTGTATCTTCATACGCCAATGACGGTGTTTGAAGTTCTTCTGTTTGCAATTGCACGACAGATTATCATTGATCACTCTTCTTCTTTCAACAGCCTGCTCGGTGTAATCGCCATTGCCATCCTGTTTGCCGTCAGAAAATTTCTGTTCGTGGCTTTTGATGAAACCGAACGCGTCACTTTCCGGTCGGATCAGAAAGTACGGCATGTAAACCGGCTGATTCATGCAAATATCCCATATGAGGATGATGAGACTCTGCTGGACGTTCTGATGAAGCAGATGAATAACGAGGAGATCGAAATCGGCGTCGGTGCATGTACATATTTCCATAAATTCGGGCTCCGCGTTGCTAAGATTACAGATGGAAAAATTACGAGAATTGAAGTGATTCGTTCTATACAATAAAGTTTTTCCATGCTATAATATCTACATAATACAAGCAGTAATTACACTACTGTCTGTATAATATGAACAAAAGGAGTTGAGCATCATGAAATTTATTATTAGTGGAAAGAACATCGATGTAACACCAGGCCTAAAGGACACTATTGAACACAAGTTGGGAAAACTCGAAAGGTATTTTACTCCTGAAACAGAAATTATCGTAACTCTCAGCGTTGAGAAAGAAAGACAAAAGATTGAGGTAACAATCCCGGTTAAGGGAAATATTATCCGCTCAGAGCAGACAAGCAATGATATGTATGTATCCATTGACCTCGTTGAAGAAGTCATCGAGCGTCAGCTTCGCAAGTATAAAAACAAACTGGTTGCTAAGAGCCAGGGACACCCGACATCATCTGCCGGCGGAAGCAACTTTAAAAAGGAATTCTTCGAATCAGAAGACAGCACACCGACAGACGATGAGATCCGTATCGTAAGAACAAAGCGTTTCGGAATCAAACCAATGTACCCGGAGGATGCCTGCATCCAGATGGATCTGGTAGGCCATTCCTTCTTCGTATTCTGTAATGCAGAGACCGACGAAGTAAACGTAGTATATAAAAGAAAAGACGGATCATTCGGACTAATAGAACCTGAATTTGATTAGATTTTTGGAAGCGGGGGTTTTTGTGGCTGAGGGTCGCCTGACCGGAAGGGGAAGAGGAACCGGGGGACAGGAGGATGGAAGCTGGAAGTAACCCGCTTACGGAGAAGTACTAACACAAAATGAGCTGCCCACGAGGGCACGGACAACATCCGAGGAGAAAGCCTGATGCTTTCTCCTCTTAGATTGTCCTGGAAAGTGATTTTGGAAAATCACTTTCCATCCCTCGTGGGCAGCTCATTTTGTGTAAGTACTTCTAGACCGTGTGCTCTATACTTCCAGCTTCCATCCTCCTGTCCCCCGGTTCCTCTTCCCCTTCCGGTCAGGCTGGGCTTCATCCGGGCAGAAAGCCTCCGCTTGAGGGCATCTGACGGGTGCGGCGGATTGGGCTGGGGATGCGTCAGCATGCGTCTCTGGTAGTTATCACAAAAAGGAAAAACAGAGTTTCAATAAACTCCCGCGCTCCATGCCTCCAAATTTCCCCTCCCACCACGCAGCACCCAAGAAGCTCCATCCGCCTTCCCCCGCCGGTTTCCCTCCCGCGCAGCAGAGGAGACGTTCCGCCTTGATGCACCCAGCCGCCGGAACCGTACATAGGGCTGCGGGGAAGCGTAGTTATGGCTGTTAGCTGGAGTTACGTAAAAAAGAAGGTCAGCCGGGGTGAGAACTGTGATTCCGAATCACAGTTCTCCCTGGACCCAGCGCGCGAAGCCATCAGGGCTTCGGGTGATGTGTCCAGGTTGCCCCGGCTGACCTTCTTTTTTACGTTACTCCAGCTTGCAGCCATAACCCCGCTTCCCCGCAGCCCTATGTACGGTTCCGGCGGCGGCCCCCTTCAATCGAAAACAACAACCTCCCCCTCTACTGCCGCAAACCAGCACTCTTTTTGTTTTTGGATCTGGCTTTTCCCATTAGTCCCTTCGATGATCTCTGCTGTAATCTGCTTCTCTTCTTCCTGTGATACGAGCGCTGTTATTTCCACGGACTCTGTATAATCGGTTCCAAGCACCGGGATGTCTTTTTGTGCCAGCAGATACTGGATTTTTCCAAGTCCGGTATAATCTGTGCTTATTTTCAGTTTAAAACCGTAAATCCTGGTTATAATCATACTGTGAGACAGGCCTTCTTTTGATGCTGCTGTGTACGCCCTCACCAGGCCCCCTGTTCCAAGCAGTGTGCCTCCAAAATACCTGGTGACAACGATCAGCACATTATGCAGGCCCTGTCCCCTAATGACCTCGAGAATTGGCTTACCTGCTGTTCCGCTTGGTTCTCCGTCATCGCTGCAGCGCTCCTGGACATTTTCGACTCCGGTTACATAGGCCCAGCAATGATGCCTGGCATCCCAGTACTGTTTCTTTATTTTTTCCAGGCATTCCATTGCCTCCTCACTGGTGGAGACGGGAAATACATCTGCAATGAAACGCGACTTTTTTTCGACAACTTCTGCAGTGGCTCCCTGATATACTGTTTTATAATTCATCGGCTTTACCTCGATTTCTTTGTAATCATTAATAGAATATAACAGAACTGTAGAAAACCACAAGAATTTATTAAGATTTTTTTAGAAATATGAAGTTTTCCTATTTTTTCTTTATTTAACCAGGTAAATTTGATATAATGAGTGGAATGATTAAAGGAGGATATGATTCATGAATTACGGAAAAGAAAATCTCGATAAGAGAAAGAAGAATATCTCTTCAAAAAAGAATATGAAAAAGAAGCGGGTTGGCGTCCGTTTTTTCAAAGCTCTTGTGATCTGCGTTCTATTGATTGCAGTAATCGGGGCCGCAGGAGTCGGTCTGTTTGTCAAAAAAATTATAGATAACACCCCAAAAGTGACTCCTAACGATGTCAAACCCTCCGGAGCCACTTCCTTTGTTTACACTGAAGATGGACAGTTTTTGGACAAGTTCCGCCAGAAGGGATCCAATCGTATTTATAAGACATACGATGAGATTCCGATCAATCTGACACATGCTTTTGTAGCAATTGAGGATGAACGATTCTACAAGCACAACGGAATCGACCTGCAGGGTATTATGAGAGCCGGGGTAGTCGGCCTGACCTCCGGCAACTTCTCCGAGGGTGCAAGTACACTGACGCAGCAGCTGATCAAGAACAACGTATTCCCGAATTTTACCGAAGAGAAAACATTTTATGACAGGCTGGAGAGAAAGCTCCAGGAGCAGTATCTGGCTGTTGAGATTGAAAAGCAGATGAGCAAGGAAGAGATCGTAGAAGCCTATATGAACACCATCAATCTGGGCCAGAACTGTCTCGGAGTACAGACTGCGGCAAAGCGCTATTTCAATAAGGATGTATCTGAACTAAATCTCTCTGAATGTGCCGTGCTGGCGGGTATCACACAGAATCCTACCGATTACGACCCGGTAAACTTTCCGGAAGCAAACGCAGAGAGACGGGACAAGGTACTGAAAAACATGCTGGATCAGGGCTATATCAGCCAGGAAGAATATGACGAGGCAAAAGCCGACCCTGTATACGACAGGATTCAGGCAACCTCCCAGGATGCTTCGGATGATACTCCCTTCTCCTATTTTATTGACGAGCTGACACAGCAGATCATCCACGATCTCCGGGAGCGCAAGGGCTATACCGAGACGCAGGCGTACAACGCACTTTACAGCGGCGGCCTGACGATCACAGCGACCCAGGATCTTTCCATCCAGAATATCTGTGATGAAGAAGTTGCCAATCCGAACAATTATCCGTACACAGTGGAATATGGTCTTGAATATGCACTAACGGTTACACATCCCGATGGAACTTCTGAAAACTACAGTAAAGAAATGCTGGGAGAATATATCCGTAATGCATGGGGCCTGGAATTCCCACTGGTATTCTCCTCCCCTGAACAGGCTGATCAGGCAATTGAGGAGTACAAGGGCACCTTGGGCATTGCCGAGGGCGATACCGTGATTGAGAATAAAGACATCACCCCGCAGCCTCAGACTTCTGTTGTAGTTATGGATCAGTATACAGGCAAGGTAAAGGCAATCGTAGGCGGCCGGGGAGAAAAGACAACCAGTCTCTCCCTGAACCGTGCAACCGATTCTGCCAGACAGCCCGGTTCCTGTTTTAAAATCTTATCAACTTATGCACCGGCGATGGATTCTGCAGGATACACACTGGCTACTACCATTAAGGATGAACCGTACAGCTATTCAAACGGAAAGTCGGTCAACAACTGGGACCACCAGTATATCGGCAACACACGCGTGCGCTATGCAATCGAACATTCCATGAATGTATGCGCAGTTAAAACACTGACCGCCATCGGTCCTCAGACAGGATATGACTATCTGCTGAACTTTGGATTTACCAGTCTGGTAAATTACGATGATGACAACTATCCGGGATTCACTGATGTGGCGCAGGCCACAGCACTCGGCGGTATCACACGCGGTGTCTACAATCTGGAAATGACTGCTGCATATGCGGCAATTGCAAATAACGGCACCTACACAGAGCCTATCCTCTACACAAAGGTATTAGACAAAGACGGCAATGTGCTGCTTGACAACACAAAACCTGCTACTCACCAGGTTATTAAAGATTCTACTGCTGCACTTCTTACAAGTGCAATGCAAGATGTTATTACCCGCGGTACAGGTACTGCCGCAAGACTGTACAATATGCCTGCAGCAGGAAAAACCGGTACAACAGAGAACAGTACTGACCTCTGGCTTTCTGCATATACACCATATTACACATGCTCCGTTTGGGGCGGCTACGATTCCAACAAGCCGATGAGCAATATGGATCAGGCGTGGCATGAAGTCATGTGGAAGAACATCATGGATCGTGTCCATGAAGGCCTGGAGTATAAAGAATTCTCAATGCCGACTTCTGTTGAACAGAAGACAATCTGTACACAGACAGGATTACTGGCAACCTCATCCTGTCCGCCTCTGACCGAATATTTTGCAAAAGGAACCGCTCCATCACAGAGCTGTCCTGGACATGTCGTGCAAAAGGAAGAAAAAGAGGAAGACGACAAAGATAAGAAGAAAGATGAGGATAAGAAAACTGAAGATCCCGAAAAACCGAGCGAAGGCGATGGTGAAGGCGGCGGAACCGTCACACCACCAGAAGGCGGCGGTAATGAGGGCGGCGGCAATGAAGGCGGCGGTAACCAAGGCGGCGGTGAAGGCGGGGGAGGAAGCGAAATCCCGGACCAGGGCGGCGGTGAAACTCCTCCAGCCTGAAATCCTTTGAGATGTATCAAATGATTTATTATAGGACACTGTCCCGAAAATGGGAGGGGATACCATCATAACAAAGGTATCCCCTCCCCATCTATTTTAACCGCATAGCCCATCACCATTCGCTGCCCCGCCTTGTATCCCCAACCGGGGATACAGCTTTTCTCTGCCACGATTCCATACAGCGTCCGTCTCTGTCGCCCCTCACAAGGCCTAGTCCCCTAATACCAGCTTAGCTGCACCGCAGATTCCCGCATCGTTGCCCAGTGTAGCGAGTGCAAATTTTACATCTTTATCCGCGAAAAATGCACGTTCAAGGTAAGGTTTCTGAATATATGGAATCAGAACCTCCCCTGCCTTCGATACGCCGCCTCCGATTACGAAGACTGCCGGATCTGCTACAGCGGCGAGATTTGCAAGGCCATGCCCCAGATAACGGCCAAATACCTCAGCAATCTCTATTGCGACCTCATCTCCTGCCTTTACGGCATCAAATACATCCTTTGCAGAGACACTTTCTATGTTGAGCATAGTATTTCTAGTCTCATTTTCCAATTTCTTCTTAGCCAGACGTACGATCCCTGTTGCTGAAGTATACTGCTCCAGGCAGCCGTGATTTCCACATCCGCATGAGTCTGTCTCCTCGTAGTTCACACAGATATGGCCGATTTCACCGCCGGCACCGTGAGCTCCGGTCAATACCCGGCCTCCTATGATGATTCCTCCTCCCACTCCGGTTCCGAGCGTAACCATCACCATATTCTTCTGGCCTGCACCGCCGCCTTTCCACATCTCGCCAAGCGCGGCAACGTTGGCATCATTTCCAATCTCTGCATGCATTCCTGTTAGCTCTTCCAGTTCTTTCCTGACATTTTTATAATTCCATCCCAGGTTGGCACTGCCATCTACAATTCCTTCTTCTGTTACAGGTGCCGGTACACCGACTCCAATTCCGGCTATATCGTCTTTATTCAGCTTCTTTTCCTTAATTTTCTCAAGAATTGATGCGGAAATATCCGGAAGGATAGCTTTTCCTTCCTCTTCTGTGTGTGTTACAATCTCCCATTTGTCGAGGATCGTTCCATTCTCCTCAAACAGCCCCATCTTTACGGTTGTCCCCCCGACATCTACTCCAAAACAATACTTCATGATAAATCTCCTGTCTGATTTTGTATTCTCTCTGCTGCCTATCTGTTCTTTGCCAGATTTTCCTGGACACGTTTGTATAATTCCTGTGCCGCATTGTATCCCATCTGTTTCTGTCTGTGGTTGACCGCAGCGGATTCCACGATGATAGCCAGATTACGGCCCGGACGGATCGGAATGCTGTGGCAGACCACACGGTTTCCGAGAAATTCTGTATAATTCTCTTCCAGCCCCAGTCTGTCATATTCTTTATCCCGGTTCCAATCTTCCAGAGTAATAACCAGATCTATATTCTGTGTCTCCCTGACGCTCTGTACACCGAACATGGACTTCACATCCACAATACCGATACCGCGAAGCTCTATAAAATGTCTTGTAATATCAGGAGCCGCTCCTACGAGTGTCTCGTCACTGACCTTTCGGATCTCTACCACATCATCTGTTACCAGACGGTGCCCACGCTTAATCAGCTCCAGGGCAGCCTCACTCTTGCCGATTCCGCTCTCGCCCATAATCAGCACGCCTACGCCATAAACGTCCACAAGCACCCCATGAATCGAAATACAGGGAGCAAGTCTTACGTTCATCCATCTGATGATCTCGCCCATAAAAGAGGATGTTGACTTTGATGTTACAAAGATAGGAACATCCTGGGCCACAGCCTTTTTAAGCAGCACATCCTCCGGTTCCATATCTCTGCTGAATATGATGCATGGCACCTTATGGCTCAAAAGTTCATCATATATCTCAAATTTTCTTTTCTCCTCCAGCGTCTGCAGATATGCATACTCAACATATCCAATGATCTGCACCCTGTCACAATCAAAATGATCAAAAAATCCTGTAAGCTGAAGCGCCGGCCGGTTGATATCCGGTACGTTCACCTCGCGCCCAATAAGCTCTACCTCAGGGGTCAGATTCTTCAGATTCATTTTTTCCACAATGTCTTGCAACTTTACACCCTGTCCCATATCTATCTCCTTTTCTCTATACCTTATTCTGCAGCTATGCTGCAGCCCCGCCCGCAGGGCATGTGTTACGGGGTGCCCTTTGGGTATACCTTATTCTGCAGCTATGCTGCAGACCCGCCCGCAGGGCATGTGTTACGGGATGCCCTTGGGTATACTTATTGCATATCCGGCCAGCTTTGTATGAATATTTTCCATCCTGCTGTCCTGCTGCAAAGCAGCTTATATTCATTTATTATACCATAAACTCCGGGTTGGTGAAAGGCTTATCCAAATGCTTTCGTCCATGCCATTGTCCCCGGTATTTGTTATTCATCACTTTACTCCTCAATACTCTGCCCCCCTGCATGATGAAAAAAGACATACACTGCCTGTGCGGATTTTTCGTTCATAGAAGGGACTTTGGCAAGTTCCTCCACAGAAGCCGCCTTGATCGCGTCCAGACTCATATAATGGCGCATCAGGGCCTTTCTTCTGGCCGGTCCTATCCCTTCGATGTCATCCAAAATAGAATGTACCTGGCCTTTTCCCCGCAGCTGTCTGTGGTATTCAATTGCAAAACGATGGGCCTCATCCTGAATCCGGGTTACCAGCCGGAAAGCCTCCGATGATTTATCAATTGGGATCTCCTCGTTATGATAATATAACCCCCTCGTTCTGTGATAATCATCCTTCACCATCCCACATACCGGAATGTTCAAATGCAGATCGTCCAGCACCTGGAGAGCCACATTTACCTGGCCCTTACCGCCGTCCATGAGTATCAGGTCCGGAAAGGCCGTAAAACCGCCCAAATCCCTGCTCTCCTCGCGCTCACGCAGCCCATGCGTAAACCGCCTGGTCAGCACCTCTCTCATGCTGCCATAGTCATCGGCTCCCTGTATCCCCTTAATTTTAAACTTGCGGTAATCATTTCTTTTTGGTCTCCCACGCTCGTATACGACCATGGATCCCACTGACTCAAATCCATTTGTATTGGAAATATCAAAGGCTTCCATCCGGTTAATATCTTCCAGCTCCAGAAGCGATGCAATCTCTTTGACCGCACCGATTGTTCTGCCCTCTTCTCTTTTCAGCCGCTCCTTATCCTTGCTCAAAACGAGGCTTGCATTATTCGCCGCCAGTTCTACCAGTTTTTCTTTCGTCCCCTTTTTAGGCACTTTGATCGTCACTTTTCCTCCGCGCTTCGTGCTCAGCCATTCCTCCAGCAGATGCATGTCCTCCAGTTCGGCAGGAAGCATCAGCTCCCCCGGAATAAACGGAGTTCCCGCATAATACTGCTTGATAAAACTGTCCAGTATCTCACTGTCCTCTTCGTTTTTTGTTATACGGAGATAAAAATGATCCCTGCCGATCAGCCGTCCGCCGCGGATAAAGAACACCTGCACAACCGCATCCTCTTCCTCAGTGGCTACGGCCAGAATATCTCTGTCCTCACCGCTGCTGTCGGTAATTTTCTGCTTCTGGGACACCTTTTTCACACTGTTCAGAAGTTCCCGGTACTCTATCGCCTTTTCAAATTCCAGCGCCTCTGAAGCCGCATTCATCTTTTCTTCCAGATCGTTTAATATTCCATCAAAATGCCCATTCAGAAAGCGTATGATCTCCTGTATTGATTTTCCGTACTCCTCCTGGGAAATATATCCCTGGCAGGGTGCCTCACACTGCTTGATATGGTAATTCAGGCAGGGCCGTTCTTTTCCAATGTCCTTAGGCAGATTCCTGTTGCAGCTTCTCACGTGATAAAGTTTGTGGATCAGGTCTATCGTGTCACGGACCGCCAGACCGCTTGTATAGGGTCCGAAATACTTTGCTTTATCCTTCAGCATTTTCCTCGCCAGCATCACTCTGGGAAACGGCTCATTGGTGGTTACTTTGATAAAAGGATATGTCTTATCATCCATCAGCATGGTATTATACTTGGGCCGGTGTTCCTTAATCAGGTTACATTCCAGAACGAGCGCTTCCAGCTCTGAATCCGTCACGATATACTCAAACCGCCGGATGTGAGTGACCATCTGCTCAATCTTGACCCCCTTATTCCTGCTGCTCTGAAAATACTGGCGCACCCTGTTCTTCAGGCTGATCGCCTTACCCACGTATATGATATTATCCTTCTCATCGTGCATAATATAAACGCCCGGGCTGGCCGGGAGCTTTTTAAGTTCTTCCTGTATGTCAAAATTATAATTATCCATGTCACTTATTATAAGGCCTTCCAAAGAATTTGTGAAGAGGAAAAACAAGCTTTAATCTTGTGAAGGGCGGAGACGCGAAATGAAGGTACCGCCGCAAGCCTCCCAAGTGCACACATGCCGTTTTGATGTGCGGACACGAACCTAAGAAATTCCAGGAAGCCGACAGCCTGCAAAGTGGGGCACAGCTGACACATCACTAGAAATCAGATGATTTCTAGCTCTGGGTCAGCAGATTTTGTGATTTGGTGATCACAAAATCTCCCCACTTTGCAGGCTGTCGGCTTCCAGGAATTTCTAAGGTTCGCTTTAGCACTTCAAAACGGCATGTGTGCACTTGGGAGGCTTGCGGCGATTCCTTCATTTCGCTTGGTGTATCTAAACGGTAGGTGACGAGCTTGCTGGGAAGGCTCCGGACCGTGGCAGTGTATGAATTCGCCTGGGGGTAGGATATAGCCTCAGTACATAGAAAGGATAAGAAGTTTTAATGCTCTTGGAATGACTTAGAGTATATGAGATAACCTTACAGCAATAAGCATATTCTTTTTATATTCGCAGGAACTAGCTGTTATACTATCCGTCAATTACTTACTGGGACTTTTACGTTTCACCAGGCGAATTCATACGCTGCCACGGTCCGGAGCCCTCAACAGCAGCTGGATTTTTCCTACCGACAGGGTGCACCCAGCTAAAAAACCGGGAATCCAGCCCCCTGCCGTGAGCATATATGCTATTTTAAAAGTCCTAGAGTTTACGTTAGAGGCCCTTAAGGAAGAAACATAGAAAATGGTGGGCAGAATTTGTCGTCTCACGGCAAATTCTGAAGCGGCCTAAGACCCGAAATTATCAAATTTCGGGTTGCATGCCGCTGGACCGCCATTTTCTATGTTTCTTCCTTTAGGGCCTCTTACGTAAACGGAGCGGATTTTTAAAATAGCATATATGCTCACGGCAGGGGGCTGGATTCCCGGTTTTTTAGCGCCCCCATCCGTTCGCGAGTCTAAAGCTCGCTCCTAAGCTCCTATATAAAAAAAGCTATCCCCTTGGCAGAGAGGATAGCTTATATAA
>NZ_GL870818.1:52013-78923 GCF_000190355.1 Clostridium sp. D5 | reverse complement strand
GAATTTGTCGTCTCACGGCAAAATTCTGAAAGCGGCCTAAGACCCGAAATTATCAAATTTCGGGTTGCATGCCGCTGGACCGCCATTTTCTATGTTTCTTCCTTTAGGGCCTCTTACGTAAACGGAGCGGATTTTTAAAATAGCATATATGCTCACGGCAGGGGGCTGGATTCCCGGTTTTTTAGCGCCCCCATCCGTTCGCGAGTCTAAAGCTCGCTCCTAAGCTCCTATATAAAAAAAGCTATCCCCTTGGCAGAGAGGATAGCTTATATAACTGTAAAGAACAGTTATCGGCAATCACTGAACGGCAATCCACTGATTAAGCCTAAATAGATTATACATGCCGTCATTCTTTTTTTCAAGTGTCATTTCCAGGCAATGCTTCTGGATATCACTACTGTGCATCCAGTTCTGCCACAACAGGCTTCATATTAACCCGGACCTCTTTCTTCGTCTCTTCACCCTGTTCCGGCTCTTCGATGCCTTTCACTTCACGGAATATCTTCATAAATTCCTTACCGGTGATAGTTTCTTTTTCAATCAGGAATGCTGCGATGCCATCCAGCGCCGGCCTGTTCTCGCTTAACAGACGTTTTGCTTCATCATAGGCATTCTTCAGCATAGCCATAACTTCGCCGTCTATTTCGGCTGCTGTTGCTTCGCCGCAGCTCATAACGGGACGTCCGTCCAGATAACGGTTCTGGATTGATTCCAGCCCGATCAGTCCGAACTTCTCAGACATACCGTACTGCGTAATCATCGCTCTGGCGATCTTCGTTGCCTGTTCAATATCATTCGAAGCACCCGTGGTTACGGTGTCGAATACAAGCTCCTCAGCCGCACGTCCTGCCAGCGCACCCACCAGCATAGCCTCCAGCTCTTTTTTGGTATTGAGGAACTTTTCTTCCTCCGGTGTCTGCATGACATAACCAAGGGCTCCCATAGTTCTCGGTACGATCGTGATCTTCTGTACCGGCTCTGCGTCTTTCTGCAGGGCGCTGACCAGTGCGTGGCCAACTTCATGGTAGGATACAATTTTTCTTTCTTCCTCGCTCATAATGCGGTCTTTTTTCTCTTTACCAACCAGCACGACTTCCACAGCTTCGAACAGATCCTTCTGGCTGACTACGTGTCTGCCGTTCTTAACAGCATTGATGGCCGCCTCATTGATCATATTGGCCAGGTCTGAACCGACCGCACCTGAGGTTGCCAGTGCGATTGCCTCCAGATCTACAGTCTCATCCATCTTGACATCCTTGGAATGTACCTTCAGGACATCCACACGCCCCTTCAGGTCAGGTTTATCTACAATGATACGCCTGTCAAAACGTCCCGGACGCAGCAGCGCCGGATCCAGTACTTCCGGACGGTTTGTTGCCGCCAGAAGCAGAAGTCCCTTATTGGTATCAAAACCATCCATCTCTGCCAACAGCTGATTCAGGGTCTGCTCGCGCTCATCATTACCGCCCATGGCAGTATCACGTGTCTTACCAATGGCATCGATCTCATCTATAAATACGATACACGGTGCCATCTGCTGTGCCTGTTTGAACAAATCCCTCACTCGTGATGCGCCGACGCCGACATACATCTCCACAAACGCGGAACCTGACAGTGAGAAGAACGGTACCTTTGCCTCCCCGGCTACCGCCTTCGCCAGCAGCGTCTTACCTGTACCCGGAGGTCCTACGAGGAGTGCTCCCTTCGGCAGTTTTGCACCGATACCCGTATATTTTCCCGGATTATGAAGGAAGTCTACTACCTCCTGCAGGGATTCCTTTGCTTCATCCTGACCCGCAACATCCTGGAAAGTGACTCCTGTCTCCTTCTCTACATACACCTTGGCGTTGCTCTTGCCGATTCCCATCATTCCGCCGCCCTTTGACATGCGCTTCATCAGGAAATTAAACAGTATGACGATCATAATGAGTGGAAGGACGATAGTCACAAAGATCTCAAATATCATCGAAGAAGCGGTGTCAGGCAGTTCCTGCTCAAACTCTACCCCTGCCTTATCCAGCCGTTCTACCAGCTTATCATCACTTGTTCGAACTGCATAATAATCCGGGGCCTTCTCCTCTGCGCTGCTCTTCTCCTCGAGCTGGCTGATCAGATTGGACGCATTATCCTTAGTATCTTCATCCCCTGTCTTAGTGCCTGTCTTACTATCCGTCTTTTCATCCTTTTTTGCATCCTCTTTTAAGGTAATATAAACCTTTGATGAGTCCAGTATTACCTTCTCAACTTTTCCATCATCTACCATTGTAAGGAATTCATCGTACCTGATTTTGGCAGGATTCTTATCCTGCATCAGTGAGTATAATCCCATCACAATAAAAACCGTCAGCAGAGTGGTTACCAGGATGATTCCCCAGCCCTGCCGGTTGTTTTTAGGATTATTGTTATTCTTGTTATTCTGATTGTCCATTCTATGCCTCCTAAAATCCACTATCCCCATTATAAGTACAGGTTCCACATAAATCAATAAAAAGATTATGAAAATATTGTAAACACAGGGCATTTTATAGTATACTGAGAACGAAATATGTCATGAAAAGGAATGTGAAAATGAAAATAGGATTCGATAATGAAAAGTACTTATCTATGCAGTCAGAACATATCCGCGAGAGGATTAACCAGTTCGACAACAAGCTCTACCTTGAATTTGGGGGAAAATTATTTGACGATTACCATGCCGCCCGAGTGCTGCCCGGCTTTGCTCCTGACAGTAAGCTGCTCCTTTTAAAGCAGCTCAGCGACCAGGCAGAGATCGTAATCGTCATCAGTGCACGCGATATTGAAAAAAACAAAGTCCGCGGAGATCTGGGCATCACCTACGATTCCGACGTTCTCCGTCTGATGGATTCTTTTCGGGAAAACGACCTGTATGTAGGAAGCGTTGTCATCACACAATTTTCCGGACAGGAAAGTGCCGTACTCTTTAAAAACCGTCTGGAGAATCTGGATATCCCTGTATACATGCATTACTGCATCAATGGCTATCCATCCAATATCCCTCTGATCGTCAGCGATGACGGATATGGCAAAAACGAATATATCAAAACATCCCGTCCGCTCGTGATAATCACCGCCCCCGGCCCTGGAAGCGGGAAGATGGCAACCTGTCTGTCACAATTATATCATGAGCATAAACGCGGAATTCATGCAGGCTACGCCAAATTTGAAACATTTCCCATCTGGAATCTGCCTCTGAAGCATCCGGTCAACCTTGCATATGAAGCCGCAACGGCGGATCTGAACGATATCAATATGATTGATCCTTTCCATTTGGAAGCTTATGGCGTTACTACGGTTAATTATAACCGGGATGTGGAAATTTACCCTGTTTTGAATACAATTTTTGAAAAAATTTATGGGAAAAGTCCTTACAAATCTCCTACCGATATGGGCGTAAACATGGCTGGCAAATGTATCTGCGACGATGAAGTCTGCCGCGAGGCATCCCGTCAGGAGATAGTCCGGAGATATTTTGCGTCACTGAATTCTCTGCTAGTGGGGACAACTTCAGAGGAGGAGGCCCAGAAAATAGAGCTCCTTATGAATCAGGCCAATGTCACCGTCCAGGACCGCAAGGTCGTTGCAAAGGCTCTGGAGCGCTCGCTGGAGACGCAGGGGCCGGCTGCTGCAATGGAGCTGGATGACGGACGCATTATAACCGGCAAAACGACAAATCTGCTGGGGGCTTCCGCCGCTCTTCTTTTAAATGTATTAAAGGAACTTGCCGGTATTGACCATGAGCTGCATGTTATTTCTCCCGAATCTATAGAGCCGATCCAGAAACTGAAGGTAGATTATCTAAAGAGCAAGAATCCACGGCTTCATACAGATGAAGTTCTGATTGCCCTTTCCGCCAGTGCGGCCAACAGCAAAATGGCCAGAAGAGCTTTAGAACAGCTTCCGAAACTGGACGGCTGCCAGGCACATACCTCTGTCATGCTGTCTGATATAGATATCAAAACATTCAAAAAGCTGGGAGTTCAGCTCACCTGCGAGTCGACTTATGAGACAGACCATGTCTACCATTAACGGGCTGGCATATGCAGGAAAACACGATGAATCGGTTCAAAGTATCCTTTGATTCAATGGAGCATGGGATGTGTGTTGAAATATTGCATGTAGGTCCATTTGATGATGAACCGGAATCTTTTCAGAAAATGGATGGATTCACAGCGCTAAATGGTCTGAAGCGCTCTGAAAAATGGCACTGTGAGATTTATTTAAATAATGCGAAACGGGTTCTGCCCGGCAAGCTGAAAACGATTTTGAGATATCATGTGGAAGAGTCTCTCTGACGGACACACTTCGATAAGACGGGAACCCTACTGGAAACTGTAGGATGCCCGTCTTTTATGATAGAATTTATCCGTTTGATTTTAACGTCTGACTTTTCATAATTGGCTTTTCACAAAATAATACATAACTGTCTGATGTTATTTATTCAAATCTTTTCTTTTTCCAAGCCCCGATTGCCCCAGCACCTGATAAGAACGCTGCTGCGAAGAAAAATCCTGCACTTGATGTATCTCCGGTCTTCGGACTTTTTGATTCATCCTTAGCTTCCTCTTTCGTCTCTGGCTTTGTCTCTGGTTTCGTCTCATCCGCTGCCACTATCGAAAACGTTGTCTTTACTACTCCGCCTGTATAAACAGCTTCCATTGTATGCGTCCCTACTCCTAAGCTTGTTAAGAATTCCGGAGACAGAGTGTATCTGGCCGCACCGGATCCATCCACGCTGTACTGTGACTGCTCCAATACCTTTCCGTCCACCTTTAAGGAAGTATATGCACTTGGGTCACCGCTCAATTCAAACCAGAGCCCATCTTTGGTGCCCATGCGCCATGATGTGCCTGCTCCAGTTGTAAACTCATAAGTCTGTGACTTAACAGTATATATCCTCATTGCAATGTCTTCTTTGGCATCTCCACTTTGCATAAGCAAAGTGACCCCTCTTGCATCCAGCTGGGCTCCGGCATATTCTACTGACGCCTGAGATGGGGCTAACACCCAGCTTAAAGATACGCCTTTGCTGTTGCTGTCTGACACCTCTCTTAAAATAGATAGGATATAATCATCCAGTGACTCCTTAAGAAAAAAAGAATGTGATTTAACATATTCGGTGATCTTCTGTTTCACTTCTTCAAAGCCCGCTTTACTGTCACTGTCCCCAAGCTTATCGATTATCGTTCCGTCTGTCGCCGGATTAAGCTTCCAAGCATACGTTTCTTTTAAACCATCATTCTTCAAAATCAGGGTTCCTGTAATGCTTCCATTTGAGGATGCTGTTGCTTTTTTGAGAGTAAAAGGACCCTCCGTTGCCCATTCCGCTGTATATCCCTCAGGGAGTTGTTTGGAAAGTGCAGACAAAACATCATTTGCTGTCGTATCATTTGTAAATGTTGTCTGATTAAGTGTAGCAGCGGCCTTTGCTTTCAGAATATTATAATTCGTAAAATCATGTTCGACAGTTTTGATATAATGGTTCCCTGCCCCGTCATCTAATGAAAGCTGAACCACACACTTTGTCTGAATGTTAACTGCCGGATCTTGGTACCAGAGTACTTGAACAGATACTCCAGACACTCCTCCTGCTTCTATTGCACTTCCCACCTTTTCTATGATAGAGTCCTTCAAACTAGTAGATATGAAGTTCTCCCAGCTCATACCGTTTATAACTTCTGTGGCGATGTCTTTTGCCTTCTGGATATCCGCCTGCATCTGTTCCTGCTCTTGCTTTACGTCATCAAGAGATGGAAGGATAAGCCTAATATCCTGCTTTGTCTGGTATCCACCCCCTGTCTTTATATTAAACACCTTTACATAAACATCTATATATCCTTCTTCTTGGTCAGTGGCCAATTCAGTTCCCGTAATTCTTACTACCACATCAACTAAAGGATTGTTTATTGTTTCGACAATTGCCGCTTTTATTTCCTCTGGTGTCGTGTCATTATTAGCGGGATATTCTTCTACCAATGCTATTGCCGTAAGAGTGTAATTGTAAATATCCGTATCAGTAAGCTCTTTCTCTGCTTCCTTCTCTTCTACAGAAGCTTCCTTGGCAGTTTCAGCCATCAGTACTGTTGGCTGTGCTTTTTCATCTATAGCAGTTCCTGATAAATTACTCTCTCCTGCAGCATCTGCTGGCTTCGTCTCCGGCTCTGTTTCTGTGGATGCTTCCGGCATTGATTCTGTATCTGCCGGAGCTGCTGATTCAGGCGCGTCTGGTGTCACATCTGCCTGTCCCTCTTCTGCTGCGATTGTCTCTTGGTTTTCCGGTGCTGCTGTAGTTGCCTCAGGCTCTGTCACTGCCGCCTCTGGCGCCTCTGGCGCTGTTGCTGCTTCCGCCTCAGCATCTTCCGCTACACTGGCAGGAGCTGTCTCTGATACCTCTGCAACAGCAGCCGGGTCTGTATCACTGGCCTTTACCTCCAAACCAAATGCCCCTGTACAGAGAGAAGCTGCCATGATCACTGCCAATGCCATGCTGGACAGTCTTTTTCCTTTTTTCATTCTCCATATCTCCTTTCAATTCCCCGGCAGTCTTATGTGATTTCTTTCTTATTAAGTCCCTTATATTTTATTGCTGCCGGATTCTAAAATAATTAATAATGTTATTATACAGTAAGTGGAATTGAGTTTAATGGATTCACTAAACTGTTGTTATTTATTGTCAATTTCATTGTATCTAAAAAAATACTGTATTTTTTTATTATTTTGGTATATACTTTTTAAGTATTTTTAGGCACTCATTTCATACAAGGAGGATTATATGGCAGTAAAATATGTATTTGTTACCGGTGGAGTTGTTTCTGGACTTGGAAAAGGAATTACCGCTGCGTCACTTGGCCGGCTGCTGAAAGCCCGTGGATATACTGTGACGATGCAGAAGTTTGACCCTTATATCAATATCGACCCAGGAACAATGAACCCGGTACAGCACGGTGAAGTATTCGTAACGGATGACGGCGCAGAGACAGACCTGGATTTGGGACACTATGAACGCTTTATTGACGAAAGCCTGACGAAGAACTCCAATGTTACGACAGGAAAGATTTACTGGTCTGTCTTACAGAAGGAACGCCGCGGTGATTTTGGCGGCGGAACGGTACAGGTTATCCCCCACATCACCAATGAGATCAAGAGCAGATTTTACCGCAATCCTGCTGCAAAAAACATTGAGATCGCCATCATAGAAGTCGGCGGAACCGTCGGTGACATCGAAAGTCAGCCCTTTCTGGAATCCATTCGGCAGTTCCAGCACGAAAAAGGCCATGAAAATGTAATTTTAATTCACGTAACCCTGATTCCCTATCTGAAAGCTTCACAGGAGATGAAAACAAAGCCGACCCAGGCAAGTGTGAAAGAACTCCAGGGAATGGGAATACAGCCGGATATCATTGTCTGCCGCTCCGAGTATCCTCTGGATGCCGGCACGAAGGACAAGATTTCTCTCTTCTGCAATATCCCTGCAAATCACGTACTCCAGAACCTCGATGTTGAATATTTATACGAAGCCCCCCTCGCCATGGAACAGGAAAATCTGGCTCAGGTTGCATGTGAATGCCTGCATCTTGACTGTCCCAAACCTGACCTGAAGGACTGGACTGAGATGGTGGACAATCTCCGCAATCCCACGCAGGAAGTTCGTATTGCTCTTGTAGGTAAATATATCCAGCTACATGATGCTTACATCAGCGTTGTAGAGGCGCTGAAACACGGCGGAATCTACAGCCATACAACCGTTAACATCAAATGGGTGGACTCCGAGACCGTCACTGCAGACAATGCAGCCGAGATATTCGGCGATGTAAGCGGGATCCTGGTTCCCGGCGGATTTGGCGACAGAGGCGTTGCGGGGAAGATCGAGGCAATCCGCTATGCCCGCACAAGCGGCATTCCATTCCTGGGCCTCTGCCTGGGGATGCAGCTTTCCATCGTAGAATTCGCAAGAGACGTACTCGGTTACAACGATGCACACAGCATGGAGCTTCAGCCCGACACCACACATCCCGTCATCCATATCATGCCTGACCAGATCGGCATTGAAGATATAGGAGGAACCCTGCGGCTCGGCTCGTACCCCTGCGTTCTCAACAAGAATTCCAAAGCTTACCGTTTATACGGCAAAGAAGAAATCCAGGAGCGTCACCGCCACCGTTACGAGGTAAACAACGACTACCGCGAGGCTCTGGAAGAACACGGCATGATGCTCTCCGGTCTGTCACCTGACGGCAGAATCGTGGAAATGATCGAGATCCCCGAACATCCATGGTTCATCGCAACGCAGGCACACCCGGAACTAAAATCCAGGCCGAACAGACCACACCCCCTCTTCAAAGGCTTCGTAGAGGCGGCTCATTGTAGGAATGGGCTGCGGGAGGGGTAAAAAGTACGCCTGCACGGTACGGGACGCAGGAGGTCTCTGCACTGCTTTCTGGAGGCTTTCCGTTTGCTTAGAATTGCTAACCAAAAATCACGCCGGATTTGGAGGCACCGACGGCATTCACCGCACAATCCTGATGATTGTGCGGCTCAGGCCGTCTTAACATTTGCTTTGGAAAGCAAATGTTAGCCTCCAAATCCGGCGTGATTTTTGGTAAGCAATTCTAACGCGCACTCTACGCTTCCAGAAAGCAGTGCAGAGACCTCCTGCGTCCCGTACCGTGCAGGCTATGTTCATCCAACGGTAGACAGCTCACTTCCTGGGGGGATTCTGCGGGGGAGGCGGATTGGGATGGTGGATGCGGATCGTACTGTGAGGGGCAAGGAGCAAGTTGCTCTTTTTTATCCATCTGGCTTACAGAATTTCCGCCCAGACGGCTCACATACACTGCACCCGTTAGGACACCTCCCTGAGCGCTCCCTCCCGATCGGATGCGTCCAGCTGTGAAAGAGGTGAGTCTGGCTTGTGCGGAAGCTGTGTATGCCGTTTCAAAGCCAGACTCACCTCTTTGACAGCGCCCCCCGCCCCCACTTACTTCCGATATATTCTACGATCCTTATTGACGCCCATGCGCCGAATGCGCCGACAAGCAGCCCCACGAGTACGTCGCTTGGGTAGTGTACACCCACATACAGGCGGGAGAAGGCAATCAGGGCTGCCAGTATTATTGAGGCGATTCCCCAGAATCTGGGCAGCAGTCGGTAGTATACAAGTGCGGCCGCGAATGATGCGCATGTATGGCCGGACGGGAATGAAAAATCATGCTGTCTTTCTATTAACAGTGTTAACCCCTGCACTACTTCGTATGGGCGGGTCCTGGCCACCAGGTTTTTGAGCGTTACGTTTGTTATCAGTGCTCCAATGGCTATGGCCACTATCGCTGTGATTCCTGCTTTTCTTGTTTTCCTGGGAATCAGCAGAAGGAAGGAAACTGTAAGCCAGAACCAGCCAGAATCCCCGAGTGATGTAATAAACTTCCAAAAGGAATCCATCCAGTCATGCCGGATATATTCCTGTATTGCCAGTAAGATATTTCCGTCCAGCTGTAAAAGAAAATCCATAAATACTCCCTTCTAAATGACATTGTGCATGTTAGTAATTCAAAAGTATAACATAATATTCTTAAATAGGGAACCCAAAGTTACCGCTACGCTGTGGCCAGTGGAGTAGTGCTATCGGAAATTCAGGTCAGTTTAACAGCCAGTTAATTAATATTTGATGTACTAACCTGCGGCTTTTTATAATCCCCCTGTTACGGCAGCTCTCTGATCTCCGATTCACTTAGAGGATTGACATGGACCATACAGTGCTTAACTTCCGGGAACTCCATCTCAATCCTCGAATGAACTCCTTCGGCTATTTTATGCGCCTCACTTAATGTCAGGTTCCCATCTGCAGCGATTTCTATATCCACATAGGTTCTTGCGCCAAACATTCTGGTTCGTATTTCATCTATCTTTGCGACTCCCGGATTTTCCAGGGCGGTCTGCCTCATGTCCTGGATAGTCCTGTCATCACAGGATTTATCCACCATCTTGTTCATTGCGTCATAAAAGATATCCCAGGAGGCCTTTCCGATAAATATACAGATAACGATGCTTGCCAGCGGATCCAGTGCGGGGAAGCCCAGGCGTGCCCCAAGAATTCCCGCAAAAGCACCGATCGAGGAGAGGGAATCCGAACGATGATGCCAGGCATCTGCCATCAGCGCCCCCGAATTTATTTTCTTCGCTGCCGCTCTTGTATACCAGTACATCCACTCTTTTACTACAATAGATATGACTGCCGCGGCAAGTGCCAGTATGCCCGGAGTCTCCGTTGTCTCCAACCCGCCTGCAATCTTTTCTATCCCGCTGACCCCAATCCCCACTCCTGTAGCAAACAAAACCACCGCCAGAAGAATCGAAGCCACACATTCCATCCGGTCATGTCCGTATGGATGTTCCTTATCAGACTTTTTGCCGGATATGGTCACTCCAATCATAACAATCACCGTGCTGAAAACATCCGATGCTGAATGAATGGCATCTGACATCATGGCACCCGAGTGAGCCACCAGGCCGGCCATCAGTTTAAAAGCCGATAATATGAGATTCACCACTATACTGACCATTGATACATGCATGGCAATTTTATTTGATTCGTTCATAATATAAGCCTCCTGTTCAAAGGGGTCTGACCCCTTTGCGTTCCATTTTCAGAATATTCACAAAAAAGACACCCCCGGAACAATAAACGAAAACTGTCCCGCAGATGTCTTTTTATCTGCTGCCGCCGTCCGACGGCCCGGTTATGTGTTACGGCCTGTTATGTAACATAACCTGTTCAGTTTGTACTGTAGTTATAATATGCAGTGCAAAGAGTTTCTCTATATAATATGCAATCCTTCTTTTTTTGTCAATACCTTTTCCAAATCCGCTATCGATATTTTTATCATTTTTATCATTTTTCATTCAGGCGGATTTTCTTCCACTAATGGAATATCTTCCGCGCTAATCTGGCTTACATAGCAAGAGGCGGCTGTTACGAAGAAAATAATTCGGTAACAGCCGCCTATCTATGAGGGGGTCGTTTTATGCATTCTACATATTTGCCTTCATTCTGTATTTTTTCTCTTTTTTAATGATCTCTTTTTTTCTGCCTTCCTCTTTCCCGCGTGCTTCTGCCGGCCTGTGAGGATTTGTTACTTCGTCTCTGTGTACGCTTCCCAGCTCTTCCCTGATCTGCATCCTGTGGAAATCCTTTTTATGGTTTACACCTCCGCAGAAGTCTTCGAAAGCATATACCATTCTGTTCCAGATGCTTAAATTGGAAATCTTCTCTACTGAAAGCTTCCTGACCGAGCGGAGCCAGTATTCTGCAAGAATCCAGCAGACTATCACCAGTGCTGCCGCCGAGATAAATAAGATAAAAAGTTTTTCTAACATAGCTTCCACTCCCTTCTGCCTCTCCTGTTATCTTTATATTATCCCTTACGCCATAATTAGTCAATATATTTATTTATATTACATATTTTTTTCTGTCTTTTTATATTATCTCTTCCATTTATCCATCTTCTTTTCTTTTATTCTACCGTTAATCTGCTATTTTTCTATGCTATTTTTGTATGCTTCTGCCGCCGGGTCTTTCATGTTATACTGGCGGTACCACTCTTTATTGGCATCATTTCTCAATACATCCGAACGATTTTGTGACAAAAATCTGACGAGTGGGTAGACATCCACCCAGATCTCATTGTTTCCTTCTCTCTGTGATTCATCGAATATCAGCTGAAGGCCAAAATGCAGATGATAAGTGTCAATATTATTTACGTTCTCCGTAGTACTGTAACCGGTTCTTCCCATGTAGCCGATCACGTCTCCCGCCTGGACTACATCACCTTCTTTCAGATTTTCCGCAAACGGAATGTTCTGCCGCAGATGTGCATAGTAATAGTACCTTTTCCCATCGAAACTGTTAATACCAATCCGCCAGCCGCCATACTGGTTCCAGCCCATGACGGTTATATAGCCTGACTCAACAGCAATCACAGGTGTCCCCACCTGCCCCATCATATCGTGCCCCAGATGATTTCTATGATATCCATAGCTTCTTGACACCCCGAAGTCATCATAATCCGAATATGGAAATGTTTTTGCTATGGGGCAGTACGCTTTCAACCCGTAATACTTTTTCCATACCTTTTTATCCGAGCCCTCCTCTGCAGGTTTTTCTATCTCATACTCTCCTATCATTCCATCCAGGACTGCCCCATATGCCTCACGGTAATACCCGTAATACTGCATGTCTGCAGTCAGTTCTTCCATGGTTGCATCTCCTGCCAGCAGCTTATCGGCAATCACTGTCATATCACTTTCTGAGTACCGTGAAAAATCCCCTCCATATTTTGCACCCAGATAAGCCAACAGCTCCACCCAGCTCAGATGGACATCCTCCTCATAAGTCTCCACATCATATGTATAAGCCCTGTTCAGAGCCTCATAGGTTACATTAAATTCCACCCACTTGATATATTCCTTCTTATTCTCCTCCTTAGTATCCTCGCCCTGTGAATTCTCCCCCTGTGTACTCTCCCCCTCTGTACCCGCTCCCTGCGTACTCTCTTCCTGCTCATTCTCTCCCTGCACCTGCTTTTCCTCACTGCCAGTGCCTGCACTTCCTCCTGCATTGACAGAGACACTCTCCAAGCCGCTTCCCCTGCTTACTTTTTGCCCATTACCGTCGGTATCCCCGGCCTGCCAGACACATACAACCAGAAGCAGCAGCAGAATTTCTACAGTAATCCCAAACGGGGAAATCAATCGTTTACGCATATATTTGGACACCTTCTAGGATAAACTCTTAATAGTCTATGCACCATGAACGCAACAAATACTTCTGAATATACTGAATACAAACAACAATTATGATGTCAGGAGCAGATTATGCATCTTATCTCATCACTTCTATTCGCAATTTCTGCAAATATAGACAGCTTCATCGTCGGTATGTCCTACGGAATTAAGAAATCGAATATTGACCTTCTAAAGAGCACTGTCATCAGCCTTGTGACACTGACAGGCACCGTGATCGCCATACTGATGGGCACTGAAATCTCACGGTTCCTGCCGGCCTCCTCCACCCAGGCCATAGGCTGTGCTCTTCTGATCGGCCTCGGGCTGTACTATATTATAAAATCTTTCTGCGGCTATATCAAAAAAAAAATAAAGAAAGCCGAAGTAAAGACAAATGAACTTAATTCCGGAGCAGAAAGCGAAACTCAGGCCAAAGTCTCCCTTCTCACCATGAAAGAAGGCCTGTTCCTTGGCCTTGCCCTCTCCATCAATAACTTTGGTATGGGTATCGGAGCCAGCATAACCGGACTAAGACTCATTCCCACTGCTATCATGTCCCTGATCGTGTCCGTCGTCTTTTTGTATGCCGGCAACCTGATCGGAAAAACAAAAGTCCCTCACATATCCGACCAGGCCGCCGATATTATCTCCGGCCTGATCCTGGTAGCCCTGGGCATATACGAACTCCTGGCCTGAGACGCATTTTTTCATGAAATAAAAACCGGGCTATTACGGCAGGAGCTGTGTCTCCTGCCGTAATAGCCCGGTCCCTTAAAGCGTCCCCATACCAACGCGCCCTGTTCCCTGATTCATTCGCTGCTGCACCTGCTGATAAAAGTCTTCATCCCCCTGATACCCGATGACATAGAAACTGGTTAATATGTACATACTGATTTCTTTTCTCCTCGCCTCATCTTCCATCTTTTGCAGCATCTCCTGAATATCCTTCAGAAAATAATGCCAGTCCGTAATGAACTTCTGGTATTTCTCCAGCTCCGGCGTATCAATCCACTTTTTGACCTTTATTTTAGAGCGGTTTTCCTTCCTGCACTCATTTGTCTGCAGAAAATACTGAAAACTTCTGTTCTCGTAATATCTCCCCAGCGGGAAAAGCCTGCAGATCCCCGGCCTTGCATCATGGATACTGCATCTTCCCTGACTGTTCAGAAAAACGCAGCTTTCTCCCTCCCCATCCATCCTCAGGTTCGGCAAAATCAAACCATCTACCACATTCAGGTCGATCTTATCGATCAGAATCTCCTCAAACTTCGCACCCAGAGCGGTCGATATCCGGTGCACATCCAGCGGGTCCAGAACAATTGTATTTCCCATGCCCCTGCAGCACGCGGAACATCCCTCACAGTCCCTGCAGTCTGCACGTACCATATCATTCGGACCATAAAGTCTCCCGTCCGAGATTTCTTCAATCCTGACATATCTTTCCATATCTGTATCTCCTTATCCTGCACAAATATCCTGTTCATCAAACAGAGCCGCCACCGCACTTTCATACGCAGCCAGCTTCTCTGACTTTTTTATTTTTTTGGCGTACTTCTCATAATTAGTAAATACGGGGGACATATAAAACCACATTTCCTTCATTTTAAACAGGATTGTTTTTTCCCCGTATAAAATTTTCTGATAGTCCCGGTATATCTGATCATGGAACGCAAGCAGCGTGTCCTTACGCATTTTTCCTTTTCCCCGTATGGATGTAACCAGCCCCGGATTAGAAAGAATGCCTCGCCCCAGCATCACACAATCAACTTTAGGAAATGTTACTGTAAACCGTTCAAAGTCCTGGGGTGTAAAAATATCGCCGTTATAGCAAACACGGCATCTGCATCTTTCCAATGCCTCCCCGAATACCTGCCAGTTTGGCGTATTCCTGTACATATCCGCCTGAAGCCTTGGATGGATGATCAGTTCACTGATCGGATACTGGTTATAGATATCCAGGAGGCTTTCAAATTCATCAGGACCGTCCTTTCCGATCCTCGTCTTTACAGATATTTTCATATCCGTGTACTCAAATATTTCTTTCAAAAATCTGTCCAGCTTATCTGGAAATGCCAGAAACCCAGATCCCCGTCCCTTCGACACAACCGTCTTTGAAGGACATCCCAGGTTCAGGTTTACTTCACTGTATCCATACTTTTTAAGCTTCCCGGCTGTCCTGATAAAATCCTCCGCCGAGTTCGTCAGAATCTGCGGTACCGCATCCATCCCCTCGTTGTGTTCGGGCAGAATGTCGTTCTTCTCTTTTGAACTCAGATGTCCGAACTGATTGGGGCTGATAAAAGGAATAAAATACCTGTCCATTTCCCCAAAACATTTATAATATGCATTCCGGTAAACATATCCCGTAATGCCTTCCAGCGGCGCCAAATAAAATTTCATGTTCTTACTCTTCCTTTTTCCAATTTTCCCTTCTCAGTATAACATCCTGCTTCTCTGAGGTAAATAAAACTTTCAGCTCCATTTTTCCTTCCGATATGATCAGGCCCAGAAGTGTAAGTCCTGCTCCGGCCGCGGCCATCCCGGACAGCTCCTCGTGCAGGATCAGCACAGACATCACAATCGTCACTACCGGCACAACATAGATATATACACTGGTACGCACGGCTCCCAGTATCTGTACTGCAAAATTCCATGTCACAAAACAGATAGCCGATGCCCCGGCTCCCAAAAAGAGAATATTCAGCAGGTTCACAGGATCGAAAAGCCTCGTGATCCCCAGATGGAAATCAAATATAAAGGCGGCAGGAATCATGAAAAGGATTCCGTAACCGAATGTGTGCCGTGTTGTCTGAATCGTGGAATATCCGTAACTGCTGATCTTCTTCGTCAACACAGAGTAGCATGCCCATACAAAAGCTGCTGCCAGTGCCAGAAGATCACCTTTGGGATTCAGAGCGAATCTCTGTCCGCCAAAACTGATCATGCAGATTCCTGCAATGGCAACTCCGAATCCCAGAAAGAACGACAGACGCAGCCGGCCTTCCTCTTTCATAAAGATCTGGGTCAAAAAGGCCGTAAAAAAAGGAGCCGCCGAGATAATGACTCCTACATTCGATGCAAGTGTATAAGTCAGTGCTATATTTTCCAGCAGAAAGTACAGACATATGCCGCATAAGCCCGCAGCCGCAAAAACCCACTCCTGTTTTTTATCCTTCAGCCTTATAATCCCCGGTTTTGCCGCCAGCAGCAGAAGGTAGCCTATGACAAATCTTATAATCAAAATCTCTACCGGCTGAAAATCCTTGAGCAGTATCTTTGTGGAGATAAACGTTGTTCCCCAGACCACAATCGTAAATAATGCCGCCAGATGCCCGGCTCCATTACGGTTTTTCATTATTCATCCCCTCTTCCCTGCCCGAAGCAAAAATATCGCTGTAAGCGCCCGGTGCCACTCCGGTAAACAGCGTAAAGAACTTAGTAAAATGACTCTGGTCCGAAAATCCGGTCTCAAGCGCTACTTCCACGGGTGCCAGGCCATTCTGCAGCAGTTCCCGTGCTTTGTTGATGCGGACAGTCTCCAGATACCGGTAAGGCGTGATCCCACGGGTCCTGGTAAAAGCGCGCAGCAGGGTGGACTTGCTCAGTCCCGCTTCCCTGCAGATGTCCTCCAGTGTTATGGCGGATTCATAATGAGAATCCATAAACGCACATGCCCGGTCAATCTCTGCTCCGCATTCCGGCAAACCGGTAAGAAATGGTTTTTCATAATTTTCAAGCAGCCCCTCCAGAAGGAAGAGGAGCTTTTCCTCTTTCTCAAATTCCCTGGATTCTTCTGTAATCATGCGGTGCACGTCCTGCAGATACCCACTCAATATATCATCCTGGATCGCATTCTGCGAAAACCCCGGCAGATATTCCCGGCCTGTCACTTCCCCAACGAGCTTTTTCATCACCTTAGGTGAAATTCCCAGGCTTCGGTAATCCAAAGGGTCAGCCCCGATCTGCGCACAGGAATGATTTTCATCCGGATGAAACAGAATGATATCTCCTTTTTTGACTTCACACTCTGTATTTTTACATGAAAGCGCGCGCCTTCCCGCCTCAATAAATCCAATCGTATAATACTCATGGAAGTGATTCGGAAATGCGCGGCTAATTCCAACGAAACGGTAAGCTTCTATCTGAAGTTCTTCATCATAGTATACTGTCCGCATTTCTTTTTTCATACTGCCCTACCTCACTGTCTGTATTTTTTGATGTCCATACTGTTAGTTATACTACACTTTCTCCAGATTGGCTTGTATCATATCTTCAATCTTGGAATTTCCAAATACAGCGAAAGCCAGTTTTTACTTTCCTCTGCCGTCAGCCGGACATACAGATTACCTTCCATAGCCTCCGCCAGATGCTTTGCGATGGGGAGTCCCAGCCCTGTACTGCCCTGCTTTCTGGCTCTGTCCCCTGTGTAAAATCTCTCAAACAGAGATTCTGCATCCTGTTTATCCAGCATGTCCGTATCATTTTTCAGCTGCACAAGCACCTTATCCTGATCCGCAGTCAGACATACGGAAAATGTACTCAGGGCGTACCGCCCTGCATTCTGCAGCAGATTCTGAAAAATCCGTTCCAGCGCTTCCTCATCCCCGCGGACAAAAAACGGAATATCAGGAATCTCCACACTGACATCCAGATTCTTTAATTTCAGTTCCTGATAGGAATCAATGACGGTCTCCCGCAGTATCCTGCCAATGTCCATTTTCTGCAGTTTCAGCCTGTAGTCCTCTGCAGTCAGCCTGGACAGATCATAAAACTGTGCAGTCAGTTTCTTCAGTGCGAGCGCCTTCTTTTTAACCACTTCCAGGGACTCTCTGTCCTCAAAGTCCAGAGAGTCCCTGTCAATCAGATCCAAAAAACCGATGATCGCCGTAAGCGGCGTACGCAGGTCATGGCTGATATTTTCAATTTGATTTAATAGTTCCCGTTCCTTTTTCCCATAACGGATCCTTGCTTTACGGATCTCTGTCAAATTCCTGTTGATCTCCGCCAGAAGTTCCTCCAGCTCTTTTTGAGGGACAGCCATCTTCACCACCCGGTTCTCTTCCAGTTCACCGGTAATCTCCCGCAGCTCCCCGGCGGCCAGCCGGACAGCGCGCTTCAGCAGCACGAAACGCATGCAGAAATAAACTGCCGCCGCACATGCAACTGCTAATAAGATATATACCATTTCTACATGCACCTCCCTGATCTATTCAATCTCTTTTTTATGGAAAGCCAATATGCCCCCCACATAGAATACCAGAATACCAATGGTGCCTGCTATCAGACATTTTGCCACGCCTTCCGGTGTATCCCACAGACAACTGTAACCTGACATATTAACAGAGACTTCGTATTTTAGGTAATTCCAGGGCATCCATTCCGATATTCTTTCAATGGATTCTATTTTCAGCCCCAGAAAGAAGCAGACTGTGGGCACTCCCCCCATAATCCCAATCCACCAGAGACCGACCGTTGCTTCTTTTTTAAACCGGCAGCACAGAGCGGATGCCAAAACAACGGAAGCAACGGCAGCCGGAAGATTCACCGCAGTGCCCTTCAGCAGTTGTCTGAGCGGAAGGCTGCCTTCTGATTTTAAAAGCAGAAAAGCGCCGCCAATATAAACAGCCATAATCACAAGCATACTCAAAAATGCGGCCGCCGCGCATACAATACATTTTCCGGTAAAGAAGGCGTTACGGGAAATACCAAAAGAAATCGCATTCTTCAGGGTACCGTTCTTATACTCATCCGAAAACAGAAATACAACGATGATCAGGCCGGCCATAAGCAGCATAGACATACTGCCGGTCAGCATGTTCAGAGAAAAGGCCACCGTAGAATATGGGAAATCCGGAGTCAGCCTGTCAAAGGCAAACAAAGTTAGATTCATCAGCACGGTAAGGCCTGCAAGCACCGCTGTCGCCCAATAGATTTCCCTTCCGTGCAGAATTCTGTAAAATTCACTCTTCAAATAGTTTAACATGACAATTTCCCCCTCTCCTTTAAGTCCATGTAATATTCCTCCAGCGACATCTGCTTCTGTTCCAGGCCCACGATGCCGATTCCATGTCCGGACGCCAAACCGCTGTATGCTTCAGCCGGAAACTGCGGGTTCTGAATCCTTATCTGAAAGTCCGGCATCACCTGATACTGCACGCCTTCCATCTCTTTTTCAAGCAGCGCTGCATAGCGTTCCGGGTCGCTTACCTTAATCTCCAGATAACCGGCACAGTCCTCGTGCAGCTTCTCAGCCGTCAGTTCCCGCAGCAGCCAGCCCCGGCTTAAAAAGCCATAGACAGTGGCGATCTGTTCCAGTTCCGAAAGAATATGGCTGGAAATGATGATTGTAATGTTCTTTTCCCGATTCAATTTTAACAGGAGATTCCGCATCTCTATGATACCGCTGGGGTCCAGGCCGTTGATCGGCTCATCCAGGATCAGCAGCTCAGGCTCTCCAAGCAGGGCTATGGCAAGCCCCATCCGCTGCTTCATCCCCATGGACAGAGCGCCGCATTTTCTCTTTCTTTTATCCCAGAGCCCCACTGACTTCAATGTTTCCTCAATCCGGTTCTTTCCCGGTATCCCCTTCTGTATCCGGTAATACTCCAGATTCTTTTCTACTGATAGTTTTGGATATAGTCCCGGTTCTTCGACAATCGCTCCTGTGCGCTTCCTGTTCTGCTCCAGTTCTTTTTCAGAATATGCGCCGAATAACTTCAGTTCTCCCCCTGATGTATAGATCTGCCCGGTCAGCAGTTTTAAAAATGTGGTCTTTCCCGCACCATTGTCGCCGATCAGGCCGTAAATATCTCCGCGTTTCACCGTAATATCCACATCTCTAAGAGCCGTAACATCCTTGTATTTCTTCGTAACACTTCTGGCTTCTATGACATGTTCTTTCATTATCTTCTCCATTCCTTTCTTATGTGATTGCCTCTTGACGTAAGTTATTGTAGCCCGGCGGCTTTTAATAAGTCCTCAAGAAAGTTTAAAGAAACTATAAAGATTATGCCATTTTAAATCCGATTCCCCAGACCGTTCGGATATACTCTTCCTCTGGATCGGCCGCCGAAAGCTTTCTGCGCAGATTACTGACATGGACGTTCACCGTATTGTCCTCTCCATAATAACCGCCCTTCCACACCTGCTCATACAGATTTTCACGGGAATACACTTTTTCCGGATCCTTTATTAAAAGATACAGAATGTCATACTCATGCATGGTCAGGGGCAGCTCCTGCCCTGAAATCTCGGCCTTACGGGAATCTGGATGGAGATTCAGCTTCTTATATGTATAGAATGCGGTCTCCTTTTCTGTCTTTCCGGCTTCTATCTTATAACGCCTTAGTGCCGCATAGACCCTTGCCAGAACTTCCTGCGGCTCAAACGGTTTTGTCAGATAGTCATCCGCGCCGTTTTTGAGGGCGGCCACTTTCGTCTCCAGGCCGGCTTTGGCCGACAGCACCAGAATCGGAAGATCCAGTCCCATCTCCTCTCTCACTGTTACAATCAGCTCCTCTCCGCTCATGCCCGGGAGCATCAGATCGAGCAAAATCAAATCAGGCGCTTCCAGCCGGAGCAGCAGTTTTGCCTCTGTTCCTGAAAACGCCTGTATCGTATCATAACCATCCTGCATCAGAATCCGGTGCAGCAAATGGTTTATATCTGTATCGTCTTCAACAATTAAAATCTTCTGCCTGTCCATCTCTTATCTCTCCTCCATACGGTCTCATTGTACACGATAATTTCACAAAAAGAAAGAGGGGATCTTGAACGTCGGGTTGTGCTTTCATGGGGGAAGGGGCGCCAGGCGGACTGGAAGCCGCAGGCCTTCCTGCCTGTAAGGGCGGTTTAAAATCCTGACCGCTTGACGAAGAAGCACTAATAGAGGCAGAGGCGCACAGAAGGGCACATCCGATATGCAGCGAAAAAATTGATATTTTTTCGTCTTAGATCGGACTGAAACTTGATTTGGAAAATCAAGTTTCATCCCTTCTGTGCGCCTCTGCCTCTATAAGTGCTTCTAATCGTCCGCTTTAAGGAGTTTTAAACCGCCCTTACAGGCAGGAAGGCCTGCGGCTTCCAGTCCGCCTGGCTAGGTTCATCCAGTCAGCAGGATAAAACGAGTTCGCTGGGGGATCCTTGACCGGGTGCAGTGGATGGGGATTGGGTATGCGGGGGGGTGCATTATTCGTTAGTATTCACCTATCCGCGAATGAGGCTAAAGCTCATTCGCTATTTTCCGCCCTGGTAATTTCGGTATTTATGATATCCCAGGATCAGGCAGACGACACCGACGGTCAGTGCGGTCACGAGATGCATACCGATCTGTTCCCCGGAGAATCCAAAGCTCCAGTTCATTGGAAGATAGAAGGGCATGGACGTCATGAAATGATTCACTGCCCTGGTCAGGCGATAGCCAAGAATCCACATGGATGAGAAGACTTTCAGCCATACGAGCGGTACCAGGAACAGAACTAGTGATACTACTACGGTCAGGAAAGAATTTCTGCACAAGGAAGATACGGCCAGCACCATTCCTGTCAGCAGAAGTGCTCCCGCCAGTCCCAGGGCAGACATTGACAGGAGAAATCCTGCGATGCTGCCGGGACCATAGCCGAAAAAGCTGACTCCTGCCAGAACGGCTGAGGCGTCCAGGCCCTGTGTTCCGAACACGAGCAGATAGATGGCCCAGATATATGCCGTGAACGCAAGGTATACTATTGCAGTAAAAGATAGCGCTGCGGCTATTTTCAGCCAGATGCCGCTCTTTTTCCCGCGCTGGGTAGACAAAAGGATATCTGCGGTTCTCAGAGTATATTCTTCCGAAAATACGGGGGAAAGGCCGATGATAAATACCACAAACAGCAACAGGATGCCGACCATTCCGTAGGTCTCCTGAAAATCCTGCCAGCCGTAAAAATAATCGAACTGCAGATTTTCCCTGAGGAGCGGTGCGGCGTTTTGTTCCCATTCTTCACCCTCATAAAAATGAATCTGGGACGGGTCATCCCCGCCGGTCTGGTGATAATTGGTCATCTGCTCTGTTACAAACTTGCTGCAGAAGTTTCCTGCATTGCTTTCCGTTTTATCATCATAGTAATAGAAACCGTACTTTTCATAGATTTCCTGTACCTTTTCCGCGGTTAAAATTCCTGCATGTTCTGCCGTCAGCTTCTTGTCTTTTTCTATCGCCTCTTTTCCAGTATAGCTCTGTCCGTCAATCGTCACGGAATAGTCTTTCTGTACCATAATAAGCCGGAAGGTTACAAAGGCAAACAACAGGAACACGCCGCACCAGATCACTTTCCGGGATGCAATTTTATATAATTCTTCTTTCCAGATTTCCCACATTATCCGATGCCTCCTCAAAATAATACATATATACATCCTCCAGCCCCGGCTGTGCCGGCACTGCTCCCTCGCAGGGACAGGTATCCGAGACAAGTCTGAGATAGATCCTGTCTCCTTCATTTCTCAGGTTACTGACTGCAAAGGACGCATTCAGACGCTGCGCCTCCGTCTCGTCCGCCAGGTATTCCCACACCCTGCCTTTCACGCTCTCTGTCACATCCCTGGGTGATCCCTGCTCTATGATGCTTCCGTCCTTCATCAGCAGTATATGATCCGCGATGAACTCCACGTCGGAGACGATGTGAGTGGACAATATTACGATCCGGCTTTTGGATAGCGCACTAATAATATTGCGGAACCGGATTCTCTCCTTGGGATCCAGTCCGGATGTAGGCTCATCCAGAATCAGGATTTCCGGCTCATTCAGGAGTGCCTGTGCAATTCCCAGTCTTCGGATCATGCCTCCGGAAAATGTCCTGATCTTCTGTTTTTGTGCGTTTTTCAGCCCCACAAGTTCCAGTACTTCCTGCACCTTTTCCCTGGATATCTCCTTCGGAACTGCTTTGCAGGCAGCCAGGTATTCCAAATACCGCTTTGCCGTAAAATCCGGATAATATCCAAAATCCTGGGGCAGATATCCCAACATGCACCGGTATTCCCCGTCCAGTACACGGATCGGTACACCATTGCAGAAAATGTCACCGGAGGTGGGCCGGAGAACTCCGCAGAGCATACGGAGAAGCGTGGTCTTCCCCGCACCGTTTGCCCCCAAAAAGCCGTATACCCCTTCTTTTAAATGCAGTGATACTTTATCCACCGCAATTTTATTTTTAAATTGTTTTGTCACTCTGTCCATTATTAATTCAGGCATAATCCTTCCCCTCTTTCTATTTTCCCCAGCATGTGGAATACTTCCGCCGCCAGCAGCACACAGCCTGCGGCTGCCAGAGCTCCCCATACTGGTAAGTATACCGCTTCATATGCATCCTCCAGAAACATAGGGAACAGTGCAAGAATCCCGCAGACTATGCCTGCCGTAAGCTGACGGTAGCCTTGCTGCAGGCTGTGAAATGCAGTCAGCATATACAGATACAGAGTGTCTGACCAAAGAAACGGAACCAGCATATACAATAGATACGCTCCTGTGCCGGCGTCATTCTGCCCTCCTGCAATTCCTACAACAATTCCTAATACTAACAAATCTGCAACGCCGCCAAACAGCATTTGAATGCAGACCATCTGTTTCAGGTTCAGGTACAGTGTCTGCTCCAGTTCTGCCATGTTCCTGGAAAAAAGGCGGCCCAGGCCGCTCAGGCTTATGTTTCCCGCAAACACCAGAAATACGGCGCAGACAGCTATGGCCTCCTCTCCATCTGCCCCTTTATTTCCAAGATAGAGGACCAGAGCCATGGCGGCAAGTAGAATGGCTCCCTGCACAGTCCAGTACTTCCATGTCTGGAACCTGAGCTGGCTCAGGATATTTGCTGCCAGAGACGGACACTGCCGGATCTGCTTGTTTTCTCCTTCCTGCCGAATCCGCCGCAGGCTTTCACTCTTTCTTCTTTCATCCAATGGGAATCTCCAGAATTCCCCTCCTGTTTGTCTATTCATAGAAATCCTCCCTGTTCAAAAGCTGCTGCAGCTTTCCAAGTCCCTGATTTACCCTGGACTTTACCGTCGCGCAGGATGCCCCTGTCATATGGGCAATCTCCCTGTTTTTGTAGCCATAAAAATGATGCAGGAGTACTGCTTCCCGCTGCATGTCCGGAAGCTTCATAAGTGCTTCGGTCAAAAGCCTGCTCTGTTCCATCACCTCAATGGCCTGTGCGGTAGTATCCAGTTCCCGCCCGCCTGTTTCTGCCTCTTCGCGGACAGCTGGTCCGCCTTGACCTGCCCCATTCGCCTCTATGTGTTCCCCCGCCCCTATAACAGTGCGCGTCCGCCCTGTCCCGTGGAAATAACTCCTGCACAGGTTCATGGCAATAGTCAGAAGATACCCTTTTAGATTACTGTAACGGTAATGCTCTGCATAACGTATGAAACGGAGAAACGTCTCCTGCGCCAGATCATAGGCATCTTCCCGGCTGCCGGTCTGATAACAGCAGAAATAATAAATGTCATCGTAGTATTTCTCCGCAATTTCATTCAGATATTCTTTCTGTCCGCTCTGAATCCGCCTGATCAGTTCTCTGTCCTCCAAAAAACGCTCCCCCTTCCTCTTTTCGTAAAACGTCTTACTCTCAATATAATCCTTTTTGTACCCAAAAGGATTTAAAATCAGCAAAAAAAATCCCGATATGCATTTTTCAACCATACCGGGAATAGATACCATCTCTGTATTCTATTATATGGAACCCTTAAAAAAGCCGTTTTCTCAGCTTGCTCCACAGATGTCTCTGCACATACTCATATGCTCTGTCATAGATCCACAGTCCCACCTGTCCTGCGGCAATCAGGCCAACCGTCCACACGGCGGAAAGATTCCTGCCAAACAAAAGCTGCTCAAATGCAATCAGCACAGGAATGTATAAAATATTGAAAACAAGGTACTTTATTACCCAGAACAGCACTTTTCTGTTTACTTTGGCCGTCGTCCGGCCCAGCATTACAAATGTCTGTTCAATAAAAAGTATATAAAAGCCCATGGCCGCAAAGGAAATAACATAAAGTTTATTGGGCGCCACAATAAATCCGAGCAGCACTGCCGCGATATAAAAAGCCGCCCCTGTCCGCATTCCTGTCTCCCGGATAATAATTCCCACAAAGTAGGACGCCGCCGCAAGCAGAAATAAGGTATTTGACTCTATCACACTGCCCAGCACCATACAGACAATTGTCAATGCCAGCAGCAATCCTCCGAAAGCCATCTTCTTTGCCTTTACATGCATGAACAAAGATCTCCTCCCATACATTCACATAAGCTGTCCGCGCACCACAGGTCACAACAAAGATTGCCTGTACCGCAGGACTGGTTTCCGCTTCCGTACCCACCCCCGTAAGGGTTGTTCTGATACCGCTGGCTGTTCCACTCCAGCTGGTTCAGAAGCTGACGGTACTGCGGATTATTGGGATCCAGATTGACCGCCTGGCCCGCATGGTCCTTTGCCAGCACGTTATTGCCCATGCCCATGTTGGCTGCCGCGCTCAGATAATACCACTGCGCATCACGCTGGGGCATGCGGTTCAGCAGATTGACCGCTTCCTGATAACGTCTTGAATTGATATAATTGACGGCAGCCTGCATCTCTGCATTCTGAGGGCCGCTGCTCTGCTGGTAACCGCCTGACGAACCGCCGTATCCGTAGCCATAGCCGCCTGAGCCGCTGCCGGATCCATAGCCGGCATAACCGCCGCCCTGTTCCCGTTCTTTCATAATTACATCATAGGCTTCCTGTACTTCTTTAAACTTTTCTTCCGCCAGATCAGCCAGCGGATTATTTACATTCGCATCCGGATGATATTTTCTTGTAAGATCCCTGTATGCTTTTTTTATTTCCTCATCCGATGCACTCTGGGAAACGCCCAGCACATCATATGGATTCTTTGCCATTCTGATTATCCTCACTTTTCTTCTTTTGTTCCTGCATCTTACGATAACGGGTCCACACACCATCATATAATATATTCCGGAGAATGTCTACATCTAATAGACAGGGAAGCAGTTCAAACTGCGCGCTGCACTCTGCGATCATCATACAGAGCAGCTCCTTGCACCGCTCCTCATAGTCCTCTCTCCCGCTTAATTCCTTCAGTGGATTATAGCTTCCGGACTTCATATCCTTCTCCAGATCTTCGTAAGCATCCATAATATAGATGAACTTACCGAGGTAAAAGGCCATCTTGCGGAGCCTTCCCTCCCAGAGATCTTCCCGGAATACGAACATCTCCGCCATTAGCCTGCCAAAGCACCCGGCAGGCCGATCAATATCCTGCGTTTCCTCTTTTTCAAAAGCTGCAAGAGCTTTCAGTTCTTCCTCAATGACACGGCTCTGTCTCGGATACTTCTTTACGACCTTCTCCGCCCTGCCTTTGAGAGCGTGAAATCCGGCAAATCCGCTGATCTTCTTCTCATCCTCCCAGTCGTCCTTCATATGGTAATAGGCCAGAAGCACATTCATGTCGGCCGCATATTCTGTCACATCATTCTGAAGCATGTTCTGCTTCTTCACAGGATGAACCTTACAGCGGTGGCTGGAGAATCTGGTTTCACTCTCATATAATGAAGTCAGCAAAATAACTGCGAACGTCATGTCATAGGTCAGGGTCATCTGCCCCAGACCTCCGAAACGCTCTTTCAGCGTCCGGCACAGTCCGCAGTAATATGCTTTATATTTTCTTAAATCCTTAACTTTGAGCTCAGGCTCACATATCGTTACATAACCAAACATAGTCCGCACAAGTAATGTATCAATGATACATTTTCTCCTTTTTGCTGCATATGTATGCTATTATAACATCAAAATTTCCTGTTGGAAAGATTAAATCGGGATTTAGCTCACGAGCTTTAGACTCGGGAGCGGATGGAGGGGGCGCTTACCGTGAGCCGGGACGGACTGTGAAAAGCACCTGTCCTGTTGGAAATACAGCCGCTGCGCCAAGCAGCAGTAAGAGGAAATCCGCAAAATCAGTCAGAACCGAACGCATTCACCGTTTAATCTGATGATTAAACGCCTCAGGCGTTCTAAAAATCTGCTTCGGAAGCAGATTTTTTCTGACTGATTTCACGCATTTCCTCTAACTGCTGCTATGCTCGCTAAA
>NZ_GL870818.1:23204-51555 GCF_000190355.1 Clostridium sp. D5 | reverse complement strand
ATGCCGCTGCGAAATGCTGGAGTGCGCTTACTGCTCCTTGGACAACCACTGCCGGGCAGGCGGGGAAAAACTTGATCACCAAATCAAGTTTTTGCAGAACCCAGCGCGGGAAATCCTCAGATTTCCCGTGATGTGTTCTGCGTACCCGCCTGACCGGCAGTGGGTGTCCTAGGAGCAGTTGGCAGCGCGGGTGCATATCGCAGCGGCATATACAGCCCCAGTACCTCCACGCCATCCCTGTCATGAAGCGTCCCCGTCCGCGCCGAGACTAAAGCTCGTCGCTAAATCCCGATTTAGAATTTTAGGTGTATACTGAGCACTCCCCCCGCATACCGAGCCGTTATTTTCCCCTGCATCTGTTCCATCAATATTTTTGCAATAGAAAGTCCCAGCCCGGTTGACTTATCTGCCGCTTCCACCGTATAGAAGCGGTCAAACAGCCTTCCGACCTGGACTTCATTGAGTCTGGAGGCGTGATTGGAAAATATGATCTCACCATCCTCCTGCAGCGTAATCCGGAGATCGCCGTCGCTGTATTTGATGGCGTTGCTTATGATGTTTCCGAAAATCCTTGATACTGCCTTTTTATCCAGCCTGCGCCTGATTTTTTCATCCGGCATGGTAATCTCCGGCACAATCCGGCTGCCTTTCAGGGCCGCATAATATGCAGAAATACTTTCTTCCAGAACGTGATTTAATATGATGTCTTCATAACTTGAATCATTCGGTGCAGATGTGATGACCGTATAACGGAAAAGTTCCTCCGTCAGTTGTTTCAGAACTTCCGAACGCTCCTTAATCACTGCAAGATACCTTTCTGCCGCCTCAGATTTCTCTTCCTGCTCCAGCAGGTCCAGATAACCGCAGATTGCAGTCAACGGGGTCCGAAGATCGTGGGAAATGTTAGTGACTGCTTCTTTCAGTTCAAAATCTCCCTGCTGGAAACGCTGTCGCTCTGTCCGAAGGTCTCTGAGCTGAACGTTGATTTCTTCGGCAAGCCTGCGCATGTAACGGTCGCGGGTTGAAATGACAATCAAAGTGTTTGTGTCATGCTCCAGCTTTTCGGCAAATTGTGAGTGCACTTCATAAGCCGCCCTGTGGAGCAGGGCAATTTTGTTCAGCAATATGACGATTACAATCACAAGAACCCCACATAAAATTCCAAGCCAAAGCATGGCACAGCCTCCTTACTTCAAATCTTTTTTCCGGAAGAAGAACAGGCCGGCCCCTGTAGCCACAATGGTAATCGCGGCAGAATATAGATCAACCCTCCATAAGCGTTCAACCTGCATACTTGAAAGCTGCAGTGACTGGCATGTCGGCAGAAAATCATAAAAAAAAGTATACACCTCCCTCTCCGTACCTCTAATATATCTGGGATTAGGAGCGGCTTCAACTTCCACAATTTCACCGTTTTCATCCCTGTACACATACCCATCATATATTTCCGGTTCATAGAGCTTTGACCGGATATAAATGGCGCCAAACAGAAGAATAAAGACGCCCAGGATATTGATTACCGCCACAACTGCTTTGTTCTGGTTCAGCATTGCCACCAGTGAGAAAACAGCCGTGAACGCCAGCGACATAATCACACTGCAAAGAATCAGTCCCAGCACCAACTGTATATCTGTCTCAAAAAATCCAAGCAGACATATTCCAAGCAGTCCTCCCGGTACAATATAGGCAAGGCACATCAGCATACCTGCCGCCGCACATACGATAAAATGTGACAGATAAACCGAAATTCTTGTATGCCCTATCACTACCTTATTCCGTATGGTACCGTCACTATAATCCGTACCAATAAACAGACTGCAGAATGCAGATAAAAGAATTCCAATATAGATAGCATAAATAAAGAATATGTTGTCCAGAGAAATTTCGTATCCCGAATGTTTCATATCTATATAGTTCATCACAGGGCTTAAAACACCCATAGCAAACATAAATATCGTGCCTATCCAGAACAGCTTATCTTTTTTAAGTCTTGCAAAGTCCGCTGACAGCAGTTTACTCATAACTTCCACCTCCTACAAGACTGACATAATAACTTTCCAGACTTTCATCCCGCTCATTCATTGACAACACTTCACAATTTTCTTCAGACAGTGCCAGGACCAACCGGGTGACATTTACACTGGCAAAGATGTCCGCCTGGCTGTCAGAAATGACCTCATAGTCCAGTTCCATCTTATCCAGTACTTTTGAAAGTACAGCAATATCCGATACTTCCGCACGCACACATTTGCGGCAGGCGGCTTCCAGCTCCGGCGCACTGATTTCCTTTACCATATGTCCCCTGTCAATAAAACCGTAATGTGTTGCAAGCCGGGACAATTCATCCAGAATATGGCTGGAGATCAGGACTGTGATCTGCCTCTCCCGATTCAGTTTTAATATCAGCTCGCGCATCTCAATAATTCCCTGCGGGTCCAGCCCATTGACGGGTTCATCCAGCACGAGAAAATCTGGATCGCCCGCCAGAGCGATGGCGATCCCCAGTCTCTGGCGCATCCCCAGAGAAAAGTTCTTTGCTTTTTTCTTTCCGGTATCTTCCAGTCCGACCAGCTTCAGAAGTTCCGGTATGGTATCGAAAGACGGCAGCCCCAGGATACGGTACTGCTCTTTCACGTTGTCCAGCGCGGTCATATCCAGATAGATGGACGGGGTTTCCACCACCGCTCCCATTCTCCTCCGGGATCTTGCTATGTCAGCATTGCTGCTGATTCCATATAATGAATATTCTCCTGAAGTGGGTTTCTGCAGTCCGCATACCAACCGGATCAATGTGGTTTTTCCGGCGCCGTTTTTCCCGACAAATCCATAAATAGCACCTTTCGGTACATGGATGGAAAGCTCATTCAATGCCTTAAAATGTCCATATTGTTTGCTCAAAGAATCTGTTGTAAGAACATATTCCATTTATGTTGCCTCCTTTTGTTTGATACTGGCATTCTAACTGATAAAGGTTAAGACAGCAGTAAAGAAGGCAGTAAAGAAATGGTAAAGATTTTATTCTTCTTTCAGTTTGAAACCAATTCCCCACACCGCTTCTATATAATCCTTTTCCCCGGCGTCCCTAAGTTTTCTCCTTAAATTGCTGATATGGACCTTCAAAGAGCTTTCCACACAATCCGGAGTATCCTCACTGATCCGCTCCAGCATGACGGACTTGGGAATCACCTGTGACGGATTTTGCATAAGCAGTTTCAAAATCGCAAACTCTGTTTTCGTCAGATGTACCTCACGTCCTCCTACACTGACCGTGTGTGCAGCCAGATCCATCGTCAGCTCCTCCCAGTTCAGAACCGGCGGCTGCCCCGCACCGGAAGCGTTCCGAAGCTGTACCGCGATTCTGGCCAGCAGCTCCTGTATATCAAACGGTTTTGTAATATAGTCCGCAGCTCCGCCCAGTAGAAGTTCCACTTTATCACTTACTTCCGCCTTAGCACTGATCACAATAACAGGGATCCCTTTAATCTCAGGAAGCACCTCCTCACCGTTAAGTCCAGGCAGCATCAGGTCAAGAAGAATCAGATCAGGCCTGTTCGATTCCAGAAAGAGCAGTGCCTCTGTCCCTGAATACGCCCGTGATACTCTGCACCCCTCTCTGATTAGTACTTCCTCCAGCATATTGCCGATACTGACATCATCATCTATTATCATAATACTCTTAATAAAAATCACCTCCGGATTTGTTGCTTTTTTGCTATGATGTCTATTATAAGGGACAACGCGGACAATATCAATAAGAGGGATAAGTGAACGAGCTATGGTCTTGTTGAGGGATGGGGACGCGAATGATAAGGTGAGTCCGGCGCGCGGCGGGGCAACAGATGGAATAGAATTGGTGTATCTTTTATGGTACCAGTAAGCTCCCAGGAACTGGACTGAATGTAATTAAAAGTGAATCCAATCTTTTAAAAAACATACCTAAATATCGTACTGGAGAAATTCCAGTCACACCAGTTCTATCCCATCCACTGCCCCGGTCCGGTCCCCACCGTGAAACGAATCCTTTCCTCCCGCCTGGATGCAACCAGCTTACCGAGAGCCGGGACGGACTGCGAAAAGCACCTGTCCTGTTGGAAATGCATTTAGCGAGCACTAGCAGCTGTTAGAGGAAATCCGCAGAATCAGACTGAAAAAAGCTGCTTCCGAAGCAGCTTTTTAGAACGCCTGAGCCGTTTAATCACCAGATTAAACGGTGAATGCGTTCGGTTCAGTCTGATTTTGCGGATTTCCTCTTACTGCTGCTTGGCGCAGCGGCCTGTATTTCCAACAGGACAGGTGCTTTTCGCAGTCCGTCCCGGCTCTCGGTAAGCGCCCCAACTACCCCCGTCCCCCCTGAGGCAGCCTCCCATACCGAATCTTTACGTACTCTTTTATAATTTCCCCAGTCTTTTCAAATCCTACTTTTCCGCTGTCGATGCTCAAGTCATAATTCTTCGCATCATCCCATTCCAGACCTGTATAGTATCTGTGAAAGTTTCCCCTGTATTTGTCGATGTCTTCCACGTAACGCTCCAGCTCTTTCCCGGTCAGTGCCACGCGTTCTCCTGCTCTGTCCAGGCAAAACTGCTTATTAGCATGAACAAAGACACTGATTGCGTTGGGATTATCACGGAGTACGAATCCTGCACAGCGCCCTACAATCACGCAGGACTCCTTTTCTGCCAGTTCTTTGATTATCTTGGCCTGATAGTAGAACAGGTTCTCGGTCGACACGAAATTGTCCCTTCCAGGAGGAATCAATTGTCCGTCATAAATATGCTTGGATATACCAAACAGCTTGCCCGACTGAATCTTTTCATCGGCCTCGTTAAATAATCTTTCATTGATTCCACTGTCGTCCGAAGCCATGCGCAGGATGTTCCTTCCATAACAGGGAATACCAAGCTCTTTGGCAAGATCTTCGCCTACCGTCTTTCCTCCGCTTCCAAATTGTCTCTGAATTGTAATAATAATGTTGTCCACAAGTACGCCCCCTTATTCACCAAGATATGCTTTCTTAATTGACTCATCATTCATCAGTGCTTTTGCCTCACCTGTCAGTACAATATTTCCTGTTTCCAGAACGTATGCTCTGTCTGCAATTCCTAATGCCTTCTTTGCATTTTGCTCCACGAGAAGTACGGTTGTTCCGCCGGCACTTACCTCTTTGATGATATCAAATATTTCATTCACAAAGATAGGGGAAAGTCCCATAGATGGTTCATCCATCAGAATGATCTTCGGATGGCTCATCAGCGCCCTTCCCATGGCAAGCATCTGCTGCTCACCGCCGCTTAGGGTTCCCGCCGCCTGGTTCCTGCGCTCCTTCAGTCTTGGAAAACGCTTATACACCATCTCCAGTGTCTCTTCTATCTCAGTCTTATCCGATCTTGTGTATGCACCAAGCTTCAGATTCTCATATACCGAAAGCTGTGCAAACACACGTCTGCCTTCCGGTACGTGCGCCATTCCCATAGATACAATCTTATGAGCTGGCGTCTTCGTAATATCCGTTCCCTCAAATTCAATTTTTCCTGCTTTAGGTGCAATCAATCCGGTGACCGTGTGAAGAATCGTCGTTTTGCCGGCACCATTTGCGCCGATCAGTGCGATGACCTCACCTTCTTTTACTTCAAAGGATATACCTTTGATTGCCTGGATTACCCCATAATATACTTCCAAATCTGTAATTTTCAACATTGACAACTATATCCCCTCCTATTCGCCTAAATAAGCTGTAATAACTTCCGGATTACTGAGCACGTCTTTTGTATTCCCCTGGGCAAGTACCTGACCAAAGTTCAGTACCGTCAGCTTCTCACAAATTCCGCTGACCAGCTTCATATCATGCTCAATCAGAAGGATCGTCATCTTGAATTCTTTTTGTACAAACTTGATCGTATCCATCAGTTCATTTGTCTCGTTGGGGTTCATTCCAGCGGCCGGTTCATCCAGAAGAAGGAGTTTTGGATCCGTTGCAAGAGCCCTTGCAATCTCAAGCTTCCTCTGTTTTCCATAGGGAAGGTTGGATGCAAGATATTCTGCCTCTTTATCAAGATCAAAGACCTTTAATAATTCCATTGCTCTTTCGTTCATCTCTTTTTCCACCCTGCGATAGCGTGGAAGCCTTAAAATTCCCTCCACGGTACTATAGCGATGTCCATTGTGAAGACCGGCCTTCACGTTATCCCGTACTGTCAATGCTGGAAACAGACGAATATTCTGAAAGGTACGAGCCACACCGGCTCTGTTAATGTCTATGGTTTTTTTCCCGGTTATATCTTTTCCATCAAGGAGGATTTTGCCTTCTGTCGGCTGGTATACTCCTGTCAACAGATTAAAAACAGTCGTCTTTCCCGCCCCATTCGGTCCAATCAAACCATAGAGCTGACCGGATTCGATAGCGACATCAAAGGCGTCTACCGCACGCAGACCCCCGAATGAGATTCCAAGGTTTTTTACTTCTAATAACGCCATCTTAGTTTCCCCCCTTCGCTGCAGTATCTTTTCTGCCAAACAACTTCTTCAGTGAATGGCGGGCCTTCCATTCCTGAGCCTTCGGGCTCCAGTTAAAGAGCATCATAACAATCAGTACAACTGCGTAAATCAGCATACGATAGTCATTGAGCCCGCGGAGCACCTCCGGGAGAAGGGTAAGCAGAACTGCCGCTATAATGGATCCGCGCATATTGCCGATTCCGCCGAGGACTACAAATACAAGGATCATAATGGACATATTGTAACCAAAATTCTTCGGAAGCGCTGTCAGTGTTGCAAGGTTATGCGCATAGAGGACGCCAGCGACACCCGCAAGACTGGCAGAAACTGCAAATGCCATCAATTTATATTTTGTAATATTGATTCCAATTGATTCTGCCGCAATACGGTTATCACGGATGGCCATAACTGCACGTCCATCTCTGGAGTTCATCAGATTCAAAATAATAAACAAGGTGATCAGAACCAGAATAATACCTATTGTAAATGTAGAATTCTTCGGTGTTCCTGAGATTCCCTGGGCACCTTTAATGATGACTTCTCCGCCATCTGCAAGGTTCAATGACATCTGATCCTTCAATGAAAAATGAAATCCGGCTGAATCTTTCCCTACATACAATACATTCATAACATTTTTAATAATTTCCCCAAATGCCAGTGTCACAATGGCCAGATAATCACCGCGCAGACGGAGTACGGGAATTCCGATTAATATGCCGAAAATTGCTGCCACCAGTGCGCCGAGCAGAATGGCAAGGAAAAAGCGAAGCCCATCCGGAATCGCTCCAAAGGTGCATTTTGAAAAAAAGGCGCCTGTGAATGCACCAATACACATGAAACCTGCATGCCCGAGACTCAGCTCACCAAGCACCCCTACCGTCAGATTCAGGGAGAGTGCAAGAATGACATAGGTGCAAAGAGGTACTAAAAGTCCCTGCATCAGATTAGACAGGCTGCCTGACAGCACGAATATCTGCACGATAATATAGGCAATAATCACCATACCATATGTAATTAAATTGTTCTTAGTTGTATTTAGCATCTTCTTTTTCATCTATTCCACCTACACTTTCTCGTTGATCTTCTTACCCAGAATACCGGTAGGCTTCACAAGCAGCACAATAATCAGTACACCGAATACAATTGCATCCGAAAGCTGTGAGGAAATATATGCCTTGGATAGAATTTCAATTACACCAAGAATCACTCCTCCAAGAAGTGCGCCCGGGATAGAACCGATTCCTCCAAACACCGCTGCAACAAACGCCTTAATACCCGGCATAGATCCCGTATAAGGTGTCAGGGATGGATATGCAGAGCACAAAAGCACACCTGCAATCGCTGCCAGACCGGAACCGATGGCAAATGTAAGTGAAATCGTTTTATTGACATTTACACCCATCAACTGCGCTGCTCCTTTATCCTCGGATACAGCCAGCATTGCCTGTCCTGGTTTTGTCTTCATAAACATGGTCAGAACAATCATGATTACGATACAGGTTACAATTGTGACAATCGTCTCCCCTGAAATAATCAATTTGCCGCCAGCCAGATTCAGCGCAGGAATCTTTACTACAGATGTGAAGGATTTCGGATTTGCACCAAACAAAAGGAGTGCAATGTTCTGCAGAAAGTAACTGACACCAATCGCTGTAATCAGTACGGCAAGGGGCGAAGCTCCCCTAAGCGGCTTGTAAGCCAATCTTTCAATCACCATACCAAGTATGGTACAGACTACAACAGACAGTAAAACTGCCAGCAGTGGATTCATTCCTGTTGCGCTCGTGGTTATAAACACAACAAAACTGCCAATCATAATGACATCACCATGAGCAAAGTTCAACATCTTGGCAATACCATAAACCATGGTATAACCCAGCGCTATGATTGCATAGACACTGCCAAGGCTTATGCCATTAATTAAATACGACAAAAAACTCATAAGGCACCTCTTTCTCATTCTTTTTTCTCACAAAAGTATAGCATATACCAGCGGTTCCGACAATGGTTTTATCGAACTCCTTTTCTCTGCAAAAAGAGAGCGAAGAACTGTCCTTCGGAAGCCCTTCGCTCTCTTTTGCCTTTTTTATGTTATTACATTGCTTTGTAAGCACCATCTGTGATGATAACTGCTTTTGGGGATTTGTTCGGTTCCCCGTCAGCTGTCCATGTAATTCCTTCTTCTCCGCCAGTCAGGCCATCGACTGTGATGGATGTTATACCTTTCTTAGCTGCTTCACAGATATCGCTGATACTCATATCCGGAGTCACATTCTCAGCTTCAAATGCAGCCTTGATTGCATACATTCCATCATAAGCATCCGCTGCGAACTGGTTCGGTGTATCTCCATATTTTTCTTTGTATTCTGATACGAATTTCTGAGTTGCCTCATCATCCGCGTCCGCTGCAAATGGTGTAAGAAGCATTACGCCTTCCGTAAGAGATGTATCAAAGTTCTCAACAGAGAGGATTCCGTCCAGACCGTCGCATCCGAAGAATTTTGTATCGTAGCCGGATTTTTTAGCCTGGTCAAGGATCAGGGATGCTTCGGTATAGTATATTGGCAGGAATACAAGATCTGCTCCCGCATCCTTTGCTTTCTGAATCTGTGTTGAGAAATCTTTGTTGTTATCAGCGGTAAATGCCTCTGCAGCAACGATCTCAAAATCCTGATTCTTTGCTTCTTCTGCAAACTTCTCATAGATCCCTGATGAGTATACATCGGAGCTGTCATAGATTACCGCTACCTTTGAAGCAAGCTTATTCTCACCAATATATTGCGCTGATGCCAGTCCCTGGTTAGGGTCTGAGAAACATACGCGGAATGCATTATCATACTGTACGCATTCAACTGCTGATCCTGATGGTGAAAGTAAGAACATATTGTCAGCATATGCTTCATTGGCAACTGCAACACATGGTGTAGACGTTACAGTTCCGAGCAGAGCCTGCATACCCCAGTCTTTCAATGTGTTATATGCATTAACTGCCTTTTCTGCATCGTGCTCATCATCCTGAAAATTCAATTCAACCTGCTTGCCATTGATACCGCCGGCTTCGTTAATTTCATTTACCGCGAGCTCTGCGGCGTTCTTAACTGCCTGTCCATAAACTGCTGCCCCGCCTGTGGTTGGTCCGATTCCGCCAATCTTAAAGGTGTCGCCGTCTGAAGAATCAGAAGTCTTACTGTCTGATGCATTGTCCGATGTACTTTTGGATGGACTGCCACATCCTGCTAACCCAAGCACCATTGTGCCCGCCAAAAGAACACTCAAAATCATTTTACTCTTTTTCATAAATAACTTCCTCCCTATTGTTTTATTTATGATACCTTCGATATTCCGTTTTGTCAATAGAGTTCCTTACCTGAAACAAAAGCTTCTGAATTGTTATATTATTTAAAATTAATCCTAAGTTATCTGCATAAGATTAATTTATTAACTTTCACCTGAAATCCGGTACTGTTTACTATCTGCAGAATAAAATATAGTAAATAGATTGAAAGGATTCTATCCATGTTGACCATATTAATTATAATTGGCGCTGTCCTGCTCCTTCTGATACTGATATTTCTCATCGTCTGGAAGGTGCATACACGAAACTTCAGTCCCACTTCGGATAAAGCTTTGCTGGCCGCCAATGTGAACGCGGAATTAAAGGAAACCGGATTCGCCTATGATATGAAGGGAGATTATTTTTATTCCCTGATGAACTGCTGGCAAAGAGAAATGGGGTATTGTAAGGCCTATGACGAGGGGTCCCCATTTTTTAACATGATAATGGATTGTGAGCCGATCACATTTTCTTATGGTGGAAAACGCTGGCTGATTGAACTTTGGAAAGGTCAGTACGGCATTACTACCGGAGGAGAGATTGGAATCTACAATACGACAAGAGAAGACATTGACTATGAAAAATTTAAAGGGACCTTTTATGAAGCGGTCAGCGATGCTGAACTTATGCCGCTGTCCTTTGTACTTAAGAAAAACCGTAAAGTACTGATCAGGCGAAGCGCAATTCACTGGTGGCTGACAGGGTTTAAGCTGGGCGAATTTTCTCAGACAGATTCCCTGACCATGGAAGCCAGAATCACCTTCCCCGATGCAGATATGCTCCAAAACTTTGTCAGCGCATTACAGGCAGTCGGGTATACAAAAAAAGAATATTCTATAAAAAAACTTATGGTACTCATTCATTATACGAAACCGCATTCCCCACAGCCTTTAACCAGGAATATGGCACAGGAAACTGCTGTTCAATTGACAAATAAAAACAATTGCACACTTTATGAACTGGCAACACATAAGTATAAATTCACACTGGATAAACTGGAATATTTAAAAACTGCTATGCCTGAAGTATATGAATTCTTCCTGCATTCTCTCTATGCCCGGGGATTTTATGAGGCATTTAAATGGCTGATCGATCTCATTCATGACCCGAAGCCGGAACCTCCGGAACCGTGTCCTCCGAGGCCTCCGAAACCTTGTCCACCGGAACCTCCTAAGCCGTGCCCGCCGAAGCCTCCAAGGCCTTGCCCGCCAGAGCCTCCTAAGCCGTGCCCGCCGGAACCTCCAAGGCCGTGCCCGCCGGAACCTCCTAAGCCGTGCCCGCCGAAACCTCCTAGGCCTTGCCCGCCGGAACCTCCTAAGCCGTGCCCGCCGGAACCTCCTAAGCCTTGCCCGCCGGAACCTCCAAGGCCTTGCCCGCCGGAGCCTCCTAAGCCGTGCCCGCCGGAGCCTCCTAAGCCGTGCCCGCCGGAGCCTCCTAGGCCTTGCCCGCCTAAACCACGAGGGCAGTGTCCACCGGAACACACAGAGTCATGCCAGCCCTGTTGGCCGAACTCCTGCCAGCCTTGCCGGCCGTGCTCACCCACACTCTGCCCGCCACGGCAAAATATACCCGTACCATCCCAGGCAGACAGATATCAAAACAGGAATTCTCCGGTAACTGACAGAATTGCTGAAAGGGAGACCACATTCTGCCAAAGAGAACAGGCTAATGAACAGGAATCCGATGATACCCAGCGTAAAACTTAGATCTGTCAAAGGCAGAAAGGCTGGCAAATTCAATTCGAATTTGCCAGCCTTTCAGTGACTCTTACGCATCCATCATCTTCCTGCTTGCGAAATTATAGTTCATCCAGTTTCTCCGCATATTTTCTGTTAAATATCCTCCAGGCACTGCCCGTTTGTTCTTATTACATCCTGATACCAGTAAAATGACTTTTTCTTATACCGTTCCAGCGTTCCGCTTCCGTCGTCATTCCGATCCACATAAATGAAGCCATATCTTTTTTTCAACTGTGCTGTGGACGCGCTGACCAGATCAATGCATCCCCATGTTGTATATCCCATTAAGTCCACTCCGTCTGCAATGGCATTTGCCATCTCCCGGATATGGGCTTTCAGGTACGCGATTCTGTAGTCATCAAGGACCGTCAGATTTCCATCCGGTCCCTCCGTCAGTTCATCGACAGCTCCCAGACCGTTTTCCACGATAAACAGAGGTTTCTGGTAACGGTCATACAGCTGATTCAGGAGGTACCTCAGTCCCACCGCATCAATGGCCCAGCCCCACTCACTCTCGTTCAGATACGGATTCTTCACTCCGCCCATCAGATTGCCTTCTGCCAATTCTGCGGCCGGCTGAGAGGTTTCACAGGTGCTTGCATAGTAACTGAAGGATATAAAATCCACTGTGTTTTTCAGAATATCCTCATCGCCCGGTTCCATCTCTATTTTCACGTGATTCTCTTCCATATAACTGTCCAGATATTTCGGATAATACCCTCTTACCTGTACGTCCGCAAAGAAATAATTCTTCTGCTCTGCCTTCATGGCCGCCATCACATCCTCCGGCTTTGGAGTGAGCGGATATACCGGCATTCCAAGAATCATACAGCCGATCATTGCATCCGGCATCATCTCATGGGCGATTTTAACGGCGGACGCACTTGCTACCAGTTCATGATGGACCGCCTGATATAAATCCTGCTTAGACAGCTTTTCTTTTGGAGTCCAGATGCCGCCGCTCATAAGCGGAGCATGCAGAATGGAATTGACTTCGTTGAAGGTAAGCCAGTATTTGACTTTATCCTTATACCGGTCAAACACTGTACGCACATATCTTTCAAAAAAGTTGATCAATTTCCGGCTGGTCCAGCCGTCATATTTTTTTGCAAGGTACAGAGGTGTCTCATAATGTGATATTGTGACCAGCGGCTCGATCCCATATTTATGACATTCATCAAATAAATCATCATAGAACTGAAGCCCCTTTTCGTTTGGGACAGCCTCATCCCCATTCGGAAAAATTCTGGACCATGCGATTGAAGTCCGAAATACTTTAAATCCCATCTCCGCAAATAATTTAATATCTTCTTTATATCTGTGATAAAAATCAATACCGGTCAGCTTCATATTCTCTTCTGTCGGGGTATCCACAGGCGGAGCCATAATTCCACGCGGCATGACATCCTGAATGGACAGCCCCTTCCCGTCTTCCTGGTATGCTCCCTCACACTGATTTGCCGCAACGGCGCCGCCCCACAAAAAGTTTTCTGGAAATAACTGCTTCATATCTGACTTCTTCTCCTTATCTTCAGCTGCATTACAGCTGCATGTTTTTATCAGTTTTCTATTTTTCATACTGATTGATAATCACCTGCTCCGTAATTCCTGTTGGTTCCATTAAAATAAACTGTGAAAGCCAGTCATTCTGTGCTCTGCCTAAAGTCGTTGTGACCTCCGCTGTCAGGATATTCTCTCCCCTTTGAACATAATTTGTCACATCAAAACGGTATGGCGGACATATCCTGATTTCAGCTTCCGAACCATTCACCGACACCCTTGCCCCCTCATAAACAGTATCCAGTAATATTTCCACGCGGTCCCGTTTTTCATCCATCTGGAACGGCACCTCATACCGTATTACACCTGTAAAGTCTTCTTTTCCTTCGACCTGCTGCAGAGGAACCAGCTCCGTGAGCCGGATTTCCCCGCTAAATACAGGATATTCCTCTTCCTTCGCAAAGCTCACGCTGAAAGGCCCTTCTATTTTCGTCCTGCTTATAAGCTTCAGCTCTTTCTGGCTTTGCCCGGAACACGTCAGTTCGTTTTCCATGCCGCAGTCCTTTTCCCAGTAATATACGGCAGACTCGTATGGTGCCAGATTCAGCGGAAGGATTCCGCCGTTTCCTGCACGCATTATCTCATTTGAAAAGCCGTCATATTGGAACCAGTTTCCTTTTAAAGGCACTGTTACTTCTGTCTGCACCTCCTGTCCGGGAGATTCGTTGGCAAACATCATAATATGGCCGTCGGCATGTTCATAATGATAATACCTGAGATAAGGTTCATAAGATGAGCAGCTGATCTCTCCGATTTCGGCCTTTCTGAGAGCCTGCACCAGATCTTCTGTTTCCAGAACCGTTACGTTTCTGCTTCTTTCCAGTCGTTTTAAATATACTGCCACATCTTGCCCTTCGCTGCTGCCTGAGGGCAGCTTTTTCAGTATAAAGATTTGCAGACCTTCCTCTGCCGCCCCGGCCAGCCTTTTCAAATAGGCCGCCGGAAGCGCCTCGGCATACGGCACTACAAGAGCTTCAAATTCTTCGTGGTTGACCCTGAGCCTGCCATCTTCCACCTTTGCTTCTACAATTGCATCCGGTGGAAGTATATCGTAATCAATCTGATTCCTCGCCAGACATGCACAGGGTTTCTGCACCAGCATGTATTCCCCTGACCATTCTGCCTCACCGTGATACCCTACTGCCACAGGCGCCCTGTGGATCCCCCCGCTTAAAAGATGGCTCATCCGGTTCATATAAACCATCAGTGTCTGAAATTCCCGGAACTGCGGATTCCTTCCATGTGCATAAAAGTGCGGGGGACAGTCTGTATCCGGATATTCTTTTGGGTCAAATGCATGAGGAACAAACTCATTAATCCCACGCACCAGCATATAGTCTGTGATCCACTTCATCAGTCGGTTACCCTCGGCCCAGCCATAGGCACCGAATACCTCGCACATAATCCTTCCCTTCATCTGCGGCTCAATATGTCCCAGGGATGCCCCCAGCTTGCCAAGCACATAGTGGAAAAACTCTCCGTCCCATCCCTTCTGTGTCATGGATTTATTATATCCGTGATCCATTCCCGGCATCAGCTGATGCAGCACCACGTCAATTCCTGCCATATCCTGCCCTTTCATGGCACGGAAGAAATGTCCGGCCCCGTATCCAAGCCGTGCATGTGCATTATTGTCTTCAATTGTATGACCTATATAACTGATCCCCCGTTCATGGCACCAGTCTCCGATTCTCTGGCTGAAGTGCTCCGCGTACAACCGGCTGACCAGATTCATATAGTGGTAACGGATCTGCCCTGCTTTCTTTCCACCGTCAATAAATAAAAGAGGCAGCCGCTGCTTTAACTCCTGGGCACTGCAATTCCCAATCTCTTCTGCCAGCAGATCAGTCATATCTTCCCTCCACGGCAGCACCATATCACATCTCCCAATGGAACCATATGCCCCATGTATATTTCCAAAACGCGGCTCATCAGAAAAGAAGCCGAGAATTGTCTTCCCAAATTCTTCACGATAGTGTTGATAATGCGGCTCATATACTTCCCGGATCAGAACATCCGTCGCTTCCGGCACAATGGGGTTGAGATAATCCTCTGTATGAGGTTCGCCTCCTGTATAAGTGCTCACCAGCACCATGACTTTCCATTCCCCTTCCGGCAGTTCGAAACTCACTGACCGTTGTCCCTGAATCCCGGCTGTAATATCAACAAGCGTAGACGCATCTATTTTTTCATATCCCAGCTTTTTTGCCAGAAAAATACCTTCCAGACGATCCTCCTTGTCTGTGAATGCAAATTTTATCAATGCCTCTGCATGTTTTAACGGACCGGCAAAATCAAGCTGATGAAGCTTCAAATAACGTTTTCTGTACTGAGGATAGCACTCCTTCACCGCTCCATTCGCAAACCCTGTGGGAAAATGAGAATCATCCAGAATCCAGAGCTTCATATCGCGCGCTTTCGCTTCATCCAGTAAGATATCCATATCCCTCCACCATCCGTCTCCCATAAAGTCCGGATGGGGGCGCGCTTCCAGGCATACTGCCTGCACCCCTGATTCCTCAATCTTCCCCATATATTCCCGGAGTATCTGTTCGTCTTCTCCGTGCATCCAGAGAAACGGATAAATGTGATTCTCATATCTTCCCTCTAAATTTTCTTTTATCTTCTTCATATATGCTCTCTCCTGAATATGTTCTGTCTGTCCTGCAAAAGGCCGTATCCCGAATGTCAGGGAACAGCCTTTTATAATTTTAATTCTCAGATTTAGTAATAATAAAACTAATCACTAGTGAGGCTGCGACTGCAACCGCAGAACAAATTGCAAACCATACAACATTCATAGAATCTGTCGGAGAAATCATCATAAATGTCTGGAAGATACCGCCGTTTCCAAATCCCTGCATCGCAGCTCCGGTCGCAGCCAGTATTCCTCCTGCAATGCCTCCGCCTGCAAATGCAGCCATAAACGGTCTCTTCTTCGGCAGTGCAATGCTGTAAATAATGGGCTCCGTCACACCAAAAAATGCTGTCAGGGCACAGGTTAAGCCCTCCACTCTCTTCGCTTTGTTCTTCTGCTTCAGGGCATATCCAAGGCCTGCACCTGCCAATGCCATAACGGTCATTCCCAAAACGGCATTGATTGGATCCACGCCATTTGTCGCTATGTTATTAATCAGAATCGGAATGAACGCATAATGAAGTCCGAAAATTACTATCACCTGCCAGAAAGCGCCCAGAATCACGCCTGCCACAATCGGGCTGAATGCCCATAACGCATTGGTACCATCTGCCAACCAACCGGATACAAGGCTCATGACCGGCCCGATCACAAGGAAGGTAAGCGGTGTCACGATCACCAGCGTCAAAAACGGTACAAACATCATGGACAGCATATCCGGCACTACCTTCTTCCAGAACTTTTCCACCTTTGCAGTTACCCACGCGGCGAGCATGGTCGGGAAAATAGAATTCGCATAGCTTGTCAATACAATCGGAATACCAAAGAATTTCATTGCCGTGCCGTCATTATAAGCACTTACAATATTCGGATATACAAGAGCCGCACCGATTGCCGCCGTTAAAAATGGATTCGCACCGAACTGCTTGCCTGCCGAAAATCCGATCAGTATCGGGAAGAAATACATCAGTGCATCTGCTCCCGCATACCAGAGCTGGTATGCTCCGCTGGTGTCAGCGATCACATTCATTGTCACCAGAAGCGTCAGAATTCCTTTGATCATACCGGATGCAATCAGAAGCCCCATAACGGGGAATACACACCCGGTTATCGTCTTAAAAAACTTATTGAACAGATTATCGTTCTTCTTCAAATCCTCAGCCACAGCCTCCTGGCTCTCGCCTACTTCCATGCCAAGTATCTTGTTTACTTCCTCTGCCACTTTCGCTACAGATGTACCGATAATCACCTGGTACTGTCCTCCCTGTTTTACCAGACCTTTAACACCATCCACGGCCTTTACTGCCCCGTCATCAGTCATCCCCTCGTCTCGCAGGACAAAACGCAGACGTGTCACACAATGAGTGATACTGATAATATTCTTTTTGCCTCCAACCTTATCTAATACCTCAGAAGCCACTTTGTTATAATCCATACCGGAACTCCTCTCCTTTACATTACTTTGTCATTTGTCAGGTTAATCATAGCACTTGCTTCCCAGAATTTTAATAACTTTATTTCACGCATTTATTGACCAAACTTCAGCTTCTGTTATAATATGATATCAGAGAAAAAATTGCAGGAAAGGCAGGTGTTTTTATGAATATTAATACGCTGGACAATCTCCTTAGAAATCTTACCCCACATGAAAAACAATATAAAGAAGGCTCCAGTTACTTTTCATTCCAGGACCTTCCTACTACGGTTCGCAACGGCCGGGAAGTCCGGGTTATGGATTTTACCACTTCCAGTTTCAGCATAAACAGTAATCTTCTCTACTTAAAAAAACAGTCCCGTTACCAGGCCTGTCCAATGCATATCCATAACTGGATTGAAATCAATTATATTTATTCCGGCAGATGTCCCCAGATCATTAACAATGAATCCTATGTTCTGGAAAAAGGACAGGTTGCCCTCATCGACACCGATACTCCGCACTCCACCGATATTCTCGGTGACGATGATATCATGGTCAGTCTGGTTATCAACAAAGATTATCTGACCAGCAACTTTTTCAACAGATTTTCGCAGGACAGTATTCTGTCTGCCTTTTTTATCAACGCAATCAGTAAAAACACGCAGCATGACAACTATATCCTTTTTCACTCCGAACAGAGCCGGAAGCTGCCGCTGTATTTCAACGAGCTGCTCTGCGAGATGTATGCGCCTTCTATTAACAGCTCCGATATCGTCAACAGCCTTTTCACCCTGATTCTGTGTGAGCTGATCAACGTCTACGAAGATGACATGGAACGCCAGAACCTGAATATGAGCCGCAACTCCGTAGGTCCTATCCTACGGTTTATTGAAGGAAATTATAACAGCTGCACCCTCGAATCAACTGCCGGCTTTTTTAATATGAACCCAAACTATCTTACAACTCTTCTCAAAAAAAGAACCGGGCACTCCTACAAGGAACTGGTGCAGAGACAGCGCCTGATCCGCGCCGGTCGGCTTCTGAGGAATACCGATCTGAACGTAACTGATATTGCCAATACGGTCGGATATGAAAATGTGAGCTTTTTTTATAAAAAATTTAAAGAAGAATACGGCTGCTCTCCAAAAGAATACCGGCATGCCTTACCTGGAAGATGAATCTTCCCGAATCATAAAATGATCCCGCCCCGCATCCATTCACTGGAATTGTGTGTTCCATTCTCTTCATTGTGTTTACTTCCATTTAAAAAGGCTTATGCCATGGTGACATACGCCCATTCTCTTACTTATTTTACTGTAATCAGCCAATATAAAAAACGTAAATATATAATTATCCTCTTTTAAACATTACCTTACTTTCATATTGTTTCAAATCTTCCAGCCATTCCATCCCGACGAACTTCCCCTTTTTCATGCAGTAATATTCCCAGACAGCATTTACGGGCAGTGACCGGAACTCATCCATCAAAGCCAGGCGTTTCGTTGTATCTCCGCTGCTTTCCGCCTGCTTCAGTATGTGGGCAGGTTCCAGCAGCGCCCCGAGAAGCGCACGCTCTGTTGCCCGCGTTCCGATTGTCCAGGCCGCTACCCTGTTTACGGAACCGTCAAAATAGTCTGTGCCGAAGAATGTATCATCCACCACACCGCAGCGCACAATCTCGCGCATCATATCATTGGTTTTTTCGTCATTAATGACCACATGGTCTGAATCCCACCGTACGCCCCTTGTAAAATGCGCCATTATCTTATCAGAGTAGAGCATCACAGCAGAAATCTTATCTGCCACAGACTCCTCGCAGTGAAAATGCCCCATATCCAGATTCATAATCGTATTCCCTATTTTTCCGGCGCGCGCATGTCCGTGGTAAGACAGATAAAAATCATGGGAGCCTACAGTAAAACTCTCCACACCCACACCAAACAATTTTGGTTCCAGTGCATCATATACATATTCCGGTGAAATCTCTTTTGCACTGAAGATTTCATCAAAGGATTCCAGCATCAGCCGCCTGTAAAGCATCCGGTCGGCAGGCATATCCTTGATTCCGTCCTGTACCCAGGTATTAAATATACATGGCTGCCCCTGCTCTTTTCCGATATATTCTGAGATTTCTCTAACTGCCTGCATATGCCTGATCCAGAACTTCCGTACTTCTGGTTTTGGATTGGAAATGGTCAGATTATCTTCTGCCATAGGATGCCCGAAGGTAGTTGCATTCATGTCCAGACCGACTTCTTTGTCTTTAGCCCATGCGGCCCACTTCTTGAAATGGAGGGGCGCATAGGCATCGCGGTCTATATCTTTTTCATAGTCCTCGCCGTAGCTGGAGTGAAGATTAATCTTGACCTTACCAGGCACATATTCCATGCATTTTTCCATGTCCATCCGGAGTTCCTCCGCCGTGCGGGGCTTGCCCGGATAATTTCCGGTTGCCATGATTCCGCCGCCGGCACCACCGCCCCGGCGTTCAAAACCGCCCACGTCATCCCCCTGCCAGCATGGTATGGAGATAGGAATCGTGTCGAACCTGTTCAATACTGCTTCTGTGTCTATCCCATATTCCCCATAGATTTCCCGGGCATACTCATATGTTTTTTCAATTCTTAATTCTCTGTTCATCTTGAAAGTTCCCAACCTTTCCATCTATTAACAGGATTCCCGTTCGACAACCTCAGGCATTAACAGCAGCTGGCGCTCCTCCAGCGTCTCCTTATGCAGCATCTTCAGCAGGCACTGAACCGCCGTTGTCCCCAGTTCCTTTTTGGGCTGTGCAACGGAAGACAGCACCGGAACAGTGAACCTGGCAGGTGCAATATCATCGAACCCCAGCACCCCCACCTGCTCCGGTACTCGTATGCCATGCCGGATCAGTGCATTTAATGCGCCGATTGCAAAATAATCAAAACTCCCAAAAACAGCATCGAATTCCAACTTCTCCTGAAGCATTTTTTCAACTTCCTGGTATGCCCCCTCCACTTTCAGTGTGTCTATATTCCGGCAACTAATATATTCTTCGAGGCCCGCCTCCTTCATAGCTGTTTCATATCCCCGGCACCGTTCAATAGAAAACTCATACTCCTGATTTCCAAGAAACAGTATTTTCTTATATCCTTTGGAAATCAGATGCTTTGTCCCCATCATCCCGCCCTGAAAATTATCTGTCCTGACCGTAAAAAACTCCTGATCCGATACACGGTCGATGCAGACAAGCGGAAGTTTGATTTTTCTGAAATTTGTAAAGTCGTTCACTCCTGTCCCGATCAGAATCAGGCCGTCTATATTCCTTGACATCAGCCTGCGCAGACACTTTTTCTCCCTGCTGGAGCTATTGTCCGAGTTGCAGACCGTCATACAGTAGCCCTGCTGCCCCAGTTCGTCTTCAATACTGGCCAGAAGATCCACGAAAAACAGATTCTGCAGATCTGATACCACAACTCCGATTGTCTTGGATTGATTAGTCTTCAAACTGCTTGCAAGAAGATTCGGACAATAATCCAGTTTTTCAATTGCATCTTCGATTCGCTGCAGAGTTTCGGGACGCACAGTCTTCTTCCCGCTTAGGACATAAGATACTGTACTGACAGAGACTCCTGCCATTTCCGCTACGTCTTTTAAGGTTGCCATAAGTTCTCACTTTCGTTCTGTTATAATTTTGTATTTCTGATACATCTTATCCCAGAGTTCCGAATCCTGGGGCTTATATTTTATTATATCAAAGGAGGACTGTATAATTCCAGCATTCTCTTTCTCATTCTGTATTTTTCCCAGCGCTTTCATCTGAATCATGGCATTGCCAACCGCTGTTGCCTCAACGGGGCCCGCGCTTACCGTCTTTCCTGTGGCATTTGCTATAAACTGGCAGAACATAGCGTCCCGCACGGCTCCTCCAAGTAGATACAGTGTATCTGTCTTTTTACCTGTGATCTCCTCTACGTCACAGACCGACTCTTTATATTTGAAAGCAAGAGATTCCATGACTGCACGGTAAAAACCTCCCTGAGTCTGGATTTCCTTCTGTTTTGTCCGCACGCAGTACTGATTGACTGCATCCTCCATATCCAGCGGTGCCACAAAAAGTTCGTCATCTACTTCGATAAAATGAGAAAATGGAGATGCCGCCTCTGCTTCCTTGATCAGATATGTATAATCGATGTTGCTGCCTTTCTTTTCCCAGCATTTGCGCAGCTCCTGAATGAGCCACATTCCCATGATCGTCTTAACCAGCTTTATTTTTCCAAAGGCAGCTCCTTCATTCGAAAAGTTTCTGTCGTAGACCATATCCGTGACAACCGGCTCATCCATAACCATACCGATGATAGACCATGTACCGGAATTAATAAATACATAATTATCTTCCTGCGCCGGTACTGCATAGGCCGCGGACGCAGAATCGTGCTGGGCAACAGCGATCAGCGGAATATCTCCTGCTTCCCCGATTCCCGCTAATTTTTTAATCCTCTTTGTCAGATTTCCTTTCACGGCACCTGTCATGAGCACCTCAGGAAAAACGGATTTTTCCAGCCCTAATTCGTAAAGCACGGATTCTGCCCAGGACTTATTTTTCAGATCATACATCTGGGTCGTAGATACGCTTGTATATTCCAGACTCCGCTCTCCTGTCAGAAAATAGCCCAGTACATCCGGCAGCATTAAAAAAGTCTTTTTGCCGGCCGCTTTTTCAGAATTTCTGTTCTGTATACCCAGGATCTGATACACGGTATTATACCACATGTCCTGCACGCCGGTTTCATAAAACAGCCCCTTTTTCCCAAATATATTCCCGGCTTTCTCCATCATACCGATGGCCTGGGTATCCCGGTAATGGTACGGATTCCCCAGTAATTCCCCCTGGCTGTCCAGAAATGCAAAGTCTACGCCCCAGGTGTCAATACCGATGGCATCGATCTTCCCGATCTTTTTCTGTGCAATCTGCAGGCCCTTCAGGATCTCATGGAAGATATTAAGAATATCTGTGTAGAACCTGTCCCCTGCGTAAATTCCTTCATTTAAAAACCTGTGCAGCTCTTCCAGTTCCACTTTTCCGTTCTTCAGTGAAACACTGATAAGTCTTCCGCTTGACGCTCCCAGATCAACTGCTATTACTTTCATTTTCGCACACTCCTTCATCTTATAAGTGAATCGTTTGACCTGATTATCATAGCACAGTCGGCCGCACTTAGTCAATCGTTTCACCATAATTTTTCTTCCGTACCTTACACTTATGACAGAAAGGGAATTTCGAAAAAAGCACACATCAAATATTCAATTTATCAGCTTTTCTAAACAAAGAGGTTCACATTGGACTCCTCAGCATCTCCAAGATAGGATGCGACTCCTGCCAGCTCCACACCATCGATTAATTCTTCCTTTGTAATTCCCATGATGTCCATGGACATTGTGCACGCAACAAGCCTGATTCCGCTATTTTGTGCATGCTCCATCAGTGCTTCGAGAGAATCTACGTTTTTATCTTTCATCACTTTTTTCATCATGGCAGTACCCATTCCGGCCATATTCATCTTTGAAAGCTTCAGCTTTCTGCTGCCTTTTGGCATCATGGCCCCAAACATCTTATCCATAAAAGGCTTTTTAATGGAAGGCGCATTGGATTTTCTAAGTGCATTCAACCCCCAGAATGTAAAGAACATCGTTACCGGCCTGCCCATGGACGCAGCTCCGTTTGCTATAATAAAGGACGCCAGTACTTTATCCAAATCGCCGCTGAATACGATAATGGTCTTTCCCTGCGGGGCCTCTGCTATTTTGCTTTCTTCCTTCACGTCACAGTTCTTCATACCCTTTTTGATATATACAATGTTTTCCTGATTTTGGCGTTCAGTCTTCACCAGAGTATTCCCGGTTCTCCGGCACCAGGAATCAATGTCTGCCGCAAAGCCCATATCAGTAGCGGATACTTTTAAGACTTCCTGGTCTTCCATCCCTGAGATTGCTTCATGAACCTTCATAATTGGGCCCGGACACTGCAGTCCGCAGCAATCCAGAACTTTCAATTCTCTATCCGGCATTTCATTTTCTCCTGCTGTCATCTTATTTTCCCCCTTCAAGATATCCGTGTCTGTCTGCAAATTTTCATTTTGCTGATAATTTTTGCTGTGCATGGACTTATAAAACGAGGTTCCCCCTGACAGAACAGCTACTTTAGCAAATCCATTCTGGCTTAGTATTCTTGCTGCATTATAGGAACGCACACCAATCGAACAGTAAGGAATAATCAGTTTCTCTTTATCCAGCTCATCCATTCGTTCACGAAGTTTCCCCAGTGGAATATGAGAAGAACCGGGGATGGAAAATACCAGACGCTCCATGTCTTCCGTGACATCCAGGACAGTATACTCCTCTTTCTTCCCTTTATCTGCCAGTAGAGTATCCAGTTCATCCGATTCTATAAAGCTTACCAGGCCCTGCAGCATATTTTCCGCAACAAATCCGAGCATATTTACCGGATCCTTTGCGGAAGAAAACGGCGGCGCGTAGGCAGGCTCCAATTCCTCCAAATCATAAACCGTGCCATTCAGGCGCATGACAGACGCAAGGGTATCGATTCTTTTGTCCGCACCTTCCTGTCCTACAATCTGAGCGCCAAGGATCTTCCCTTCTTTATCAAACAGCATCTTCAAGGTCAGAGGGGCCGCCCCGGGATAGTACCCGGCATGGGATTTCTGATTAATCAAAGCTGCATAATAGTCCTCTCCCTTCACTTTCCCCATTCCCTTCAGCTGCTTTTCATTCAGCCCGGTACTTGCGGCGTGCAGGTCAAACACCTTTGCCACGGCTGTTCCTAAAGTTCCATTATACTTTTTCTTATCTCCTGCAAGATTATCTGCCAGAATACGTGCCTGTTTATTTGCAGGTCCTGCAAGAGGTATCATCGTCTTATCCTTTGTCACATAATGTTCCACCTCTATCACATCGCCCACCGCATATATATCAGGAAGGGAAGTCTGAAGATATTGATCTACTATTACTCCGCCTCTCTTATTCAGCTTTGCACCAGCCTGCTTTGCAAGTTCGCTGTTAGGGCGCACACCAATAGACAGGATCACCATATCTGTCCGCACTGATGCCCCGCTGGTTAATTCTATCTCTGTTGCTCCGCCCTCGCGCTCATGGTGGAACGCTTTCACACCGTCCCCCAAAATCAGGTGAACCTGATTCATTCTCATATTTTCATGGATTAAATTCGCCATATCCAAATCCAAAGGCGCCATGACCTGATTCTGCATCTCGATAACAGATACCTCAATGCCCTGCGCATGGAGATTTTCTGCCATCTCAAGTCCGATAAAGCCTCCTCCGATTACCGCAGCACGTTTCGGCTTTTTCTCTGTAATATAAGCCTTAATCCTGTCCGTATCAGGGACAGACCAGAGGGTAAAGATATGATCCCCGTCAATTCCCGGAATTGATGGTTTTATGGGTGATGAGCCTGTCGCCAGCACCAGATTATCATAGGTTTCCTCATATATTTCATTCGTTGCTAAATTTTTCACTTCAATTTTTTTCTCTTCAGGCATAATTCTTGTCACTTCACTGGATACCCGTACATCGATATTAAACTTCTCCTTCATTGCCTGAGGTGTCTGTAACAGGAGGGCATCCCGGCTTTTAATCACATCCCCGATATAGTAAGGCAGGCCACAGTTTGCATAAGATATATACGCACCTCTCTCCAGCATGATGATCTGCATAGACTCATCTCTTCTCCGCAGTCTTGCTGCAGTTGTCGCGCCGCCCGCAACTCCTCCGATGATAACTGTTTTTTTTGCCATATTCAAATCTCCTTTTCTTAATCGCATATTCTTTTATCTGTTCAGAAGTTTTAATTATTATAATCCTCTTTCATACTTTCTTCTGTAACCATGTCACATAAGGACATAAAAATAATTAGTTCTTTGGTTTTCTTATTGCTGGTCATACTCACTCAACATATTTCCTTTTTCTTCCACCAAAAACTCCCGGCACTTCTTTACTGAAATGCCGGGAGTTTTATTTCTCATATATCAGATTTCCATGATACGTCTTCCGCACCAATCTCTTTCGTCTAAATCTTTTCCGGTTAAACTTCTTCATTTTTATATGTAATCTTCTTCCACATAAAACGGATCACCAGAAACAGAACCGCCGCAATCAGAACCGCTTTAATAAATGTGGAATACTTTCCAATGTACAAAACTACCACTTCCCAGGATGCCCCAAGGATTGCCCCCAGTGATACGAGCAATATATTCCATATCGTACTTCCAATCATGGTATAGGTCAAAAAAACAGGCATATTAATCTGTGCCATCCCCGCAGGTACGGACACCAGACTCCTTATAATCGGGATGCATCTCCCAAAAAGTATTGCTTTCTTCCCATGCTTTTCAAACCATCCGATCGTCTTTTCCACATCCTCTTTCTCAAATCCAAGCACCCGGAATGCCTTCCCTTCTGTCAGTGCCTCTAATCTCTGCGGTGTTAATGCCGTGCCAATCCAATACAGTACAATCGCCCCGATTGTAGAGCCTAATGTAGAAAAAATAATGACTCCCGGCACCGTTAGCCTTGTATAAGTTGTCATAAAGCCGCCAAAAGTCAGAATGACTTCCGATGGTATCGGAGGAAAGATATTCTCTATGGCAATCAGAAAACAGACTCCCAGATAGCCAAACTGATTCATAATCTGGATAATTAATTCCTGCATACACCCATCCTTAAATAAATAACATTCTGTAAAATAAGTATATGAAAGAAAAAACGAATCATTCCATTTCATACCCAACTTAATACAGTGAACGAGCTTTAAGTCTCATGAACGGAGGGTATGTCGGTAAGCATCCTCTCTTTTGTAAGGACTTCCCCCGGATGCATCACAAAATAAATCAGGCAAGACTGCTGCCCTCCGCAATCAGTATTACAACACAGAACGTCTCAGTATCATGGGTGATGTCCACCGTTCCCTGATAGCGTCTTACCACATCTTTGACATTCTCAATGCCGATCCCATGCAGCTTCTTCTCCTTTTTCCATGTCCTGAATTTCCCATCCTCAATCTGAATCTCCTGACTTTTAGAGTTCTCAATCTCGAAGCTGAAATACCCTTTTTCCGTACATCTCGCCTTCATGGATATCCTGCGTTTCTCTGGAACCACCTTCATACACGCCTCAATGGCATTGTCCAGCATATTGGAGAAAATGGTGCAGATATCCAGAGGGTCAATAAAAAACAGTTCATTAATCTCAATATTAAAGAAACAGTCGATACCCTGCTCCACTGCCCGGTTATACTTTGCATTGAGAACGGCATTCACAATACTGTTTTTGCAGAATGTCCTCCCCTTCGCACTAAGCTGTCCCGACAGCTTCTGGAAATACTTCTTCGCTTCCTCATCTTTTCCGTCTTCCATCAACCCAGCCACCACGCTGAAATGATTATTCATATCGTGCCTGAATTTCCGCAGCTCCTGCTGCCCTGCCTCCAGTTCCCTGTAATAATCCTGCTGCAGTTTTTCATTCTTCTGCTCCAGTCGGCTGCGGATATTTTCCGCCAGATAGAATACCAGCCTGATACTGGCAAAATTGGTGATCAGGCACGCAAGCATGCAGAGCCACACTTTGTAGGACTCATCCGGTGTATAGTATACACAGCTCATCACCGCAGTCAGCGATGCCAGGCAGACGGCATCCAGCAGAAACCACGACTTCTCATCCAGAGTATCCATCATCTCTCTGATCTTCTGATCCGACATCCGCCAAAACAGATACCAGAACAGGATATTCACAATCAATATCATATTAGACAGCACTATATTGGCCAACTCTCCGCTTTCAAGCAGGTTTATCCAGATCCAGGTCCCGATTTGCTGGGTCAGAAAATTTGCCGATATTATAATCGGAAAAAAGATAAGCAAAACAGAAACCTTCACCAGAATCTTCTGCCTGAACCCGATCAGCAACATTGCAAGGAAAAGGGGGATATTAACTGTAATATTTACCACATCCTGCGGAAATATCACCATTGTACATACAAACAGCCCAATCAGATAACTCACTGCCCGCCAGACAACCTTTTTCTTTGGCTCCAGAAAGCAGGCAAGTGTCCTGTAAAAAAAGTAACTCTCTATAAAATAAAAAATGGTACCCAGCGTGTCAAAAAAAGTTTCCATATAAATTCCGTCCTTTCCTGCACAAAGGTACCAATTCAGGCAAGCCTGAATTGGTACCTACAAAGCTCTATTTCAGCATCAGCTTCGCAAATGCTACCGCCGCCGTCTGCTTGTATGCCCTGCTCACAGGCAGAATCTGCCCGCCGCATTCCAGACTGCTTCCCTCCAGCTTGTCCACATACTTCAGGTTCACAAGATACCGGTTATGTATCCGGATAAAAAAGGAAGGCATCTCCTCCTCGATCTCACCAAGCTTTCCATAGAATTTTACAGATTCACAAGCGGCACTGCCAACAGTCACTGCCTCTACAGTCCGCCCTTCACTTTTAAAATACAGAACCTTTCCAAATGGCAGGCGCAGAGTTCCCGTCTTCTGCTCCACCAGGTAATACTTTTCCATGCTCTGTCCGGTCTCCTCCACGGCCTTTCCCAACACTTCACGTATCTTCTCCTCTTTATATGGCTTCAATATATAATGAAAGGCATGCACCTCATATCCCTGAAATACAAAATCCGGATACGCAGTCACAAAGATCAGCACCGTATCCTGATACTTCTTTCGAAGCTCCCTGGCCGTTTCCATTCCGTCGATCCCGGACATCTCTATATCCAGAAACAGAATATCCGGCACCTTATGCTCCATCCCGGCAAGCAGATCCTCTCCACACTCATATTCCTCTATCTCATATTCCACACCGTCCAGCTGCAGCTGTGTCTCCAACACTCTGCGCAGACTGTTCCTCAATTTCTTCTCATCATCACAGATAGCAATTCTCATCTCATCTTGTCCCCCAAAATCCAGTTCTCCTCCTAAACTACCACATTCTCCCCAACAATTGCAATCGTTTTTGGGGAAAGTTCTGGGGGTGGGGGACGCCTGACGTGGAACGGGGCGGGGGCAGACGGACGCATATATCTGTCTGGAATACGGGCCGCTGTGCTAAGCAGCAGTAAGAGGAAACACACAAAATCAGCCGGAAC
>NZ_GL870818.1:8915-22848 GCF_000190355.1 Clostridium sp. D5 | reverse complement strand
TTTGGAGATCAACTTTTGTCCGGCTGATTTTGTGTGTTTCCTCTAACTGCTGCTAAGCTCGCTTTATGCATTCCAGACTGATATATGCGTCCGTCTGCCCCCGCCCCGTTCCACGCCAGGCTGTGTTCATCCGGCCGGCAGGTAAGACTCTTTCTCCGTAGGGAAACTCTGGACGGATGAGGTGGATGGATTATGGATGCGCGGATATTTTACCGGCAGGAGATGGTTGTTGAGGCTTGTGACAAGGTTAAATACAGTTAAGAAGATGGGGAAAAACTGGTAGAACAGCAGAGAAGACAAGTGATAATAAATACGTAAATATTTTTCTATTTTTGTCTTAAAAAAGAAAGTATCATAAAGCCATTATTATCTAAACAAGTTTATATAAGTAAAAATATGTTACAAGACACGCACAGCCAATTCCCATCCACTCCCGAGACTAAAGCTCGTGAGCTGGTTTCTATACTTGACAGAATCTGTGTCAAACTTGACAATTCGTCGAATTTTCATTTTGCCTGTCATCCGCTAAAATATAATCATCAAGTACAGAAAACACAAGGAGGAATTACAAAATGTTAAAGGTAAATCATTTAAGCAAAAGTTATCAGACAGGTGCCACCGTTTATCCGGTGCTCAAAGATATTTCATTTGAAATTAATAAAGGGGAATTCGTTGCAGTTATGGGGCCGTCAGGAAGTGGCAAGACAACGCTGCTCAACTGTATCTCCTGCTTTATCCCCCACGACAGCGGTGAAATACTGCTGAATGGCAAGAACCTCTCCGGACTCAATGAAGCCAGGCTCGCAGCGGTGCGGAATCAGCATATGGGTTTTGTATTCCAGGACTTCATGCTTCTGGACGGGCTGAGTGTGTTCGAGAATATCTGCCTTCCGCAGATCATTGCCAAAAAACCGGTCGCTCAGATGGAAGCCAAAGCAAAACGACTTTGTGAGATATTCGGCATCGACTCTATCGCAGCTAAATATCCGGCCGAAATTTCCGGCGGTGAAAAACAGAGGACAGCGGTTGCCAGGGCGCTGATGAACCAGCCTTACATGCTGCTGGCCGATGAACCTACCGGCAACCTGGACAGTAAGTCCTGCCGTGCAGTCATCGACGCATTTCTTCAGGCAAAAACAGAAATGCATGCAACTGTATTTATGGTAACCCACGACAGCTACGCCGCGTCTTTTTGTGACCGCGTAATTGTACTGAAAGACGGCGAGGTGAACCAGGAACTGGTGCGCACCGGAAACCGCCGTGAATTTATGGACCAGCTGCTCGATGTACTCAGAACACTTGGAGGTGACGATTCCCATGACGCTGCATAGTATCTTTTCCAAACTTAGAAAACAAAATAAAGGGCAGTACCTGATCCTGGGGTTCTGTATCTCCCTCTCGGTCCTGCTGATTACGTCTTTTGCCCTCATGTACCTGGGACCTACCATTCAGGAATTCCTGCCCGAAGGAGGGGATACCCGGAAACTGGCAACGCTCCTGCTGGGTGTAACAGCCGTGGGCTGTACCATATTTACACTCTACGCATCCAGCCTGTTCTTTCGCTATAAGAGCCGGGAATTCGGCATTCTGCTGGCACTCGGTTCTCCGAAAAAAGCACTGAAGCCCCTGTTGTTTTCCGAGCTTGCTCTCGTTACCTGCATCAGTACAGTAATCGGCCTGATCCTGTCGGTTCCGGTTTCCTTCGGCATATGGAAGCTGTTTGAGACCTTCCTTCTGCCCACAGAGGAAATGGTATACCGCTTTGGCTGGCAGGGATTTATCATAGGGATTGCATTCTGTATCGTACTTACCCTGCTGCTCTTTTTTGCAGGCAGGCGCTTTATACGCAGAACGGATATCATGGATATTCTGCGGGCAGGCCAGAAAACAGAGATGGTAAAAGAAATTCCTTCCTGGACAGGAAAACTGGGCATCATCCTCACTGTCACAGGCATCGTACTTGCACTGGGTGTGCCAGCTGTCGCAGCTAAAGTATTTTATATTAACATACCTTCCATCTTCAACCTTGTTTATTTCGTGGCACTTGCCGGGATTTATCTGATTATACTCAGCTGCGTGTCCCAGTCTTCAGCCGGAAAGCACAAAGATAAGTATTACAAAAATCTGGTTTCCATCAGTATGATGCGTTTTACCGCAAAAGTGACAACTAAAAACATGTGCGTTATCGTACTTTTACTGTTCTGCTGCCTGTTTGCTGCCTTTTTCGGGATGTTGTACAGTGACACTGAAGGAATTTCCATCGGGGAAAATGAAAAAGCCTATTCATTCCATTTTCCGGCAGAAGAAGAACAGATTACAAAAGAAGACATTGAGAATCTTGCCGATGATTATGACATAACCCTCGCTTCGTACACGGAAACCGATGCTGCAAATCTGGTGATCTCCTACCGTTACAGAGACCTGATTGACAGTGAGTACGTTACTCTGGATGCCAAAGAAGGCAAACTGGCACTGTTCTTCCCGGAGAGCATCTATGAGGAGATCAGCGGACAGGACATCTCCGTTGAGCCAAATACGTATAAAACGATTACAAATAAGGACTACAAAGAAACGCTGTGGGAATTCAAAGACGGACTGTACTCCGCTTTCAACCCGGATACCGGTAAAAACCTTGAACTTTCCTTTGGCGGCACCGTGGAATTCGATGCTCTGAACAGTATGAGCAGTCCATTTGCCTATGTTCTGAATGATGCGGATTATCAGGCTGCAGCTGCCTCCCTTGGCAGCCAGTACATGGAAAAGGTCATATGTTTCGATGTAAAAGACACGGAACACTCCTATAACTTTGCCCAAGCACTGCAGATGGAATACGTACGACACTCCAGCAAACTGTCTGATTTTATGGGAAATTATGATGCCTGGGAAGACCGGAAGGCACAGGAAAACGGCGAGACCTATGGCTATGCAGGAAGCATTGGGCTTTCAAGTGACATGGAACGTGCTCCATATGACTGGAAATACGCCCCCCGCATAACCGTCCAGATGCGTCAGGAACATATGCAGGAAGTATCCGTTTACGTCATGCTCTGTCTGTACATCTTCATCATCATGCTGGCGACCATCACCATCATGAGCTATGTGCGCAGCATCACAGTAGCAACAGACAACAAAACACTGTTCGAAAGCCTGACAAAACTCGGAGCTGGTCCCGTGTACAACAGAAACATCTTGAAAAAACAGCTCCGAAAAATCTTCCAGTACCCTGCGCTGATGGGATGTACCATCGCCTGGATATACGCACTGTTTATGTCTTTCTTTAACGATATGAGAGTGACCCCCTCCGAACTGCGCAACCTGGGATACCTGGTACTGCTGATATTTATAATCTGGGGAGTCCTCTACGCGGTATACAGACGTGCCCTCCACAAATCCCAGCAGATACTCGGAATACTTTAACTAGAACGGGTGTCGTATAAAAATTTTTTATCGACGTACGTTACAATGTAATCAGGAAGGAGTTGATTATATGACGACTATCAGTGTTACAAAAGCAAGAGAGAATATCTATCAGTTGATTTCAGATGAAAAACTACTTGTGCGCCAATTACTATAACGAACAATAAAGGGAAAAATGCGGTCTTAATAGGCGAAGCAGATTGGAAAGAGATAGAAGTAATTCGTATAAATCCATTTCAGTCTCCGCCTGCATATGAAGGACTGGTCGGGAATCTGCAGGGATTCTATTCCCTAAGGATCAATATTACGCACAGGCTTGTATATCAGATATATGGTGATCCCGTAACCTTCGATAATGTTATAAATGAAGGCACTATAAAAATAGTGCGTATGTGGACACATTATGGCAAAATAAGATAACGCTGGTTTAGAAAGTATTCCAAAATATCGGACCGCCCTCATCAGGCGGTCCTTTTTTTCAGAAACTTTTTCTTCATATAAATATAACCGATTCCGTCCGCAAGCAGCCATCCAATAGGAACTGCGGCCCAGATCCCTGTCACCCCGATCTGAGGGACTGCAGACAGGGCATACGCCAGAACCACCCGGCTTCCCAGCGATGCTGCGGTAAGGATCACGGACATGCCCGGCATCTTGACTGCCCTGTAAAAACCATAGAACAGAAACAGGAAGCCGATCAGGCAATAAAAGCTTCCCTCGATTCTGAGGTAGCTTATACCCACGGCGAGTATCTCTGTCTCCTGTGGTTTTATAAACAGAAGGAGCAATGGTTTTGCAAAAATCCACACGCCTGCAGAGATAACCAGGCAGAAAATGCATACAAGCAGTACAGCACTTTTGATTCCTTCCCGTATACGCTCCTTCTTCCCGGCCCCGTAATTCTGCGCCACAAATGTGGAAAATGCATTACCAAAATCCTGAACGGGCATGTATGCAAAAGAATCGATCTTCACCGCAGCAGAAAAAGCCGCCATCACGATTGTGCCAAAGCTGTTCACCAGCCCCTGCACCATCAGAATTCCAAAATTCATGACCGATTGCTGAATGCAGGTCAAAAATGACAGTTGAAATATTTCCTTCAAAACCGGCACATTCCACCTGAAATGTATTCTGCCGGGCATCATTCCCCGGAACCTCATCACTACATACAGACAGATTCCCGCCGCAGATACGTACTGAGAAATGACCGTAGCCGCTGCGGCACCTGCAACACCCATTTTTAATACCAGCACAAAATATAAGTCCAGCCCTATATTCAGAACCGCTGAGACTCCCAGGAATATAAGCGGCACCGTGGAGTTCCCCAGTGCCCTGAGCCATGAGGCGAAAAAATTATACAGAAAAGTAGCTGGTATTCCCCAGAAGATAACCCACAGGTATTCCCGCATCATTCCGTAAATCTCCCCTGGCACCTGCATAAGCCTGAGGATCAGATCAATTCCTCCGAATACAATCCCAACCACGAGGACTGTCACTCCGCCGATCAGGACAAAAGACATGAACACACCGTTTTTCAGGCCGTCCATGTCCTTTTTTCCAAAACAAAGGGAGAATTCCACGCTGCTCCCCATACACAGACCTAAGAGAATGGATGTCAGAAATGTCATCAACGTGTAGGAAGCACCGACTGCCGCCAGTGCCTCCTTTCCTAAAAACTGTCCTACAATTAAAGTATCCGCAATATTATACAGCTGCTGAAGCAGATTACCTGCCATCATAGGCAGGGCGAACCAGATCAGAGACTTTCTGATACTGCCCTCCGTAAAATCCCGATTCATGTTTCTTCACCTGATAAGGCCTGCAGTTAATCCAATATCTCTACAGCTGCCCGCTCGATCGGCAGACCTGCCACATACCTCTCCATAAACTTCTCAAAGCCTTCCACATCTTTTGGATCCGGCTCGAGTGTAACAGACTTCTCGTCTGCAAATATTTTCTGTGCCAGGTAAGCATCCAGTGTCTCGCCCTCTTCTTTGTTCTTCATATAGGAAGCCAGCAGCGCAATGCCCCATGCACCGCCCTCTCCTGCAGTCTCCATAACAGATACCGGTACTTTCGTAGCCGCTGCCATAATTCTCTGTCCCACACCGGCTGTTTTGAAGAGTCCGCCGTGTCCCAGAATCTGATCAAGCTCCACGCCATCGTTGTACAGGATGTCCATACCCAGTTTCAGCGCGCCCAGACACGTAAACAGATGGGAACGCATAAAGTTTGCCAGAGTAAACTTACTCTCCGGTGTTCTCACGAACATCGGGCAGCCCTTCTCAAACCCGGTTATGTGCTCGCCTGAGAAATAGCAGTAGGAAAGCAGTCCGCCGCAGTCCGCATCGCCTTCCAGCGCTTTGTTATACAGAGTTCCGAACAGCTTGTTCATATCCACTTCCATGCCCATAGCCTCTGAAAATTCTTTAAACAGATTCACCCATGCATTCAGATCGGATGTGCAGTTATTGGAATGAACCATCGCTACCAGATCCCCAGCCGGTGTTGTCACCAGATCGATCTCCGGATATACTTTGGAGAGTTCTCTTTCCAGAACGACCATAGCGAATACAGAGGTGCCTGCTGATACATTGGCCGTACGCTTTGCAACACTGTTCGTTGCTGCCATGCCTGTACCACCGTCACTCTCCGGCGGACACACCGGTATTCCGGCTTTCAAGGTGCCTGTCACATCCAGCATTCTTGCCCCCTCTTCACTGAGCACGCCTGCATCTTCACCTGCAACCAGTACTTCAGGAAGCAGTTCCTGCAGTTTCCATGGATATCCACACTCTTTTACAAGTTCGTCAAACTGTCCTTCCATGCGCTGGTTGAAATCCTTCTTCTCTACATCGATCGGGAACATTCCGGAAGCTTCGCCGATACCAAGTACCTTTTTACCTGTCAGCTGCCAATGTACGTATCCGGCCAGCGTTGTAAAGAAATCAATATCTTTCACATGCTCTTCCCCGTTCAGAATTGCCTGATACAAATGCGCGATGCTCCATCTTTGAGGAATATTGTACTGAAATACCTCTGTCAGCTTTTGGGATGCCTGTCCTGTGATGTTGTTTCTCCATGTACGGAAGGCTGTCAGCAGCTCTCCGTCCTTATTAAAAGGAAGGTAGCCGTGCATCATACCGCTGAATCCAATGACACCGATCGTCTCCAGCGCCAGGCCATATGTATTCTTTACATTTCCAGCCAGATCCTGGTAGCAGTCCTGCAGTCCCTTCCATACGGCATCCAGACTGTATGTCCAGATGTTATTTACATACTGATTCTCCCAGTCATGGCTTCCTGAAGCAAGGACCTTTCCGGCCTCGTCCACCAGTACGGCTTTAATTCTTGTAGAGCCAAATTCAATTCCCAGAGCGGTTTTTCCCGCTGCAATGATTTCTTTTGCTTCCATGTTCATTAAACACCTCTCCTACTTATTCAGAATTGTCTATTATTCTTCCAGGTCTTCTTATACTGCTGTTTTTACAGAACTCCTGAATTACTTCTATTTTATCCTGTCCAGTCATTTAATACAACTATTTTTTAACGAAGATTGAGAGGGGGATTTTTTTTGGGGGACGCCTGGCGTGAGACGGGACGGAACTGTTTTGGGAGAGGGATTGATCTGGTGCAGCTATTTTCTTGTTCTGGGTATCGTTATTCCGGCGCAGTCAGATTATGCTAATAATATGGCTGAACTTGTTGTTTCGGTTTTGAGTGTAATTTCTATTTTGTTTGCCTTTGTTGAATTTTTAAGAAGAAAGGATGATAAAGATTAAAGGATGGCTGAGAAAATCAGCTGTCTTTTTTTATTTATGGGTTAGTCCGATGAAAAGACCTTCTCATAACAGGATCCGTATATTTTTACCAAACATGAAAATACTATTCTGAGAATCTATTTAAGGAGGCACGTATGGACAAACAAATACTGCAGTTGATTAACGGACAGATTAATTTTGAATTCTTTTCTTCTTATCTTTATCTTGGTTTTGCAAATTATTACGCGGAAGCCGATCTGGACGGTTTTGAGAACTGGTTTCGCATCCAGGCACAGGAGGAACTTGATCATGCAATGCTGCTGATCCAGTATCTTCATAACAATGACCAGAAAGTCATTCTGGAACAGATCCGCAAACCGGATCTGAAGCTTACCAGCCACACCCAGCCGCTGAAAATTGCTTATGAGCATGAAAAACAGGTAACTGTACGCTTTAACCGGATCTATGAGGCAGCCTTTAAAAAGAAGGATTTCCGCACCACACAACTGCTTGAATGGTTCATCATGGAACAGGGCGAGGAAGAAAAAGCCGCCAGTGATCTCTTGGCCAAAATGAATCTGTTCGGCAATGACTCAAAAGGACTTTACGAACTCAACAAGGAGTTTGCTGCCAGAGTCTATGCTGCCCCCTCACTCGTACTTTAGAGCGGGCTTTATCATTCAGGGAGAACCTGAAAAGTTTAATTCAAACGGAGGAATCAAAAATGTCAAAACATGAACCAATCTTTTATGCCTGTGACAACTGTCATATCATTATCGAGGAAATTAACGGAAACAAAGAAGGCTTTTCCTGCTGCGGAACCCAGATGGAAAAACTCACGCCGAATACATCCGAAGGCGCACACGAAAAACACATGCCGGTAGTAGAACAAAATGGGAACACGATTACGGTTAAAGTGGGAAGCATCTTTCATCCCATGTCAGAGGAGCACAGTATCGAATGGATCTATCTGCAGACTGAAAAAGGCGGACAGAGAATCCATCTTGATCCGGACAGCGAACCTGTTGCAACATTTGTAGTGTGTGATGGGGACAGGGCGCTGGCAGCATACGCATACTGTAACCTCCATGGCTTCTGGAAGGTGGAAATCTAAGGGGGCGGAAGGTACGGAGGAAGTACGCCTGCGCAAAGAGGGACTCAGATCGGGACGTGTGAAAAAGAAAAGGAACCTTTGCAGGTACATTCTATGCTCCTGCAAAGGTTCCTTTTCTTTTTCCCCCGCCAACGGCGCGCCCCTCTTCTACTCCATTCCAAATGGAATCTCTGCCAGCACTATCATATTTCCATTTTCGTCTAGTCCTGCATTTTTGTCTATTACCTGCAGTATAAATTGAGTTGCATCGGAATGGTCAAATACCATTTCCTGGATCTGGCCGCCGGTTTCTGATTCCTCGGTACGGGAACCAAATTCCTGGTATATACGGTTTCCATTTGTGTCTGTCAGGATAACATCCGGGTTTCTTACTGCATATTCTTCCGGCAGGTAGTATTCAATGTGCATATTGCTTGGAGTCTGTATTACTTTCTTTACGATGAATCCGTTGTTTTCTGCGTTTGGCTCTGCTTCTCTGTTCTGGGAAGTATCCATGGTTGCTTTGAACTTCAGATCCCAGCTTCCTTTCACGGTTTTGAATCCGAGTCTGCTGAAATCTACTTTATCGAAGTTCTCCAGCGTTGAGTCCTGCTCTTCTCCTGATCTGTGGGCACCGATAGCGTCTGCGTTTATTTCTACCACTGTATCCTCGGTGAATTCACCGCCGTCTAAATAAGAAACGGGAATTCTCATAAGAGAGACAAAGACTCCATCCTCAGATTTATTTCCGGTTAATGTTGTTGTGGTATACGCTTCTTTTCCATCTACTGTAACCCAGGACCAGAAGGACACCGGATCCCCCTCCTCGTAGGTTAACAAATCAAGCCTGTCGGCCGTGTTCAGCTCTGCATCCTCTGTTCGTATGGAAAGAGTGAAATATAAATCTAATCCATCGCAGTATGCGTCTGTCACACTGATCGTGATTCCCTGGTCTTCCGCTACGTTTGTAATCTCTTCTTCCGGTTCTGTTACCACCGGTTTGGAATGCTTCTCAATATTGCTGTATGCCGTTTTGTCTTTATCGGGATAGGGATTGCTCTCATGCATCTTCTGCAGACGGCCGAATACATCCCCCAGTATCGGAATGTCTTTTGCAAGTGCCGGGTTTGCATAAAATACACCCGACAGTACAATCACAAGGCATGCTGCGGCTGCGGCAATTCCCAGCCCTCTGTTCATACGTTTCCTGCTGCCTCCGCCTCCAATGCGCTTCATATGCACCTCACCGCTGCGGATCTTCTCATACATATCTTCCATCCGGTTATTTACGATATCCGGTATTTCTATATCATTCTGTAATGCTTCTTTCAGTTCCATATCATTTTCCTGTCTGTTCATCCCTGCACCTCCATTCCATAAGCTGATGACGAGTGTTCCTTCAGATATATTTTTTTGAAACAGTTTCGCCCCCGCGATAATCTTGTTTTTACGGTGTTCTCATTCATCTCCAGTATGGAGCCTATCTCCCTAATGCTGAAGCCTTCTACATAATAAAGCAGCAGTACAATGCGGTACTGTTCCTCCAGTTGATTCAAAAGCCCCAGAAATTCTCTGCCGGAGGTATCTACCTGCATCTCCTCCAGTTCCGGATGTTCATAAATCGGTACCATTTTTCCACGCTCCTTTAATATGCGGTTACAGTGATTAATCAGTATCCTTGTTAGCCATGTCTTAAAAAATTCAGGCTGACGCAGTCCCTGCAGATTTTCGTAGCTGCTGAGAACCGTGTCCTGCATGGCATCAGCCGCATCCGCATCATTTTTGAGCATACTGACCGCAATTTTATATAAAGCCTGCTTGTGCTCTTCCATCAGTGTTATAAAAGCTTCCTTATCACCGGCCTGTGCCCGTTTCACCAGATTTTTCAACTTCACACTCCCCTTGGTCTGCCAGCATGTGTCTGATCCTTCACTGTTCCCCTGAGCCCATGCTCAGCCGCACATGTAATTTCCCATTCGCCTGCTGGTCTGAATCGTATTTTAATACAGATATTTTATTTTACAATCGATTGATACTAATTAGATAAAAAAGTATATTGAAAAGTTTCAGGATATTAAAAAAAACCGAAAAATGTTTTTCCCCTCAAAACTTACGCCTGCTGTGAATGGCTTTCCGCATAACCTGACGTCATTTTACCCATAATAATAGAGATCAGAAGTTTTGTTATAAGGAGGTGCCCAAATGGAGAACAACTATCAGATTGCCGACATATCCGGCCAATGCGTCCATGAGATTGACCAGCTTCAGAAAACCCTGAAGGATAAAACGAATCAGGATATTATACTGGTTGCTTATACCCCTTCCGAGAAGCAGGCCTGAAGTTTCCAGGAGAATATGGCCTGGACATCGCAAAATTGATTCCGCGAAATCATATGCCTGCAGAATCATTCTAACACAAAAGGTCATTTTCCTGTATGTATACAAGAAAATGACCTTTTATGAACACTATTATATCTGTTTCTAATCAATTTCCTCAGGGCTGCCGGCCGCTCCTTTTTTCTTTGGAGGATGGATTCTGATACAGAGCAGCTCTTTTACTTCCTCATAAATTATTTCCGAGGTCACATCAATCATCAGCCACCTGGAACCATTGAATACATTTGTTTTCTTATAAAGTTCCTGCAGATACTTGCTGAAAGACCCCAGCATCAGTTCAGTCTCCGGTGCCTCTTTTCTGCCGATCGATACCAGGCAGGTAAAATACCCCTTATTCGGATACAGCGTGCACAACGCCCTGCTGCTTTTTTTATATTTTACATTCCATCCCGGCGCTCCGGAACATCTGCTGTATTCTACAGCCGGTCTTATGGAATAGGTTTCCTCGATAAATTCACACAGCCCGTCCCAGAACGGACAGTCTACATAGGCGCTGATGTCTTTGAACTCCGGTTTGTCCTCTCTCGTGTATGCTTCAATCCATCCCATGATATTTCCTCCGTCAATCTGATTTTGTATCTATCATATCACAGAAACCAGGACATCTGTGTGTCGTCTTTATTTCTTTTTCACGGGATAGCAGACTTCAGTCACCAAATCATCCTGGCTTTTTGCCTCGTATGGGCTTACATGGTAAATACAGAATGACGGACCGTCGAATTCATAGCCATTTTCCTGAATCCAGTTGGCAACACATTCATTTACCTTTGTAATCTGCCCGTAGCTTCCATTGTATGTTGCGGATGCTATCTGTATCGGCGCCACCGTCTTGAACTTTACATGTTCCGTATCTTTATAAGATCCCTCCACGCAGGCCTGTATCTCGACATCCACATCGCCTTCTTTGTATCCCTCATCGTGAAAAATTGCGAGTCCGTAACACGGCACAGCCTGCTTTACATACTGGGGGGCAATTTCCTCATTTAAAATCTGCCACAACATTCCTTCTGCGTCATATGCAGGGATTACCTGACGCACACTTGCTACATTTCTCTCGGGGAGCATCTTTAACGTTACTTCATAATTCATTAGATTACCGTCCTTTCTCAACCATCTGATCGTGTTGTCAAGAAGCTGTAACCGTTCTTTTGTCAGTCTCTCCTGCTCCTCCAGTTCCCTGCGTTTTACAAGCAGGAATTCTTCTATGGCCTGGGAATTATCATATTTCTCCAGGATCTCCCGGATGACCGTAAGGCCAAATCCCATGTTCTTCAGGACCTGGATTCTTTCTGCCAGCGGCAGCTGAGAGACACCATAATAGCGGTAGCCGGAAAGGTCATCCACGACCTCCGGTTTCAGCAGGCCGATCTCATCATAATGGCGCAGCATGCGGATACTGATTCTTGACAATTTTGAAAAATCTCCTATTTTTAACATTGGTACCACCTTTCACATATGTGTTTTTCTGAGCTCATTTATACCATAGAATATACCATAGTGTGAGAGTCAAGCCTTTCTTTCAAATTCGTCAAAAAATCATTGCCATGCCAAATCCCCACGCTGCAGGCAACTGTGTCTTTTCCACTCCGCGTCAGCCTCCAGAAGGCTGACAAACCTGCTCCTGCCCCAGTAAAAATAGTATGACACTTAATCCGTTGTCCCGGCATCCCTGAACTGGAAGCGCTCATCCCTTTTGAATCTTTTTCTGGACGGATTGCCTTCACACCGGTATACTGCCGGTTCCATCAGATCATAGATCACCGACCATACCGTGTCTTTTCCTGTATCCCTGTCATACTGACACAGAAAGCCATGCTTTCCCGAAAGTACTTCTTCCGCAAATTCACGGCTCCTTTCCCTGTTCTTTGACAGTGCATCCTCAATCGTGCTGTATCGCTCCTCCGCCATCCAGTCATCAATATCTTTAACGCGGTACTCCTTCATCTGCTCCAGATGAAATGAATTTACCGCACAGACTTCCGGATAATCTTCCGATATATACCGCACCTCTAATGCCTCACAGTTGCACTCAATGAGGGCCGCGTTTCCCAACCGGTCCGCTGCGGTAAATGTCTGGCTGGATGCAATGGGCAGCCGCCCCAGTGCCTCAACAAACTCCGGCACTGTCCTGCATTTTTCCAGGCCGTAGCGCAGCAGCATCCCTGCATTGATCCCCGGCTTTAGAACCTTCGGATACACAGAAGTCAACCCCACCGCGAAACCATATTCATTGATACCGTCCTCCATCTCCACAAACGCAGTTGTATTCCCCTGAAATGAATACGCCCCGTTCTGCAGCTTATAAATACAGTTCATATACAATTTTTCAATCTCCGTTAAAAAATCGCTGTTCCTGGCCAGAATACATCCTGATGCCTTTTTCTTTCTGAAAACTGCTGTATCTGCAGCAGACTCCCCGCGTTCATCCGGCCTAATGCCCTGAAATACCAGACAGGAGCATTTTTGCTCCGGCATGATACAGTACATGCTCATCAGAACTGCCTCCAGCTTTTCCACTTTCATTTTCTGTCCGTCCGCAATTCCCCTGATTTCTTCCAGAATCTCCGGATAATACTCTTTATAAAAGGGAATACATTTCTGGCTGAACCGTTCTCGCTCTCCTTCTACTGAAAACGGTACTGTGTCCATCAGATGCTTTCCCTTACTGTACAACAGATTTCCCCAACGAAATCCAATTTCATAATGCGTTCCTTTAAATCTTGCATGGTACATATTCAGCTCTCCTTCATATTGATTTTGAAAGCCGCCGACTGCTTTATGGAAAGCATAATTGAATAAAAATTTTATGTCAATACTTGTTTTTTATAGGGAACATAATTCGGTTTTTTGAACGGGGGAGGGGGGGCGTCTGCGGTGGAACGGGACGGGGGAAGACACCAGCATATATCTGTATGGAGTGCGGCCGTTGCGCTAAGCAGCAGTAAGAGGAAACACACAAAATCATCCGGCACTGTACGCATTCACCGCCTACTCTGATGAGTAGACGGCTCAGGCGTACAGAAAAGTTAATTTGGTGATTAACTTTTCTCCGGCTGATTTTGTGTGTTTCCTCTAACTGCTGCTAAGCTCACTTTATGCATTCCATACAGATATATGCTGGTGTCTCCCCCCGTCCCGTTCCACCGCAGGCTGGGTTCATCCACCGGCAGGTAAGACCATGTTCTCTATGGGGAAATTCCAGGCGGGGGCAGCGGATGTGTAAAGGCTGCGCGGAACTGTTGAATCTGGTAAGTTGTGTAGTTTT
>NZ_GL870818.1:0-8509 GCF_000190355.1 Clostridium sp. D5 | reverse complement strand
GGCTGATTTTGTGTGTTTCCTCTAACTGCTGCTAAGCTCACTTTATGCATTCCATACAGATATATGCTGGTGTCTCCCCCCGTCCCGTTCCACCGCAGGCTGGGTTCATCCACCGGCAGGTAAGACCATGTTCTCTATGGGGAAATTCCAGGCGGGGGCAGCGGATGTGTAAAGGCTGCGCGGAACTGTTGAATCTGGTAAGTTGTGTAGTTTTCTCTTTCTACATTCTTACGCTCACGAGGCTGAAGCTCGTGAGCTATATCTTGGAGAAGTTTCTTACTAAGAGATCGCTTTTTTCTATGAAATCCTCTATTGTGTCAAATCCCGATTCTTCCAGCATTTTCATTACGTAGGGGTTCTCCAGAGGAGTCGCAAATGGGGCCTTGTCTCCGTATGCATCTACATGGATGCGGCCTTCCTGTCTGTCCAGTACTGCTTTGGGGCCGCCCACACAGCCGCCTACGCAGCCCATGCCTTCAAAAAAGTTGGCGTCTGTTTCTCCGTTCTGTATCTTTTTGATGAGTTCCCGGCAGGCCGGGATTCCGTCGGCCTGTTCTGCTTTGACTTTTATTTTACGATCAGGCCTCAGCTGTTTTTCGGTTTCCTGTACGGCCTGGCTGACTCCGCCGGTTCTTGCGTATATGCGGCCCGCTCTTGAAGAATGCTCTTTTTCTTTGTCTGCCAGCTCTTCCGGGCGGATATCGGCGGCATCGAAGATGTCCTGCACTTCCTGGAATGTTAGTACGTAGTCTACTGCACCGACCAGATCGGGCTCTTTTGCTTCGCTTTTTTTGGCCAGGCAGGGGCCGGCAAATACGGTGACGGCATCCGGGTGAAGGCGTTTGATCATCCGGCCGCAGGCAACCATGGGAGAGACTGCTCCTGGGACATGTGGCATCAGTTCATGGTACATTTTGCGGATCATAGATATCCAGATGGGACAGCAGCAGCTTGTGAGCTGGTAATCTCCCGCTTCCCTGACATGTTTGTCAAACTCCAGCGCTTCTTTCAGGGTCAGGATGTCTGCAAAGAGTGCAACCTCCACCATACCGGTAAAGCCCAGTGCCTGAAATGCGGTCCGCAGCTTTCCCGGCGTCACCTTTTCTGAAAACTGCCCTAAAAATGCGGGGGCAACCATCATATATACCGGGCCTTTTGCCTCTCTTACTGCTTTCATTGCCGGCAGCACATCCCTGCCCGCTGTGATTTTATCCGTTTTACATGCTTCAATACATGCCTCACAGCCGATGCACAGATCCGGGTTGATAAATAGTTTACCGTCCTCCCCAGCTTCAATTGCGTCAAAGATGCAGCTGTTCTGGCATGCACGCTCATATTCACACTCTTCACATGGTTCATTAAACACTACAGGGGCATGGTTCTGAGGGTTGAGCAGACAGTCCAGGTGATAGGGATGGTACTCCGGTGGCAGAGGCGCCTTTAATGATATTTTCCGTTTCATAATCTCCCGGTAAAGCTCTTCAAATGTTTTCATTTCAATTTCTCCCATTTCTAACTGATATTACCAGTTATTATGGGCGGGGCATCCTGATTTTATGCACGCGCAGAGCGCCCGGATGCTATATCGGCACCGGGCGCTCTGTATGCTTCTGCGTAACTGGTATTCTGTTTTCGGTCAGTCTTTTCTTGTATCACCCCAGAAGAACAGTGCGACTGTTCCCGGGCCGGTATGGCTGCCGATTGTTGTCCCAACACTATTGATCACAACTTTTCCGTTCAGCTTTGGAAAACGCTCCTCTATCATATCCGCTACTTTTTTGGCATCATCGTAGCAGTCTGAATGGGAGATAAAGCACTTTTCTGAGTAATCCAGCCTGTCCTCTGCAAACAGTTCCATTTTTTTAACGATCTCCCGGATTACCTTTTTCTTACCCCTGATTTTAAAACGGGGGATCAGATGCCCGCTATTGTCCATGTTTAGCAGCGGACAGATCTCAAGTGCAGTTCCAAACCATCCCGATACCTTGGAAATACGTCCTCCCTTTACATAAAAGGTCAGATCTGTTGAGAAAAACCAGTGGTGCAGATCCAGTCTGTGATCCTCTGCCCAGTGGTATATCTCCTCGAGGCTCCTTCCCTCGTCCCGCAGGTCGGCCAGGCGGTCCATGAGCAGGCCGTAGCCGGAAGAAGCACCCAGCGAATCCACAATAAAAATCTTCCTGTCCGGGTATTCCTCCAGCAGTGCTTCTTTTGCCGTCTCGGCAGAATTGATTACTCCAGAAAGCCCGGAAGACAGACACACGTGCAGGATATCCTTGCCCTGGATCAGTATACTCCGGAAATAATCCATAAATTCTCCGGCATTTACCTGTGAAGTCTTGGTGTCCGCACCCTCTTTCATCCTGGCATAGAACTCTTTGAAGGGCATGCTCTGCCCCAAATCATCCTGATATTCTGTACCATCTAAGTAATAATGAAAACAGATATATGAAATATCCCGTTTTCTGAAATGCTCCGGCGACAAATCCGCAGTAGAGCAACAGCTTAATACATAATTTCCCACAATTCTCTCCCTCTTTTCTGTTGCATTTATATTTTTATCTTACTCGTGTATCACAGTAATGTCAACCGTTTTATATAGTTATAAATACTACCTTTTGCACGTAAAGAATTGGAAACACATATATATGAACTACCTTGCTGCATGCCGTACTTCACTGTGAACCAAACTCTTTACTCAGGGCACTGAAAAAGCGATTTCTATACTATTTTTAAGGAATCTGGTGCATTGTCATTCCCGCCACCCCCATATAAAATAAAAGAAAAAGCAAAATAGGAGGAAACTGTATGACTTCAAAAGAGCGCGTAATGGCTGTATTTGCCCATCAAATTCCGGACCGGGTCCCAATGTGGTGCGGGGCATCCCCTGATTTTATGGCAAAGGCACGCAGCTTTCTAAATGTAAAAAGTGACGAGGATGTTTTCCTTCGTTTTCATGATGATTTCCGGCGTGTCTACTCACGATATACCGGACCGGACAGATTCAACCCGGACTATGATTCAGGCGACGGAAAAACGGTATCCATATTCGGCATCGAGAGGGAGGGAATCGGCTATGGGCAGGCAGCGCTGCACCCCCTTGCCGGTGCCTCTGTGGAAGAAATACATGCCTACTCATGGCCTTCTCCAGACTGGTATGATGTCTCACATATCCGGGAAGATGCACTGGCATGGGACAATCAATACGCCATTCTGGGCGGGGAATGGTGCCCCATTTTTCACGATGCCATTGATCTGCTTGGCATGGAAAACATGATGATACTTATGTATGAGGATCCTGACATTGTACATGCTGTTCTCTCCCATGTCACAGACTTCTATTATGAATTATCCAAACGAGTCTTCGAAGCGGCCCGCGGGGCAATCGATATCTTCTTTATCGGAAACGATCTGGGCAGCCAGACCGGACCTCTTATCGGAGAAGGTTTATTCCGCGAGTTTATCTGCCCTTACCTGAAGCGTCTGACAGATCTTGGAAAAGAATACGGGCTTCCCACTATGATGCACTGCTGCGGCAGCTATACCCAGCTGATGCCTGCTCTGATTGAGAATGGGATCTCCGCCGTCCAGAGTCTGCAGCCAATTACACGTGAAATGCAGCCGGCTTATCTGAAAGAACACTTTGGAGGAAGACTGATCCTGAATGGATGCATAGATTCTATCGATATCCTGATAAACGGAAATGTAGAAGACACAGTCCGGGCTACACGTGATACAGTCCGATGTATGAAACCCGGGGGTGGATACATCCTCTCTCCAAGCCACGATTACCTTCTGGAAGAGACTCCGGTTGAGAATGTACTTGCGATGTACGATACCTGCCTGGAAGAGGGCGGGTACGCCATTCTGGCTGATATACAGTAAAAACGGCCGGCCAGGTTCAGGGACGGGCATAAGCCCATTCGTCCCCGCCCCTGGCCGGCCGTTCATTATCTTATTATTTTATCAGACTCGCCAAAACCTGATAGAGATAATCCACATCCACAGGTTTGGTCACAAAGCCGTTCATCCCGGCTTCGATGGCTGCATCAGCATCTTCTTTAAACGTGTTCGCAGTCATTGCTATGATTGGAACCCCAGATGCGTCCGGCCGATCCAGATTGCGGATTGCCCGGCAGGACTCCAGTCCGTCCATGACCGGCATCTGAATATCCATCAGAATTGCCTGGAATTCACCCGGTCTGCTTTCTTTAAATATATTGATCGCTTCTTCTCCGTTTTCCGCTCTTTTCACTGACGCACCCTGCATCTTGAGAAGTTCTTCGGCGATCTCTGCATTCAGATCATTGTCCTCTGCAAGAATAATATTCATTTGATCCAGGAACTGATCTATTTCCACCTTCTCCTGCTTTTTCTCCAGAACTCCAATTGGAAATTCTGCGGTAAAGTAGAACTCACTGCCTTTCCCCTCTTCACTTGCCAGCTTCAGTTCTCCTCCCATCAGATCCACGATCGTCCTGCTGATTGCAAGCCCCAGGCCGGTTCCCTGGCTTTTAGAATAATTGTTCCCCACCTGTTCAAATGCCTCGAATATACGTCTCTGATTTTCTTCAGAAATACCCACGCCATTATCAACTACCTGGAATCTGTAAACGGCCTTCTCTTCTGAGCTCTGGGTCTGTGTTACACATACTCTGACCCGGCCGCCCGCCGGGGTGAACTTAAAGGCATTGGATAACAGGTTTGCAAGCACCTGTTTCAAACGTACAGCATCTCCGAGAAGCACATCGTCTTTAATCTCTGTCTTCATGTAGAAGTCCAATTCCCGTCTTTTTGCTTCCCCGGTCATCATACTTTCCAGTTCATCCAGTATCTGCTCTATAGAAAACGGCTCACTCGCCACGGTCATCATACCGCTTTCAATTCTGCTCATATCAAGTATATCACTGATCAGGCTCAGAAGATAACGTGACGATGAACGTATCTTGGAGAGATTCCCTCTCACATTTTCCGGTACTTTATCCATCATGCAGGTCAGGTCACTGATACCGACAATGGCATTCATTGGTGTTCTTATCTCATGACTCATCCTGGACAAGAACTCTCCTTTTGCACGGTTCTCTGCCTCCGCCCTCTCCAGATTTGCCTGTATCTTTGCCGCATGGATGCGATAGCGTGCCATAATCAGTACAAAAATAACAATCAGCAGGAATACTAATGCCAATATAGCCACAAACATCAGGGGATTTGCATAGATCATCTCGATAGCTGAAAGATGCCCCGTTCCCACAGATATCATATTCTGGTCCTCTATAGCCGCCTTTTCATCACTGGTCAGGCTGTTGATTGCCTTATTCATAATTGTCAGCAGCTCTCCCTCTACCGGACTCATCATGGCAAAGCTCATTTCATTTCTTTCATTCATAACAGTATTGGGAACTACATTTGTGAAGTGATTGGCCTGTATTTCCAGTTCGATTCTTGAAGAAAGCCCATAAAAGAAATCCACCTTGCCGCTGTTTACTGCGCGCAGGGCATCGGTCACTGTGCTGTAGTACTTGACCTCCGATACATTGATACTGGCGGGCATCCTGCGCCCTTTTATCACTGCGCCGGTCAGCCCTTCCGATGGGAAGGTCACCGACTTGTTGCGCGCTATAATATCATTCAGGATCGCATACGGTTTGGTTACCGCCAGTTCCATCTGCGCTCCTTCATTATCCGTCCCAAGAAAAGAGCCGATCATATCGGCTTTGCCCTGATACAGCATCTCCAGTGCTTCACTGTAATTATTCGTGTGAACAAACTCAAACTGGAGTCCGCAGAATTCTTCTACTCTTTTCAGTACATCCGGAATCATCCCATCATGCTGCCCATCATCTTCTTCTTTGCAATACAGCGGATGCCATCTTTTCTGCACGGCAACTTTTACGGTCTTCTTCTGGCTGATGTACTCACGTTCAGACTGATTCAAATAAATACTTGCTATTCCTGAATCGGGAAAATTGGCCTCGTAGCGCTCCTCCGCAAAATTTGGATTGGAATCCATTATTTTTTCCATAGCCATGTTCAGTCCATCCAGTACTTCCTGGTTATCTCCGGTAGTAACAATATAATGCGGCTGAGAGTCAAACTTTGCCACCACACGGAACTTTCCGGTATCATCCGCGCTGTTTCCAAGCAGCATGTCCACTTCGCCATCTTCCAGATAAGTATAGAGATTTCCATTAACCTGCTGCTCCCGGGTATATTCAACAATTTCACACTTTATATTGTTGCTGTCCATAAATACCTTGAGACGGCGGATATTCTCTGCCGCATTCTTATAAACGCCTATCCTCTTGCCAGACATGCTCTTCCAGTCAAACGCCTTGATACCCTCATCCTCTTTCTGGGCCATCAAAACTGATTTGCTGTAACCGGTATTGTAATCCGGATAACCAAAATATTCTTCCATTCCTTCCAGATAATAGGTGCCGCCTATTAGATCATATTGACCGGCCATGAACTCTTTTATCAGGTTATCCCCGGCGGTATCTATATATTCATACTTCCAGCCTGTATATTTAGCAATTTCATTCAGATAATCGATCACAATCCCATGTCTGTTACCGTCTGCATCCATCTCCGTAAATCCGTCCACCTCGGAGACTCCAACACGCAGAACACGATATTCGGTCTGCTCTTCTGCAAGTACAGTCCCAGATGAAAAAAGCAATACAGCTGCTGCCAGCACCAGCAGAAATCCCTTTTTTATTGTTCTCCCCGATAATATCTTCATATCTAAGAACTCCTTTATCTTTGATGTTCTAGCCTTTTCTGATTATATCATATGTCATCTCCAATTACTTTCATAATTTTCATAAATCATCTTTTTTTTGCTAATCCAATCTCGGGAGAATCTCACCCAGTAACCGGACGGCCTCATTCAGTTTCTGCAGTTCTTCTTCACTCAGCTTTTCTTCCAGAGACCGAAGAAAGTCTTTATTTTTCAGGTAGTATTCATCCAGATATGCAGCGGCCTTCGGGGTGAGCCGCAGCCAGATCATTCTCCTGTCATTTTCTTTGTTCAATCGTTCAATAAACCCGTGCTTATACAGCGCATCCACCAGCTTTGTTGCCTGCTGCTTCGGAACTTTCAGCTGCTGTGCCAGTTCCGTCATCGTCAATGTTTCGCATTTCCTGAGTGTTTCCATGCAATAGTAAGTCTCCAGGCTCATCTCCCCATGCAGAGTTTCTTTAAACGGACGTACCAGCTTCGAATGCCAGTCCGGCATAACCAGAAGCAGATTTTTTACAAATTGTTCAGAATATTTTTCTTTTATCATTTTACCTCTCCATTGACAAATGAATTTAATAGTGTTATGATCTTAAATTAGTAAATAAAATATGACTATCATCATTGTTTAATCTTAATTGTACCATCACAAATCAAATTTCTTAAATCAATTGTTATCCATTCCACACCCAAATCATAAGGAGATGTCACTGATTATGCAAAATTACATACAGAATTTTATTAAAACCTTAAAAGATAAGTTTCGTTTCAGTACACTGAGTTTTATATTCATCATTGCCTACGTAAATATCTTTCAGCATTTTTTCGGCCCTGAGAATTCCATTGTCGGTGTAAGTTTTGCCATTATAATGTCATCGTCCATGGTTTGGGATCTGACCGCAGCCCCGGTAAGACATCTGTTCATCCAGTCTGTTGTACTGGTCTGGATGGCGCTGGCGGCATGCTGGGTTGTGTTTCTTCCCATGCCGCTGTCACTCATCGTTAATTTTATCACATTATTTATAATTTTGTATGCTTTTACTTACGAATATACCACTAATATGTACTTTCCCTATATTCTTTCCTATCTGTTCCTGGTGTTCATCTCCCCGGCGGAACCTTCTCAGCTTCCCAAGAGACTCCTGGGCATGCTGGTGGGTGCACTGTCAATTATTCTGTATCAGTGGGTCATGGGAAGAAAACGTATCGAAGAAACCGCACAGGATGTACTCAGTAAAATAATTGATGACATCTCCCGGCATATTTCCTGGCAGCTTAAGGAAACACCTGATAAGCCGGATCTGAACGATACCCGGCACAGACTTTGCCAGCTGAGTCAGATTGTTTATGACAGAAGAAAAAAAGTGTTTTGTATCTCCGATGCCGGATTTTCCTTGATAGAAGCCGGCCGAGGGCTGGCACATCTTCTGACTTACCTCCAAGATATTTCTCCTGAAGATGCCGGTACAGAAAGAGAACCAATGTCATTAAGATAAGAAAAACGGTATATTTGAGGCAAATATGTTAATTGCATATTTGCCTATTTTTATGCAAAAAACACTTGACAAGACGCTCAAAAAATGTGGCGTAGCCTTTTAATAATATAAAATTTTAGGAGGTTATCACTTATGCAATTTTCAGAAGAAGTAAAAGCTACATTATGGAACCTAATTGACGAAATGTCTTTGAATTTATCGGATTTCACGGTTCATCCAGGCAGGGATTTTACCAGAAAGAAAAAATGGGACTTTCCTACTATGATAAAATTCA
>NZ_GL870817.1:201359-231013 GCF_000190355.1 Clostridium sp. D5 | reverse complement strand
CGAACATTCTAACCATAGGTATCTTATAGACTCTCGGCTTATAGGTAACACAGTCTGCCTCCAGACCGCTTTCGACCACTTTAGGCAGTGGTTACGGTTACTCTCAGCCTTTGTCATGGGGCTTCGTACACCAGCCATTACAGCTAATGCACGCCCATCAAGGGTAGGCGTTTCAGGGCGTTACCCCGTCATTCCACCTATCAAACTACCAGTTCTCCGAACAACGGAAAACCGTTGCTCGTGCGCAGACTTTTTACCGTCTGCGAACGAGTCGCACTTACCCAGAAATCGTCTCCGGCCTTGCCTTCGCCTTTGGTATTGGCGATCAGCGTTGTTACCAGCTTCAAGATGTCCTTTTCGCTATGGATATAGGCGAAAGGGTTATAGTGCATGGACTTCTTGAAGTTGATTGTATTTAGGACCTTGATTCGGTACGGCTCATAAATGACCTTGCCGTGCTTATCCTTCATGGGCTTTCCGTCCTTCCCCGGCTTGGGTGCGCCCCTTTGGAGCATTTTTCCGCACTCCACCAAAATGGTTCCCTTCGGGTCCGTCACAACATAGGAGCTGTGCATCTGCATCAGGTTGGGTTTCAGCCAGAATCGGGTCTTACCGGAACCGGAGCCGCCAATCACCAGTACATTTTTGTTTCTGGCAGTCTTGGGGTCCTTGGGGCGGCTGTTCATGGTCAGGCTCTCCGTTTTCGTCAGAATCACATTGTTCTGAAATACAGGATCAACGTAAGGTGCAATATCCTCACGGGTTCCCCAGCGGGCCGAACCATATTCCAAACCATGTCGATATTTCTTGGCGTTCTTGCTTTTAAGATACACCGCCAGCCTCAGACCAACACCGCAGCACAGCCCTACCAACAAGTCCAATGGATGCAGGCTTGGCCAGAAACTTTGCAACGCCCCAGGCAGAACCGCAACCAGCGAAAGAAACTTTTCTGAAGCATCCGCCCCTTGTGCCATTCGCCATGCCTCTCCAAAATTGGTAGCAAACAGCCCCAGCAGGATATACGGCATATTCAGCAAAATGAGCTTTTTGATGTCCAATGTCTTTTTCATCGTTCCAGCTCCTTTCGCTTGGTGCGATCCACCACAGCATTTTTAACCATCTCTTTGAACTGGTTAAGTTTTGCCAGTACGGACGGGCGCTCTGTTTTCGTTGCCTTTTTGACCTTTTTGTTGGTGTACTCTGTAAAAGCTGCTGTCAGAGCATCTGCATCACGGCCTTTGAAAAAAATCAGGTACTTTGGCGGAGAACTGCTGCGGTCCTTTTTCACCGCATAATCCACACCATATTTCCGGGCGATTTTCTCAAACTCCTTGATAGAGGGGTCTGTGATCTCAATGTTGGATATTCCCTGATTCTGCCCGACAAGCTGCTTCACAGTCTGTTTTCCATGCGGAACAACCGGCGCATCACGGCTTCTCTGTTTTTCCAGCTTCTTTTCCTTTCGATGTGCCATGTACTTGCTTATGGCAGCCTTAAACATTCTGCCGGTAAACTTTGTTCCACTGACAACCAGCGTCAAAGTCCTATTTTCCACTTCTTCCTGCATTTTCATCGCCTCCTTTCCACAAAATGTGCAGGGGTGGTGCATTTCTTTCTAAGGCGGGACCACCAGCCGCCGGAGGAGGTATTTTTTCATCGCTCCATCCCGCGGCTCCTTTTCTTTACCGGCTTCTTATCCGGCAGATTCCACTCTTTCCGGAACTCTGCCACACCTTTGGGGTCAAATGCCTTCAGCTTCTCCAGATCAAAGGCAACAGCAGAATATTTTCCATAACCGGACTGAACCTGATAGGGAAGCACCTTCCCCAATTTGTTCTCTTTGATGAATCGTAGCAAATCCTTGCTGATGTCACCGGAAATAAACGCCTCTCCGGGGTCCAGGGAATATCCTGGTAGGTTCACCGTCATATCTGCAAACGCCTCAGCTCCATCTTCTGTATGGGTAATCATGCCGATATAAAGCCGCTGATTATTCGCATACATTCCAAGTTGCAGCGATATGGTTTCTTCCCCATATTCCCACTTAAAGGGTACTTTCTTTTCCTCATTCATATCGGATTCCTCCTATCGTATCTGTTCTTTGTGGTCATAAAACAAATCTCCATTTCTGACCTTTGCATGGCTGAGAATCTTGATCTGCCCATTTGCCTGACTGTCCAGAGCTTTTTCATAGCCTATATCTGACAAAAACAGGCGGGTGCGTTCTCCTTTCCAGCCAACCGGGGAGTCATGCGTCAGTACATCAAAAATAATCATGTGCCGGGTGTTCTCCGCAAATCGCTGGAGATCCATGTAGTCATGACCGTGATAGTTCTGCGCCCCGGCTTTCTGGCGCATTTCCTCCATCAGCTGCCCGATTGTTTTGCCTTCCTGCATAAAACCCACTTCCTTTCCGTTCTTATGAGACCAGCAAGATCATCTCCCGCAGCTGAGCAAAGTAGAGCTTTCCCTTTGGCGTAACCAGCGTGTAGGAGCCGGTATGCCCGTGATTGCAGTAGTCTTTCACACAGAACAGCCCCGTATTTTTCACATTGGCATAGGGCAGCACATTGCCGGATGCTGTGCGGTACACAAACCGTCGTTCTATCAGAAACCGAACAAACCGGCGCTCCGGGACATCCAACTCTTTGGCGGTTGTCCTGAGATTGGTGCTGTGCTTTAAGTCGATGAACAGGTCATAGAAAGCGGCTTTGCCCTCCAGCTGTGCATTTTCCTTACGCAGAGAAATATTTGCTTCACGCTCAGCCAACAAGTCTGAGCAGAGCTTCATCAGAGCCTCCGGGGAAGTAGCTACCTCCCAAAGCTTCTCTCTTGTGAGATAGGCCCCGTGCTTGCGAATGGTAGGCAGAACCTCATCGAATACCCACTGTTCAAACTGTTCTGCCGATGGCAATTTGCTGTGAACAATCAGGCGGTACAAATCTCCTTCGGGGATAAAAGTCATACTGATTTTGCGGTCGGGGCTTTGTGGGTGAGGTGCGTCGCGTTTCACGACATACCTACAATGGCGGATAATTGCATCGCGGGAATTGCTGTACCCCAGCGCAGCGGCCACATCCGTTCCGCAGAACAGGTATTTGCCGTTTTCTTCGATGACCCGGATACTGCCAAACTCCGGGTTTTTGAAAATTTCCATCTGGTTCATGTCGTGCCTCCTTTGGCATGATAAAAGGCGGCCTTTACCAGCCGCCTGCGTGCATATCGTGGTTGACCAATGAAGTGAAGTGATTATTCATGGTGGTAGGCGCATTGAACAGCACCGCAAGCAGGTACTGCTTCATGTTGCGTACCTGGGTGGTGTTCTTTTGCAGACAGTCCATGACAAACTCGATGTGGGAGCTGTCCAGTTTCAAAAAACGGGAACGCACGATCTCGTGAGGAAAGTCTGCCCCAGAGATCCGGGTGGTCTTTCGTCTGGCACAGACCGTTTCTACCAACAGCTCTACGATCTCATTCAGGTCATCCAGGTAGAGAGGATAACGCTGCTTCAGACAGTCATACTCGATATTCTCCTGAATCAATTCCCGATAATTTTCTATCTCTGTGACAGACATCGCATCTCTTCCTTTCCGTTCCGGCGGTCTTGCCGCCGCTGTTTCCCGGAAGGGAATGGAATCGGTACTTGATCCATAAGTAATTGATTTTTCTGTATTTGATTTCTCTATATTTAATTCTGCGGGCTTTTCCGTATCCGGTTTTACCATATCCGGGTTTTCCGTATCTGGTGAAACCACATCTGACGGCAGCATATCCAGCTTCTTTGGCTGTGGCTGCTCATAAATGATGTACTCGGTATCAGTAATACGGCCATTCGCACCGCGAAGCTGCCTGCGGACAATATAGCCAGCTGTTTCCAACTCTTTGAGCGCAGAGCCAATAGCGTCCACACCCTCCTTACAGATGGCAGCCAGCCCTCTGGTAGTGTAATTCCACTCCTCTGGCAAAGACAGCATCATGGAAAGCAGCCCCTTGGCTTTTAACGACAGGTTTGCATTTCGTAAATGATGATTGCTCATCACGGTATAATCACGGGTCCGTTCAATGCGAAAAACGGCCATCGACCTCACTCCTTCCGAATTTTTGGTATAAAAAAACCGCAATCCTCATTTCAAAGAATTGCGGTGTTCAGCGCTTTTCAAATTTTCTTGCATAGAACCAGAACAGCGGCTTTTGTGGATGCCCCCCTGTAACTGGCTCCTCCTTGGCGAAAGGAAGTGTTTGCATCACGCGGTCAATATCCGTCGAATCCATGTCATGCTGAGATCTGCAATCTTCCCGAATTGCTTCCTGAATTTCCTTTACCGTACACATAGTCATTCCTTTCCTTTCGTTGTATGGGTTTATGAGCGGCGGCGCTTTCCCGGTTTGAAATCGAGGATATGTCCCTCAATCACACGAGCGTAACGCTTGATCTTGATCTCCCGGCGCTGCTGGCTTTGCAGGGCGGACTGATACCCGTCCTCAGTCAAAAACAGCCGCATTTCATCTCCGGGTCTGCCGTAAGCGGTGCTGGGGCGCAGAACGGAAAACTCAATCATCCAGCGGGTGTTATCCCAAAACCTCTCTACGGCGAGAATGTTGTGTCCTTTCAGCTCACGGGCTGAAATATCCCTCATAGGCGGCTCCTTTCATCGTTCCTGGTCCCTCTGACGCTTTTTCTGCCATGCTTCCAGCAGTTTGATAATGGTCTCCTGCATCCGAGCCGGCGTATAACTTTTGGGGAAATATTTCCGCAAAGTATCAGAGGTAAATGTCACTCGGTCCAGGTCGCTTTTCTTTTCCTCACCCATGATGACACGCATAATATCGAGGGTCAGATGTCCCTCCTGGCTATATTTCTTGAGCCGCTGGGCTTGGGAAAGGGAAGGGGTAGCCTGTTCACTGTCCATGGCATCCAGCAGGTCTACCTGTTCTTCCTTTTTGAGAAAGGACAGCTCATAGGCAGGGTTCAGAGCAATCTTTTTTTCATCCACCATATCCATCAATTCAGGAATCAGCTCTGTCAGACGGATATAGCGCTGTACCTGCCGTTGGCTTTCCCCAGCTTGATCTGCAACCTTTTGAATAGAGGTCTGCGACTTCTCGCCAAGTTGGCGAGAAGTTAAATCGGTTCGTGCGCCCTGATGTTTGACAGCCTCCAGCTTCATTTTATAAGCAAATGCCCTTTCACTGGGGAGCAGGCTTTCTCGCTGCAAATTGCTGTCAACCATAATGATCGTGGCGGCATCATCATCCAAATCCCGAACAATGACCGGCATGGTCTCCTTTTCTGCCAGCTCACTGGCCCTGTGCCGCCTGTGTCCGGCTACCAGCTCATAGCCGCCCTCCGGGTCCGGTCGGGCAATGGCCGGAACCAGAACGCCATACTGCTTGATACTGTCAGCGGTTTCCATCATAGCTTCGTCATCCTTGACTTTGAATGGGTGGTTCTTGAACGGATGCAGTTCAGTCAACGGAATTTCCTGAATCTTTTCCAGCTTTGCATCCTGGCGGCCTTCTTCGGTGGAGAACAGATCATCTACCGAGGCCAGCTCTATTTTTTTCGCGCTGCTTTTCAAGTTTCAACACCTCCTTCGTCAGATTTTTGTAGCCCTCTGCCACCTTGCCGCCGGGATCGTGGGCAAAAATGCTTTTTCCCTCGGCGCTGATTTCCTTAGCCCGAACAGAATGGGGGATCTCTGTGCCGAATACTTTGATCTTGCTGCCATAGGTCTCCCGCAGGAGAGCGGAGATCTCTTTGGCAAAGTTGGTTCGGCTGTCCACCATTGTCAGCAGGATACCGTCTATCTGAAGCTTTGGGTTGATCTGCCGCTTTACCTTGTTTACCGTGGAGAGCAGCTGTTCCAGCCCTTTTGCGGGCAGATACTCCGCCTGAACGGGAATTATGATCCTGTTTGCAGCGGCCAGCGCATTGACTGTGAGCATCCCAAGGGAGGGCTGGCAGTCGATGAGGATATGGGAGTATTGCCCCTTCAGCGTGTCCAGATATTGCCGCAAGATAGTCTCACGGCTCATGGCATTTACCAGGGATACTTCCATGCCGGATAACTGGATGTCCGCAGGCATCAGGTCAACGCCTTCTGCATGATGCAGAATACCTTCTCCGGGGCGTATAGGCTGATCCATCAGAATTTTGCCCATTGCATCCGACAGTGTAAATGGCAGCTTGTCTGGTTGCGGATTTCCCAAGCTGATTGTCAGGCTTCCTTGCGGGTCCCCGTCAATCAGAAGCACTTTCTTTCCGGCCTGTGCCAGACCTATTCCCAAGTTCGCACAGGTTGTTGTTTTGCCAACACCGCCTTTCTGGTTGGCGATGGCGATGATTTGCGTGTTCAAATAAACCTCCTCCTTCTACAAAAAATATCCCTATTCCGAAAAATAGGGATGAAAAAAGCCGCTTACTCAAATAAATGAATAAACGGCTATGTAAGAAATATTCGATTGTAAGTAAAGTTTTATATCACTGCAAAATACCGAAGTGCATCTTTGATTGCTTCTACCTTTTCTGGTGTCGGATGCTTCCTCGGCTGTTTCAATTCTTCTACCGCATTAGGAGCATCATACATTGGCAAGCCTAAATCTCTCTTTACCTCTGCGATATATGCGGTATGTACTTTGAAGCCGTATTTCGCTTCTATGTACTCCTTAATCATTTTGTAGGTCACTTTTTCTTTGGGCTTGTACGCTTCGGCTCTTTTAGCAATACTATCTACCGGAATCTTGCCCTCGCCCTCTCCAAACTCCACATCAATGTGGATATAACTGTCGGCTTTTTTGTGGGACAAAAGAACTACCGTCTCAACATGAACCCCCATAGGAAACTGATCCACAGCCCGCACTCTTACCAGCTCATACCCTTCTCCGCTCAAATATTTCAAATCCCTCGCCAGAGTAGCCGAATCACAACTTACATACACGATCCGATCCGGTTCCATCTCCGCCATTGTCTTCAACAGAGATTCCTCGCACCCTTTCCGCGGCGGATCCACCACAATCACATCAGCATGTGCTTTTTCTCCCGGATGCTCCATGGCATACTCCCGATAATATTCCGGCAGCACATCCTCTGCCCTTCCGGTATAAAACTCCGCGTTACCAATCCCATTAATTTCCGCATTATTTCTGGCATCCTCAATGGCCTGGGGGACAATCTCTACTCCATAAACCTGCTTTGCCTTCTGCGCCAGGAACAATGAGATCGTTCCGATCCCGCAGTACAGATCCCAAACGGTTTCATTTCCTTTAAGCCCGGCATACTCCAGGGCCAGACCATAAAGTTTCTCCGTCTGAACCGGATTCACCTGGTAAAAGGACAGCGGTGAGATCTGGTATTTTATACCGCCGATATAATCTGTGATAAATCCCTGCCCCCACAGAATATCGTAGCTATCTCCCATAATGACATTTGTTTTTTTCCGATTCACGCTGGTCGTAATGCTTGTCATACCCGGAATTTCCTTCAGTTCTTCTATCAGCTCCGCACTGTGGGGGATCGTTTTCCCGTTAATAACCAGACAGACCATAATTTCTTTTGTCACAAACCCGAATCGAATCAACGCATGACGGATCAGACCACGTCCTGTCTTTTCATCGTATGCGGTGATGCCGTATTTCTTCATAAAAGCAAGTATAAGCTCAAGGATCTGCTTATTTACCGGCACTCCAAGGGCACAGTCTGTATTTGCAATAATATCATGGGTACGTCCGGCATAAAAACCGGTGACCGGGTTTCCTTCCTTATCCGTGCCAAAGGGGAACTGCGCTTTATTCCGGTAATAAAAAGGAACTTCCATCCCAACAATAGGCTCTGTCACCCGTTCCAGAAGCTCCGGCGCAAAACCGCCAATCCGCTCCAGATTTCCCTTTACCTTATTTTCCTTGAACTCCAGCTGTTTCTCATACGACAGCTCCTGTATCTGACATCCGCCGCATTTGCGGGCAAACTGGCATTTCGGCGTGACACGGTTGGGTGAGGGTTCTATGATATCCATTAATCTTGCATAGCCGTAATTCTTTTTTGCCTTCATAAGCTTAGCCTTCACGACATCGCCTATCACCGCATCCTTAATAAATAAGGTATAGCCATCTACTTTGCCTATACCTTCTCCGCTCACACCCATATCTTCAATTGTCACTGTGACAACATCATTTTTTTGCATATATACTCCTTCTGTACGTCTTAGAGTGCATTTGATAAGTCATCGCACCGTCCAATTGTACCAATAATTAACACAACCGGAGAGACACCCGATTTATCAAATACACTCCACCATACAACTTTTTTATATAGAAGTTTTTCTTAAATTTGATTCAAACAGCCGATTATACCCCAGCCACTCAGTTCCTGTCTTATCCTTGAATATTTCTGTCAGCGTCTGCATCTTCGCATCGGCATTATCTGCCAGATTCAGCGCCATAGCTTCCGCCAGCGCCGGTTTTTTCGGAGAGCCGTATTCCAGTTCTCCATGATGGGCGATAATACAGTGTTTAAGCTCGCTTGCCAGCTTTTCCGGGAATCCGGGGATTGCACGTACTGCCTCGCTTACCATTTCCACGCCAATTATGATATGGCCCAGCAGCTGACCGTCATCAGTATAATCATTATCCGGAAATTCGGACAGTTCTTTTGTTTTACCTATATCATGGCAGATGGCTGATGCATAAAGCAGGTCTTTATTTAAAATAGAATAAGTACCCGCAAAATATTCACACATTTTCACCACACTCAGTGTATGTTCCAGCAGCCCCCCAGCAAAACCGTGATGCACAGTCTTCGCAGCGGAATGGCCTTTGAACACTTTTATGAATTCTTCATCATCCGTAAAGTAATATTCCACTGCCTGACGCAGGTAATCGTTGGATATCTGGCGTATGTAGGAACGCAGTTCCTCGAACATGCCGTCCACACTCTTATCAGAAGTAGGCATATAGTCCGCCGGATCGTATTCCCCCTCAGCAGCTTTTCTGATCTGCTTGATGTTGAGCTGCCGATTGTTATTATAGCTGATGACTTCACCGAACACTTCTATAAAATCCTTCTCATCGTAATCGGCAATCCCCTGGGAGTTTGGATCCCATACTTTTCCGTCCAGAGTTCCTGTCTTATCCTGAAGCAGCAGGTTGTCGTAAGGTTTTCCATTCCTTGTCTCCGCAGAACGTTTCCCCTTGCAAAGATAAATGCCGCGTATTGTCTCACCTTCATGTAATTCATTAATATATTTCATAATTTCCTCCATTCCATTTGTGTTAATTGTTTGAGAATTGCATGGGGGTCTGACCCCTTTGGCAAAGGGGTCAGACCCCCATGCAATCCGCCTCCACGCAACCTCGCCGTGTACATGACTGAGGCTGCCTTATATCTGGCAGCCCTCTACTTTTCTTTTTTATTCCCGCCCGAAGGGCACGGATTACGGGTTGCCCCTGGGCATCGTTTATTCCTGACTTCCTATTGTCACAGTAAAGTCTATATCCACATACCCGTTCGCCCCGCGGCGTTTTCCTTTTATTTTAACATTGTCCCCTACTTTGCAGCTTATGACTGCCTTTTCATAGGACAGGGTATTAGAAATCTTTGTGCCGGCCACTTCCTGAATGATGTCTCCGTTTTGTATTCCTGCAGACATGGCCGGTGAGTCCGGGTTGATCTCCATTACGTAAACTCCGGCCGGCATTTCCTGGGCCTCGGATATCGTATCGTTGATGGTTGTGCCGTAGATGCCTATATAAGGCACACTCTCCCCGTTTACCAGCAGTTCTATTGTGGCTTTTAAATCAGAGATCGCCAGTGCTTTGGCGGTATTGTTCTGTGCACCGCCCCAGATACCGGGGTCTATCATACCGATTACTTCTCCCTGCATGTTGAACAATATCCCTGTACCGCCGGCTTCTGCCGGAATATCGGTTGCCAGAATACTTCTCTGCCCGTCTGCCTGGGTTTCGTCGTATGCATTGGAACTTACGATTCCGTATCCAACTCCGTCCGCATACCCAAATGTATTGCCAAGGGCAATGGCTACATCTCCCTTAGTGGTAAGGTTTGAATTACCAAGGACCGCCACTTTCACAGCGCTCCATGTGGTATTTGTAATCTTGGCACGCGGTATCGCAAACACTGCAAATCCGCTGTTTCTGTCCTGTTTTTTTAAGGAGGCCCCGTATTGGCTGTCATCAGCAAAAGTGATCTTCCACTTTTCAGCATCCTGGCATACGGAACTGTCACAGAGTATCAGGAGTTCCTGCCCGTTGTCCGCGGCGATCAGTCCTGCAACGCTGCCCCCCAGTCCGCTGTTCGCTGTCAATGCAGCATCTTCTCTGTCAGGCTGCACAGAAACCACACACTTGTCCGCCTCTTTTGCTATCTCAAACACACTTTTCATCATTTCCTGATAGCTTTCTGAATCCAGTACAGGCGGTACCTTCTCTTCTGTGGCGGAGTCTGCTGTCTGCTGCTCGTCAGTCTCCTCTTCGTCCTCCGGTATTGTTACGGTCTTGGGATTCCCCTGAAATTTATTCTGTGCCCATGGTTTAAGCGCAAAAAAACTAAGGCAGGCGAACGCCCCGAAAATCAGTCCATATATCCCCACTCTCGCAAGTTGTGTGAGGATTTTCTTTCTGGTGACTGGTTTTGGTTTAATCGTCTCCTGCAAGAAAGAAAACTGTTCTTCTTTCTGCTCCTCCAGGCCCTGGTCCGGCTTCAGTTTCGGATCTTCATCATACGGCATAGACTCTAATCTCCTTTAGTCTATAGTATAACCGATTCATTCGGATTGTTCAATATTTATCCTTTTCAATATGCGTTAAATAGGGTAGAATGTACCTATGAACTCGAACAAAAGGTGAAGAAGATGAATCAAAAGACTTTAAATAAATTAGAATACAACAAAATTATTGCCGTATTAGAGGAGCATGCCTCCTCCATGAGGGGAAAACAGCTCTGTCGTAAGCTGAAGCCCATGACGGATCTGGAGCGTATCAACACCTGCCAGGAACAGACAGCAGCGGCTTTTACCAGAATTATAAAAAAGGGGCGTATCTCCTTAAGCGATGCATTCCCTGTAGGTGAATCTCTTAAACGGCTGGAGATCGGAGGAACCATTGGCAGCGGAGAATTGCTGCGTATCTGCAAGCTTCTGAAAACGACTGCCCGCGCCAAGTCATACGGACGCCATGATACACAGGATGATCTGGCAGACTGTCTGGATGTATATTTTGAACAGCTGGAGCCGTTGACACCACTCACAACAGAGATTGAGCGGTGTATTCCGGGCGAAGATGAGATCAGCGATGATGCCAGCAGTACTTTAAAAAGTATCCGCCGCAGCATCGGTTCCCTGAATGACAAGGTGCACTCCACTCTGACAAACCTGGTCAACGGATCGTTGCGCACCTATCTGCAGGATCCGATTATTACCATGCGCGGCGACCGCTACTGCATCCCGGTCAAGGCCGAATACCGCAGTCAGGTCAATGGCATGATACACGATCAGTCCTCAACCGGTTCCACCTTATTTATCGAACCGATGGCTGTTGTAAAACTGAATAATGATCTGAAAGAATTGTACGCAAAGGAACAGGAAGAGATCCAGGTTATTCTCGCACGTCTGAGCGCAGACACTGCATTGTATATAGAAGAAATCCACAACAACTACAAGCTGCTGACGGATCTGGACTTTATATTTGCAAGAGGTTCACTGGCACTTTCCATGAATGCAAGCCGTCCGGTTCTGAATCAGGAAGGGCGCATCCGCATACGGGAAGGACGCCATCCGCTGCTGGATCCCAGAAAAGTAGTTCCGATCTCCGTTACACTGGGGGAAGATTTTACCCTGCTGATCATAACCGGGCCAAACACCGGCGGTAAGACAGTTTCCCTCAAAACAGTGGGGCTGTTTACACTCATGGGCCAGGCCGGCCTGCATATCCCCGCCGGAGACCGCTCAGAGCTTGCAATCTTCCGCCAGGTCTACGCAGATATCGGAGACGAACAGAGCATTGAACAGAGTCTGAGTACGTTTTCCTCCCATATGACGAACATCGTTTCCTTTCTGCAGGAAGTGGACGAGAACTCTCTGGTACTTTTTGACGAGCTGGGAGCAGGTACCGATCCTACAGAGGGCGCCGCACTGGCTATTGCGATTTTATCATACCTGCATAAACGTGGCATCCGTACCATGGCAACCACACATTACAGCGAATTGAAGGTTTATGCCCTCTCAACCCCGGGCGTAGAAAATGCCTGCTGCGAATTTGACGTGGAAAGCCTCAGGCCCACTTACCGACTGCTGCTCGGTATTCCCGGCAAGAGCAATGCATTTGCCATCTCCGGAAAGCTGGGACTGCCCGATTATATCATCGAGGATGCAAAGCAGCATCTGACAGAACAGGATGCATCGTTTGAAGATCTGCTGACCGACCTGGAGTCAGGCAAGCGCACCATTGAAAAGGAACGGGAAGCAATCGAAGCCTATAAAAGGGAAGTAGAAATCCTGAAAAACCAGGCAAAACAGAAACAGGTCAAAATTGAAGAACAGCGGGAACGCATTCTCAAAGAGGCTAATGAGAAAGCCGGAACCATTTTACGCGAGGCAAAAGAACTGGCCGATGAGACAATGAAGAATTTCCGCAAATTTGGAAAAGAAGGCATCTCCGTCGCAGAGATGGAGAAAGAACGTGAGCGCCTCCGCCAGAAGATGAAAGAGACCTCTGCCGCCGGTTCGATGGCCGTTCAAAAGCAAAAGAAAGCATATAAACCGGGTGATTTCAAACTCGGAGAATCCGTGAAAGTCCTGAGTATGAATCTCACCGGAACCGTCAGCTCACTGCCCGATTCCCGGGGCAACCTGACGGTACAGATGGGAATCCTGCGGTCACAGGTGAACATATCCGACCTGGAGATCATAGAGGAGCCGGCATCCTACAATACAAAAAGTATGAAGCGTACCTCCAAAGGGAAGCTGAAGATGAGCAAATCATTGTCTGTCAGCCCGGAAATCAATCTTCTTGGAAAGACTGTCGATGAGGCAGTTTCCGAGCTGGATAAATATCTGGATGATGCCATTCTTTCCCATTTGAGCACCGTCCGCGTTGTCCACGGGAAAGGCACCGGTGCGCTCCGCAAGGGGATCCACGAATTCCTGCGCCGGCAGAAACACGTCAAATCATACCGCCTGGGAGAATTCGGCGAAGGAGACGCCGGAGTCACAATCGTAGAACTGAAATAGCAAGGAGGCTAATCATGGTTGCAAAACAGAAAATTTTAATTGTCGATGACGACGAGAATATTGCTGAGCTTATTTCCCTTTATCTCGTAAAGGAATGCTTTGATACAAAGATTGTATATAACGGAGAAGACGCACTCTCCGCATACGAAACCTATCATCCGGGCCTGATTCTCCTGGACCTGATGCTCCCGGGAATCGACGGATATCAGGTCTGCCGTGAGATCCGCGCCAAGTCTTCCACCCCGATTATCATGCTGTCCGCAAAGGGCGAAGTATTTGATAAAGTACTTGGGCTGGAGCTGGGTGCCGATGATTATATTATGAAACCCTTTGATTCCAAGGAAATGGTGGCAAGGGTCCGCGCGGTCCTGCGCAGATATCAGCCGGTCAAACCGGAGGAACCCGCAGAAGATAAAACAAAGTGCGTGGAGTACGATGGCCTCACCATTAATCTGACCAACTATTCCGTTGTCTGTGACGGGCATCCCGTGGAGATGCCGCCCAAGGAACTGGAGCTTCTCTATTTTCTGGCCGCTTCCCCGAATCAGGTGTTCACACGGGAACAACTCCTTGACCAGATCTGGGGCTATGAATATATAGGCGACACCCGTACCGTTGATGTCCATATCAAGCGGCTGAGAGAAAAGATTAAGGATCATCCCTCCTGGGGACTCAGCACCGTCTGGGGCATTGGTTACAAGTTTGAGGTTAAATAGCAGTGTGCCGCAAAGCACCTGATACAAAAGGAAGTGCAGCATGAAAAGTACTTTGTACTTGAAGTTTATTGTCATTTATATTATTTTTGGATTCTTAAGCTTCTTTACCGTAGGAATTCTGTCCAGCCAACTCGTGCTGGACCGGCTGGAAAAGAACGATTCCCAGAATCTCTACAGACAGGCCAACCTGGTCGCCAGCGATTACCTGCCCTCATATTTTACAGGAGACTCGACCACATATGCGGTACATTCACAGCTGAACGGGATGAATCTGTATCTGAACTCCTCTCTCTGGTTTGTGGAGTCGGACGGTACTATGATCACTTCCTCCAATCTGGACAACACAAAAGCGCCGGAGGTAATCGACAATTTCGATCCGGCAGAGATTGGCAGCAATCAGTATATCACAGGTGATTATCACGGATACTTCAATGAGGATATGATTACCGTCATGGCGCCTGTAACACAGGGTTTTTATATCAAAGGGTATATTCTCATCCACAAACCTGTTTCAGCGCTCCAGGAAGTATGCAGCCAGATCATGTTGCCGATTTATATTACTGTCGCCGTAATTTTCCTGCTCTCCTTCCTGCTTCTGCTGGGCTTCCACTATTTTATCTACCGCCCGCTGCGCACGATCACGGAAGCGGCAACTCAGTATGCATCCGGCAACCTGACCTATGAGATCCCCGTCTATACCCATGACGAGATCGGCTATCTGTCCGCGTCCCTGAACTATATGTCTTCCCAACTCAAGGACATGGAGGAATATCAGAAGAAGATTGTGGCAAATGTGTCCCACGATTTCCGCTCCCCGCTGACCTCGATCAGGGGCTATGTACAGGCCATGGCGGATGGCACCATACCGCCTGAACTGCACGGTAAGTATCTTAACATCATTCTGTTTGAGACAGAGCGGCTGACCGATCTGACCAAGGACCTGCTTACATTAAATGAATTCGATACAAAAGAACTTCTCCTGGATAAAACCGGGTTCGATATCCAGGAAATGATTAAAAATACGGCGGCTTCATTTGAAGGTGCCTGTACAAACAAGAGGATATCCATTGAGCTTCTCCTGCTTCCGGGTGCACAGCCCGTATATGCAGACAGGCGCAAGATACAGCAGGTTCTTTACAACCTGATTGACAACGCCATCAAGTTCAGCGAAAATGAATCTGCCGTTACGGTTGAAGTCACTGAAAGAGGCGAAAAGGTCTTCATATCCGTGAAGGATTCGGGTCTTGGAATCCCCCGCAAGGAACTGAACAAGATCTGGGAGCGTTTTTACAAATCCGATATCTCCCGCGGCAAGGACAAAAAAGGAACCGGCCTTGGCCTTGCAATCGTAAAGGAAGCTATCCAGGCCCACGACGAGCACATCAATGTCATCAGCACGGAGGGTGTCGGAACCGAATTCATTTTTTCCCTCAGCAGGGAAGACAGCAGTAGAAATGCAGCAAAACAAACAGCCGCAAAATAGCGAGGCGCTATCCTGCGGCTGTCTCTTTATTCTTGATTAATCAATTGCTATTCATATAGCATATTCTGTATGGATTCATCTTCCATATTTTCCTGCGTAACCCAGATATATCCCGTATTTACCTCGGCTTCATTGCCGACCTCCAGAACAGTACGGGCTGCGGCTACTACGGATGCATAACCGATCCCGAAGGGATTCTGCACTACCAGGCCTTTGATCTGGCCATTCTTCAGTGCCGCCAGCTGTTCCTTACCAGCGTCAAATCCCATCAGAATGATATCATCTGACTTTTCCGCCTGATCAATTGCAGACAATGCCAGCTGGGAAGCTGTTACATTCGTCCCAAAGCAGCCCTTAATCTCCGGGTGCTTTTCCAGATAATATTTAATCACGTCCTCATCTGTCAGACTGTCCGCGGCCGCTTCCTTATCTTCTTCTTTTTTCTCCTTATTCTGCTCTTCTGCAATGGCCTTCTTCATATCGTCCATCTTATCTAAATAGAGCGTCTCTGCAATCGTGACATCCGGATGACCGCTCTCGATTTCATTCTTAAAGCTGCTCTCGCGTTCCTTACCGGTTGTTGACTTCGAATCGTGCACAAGAAGCAGTATGCTGCCTTTGCCTCCTATCTCATCACATAACTTATAAGCCCCGGTTCTCGCGGCCTCTGTGTTATCTGTTTTAATCGTGCACTGAATGCCCTGATAAGAATTGCCCGAATCCAGGGCAATAATCGGAATTCCATTCTCCGTTGCCAGGTCGAATTGAACCGTGCATGCCTCGGCGTCGATACTTGCAATCCCCAGAGCATCCGGATACCTTGCAAGCTCTTCATCCAGAATGTTAACCTGCTCGTCAATATCTTCCACTCCGCCAGGCGCATTGTAAGTCACCTTCACTTTGTCGTCCCCACTGTAGCCCAGTGCCTTATTCAAATCCTCGGCAGCCTGCTCAACGCCTCTTTTGATCTCTTTCCAATAGGAAGAACTATTGTCCTTTCCTATTATAGATATATAAGCACCCGGCTCGAGCTTCAGTCCCTCTGCGTTATCATATGCCGACGGGGAAATGGCATTCAGATTTCCCTGATATGACGGTTCCTCTGTTGTATCTCCGGTAAATGTCGGAGTATCTTCCTTCTTACTGCAAGCACAAACGGCCAATATGATGCTTAACACTGCAGTTGAGATGATTGTCCATTTTTTCTTCATATATGAGCCTCCAGATTTCATATGCTGTCTCCAGATTATTACCTATATACTATACACTAATCTTGTGAAAAAAAAAGGAATTTTTTCTTAAAAATATTTAATTTAGCAGTAATACCAAGGCTGCTGGGTCTCGAAACGTCCAGTTTCAGCGGTATCTTAAGGAATTTACACCAATTATTAAGATTTTGTTAACAAGTCAAATTCTATTCAGCAAACTGCGGGATGTCTGCCCTCACGGCTGCTGCCAGGGCTATAATGGCATGCCCTCTGCTAATAAATGCTTATTGAAAATTGTACAGGATTTAAAGCATAAAACAGCTTGTATATTTGCCCCTTTTGTATTAGAATAGGGATAGCGACAGTGGGATCGATGCTGTTGCACATTTATTTCATAAAGGAGGATACATACTATGGCACACTTTATTAATGATGAATGTGTAAGCTGTGGTTCTTGCGAAGGCGAATGCCCAGTTGGAGCAATTGCAGAAGGCGATGGCAAATACGTAATCGACGCTGATGCTTGCGTTGATTGTGGAGCATGTGAAGGAGCCTGTCCTACAGGTGCTATTCAAGCAGAATAATTCAAGTAAATAAATCGCAAAGTGATCACAACGCAAAATACCGCCTTTTGGGGCGGTATTTTTATGTATCTCATTCAGCTGCAGCAAACATGCTTTGCCGGGTGTACCTGAAGTAACATTAGTACTCCGCTTTCTCACCTTCACAAACTGATTCTTAACTTAAGAATCCCCCTTCACACCCCTTAAATTTTCTGGCATAATTTGACGAACGATTTCTGGCTTGTCCCTCCCCCTCCTATGGTATAATAACACCGAACGAAGAATATATTAAGGCACCATTTTTTAAGGAGGTATAGGTATAATATGGGTGAAGTCAGGTTTATGATTTCTGAGGCCGCCAAACAGGTTAAAGTCGAATCCCACGTACTGCGCTATTGGGAAGAAGAGCTGAATCTGGAAATCGGGCGCACAGAAATGGGGCATCGATATTATACAAAAGATGATATACAACTTTTTCGCTGTATAAAAAAACTTAAAGATGAAGGGATGCTTCTGAAAGACTTAAAACCACTCATCCCAGAACTAAGAGAAACACGTTTGAAACTTCAGAAATCTTCCGATGAGGAGACTACAAAGACCAAATCCTCTGAAAAATCAGTGAAGGCAGAAAGAAAAGAGTCCAACTCCGCAATTAAAAAGACTGTTTTCCCTACCGGCAGTCCCTCCAAAAAGGAGCCGGACAAGCAGACCGCGCCGTCAAAAGCTTCTGCAGCGTTATCGGCCGCTGCACCTGGCAGTCCAGCAGATGATAAACTTAAGACTGCAGCCCTGGCAGTAGCCCAGGCCGAAGTAATTCCTATTACTCAGTTGGAACAGGTCCGGACACTGATCGGCGATGTTCTTACAGAAGTTGTAACGATCAACAACGAATCCCTGAAAAAAGACATCAGCCAATCAGTCACAAAGGATGTCATCCGGGAGATGGATTTTCTGTTCCAGGCCAAAGAACGTCAGGAAGAAGAGCATTTCCGCAAACTGGACTGCCTCATCAGACAACAACAGGCTAACCGGCGTGAAGCAGCACGCGAGAATCCAATAGGAAAACTCAAGAAGCTGCTTACATAACAACTGAAGCAGAATATCCGTGATTACCACGATATTTTTTAAAGGGCGGGAATACAATTTTCCGCCTTTTTTACGCGGTTCTCCGGTCTGCATTTACTTGTTTTTTCCCCTTTCCATGCTATAATAGAAACAGTATACGTTCGGTTTATATACATATTCACAGCCCGGGACCACATTGTTTCGGTCACAGAATCGTTTACGTATCACGAAGCGGAAAACGGAGGGGCAGTATGAACAGAGAATCACAAAACAATGAGGAACATAAATTCAGATCTATTTCAGCTAAGCTCAACACAAGCATTACAATCATTCTGATTCCATTACTGGCTGTTTTAATTATTGTTTCATGTCTGATAGCTGTACGCTCACTTCAATCTCTGAATGACAAAGTTCTGGATGCCCAAACCGATTATGCCGTGTCCATAGTAAACGATTATTTCAGCAGTAAAAAATCTGCTGTCAGCATGTTTCAGACAAATGAGGAGCTTCAGGAATATTTCCAGGCAGTAAGCACTCCTCAGGATATCGAAGCATATCCAGGCAGATCCGAACTGGTTGGCCACCTGTCCGAGATTCTGGAGAGGATGTCCGGGGAAAATGCACAGGAGGCCTGGCTTGCAGATGTACGTACAGATCGTTTCCTGCTATCCGGAGGACGCACCGTGGAAGCCGGTCTGAAAGACATGCCCTGGTATGATAGCATCCTTTCAGAAAAGTCTGCTGTTATCAGTGAACCTTACCAGGACCCTGCCACGGATGAATCTATCATTTCCATTGTGGCTCCCGTATTCGGAGAACACTCAGATACTGTGACTGGTTTTATAGGTATCGATGTATTCATAGACAGCCTGGCAGATTCCCTGTCCCAAATACAAGTGGGAGAAAACGGTTATCTGGAATTGCTTTCCAGCAGCTCCGAGTATATTTACAGTAATGATACTTCTGTAATGGGCAAAAGTGTCACAGAGTTGGACATCAGCGAAGAATTTAAGACAAATGTACAGAATAAATATACCGGCCGCATGGAATTTGAATACAACGGCAGCCGTTATGTAACCATGTCCCGGATATCCTCTTCCACCGGATGGCTGGCTATCGCCACACTGCCGATATCAGAAGTCAACGCTCCCCGCAATCAGCTGATAATCGTGCTGGCAGTTGTGTCAGTCCTGATCATCGCCCTGCTGATCCTGGTAATCCTGCTGACGGTCCGGCGGATGATAAAACCACTTGCCGGCATCAGCACCGATATGCAGAATTTTTCCAAAGGCAGCCTGTCCATAGATGTAGATGTCCACAGTAATGATGAGATCGGCCAGCTGGCCGACAGCATCCGTTCGTCGACCCATGCCCTGAGAGAGATTATTTTCGACATTGCCCATGTTCTGAAGGAGATCTCAGACGGAAATCTCAACATTGACATAAACGGTCATTACACCGGTGATTTTGTCGCTATTTCGGAAGCACTGCAGCAGATTACCCTCTCCCTGAACGCCGCTCTCGGACAGATTAACATTGCCGCGGACCAGGTTTCCTCCGGAGCCGAACAAGTATCCTCAAGTGCGCAGGAGCTTTCCTGCGGTGCCTCCGAGCAGGCTGGTTCCGTGGAAGAACTTGCAGTCACAGTCAGCGAAATTTCCAGACATATATCACAGAATGCAGAGAATGCCATGGATGCCAGTCAGGATGCCATGACAGTCAAGAATGAGGCCGTTTCAGGCACCCGGCATATGAAGGAACTGTTAAATGCAATGGAGAATATAAACAGGAGTTCCCGTGAAATACGAAAGATCCTGAAAACCATAGAAGAGATTGCATTCCAGACCAACATCCTCTCCCTGAACGCCTCCGTCGAAGCCGCACGAGCAGGAGCGGCCGGCAAAGGCTTCGCCGTAGTAGCCGAGGAGATAAGGAATCTGGCTTCAAAAAGCGCAGAAGCATCCACAAATTCCAGCGCCCTGATAACCGATTCATTAAACGCCGCAGAGACAGGAGCAAAAATAGCCGCCGAAACCGCCCGATCCATGCAGAAGGTCATGGAAGGCGTGGACAAAGTAGCCGCATCCATCTCCAGTATATCCACTGCATCCCAGGAGCAGTCCGATTCCATCCGCCAGGTAACAAACGGAATCAACCAGATATCCGATGTCATCCAGACCAACTCCGCCACTGCCGAAGAAAGCGCAGCGGCAAGCGAAGAACTCTCCGCACAGGCGCAGCTCCTCAAAGAACTGGCGGGGCGGTTCTCGCTTCGGGAGTGATGAAGGGGGGACGCGGTCTGTGAGGCGGGGAACGACGGGAGCGGAAGCGTATGCCGGGGTGCGGGGGCTTTCCATTCACTAACTGACACTAAGAAAAAACAGCCTGATTTTATGGAACCGGAGAGATTCACTGCACAATCTTGATGATTGTGCAGCTCAGCTCTCCTTGAAATTTGTTTTGGAAAACAAATTTCATCCATAAAATCAGGCTGTTTTTTCTAAGTGTCAGTAAGCTCATTCTACGCCCCCGCACCCCGGCATACGCTTCCGCTCCCGCCGTTCCCCGCCTCACAGACCGCTGTGCGCATCCAATCGGTAGGAAAAACGAGAACCAGGGGGCCCGCAACCGGGGGGAAGTGGATCGGATTGAATCTCCATAGCGTTTTTCCTAGTATTAATACAAGTATTAATTAACAGAAGTACTTAACAAAAATAAAATCTTTGTAGGAGCAACCTCTACACCAGTCCAGTCCATTCCCATCCGCCGCTCCCGCCAAGAGCCCCACAGGTTTTCTCTCCCGACTGGGTGCACTTAGCTGAGTGAAAGCGGAGTATGGTACCTGCGGGACTTTACATGCCGTTTTAAACTCCGCACCGCCTGCGAAGAATCCGTAACAGGAAAAATGAGGAAAATGGAGGGACTAGCCGCATTTGGCCCAAAATCTGATGATTTTGATCCAAAGGCGGCTATTGGATTTGATTTTGTGAATCAAATCCAACCCTCCATTTTCCTCATTTTTCCTGTAACGGATTCTTCGCAGGCGGTGCGGAGTTTAAAACGGCATGTAAAGTCCCGCAGGTACCATACTCCGCTTTCACTCAGCGCCCCCCTACACCTCCTCCTGTCTCAACTCGTTCCCGAATCGCGTATATTGCGGCATCCATGCGAGCCTGACGGTTCCCACCGGGCCGTTTCTCTGTTTGGCTATGATGACTTCCGCGATTCCTTTATCTTCTGTATCGGGTATATAGTAATCCTCTCGATAGATGAACATACATACGTCGGCGTCCTGCTCGATGGCTCCGGATTCACGGAGGTCGGAGAGCATGGGGCGCTTGTCGGTTCTCTGTTCTACGGCACGGCTCAGCTGAGACAGCGCGATAACCGGCACGTTCAGTTCCCTGGCAAGACCTTTCAGGGAACGGGAGATCTCTGAGATCTCCTGCTGACGGCTTTCGTTGCTTTTGCCTCCGCTTCCGCTCATCAGCTGCAGGTAGTCAATGATGATCAGGTCGAGTCCCAGCTCCAGTTTGTACTTTCTGCACTTAGAACGCATTTCTGTAATTGAGATACCAGAGGTATCGTCTATAACAAGCTTGGACTTTCCGATCCTTCCGGCTCCTTCTATCAGTTTTTCCCAGTCTGTGTCCTTTAAGTTACCGGTACGCAGCAGCTGGGCATCTACATTGGATTCCAGGGAGAACAGACGGTTCACCAGCTGTTCTTTTGACATCTCCAGACTGAAGATGGCCACTCCCAGATTTTGTCTGAACGCCGCATGCTGGGCAATATTCAGTACAAAAGCAGTTTTTCCCATAGACGGTCTGGCCGCAATCAGCACCAGGTCTGAGCGCTGAAGCCCTGATAATTTGTAATCCAGATCAATAAATCCTGTGGGAATACCTGTTACACTTCCGGTTGTCTTGGATGCTTTTTCAATGACATCCAGGGCGTTGAGCACTACCTGTTTGATCGGGGTGTACTCCTGCACATTGCCCCTCTCTACCAGTTCAAATACGCCTTTTTCCGCCTTATCGAGTATCACTTCCAGCGGCTGGTTCTCCTGATAACATATGTTCGCTACTTCTTCATTGACTTTGATCAGTCTGCGCAGGGTTGACTTCTCCTGTACGATCTCTGCATAAAATTTTACATTGGCAGAGGTCTGAACGCTGGCAATCAAGTCCCTTGCAAACTCCAAACTGCTGATCTCAGGAGGCACGTCTTTTTCTTTCAGGTGCTCCTGCAGCGTAATCAAGTCCACCGGTTTCCCTGCCTGAAACAGCTCTACCATAGAGTCAAACAAAATGCCGTAAGCGGTCTGATAAAAATCCTCTCCCGTGATGATCTCGGACGCTGACATGATTGCATCCTTATTCATCAGCATAGCTCCCACAACAGCCTGCTCTGCTTCTGCGCTGTGAGGGAGTATTCTCTTAATCGCTGCTTCCATTTCCATAAAGCAAGTCCCCTTATGCCTCTTCTACGACAACTACTTTTAATTCAGCTGTCACTTCCGGATGTAATTTTATCGGAACATTGTGTGTTCCAAGCATTTTAATCGTTTCTTTCAGCTGGATCTTCTTTTTGTCTACATCCAGCCCCATCTGATCTTTTACAGCTACCGCGATTTCCTTGCTGGATACAGAGCCGAATGTTCTTCCGCCCTCTCCCACTTTTATTGCAAGTTCTATCTTGCCGCCTGCGAGCTGTGCAGCCAGTTGTTTTGCCGCATCCAGATGATCCTGTGCAATCTTCTCTTCCTTCTTCTTCTGAAGGCGCAGATCATTCATATTCTTATTATTTGCCTCAAGCCCCAGCTTTTTAGGCAGAATAAAGTTTCTTGCGTACCCGTCATTTACATTAACGATTTCACCTTTTTTTCCGAGAGATTTTACATCCTGCAATAATATTACTTTCATTTAGATATCTCCTTCCTCTATCATCTGATCAATTGTTTCTTTCAGTTTCCTGATTGCATCAAACATGTTGGTATGGTCAAACTGTGCTCCGGCCGAATTGATATGGCCGCCGCCGCCCAGTTTTTCAGCAATGATCTGCACGTTCACTTCGTCTATGGAGCGGGCGCTCAGATAGATCCTGCCTTCATATACAGTCAGCACAAAAGATGCCTTGATTCCACTGATATCCAGCAGTTCGTTCGCAGCCTGGGCCGCCAGAACAGTTGGACTGTCAATGTTGCCCGGGCACTGTGCGATCGCATATTCTTCTCTGTATACTTCCGCCATGCGCACTGCTTCTGCTTTAGCACGGTAAGATTCCATATCATCACGGAACATCTTTCTGACTCTTGTAATGTCTGCACCGCATCTTCTCAAAAATGCAGCTGCTTCAAAAGTCCGGACACCGGTCCGGTTCATAAAGTTGCGCGTGTCGATCATGATTCCCGCATACAGGCAGTCCGCCTCAACGGACGGAAACTTAATATCATCTACAATATACTGCAGCACTTCCGCCACCATCTCGCTGGTGGACGAGGAATACGGCTCTACATAGGAAAGCACAGCATTCTCAATCACATTACTGCTCTGCCTGTGGTGGTCAAGTACAGCTATGGTACGGGACCGCTTTAAAAGTTCAGGGCATTCCGTCATCTGTGGCTTATTCGTATCTACTACAATTACCATGGTGCTGTCTGTGATATAATCCAGCGCCTGCTCTGAATTCAGGAATATGTCCTTGCCGTAGGCCGGACTTTCTGCAATCTCATCGTAAAGAGGACGCACAGAAGTGGTCACCTCGTTGATGACTACGTGAGCTTTCTTCTCCAGCTCCACCGCCGCCCGGTAGATCCCCATACAGGCTCCCAGTGAATCGGCATCCGCTATCTTATGACCCATAACGATAACCTGGTCTTTTGCTACAATAAATTCACGCAGGGCTTCCGCCTTAACGCGCGCCTTAACACGGGTATTCTTCGCTGTCTGTTCCTTCTTGCCTCCGAAATATGTAATTCCTTTGCAATCCTTGATGACAGCCTGATCTCCGCCCCGTGCAAGGGCCAGGTCAATGGCCACACGCGCAAAGTTATAGCTCTGGGCATAGGTTGAAGTATTCAGCCCCAGACCGATACTCAGAGTTGCAGAACGGGCATTCCCGATATTCACCTGCTTTACCTCTTCCAGAAGGGAAAACTTATCCGCCTCAATTGTACGGTAACTTTCCTTTTTAATTGCGATAAAGTACTTGTCCTTCTCCAGCTTCTTAACAATACCGTCCGCATCACCGATATATTTGTTAATCTTCCGGTCGATCAGTGCAACCAGCAGGGACTGGCGGACTTCCTCCACGCTTTCCATCACTTCGTCATAATTATCGATGTAAATCAGGCCGGCGATCAGTCTCTGATCCTCGATCTCTTTAATATACGAATTCAGCTCTGTTACATCTTTCATATATACTGCTATAAAAAATTCCTTCTCCCGCGGAATCTGAAGCAGCTGTTCCGCTTCACTGAATCCTTCCAGAGAAACCCGGCGCAGTACGACCTGATAATCCCGGTCTTTATATGTGACCTCAAGCTCTACATGGTCATTGTCATCCTTTGGAAAAACCCCGTTATTAAGTTCGGGAATCAGCTTATTCAAATACGATTCCCTCTTCTGGCCTTCCATCATATCGGAAAAGCTGTCATTTTTCCATAATATACGCCCATCCTCCAGTGTGATCGCGTATGGGACTGCCAATTCTTTTAACAGCGTATTCTGGATCCCCCTATACTGGGTAGAAAACTGAATCAGATCCGCCAGAATTAACGACCGGTTGTAAAAATACAATAACCCGACAATCACTACATAGATTACGATAAAGACAGACATCATTAGTCCCGCCCGTTTGTCAATCATATACATCCAGACATTCATGGCAAGCAGCAGCACCGTCATAATCAGCGGCCACTGCATGTACATTCTGAGCTGTCCCTTCAATCGCATATTCTTTTTACTCATGCTTTTCTTCCTCATATAACCTTCTAAACAAGTTGCTTTAAACCTCTCTGCCAATGTTTCTAGTATAGCACTTTTTTGCCTATTATTCTACTTTTAGTTTTCATTCCCAGTATTCTCTTTCCTCAGCCTCAGATCACCGGAATCGTTGTCCACAGAAAAACCTTTATTGGCCAGGCGTCCGTATACATTATTCCGAAGCAGAGTATAGAGCACGGACACAACCGGGATAAACACCAGCATACCTACAACGCCCATCAGGCTGCCCCCGATACTGACCGCCGCCAGCACCCAGATGGATGGAAGCCCCACAGAACTGCCCACAACTTTCGGATAGATCAGATTCCCTTCGATCTGCTGAAGTACAAGGAACATGATGACAAACATGAGGGCCTTCATCGGTGCAACCATCAGGATCAGAAACGCTCCTACAAAGCACCCGATAAATGCGCCAAAAATCGGTATCAGCGCTGTAAATGCGATTAAAACCCCCACCAACAGGGCATAAGGCAAACGGAATACAGACATCGCTATGACAAACATGGTTCCCAGAATCACGGCCTCCACACACTGCCCGGTCAGAAAGCTGGAAAAAGTTTTATAGGTCAGTGAACATACGTCCAGTACCTTTTTCACAAGATCTTTCTTCATATATGCATACATGATCTTGCGGATCTGAATATTCAGCCGTTCCTTCTGAAGCAGAATATAGCAGGCAAATACAAAGGCAATCACAAAAGTAGTCACCCCGCTCACTATACTCTTTGCAACAGTAAATGTAGAGCCCAGGACACTGCCTGCTCCATTCTTAAAGAATTCCATAATGCCGTTGAGCAGTTTATCCCAGTCAATCTGGACATCATTCACCAATGACACAATTTCTTTGTTATTATCAAACAGCTCTTCCACCCAGTGCTGCATCTTCGGCACAAAATCCTGAATGGTGGTCCCCAGAGAAATCACCGTGCTTCCCAACTTTGGGACCACAACAAAAATAACAAGGGATATCACACCCAGCACAAACAATATGGTAAGTACAAGACTCAGCGGTCTGGCCAGCCTCTGTACCCACACTTTCCCTTTCTTATTATAAAACAAAGTTTTCTCCAGAAAATGCATGGGAACATTTAGGATAAAAGCAATTGCGCCGCCCAGCAGAAAAGGAAATACAATTCTCAGCACAAACGCCAGTGCATCCAAAACCAGACTGTACTTCCACAGAACAATCAGCACCACAATTGTAAACAAAATCAGGCCCCTGATCTTCTTCAAATTCTCTTTGTCCAAATTCATAAAATACCTGCCTTTTTCATTCATTAATCAAATTGTAACCACTTATCCCCCATTCTAACATATATAGTGGGAAATGTGAAGGGCGCTGATGCTGTGCTATGCAGTCACAGCACAGCATCAGCGCCACAACGAAAACCAGTCAATGAGCCTTCCCAAAACCGAAACTATAAAGAGAGGAGATGCAATATACATCCCCTCTCTTTTTCCTTTTCCGGTAGTTAATATCAATTTGCCCGTGCCACTTTGTTAAATAGAAAATTATGACATTGAATTCCGAATCACAGGTTTGCCGCAGACTGTCTCCGGCATCTCCCGTTTTTAACTAACTTTAAACTTGAATTTCTGTATCTCCTTTTCGCTGGACACCTTTTCTATCATCCCGCCCAGCCCGCGGAGCTTTTCTTCAAACCTTTCATATCCTCTCTGGATATAAACGATATCATCAATAATCGTAATTCCATCTGTCGCCAGGCCTGCAATACACAAAGCTGCTCCTGCACGCAGATCCGGAGCGCTTACCCGTGCACCGGAAAACTTCTCCACGCCTTCGATAGTCGCGGAATTACCTTCTACTTTAATCACAGCACCCATTCTGGCCAGCTCATCCAGATATTTAAAACGATTCTCGAAAATACTTTCTGTAATCGTACTTGTTCCCTTCGCCAGCGCAAGAGTTACACCGATCTGAGGCTGCATATCCGTGGGATATCCCGGATAAGGAAGTGTCTTAACCTGTGTGGAACAAAGCCGGCTTTTCGCCACGACACGCACTGCATCGTCAAACTCTTCTACCTCGCATCCAATATCCACCAGTTTAGAAATTGTTGCATCCAAATGCTTCGGAATAACATTCAAAACCGTAACATCTCCTAAGGTTGCTGCCGCTGCAAACATAAACGTTCCTGCTTCAATCTGGTCAGGAATGATGGAATATTCCGTCTTGTGAAGAGATTTCACACCACGGATCTTAATCACATCAGTTCCAGCGCCCTTAATATTGGCACCCATACTGTTCAGAAAGTTTGCCACATCTACGACATGCGGTTCTTTTGCTACATTTTCCATAATCGTCAGTCCGTCTGCCATGGCAGCCGCCATCATTACATTGATCGTAGCTCCTACTGTTACTACGTCAAAATAAAGATGCGTTCCCCTCAGAACTTCTGCTTCCGCCACAATCTTACCGTGCTCTATATCCACGTCAGCACCCAGGGCACGGAACCCCTTCAAATGCTGGTCTATAGGACGGCTGCCGATATTGCATCCGCCCGGAAGTGCCACTTCCGCTCTTTTATATTTGCCAAGCAGAGCGCCTAACAAATAGTAGGAGGCTCTGATTTTCTTTATATAATCATATTCGATATTAAAGTCGCCGATCGTGCTTCCGTTTATCTTTACTGTATGCCGGTCCATTCGCTGCACCGTAGCGCCAATTCCTGCTATGGCCTCCAGCATCACATTGATATCATTTACATCCGGCAGATTGTCAATCAGGACAGTCTCGTCCGTCATAATCGCTGCTGCCAGAATAGCAAGTGCTGCATTCTTGGCTCCGCCTATCTCAACTTCCCCTACAAGCGGACTGCCACCTTTAATAATATATTGATCCATATTGCACCTCGATTATCCGATATTGTTATCGTGATCCCTTATCATTATTCCCCTGTTACTTCTTCTAGTCCAATTTTCAATATGCTAAGACATTATACCATAAAATGAAAATTTGTAAAATCATTTTTTCCCGTACTTCTGTCAATCTTTACTATTCACAGTCAAGCCAGTGAACAGTAACGCCGCCTGACCATTTAAATCCGCCTTCGGCGTAGACCAGGCTATTGGCCGTTTTTCGTTATGGCTCCAATGCTGTGCAGTGAATACACAGCACGGCCTGAACAGTAACCACAAATTTTCTTATCTCCCAGGATTTTCCACAGCATTCAGCACATTTTCTATTGTCTGTTCAATCCGGCATCCATCTTCAGAAATGGTAATATCCGCATACTGTTCAAACAGTTTCGTCCGCTCATGATACAGGTCACGGAATGTCTGCCCCTCTTTAAGCACAACACCCCGTTTTTTTGGACTTCGAATCCTTCTTTTTATTGTTTGATAAGAAGCTTTCAAATATACAACCGTTCCGATTTCTTTAAAATGCTGCATCGCCTCCTCACAGTACACAACACTGCCACCCGGAGCAATCACCGCATTTTTCACATTCAAATCCCGGTTGACCTGGTTTTCAATTTTCAGGAATCCGTCTTCTCCAACATCCGCAATAATCTCCCTCAGGAGCCGCCCTTCCTGCTCTTGAATCAGCAGATCTGTATCAACAAACTGCATGCCCAGCCTTTTGGCCACTACGACTCCAACTGTACTCTTTCCGACTGCCGGCATGCCTATAAAAATAAGATTTTTTTTCATAAGTATATCCACCTTGTTTTATCCTGACTTAAACTTTGATCTGCAGCTCTGCTGCAGACCCGCCCGCAGGGCATGTATTACAGGATGCCCTTGGGTAAACCTTGTTCTGCAGACTTTCCCGCAGAACATATGTTTTATAATTACCATGGGCTTATACTGCATTTTGCGATATTATATCATATTTTTTTTAATTAGTAAAATTTACGCCTGCACCGCCTATTATCGCATCTGCGTTTATACAATTCCTGATACAGCATTATCTCTACCATATCACGCAGCCAGTTCTGCCCCCCATTTCCAAAAGACGGGCGGTCCTGCCTTGATGGACGGTCTTCGTCCGAACGGCGGTCTGACCTGAATGGACGGTCTTCGTCCGAACGGCGGTCCGGCCTGAATGGACGGTCTTCGTCCGAACGGCGGTCTGGCCTGAATGGACGGTCTTCGTCCAAACGGCGGTCTGATCTGAATGGACGGTCTTCGTCCGAACGGCGGTCTGGCCTGAATGAACGGTCTTCGTCTAAACGGCGGTCTGGCATGAATGGACGGTCTTCGTCTAAACGGCGGTCTGGCATGAATGGACGGTCTTCGTCCGAACGGCGGTCCGGCCTGAATGGACGGTCTTCGTCCAAACGGCGTCTGGCATGAATGGACGTCTTCGTCCGGACGGAGTCTGACCTTGACGGACGGTCATCCTGC
>NZ_GL870817.1:191470-201171 GCF_000190355.1 Clostridium sp. D5 | reverse complement strand
CGGCGGTCTGGCCTGAATGAACGGTCTTCGTCTAAACGGCGGTCTGGCATGAATGGACGGTCTTCGTCTAAACGGCGGTCTGGCATGAATGGACGGTCTTCGTCCGAACGGCGGTCCGGCCTGAATGGACGGTCTTCGTCCAAACGGCGGTCTGGCATGAATGGACGGTCTTCGTCCGGACGGGAGTCTGACCTTGACGGACGGTCATCCTGCGGCGTGCGGCCCGGAAGGCGTATTGCCTGGTCTTCCATCATTTCCTCCGGGAAAATATCTTCATACCCTTCCCCATAAAACATTTTCTCATGTTTACGTACATTATCATATATCCGGCTGCACATCATTCGGAGCTGCAGCTTATCCGGATATTCGTCATACATCATGCTGCAATCGTACTCCATTCTGTCACACTCATCTTCCACATAAGGGAGAACCTTCTTCGCCATTGCCGGATAAAGACTCTTCATATACTCGAAGTCTCTCCGTTCAATCTTCTCATCATCATACGCAAGGGGCATAGGATATGCCATGTAATACGGCAGTTTTGGATTCATAATATACACTTCCATTTCAAGACATTATATGGTTAGTATATGCTAATGAAAAAGAATCGTTAATTCAGAGAGGCATCCTCTTTTAATTTTATATAAGCGATCGCTCTGCCGACCCTATACACGATCCCATATAGACCATATAAAGCACGAAAAAGAGACCGAAAATCCGGTCCCTTTTATTGATCCTGATACTTTCCCCACAGATCATTTGCCGTCCTGCTGCAAACTCGCCAACAGACGCTTCAGTTCTTCAACCTCTTTCACTGCTTCTGTCGCTCTTTTCTCTGCCAGGATTTCCGCTTCTTTTGCTTTTGCAGCTTTCGCTTCTGCCTTTGCAGCATTTTCCTGTGCAGCTTTCCTGGCTCCAGAGTTCAAACTGTCTCAGACATTCCGGATGTATACATATATCTTTCAGCACCTCCTTTCGTGTCCTGATTTGCGGAAAATACTCTTGTAGTCCTCTGTGCATAGGCACTCTCCTCTCTTATGCTTTTTAGTCATTCACGGAATCTGTTTCGAATCTGAAACACCGAAATGAGATGTCATGCGGCTTAGAAGTGGCTGAACTGCCTGCCGCTATTAATATCATCAGAATAGCACGTGCATACCCAAATTTCAAGAAACAAAGTGGGGAGTTGGGCGTTGAAAGGACTTACCCGACTTACAAAACGGCAGACAGGATTTACCTGCTGCCGTTTTGTCTAATTCTTACTTACTTTTTTTTAGCTTTTCTTTTCATTGCAACTACTACGCCTGTTCCTGCTGCAAGGCAGATAAGCATTGCTGTAATAAGTATCATGACTGGTGATGAATCTCCGGTCTTGACTCCCTTATTTACATTCGCATTCCCATTGTCTTTGTTGCCGGCCGCATTATTGTTTCCGTTACTGCCATTGCCGGTATTTCCGTTACCTGCATTTCCGTTGTTACCATTATCGCCGTTGCCTCCATTTCCACCGTTATTTTCATTTTTGGCAACAAGTCCATCCAGTGCACGTATTAATTCCGTAGATGCCTTATCTACTGTCTCCTGATCATCAGAACTCAATTTCTCGTCATTCATCACAGCCAGGGCCCGGCCTAATGCCTGGTTTAACGCTGCAACACTCTCTTTTGTATAACCCGTTAAGTCTATCTTCTGTGCCCTTTCAATCAGTCCGTTTAAATTGTCCTTATTTGCTTTCAGCTTTTGCTGTAAAATTGCATTCAGCAGCTGATCTGATACTTTTTCAATATCTTCCTCGAGCGCATCTCCGGTCCCCAGAAGTTCCTTCGCCTGCGTCAGGGCATCTTCAAGCTGGCTCCAGTTTGTATCAACGTATTTGTCCTTCTCCGCTGTCATCTCATCCGCTTTGTCTATAAGCAGGCGAAGCATCTCTGCATCTCCCTGATAGATACCCAATCCGTGAATTGCATCGACCAGCATGTTCCATGCCTCATTTACATCTGTCTGGGTTGCCTCTGGATTGATCAGTACTGCTTCAGCATTTTGCTTTGCATCTTCGAAAAATTTCACGGCGCTGTCAACCACACCTTCCGTGCTTAAAGTCAGTGCATAGTTGTAAGTCTTCTGGAGTATCTCTTTTTTAACCGGCTTCTTTTCAGCTACCGTTACTTTAAATGTTGCACTTGCACCGCCGTAACTTACAGTAATTGTTTTCTCTCCTGCAGATGAGCTGTCGAATCCGTCTGTCTGTGCCTCAGCTGTTACATCCTGCTCGCTTCCGTCTGAATAGATAGCTATAACCTTCATTCCTGTCGGATCGAATTCATCACCGATCTGATAGCTCACTTTAGCAGGTGATACCACTTTCAATTCCGTAATGACAGGATCTTCGGATGGCGCCCCTAATTCCGGAGGTACCATTCCTTCAACAGGACCCGACTTTGCCTTAATTGCCATCAATGCCGGATCTTCCGGATTTGTCGGTTCACCCGCTGTAAAGAAGTTATCATGCTGAGCTTCCTGTGATTCTTTCTCATATTGTGCATAATGTGCAACTGTGTGATAGAAATATGGTCTCCACACATTGTAAACGACGTTATGTGAAATATCGACTACACCTCCGGTTCCTTCATCCAGATAAATTGCACCGTATGGCGCCGGAATATCATGAATAAAATTACCGCGGATAACGGTTCCCGGCATATTGGACAATGTATAAATTGCCCCGCCGTCATTCAGGCGGTTCATACAGTTTGTAATATTATTATTTTCAATTAGATAACGTTCCTGTATAGACGGAGTATCGAATTTATAGTAATTCTGATCTGCTCTTCCGCCTTTATCCCAGATTCCCCAGCCCCATCCGGCTGAGATACCGCTGTATGCCACATTGGTTACCTGGTTCTGTGCGATTGTACAGTCTCTGACATAACCGGCCCAGATACCGATACTGCCCTTAAAGTTGTTTCCAATTGTATCCAGTGCATTTGAAAATACCAGAACATCCTCTGTAATTCTTTCCGGATCCGCTCCCGCAGACTCATTCAGGACACCCTGCTCATATGTTATATCAGAATACGGCTGTGCATCTCTTACCCGGACACCGCCGACCTGTATTCCCGCTGCCCCGATCTGTTCAAAGCGGCTCTGTGTAATGGTACTTCCTGTTACTCCGACCTCATAGTCAAATCCTGCGGCTGAAAGCATTCCGAAAATGCAGTTATTTACATGCATGCCTTCTACATATGCTGCCGTCACACTGCCAGGAGTTTTTAAGAAATTGTCATGGTTATTGGTTGCTTTCATATCCGGGTCAAATACAAAACTTGCCTGCAGCTCTATCTGACCGTCAATGTGCGGCCGCATAAAAGACGTGTAATGGAATCCCATATCTTTTAATGCCAGACCATAAACTTTATTTCCGCTTTCACCTTTAATTTCTGCCAGTTTCTCCAGTCTTGGAAGTACGATATTCATCTCATTCGGATCAGCTCCTGCCTCCGGAATATAGTAGATCTTTCCTGCTTCTCTGTCAAAATACCACTCATTTTCCTCATCCAGCAATTCAAATGCGCCCTGGATAGCCGTCGGTTTATTCGGATTACAGTTCAGCTTAATTGCGGAATTTTTAAACGGCTCCGGTTTCATAATGACTTTTACGGTCCCGTCTTCTTCTTTTACTTCCTGCACCGGCAGGATATTGCTTGTCCAACCCACGTCATAAGTGAATTCAATATCACTTTGATTTCTCCAGGATTTCATCTCGGCAAGCTTCCCTGTCACGACATATCCATAGTCATTCCTGTTTGAAATTTCTGAACCATTGCATGTTTCCTGCGCCATCACAGCCCGCTTGTTCCCCACATACAAGTCTCTTGAATATTCAACACCCTCCGGAACTGAAGTTTCAAAGACACCCTCCATTCCAGATATATCTTTGCTCTCCTTCCAGTCTGTCAGTTTGATTCCGCCGGAAAGAACGGTATCATTCGCACCTGCGCCGGCATAGATTACGGCATATCCTTTATCTGCCCCATCCTGAGCTGTAAATTCCAAAGTTTCATCCAGTGCATATTCGCCTTTTGCTATATGTACGATCACATCGCCTGTCCAGCCGTCAATCTCACGTACTGCCTGCTGGGCGCGTTCAATTGTAGCAAATGGCTGGTCCACAGAATCCCCGCTATTGGAATCATTTCCTTTGCCTGGATGAACAAAGATCTCTTTCATAAGGCCATTCTTTGCAGCATTGATTGTCCAGCCGTCAAATTCGACTTTTCCGCCGCTTAGATCCATTGTCTCGTAAGGAAGCACCGACGGGATAAATCCCGGTTCGTAGTAGAATGCCGGCTTTACATTTGCCAGATCTGTATCCGCTGAAAATCTGAGATTCACTGTCTTTGTATCTGCATCAATCTCTGCAAGCTGTGTAAGCCCGTCAGCGGTGAAAGAAAGGATTTCCAATTCAGCCTCTTTAAAATTAGCAGTAAGTATCCGGTCGCTGCCGACATAAAATTTGTACTCTTCCTCTTTGCTTACTTCCACACCCTGCTCATCCGTCCAGTTTACAAATTTGTAGTTCTTATTTGGCTTTGCCTTAATCGTAACTTCGTTTTCTTCCAGATATGTACCTGATCCTTCTACAGTTCCCATAGAATCATCATTTGTCTTTACTTCTATTTTATAAGAAGCTTTTTCTGCAAGCTGTTCCCATGTCTTAACTGAAAAGTTATCGATATAACCATTTACCTTACCGGTACGGTCTACATATTCGACCTTGAACCTTGTCCCATCTGCCTTCAGTTCAAATCCTTTGAGCTCGGAATTTGTATCCCATGTACCTGGCTCTTTAGTTCCTGTTTCCCAGATTTTGACCATGATACGACTGCCGTAGATCCGGCTCTTACACGTATACCAGGTTTCTTTCGACATACTTTTCTGAGTCTTGGTAAGATTTGTTGTATTGCATGATACAATCAGATTCGTGTTCCCGAAATTTGGATTAATAGAAAAGTAATACTCATTATCCGCTCCGCCGGAATTCGGCTGGGCATGCAATTTCACATAAAAACCATCGTGAGATGTAAAGTCCTTGTCATAATAAAAGTCAAACTGTACCTGTTTGTCTATCAGATCACAGTCCAGATATGCAGAACGGTTTGAACCGTCAATTGTGTTCATTTTCAGCGTTTTATTATTCTCTAAACTGCTGATACTGTACCCCTCGTCGATTCTTACGTATTTAGGCGGCATATTGTCTTTTGTCGCAGGACCTTCCTCGTAGCTTTCATAGTCATCTGCAAAATACTCATATTCTGGCTCTCCCAGTTCTTCAAAGTTTGCGGCTAAACTGCGTCGGCCGGTTACTTCAAATGTATATACCCTGTCTGTGCTGACAATATTTCCATCTTCTGTCCAACTGACAAAACGATAGTTCGTTTTTTCCTTTGCCGTAACCGTTGCCATTTCTCCAATATTAAAGCTTCCCCCTCCGGAAACCTCACCTTTTTCAGGATCAGAACTGGTAACATCAAGCTGCACTTTAGAAGAAGTGTCCAAAGTACTGATCTTTACGTTATCCACTAAAGTTTTTGTAGCCGATCCCAGTGTATCAACCTGTAATGAAAATGCTGCTTTTTCTTCTGGAACAAAGTTCTCCTTGACATAAGAAAGATCCCAGTCTGCCGGTTCTTCAGTATCTCTTTCCCATACTTTGACAGACATCTTTTTACCTTCTAATACTGCCTTGCATGTATACCAGGTATCCTGATTCATCACCTTGCTTTTATTTTCCGCAAGATTTTCAGTTCCATATGAGATGAATATTCTGGTAGAAAACTGCGGATTTAATGAAAAGTAATATTCTCCGCTGCCTTTATAAGCCTTTACATAGAGCCCGCCCCATCTTGAATAAGGCTGATCATATTTAAAATCAAACTGGATCTGCCTGTCCGCCGGGATATCATCTATTTCAAAATACCCTCCGTTCACGATCTGTGCTGCTTTATCCCCCGCTTCCCCATCTACAATGGTCATGTTTTTTAAATCTTTGTACTTTGGCATCTCGCCATCTGCTGCATCACCCAGTTCATAAGAATTAAAGTCATCCTCAAAAACAATGTTCTGATCCGAATCCGGTGGCAGTCCTTTCGTGTCCGCTCCTGTAGCAGATACCGTCATTCCAAATGACAAGATCATGCAAAAAGATAGGATCCCGCTTATCGCTTTTCTTACAAATTTTCTTTTCTTGCCCATCCTGCTTCTCCTTTAAAAACTATTTTACTTTTTATCTGTGCCTTATTTTTATTCGTAATCCTCCTTTCAGTCTGATATTTAGAGAACAGCTTCCAATTATTTTTATTGAAAACTGCTCCATAGACTCCATATAACGGTCTTTCGAACCCCTATACTCCCTTTCTTTACTTTTGCTTTGATTCACATTTTTGTATAAATAAGAAGATTCTCCAATTATTCTTTGGTAGATTTGCACAATTACCTATGTTACATTCATTATATTTCATAAGCTTTGTCACTACTATTTCAATAATTGTAAATATATTTCAAAAACAGTACACTCAAAAAAGGTGCTATTTTACTTATTATAGATTTCGTTCAAATATAATAAGTGTTATTGCAATAGCACTTCATATATTATAGAATTGATTTACAAATTATATATTATACAGGAATGCGACACCTACTCTATAAAAAAAGAGCGCCCCCATTGGGAAGCGCTCATTTATAAGTTTATTTATTGTTGAAGGGGATGGGGAAATCCGCTGAGGAAGAGACATCCTAAAAATCCTCCACCATCTCCATCACAATCCGTTCCCAGCGCACCAGGTTATTCAGGTCATTCCCTGCAGAGCTGATATCTTTAAGTACAATGTCGCAGCTGCAGCCATTGCGTTTCACTGCCGCCAGCGTGCGCCCAATCTCCCTTCTCAGCGCATCTTCGTCCAGTTTGACGCTGACCGCGGCAGGGTTGGGCTTATTCGCCATAACGTAACGGCTGCCGATCGCCTCTGCCGCAACATCCACATCCGCCCATGGCGTAATGGAAACTTTTCTGAGATGCGGCAGCTTCTCAACGATATCTATCTTTTTATCTAAAGGTTCACAGCATCCATAATACACCAGACCGAATGGCTCCATTGCCCTTTTCATATAGTCTATGTCAAATTCCTCGTGCATTGCCTTGCCAACTGAACTGAAAATCTGCGCCATACCACGCCCCCAGATGTTCTTGCGCATCACCTTTCCGCCGTCATAGCCACCCGGCAGATCACTGTTAAGCGAAGAAGTACAATGGATATCATATGGAGTAAGTTCAAACAGCCCCTGCTCTTCCATCTGCTGCAGCCTGCTTTCCTCACATTCATAGATTTTATTCACTACCTTATGACTGAATTCCGGGTCATCTACCAAATCAATCAACAGATTAGTCACTCCGCGATAAGTAGATATCTGATCCCATGGCGATAAATAACAGTTATGTCCTTCCATTCGAACAGGCACAATATCTCCGATCGCCTCAGCAAGCTTTGTATACTGCTTCATTGTCTCTTTATAGTTATAAGTGATAACCGGCAGCTTAATCTTTTCAATATCCTCCACAGTTCTCAGCTGGTCATAATATTCATGGGACACGATTTCATTGCGGCTGTCCACACTCAACTGTTCTTCCTTGACTTCGATTCCGATTCCGCTGTCCTCCATCACTTTCTTAACCGGAACATATGGGGGAAGTATCATATCCGCGGGAAAATATCTCCACTGAAATAACTTCCTGCGCATATATTCCTCCGCAAGCCGGAGCACGGGATCCTCGCATTGCAGTGTGAGCGAGCCGTCAACATTCAGCTCGTGGAACGGAATCTCATTCATCAGCACCACCGGGCGCTGCATTTTCAGATCGTTGACAGCCCTATGAAGCTGCATCCTCTCAAAATTCACAGGATCCATAGCCTGTTCATAGTATTGATGTGCAAGCTTGCGTAAAATTTTTACCTGTTCCATTTTATTCACCTATATTCCCTGTTTTTCTTTCATTAAACCACAGTCCACTGCCTGTTGGAAGAAAGAATGTTGCTGTATTTATTGTAAATTATTGCTGTTTTAGCAAAACTGCTGTATACTTTCACAGAGAGGAGGTGCTGCATATGAAGTCCGATTTCCGATGTTTTATTTCACCCAATGATATACAAAAAAACTGCTTTGCTACAGTGATGGAATGGGTTTTGAATCCAACCCGAGTTTTTGCATCAACCGGGAAAGTTTCAATAATTACCTGATAATGTACACAATCTCCGGCCGCCTTTGGTGCATCCAAAATGGAGTAAAAATTGCTGTAGATCCGGGAGAGTATATCCTTATGGACCTGCATTTGGCACACCAATACTACTTTGACGAAGACACGCCTTCACGGATTGCCTGGATACATCTTAACGGGGAGCCGGTTGTTCAAATTATCCGGCAAATCCAAAAGCTTTTGCCGCTGCCCTTTAAATCAGCGGACAAAGAAATGTGCTCCCGGCTGATTGGCTGTTACCGGCTCTCCGACTGCCCGGACCCGGATATTTTTGCGCTGTCCGAACGATATTACACAATGCTGCTTGAGATTTTCAAGAAGCTTTATCATCAGATGAAAGAAGAAAATGAAAACCCGAAAAGACAGGAATTCCGAAAAAATGTCTGGCACATCATTTCCCATAATCTGCACCGCAATATTAGTGTTGATGAACTTGCCCAATCTGTCTGCCTCAGCAAATATCATTTTATACGGATCTTCGATGAGTCTTTTGGTTGTCCGCCGCTTCAGTTCATAACCGGTGAAAAAATACGTATTGCTAAATATCTTTTGATTTATACTGCGGATCCGGTGCAGAAGATATCTGAATCACTGGGATTCGATACACCTGGTTATTTCACGAAAGTTTTCCGGCAGAGAACCGGATTTACCCCGTCAAAATATAGAAAATACGGATATTTACAAGACTCCCCGCAGGACTCTATTCATGTTGAAAATGCTGTTCTGAATAGGATATCAGATTGAATCTGCCTATTATTTTTCACACAAATATCTATACTTACGTATTCGTTCAAAGATGATTTCCTGAACTCTTCTCTTTACATCTTCCGGATAGTACGGTTCTTCAGATAGCAGAGACCGTACATCCTGCATGTTGAATCCTAACTTAATCCGGGTTCCGTATAACTGTTCCGCAATATCCAATTGCTCATCAAAGTCATAGCAAAATGTTTTTGAGGTTACATTTCCTATCAAATTAAATGTTTCCTGACTCATCGGATAATCCATTGTTGTATCAGATTGATTCCCTTTTGATGACTGTCTGTCATCGGTGTTTGTATCTTTGTTAAATAGTTCAACCACCCTGCAACACCTCTCTATCTATAGTGATAGGTAATCCTTTGAAGTTATCGCCGGATTTTCCCCCACTCCACACCGGACGTGCGACTTTCACCGCATCCGGCGTTCCATCGGTTGTTTTCACAAGCATTTAATCAATCACCAAATGAAATGTTAGTTTTCTATTGCGGACAAACCAGCCTGCTGGCGCAGACTGTTCACTTTTAACATCAGTTCCTTTGTTGCCTTGAGCGTGTCGGCTATCTCTTTTAGCTCATTCTTAGGACACTCTTGCAGGAGTGGAAGAAATCTATTATGGAACAAAATCATATTT
>NZ_GL870817.1:7226-190317 GCF_000190355.1 Clostridium sp. D5 | reverse complement strand
TTCGTCAGTCCGCCCGCCAAAGCGAACATTCTAACCATAGGTATCTTATAGACTCTCGGCTTATAGGTAACACAGTCTGCCTCCAGACCGCTTTCGACCACTTTAGGCAGTGGTTACGGTTACTCTCAGCCTTTGTCATGGGGCTTCGTACACCAGCCATTACAGCTAATGCACGCCCATCAAGGGTAGGCGTTTCAGGGCGTTACCCCGTCATTCCACCTATCAAACTACCAGTTCTCCGAACAACGGAAAACCGTTGCTCGTGCGCAGACTTTTTACCGTCTGCGAACGAGTCGCACTGATCCAAAAATCATCTTCCGCCATTTTTCCCTGTGTTTTTTCAATAATCATCAGTGGCTCGTAAAAGGGCAGATCCAAATCCTGCAAGACCAATTTCATCTTGTCCCGGCTTCTTGGAAAGCATCTGGATTCCAGGAAATCTTCATACTGTTCAAATGTGGGGTTTTCCAGGCGTCCGAAAGGCCTTTTTATAAAATCATTTGTAAAATTATGGAGCTTTACTCTTCTGCCTCGTTCATCTACATCGATAACTGCACATTTTTCTCTTTTGAACATATACCACAGCCGCATTGGATATACTTTTTCCGGTATTCTGAGATTGTTTAAAATATCAGGATTATCATCCAGAATCTTTACCAACGTTACTATGGGGCCTGTAATGACAGTTTTATCCGCTTCCCATCTCTCAATTGTTTTCTTGGTTACATTTACTAATCCTGCAAATTCAACCTGTGTCATGCACAATTTTTTCCTGATCAGCTTGATATCCTTACCTGTCAAACCATCCGCTATTGCATACAAATCATTTTTCAAAATACAGCCTCCTTCCCAACAGAATCGTTTCATTTCACAGAGCAGTCCGAAAATAATAATGCAAAGTACTTTTGTATACTTAAAAGGACAGGTGAATTTTCATCACCTGTCCTTCTATAATTATGCTGCATTCCATCCTGATTCCCATAATTCCTTTGGGAACATCCCTCCATAGCAGCTGATGTTTTATGCCATATATTCCTTCTTTTCGTTATAATGATGTGCCTCTTGGAGCATCATATCTTTCACCTTCATCAGACGGATCTGAGTACTTCTCTCATTTTCATCCAACTTCATGGTAATATACTTGATGTTCTTTTCTGCCTCCGGAATGATGACATGTTCCAGCGCATTTACACGCCTTCTTGTCTTCTCAATCTCTGCTGCCATAAGCTGGCATGCTTTCTCGCACTCAGCCAGCCGTATCATGTCCGGCAGTATATCTGCCAGTGATTTTACGGCCCCATCCAGGTCGCTGGATGTAAAAGCAAAACCATAGGAGTAGATGTCATTCTCATCTGCGGTCCTTGTTTTGTAGTCAAAGGTCGGTATGTTAACGCTCATGACATTCTTTTCGCCGGGAACCAGATTGATTTCCTGCTTTGGTGCCATGAGAGCTGTATTCAGTGCCGCCTCGGACATGCCTGCTTTGGCAATGACAAAGTTTTTGTTGGCAGAAAGGATTCCTGCTTCCACCCTTAAACGAAGCTCCATATTCTCACGAACCAGATCGAGGTACTGACGCATCAGCTCGTCTCGCTTGTCTTTTAACAGCTTGTGACCGCGGATGGCCGTCAGCCTTTTCTTTTTCAGCCTGGTCAGTTCCATACGGGTTGGGTTAACCTGCGTTGATGCCAAATGTAATCACCTCTCCTTTCTATTGCCGCCTGCTGCGTTTTTCTTTATACTTTCCCGTAGTACAAGTCTAAGAACTTATCGTCAATACGTTTCAGCTCCGCTCTCGGCAGCATGGAGAGTAATTTCCATCCGATATTCAGTGTTTCTTCGATACTTCTGTCCGTCTGGTATCCCTGAGATACATATTCATTTTCAAAAGCATCTGCAAACTTCGCATAGATTAGATCTATGTCTGTCAGGGCGGCCTCACCCAGGATAACCATCAGCTCTTTCGCATCTTTACCGCGCGCATATGCTGCAAACAGCTGATTCAGCGTGTTTGAGTGGTCGGCACGTGTCTTGCCCTCGCCAATACCTTTATCCTTCAGACGCGACAGGGACGGCAGAACGTCGATTGGAGGCGTAATGCCTTTTCTGTATAAATCACGGCTCAGGATAATCTGTCCCTCTGTGATATAGCCCGTCAGGTCAGGAATCGGATGAGTCTTATCGTCTTCAGGCATGGTCAAAATCGGGATCATCGTGATACTGCCCTTTTTACCGTTCTGACGTCCCGCTCTCTCATAAAGAGAGGCGAGGTCGGTGTACATATAGCCCGGATATCCGCGGCGTCCCGGTACCTCTTTACGGGCTGCGGAGACCTCACGCAGGGCATCTGCATAGTTTGTGATATCTGTCAGGATAACAAGGACATGCATATCTTTTTCGAATGCAAGATATTCCGCCGCTGTCAGAGCCATACGCGGTGTCGCGATACGCTCGATGGCAGGGTCATTTGCCAGGTTAACGAACAGAACCGTTCTGTCGATCGCTCCTGTTGCCTTAAAACTTTCAATGAAGAAGTTGGATTCCTCAAATGTAATACCCATTGCAGCAAATACAACGGCAAAGTTTTCATTTGAGCCCAGTACCTTTGCCTGTCTTGCAATCTGTGCCGCGAGCTGGGCATGCGGCAAACCGGATGCCGAGAAAATAGGCAGCTTCTGTCCGCGGACCAGTGTGTTCAGTCCGTCAATGGCCGAAACACCGGTCTGGATAAACTCCTCCGGATAACTTCTGGCCGCCGGGTTCATAGGCAGGCCATTGATATCCATGCGGGCATCCGGAAGAATCTCCGGTCCTTCATCGATCGGACGTCCCAGGCCGTCAAAGACACGTCCCAGCATATCCTCAGATACACCAAGCTCCATGCTCCGTCCCAGGAAACGCACCTTGCTGTTCGACAGGTTAATACCTGTTGCACTTTCAAATAACTGAACCAGAGCATCGTTTCCGTTGATCTCCAGTACTTTACAGCGACGTGTTTCTCCGTCTGCAAGCTCAATTTCTCCCAGTTCATCATAGGTAACATTCTCTACGCCGCGCACTAACATCAGAGGGCCGGCTACTTCTTGTATGGTTCTATACTCTTTTGGCATTTAGAAGTCCTCCTTCCCTAATGTGTTGGCAATTTCCACATGCAGTTCTTTCTTTACTTCTTCGTATGCGCTGTCCAGATTATCCTCATGCGTATACTTGAAACGTCCAATCTGCTCACGAACCGGCATATTGATCAGTTTCTGCAGCTGGGCGCCTTCTGCAAGTGCTGCCACGGCCTGCTCGTAAAATGCCATAACCAGTTTCATCATCATGTGCTGTTTTTTCAGTGAAGTATAAGTATCCACCTCATGGAAAGAGTTCTGATGCAGGAAATCCTCACGGATAGAGCGTGCTGCTTCCATCTTCAGCCGGTCACTCGGGGACAGTGCGTCCATACCAACCATCTTAACGATTTCTTCCAGCTCTGCCTCTTCCTGGAGCAGCGACATCATCTTCTGGCGGTTTTCCATCCAGTCCGGTGCAACTGCTGAGTTGAACCATTTTTCCATATCATCCAGATACAGGGAATAGCTGTTCAGCCAGTTGATTGCCGGGAAATGCCTTTTATACGCAAGTGCGGAGTCAAGTCCCCAGAATACTTTTACAATACGAAGTGTTGCCTGCGATACCGGTTCGGAAATATCACCGCCCGGAGGGGATACAGCCCCAATCGCAGACAGCGCACCTTCTCTCCCGTCTTTTCCAAGACAGATCACATGACCGGCTCTCTCATAGAACTGTGCAAGACGGCTTCCCAGATAAGCAGGATATCCTTCCTCACCAGGCATCTCTTCCAGACGTCCCGACATCTCCCTGAGCGCCTCTGCCCAGCGGGATGTAGAGTCCGCCATTAATGCTACGGAGAATCCCATATCCCGGAAATACTCCGCGATTGTGATTCCTGTATAAATAGAAGCTTCTCGGGCCGCAACAGGCATGTCAGAGGTATTTGCAATCAGCACGGTCCTCTCCATCAATGACTGCCCTGTCTTTGGATCCTTCAATTCCGGGAACTCGTTCAGAACGTCCGTCATCTCATTTCCACGCTCACCGCATCCGATATAAACAACGATATCTGCTTCCGCCCATTTTGCAAGCTGATGCTGGATGACAGTTTTGCCGCTTCCGAATGGTCCCGGAACCGCTGCAACACCGCCCTTTGCAATCGGGAAAAAGGTATCGACAACTCGTTGTCCTGTTACAAGAGGCATCTCCGGCGGCAGTTTCTTTTTATAAGGACGGCCTTTGCGGACCGGCCATCTCTGCATCAGGGTCAGATTCTTATCTCCATCAGCAGTCTCAACGACCGCAACTGTCTCTTCAACCGTAAACTCTCCGGCTTTGATTTCTTTAATTTTTCCTTTGATACCATAGGGTACCATGATTTTTTGCTGAACAACGATTGTTTCCTGCACCGTACCGATGATATCTCCGGCTTCCACTTCATCCCCCACTGCTGCTGTGGGAACAAATTCCCATTTCAGATCTCTCTTCAGGGAAGGAACTTCTACCCCACGTTTCAGGTTGTTTCCGGAAACCTTCATGATATCATCCAGCGGTCTCTGGATTCCGTCATAAATACTGCTGATCAGACCAGGTCCTAATTCTACAGACATCGGAACTTCCATAGACTGCACCGGTTCCCCCGGTCCGAGTCCTGAAGTCTCCTCATAAACCTGTATAGAAGCCTCATCGCCATGTATCTCTATGATTTCGCCAATCAGTCTTTGATTACTGACACGGACTACGTCAAACATATTCGCGTCCCGCATCCCCTCTGCAATAACCAGAGGTCCTGCAACTTTTTTAATTACGCCTTTACTCATTCGACGAATATACCTCCTTGCTTATGCTACTTAGGCTCGGTCTTTTCGAGCCTTAGTTGCAAAGTACATCCTGTCGACTTAGGTTTGGTTCTTTCAAACCTTAGTGACATGGATGTTACCCTGCTATTCTTGCGAGAACAGGATGTCTGATCCGACTGCCTGCTCCACAGTTTTCTTTACGCCTTCCACGCCTGCTCCAGTATTGCCGGATACGCCCGGTATCTGTATGATTGCAGGCATCGTCTGCTCTTTATACTCTTCTATTACATCTTTTAATTGCGCCGCAATGGCTTCTGTAATATAGATAATTCCATATCTGCCACCTGCAAGCTGTCTTAACTTCGCTTCGGCTTCTTCTCTGTTCTGGACGGGGCAGATGCTGAGGCCCAGTGTTGCGAAGCCGTAAATACTGTCATAGTCGCCAACCACAGCTATCTTATACATACATCTCCCTTATCCTTTCCCTGATCATCTCGTCCGGAAAATCATTCTGCTTTCCGGTCAGGATAATACGAACAGTTTTTATTTCATTTTCTCTGGCCAGCACATAGGCTACCAGCGGGCCTACAGAAAAAGAATTATATTTCTGAGGCCGGATCGTTTCCATCATGCGGTTATCACACCAACGCTCAAATGCTGAAGGGGATTCCTCCAGTGCCGCCGCGCCCTCCGCGTAGGATGTGCCCAGAAGATAATCTCTGACGGCCTCCATACCGGTTACCGCAGCCTTTGACAGCTGATCCACATTCACGCTGTCACAAGGTGCCATCGCGCGCTTCATAAACTCAAGAGATTTTGCGGTCTTCTGTGATCGGACGGCAATCTTAATATCTGCAATTGCCACAGTGGACTCGGCATAGTTTTTGATAATATCGTCCTCCGCCTTCTGTCCCGCCTCATAAATGGCATCCAGAGCAGCCCTGTCTACGATTACATCACATAACTGTCCGTCTCTTGTATGAAGCAGCGTATCATAAGCCTCTGAAGCTGTCTCTCCCATCTTGCCCGGAAGCCTCTGGAATTCCTTATTTCTCACAAGCTGAAGCATCTCTGCCCCCGGAATTGAACAATCATCATAGAAAATATTTTTGTTTTCTACTTCAGTGCACACTTCCTTAATTGCCGCCTTCAGGTTATGGTACAGCTTAGGATAGGACAGAACATCAAACACTGAAAAATCGGGAGCAACATCATCAATCACTTCCCAGGTCTTCTCTTCTTCCCGTTTCAGCATGGCAGAAGCGTCCATGGAGCCAGTCCCGTCTCCCCAGCCTTTTTCACTCAGAAACTGCAGGCACTGCTCTTCATCCGCGCACGCCAGCAGCCGCTCAATCTCAGTACTGGAAAACAGTGAGGACTCCAAAGCCCGTATACGCGCAACCGCGTAAGTATATTCTAAATCATTCAAAATAAACCCTCCTGCTGCTTATACAACTTAGGTTCAGTCTTTTTGAACCTTAGTTGTAAAGTACATCCTGTTGACTTGGGCTCGGTTCTTTCGAGCCTTAGTAACATGGATGTTTCCTTGTTCCACAACTTAGGTTTGGTCTTTTCAAACCTTAGTTGTAAAGTACATCCTGTTGACTTGGGCTCGGTCTTTTCGAGCCTTAGTAACATGGATGTTTCCTTGTTATCTATCCGAATAATAACCCATGTACTTTATCGGATAATTCATCCCGTTTTGCATCAAATAATGCCTTTATGGTACAGTTTTCTTCGATCCCGCCATAGACCAGGATGAAACCGCCCTTCATCTCTTTTGCATCCCTGGAAAGGCTTAAAGCACCGCCCTTACCGGCAGCGGTCTTCTGAATCACCGCCTCAAATCCCGCAGGCATCCTCTCCAGATCCTCCGCGGAAAAGCAAATCACGCCTTCTTCCGGCAGCACATATTCTTCCAGCATCTTCTGGATCATCTCAAAATATGCTTCTGTATCCAGATTCATAATCCTGTCATATGCCTTGTCGAGCACATCGGCTATCACTTCCTGCTTAGCACGCAGTATCGCCTGCTTGCGCTGCATATCGCAGGAGGATGCGATACGCTGTGCGTAATTGTCCACATCCGCCTGAGCCTTATTGGAGATTTTTTCGACCTGTGCTGCTGCCTCTGCGCGGGCATCCTTCAATATTACTTCTGCCTTCGCCTTGGCCTCCGCGATTTTCACTTCCGCTGAGTGGGTCGCCTCATCCAGGATCTGACTTTTCATTTTGTCTAATCCACTCATTTATAAGCTCTCCTTCTTCATACTACTTCGGTAACAGTTCAGGCAAGCCTGAACTGTTACGCATCCAGCCCATTGAAATTCGCCTGAGGCGAAGGGCTGGATGCCTGCAGCCACCATGTTTTCGTACGGTCTGTACAGTAAATGCACAGACCTGTCTGAACTGTTACCTACTTCGGTCTTCGTGATACATTCCCAATTAAACCGGTATTGCACTGACTGCCAGGAATGAGATCAGAAGTGCCAAAATTGCGTATGTCTCAACCATTGCAGGGAAAAGCATTGCTTTACCAAACTGTTCCGGTTTCTTTGCAATGATGCCTATCGCAGCTGCCGCGGTTTTTCCCTGGGATCTTGCGGAAATTAAACCTACAATACCGATCGGAAGGCATGCTGCCAGAATGAGAAGTCCTGTCTGTACAGAAATATCTGCTACTCCGCCGCCAAGAAGGCCGATCTTGGAAAGTGTAACGAATCCGATGATCAGTCCATACAGTCCCTGTGTACCAGGCAGCAGCTGGAGAATCAATACTTTTGCAAACTTACTTGGATCCTCTGAAACAACCCCGGATGCAGCCTGACCTGCAATACCGACACCCAGAGCTGAACCTGCTCCTGCTAGAAATACTGCAACCCCCGCGCCAAGAAGCGCATAAACAATACCTAACTGACTCATAAATTTGTTTCCTCCTTAATATCTGCATATTTTGTATTTTCTTTAAAAGGATTGAATGCACGTCCGCCACCCTCATAGAACTTACCGAAAAACTCTACAAACTGCAGACGGTTTGTGTGCACATATGCTCCCAAAAGATTAATCGCTATATTAAATGTATGCCCAACTATAAAGGCTATTATAAACACAATCACTCCGAATACACTCTTACCGCCCATACTTCCCATCTGGTTCACAACAGATGCGATAACGCCCGTTGCAAGGCCAAGCGCAAGAAGCCTTGAATAAGAAAGCACGTCACTGAGCCAGCCGCTGACATTATAGAGGTCATAAGCCCCAAGTGCCAATCGGATCCCGAAGTTCTTATTCGCACGTCCTGACATAAGGACGATTCCTACCGCGCCTATAATTGCCATCCATTTGGCAAGCGCATTCACCGCCGCCGGGAATACGATTGTTGTCTGGGCAATTGATGCAAAAATGTCGCTCGGAATGAGCATGATTAAAAGTCCGATTAAAAGCATATACCAGAGAACCACGTCACAGAAAAAATCCATGTACTTCTTGTCTCTCAGGCACATATAGCCTTTGATTCCCAGTCCGGTGAACAGATGAATCACACCGAACAGCATAGAATATATTAAAAGCTTCATCGGTTCATCCAGCGGAACGAACCACACTGCCGGTATTCCAACCTCATGTCCGAAAAATGTTCTTGATATGACATTGATCACGTCGCCAAAATATCCGCCAAACATGATCCCCCAGAACAGGGTGGAAATTCCACACCAGAAGAATAACTGGATGGAAGTCTTCATGCTCTTTCCCATTCTCGGAAACTTTAGAATCAATACACCGCATACAATTGAAACAATCGCTCCGTATGCCGCATCTGAAAGCATCAAACCGAACAGGAACACATAGAAAAACGACATAATCGCTGTAGGATCCACCTCACCCCTGCCGGGCAGGCCGAACGCCTCCAGGATTCCCTCTGCGCTGGATGAGAAGCTGCTGTTTTTCAAAAGTACAGGGGCTTCTTCATCTTCCTTTAATTCCTCCAGGTCCACAACGCAGTCATACTGGCCGCCCAAGGTCTTCTGAATTCTGGCCGCTTCCTTTTTCGGCACATATCCGCTGATCAGGAAGGTCCGCTCCGACTGAGGCAGCTGCCCAAGCACTTCATATTTATCAGCCCGGACACGGTAATAATCTGCCAGAAGTTTCAGTCCCTCACGGTGAACCGCAAGGCTCATAATCTCCTTCTCGATCTCTGCAATATTGGACTGAATCCGGGAAATCTCCTTTTCCATATCCGCTTTTGCTTCCGCCGGTACCTGATCTGAGATCTGGGATGGTCTGGCAAAGCCAATACTTCTCAGTGCCTCTTCTGCTGCAGCAGAATCTTTGCGCAGACAGAACACGGTCAGATATACTGTATCCTGCTCTGCAGAAATAATATGGATATCCACTTCCAGTTCCGGTGCCTGTTCCACCAGCATCGCATACACCTGATCCAGTGTAAACTGACCGGACAATGTTCCAGGCAGCATCATGATATGTTCTGTTCCCCCGAAACTCACAGGTACATCCAGAGGAAGCCAGGGCATCAGGCTTTCAATGCTGTTTTCAATTTTAAGGATGCTGGCTCTGTTTTCCGCCCGCTCCTTATCCAGCGCCTGAATTCTTTTGGCTTTTTTCTGCAGTTCCTCTCTGTTCTCGATCACAGACTGGTACTTTTCTTTCTCTATCAGATCTTTTCCCGCCAGTGATGACAGCAGGGACTGCTTGACAGGAGCATACTGCTGCAAAAGATTCAGGGCCTGATCTGCGGCCGCCGCAGCCTTTTCAAAGCTGCTCCTGGCATTCGCCGTATCCATCCTGCGGAAGTCTTCATCTTCCTCCAGTATATGATTGATCTCCATAACACCCATGCGCTGCAGTTTCTCCAGGATTGCCTTTCGGTCTTTCTTCAAAGCGCAGATACTAACTCGTTGCATCTGCAATACCGCCATAATATATTCCCTCCTTTATCCCGCATTTTTGCCTAAACCAGTTGTGAAATCACGAGACTAACTGCTGTCTCTTCCTTTTCAGAAGCCAGTTGCTTCAGCGCACTGATTTCCTTTTCGACAGCTGACATTGCATCTTTCTGAGATTGTGCACCCTGTTCTTTCGCAGCTTCCATCATGGATGCCGCTCTTTTACGAATCTCTTCCATCTGGCCTGCCTTCAGCGTGTCAGCCTCTTTCGATGCATCATCCAGTATTTTTCTGCACTGTGCATCGGCGTCTTTTACAACGGCTTCGGCTTTTGCTTCCGTCTCCCTAATCAATTGAATGGTTTCTTCTACCATATATTAGTCACCGCCTTTCTACGTACACGATTTTAGGATATCACACATCTTATTAATAGTCTACAATGAGATATTGACTTTTTCTTTAGAAATTGTGCAGTTTGTTTAGAAATTCCTTTATTTTAGCCGTTTTCATAAAATAAAACACCAAATCTGCTTCTCTTATTATAGACAAAACCAGGTTTTCTCAACCGCTTTTTTATCAATCGCTGAAATATAAATACACTTCAACAAAATACCTCTGTCTTTTTTAGTTTCCAGATTACTCTATCAAATAAAAAAGAACCAGAAATACAGATTTATTTACCCTGTTTCTGGTTCTTTCAATTGTCAATGGTGCAAAAAAAGTGATTTCATTCCATATCCGCACATTCAATGCTTCTGCACCGGTATCTTTACTCCTGCCACCTCAGATGGTGCAGCTGCCCTTCCAGGTTCATCTCGGAAAACCCATTCTGCCTCAGAGCCTCATATAATACGATTGCCACAGAATTTCCCAGGTTCAGAGAACGGATATCCCCTACCATAGGGATCCTCACACAGTTTTCCTTATGTTCCACGAGAATCTCCTCCGGAATGCCTGCGCTTTCCTTTCCGAACATGATGAAACAGTCCGGTTCATAATGAACCTCCGTATATACTTTCGGTGCTTTCGTCGTAGCCATATAGATCTTCGCCCCGGGATTTTTCTCCATGAAATCATTAAAATCAATATAAGTCGTCACATCCAGGTCAGACCAGTAATCCATCCCCGCACGTTTTAACGCCTTCTCATTCAGTTTGAATCCCAGCGGCCCGATCAGATGCAGGCGCGTATTCGAGGCAACGCAGGTTCTGCCGATGTTGCCCGTATTTGCCGGTATCTCCGGCTCATGCAGTACAATATTGAGCATCTTTTCTACCTCTCGTTCCTGAGGCGTTGTATGAAGCTGCCCAGACGTCCCAGAGCTTCTTTCAGATCATCCAGGGAATATGCATAGGAGATACGCAGGAAGCCCTCCCCACATTTTCCAAATGCGGTTCCGGGAACAACAGCGACCTTCTCCTCCTGCAGCAGGCGGGTTGCAAATTCCTCAGATGTCATATTAAATTCCAGTATACTCGGGAAGACATAAAATGCACCGAAAGGCTCAAAACATTCCAGTCCCATACGTGCAAACTCATGCATCAGGAAACGTCTCCTCTGATTATAGGATTTGCGCATCTCCTCCACTTCATCCTCGCAGTTTCTCAGGCCTTCAATGGCCGCATACTGGCTGTTTGTAGGCGCACACATGATGGCATACTGGTGCAGCTTCACCATCTGTTCGATAATGGCCTCCGGCCCGCAGCAATAGCCCAGCCGCCATCCTGTCATGGCAAATCCCTTTGAAAAGCCGTTGATGACGATCGTCCTCTCCCTCATTCCCGGAAGACTGGCTATTGAAACATGCTCCGTCTTATAGGTCAGCTCGGAGTAAATCTCATCTGATATTACATATAAATCATGTTCCTTCACAAATTGTGCCACCGGCTCCAGATCTTCTTTTGTCATAATAGATCCCGTCGGGTTATTCGGGAAAGGCATAATTAACACTTTTGTTTTTGGTGAAACATATTTCTCCAGATCCTCCACCGTCAATTTGAATTCATTTTCATACTGAAGCGGTATCACGACCGGCTCCCCATCAGCCATGACGGTACATGGAAGGTAGGATACATAGCTTGGCTGCGGAATCAGGACCTCGTCTCCCGGATCCAGCATACAGCGCAGTCCCACATCAATGGCCTCGCTGCCTCCCACTGTAACCAGCGTCTCTGTTCTGGAATCATATCTGACATGGATCTTCCGTTCCAGATATCTGCAGATCTCGTCTCGAAGCTCCTGCAGTCCGGCATTGGATGTATAAAACGTGCGTCCTCTTTCCAGAGAAAAGATCCCCTCCTCACGTATCCGCCAGGGAGTATCAAAGTCCGGCTCCCCCACACCGAGGGAAATCGCATCTTTCATCTCATTTGCCACATCAAAAAACTTACGGATACCGGACGGTTCGATTTCTATTATTTTTTTAGATAATGGATTTCTCATTAGGGCGTCACCAGCATCCTTTCTGATTCTTTTTTCGGTACCAGGATCGTTCCATGGTCTTTGTATTTTTTCAGTATAAAATAAGTTGCAGTACTGATCACAGCATCAATCGGTGAAAGCTTCTCGGACACAAAACGGGAGACTTCTTTCAGTGTTTTCCCTTCCAGTGTCACAAGCAGGTCATAGCCGCCGGAAATCAGGTATACAGCGTGTACTTCCGGGTAATTGTAGATGCGCTCAGCAATCCGGTCGAAGCCCTGGTTGCGCTGTGGAGTCACACGCACCTCAATCAGTGCGGTCACCGTCTCCACACCGGCTTTATCCCAGTCGATCAGTGTGTGGTATCCACAGATGATTTTTTCTTTTTCCATATCTGCAATCTCATTCGCCACGGTTGTCTCGTCTACTCCGACCAGAACTCCAAGTTCTGCCAGATCGACCCGGCTGTTCGTTTCCAAATATCTTAATATTTCATTTCTCAGGTTATCCATCTCTGCTCCTCCTAAAATTATATATCACAGAACTTCTTTACTCCGTGCGGCCGCACAGCAGCTGCCGTACGGAAAATTATATTCACACAGGCCTGTTATCAGCGCAGTCCGTTTCCGCCGCCCCGCTCCCACCAGCACATCAGTTCATCCGGTGCCGGCCTGTCTAAGTATCGCTGTTCTTCACCGCTTGTGATTACCCGGGCCTTTTTGTCCGTGGCAACCCCAAGCTTGCTGGCTCGTGCACCCACCCCTTCCAGGGCTCTCACAAGCGTATCACCGTCATCGGCTGTCATCAGGATACACCCCGCGGATGTCATCTGATAAGGATTCAGGTTATAGTATTCACAGAGCTCCACCGTCTCCTGTTTGACAGACATTGCGGACAAATCTACTTCCATCCCAATCCCGGATGCCTCACCCAGTTCCCACAGTCCGGCAAATATACCCCCGCTTCCGACCTGATGCATGGCTTTTACTCCAGAATCCGCCGCCGCCCGAATGGCACCCAGAGCCAGCAGGTTCTCCTTCAGGTCCTTCATCTGCTGGATGAAAGCCGGTACGAACCGTCTTCCAAGCTCCGTTTCCCGCTCATCGAGTATCCGCAGCATTCCTTCCAGTCCGGCAAAACCGCAAAGAACGATATCCTGCCCGGGCAAAGCATACGCAGGACGTATCAGACTATCCCGTACTGCCTCTCCCTGTGCTGTCACGAAAATAACCGTCCGCATGACAGCCGGATTCACCTCCGCACGTACACAGGCCAGCTGTACACCGGCCTCCCCACATATAGATTCCAGACAGCCGGTCATTGCTTTCAGTTCTTTTTCCTCTGCACGTGGGGTGAGAAGAATCTGCGCCGATACTGCCACCGGTACCGCACCGCGGACCGCAAGATCATTCAGAGCCCTGGCAGCAGCATAAATCCCGATATTTACGGAATCCCCGGAAGCCTCCGCCTGTGCATATACAGCCAGATTCCCCCCTGATATGCGGACAGCAGTGCATGTCTCTTCCACTGACGGCGGAAAAAGAACTTCTTCCCTCACAGTATGCAGTTGTTTTCTAACAGACCGTTTCCATACAATCTGTGATATATTGCCTGCTTTCATAGCTTTCCTGCCTTTTACATTATTCTGCAGCTTTGCTGCTGATCCCCCCGCAGGGCATGAGTTACGGTGTGCCCTTGGGTATACATTATTCTGCTCCGTTTAACCTGCGCTGTTCTCCTCCGCCTGCGCATCCCCCTGAATGGCGTTCATGATCTGATTCTCGTCCTGGGTTTGGATTGCGTTGTTGATTTTCTGCGTAAGCTCAGGATTATCCGACGCAGTTCCCACTGCTACGGTCTCTTTCACCGGCACATACTGACTGTTATTAATAATCTCCCTGCTCTGCTCCTCACCGTTTAGATATACGACTTTCCAGAGACGGGCAGATATCTCCGGCTGTGCCTGTCCAGTAGTATAATAAGTACCGGCAGCATCCTCGGTTGCAACAAATCGTTTCCCTTCCGGCATCACCTCAGCCGTTGTCTCACTTTCAAATTCCAGAGTTCTTCCTGCGTCCCTTGTTTCTTTACCATATATGTTAAACGTGACATTTCCGTCTGCAAGAATTCCTTCTATATATATCGGAGTCTGCTGATTATTCTTAAACTTCAGATCCTTCACATCGTCTGCGATCGCTGCATCCCGGGATCTCTCCACATACGACACGAGCATCGTGTGGGGTGAACGCTCCGTCACCTCCAGCTCTGCATATAACAATGCATTATACAGCGTTGTGGATATCTGGCAGATACCGCCGCCCATAGATTCGACCACCTTGTCATCCTCATAGGAAGCCGCATTGGTAAATCCATTCTCCTCGGTGTACGGCTCCATCGCTGCATTCGCAGAGTACTCCTCTCCTGGCTTCAGAAAGGCGCCGTCAATATGCTTCGTTCCGCTCTCAATGTTCTGTGCACGCCCGGAACCGTCGCTTCCATAAAATGTAGTGAAGCTTCCCAGCAGGTCAGTCACATCTTTCAGATCGTCCGCCGTCACTTCCGGATCAATATATGTCAAATAAGCTTCCACACTGCCGCTCTTCCCGTCCCAGCTGCCGCCGAGAAGCTTGTTGATGCTCTTCACAGTCTTTTTCAAATCCAGCACCTCGCCGGCCTTCTCCTTCACAATCGTTACACCGGAATCGGACTGCGTCACTCTGGCATTCTCCGGAAGGTTCAGAACGTGGGACATAGCATGATTCAAAGCCTCTTTGGCTGAATCCTCCGTCACTTTATATTCCACCGGAAATTTTTTCTTATTCTCGTTCTTCTCCGCCTTCTTCATGATCTTATAACATTTGACAGTACTGCCTTTCCGGCCGTAGTCAAGTGCCTCCTGCAGAGTGCCGTCCAGATCTTTTACGGTAATCCCCATAGCCGACAGCTCCACCTCGGAATGTCTGCCGTCCTCCAGCGTAAGATCCAGCTTCTCTTTCATGGAAGCCGTCACCTCTGCCTCCACCTTTTCCTTCGCCTTTTTTACGGTCAATCCGGATACGTCTGTATTCCCAATGGAAACGCCCTGTATAATTCTATGGCTGTCAAACTTTCCAATATAACTGCGGAGGAAAATCTGTACACAGAGAATTACCAGAAGTGCGAACATCACAATCAAAGCTGCTCCAAAAACAGCCCTTCTCTGTGCTCTGCGCCTCCTTCTGCGTTTTCTTCTTCTGTCTGCCATATGCCATCCCCTGAATTCTTAGAACATTTTATGCAACAAGATACGGAATTACCATCGTAGCCACCATCGCCAGGATAATCACCATAATGACAATCGAAATAATCCTTCTTACCTTCTTATTATAGAAATTCATCCTAATACACCTCTTTATTCTGGAATCCAATTTTAATTAGTTAGGTTACATTTTATACTCTTTACAATATTTTTGCAAGAAGCATTCCCCGCACTTCGGACTCCTTGCCGTACAGATGGAACGCCCGAATGTGATGATCTGTATATTATACAGAATCCAATGATCTTTTGGAAGTTCTTTCATCAAATCCTGCTCGATCTTTTCCGGGTCTTCATGTTTAGTCAGCCCAAGACGCTTTGATATGCGTTTGACATGGGTATCCACCACCACGCTTGGCTCGTAGTAAATGTTTCCGCGGATGACATTGGCCGTCTTGCGTCCCACCCCGGCCAGAGAAGTCAGATCCTCCAGGCTGCGCGGTACTTCCCCTCCAAACCGATTGATCAGCGCCCGGGTGCATGCAATTATATTTTTCGCTTTCGTATGATAGAATCCGGTGGGCTTAATATCCTGCTCCAATTCCTCCAGATCCGCATTAGCAAACTTCTCCACCGTATCATACTTCTGGAACAAATCCTTTGTTACTATATTGACTCTCGCATCCGTGCACTGAGCGCTGAGCATCGTGGCAATCAAAAGCTGCCAGGGCGTCTCATGATTCAGATAACATACATATTCCCGGCCATACTGCTCATCCAGAATTGAGAGGATCTCTCCCGTTCTTTTTTTCATAGTATCTCCTCTTCATGAATGTAATAAACGCTTGCCTGGTTTGTCAGAACATCCCTGTTCTTATAATCAAACAGCACAAACTCTCCGTCCATCTTTTCCAGATGTGTCATCTTTCGTATCTGTCTTTTATCATACTGTTCATACCCCTTCAGATATCGGAATTCTACAGCCTCTCTGTCATAAAATGCTGCAGCCTCTTCCTTCTTCAGCGCCGGTTCCCCTGCAAATGCAGGCCGGTTTTTCACATTATCCCGAAGGTATAAATCGATGGTCAGTGACTTTCTGTATTCTTCTGCACATTTCTCATCGTGCTCCACTGCAAACCGGTACAGGATCTCATATCTTGTAATCCTGGAATGGTTCAGCATATGAAGGGCATTCACTTCATAGTACCGGCTGAGTTCCTCATACAGAGAGAAGCTGTCCAAAAAGGCGCGCTCCAGTACACACAGCGTATTCTGAAACTGGCCGCTGTTATAATAGACTTCCACCATCTCCTCAATCCCTTTGAGACGGATGATATCGGCATAGGACATCCACTTCGTGGACAATACTTCAAATGGCGGTCTGTCCTGATATTGAAGCCCATACTCTCCGGCCCGTTCCTGCATGCAGGAGCCTTTCAGCACCTTCAAAAATCCCAGCTGTAACTGCTCCGGCTGCAGTGCATAAACCTCATTAAAAGAATTCCGGAAGCTGTTATAATCCTCAAAGGGAAGCCCGGCAATCAGATCCAGATGCTGGTGTACGTTGCCGCCTTCATGAATCCGGCTGACCACCCGTTTTACTTCTTCAAACCTCATAACGCGCCTGATCTCCCGGATTGTATCCGGATTCACTGACTGCACGCCGATCTCCAGCTGGATCAGCCCCGGACGCATTGTTTCGATAAGCTTCAGCTCGTCCTCCCCCAGCAGGTCTGCCGCCACTTCAAAATGAAAGTTTGTCTTCCCCTTATCATGGTCCGCAATGTAGGACCACACTGCCATGGCATGGTCATGTCTGCAGTTAAATGTCCTGTCCACAAATTTTACCTGAGGGATCTCTGCATCAATAAACTGCTGCAGTTCTTTTTTCACAAGAGAAAGATCACGGAAGCGGAGCACCTTATCAATAGAAGAAAGACAATAGCTGCAGGAGAACGGGCATCCCCTGCTGGACTCATAATAGATGATTTTATTTTTAAACTTTTCCATATCCTGATAGACAAACGGTACTCTGCTAAGTTCTATCGCCTGCCGCCATGGGTTTTCCACAATACCGGCCGGTTCTTTGGAACTTATCCCCCTGCGGAAAACAATTCCTCTGACATCTTCCAGTTTATCCAGCAATCCGTGATAATAATGAAGCAGCTCCAGGAACGTTTCTTCCCCTTCCCCGCGCATGATTCCCTCCAATTGTGGATAACGCTCCAGCATCCTGACCGCATTGTAGGAAACTTCCGGGCCGCCCAGCCAGATCCGGGTATCCGGCAGTACTTTCTTTATCTCAACGATAAGCTGTTTCACATAACTGATATTCCAAAGGTAGCAGGAAAAACACAGGATATCCGGTTTCTGCCTGTAAATATCCGCCAGAATATCATCCAGGCTCTGATTAATCGTGTACTCTGCAATCTGAATCTCCGGTCCGTACTCTGACGCAAAGCTTTTCAGACTGTACACCGCCAGATTGGAGTGAATATATTTTGCATTGACTGCCGCTAATAAAACTTTCATAAAAGAATGTATCTCCATTTTTAAGGTTTGTTTCTGCATTTTACAAACCTCTGAATTTAGTATAGAACGCAGCAAAACTTCGGATTACCACGTCTTAAGTGCTAATTTTACTATATTTTTGGCTTATAGTAAATAAAAACTCCGGTAATCCGTTGACATTTCGGAAAAAACAGGGTAAAATTAAGACTCGTGCAGCCGGGGTGTTAGCGGTACCTTGTACCTGCAATCCGCTATAGCAGGGGTGATATTACGCAGAGGGTGCTGATTTGCAGAGCTGCCCTTGGAAAGTGGCGTTGAGATCTGGGTCTTACGCGACGGGAATCTGTGAACCGTGTCAGGTCGGGAACGAAGCAGCACTAAGCAGAACCTTCCGGGTGCCGTAAGGGTGCCTGGGTTGAGTTAACTGCCGAGGTAACGTTTGTGGAGATGCATTCGAAGCGTAATGCACGTAAAAAGATAATTTTGACATAATATGATGGAAAAACTTTTACATTATAAATGGCTGAACTTTGCAGATACTTTTTAAGTACTTGCAGAGTTCAGCCATTTTGTTACTTCAACATATCCATGTGCCGTACCCACTTCATCATAGCAAAGCCATCCCTGTTATGGTATCTATTATCATTTGCAGCGGCTACATGATAACCGCCTCCCCGCTTTGCAGAATTTCAATTGCCGAATGCACACTTTTTCCGCCCCTCTCGCATTAGTCCTTTATCGTACTTCTATATTCTTGTATTTTCCTCTTTTCTGCTTCTTATATCATCCTTTACACGAACTAATCCCACATATTCCTGTGTTATTTTGCTTTATAATTTTCTTGACGCAATAATAATACTATGCTATTATTAGTCTGATATCAGACCAATTGAAAGGATGAAAATTATGAAGAAATTAGAACTCTATACTGCCTTATGGCGGGAAACTAATATGATCTATGAGGATTGGGCCAAAAAACATGGTTTATCCTACAGTGAGCTGCTGGTCATTTTATCACTGGCTGAAATGAAGGGCACCTGTCTGCAAAAAGATATCTGCAGGCAATGGACGCTTCCAAAACAGACCGTCAATTCCGTACTCAAGAATTTGATGGAACGCTCACTCGTCTCACTGACATCCTATGAGACAGACCGCCGGTCCAAGCTGATCCAGTTAACCAAAGAGGGGAAGCTTTACGTGGATTCCATCGCCGGCGACCTTCAGAGGGCAGAATACAGCGCCTGGACTAAAATGGGAGAGGAAAATACAGATATGCTTTTAAAAACTGTTTCTCTTTACAACAGCTATTTAAAAGAGGAGGTCGAAAGTGAACGTAAATAAGTCTTTCTTTCAATATGTAATCCCGTCCATGCTCGCATTTGCTTTATCCGGAATCTACTCCATAGCAGACGGTTTTTTTGTTGGAAATGCTTTGGGGGACAATGCCTTAGCCGCAGTAAATATGGCCTTTCCCTTAACTGCATTTTTGCAGGCAGCCGGAACGGGAATCGGCATGGGCGGAGCCATTGAATATTCCATTCATATAGGAAACGGTGATACTCACAGTGCAAAACAGTATTTCGGAATGTCGGTAGTACTGCTCTGTTTATTCAGCGTGCTGCTCACCATTCTGTTTTTGGCGGGAGCACCAACGGTGCTGGGCCTGTTCGGGGCTTCCGGGGAGATCTATAAACTTGGAAAGGAATATCTGCTGTATATCAGCTTTGGTGCAGTATTTCAGATTATGGGAACCGGCCTTGTGCCTCTGATCCGTAATATGGGGAGCGCAGTCATCTCTATGCTTGCGATGATCACTGGTTTCGTCACCAATATTGCTCTGGACTATCTGTTTGTATGGGTGATTCCCTGGGGTATGATGGGGGCTGCTATTGCTACCGTAATCGGGCAGGGCATGACCTTCCTTGTATGCCTGGTCTTCTTTATCATAAAAAAAGAAAAGCCGGCCCTCGACTTTGGAGATGCAAAGCTGAGTCTGGCAAAACGGATTCTGAGTATTGGACTGTCGCCCTTTGGGCTTACGTTCTCCCCCAATATCACCCTGATACTGGTAAATAGAAGCGCATCTCTGGTGGGGGGAGACCTGGCTGTTACCTGCTATGCTCCGGTCAGTTATATTTCCTCCGTGATCATGCTGCTCATGCAGGGAGTAAGCGATGGATGCCAGCCGCTCATCAGTCTGTCATATGGAGAGGGCAAAGTACAAAGAACAAAAGCAATCCGGAATCTGGCATACCGCTTCGGGCTTGCTGTTGCCCTTGTATGTATGGCGGTCCTGTTCCTGCTGCGGGGCCATGCAGCCGCACTGTTCGGAGCATCCGAACATATCGTGGAAAGTGTTGCCATGATACTGCCGGTCTTTATATGCGGCTATCTGTTCGTCAGCATTTCCCGGGTATCCACGGCATATTTCTACGCAACCGGGAAAAATCTCTGGGCCTACATACTGATTTACGGGGAACCACTGGCACTTTTCCTGATGCTCTGTTTTCTGCCGTCTCTTGCGGGTGGAATACGGGGTACCTGGATCGCCGTACCGCTCTCCCAGCTTGTGGCAATGATACTCAGCATTCTCCTGATTATCCATGCCAGAAAGCAAGATCCTCAGAGTGCTTAGCAGGAGTCACTTCCCGATCAGTCCGCGTTTTTTTGCCGCTTCTGCTTTTCACGCAGTTCTTTAAAAAACTGTTTCATCATCGTGCTGCATTCTTTTTCCAGCACACCGGTGGTAAGCTCGGCCTGATGGTTAAATTCTTTCATCTCAAGCAAATTTAAGATTGATCCGGCGCATCCGGCTTTCGGGTTCATGCAGCCGACCACTACCCGCTGCACCCTGGCCTGTATAATAGCGCCGGAACACATCTGGCACGGCTCCAGCGTGACATACAGGGTACATTCCTCCAGCCGCCAGTCATTCAGCTTTTTGCTGGCCCTGCGGATTGCGGTCAGTTCTGCATGGGCCAGCGGATTTTTATCAATCGTGCGCCTGTTATAGCCCCGCCCTATAATTTTATCCTGATATACGATCACACACCCGATCGGAACCTCCTCCAGGGCATAAGCCTTTTTCGCCTGCCTGATGGCTTCTTTCATATATTTTTCATCTGCATTCATATCATTTCTCCAGCCTGGTTATACGGCCATATACATCCCGCCGTTTTTATAGTTTCCTCTTTTGATATAATTTACCACAAATACTGTTCTTTTTCAAAACCTCTCTGAATAAATTAGATTGAAAGAAAGACAAGACCAGAGGTGTATCATGAATCCCGGTATCTGTTATATTTATGAATACAAAAATAATCAGAAGCTACGCAATGCAGGTTTTATAAAACTGATCCAGCATTATCAGTCCTGTGTGCTGCAGATCAACATACGGGGAATCCCCGTCCAGACCGGCGGCACTGTAAAGCTGTACGCGTTCTACAGGCAGAGTCCCAAGATCATTTCCAGCCTGGTCGATGAGATCATCTGCGGAGACAAATGTATTTCCGCAAGGTTCACCATCTCAGACACCACCTTCCCGGACAGAAGGCCCCTGGAACAGATAGACGGCTTCTTCCTGAAAACGGACACAGATCAGTATTATACTGCCCTTTCAGACGGCACGGAATTTGACACCCGAGAAATCGAGCTGTGGAAAAAGCCCGAAACCAATACAGCGGCAGCACCGGATGAGACTGCACTGTCCAACACTCCTCTTCCAGAGCCCGACGCCGAAAAATCCCCCGCGCTTCCAGAATCCGAAACCGAATCCTCCCGTGAGGGTCCGGTTACATTGGACGTCCAGAGTCCGCCAGAGGATGAAATCACCGTTGGACCACCACCTGAAACAGAACTTCAGGAAATATTGCAGGATCTTTCTGCAGAGGATATACAAGTTCCCACTTCAGATAACATAGAGGCAGAAACACAAGCAGAATCAAACAGCTCCTCTGAAACCAATGTCACCGCCGATGCATTCAACGATCCACAAAATGTTATGCACTCGGATGCTTTCAACTCCCCTGAGGATGATATGCCGCCAGAGGATTTCAGCTTTCCCGGGGACAATACACCGCCAGAGGATTTCAGCTTCACCGAGGATGATATGCCGCCAGAGGTGTTCACGCTCTCTAAGGACGATATACAACCAGAGGTGTTCACGCTCTCTAAGGACGATATAGAGTCAGAGGCTTTCGGTCTCTCTGAGGACGACATACAGTCAGAGGCTCTCAGTCTCTCCAAAGACAATATACAGTCAGAGGCTTTCAGTCTCTCCGAGGAGGATATACAGTCAGAGGCCGTCAGCTCTCCAGAAATAGATATACAGCCAGAGGCCTTCACACCCACAGAAATAGATATACAGCCAGAATTACGTGGTTCTTCCGAAACAGATATACAATCAAGGGAACTCCCCCCCACTGAGCAGAAAGCAGAGGAGCCAGCATCCACGGCCCGTAAAATCCAGCGTTCCGACCTCTCCATCCTCCCCCGGCGCTGCTGGAACCTGGCCAACAACAGCTTCCTTCTACACGGATACCACAACTACAACCACCTGCTCCTGGTAGAAGAAGAAGGCCGTTTCTGGCTCGGAGTTCCCGCTGTCTACTCCCCCCGTGAAGCCAGGGCCGCCGAACTATTCGGCTTCCCCCAATTCACCAAAACCTACGCAGACAAACTGGACCTGGAAGAAGACGAAAAAGCCACCACCCCAGACTTCGGCCACTTCTGCCGCTATATAAAATAACATCACCTATACTGTACCCATGAGCCTGGACGCATTATAAAGTTAGTACCTTTATAATGGTCACGGCCTCAAGCTATCCCCGCCCGATTTTTACATGGCACCATACCAGCAAGAACAACATACCCCCGCCACCATAAACTTCCCCGCCCCCGGCTCAATCCGCCTTCTCCCAGGGACTCCTCCCGCGGAGCCAAAATTCCTGCCGGCCGGAAGCACCCAGCACCGCGAATGGAGAGGCGGGAGTCTGCCAAAGAGGGATAGACCGTTTTGAAATGCTAAAGAGCACCCTAGTAAATCTTAAAGCAAACAGCCGGAAAATTGGAGGGAAAACGTGATCATCAAATCACGTTTTCGGCGGACCCAGCGTGAATAATCATCCAGATTATTCACACCGTGTCCGCTGTACTCCAATTTTCTGACTGTTTGCTTTTAGATTTACTCGGTAAACGGGTGCATTTCAAAACGGTCTATCCCTCTTTGGCAGACTCCCGCCTCTCCATTCGCGGTGCGCCCGCATCCCCACAGAAATTTCCCTCTGCAAAGTCCTATATTATAATCCCCCCGGATACTCATTGCAGAGCAGCCTGTAGGCCGCCTCATCTTCTTCGATCTCCGGGAACCGTCCCACCGTCTCATAGAACCGGTTATCCGTATTATCATCATTGCACATTGAAACTTCGCCCAGCAGAACATCCCCGGTCCCCGGTTTTACATCAAAAGCATGGTACATATACGGATAAATACTAATACTCTCTCCCGGCTTCAGTTCTACCTGTGTCCCAGCAGGAACGGTATACTCCCTTCCATCGCAGTTCACAGCCACATCCGTATCTGCCAGTTCTTCATCGTCTGTTGAATTATACACCTGGATCAGTATGGTTCCGCCGCCGCGGTTAATAATGTCCTCCATCTTATTCCAGTGGAAGTGCATCGGAGAATGCTGCCCTTCTTTCAGCATCAGGAGCTTCTCGGCATATGTCTTTGTATACCTGGGGTTTTTCGGATTTCCATTGCGGATCGTGATCAAAGAAAGCCCTACTTTTGAGAAGTCTCCTGTCCCATAATCCGTGATATCCCATCCCAGCATGTTGTCACGGATTTCCTGGTATTCTGTCCCTTTATCCTTCCAATCCTCCGGAGTCCATCCGCAGAAAGGCGGGATTTCAAATCTGTGGTCTGAGATCAGTTTCTCCATGTCCTTAATTACCTGATTGATTTCTGAACGCTTCATATTTATTCTCCTCATCATGTTAATTTATTTTTTTATTTCCAGTCTCCGCGGTATTCCCTTACAATCTCAATCATGTTCTGATATGCCTCTGCGGGAACATAGTCCGGGATCGAGTTACCGGTTCCGAAGGCAATCCCCCCGTGTCCTTCACATTGCCGGATCACATCCACGATATATTCTTTGAGCACCTGCCGGTCGGACTTGCAGATGACATCCACGTCAAATCCGCCGAAATTGCCGATCTTGTCACCATATCTCTGCACCCAGTAAGGGAACGCAGCTATCTGGTCTTCATTGGAGTGCTTTGCATCAATCCCCACATAATCGATCAGATCATCCATGATATCGAATATCTTACCGCAGGAATGCAGCAGAAACGGCTTGCCGTACTGATGCACCAGATCCACGATCGGTTTGTACTGGGGCATGATATAGTGCTTCACATCATCCGTAGCCAGAAGTGTCATGCTCTTATATCCCAGGTCATCCCCGAACCGCAGTACACAGAAGATATCCTGGTATTCCTTCATAAAGCGCTGCCAGATCCGATAGTTTACGGAACCTATTTTTTCAAAAAGTTCTGCGTACAGTTCCTCGTCATCTGCTTTTACATAGCAGAGGCCCTCAAAGCTTACGACATCCTGCACACACTCAAAAATCCCGTTTCCGACTCCGCCGATTGCTTTCATTCCCTCCGGCATGTTCTTTTGCAATGCCTCGAAATATTTTGCATTGTCTCTAAAATAAATATCGGGGATTTCATCCCAGGGATATTTTTCAAAATCTGCCCTGTCCTTAATGACAGGCTCTACCCGGCTGTCCCCCAGCGCTCCGCTTCCTGGCATCTCTTTTCCAATGCACTCCTCAAAGGGAACGGCATCATACCCATGCTCCTTAAAGAAACCGCAGTACAGCCGGAAAAACTCATTTATATCTCTTTCGTCCCCCATATACAGAGACTCCATATCCCGATTCAGGATCTCTCCCACTTTTTTGTAGGAAACAATGTGTTCATACAGCGGAATGCGGGACGGCTCCCTGTTGAGCGCTGCATCCACAATATGATGATAATTCGGTTCAAACATATCTCTCCCTGCCTTATTATTAAAATTCTCTTTCTGAACACTGCTCGTCTTCAAAAAGACTGAAATTATCGATTACATAGCTTAGCAGCAGGTTAACACAGGGAATCAGCCTCGTATGCTTTACACTCCCGGATGGACGGATCTCGATCCCATTGATCGCCTTGCGCATAATGCGGCGGTCCACCCGTGCCTGTATACCCGAAATCAGCAGATCCGGTCTGTATAATATATCCCCTCCGATAAACACCACTTCCGGATCGATGATATTAACGGCGCTTACGATCACTGCCACCAGACACTCGATCTCCCGCTCCAGCACCCGCTTCATCTCTATATCCCCGGTCTCGGCGCGGTCTACAATCTCTTCCCAGCTTTCAACATGACTGTCAAACTCCTGTGCATATGCTATGATGTTCGGAATATTAGCATACAGCTCTGCGCACCCCCTGTTGCCGCAGCTGCAGAGCTCACCGTTCATATCCACAGTGGTATGGCCAAACTCACTGCTGCTGCCAAAACTCCCTTTATAAAGCTGCCCATCTACAACAATGCCGCCGCCAATACCATTATCTACTACGATCTCCACATAATTTCTGGCTGTTCCGGCGGCACCACAGTATTTTTCCGATATTGCGATAGCCTTTGCGTTATTTTCCAGAACAACCGGGCATTGAAACTCATTCCAGAAAAAGTCACAGATATTTAAATTATGCCACCTTTCAAAATTAGGAGGTGACAGAATCCTGCCTTTGGCGATATCCAGAGTTCCCGGGGAAATAATGCCTATCCCAAGCAGTGCTGTCTCTTTGCCCGACAGCATTTCCCGGATAATCTGTGTAATCTTTTTCAGGACTGTATACGGGTCATCGTGATCTTTATTGAACTCAACCTTCTGATATTCCAGTATCTCACAGCAAAAATCACTAATTCCTACCGTGCAGTAATCACGGCTGACCGATATACCTGCAATCAGATATCTCTCTTTGTTCAGCTTCAACTCTACCGAACTGCGTCCAACTTTGTTTGGCATGGTCTCGCCTTCCACAACAACGCCTTTTGACATGAGCTCTTCGATAATTCCGCTGATACCCGCCCGTGTCAGTCCTGTTCTTCTGGATAACTCCGCCCGGGATACGGATTCCACTCTGAGCATATCCAGTATCTTCTTCTGATTGGCTTTTTTCATCCCGGAAGCATTAAGTACCTTCTTCGTCATATTTCCGCCTGTCCTTTATTCATTATGATACCATTCTACCATACCAAAAAGTGGGTTACAATTATGCAACCCACTAAAAAGTCCAAGCAGTTCTTCTATTCAAGTGTGTCCTTTGTAATAACAGAAACACCTGTGTCAACGTCAGTCTCAGTTAATGTCTCGCCTTCAAGAACTTTCACCGCTGCTTTTACACCCTCATAACCCATTACGTCAGGATTCTGAGCCATTGTACAAAGAATTGCGCCTTCTTTTACCAGATTCAGGATTGCGTCTGATTTATCAAAACCAACTGCAACAACATCTGCGTCTGCACCTTTCACCGCATTTCCTACGCCTACTGTAGCACCTTCATTGGTACCAAATATGCCTACACAGCCGTCTGTTATATAGTTGCTTGCAATATCCTGTGATTTTGCAACATCGCCTTCGCCGTACTGTGTTTCCAGAAGTTCAAACTTGCTTCCTTCAAAAGCAGAGCGGAATCCTTCTTCACGCCATATACATGTCATTGTGGAAGTGTTAACGTTAACAATGCCGATCTTGCCTTCTGTAATCTTCTTTGCCTCCAGAGCTTTGATCATTTCTTCTCCGGCCTGTTTTGCTGCAGCAACGTTATCTGTTGAGAAGGTTGCTTCTGCATCTGTGTTTGCCGTTGAGTCAACATATACAATCTTAACGCCTGCTGATTTAGCTTCTTCCAGAGCCGCTGTAACTGCATCCGGTCCGTTTGCAGCGATTACGATTGCCTGTGCGCCGTCGGCAACTGCATTGTTGATACATTCGATCTGCTGAGCATCATCTTTTTTGTCAGGAGCCATGAACTTATATTCTACATTTCCCAGTTCATCTGCAGCTTTCTGGCCGCCCTTATCTACGGATACCCAATGCTGATCGATACTGTCCATTGTGATCAGAACAACCTTATACTTGTCGCCCGATGAAGTATCTTTGTCCTCTGTGTCCTTCTTGTCAGTATCTGCAGTCTTTGTGTCTGAATCCTTCGCATCTTTGGAGTCTCCACCGCCGCATCCTGCCAGCATAGTAACTGCCATTGCTGCACATAATAACATTGCCAATACCTTTTTCTTCATTTTGTTACCTCCCTTTTTTTGATTTGCTGTCGCTCTTTTATCTAAATAGCATACTTTAATCTGCGGCTTAGCCGCAGACCCGCCCGAAGGGCATGAGTTACGGTGTGCCCTTTGGACATATGCTATCAGATTCACACTTTTTTCTTCGGTGCACGGGTTCTGATTAATACATCCAGTAAAACAGATACCACAACGATTACACCAATTACGATATTCCGGATTGCCACAGGTGCGCCTGCAAACTGAAGTCCATTCTGGAGAACACCCCAGATCATGGCGCCTACTACTGTTCCGCCGAGTATGCCAATACCTCCGAGAGTGGATACACCGCCGATTACAGAAGCGGCAACCGCATACATCTCATACATATTTCCTGCATCCATTGTTCCCATTCCTGCTGTTGCACAGGTAATGAGTCCTACAACGCCTGCGCAGAATGCGCTGACTATATACACCTTGATTGTTGTCGTTACTACATTGACACCGGAAAGCTTTGCAGCATCCACATTGCTGCCGACTGCGTAAATATGCCTTCCTGTCCTGGTCCTGCTGAGCAGGAAATTGAAGATCAAAAAGAGTACAATTGCAATCCATACTGTATTGTATACACCGATTGTTTTCCCATAATAAAAGAAATCTCTGAAGCCTTTTGCCGCATCGCCAATGGCGTCTGTATTGTAGTTGTTATTCACGATCTGGGCAACACCTCTGGCAACCATCATGGTACCAAGGGTGGCGATGAAAGGAGGCAGTTTATACTGTGCAACAAGCAAACCGTTGAGGATACCGGTTATCACGCATACCACAACCGTAACAAGCAGTGAAAGCCATGGGTTCATCCCTTTTGTCATCAGTGTGGCAGAGATCATACAGCTCATACCAACTACGGAACCGATGGACAAGTCGATGTTTCCGGTGATCAGTACATAGGACTGTCCGATACCGATAATCAGGATCGGTGCGATCTGCCGGAGCAGGTTCTCAACATTCCGCCCCGAGAAAAAGCTTGGATTCAGAATCCCGAATGCAATACAAAGAACAATCAGCCCGCAGGTAACCGTCATAACCTGCCCCATGCCCCGAATGGCAAGTATATTTTTAAAAACGTTATTTTCTTTCTTCTCCATACCTAAAGTCTCCTTACCTTTCTCTATACCGGCATTTACTTCTTCTCAAATGCCGTCGCATATTTCAGTATCTGATCCTGGGTCGCTTCTTCTGCGTTCAGTTCTCCGGTTATCCTTCCGTCACACATGACGATAATCCTGTCACTGATTCCCATGACTTCCGGCATCTCGGAAGATACGAACACGACGCCGATTCCTTCTTTTTTCAGTTCGTTCATCAGGTTGTAAATCTCAACCTTTGCAGCAACATCAATTCCTCTGGTCGGCTCGTCGAAAATTACGACTCTGGAGCGTCTTGCAAGCCATTTGGCAACTACGACTTTCTGTTGGTTTCCGCCTGACAGGGAGCCCGCATTTACCTGGGCGTTCGGCAGCTTTACCTGCAGGTCTTTGATGGCCTTTCTGGACATCTCTTTTTCTTTTTTACGGTTAATCACGCCCAGCTTATTACATATAACATCCAGGTTTGGCAGGGATATATTATCCTGCACACTCAGCCCGGTGCAGAGTCCGTCTTTTTTTCGGTCTTCCGGAGCCAGTACAACGCCTGCCTTGATCGCATCGTCCGGACACGTTATCTTTAATTCCTTTCCGTCCAGAATCAACGTTCCCGAATCCTTTTTATCGATCCCGAAGACTGCTCTTGTGGTTTCCGTCCTTCCGGCTCCCATAAGGCCTGCAATCCCTAGGATCTCGCCTCCATAAACATCCAGGTTTATATTCCTTACCATCCTGCCTGCATTCAGTTCCCGGATCTCAAGTATCTTTTCTCCCTTTTCACAGGAAACCCTTGGAAACTGCTCTGTAATCTCACGGCCTACCATATTGGTAATGATATCGTCCATGGAGATCTCAGAAAACCTGCTGGTCAGGACATATTTGCCGTCCCGCATGATAATAACCCTGTCGACAATGTGCTTCAGTTCTTCCAGGCGGTGTGAGATATAGACGATTCCGCATCCGGCTTCCTTCAGCCTTCCGATAATAACAAACAGGTCATCAATCTCTTTCGAGGTAAGAGCACTTGTAGGCTCATCCATAATCAGGATCTTAGCATTACAGGAGAGTGCCTTTGCAATCTCTACCATCTGCTGTTTGGATACCGGCAGGTCCCCTACCAGTGTGTGCGGATTCAGGTCAATGTTCAGATCATCCAGGATCCTTTTTGCTTCCGCATTCATGCTGCGGTTATCCAGCATACCCGAGTGAATCTTTTCTCTTCCGAGGAAAATGTTCTCAGCAACTGTCAGATGGGAGCACATATTCAGCTCCTGGTGAATAATTGCCACACCGATCTCCTGAGCCAGCTTTGGATGCAGATCACCGTACTCTTTTCCAAAGATTTTCATTGTCCCGGAGTCTCTCGTATAGACACCGCTCAAGATCTTCATCAGTGTTGATTTGCCTGCTCCGTTCTCACCCAGCAGCGCCACAACTTCCCCGCTTTTCAGATTAAACTGAACCTTATCCAGGGCCAGAACTCCCGGAAAGCTCTTTGTGATATCTTTCAGTTCTACAATATAATCTTCCATGTACCCGAGCCCCTTTCTTTTAAAAATATTATAGCATCGGGGATTTTCACCAAACAGGGGGTGTTCTTTCGGATTGTGGGGCATTCTTTGTTTATTTACAATTAGTTCATACTTTATACATATTTAGAGACTGTATCATTGCCTCAATATTTTCACTCGGGATATCCGGCTGGAGCGTATGTGAGACCCCGCATATGTATCTGCCCCGGGCTGCAAGCAGCTCCAGAATCTCCGTCATCTTCCTTCCAACCGCATCCGCTGGTTCTGTCAGAAGGAAAGTCTGTGTGTCAATCCCGCAGAACATAACGGTCTCCGCTTTCAGCCCGTTCCGGATTTCTGCGTGGTCCATATCGCAGCTGCTCTCCTGAAGCGGATTGATCACATTGATTCCGACTTCTTCCAAATCTTTAAGTATGGGCCTGATAGAACCGCAGGAATGATAGGCAACCGGTATCCCTGGAGAGATCCTGCGGATCTCATCGATCACTTTTTTCATCCTGGGCTTCAGATATTTTCTCCAGAGATCCGGAGACATCATCATGCTCTTTTGTGTCCCCACATCGTCTCCCAGCCAGACCCAGTCCACGGGTCTTTTCAGGGCTTCCCGTGCAATTGCTATGGACTGCTGCATTGTCATATCCAGGATCAGGTCCGCCTCCCCGGATTCGGAAGCCATATCCATCAGAAGATTGTCCAGACCGCGCAGATGATAGGCCGGTTCAAAAATAGTTCCCGATATATCTGCTCCGATAAAATATTCCGCTCCGTATTTCCCGATCAGACTGTCCAGCCCTTCGTAACGCTCTTTATCCCGGGCATCGGGAACGGGATATGCACGGATCTCCTCTTCCGAAAGCTCCGCCAGCGGATGGCGCGTCACCATATTGTAATAGCCGTCTCTGCGCCATACGATCCCCCATTCATCCGTAAAGCTCCCCCCCTGGGGCCAGGGACGCTCCATCTCACGGTTGATGGACAGCCATGTCTGCTTTACGTCATTGCCGATATATGTTTCCACTTCTTCCATACTGATTCCAAGATATTGGGCCAGTTTTTCCTTTGTCGCATCATTCGCCCAGATAAATCGGGGAATTCTGTCTGTCCGCTCTCCGTTTAAGGCTGCTTTTACTCTTTCTTTTGAATTCACAGTCCCGTTCCTCCTTGTTCACATCATTTATTCTGCCATCTGAATTCCGTCTGATATTCATCCTGTTTGTATTCTTTTTGTACCTGTCCATGCTCTATCACATACAGTCTGTCGGAAACACGCAGGGTATCCGACAGGCGCACTGCAAGGATTACAATAGAGATCCCCTGTGCCCTGCACTCATCCATCAGTTTTGCAATATGCTTTCGAAGGTACATATCCGCTCCCGAAAATGGCTGAACACAGAAAAGGACCTTCGGCTTATACAGAATCACCCTGTAATAAATCAGATTGTATAAATCCTCCAGTGAAAGGGTGTCTATATTTCTTGTATACATTACCTCCCCCAGTACAGGAAAAAATTCATTGATTACACTGCGCTGAATTTTCTTTAGTATCATCGTTTTGTTTAATTTTCTGTCCACCAGAAAAAGCAGGTTTTCCATGTAAGACATTTCGTAGAACAGCATGGTCTTCAGCGGGTTTTCGCGGACGATTGATACGCCATGATCCAGGGCATCCGCGCCGCTTCTGCAGGTATAAACCTGATTGCCAAGCAGAATCTTCCCTGCCTCTGCCTGCTGAGCCCCCATCAGCAGGTCAAGGATCTCCTGCAGGATGTAATTGTCATTATCCAGCAGAGTAATGCATTCTCCTTTTTTTACTTCAAAACTCAGATTCCGGATCCGGGTTCCCTTCACCTTTCTGAACGCCAGAATGCTGCCGCTGTCTTCTTCCTTTTCCGGCTGCGCCTCACGTTTTCTTTTGATCTTGATAATGTAAGGCTCAATATTCTCATCTGTCATCTCATCCTTCTCGAAGACTTTAACAAGATAGCCGTCTTCAAGCAAAAGCATCCTGTGGCAGAAGGGAAATGCCTCCTCATGGTGGCTGCAGATATATAAAAATGATATCCCTTCCTTGGCATAGTCGCTGACAATCTTCTGAAATTTTTCCAGGTCCGCTCTGCCCAGAATGTCACTGATTTCCCGCAGTACCACCAGGCCGACTCCCTGCAGTACTGCTTTGAGAAGTTCAATCACGCACCGTTCATAGCCGGTCAGTTCTTCACACAGCGCCCGGGGGGAGACAGAGACTCCCAGCTCCCTGAGATGTTTCTCTACCTGCGCACACAGGACGGCCGGCTGAATCAGATACTTTTTAAATCCGCTGCGCAGCACAAACACATTATCCGCAACAGAAAGTCCGGGAACCAGTTTGGATTCTTTTTCAATGACATATACTTTGTTCGTTGTAACCCCCTGCTTTGTACCGGAATTCACCAGCTTTTCCTTAAAATACACCTTACCGTATTTAATAGGCTGATTCCTGCACATCAGCGAAACCAGATCATCCAGCCCCAGGTCATCCAGTGCCGCCAGCCCCAGGATCTCCCCTTTGAAAATGTTCAGGTTGATATTATGAAGCGTCTGAATCCCGGAGTTTTCCTGGGTCACACCACTCATTCTGAAAACTTCTTCTCTCATATAATCACTGCTCCACACATGGAAATACCATCTCTACATCCGTTCCCGCATTGGGTCTGCTGTAGTAGCAGATCCCGTACTCTTCACCAAACAGAAGTTTTATACGGTTGTTCACATTTACAATAGCTATACCGCCCTGTGCCTCATCACTTTCCACAGCAGAATCCAGATTGACGGTCCGCAGCTTCTGGTTCATTGCTTTCACAGATTCTGCATTCATACCCACGCCGTCATCTGAGATCACGATCAGCACGCGCTCTTTTGTCCGGTTTACCTTGATGGTGATATTCCCCTGCCCCATTTTTCCCTCAATTCCATGGCGGATTGCATTTTCCACCACCGGCTGCAGCGACAGCTTCGGGATTTTACACGACAGGACTTCCTCTTTTTCACAGAGAAACTTGATCTTCATTACAATCTTTTCACCAAACCGGTACTGCTGTATCCGGTAATAGTTCTCCACATTGGATATCTCATTCTCCACAGCAACCAGATGGTCCAGATTGGAGATCGTATACCGGAAAAACTTTGCCAGTGTCTCCGTCATATCAGCAACCGTACCAACCCCTGCCATAAGCGCCTCACTTCGGATTCCCTCCAGTGTATTATAAAGAAAATGAGGGTTGATCTGATTCTGCAGTGCAATATATTTTGCCTGCTTCTTGGAAATCGTCAGGAGCTCCCGCGCATTAATAGATTCCTGAAATTTAAGGACTGCCGCTTCCACGGCAGGTGTCAGAGCATAATTCAGCTCAAACACATCCTGGAACACATATCCTTCGGCAAAAAGGGCAAAGGTCTTATCCACTTCTTTCATGGGCCTTATAATACAGCGGTATCCTGTATAAAAAAACAATGCCAGGATTCCCGTATAAACAGCTGCCAGTACCTTGCTCAGTTCCACATCGGTAAGGAAAAAAAGCGCAAGGCCGGCAAGTACAAGAACACCCCCGGCTATCCCCCAGACTTTTATTCTGAAATTAATGTATCTCCACCTTTTTTTCATAAGCACTCCTATGAATATAATTTTCGGAAGTCTCTGGGATTCAGGCCTGCATATTTTACAAATACTTTTTTAAAGCTCTTCATATCGTTATAGCCTACGGTTTCACACACACTCTGAATACTCATATTTGTCTCTTTCAGAAGGAGCTTTGCCTGGTTAATCCGGTATTCCTGCAGATATTCAGAAAATGTAGTGTCCGTCTCTTTTTTAAAAAGCGTGCTGAAATAGGCCGGATTAAATCCGACTTCATTACTGACGATCTCCAGTGTGATCGGCTTCTGATAATTGTCTTCAATATACTTCTTTGCTTCCCTGATCGGCCTGGTATCCGCACTGCGCATCATCTCTATCTCTTCCTCAAAGGAAGAGGTGATGATCCGGGTCAGATAACGGAACACTCCGTCGACCGAACCATATTTGTTAATCTCACTGTTAAATACCTCGAACAGTTCATCCAGTTTCTCTGAATGATGCTTACGCCTTCTGACATGGAACAGGTACAAATTCATGGTCTCCTTTGCCATCTGCAGCACCTCATGTCCATTGGTCTCCTTCCGCGTCTGCAGTTCTTTCTGCAGATACCGAAGAGCACTGCGCACCGCATCCACGTCCATACCATCCAGAGCCCTGGTCATCTCTTTATTAAAGTTTAAAAAGATCTCCGAATCCGCAAAATCATTGGAGGATTTTCCCTTTCCTTCAATAATCCTGTTTGTCCCCTCCATCAGCCTCTGTTCCACAGCCCAGACCGCGCTTTTCTGTGAATAGTAGATATCCGAAATATGATCTGCCCGTAATCCAAGTCCGATCGTGACTTCCAGATGTTCAAAAATCTCTTTCTGCAGAACCAGCTCCTCCAGAATACTGTTCAGCGTTCTCCTTATATTCACATCCGGTTCATAGTTCAATATAATGCAGAAGGCATCCGGTTCCATCGTACATTCCATATCGATACACACGGGCCTGAGTTTGTGCTCCAGTATCTGAAGCACTTTATGCTCCATATACTCCAGCTCTGTTCTGTTCACATGATAGATCCCGTCCAGCTTCACCATAACCATACGGAAGCACCCCGCCTGAAAGTGGAAATGATAGGCCTCATTAACGGCTTCCAAAGCCATGTCTTCCATCCGGTATTTCCGGTTCAGAAACAACTTCAGTGCATCCACGCGGATCCGGTCGATGTTGCTCTGGATCTTCATCTTCAGGGCTTCCTCCTGGGACAGCGCCTCCTTGCGTTCCATGTATTTCACCCGGATATTATTCAGGGCTTCTCTCAGTTCCTGCTCGCCAATTGGTTTCAGTAAGTAATCCTTGACCCCGTATTTGATGGCCTGCTGGGCATAATTAAAGTTCCTGTATCCGCTTATGATGATAAATTCCAGCTCCGGATTAATCTCCTTTGCGCGCGAAATCATCTCCAGTCCGTCATAGCCCGGCATCTTGATGTCCGTGATCATGATATCCGGCTGGTACTCTTTCACTGCTTCCACCGCATCGACTCCATTATGTACAACTGCGGCAATCTCCATTCCCAGTGCTTCCCAGTCAATCAAAAGCTGGATTAACTGACATATCTTCTGTTCATCGTCGGCAATTACTACTTTCATTAAATCTATCCTTCCATCATACCGGCCTGCGGCACTCTCTTTTACCTTTTTCCGGCTTTTCGTGCTGTCTCCAGCATCACTGTCAGTTTCTCAGGAGCCACATCCTCCTGAATATTATGGGCCGCTGCAAATATATAACCCCCATCCTGTATCATGATATCAATGGTTTTTGCAACTTCCTCCCGGATCCTCTGCTCATCCAGAAACGGCAGCAGTTCCTGCGTATCAATTCCACCATGAAATACAATGCGGTCCCCAAATTCGCTCTTCAGCCGCTCCGGTCCCATATCCTTAGCCTTAGGCTGGATCGGATTCAGGATCTCCACACCGGAATCAATCAGATCATCCAGCAGCATATAGACACTGCCACAGGAATGATGTAAATAGTACGCATCCGTCAGTTCCTTTGTATACCGGATGCGCTCCTGAAAATAAGGTTTAATATAATCCCGGAACATCCCCGGTGATACAAACGGTGCATTCTGAGTTGCATAGTCATCTCCGCTGGAGGTGTAATGAATATATTTCCCAATCCGGCCATAGTACTGTTTGAGTACCTTTTTCTGGTAATCCAGTACCTTTTCAAAAAATTTTTCCACAAATTCCGGTTCAGCGGCAATGCGGTAAAGAAACTCATCGAATCCGCACATCCAGCAGCCCAGTTCAAAGATTCCGTAGACCGGATGCTCCGCGCAGATCACATAATCCGTATCCTCATAGAGCGCCTTTGCCTCCTGTTCAATCTGATCCAGTTCTTCCCCTGATATGCTCTCCGGATCCGGGAACGGATAGCTGTCCAGATCCCCAATCTCTGCATCTTTCAGGGGCGTGTTCACGGCCTCCCAATACAGCCCGGTAAAGACTCTGCGGATTCCCCACTCGTCAATATACTCATCATCTGAAATCTTACAGAACTGGGAGTCCCGGGGCGTCAGGATCGTTCCCACAGACCTTGTGTCCACATCAAAATGTTTCAGAATCCGTTCATCCAGTCTGGGCGTCTTGCCAAACAACAGCCTTTCTTCCGGCTTTTCCTTTTTATACCCCAGAAAATCCAGCAGATAATCCTCACTCTTTCCTTCCATCGTAGACAGCGGATTTCCGCCGAAGTCAATGATCATGTTTTCCGGCCTTTTGTGGTTCATCGTATCAATAAAGTTTTGTCTCCTGCTCATCTTTTCTACCTCCATTCACAATTGCGACAGACAGCGCCGCAACATCTCCGATCGCTTCCCCCAGACTGGCAGGAACCACCTCACATACACTGCCGGAAGCCGGCAGGACTTCTGTTCTCAGACAGGCCTCCATGGTCTCTCTGAGCAGATCCTCGCCCCTGACAAATATACTGCCCAGCACAATCTTTTCCGGATTCAGGATATCCACCAGAACGGCCAGACCTCTGCCCAGATACCGGGCGCATTCCTGCACCACCTCCACGGAAAATGTATCCCCCTCACGTGCGGCATGAAACACAAGCTTTGCCGTCACCTCCTCAGGGCTGTACTCTTTACCCAGAATGCAGATACCTTCTCCCTGGAACCGCTCCTTTGCCATCAGTCTGCAGAGGTTTTTAATGCCGCCTCCGCTGCAGAAACCTTCAAAAGATCCGGCCTTGCCGTAACCTTCCGGTCCCTGTTCTGCCAGGCGGATATGTCCGGCCTCGCCTGCCATCCCATTGGTTCCGGAATAGAGTCTGCCATCCAGGATCAGCCCGGCGCCCATCCCGGTACCGAATGTCATAAATATCATATTTCTGCTGCCAATGCCTGCTCCGAATTTCCATTCCGCAATCGCACAGGCATTGGCGTCATTCTGCAGATACACCGGCAGCCCAACCGCTTCCTCCAGCATCTTTGCTATATGGATCTCATCCCATCCCGGAAGATTCGGGGGAGACATAATGATTCCCCGCCTGTCATCCAGCGGCCCTCCGCAGCTGATTCCCACTGCCTGAAAAGTACCTCTTTCCTTATACTTCTCTATCAGGCTGCAGCAGAGAGGTACAAGCCTTTCCATAATATAGTCCTCCGGCAGCATCGTGTGATCCGTAGGGATCTCAATTCGCTCCAGTACCTGCACGTCTTTGGTGCCCGCCAGAACCGCACATTTGGTTCCGCCGATATCCATACCTATATAATACTTTTCCATAGAAGCCTTACCTCTCAAACATCTCGTTTTCCAGCACTGCACAGATCAGATGATATAGCTTAATGTGCTCTTCCTGTACCTTATATGTCTCCGTTTCATTGGAACGCAGAACAACACTGCTGATCTCGGAAAGCCTGGAATCCCTGGCCCCCGTAAAACTGATTACATCCATCCCCTGACTTTTCGCAGCTTTTGCCCCATAGACCACATTCTCCGAATTGCCGGAAGTACTCAATCCGATAAAGATATCCCGTTCCTGCCCGTATCCCATTACCTGCTGTGCGAACACCAGCTTTGGCTCCGCATCATTTGCAAAGGCGGTCAGCAGGGCACTCTGGCTGACAAGCGAAATCGCGGGCAGGCCTCTCTGCAGATTCTCTCCCATCCATTTCAGCTCAGCCTCATCCTTCGTATTCTGCTCCAGACGTTCCAGTTCGCAGTGGTCCAGCGGCCGTTTCTTAATAAATCCCTTCATCAGTTCCCCTACAATATGTTCACTGTCCGAAGCGCTCCCTCCATTCCCGCATACCAGCACTTTGCCGCCGCTATGATAGCACTGTGCCAGCAATTCCACGGCCTCCCCGGCACACCCGGCCTGCTCCAGCAACGCAGGATTTTCCTTTTTAAACTGCTCTATAAATTCAACCGACGACTGCTTCATACTTCCTCCTCTCTTCCATAGGCACCGATCGTCTGAAATGCTTCCACACAGGCCTGGTAATTTTCTTCGCTCATCCCCATAATCCGGTAGTCTTCGATGTATCCGATCAGGCCGCCTCCATGATTGCCCAGGTTTTCCACCAGCGCCCTGACATCGGACCTGATCATCTCTTTTGTACCGTTGATGGAGGTTGTCTGGTAACTTACAGGACATACAAAGCAAATCTTTCCGCTGTACTTTTCCCCCAGTTCCTCAATATCAAACAGATTCGGCTGGCTGATATTCAGCATATCCACCCCGATCTCAATCAGATCCGGTATAATAGCTTCAATCGCACCGCAGCAGTGGAAGTACACATCCATCCCCTGCTCGTGTATCATCTGGAACTGCCGGGCATAGCGCGGTTTGAAGACCTCCCGCCATTTGTCCGGGGAGATAATCAGGTTATTCTGCGTTCCCCAGTCATCAAAAAAGGCAACGCCGTGAAATCCCTGTTCTTTCAGCTGAAGGATCACCTGCTCCTCAAAACCGAATACCAGATCCGCCAACGCATGAAAGAATTCTTCCTCTATGTACATATCCTCCAGCACCTGTGCAAATCCATGCAGGCATGTCATGATTGTAAAACCGGAAAGTCCTGTACTCGCAAGGTAATACTGTCCCGGATACTTTTCCATCTCTTCTGCCGTATGCCGGAAACGCTCCGGGTCGTAAGGGTCCGGTCCCCTGTAATTCTCAAGGTCCTCCATCGTCTCAATAATGGGCCTCAACGGCTGTCCCATGCTGTCATCGCATTTTTCCCACTGAAATCCCCATTCAGACATGTCCTGATTCTCTCCCTGATACTGATGGCATACATCAATCATAACTATATCAGACTTTTCCTTATCCCTGTTGAAGAACACTATCGGGATCCGAGACGGATACTCCAGATCGACTGCTCTTCGTACTAATTCTTTTCCCTTCATTCAGACCACAATCTCCTTCATCACTCTGCTGCCGGCGGCACACATTCTACAATCTCGAGTTCCCCGGTTGTCTCTGCCCGGAATGTTCCTTTTGCCTGGTACGGAAGGAAGAAATATTCCCCCTGTCTGACCGTTCTGGAATAGCCTTGCCCTTCTACTTTTCCTTCGCCTTTTGTAACAACATAAATGGCCGGCGCGGCCTCAAGCGTTGTTTTTCCGTTTTTAATCGTATAGCGTCCCACGCTGAAACACCCGGTATCCGCCTCCGTGATCACGCTCTCCTTTTGAACTCCGTCGCGCTCCCATAAAACCACGGGGATCTTCCGTGCCATCCCCTCGCAGGCATCTCCGTATATATCATAATTAAAACATTTAAGCGCAGTCTCTTTTCCCAGATCCAGGTACATCTCGCTTTCATTCAGAAGATACTCCCCGCACCAGTACTCCGGCTGTATTGTAAAATCCGTAGGCTCCTGTATCTCCAGAATCAGGCAGCCCTGTCCGATTGCGTGCACCATTTTCCCTGGAATAAAAAAGACATCGCCCGGCTTCACCGGATACCGGTTCAGAAGAGAACTCATCTCCTCCTTATTCTCATGGGACTGCTCAACAGACTGCATCAGACGCTTCTCATCCATCTGTTCACGGAAGCCAAAATGAATACAGGCGTCTTCCCGGGTTGCCAGGACAATCCACATCTCAGCCTTCCCAAATTCACTGTTCAGATATTTACGGGAGAACGCATGATCCGGGTGCACCTGCACCGGCAGCCGGATAGCACTGTCCAGGAACTTCACCAGCACTCCAAGATCCTGCGCCTTTCCCAGCATCTTGGATGGATGCTCATCAATCAACTCCCTGAGTGTTATATCCGTCCCCTCAATCACACTCAGCCCTTCCCTGGGATCCTCGCTGTCTTTATTCATAGCCGACACCGCAGAAGCGATCCACTCCTCCGGATAAAAACTGTCCTCCACCGGATCCCCGACAAAATCTCCTAAAAGCTTTCCTCCCAGGTAAACCCTCCATACCCGGTTCCCCTCAAAAAAAATCGGCTGCTTCATTCTTTCAAATACGTCCATAATCCTGTCTCTGCCTCCATTTTATTAAATTTTTACTGCGGATGCGGTTTATAAACTGCATCTGCCATCCTCACGACACTGCTGTAAAAAAATGTCTTTTCATATTTCGATCATAACATCCCATATATAATTTGTCAATCGAGTTAACAAACTATATTGTGACATTTAACAACATATCTCTGCTTTTGATATTTTACCATGGCAATATTAACAATAATCCAACACCTCGTATAAGCAATAGATTAGCACCATGTAGTGTACTACAAAACTCCCATCTTTTTATATCCGTTTATCTTTATATGGTTATTTTAAGGATGTATTTTTCACAATACGGTTGATTAGAGGTTGTTTTTGTATTACAATTATATTCAACTTATAGAAGCCGTCTTTTACATATACCAGCAAATCTTACACGCTATTGTTTAAGGAGAAAGGAAGATTGAGCATGACAGTACAGGAAATGAAAGAACGAAAAAAAGAACTCGGCTATACTTATGCCCAGATCGCAGAATTATCCGGTGTACCTCTCGGAACCGTACAAAAAGTCTTCAACGGAACCAGCTCTTCCCCGCGTTATGAAACACTGCGCGCATTAGAGCAGGTACTTGGTGATTCCCAGAACCTGTATATAAGAGAAACCCAAAGCGCATATGGCGCCAAACAGCAGGGAGAATATACCCTGGAAGATTACTATCAAATTCCGGATGATATACGGGTGGAACTAATCGACGGCGTATTCTATAACATGACCGCCCCAACCTCCCCCCACCAGCTCATCGCCGGATTTATTTACGCCAAATTATTAGGGCACACAGCATCCGGAACAGGATCTTGTCTTCCTATGATATCGCCCCTCGATGTACAACTGGACTGCGATGAAAAAACAATGGTACAGCCCGATGTCATCATCGTATGCGACCGTGACAAGATCATCAACAGATGTGTCTACGGAGCCCCCGATTTTGTAATCGAAGTACTCTCCAAGTCCACAAAGAAAAAAGATATGGTAATCAAACTGAATAAATACATGAACGCCGGAGTCCGCGAATACTGGATGATTGACCCGTTTAAGCTGAAAGTAATCGTCTATGATTTCGATCATGATGAATACCCCATAATCTATGGCTTTGATGCCAAAGTCCCTGTACAGATATGGGCCGGTGAATGTATAATCGATTTTCAGGAAGTATACGAACACATCCGCTTCCTCTATGAAAGAAACCAAAATCCAGCCCACGAGCTTTAGCCTCGTGAGCGTATGGGGATTAGATATACTTATCTTGCAAATGAATGATTGCCCTTAGCCACCCCACATCCGCTGCACCATCCATGTTCCCTCCAGGGAATGTGCTCTTATCTACCGCCTGGATGCACATAGCGAATGACAAGACGAGTCCGGCAACCGGCGGGACAATGTCTGCTGGTGAAATGTCCATAAAGCAAGCGTTAGAAGCTGTTGAAGAAAACGGAAGTAAAATGGAGGGCAAAATTTGCCTTACCAGGCAAATTTTGGTGCCGCCTGCGGTTCAAAATCATCAAGATTTTGGACCAAATGCGGCATGTACCTCCATTTTACTTCCGTTTTCTTCTACAGCTTCTTCGCGAAGTGTCAGGACATTTCACCAGCAGACATTGTCCCACCGGGTGCCGGACTCGTCTTGTCATTCGCGCCCCCATCCCCAACGATCTTAAAGCCCCTTCCCTCAAACAAGCCCATTAAGTTCCTGATAAAGTCGTTTTGCATAACTATCTGTCATCCCGCATACATAATCCGTCACCAGCAGAAGCCTCAGATAAAGCTTCTCCGCCTCATTTTTCCCTTCCGCCTGCAGTCTGTATGCGTTCTTATAATTATCCGAGATAAAAGACACCACCCGGCTGTCGATCGATCCAAGCGGCTGTTCCGTATCGTAATACAACACAGCATGAACCAGCTTATCCATCAGAAAGTCCAATATTACCCCCTCTGTAACTTCCATCTTATAAATCGCCCTGGATGCAAATACATAGCGGTATGCCATATCTCCGAGCAGATCCATCAGCTCCTCGCCAAAGGTTCCAAAAAACAGATCCTCTTTAAAAGTCCCCTCCATAATCTCTTCATAATGGGAGGTAAACCCGAGTGTTGCGCAGCTGATCAGATATCCCTGCACACGCACAATCCAGTTCTTTACAGCATAGGAATCCGGATGGCTCACACCTTTTTCTTTTCCCCGTTCATAGAGGCTGATAAGTTTATCAAACGGTCGGAAATCTGCATTATTTTGTTTCTTTTGCAATGTTTCCAATTCTTTTCCCAGGTCGTAGAATGTTATAAATCCCTTCACAAAGGCATCTTCGATATCAGCAGTCTTATAGGCCAGATCGTCTGCCGCCTCCAGAATATAGGTCAGAGGGTGTCTAAGATTCCCGGCCCCTGTCTCTGTGGATATCTCCTCAAAAACAGCCTGATCCGCATAATAATATCCCATCTTCTTATCCTTGATATTGCCAGTCGAGGGATCAATACCAGTGGATGGAACCGGATATTTGACAATGGTATTCAGAAGCGCATATGTCAGGTTCATCCCGTGCTCATCCACCAGATAATGCAGCCTTGTCACAAGGCGCAAAGCCTGTGCGTTACCCTCGAAATGATAAAAATCTTCCCTCATCTGCGGGGTCAGCATCTCCTGGGCTGATCTACCAAAAAAGATAAGGTCCGGAAGATTACGGATAAACCACTCCCGGATCGCGCTCTCCCCGAAATGCCCAAAAGGTGGATTCCCTATATCGTGAATAAGCCCCGCACACTGGAGGATATGGCAGATATCCTCCTTCATGGGAGCTGTAAATCCAGTATCTTTTTTAGTTGTTAATATATTTTCTCCGATATTCTGCCCCAGAGACTTCCCCAATGAGGATACCTCCAGGGAATGGGTCAGCCTGGTCCGGATAAAGTCGCTTTTGTCCAGCGGAAATACCTGAGTCTTGTCCTGCAGGCGCCGAAATGAAGCACTCCCGATAATCCGGTGGTAGTCCTTTTCAAACTCGCTCCTCAAATCCGCCGGGCCAGTCCGCCGTTTTCCTGTGCCGCCCCGCATCCGCTTTGCAGATAATAACGTATCCCACTCCATAGCTCACCCTCCTCTTTTCGTTCTAGTCAAGATAAATCGGAGGCTCATACTCCTTGCCGAGCAGTGCCTTCTTGCGCTCCTGATAACCAAGGAAAGCCCACTCCGTCATATCTGTCCATTTATGTGTGGAACGGTCGTAAACCTGCACATATCCGATTCTGTTCGGATGCATGCGCACACTGTTGGACTGAAATTCACGTCCCGTATAAGGATTCACCTCACCCAGTACCCGGTCCTCTTCCACATCATCATGCTTTATGACCGGCTCAAAATCATCCGGCTCCTCTTCGGAAATATCCGGGACAGCACGCTTTTCATCCCTCTGCGGCTTGATTTCTTCCACAGGGGGCGGCGTGCCTTTCTTCCTGAGAAAGATAGCGCCGGTACGGAACTTGTCCTTTTTCTCCTTCTTAACTTCAGCCTTCTGATCCAATTCCTCTTTTATCGTCTCAATCGGTTCACCCGCCTGAACGTTCTCCTCTAATTCAGAGAGCTCTTCATGAATCTCATAAAGCTCACCGATTGTCATATCTACTTCTTCTGTCTCATTACCGTCCCCGGCCGGAACCACAGCCACATTTTCAGGATTTCCGTCCTGTTTCCGCACAGCAGATATCTCCTCTGCTGTATCTGTTCCCGTCTCTGCTTCACCTGTCATAGCGGAATCCGGTATGATATCCTCAATATCTTCTGCATCGTCTTCATCCAGCATGTCTTCTGTCTCCTGCTGGTTCTGCACAGCAGCAGATGTAAGTTCTCTCTCTGCATTCTTCTGCTGGCGTTTCTGTTCCACCTTCTGCAATTCCTTCTCTGTAGGAACGGATTCTCCTGACGCAGTTACAGTAATAGCCAACGCGGAAGATTCTCTTGAAAGTATACTTAAATGAAAAGGGCAGCCCAGAATATTTGCGATGGTACGCATGTCCTGTTCCTGAAAATTATCTCTTCCCAGACGCTGGGTCAGATTCTGTCTGGACATCTTCTTGCCGGTACGTTCCTCGATTATCTCTGCCAGTTCTTTAATAGTCATGCCTTTACGGCCAAGAATGATTTTGACTTGTTCTCCAAATGTAAGGTCTTCCATGATCTTCCTCCTTATTAATTGTAATGCCAATTAGTATTATACCCAGATAGTTAGAAACAAATTAATTGCTTCATAAACCTATCTTTTTCCCTTTTTTCATTTTAGCAAATACACAGGAACACGTCAACGTTGAATTTCGCCCAAAGGGGTCAGACCCCTATGAAAGTTTATATAAAAACACTGTGCCCCCTTCCATTTAAAGATGCACAGTGTTCGCTATTTCATATTATGTTCTATATTACAGTCTGAAGTTGAAGTCTGCATAAGCTGTTGAGCCGTGTTCATGCACATCCAATCCCTCATTCTCTTCCAGCTTGCCAACCCTCAGCCCGATTGTCTTGTCAATAATTGTGAAAATGATCAATGCCATCACCCCTACAAATGCAGCCACAGAGGCAACACCGATCAGCTGTGTTACAACCGAATAGTCCGGAGAAAACACACCTGTAAGAATGGTACCGAGCGCACCGCATACACCATGTACACTGATCGCACCAACCGGATCATCGATCTTCGCCACTTTATCGAAAAATTCCACAGCGAATACTACCACAACACCGGCAATTGCACCGATAATGATCGCTGACCAGTTACTGACAGTATCACAGCCTGCGGTAATTGCCACAAGGCCTGCCAGTGATCCGTTGAATGTCATAGATACATCGGGCTTGCCATATCTGAGCCAGGTTACTGTCATTGCAAGAAGTGTCGCCGCTGCAGCCGCGAGGTTTGTCGTCATAGCGATATCTCCCAGGCTCGTAGTGGCAGCCGTGGTGGAGCCGCAGTTGAAACCAAACCAGCAGAACCACAGGATAAAAACTCCCAGAGCTGCAATTGGGAGGTTATGTCCCGGAATGGCTCTGACCTTACCTTCTTTGTCATATTTTCCGATACGGGGTCCAAGTATCTTTGCCCCAACCAGTGCACAGATACCGCCGACCATATGCACCGCCGTGGAACCGGCAAAATCATGGAATCCCATCCCTGAGAGCCAGCCGCCTCCCCAGATCCAGTGACCGGATACCGGATAGATGAAAATACTGATTGCTGCACTGTATGCCAGATATGCAGCAAATTTCGTCCTCTCTGCCATCGATCCTGACACAATCGTTGCTGCTGTTGCACAGAATACCGTATGAAAGATAATGAAGACACCTGCCGGAAGTCCATTGATCAGACCATCCGCATCCGCCAGGGATGTAGGATTAAAAAAGCCTTTGCCCCCTATGATTCCATTCCAGTCTGTACCGTGCATAATTGCAAATCCAAAAATAAAGAAAAATAAACTTCCCAGAACAAAATCCATCATATTCTTCATCAGAATATTTCCCGTATTCTTTGCCCGTGTAAATCCAGCCTCACACATTGCAAATCCCGCCTGCATAAAGTATACCAGGATTGCCCCCAGCATTGTCCACATGACATTTATCAGCAGTGATACCGCCTCGCTCGTTTCCATACCGCCCGCAATCAAATCTGCTAATCCCATTACAACTCCTCCTTTAAACTTTGCGCCCGGCTTTTTAATCTAACCGGGCAAATAAAAAGGAGATACCTGTACGAAACATGTTTTATGTTTCTTACAGCTATCCCCTTTGATAACAGGTGTTCTTTCCAAACAATATTTTAAAGTGCATCCCGGCCGCGCTCCCCGGTACGGATTCTGACTGCATCCTGCACCTCGTATACGAAAATCTTCCCGTCTCCGTATGTGCCGGTCTGAATCTTTGCAACAACCTTTTCAATGATTTCTTCTGCGGTCTCCGGTTCTACAATCGTTTCAACCTTGATCTTGGGAAGCAGATTCACACTGTATTCCGCCCCCCGGTATATTTTCTTATGCCCCTTCTGATTGCCGTATCCCATGATATTTGTAATCATAAGTCCATTGGCTGAACAGCCATCGAGAATTGTTTTCAAATCTTCCAGCTTCTCGGGCTGAATGATAATTTCCAGTTTCTTCATATTAAAACCTCCTTTTTATACAAAAAGGGCGTCTTCCTTATGGAAAACGCCCTCGTTTTGATATATCTTATTATACTCGTGCAGGTCTGAAAGTCAAATATTATTTTATAAAAAATTTATATTTGTAAAATGTGTCCAGAATTTTCCTTGCACAGTAAAAAAGATCTTCAATTTTCACGAAATTATTTTACACCGAGATATTCTTCCAGTGTGACATTCTTTTCTTTCATCTCCTTAGCCGCTTCTTTCCCCACATAGCGGTAGTGCCACGGCTCGTATATAATGCCGGTGATAGCCGCTTTATCCGGGGGATAACGGAGTATGAAACCATACTTATAGCAGTTTTCAGCCAGCCATTTTGACTCTGCCGTGTCTGCCTGCTTATCATCCAGTTCCTGGTAATCCTCGGATGTAATATCAAGAGCCAGACCGGTCGCATGCTCGCTGTATCCGGGTATTGCAACGGATTTCTTCGTCTCATCGTAGGCATCCAGCAGACTGCTGCCCTGGTTGACCCAGTTCTGCATCGTCTCATTAAATACCGTCTTCTGATCATCATAGGAACGGTACGCAGAACAAACATACATCTTGAGTCCTCCCGCCTGGGCATCCTCAAGCATCTGTTTTGTATCTTCCGCAATCCTTGCATCTACAGAACGGCCTTCCAGTATCTCTGCCAACTCCGGCTGGTACTCCTTATCCAGTGGATAATCATTGTTTACCAGAACAAGCTCCCAGTTGTCCGGCTCCTCCTTGGACAAAACGGCCGCCGCTTCCACTGCTTTCTGCTGCTTCAGCTTTGACTGCAGATCCTTGTTCTCCTCCTTTAACTTGTCCTGCACTTTTGCCAGTGTGGCTTCCTTCGTATCCAGTGCCTTACTGGCCGCGGCAAATGTCAGGCCCATTCCTAGCACTGCGCCGCACGCCGCACCCAATAGGAGTGCTTTTTTTATCTTCCGGTTCATCCTCATAATTTAAACTCCATCCGTAGTTCAGAATCAATTTCGTCGTCAGTGGAACAAACTGCAATTTTACAAGGATAGCCCGGCAGCCCGTATTCCCGGTAATAATAATTCCGTGGAAAACGTTCCGGTTTCCGGATCAGAACAGGCGGTGAAGCAAGCCGGATCTCAAAGTCTGACAGATCCAGCGCCATCCCTTCCCGGGTAGCTTTCATAAAACTTTCCTTCAGCACCCAGAATCTGTAAAATGTATCCCTCTGCAGTATAATATTGTCCTCCCTCAAAATTGCCTCGTACTCCGATGGGCAGAAAAATCTTTTTGCTACCTTCAGATCCGTCTCCCTGACAGTTTCAATGTCACATCCCACCTGAGTTTCCTCATCACATTCCATATCAACAGAACACAGCACGTAATCACCCGAATGTGAGAGATTAAATGCTGCTTTTTCTGTAATTTTATATTTATTCCGAATCATCTCCAGAAGTATCCAGGCCCCCGCGCTCTGCGCTCTGTCCTTCTGAAACCGCAGCCTGTCGGCCTTTTCTTTTCTAAAAACCGGAAGTGTAGCATAATATTCCCGGTATCGGTTCTCCTCATACAGAGGACGGATGTCCAAAAGCCATGTTTTGATCATAGATATTCCAGCCTTCTAATTCTTCATATAACGCACTTCAAAAGTGTCGATCGTAATCGGCTTATTAAACAATGTCCCCTGTGCATAATCGCACCCCAGTTCTTTTAATACATTCAGCTGATCCTGTGTCTCCACTCCTGCAGCTGCCACATGCACACCAAGCTGTCTGCACACATCAATGACCGCCTTAGCCACGATCTGGCTGCGGCTGTTTCCCACGATGTTGGCAACCAGACTGCGGTCCAGCTTCAGGCCGTCAAATTCCATAATAGAAAGGATCGAAAAGCTGGAATCCTTTGCACCAAAATGATCCAGCACAACACGCACATTTTCCTTGCGGATCTTGTTGCTTGTCTCCGCAAGCATCTCCTGATTCATATCCGCATAAGATTCAGAAACTTCAACCTCCAGATATTCACAGGAAACATGATACTTCTCTACAAGACCCAGCATCTTCTCGGCTACACTCTCCTGCCGCAGAGTTGCTCCGGCAAAATTTACGGATACGGGGAGCATCGGCATGTCATCCATCTCCCAGCGCCGTAATGTCTTACAGACTTCCTCAAATACATATAAATCCAGAAAATGAGACAGCTTCGTCTCTTCCAGAAGAGTGATGTATTTTCCCGGATCCACAATTCCCAGATCTTTGTGGTGATACCGGACAACAGCTTCAGCGCCGACCACTTCTTCCGTTACAACATCCATCTTCGGTACAAGACACACGATAAAATTACCCTGCCTGATGTCTTCCAGCAGGTCCTCCTTGATAATAGGCTCGTGGTGCCCCTTCTTCAAATTCTTATAATACTTCTGTTTTTCTTCCCGCATCATGCCCTCGGCATGTGCCACAAGGCTGTCCACATCAATATCCACCTTTTCCCACGCATATCCCATCGTAGTCAGGCCAAGGCTGATATTCTCCAGCTTACTGTGCGCGCCGTGCACACTCTTCATAAATTCCTCATAATCCACGTTCTCCATGATCGCCAGATATTCATCTCCTGTCAGGCGGAATACCATAGCCCCTCTGAAGTACTCTTCCAGAACCTCACCCACACGGATCACCACTTCATCTCCATACTCGCGCCCGAACTCTTTATTAAAGTTCTTCAGTCCATTGATATCCACGGACAGCGCCCCCAGAGATTTCAGCTCTTCCTGCTTCACTTCTGAAAGGTAGCCGACAAAACTGTTCCGGTTCAAAAGCCCGGTCAGATCATCGTGATAACTGAGATATTCCTGCTGTTTCTGCATCTTCTGCAGAACAATGGCCTGGGAAATATATGGAATAACAGCACGCATGAGAGAAAGGTCGCATCCGCCCCTGTGAACGCCTACTGCAGCCAGCACTGCCACTACCTCATCATCCAGAGGCTGAAATACACTGTAATCCGCCTCGGTAGTATCCGTGATCTCCTGACGCAGCCACTTCGGCATCTGATCCGCATCCAGCATCTTTATGCGGTCCCTCTGCCACGGAACGTTTTCCGCACACCATTCATAAATCGTGAGAATATCATCATCCTCTTTTTCTATATAATAAACATATTCGGAATCATAATAATCACGTATGGTGCCCAGTACGTCATTCATGATTTCTATTATAGAACGCTGTTTATATTTTTCACTCATGGACTTCTCTCCCCTGATCTTACTTGTACATCAAAAAATAAGTAACCGGCTGTTAAGCTGAGATAAATTTTCGAAAGTGCTGCTTCACAAACGCAGGCGTAGCGGGCTGCGCTGAGGCTTGTGAAGCAATGCTATCGGAAATTTAGGTCGGTTTAACAGATCGTTAATTGTTATTCGATGTACTAGATAACTTTAGCTTTTATATCTGTAGGTTTAGTTGCGTACAGATATAATTATTGTAGTATAATCTTTCATAAAATGCAAGTGGGTGGGGGAATTTGTGTGGTGGGTAGGGGGGCGCCCCGGGAGCAGGACATAGGGCGGGCAGGTGACGGGGTTTCGGCTATAAGCAGGAGTAGAAGTAAAAAAGCAGGAAAAAGACGGCAACCTGGACACATCACCTGAAGCCTTGATGGCTTCAGGCGCTGGGTCCAGGAAAACTTGTGATTCGGAATCACAAGTTTTGCCGTCTTTTTCCTGCTTTTTTACTTTACTCCTGCTAACAGCCTTACTACGCCTCCTGCCCGCCCTATGTCCTGCTCCCGGGGCTTGGTGCATCCAGGCGGCACTAAATTCGCTCACTGGGGAGGCTTCGCCGGACGGGGGCGGCGGATGGAGCTGGTAAAACGAGGGCGGGATGGAAGGAGAAGTTTTTAATATAATCAGTTATTATGATTGGCGATTGCTTTTTTTCAGGATGTCTTGCATCATTTCTTCGGTGAAGCAGCCTCCGGAGAGCATGATCAGCCATCTTAACGGGGTTGTTTCGTAGGCGTTCTGGATGAATTCGGGTTCTTCGGTGAAGATGGGGTAGCCTTGCCGGGCGCAGTGAGTCATCCATTTTTCGAGGGTGGCTTTTCCTTCCGGGTTTTTGGAGATTTCGGCCAGGGTGCTGTTTTTATCGTATATGGTTTCGGGGCGTTTGTCTCCTTCCAGGGTGATACGGGACCTTAGATGGATATCGCGGGAGGAGGAGGCTGCTTGTATTTCGTATTCTCCTGGCTCTACCTGCCATTTTCTGAGGTCTGTATCGTAGTAACGGAATGCCTCTCTGGGGAGGGTGAAGGTGAGTTTTTTCTTTTCCCCTGGAGCGAGGTGTACTTTTTGGAATCCTTTGAGTTCTTTTTCTGGACGGGGGATTTCTGTGCCTTGCTTTCTTACGTATATCTGTACTACCTCTGCACCGGCAAGTCTGCCGGTGTTCTGGATCTCCAGCTGCACTTCTGCTGTGTCACGGGCGGCTTTGACGCTGAGATTGCTGTACGCAAAATCTGTGTAACTTAATCCATAGCCGAATGGATATAATGGCTCTATGGTTTTTTTATCATAATAGCGGTATCCGACAAAGAGGCCTTCTGCATAGTGTGTTTTTTTCTGCATTCCGGGAAAATTCAGCCAGGATGGGGTGTCCTCCAGTTTTTTTGGAAATGTTTCTGCAAGCCGGCCGGATGGGTTTACGGCTCCGTACAGGATATCGGCCGCGGCACCGCCTGCTGCCTCTCCTGCCAGATACATTTCCAGAATGCCTTCTGCATCTTTACGAAACGGCATTTCTACCGGTGCTCCGTTGCACAGTACTACGATGACCGCCGGATGGATGCTGGAAAGGCGCCGGATGAGTGTGAGCTGATTCTCGGGAAGGCTCAGTGATACTTTGTCTTCCCCCTCATATTCCGCACGTTCCGGGTAACCTGCGAATACTACGGCCTTTTCGCATATCGAAGCAGCCAGTTCGGCTTCCCGGAGTAATTCTTCTTCCCGGTCTTCTGTGCTGCCCCCCAGTTCGTAGCCTTTTGCATACAACAGAGATGGATTATATTTTTTCATTTCCTCCAGAGGGCTTTCCACATGGTACGGGTTGACTTTTGAGCTGCCGCTGCCCTGGAAGCGCACATCACACGCCAGTTCACCGAATACTGCGGTTTTCTCTCCCGGTATAAGGGGAAGTACTGAACCTTCATTTTTTAGAAGTACCATACAATCCGCGGCTGCTTTTCTGGCCAGTTCATGATGCTCGGGCCATTCCTTACGCTCCGCGGCGGATCTCTTTTTCCTGGCTTTGGCAGCTCTTGCCTGCAAGATACGGTCTCCCAGGCGCAGTACTCTGGCGGCAGCCTCATCGACCGCCTCCGTACTGACAGTTCCGGCCTTATAAGCCTCCAGAAGCAGCTGGTCACTGCTCCCTCTGTTTCCGGGCATTTCAAGATCCAGACCGTTTTTCACGGAATCACTTTTTTCGTTCACAGCTCCCCAGTCCGAGATAACCACACCATCGTACTGCCATTCATCTTTCAGAATCTTTTTCAGCAGCCATTCGTGCTCGGAGGTATAGATTCCGTTCAGTTTATTATAGGAACACATCACCGTCCACGGATCTGTCTCTTTTACCACGCTTTCGAAGCAGGCCAGGTACAGCTCTCTCAGTGTACGTTCATCTACAATGGAATCTGACACCAGCCGCTCTGTCTCCTGGTTATTTGCCGCAAAATGTTTCAGGGATACACCGACTCCGTTCTTCTGCACCCCGTTTATATATCCGATTGCCATTTGTGCAGTCAGATATGGATCCTCTGAAAAATACTCAAAGTTTCTTCCCCCAAGAGGGCTTCGTTTCAGGTTCACACCCGGCCCGAGCAGAATATCCACCTCCGCTTCACGGCATTCCCCGGCTAGTGCTTCTCCGATCTGCTCTGCCAGTCCGGGATCCCAGGAACAGGCCAGGGCACACCCCATTGGGAAACAGGTAGCCGGCATACTTGCATTCATACCCAGATGGTCTGACGTCACTGTCTGCTTTCTCAGGCCGTTCGGTCCGTCTGTCATCATGAATGCGGAAAGACCGATCCGTTCATTTTTCTTAGTCGTCCAGAAGTCGGCACCGGACAGGAGTTCTATTTTTTCTTCCATCGTCAGATTCTGTAGCTGTGATTCTAATCTTCCTGTCATTATTTTTCACCTCCGGTTTCCGCTTTAGCCTTTGCTTCTCTTATTTTCAGTTCTGCCATAATCTGTGGATATTCCTTATCCAGCTTATAGAATGTGAGACATATAATCTGGAGGGTAACCATAATAATCGGAACAAATAAATACATGCCTGATATTGCCGAAATAGCTGACTGAGGCTGTACGTCCAGCATACCATCGAACATATTGGCCGTTAAAATGGCACCTACTACCGCGCTTCCGATTCCCGCCCCGGCCTTTGCGCCAAAGGTGGATGCACTGTATAAAAGTCCCTCTGTCCTAACTCCGGTCTTCCACTCTCCATACTCCACAGTATCCGCCATCATTGCGTATAATACGGCCCAGAATGGTACCGTCCCGATCCCTTTGACCAACGTTGCGGCCACAATCATTGACAGGCTGTCAGGCTGTATCATCATCAGAAAACAGCCCGCCAGGGTAATCACACAGCCTCCTATGGCCAGCGGCTTTTTCCCGAACCGTTTAATCAGCGGCGCCATGAAAGGAATTCCAAGCACACAGGGCAGGTTCAGTGCAATATTGATCGGCCCCATTAATGTTTCATCGCCAAGGATATACTGCGCATAGTATACGGTTGTCGTCCCGCTGAACGTTGTATTTACCGCATATAAGAGCCACACACCGATCAGCATCAGCCAATACTTGTTCTGTGAGATTGCTTTCAGGGCTTTTTTAACCGGAACCTTCTCCTGCTGCCCCAGTTCTTCGGTTACCCGTTCCCTTGTACACTTAAAGCAAATCAGGAACATGGCAACTGCCAGGGTTGCATAAATGGCCATTGTTTTAATCCATGCCGCCTGGTCACCGCCGAGTCCTTTGATGATCGGCAGTGTGACCGCGGTAACTACCATCGTTGCCAGCATGGCCATTGTCATACGCCAGATATTAATCACAGATCTCTGGTACTGGTCCCTTGTCATCAGCGTATTTAATGCACCGTAAGGCACGTTGATTGCCGTGTAGAATACGGTCATAACCAGGTTATATGTGATAAATGCGTAGATGATCTTCACGACCATGCTTGCATTTCTGGGTACGCACACCAGCAGGATACATGCAATCCCGAACGGCACTGCCATCCATAAAAGCCATGGGCGCGCTTTTCCGTATTTCGATCTGGTTCTGTCGATCATGAATCCGATCAGCACATCTGTTATGCCGTCAAATATCTGCGAAAACATCAGCACAGAACCCGCCGCTGCCGCAGATATTCCAACAGTATTTGTATAAAAATATGTAATCAGTGAGCAGGCCAGCGCAAAGATCAGGTTGCTGGCAAAATCACCGAGGCTGTATGCAAACTTTTCACCGATTCCTACTCTGTTTGGATCTGTTGTCCTCTGTCTCATATCCTTCTCCCTCTTCTACCAATTATGATATAAATTGCGTTTTAATGGAAGTGTCTCAAACACATTTTCCAGTGTTTTATCCCAGTATCCCCATTGATCTGCCGCCTGGCCGTCCTTATATTCGATCAGATCCGGTATTTCTGCATCCGCCTGCTTCAGACGCTGGTATGTCTCCCGGCATTTTTCAGATTCCTGTTCCTCTACCCGGTCAGCAGATATGCCAATTACGGTCCCGAATTCGTTTGGGCTTTGAAGCCCCCACTGCATAACACCGCAGGCTCCCTCTGCCACTCCCGCTGCAAACCGTTCTTCTTTTTTCAATGACAACGGTAAATAAAGTTCTGCAGTCCGGACTGCTTCTTCTGCAAAAACATCCATTCTTTCATGCTTCGTTTCCAAAGTGCTGTACTCTATACACGGCATAACCACTGCAATCTGATTTTCCATCGCATAGCGCTCAAGTGAAGTTTTTTTCACCCAGTCCGTGCTCGTATGCGTTTTCCCATGAAAGAGGCAGATCACAGGAAATACCTGGATTGCCTCAAGCTCCTCCATTTTATAAAAAACATCGGGTTCCGGTATGATAACATCCATATTCACGGTTTTTTTCAGTACTTCAGACTGATAACTACATTGCATCCACGCCATTTTCTTTTCCTCCTTTCTTCAGCCATTCCAGAAATCTCCGTATGCTGACATCCCAAAACGGCCAGTTATGATCGCCCTCCCATTCTTCATAATGGACGGGTAGTCCGCATTCTTCTGCTGCCTTTTTAAAAGACTGGTTCTGCTCATACAGAAAATCCCGGGTACCGCAGCTTTGATATATCCGCGGCATTTTTTCCGGACAGCTGCGATAGCTTCGCAGTAAATAAACCGGATCGGCATCTGTGTTTTCCAGCGCCTTTGTGTGATCCACTCCGAAGGCCCGCTGCATCAGGCGTTTTTGCACAGGCTCGTCCATAAAGCCTGTTTCTGTGCTGCTCATGGCAGCAATATCCACAGCCCCCGAAAATGTTCCTGCCGCAGTAAATACTTCGGGATTCCGCAGTGCGATCCGCATAGTACCGTATCCTCCCATGGACAAGCCTGCCAGATAAGTGTCCTCTCTTTTGGCGGACAGCGGGAATATTGCCCTTGTAAACGCAATTAATTCTTTTGCCACATATGTATAGCAGTCATATCCATTCGGCATATTGTTGTAAAAACTTAATCCCGCCTCTGGCATAACTACCGCGATCCCATATTCCTGTGCATAGCGTTCGATACTGGTAAAACGGACCCAGTTCGAATAATTGTCCGATGCCCCATGCAGCAGATATAATGTCGGGAAGGCTGTATCCTCCCGCTTTTTCTTTCCGTCTGTTTCCGGCAGAATCACGTTTATGTCTGTGTTCATGCTCAGCGCAGACGACCCGATTGAACAATGTATCAGTGCCATCTTTCTTCCTCCTTTTTTTGTTGATTCTATTATATTTTTTGAAGGAAGAATAAAATAGACAGTTATCTTTCAGTTTTATCCGGATTTTCTATGATTTTTTATCTACTTTTTTGCGTCAGAATTTATTTTTCTATTAACAGGATATTTTTTCACTATTAAAAGTATAAAAAAAGCAGATTCATTAATCAGAATCTGCTTTGTCTATTAATATAAGTTTTACGCTGTGCGGTACCAGAAGATATTCCATCTGCTGAAATTCTTCTTTTTTAAGTACCCGGCTTTTATAAACAGGAACCGCACTTTTCTGTAAATACTCCACTTCTTCGGGATTAGGCACCGCCGGCGCCCCCATTTCCTTCCATACGTCATAAACGCTTCCCCCGTTTCTGCTGATCTCATATTCCCGGAGTTTCAGACTGGTCCAGTCCTGTATTCCTTCTATATTAATACGATATCTGATGGAATCCCCATCCAGAAATGCCTCCCCGCGGTGCGTCCTGTCCACACCACTTTGATGGCGGTAGCGGTACAGTTTATTAAAATGGACATAATTATATAAGAAGACTTGTATCTGTCCGGTCATTTTCTTTGTGATGAAGTAGCCTTCTCCTCTGCCGATCATCCGTTCTCCCAGCATGTTGAGAAGCTCCATGCAGTAATATCCGCTTTTCTTGATATTCTGGCAGGTAATCAGGCCAAAACCTCCGTGCAGTTCTTCCTGCGCAGGCGCCACTTCTTCCATATAATCACTGAGCGCCCAATAGCCAAAAGCGGAGGCTCTGTCGTAATTATCCAGTAAAGTCTTTGCGATAAAGGATGCCTTAAAGCTTGTATCATTCGTCAGGTCCCGCTGCCAGATTGAGGAATTCCACTCGATAAATACGAACTCCGGAATCCTGCCCTCAATCTTTTTGTGGTACTTTTCCAGATGTTCCAGCAGATGCCGGAAATACTCTTCATCCCGGCTTGTAGCTCTGGGAAGTGCCTCGGGCTTTTCGATCAGTACGATGTCTTCACCCGTTTCCTTTTCGTCTTTCTTGGAAGGATAACCGCAGATGGAGATAAAGTCGGGTCTGCACTGATTTTCCAGGGCGTACTCTATAAATTTTTCATATTCTCCGCCCCGCTCCCACAAGAAATAGGAATCCATGGACGGCCCGCCGACTTCCAGACGGGGATCGATCGCTTTCAGTGTCTGATAGGTTCGTCTGTAAAATTCGTAATATTCACTCATCTGATAATATCCGTACTCCGCATATCCGGCCGGACCGCACCAGGGGAGAAATCTCCAGGAGAGGATTTCCTCAGGCCCGTATCGTTCGATACAGTGCGCGGTGAGCCGTCCTACCAGGCCGCACCATTTTCCCATGTCCCTGGGCATTCCAAAATTTACATTCTTTATAAACAGTTTTCTGGATTTTCCAGACAATGCTGAGGGCATGTAGCTTAACTCCACATAGGGTTTCAGCCCTATGGATAAAAAGAAATCAAACAGCATATCTACGTATTTAAAATTATATACCGGCGTGCCGTCCTCCTGTTCAGTGTATACCATCATGTCATCGTCGAAAAGACCGTGGAAATGAACATATTTAAATCCAATCTCCCGCTGAATCATACTGAGTTGGTTCTGGATAACAGCCGTCAGACCTTCTTTTGCAAATCCTATATTCACCAGGTTTTTCCAGCTATGATTTAATTTTTTCCCTTTTGCGGACGCATCTGCTTCTATTTCTCTGTTACGCACCCGTTCCAGAAAAACGCATTCCCGGATTTTCTTATTTCCTTTGTATTTCGTTAATTCCCGAAACAATTCCTGTTCTGATCCCTCTGTTTGATCCGGCAGCACGGGCCGTCCGCGGTATTTGCCTGGTGTCACCCCATAGGATTCGCGGAATCTGCGTATGAACTGTGTGGCGTCTTTAAAGCCGCATCTATGTCCGATCTCGGTAATGGAAATCCCTGTATTCATCAGGTATCCGGCAGCAGCCTGAAGCCGGACCTGGTTCAGATACTGATTAAAACCGACCCCCGTTTTCTGCTGGAAATACCTGGACAGATAGTTCATCGACAAATATTCTTCCTCCGCAATCTGCTTCAGGGTTATGTTTTCTGCATAGTCTCTATGTATTCTCAACAGAATGCGCCTGAGCCGCTCCAGTGAATGAGGGGTCTGCTCCTCCTTTTGCGGCACTCTTACAGAAAACCCCTGCTCCAGGAAATAAAGAATACGGTATATATCGCTTTTTATCAGCAGGCTGCTCTTATTCTTCTCCTTTACACAGAGCCCGAATAATTCGGCCAGCATCTGCCGCAGTTCCGTAAACATTTCCCTGTTCATCTCCTCCTGCAGGTCTGAACGGCAAAAAATCTCCTGCTCCGCTGCTGTTCCCAGGCTCTCTGACGCTCCTTCTGAAAAGAAAACTGTGAGTACGGCACTGCCTGGCTCACGAATGACCTGATACAGAGAGAATGGATTTACCACCCATAAGTCTCCTCTGCACATCCTGCTTGTCTCGCCCTGGCAGCAGAAAGTGCATTCGCCCTGCAGAACAAGGAAGATCTCCAGGTTACGGCTCCAGTGCATCTGCTCCTCCTTTTCATTATTTACAATAAATCTTACCTGTTCTTCCATGATCTTTCCGGGCCTCCGTTTACTCTCGCGGCTGAATCTCTGTTATATATACTAATGAAAGTATAACAAAAAAATGACTCTTCTGCAAAGGGGTCTGACCCCTCTGCAGAAGGGTCAGACCCCTTTGCAGTCCATATTCAGAATTCTTTAAAGATTCTGATTTGTTTACAAATTCCACCGCTTTCCCTGGGACACTTTCAGGCGGTTCATTGCACGCGCCAGAGATGCCTGGGTGCGGTAATATTCCTGGATGCTTTGTTTCTGACGCATCTGCTCTTCTGCACGCTCTTTTGCTTCCTCTGCACGGCGCACGTCGATCTCTTCAGGGCGCTCGGCGGTATCGACCAGAACGGTGACACGGTTATTTACAATCTCTGCAAAACCTGCACCAACGGCGACGTCAACCCAGCTGTCTTCTTCAACTTCCATCCTGGCATCCCCGACGTTTATGGCTATGACCATATTTTCATGGTTTGCAAGAATTCCCATTTCTCCGTCAGGAGCCGGAAGGATCAGCTTTCTGCAGCGGCCCTCGTAGAAAACCCTGTCACTTGCTATTATTTTCAGGCCAAATGTATCCATATACATACACCTCTATTCTGCTGCGCTTAATGCTTTTGCTTTGTCGATTACATCGTCTACGGTTCCTACATTAAAGAATGCGGATTCCGGATACTGATCCATTTCTCCGTCAATAATCATTTTAAATCCGCGGATCGTCTCCTTCAGCGGCACATATTTGCCTGGAATTCCGGTAAATGTCTCGGCAACGTAAAATGGCTGTGACAAAAATCTCTGAATCTTTCTTGCACGCATAACGACTGCTTTATCATCGTCCGAAAGTTCTTCCATTCCAAGGATGGCAATGATATCCTGCAATTCTTTATACTTCTGCAAAATAGCAGTCACCTGATTTGCCACTTCATAATGCTCTTCTCCTACAATGTCTGCCTCCAGTATACGGGAGTTGGATTCGAGCGGATCCACGGCAGGATAGATCCCCTGTTCTACGATCTTTCTGGACAATACAGTGGTTGCATCCAGATGCGCAAATGTGGTTGCGGGTGCAGGGTCAGTCAGGTCATCGGCGGGCACGTAAACAGCCTGCACAGACGTAACGGAACCATTTCTGGTAGAAGCGATACGCTCCTGCAGCTCACCCATTTCTGTCGCCAGCGTAGGCTGATAACCTACGGCGGAAGGCATACGTCCGAGAAGTGCTGACACCTCGGAACCGGCCTGGGTAAAACGGAATATATTGTCAATAAACAGCAGCACGTTCTGATGTTCTTCGTCACGGAAATATTCCGCCATGGTCAGCCCCGTTTCCGCCACACGCATACGCGCTCCAGGCGGCTCATTCATCTGGCCGAATACCAGGGCCGTTTTCTCCAGAACGCCGGAAGCCTTCATTTCCGTCCACAGATCATTTCCTTCACGGGAACGCTCTCCCACCCCGGTAAAGATAGAATATCCGCCGTGTTCGGTGGCAATATTGCGGATCAGCTCCTGAATCAGGACCGTTTTACCAACACCTGCGCCGCCGAAAAGACCAATCTTACCGCCCTTGGCGTAAGGAGCCAGCAGGTCGATGACCTTAATTCCCGTCTCCAGAACCTCAATCACCGGGCTCTGATCCTCAAAACTCGGGGGATCCCTGTGAATCACCCATTTCTTATCACTATTGACCGGCTCCCCATCATCAATGGTTTCACCCAAGACATTAAACAATCTGCCAAGCGTCTGCTCTCCGACCGGCACCTTTATGCCGTCCCCGGTAGCTGTTACTTCCATATCCTTATGCAGCCCTTCGCTTGCCGCAAGCATCAGACAGCGCACCTCATTATTTCCCACGTGCTGCGCTACTTCCATAATGCACTTCTTTCCATTGTTATCAACTTCAAGCGCATCCTTAATAAAAGGAAGATTGCCGTCTTCAAATACTACGTCCACGACAGGTCCCATAACCTGTACGATTCGTCCTTTATTCATAATAGATCTCACTTCCTTAATCGTATTGGGGCAGGAACCTTTGCAAAGGGGTCTGACCCCTTTGGCAAAGGGGACTGACCCCTTTGAACTCCATTGTCAGAATATTCTCATTTTTTCCGCTTCTGGGCATTGGCTCCGCTGCATACCTCGGTGATCTCCTGGGTGATCGCGGCCTGCCTTGCACGGTTGTATAAGGTAGATAGTTCCTTGATGATACTTTCCGCGCTGTCCGTGGCGGCCTGCATGGCCATCATGCGGGCATTATGCTCGCTGGCGTATGCTTCTACCAGACAGCCGTATATCATACCGGTTATATAATTTGGTATAATGCTGTCCATGACGCTTTCAGCGGACGGATACAGTTCGATTTCTTCCCGGTGTATACTCAGCGGCATGATCATATGGCTGAAGGAAGCCCGCTCCAGCGGGAGAAGCTTTACCTTCTCTGCATCTGACTGCACGGAGTTCTCCATCCGGGTGTATATCATATAAACTTCATCCAGCTCTCCCTGTTTGAATTTGTCAAGAATCGCTGAAGCTATGTTTCTCGCCCGGTGCATCGTCGGTTTCTGGACCGTATACTGGAAGTTCGTATCAATCTCCACTTCGTGTTTGGAAAAATAATGTCTTCCCAGTTCTCCGACAACGAACAGCTTATGCTCTCCCGGCCCATTTAGCAGCTCTTCTTCCAGCTTGATGATGTTATGATTGTATGCCCCTGCCAGCCCCTTGTCGGCCGTTATGACAATGGAACCGATCTTCCGTTCCCCGCTGGGGATGTTTTCCCTCAGATCGAAGTACGGATGCTCAATATCAGGGACGTGGCGCAGGATTCTGGAAATCTCCCCCTGCAGCCCATAGAAATACGGTTCTGTATCTGCCAGTTTCTTCTTCGCCTGTTTCATCTTGGAAGAAGAGATCATATACATCGCATTCGTAATCTTCATCGTATCTTTTACGCTGTTTATACGGGTCTGAATTTCTCTGATATTTGCCATATTAACACCTGCTCTTCTTAAATTCCTTCGCTGTCTCCACAATCTTTTCTATCAGCTCATCGGTAAGAGCCTTTTTCTCCTCGATCTCTTCCCCGATTTCAGGATATTGTGTATCCATGAAGCTCAGCATATCTGCCTGGAATTGTTTTATATTAGACTTTTCTACCCCAAGCAGCACCTTATTCGTTGCTGCACAGAGGGTAATAACTTTTTCATGCAGACTGAGAGGCTGACACAAAGGCTGTTTCAGAAGTTCCATCAGCCCGCCGCCATAATCCAGCTGCTCTTTCGTTGAAGCATCCAGGTCAGAGCTGAACTGTGTAAATATTTCCATTTCTCTGTACTGTGCCAGGTCGATACGGATACTTCCCGATGCCTTTTTCATTGCTTTTGTCTGTGCCGCACCGCCTACACGGGATACGGACAGGCCTACATTGACCGCCGGGCGCATACCCGAGAAGAACAGGTCGCTTTCCAGGAAAATCTGTCCGTCTGTGATAGAAATTACATTGGTTGGAATGTATGCGGATACGTCTCCTGCCTGTGTCTCGATGATCGGAAGGGCTGTAATAGAACCACCTCCCAGCGCATCGCTCAGACGGCTGGAGCGCTCCAGCAGCCTGGAATGCAGATAAAACACATCGCCCGGGTAAGCCTCACGTCCCGGTGAACGTCCCAGCAACAGGGAAAGTGAGCGATATGCGACCGCATGTTTGGATAGATCATCATAAACGATCAGCACGTCTTTACCCTGATGCATAAAATGTTCTGCCATCGCGGTTCCTGAATAAGGTGCAATATACTGCAACGGTGCACAATCACTTGCTGTTGAGCAAACCACAATCGTATAATCCATGGCTCCGTTGGTCTTCAGTGTGTTCACAACTTTTGCGACAGTAGATGCCTTCTGGCCAATTGCTACATATATACAAACAACGTCTTTTCCTTTCTGGTTGATAATCGTGTCTAAAGCAATGGAAGTTTTTCCCGTCTGCCTGTCTCCGATTATCAGTTCCCTCTGTCCCCGTCCGATCGGAAACATCGCGTCAATTGACAGGATTCCGGTCTCCAGCGGGACACTGACTGACTTTCTGTCAATAATGCCGGGGGCCTCCTGCTCAATCGGCCTGTAGCCATCCGCCGGGATCTCTCCCTTGCCGTCCACCGGCATACCCAATGAGTCGACAACTCTTCCTATATATTTATCTCCAACCGGAACTCCGGCTTTTTTGCCCGTGCGGGTTACTTTCGTGCCCTCCTTGATCTCCGTATCGTGCCCAAACAGGATACATCCGATAGCATCCTTTCGGATGTCCTGTACCATACCCTTAAGCCCGTTGTGAAAAGTCACGATCTCCCCGTACATAACATGGTCAATCCCATAGACAGTGGCGATCCCGTCGCCAACGGAAATAACTGTACCAACCTCGCTGTCCTTGCTGATTGAATTAAAATTTTCTATCTCATTTTTCAGGATAGAAATAATCTCATCTGAATTAATTGAACTCACCTTGTTCACCTCCAGGTCAATTTTTGTTCTAATCTGTTCAGACGTCCCTGCAGGCTCCAGTCATACTCATCATTGCCCACACGCAGTACAAAGCCGCCCAGCAATGCCTCGTCCTGCCTGATTTCAATATATGCCTTTACAGCATTATATTTTTTACAAAGAAACGCCTTCATTCGTTCTATCTGCACCTCACTGGGAGGTTTGGCACATGTTAATACCGCATTCAAAATCCGATTCTGTTCATCGCTGTATTTATAATATGCTTTGAAAACATCACCGATAAGATCCATTCTGCGGTGCCTGCATGCCACCTTCAGGAAATTCCTGATTTCCTCAGGAAATACCTGATCAATCACTTTAAACTTTTCTTCCTCACGGATGGTTGGATTGACAAACACATCTCTTAACTGAGGAATCTCTGCGAATATATCTTCTGATTTCTGTATGGCCTCTCTGGAAATGTGCAGCTCATACAACACTTTTGCATACCCTATTGGGCAGTTTACTGCGGACCCGCCCAAAGGGCATGAGTTACGGGGTGCCCCTTGGGTATACCCTATTGGGCAGTCCTGACTGTTAGCGGTCGTCTGTGTCATCATGAGCGTCACCTACTTCTCCCAGAAATTGATTATATATATCCTGATTTCCTTGATTCTCTGCCTTATTGCTTACGATCTTGGCAGCCGCCGTTATCGCAAGCCCTGCAATCTCTGACTGCAGCTCTTTCATTGTCTGTTCCCGTTCCATCTCAATATTGGCTTTTGCCGAATCCAGCATGTCGTCCGCCTTTTCCCCGGCGTCCTTCACAATACGCTCATAATCAGCCTTTGCCTGCACCTGAGCCTTTTCTACGATCTTCATAGATTCCTCTCTGGCACCTGTAAGTGCGGCTTCATACTCATTTTTAAGCACCTCCGCCTCTTCCCTTGCATTACTCGCCTGGTTCAGGCCGTCAGCAATCTGCCTTTCACGTTCTTCCATAATATTCGTAACTGGTTTGATTAAAAACTTTTTCAACAAAAGATAAAGAACAACAAGGTTTATAATGGTAAAGAAAAGGTTCACATTTAATTGCAGCACCTGTTCCACCTGCCTTTCCTGTTATTTTCGCGAAAGCAGCGTGTCGAAATCGCCTTTTGGGCCCCGACTGCTGCTCCCGGTTCAAGTGCCTCCATCCGAGACAATTGTCTTTTTAATTTATTTCAAAAGTAAGATAATCAACAAACCAATGATGAATCCGTATATCGCGGTAGCCTCAGCCAGCGCACATCCAAGAATCAGTGTTTTGCTGATCTTGCCCTCGGCCTCCGGCTGCCTTGCGATTGCATCTGTCGCTTTACCCGTTGCAATCCCGATACCAATACCTGCTCCGACACCTGTCAAAACTGCAATACCTGCTCCAATAGCTATAATTGTTCCCATAATACAAAATCTCCTTTTCTTCTAAATATTTCTGTTAAACTTTTTACTCCTGCTCTTCATTCATGAACAGCGCTGTCAGAAAAACGAATACATATGCCTGCAAAAGCCCGTCAAAAATATCAAAATAAAAACTGAACGGTATTGGCACCAAAACTGGTATAATCGCTTTTAAAAGTTCCATAATAACAAATGCACCCAGTACATTTCCGAATAGCCGCATACAAAGAGACAACGGACGGATTACAATCTCCAGAACCATGATCGGTGCAACTACCGGCACCGGCTCGGCAAAATGTTTCACCCAATGCTTTACTCCATTCTTATGTATGCCTGAGTATTCAATCAGAAACATACTCATAATCGCCAGCGCTGCTGTCACATTCAAATCCTTTGTCGGCGGCTTGAATCCAAACAGACTGATGATATTGGAAACACCCAGATAGAGAATAATCGTAATCAAATAAGGGATGTAACGCTTATTTTCCTTCCCTATGATGCCTTCGAAGAAATCTTTGGCCCACCCGATGGTTGATTCCAGCACCAGCTGTTTCTTTCCCGGATTCTCAACTTTAAGGTTCCGCACAAAGATGATGGACAGCCCGACCAGTACGGCCATGATAATCCAGGTAACCACCACCGATTCCGCAACACCGATACCTCCGAATACCGGAATGGTAAACACCGTATCGCAGTTTAGCTCCTCAAGCAGCTTCTCTGTTAAACTTTCCGTATCGCTCCCTCCCTTTCTTTTCATATTTTGCGTATAAAATAAAATTTCGCTTGCGAAACTCGCACCTGAGGCGGCCTAATTGTGGCCTCTGCCTCTTACACCGCAGTGCGCATCCCGCCAGAAGGGCTTTCTATTTCATAGGGCTTAATTTTCTATGAAATAAAAAAAGAACTTCAAATGCCGAAATTCCCTTACCCCCGCGCCCTTTCAGGAATCGCTCTCCTAAAAGTTAAATAAAGATTACGCCCAAAGTTTTCGTTTGTCAACGATTTAGAAATGTTAGCATTTGCCGTTCTTTTTCAATTATTTTTATCAAATTTTCCCGTGTTTTATTTCTGGGGATCTACGATTTTTATATAAATTTTATCTTTATTTTTGATTTTTTTAATTTTGTAAAAATTTGTTAAAGACATATTAGCCAAACCGAAATGTTTCAACCCCATTATATTTCGTCATTTTATCTATAAGTATGTCTATAATTTCACAATGATTAAGGAAACTTTAGCAATTTCTTTACCTAAAACCGCGGTTTTCTGCACTTTATCACTTACTATTCCCCTCGCATCTCCTGCAGATATTTACTTGGCGACATCCCTTCTTTGGTTTTAAATACACGGCTGAAATACAAGGCATCCATATATCCGGTCTGTACTGCAACATCTTTCAGCAAGATATAAGGATTGGCACGCATAATCTGTTTTGCTAAGGCAATCCTCAGCTCACAGATATATTTCCCCGGTGTAATGCCGAATTGTGCTTTATAAAGCGAGGTGATATATTTTTCGTTGTATCCGAATTTTTCATTAAAAACCTTAGAGGACAATGGCTGGGTATAATTCTGTTCCAAAAACTCTTTCACCTGATAAACCGTATGTCTGGATGCTGCATTATGCCATGTATCCTCCTTAATCTGAAGCAATTCTTCCATTTCAAAGATCAGAGTGCTTTCTAAATCAGTAAAGGAATTACAGGATGAAATAATTTCATCAACATTAACAGAATACTGTTTATCTGCACTGTCAAATGAAAGGAAATAATTCAGTAAATAACGGAGATCTGTCTGCAGCTGAAATTGTGTTATATTACTCTCCTGCCAGAAGAGAATCAAATCTGTTACCAGTACTTTCAGCTCTGATAAGCTAATATAATTGCTGTACTTTCCACAGCGCTGATAAACATATTCAGATACGGCAGGAGATTTCTTAGTTCCAAACGGCTGATAGTGCAGTGCGCTGTTTCTGCCGAAAGGTAAGTGAAACAATGTGAACAAATTACATTCGGTTACTGCCTGAGGAATGTCCCTGCCATGCAGAATCCTTTCGGAGACAATCAGATTCGTGTATGTTTCGGGAGATTGAATGGAATTCCATAAGTCATCCGCAAGTTTTTTCAAAGGTACATTTTCTTCCGGAGAAATAATAGCGACATAAAGAATCTCATTATAATGCCAGCCCTTAATCTCTAAGAGCTGGATTCCATATTTTTCAGCCAGAAAGGGAATAAAGCTGCTGTCCAAATTCATAATTGCTTCTTTCCCAATATTAAAATCTCCATAAAATGCATTTACGATAGGTCCATAATAACTGAACATAAGGATGCAGTCATAGGGGCCAAAAGGGTTATCCAGCTCATTTATATTTTTAGGATGTGCAAGTACATGCGCCACATAGTCCCTCATGGATGCCCTGAGTGAAGTTTCAAATAAACCTTTCACTTTTGTAAGCAATTCATGTATTTCCTCCGACACGATGGGCTTCAGGAGATAATCTGTTATGCCGGACTGCATTGCTCTTTTGGCATATTCAAATTCGGAATATCCGGAAAGTATAACAAATCGTATGTCCAGACCTGTTTTTTGGGTCTCTTCGATCATTTCCAAACCGGACATCATAGGCATTCGGATATCGGTGAAAACAAGCTGCGGCTTTTTCCGGCGGATGGTCTCCAGGCCATCCTTTCCGTTATATTCTATGCCTATTACGTGAAAAGTGTCCCCAAAAGCGGCGATGGACATCTGTATGCTTCTTGCAATTGCAGGCTCATCCTCAACAATCAGAACATCAATATTCACCTTCATGGATCGTCCCCCCTAATTCAATAATCGTAAGTCCGTCTTCTTCAAAAAAGCGGAAACACTCTTTGCCCTGATAAAACATATGCAGGCGTATTACCGTATTCTTCAGGCCTAAACCGCTTTCATCCCCAAGCTCCTTAAGTACCATGTCATTATCAAAAGAAGCCTGAATACTATCCATAAGCTTTGACATTACTTCAGCAGCTCTCTCCTTTGGAGGCGCTCCATTGTTTGCCACAGAAACAAACCATCTGTCCTGAGTATGCCAGAAGCGGATTTTGATTTTCCAAATGGGAGGCACATCTTTAAAACCGTGTTTGAAACAGTTTTCTACTATTGGCTGAAGTATCAGTTTCGGTACTGGAACATTTTCTATATCTTTATCAAGCTCCATATCACATTCCAGCATGTGTTCATACCGCATTTGCATTATGTAAAGATAACTTTTAACATTCTCCGCCTCATCCGAAAGCTTCACGGATTGATTATTATAGGTCATGGAATATCTGAGCAAACTGGATAGTTCCCTGCACATACGGGGCACAGCCGAGTCTCCGTTTTCCATGCCATATGTTCCTATGACAGATAGCGTATTATATAAAAAATGAGGGTTCATCTGTGCTTCCAGGGCATTGATATGAGCTTTTAATGCCAGCTCCTTTGCGGCTATCAGTTTCTGGTTCTGGACATGTATCTGGTTCATAATTTGCTCAATCGTAGTGCTGAGCATTGTAATTTCGTTATTGTCTGTTGCCACTTCCAGATGTACTGCAGAGGATGTACCCTGCTCTTCCAGACTCTCTTTCAACTTCCTCAGCGGTGCGGAAAGGTTCTGTGACACAAAATACACCAGACATAGGATGAGTATGACTCCGGCAATAAAAATCCATATGATCGTTCCTTCCAGCTTCATTTTTTCATCGGCATAAAAGCTGATATCCTTTTTCAGCACCATTGTCCAGCCGGTCATTTCCGAATCGCAGTAATAATAACTAAAATTCTTTTTGGTTGTTAAAAATCCAGTATCAGTATCTTCCGGTATTGATTGAAGTATTTTCTTTTCTTCCTCATCTACGGTTCCTGTATTTGTTGAATACCAGAAGTCGGTATTCCGGTCTATAAGAAAAACTTCATCTTCATTCGAAGTCAGGACAGCATTCAGTTCCTCCACGTTTTTGTCAAGCACTAACAGCCCGTATGTATGAAACATATCACGTACGGGACGGTAGACAGAGATTACATTTTCTTCCTCCAGACTCCAGAAGTCACGGTGGGGAAAAATGCACAGGGAGCTCTCCCCACTTTCAAAAATCTCTTTAACATTAATATATTTTTTCATATTTTCATTATCCAGAGACTCCTGATATTTCCCTGATACGGCAGCATGGATATTATTATATCCACTGCTGATATAAGTGATGGAACTGCTGCTTTTGTCATTTACCAGAAGAGATAAAAAAATACGTTGTATCTGGAGGGCATCTGTCGGATGGTAAGCAAAATAATTGGGGGCAGCGTCATTCTCGGAAATCTCTTCCGTATATTCCATGAATTCCGGCAATGTATGAAGAAAAGAAAGCTGCTTGTTCATATCCTCCAGTAAATCATCCAGCCGTTCTTCGGAAACCTTCAGTGTATTCAGGGAGGCTTCCTCCATATTCGTATCCAGCAATCCCGCATTGTATTGATAAAAGGCAGCTAAAGCGACAGCTAAAATGAAGGAGATAATGATACTGTATGTGATATAAAGTTTCCAATGAAAAGAAATTTTTTTTAACATGTCACACCGCCCCTCCCTGTTCTGAATTTCTGGTTTTATTTTAACATAGATACACGGTCAGCACAATTTATGCAAATGCTAATTATCTCATCTGATCCAGGACAGAAGTTCCAATCGTACCATGCGGCATCTCTATTCCAAAATTATCCACAACCGTTGCCCCTATTACTGCAAAAGTATCCGCTTCCTCAAGCTCACCGCCGTCTTCCATTGATTTAGAATACGCAATAAAAGGCACTTTTTCTCTCGTGTGGTCTGTCCCCGCATAAGTTGGATCATTTCCGTGGTCAGCAGTAATTATCAGCATATCATCTTCGTTCAGTGAATCCAGAAGAACACCCAGCTTTTCATCAAAGCGCTCTATCTCACGCGCATAACCGTCAGGATCCCTGCGATGTCCCCAAAGGGCATCAAAGTCTACAAGATTAACAAAGCAAAGCCCATGGAACTCTTTCGTCTTTGAAACTTCAATCGTCTGTTCCATTCCATGAACGGAATTCATGGACCACATTGCTTCTGTGATCCCCTCTCCTGCAAAGATATCATTGATTTTACCAATCGATATGACATCCAGCCCATTTTCTTTTAAGGCATCCAAAGCAGTTTTCCCAAAGGGCTTTACCGCATAATCATGGCGGTTGCCTGTTCTTTTGAATTCCCCCTTTCTCCTGCCTGTATAGGGTCTTGCAATGACACGTCCCACCTTCCATTCATCCTGCATTGTCAGCTCTCTGGCAATCTCGCAGCAGCGGTACAGTTCTTCCAGACCAAAGGTATCTTCATTCCCGCAGATCTGCAACACTGAATCTGCAGAAGTATAGACTATCATATGCCCTGTTTCTATCTCTTCCAGAGCCAGCTCTTCCAAAATCTCAGTGCCGCTCGCACTCTTATTCCCAATGACTTTATGCCCGGTTTTTTTCTCCAGTTCTTCAATCAGTTTTTTAGGAAAGCCAGTTTGGGTAAATGTTATAAATGGCTTCACTGTCTTTAGCCCCATAATCTCCCAATGTCCTGTCATTGTATCTTTTCCTTTACTGATTTCATTCAGCCGTGTATAATATGCCATTGGCTTTTGAACAGGAGATACCTGACGCAGCGGATGCAGATTCCCAAGTCCAAGCTTTTGCAGGTTTGGAATACAGAATGTCTCAACACTCTCTGAGATATGCCCCAATGTATCAGCGCCTGCATCTCCGTAGTCTGCTGCATCTCTGGCCGCTCCCACACCCAGAGAGTCTATCACGATTACAAAAATCCGTTTATATCTGCTCATAATTAACCTGCTTTCATCCTAATTATCTTGCTTTATAAGCTCTTTGATGGCCTCCACTGCTACACAAATTGCTGCACCTGTATCGTGGACAATCGGGTTAGCAAGCCCTTGGCGTTCCCTCTCCTGATTTGCCAGTACAAGGAATACGGAGCCCATCCTAACCTTTAGATAACTTGCGGTTATGAACAATGCCGCAGACTCCATCTCAGACGCTTTACATCCCAGCTTTAGCCAGGCATCCCATTTATTCATCAGCTCATAACCAACCGGTTTTATCTCCGGGGAATGCTGTCCATAAAATGCATCTTTACAATGTACTACTCCCACATGGAAAGGTTTTTCCAAATTCCTTGCCGCTTTCACAAGTGCATTGGTCACATCGAAATCCGGTACAGCGGGAAATTCAATTGGCGCATATTCTTTGCTCGTACCCTCCATCCTTACCGCTCCATTCGCTATTACCAAATCACCGCTTTTTACATTGATATCCATTCCCCCACTGGTTCCAATACGGATAAATGTGTCAGCACCTGACATCACAAGCTCTTCCATGGCAATAGAAGCGGACGGGCCGCCAATTCCAGTAGATGTTACGCTGACTTTCTTCCCCTCAAGGGAGCCTGTATAAGTGATATACTCCCTGCTGTCTGCCATCAGCACAGGATGATCTAAATACTTTGCGATTGCGGCACAGCGCTTTGGATCGCCCGGCATGATGACATACCTGCCTACATCTCCTTTTCCGACCTGGATGTGGTATTGTTTTCCTTCTTTTTCTGAATAATTAATCATAAATCAAATCTCCTTATACACTATTATTTATCTTTCTTTTATTACAGCACATTCTATATAAAGATCAGCGAAGGTGTCACTCAATAGCTATCATTCAACTATCTCGCGACACCCTCTTATAAGCTATTGTGTTTTATAAATTTTTCATTCTCATAATAGATGTTGTTATTAATTTTTTGAAAATGTCCGCCGCTTTATCGGCGGTTTCCTGTACTTCATCATGTGAAAGCGGCTCATTGGACATTCCGCAGGCCAGATTGGTAATACAGGATATCCCGCAGATTTTCATTCCCATATGACTGGCGGCCACGGCCTCACATGCAGTGCTCATTCCGACAGCATCGGCTCCGAGCTTTCTGGCAAGCCGTACTTCTGCAGGCGTCTCAAAGGCAGGTCCCGTTGTCTGAAGGTACACCCCTTCCTTTAAGGGTACTTCCAGTTCATTTGCAACGTTTTTGATTACCTGGCATAAGTCTTTATCGTAAACTTCACTCATATCACTGAACCGTTCTCCCAGCTGCTCTATATTTTCTCCAATTAAAGGGGATGGAACAAAAAAAGATATCTGATCCGTAATCAGCATAAAATCTCCGGCACGGAAATTAAAGTTCAGACCACCTGCCGCATTGGTCAGAAACAAGATTTCGGCTCCCAGCATTTTCATTAAACGGACGGGAAGCACAACATCTTCCATTGGATATCCTTCATAATAGTGGATACGTCCCTGCATAATTATTATAGGTACTGTTTCTATATATCCAAAAACGAACCGTCCCTTATGTCCGGGAACTGTAGATATTGGAAATCCCTCAATTTCATCATAGTTAACAGTCTGCACTATCTGGATTTGCTGTGCATATTCGCCGAGCCCTGAACCCAGAATAAGCGCAGCCTTCGGCTTAAAATCTACTTTCTTTTTAACACATTCATAACACTCCAGCAATTTTTTATAAGCAGAGTTCATACGCTCTCCTTTACTTCCATAAGCAGCAAGCCAAAGTCAGGCTCACCTGACCCTGGGGGGCCGTGGGGATCAGACATCCCGCAGCGCTGCAAATTTTTAGTCCACAGTTACTTAATAAATTGTTTTGCCGCTTCATACAATGCGCATATATTTTCTGGCGGTACATCACCTTCAAACTCCTGGCTGCCGCATAATATATACCCACCGCCCGGTGAAAGTGCTTTTATAACTCTTGTGGTTTCGTTATATACCTCGTCCGGCGAACCCTCCGGAAGAATATGCTGAGTATCGACTCCGCCCTGAAAGCTGATATATGATCCAAATTCTTTTTTCAGCTCATCCACGTCCATTCCAGCCACCTTTTGAATGGGATCAAGAACATCAACCCCACACTGGATCAGCTGAGGAATGATTGCTCTTACTGCGCCGCATGAATGCTGCATATAGTATGCCCCATGCCTGTGGGCCTGATCTGCAAACATTTTTGTGTTCTCTGCAAAGAACTCTTCCCACATACTGGTACTGAATAATGTACTGATCTGCGTTCCATAGTCATCACAGCATCGAAGAATGTCCACTTTATTATTAGCCGCTTCAAACATTCTTTCATAAATCTCATAGCTTGCTTTACAGTATCTGTCCAGCATAGCTTTTAAAAGCTCCGGCTCTTCATACATATTTATGTAAAAATCTTCTGCATTATATAACAGCGTAAATACCTGATAAGGACCCGGCCATCCGATTCGGATAGCTTTGTCTTCATGCTTTTTCACAAATTCAGTCACTGCATTGTAATCGTAATGATCCGGATTAAACCAGCCTTCAAACTTCTCAAAATCCTCGAAACTTTGAATAGCACTATATGGGTGTGATATTGTATGGATATTGTATTCTACTCCATTCCACTTCTTTACATACTGTGCCCCCATAGAATCTGTATAAACCATCTCGCCTTTTTCATTCTCAAACGGTTCTGTACTTGGACCTGTATATGGCGGCAAATCCATAATTCTTGTATCAATATTAAAATGAGTAAGTACCTCTTCCTCCGACTGGACCTGCAGATGATTTTTCAGATTCTCCCAAGCAGTTTCGACACACTGCATGGTTGTGGGAATCCTGTCTGTTTCTTTGCGAGAAAGTGCCATACGCACTCTTTCTTTTGAATTCATATGATTTATGCTCCCCTCTTTCCTGTATTAAACATTAATCAAGATAGCCGTGGAGTCCAACGCCCCCATAGTTTAAATCGAAACTTCGGTTTAAATCTTTAAGACTGCCGTATAGAAATCGTCCTGATACCCGCTTAATTTAATCTTTGTTTTTCCCGCTTCTGTTTTGACGCCTACCCTCAGATTCTGATTCAATGGTATGATGTCATTGCTTACTGCTTCAATTTCAATTTCAGCAGCATCCCCCTGAATATTGTCTATAAATAAATATTCCTGCCCGTCCTTGTCCGTATAGCGTAACTCTATCCCATTGTCCAGAATCTGTGCCTCTTTTTCGCTGCAGGTGGTTCCATATACAGCCTCTTGATTTGTTTTCAGCCACGCCCCCAATTCCCGCAGCCTTTTTGCCTGTTCCTCAGGGATTGTTCCATCAGGTCTGGGCCCAATATTCAGTAATAGATTCCCATTGTCTGCAACAGTACTTACCAGCAGACGGATCAGATCTTTAGCAGATATGATATCTGCGTCGTTTTCATTCTCATTATAACCAAATGACAGCCCCATCCCTCGGCACAGTTCCCACTTTTCATGTTTGCTGGATTTTCCATGTTTATACTCTTTGGTCAAATATCCGTGATATAATCCATTAAATCTGTCATTTACAACCCCATCTTCCACTGTATTGTAATAATGGGCCAGCAGGTATGGCAGGTTATGTTCCCCCTGCTTTGGCCAGCCGATATCATTCCAGAGTATAGATGGATGATAAGTATCAATCAGCTCACAGCATTGCTTATATGCATAATCTGCATATTCGGCAGTAGGGCAGGCATTAAAGTATTCGTCCTCTTCACTGAATATGGGATCATTGGCAAACTGCCAGTCGATAATTCCTGAATAATACAACCCCATTTTCATTCCCTTATCCCTAACCGCTTTTGTCAGTTCACCCGTGATGTCCCTTTCAGGTCCCTGGGTCTTGCAGTTAAAATCTGTATATTTACTGGGGTAAAGACAAAAGCCATCATGGTGCTTCGTTGTCAGCACAACATATTTTGCTCCGGCTTCTTTAAAAAGCTCTGCCCATTCTTCCGGTTCCCAATTTTCCGCCTTCCACATCGCAGCAAACTGCTCATACTGAAAATCTTCGCCGTATTTCTGCCGATGATAATCATAGGATGGGCCTCTTCCGGTTTTAATCGTATTATAGTACCACTCAGCATAGGGGTTGTTAACGAACCATTCCTCATTTATTTCCACTTCCCCCAGTTCCCAGCTTCTGGGAGCAAATGCAGGGACAGAGTACAGCCCCCAATGAATGAAAATCCCAAATTTATAATCCTCATACCATTTTGGAATCTTATGTTGGTTCACAGATTCCCATTTCCCGCAATATCTCTGTTTCATACTTTCCTCCTAAACAATCCTGCCATTTGTTATGATACAAAAATCGTATCTGTTCAAAACCATGGACAGATACGATTAAGGTCATGAAAATCTCTTTGACGACGGGACTTACTATCCCATGTTTATCCCTTTACCGCTCCGGCTGTCATTCCTGAAATAATATATTTCTGGGCAAATATGTACACAATGACTACTGGTATTGATACCATTACCATATCTGCGCATACCAGATTCCAGCTCTGGTTGAATTGCCCGTAAAAATTATAAACAGAAAGCGGCAATGTCCATTTATCCGATGAATTCAACAGGTACATCGGGATCTGAAGTTCATTCCAAACCCACATGAAATTCAGAACCGCTGTCGTAGCAATTACTGGTTTTAATAAGGGCAGTATAATTTTTATAAATAATCTGGTTCCTTTGCAGCCATCCATTACAGCCGCTTCATCCAATTCTCTTGGTATTCCTTTGATAAAGCTTGAAAACAACATACCCGAAAATGGAAGGTATAGTGCCCCATATACAAATACCAGTGAAATCCGGCTTCCGTAAATATGAAGCCCTCTCAGCATTTCCATAGTTGGCATTGCTGCAAACGGTGCTATGATCCCAAATGTCAGCAGCTTTGATATTCTTCTGCACATCGGGGTATCCCTTCGAACCAGCACATAACTGAACATAGCGGCAAGTGCAATGACCAGAAGAACTGAAAAAATTGTAATAAATATACTGTTTCCAAATGCCTGCAGTATATTGCCTTCTTCCCACACTTGCGCATAATTTCCCAAATTCCATTCTCTGGGTAATTTAATATTTAAATAACTTGCCTCTTTCTTCTCCTTAAATGATGTTATTACTACCATAAGGATCGGATAAATTATCGTGATAGTGAACAGCCACATTAGAATTTCCAAAGACAAATTAATTTTCTTTTCTCTCTTACTCATTCTACATGCTCCCATCTTGCGCTGAATTTTTGAAACAAGATTGCCACAATAACTAAAATAACTGTAAATATCAGGTTTGTCGCTACTGAATGCGAATATCTGCCGTTAGCCATTTCATTCATTATCAAGGTTCCGAAGGTCTCCGTATCATGCCCCGGCCCGCCTAATGTCAGGATATAAACCAGGTCGAACATCTTCAGGCCAAAAATCAGGCTGAACAGGATGTTAACATTTACTGTCGGCATAATCAGCGGCAGGGTAATATGCCGGAACAGATTCCACCCGGATGCACCGTCCACTTTTGCAGCCTCCAGATATTCATCCGGTACAGACTGCAGCCCGGCCAGTGTAATGATGATTCCATGGCCCAGGCTTCGCCAGATTTCACACAAGGTAATGACGAAAACAGCTGGCCAGCGCTCTCCAAGCCATGGGAGACATAACTCTTTCAGCCCCACCGAACTCAGCATCATGTTAACTGCACCATGCCTTCCGCCAAACAAGGCATTAAAAATCAATCCCACAATCAGAGTGCAGAAAATAGCAGGAATAAAGTATAATGTACGCAGTGCATTTCTCGTCTTCAGTTTTCGGTTCAGCGCTAATGCAAATACAAATCCTAATACCGTCACGATGACAGTCTTCACTCCAGCAAAAATCAGTGTATTTACAAAAGCGATGGGAACCGTTTTTTCGGTCATTACATCTATAAAGTTCTGAATTCCGATGAATTTGGGGTCAGGTACATATGCGCTCCAGTCTGTAAAAGCATACAGATAACCTAATGTGGACGGAAGTACAAAAAATATGCCGAAAACAATTAGAGGGAGTATAATCATATATGTTGGATATATTTTTTTTCTATTCATATCCTGTCCCTACTTTCTAAAATCCTTCTACTTTTTGTGATTTACAGATTTTTATCCGGCTCTCGTCCATCATTTTCAAACATTCATCCACATCAATGTTGCCAACCAGAAGCTCTTGAATACACTTTGCTCCATCTGTGTTAGAATAACCGGCAATTTCGGTGACAGCTACGGATGCATTGCCAACTTCGTCAATCCAGTCTTTGCTCTCTTCGTACTGAGGTGTAGTGTCAATAGTGGTCATGGATTTGAATAACGGTGCAGTAGAAACTCCGTCAAAAGCAACATTGTAATTCTCCGGATCTCCCATAAAATTAATAAAATCTGTTGCTTCTTCTACATGCCTGCCTTCTTTTGGGGCAGTGAACATAATAACATTCGGACCCTCAAATGTGCCTTTTTCCACCGTTCCCATATAAGCAGGCATCAGTCCGAAGTCCTCTGCCACGTATTCATAGGCTTCACTGTCATAGTTCGCATAAAGCCATGTATCCCAGAGAAATGCCATTGCAGCCTCTCCAGTTCCAAGTACTTCGTTGTAATAATCCCAAGTGTCTGTCATGTATGCTTCTCCGAAGTAGCCTTTATCCGCACTGCTTTTAAACCATTCGAGCAGGGCTTTCATTTCCGGAATTTCTGCATATGTAATCTGGTTCGTATTAATCTTATTCAGAATCTCTTCATCTGCAAAGATGGGGTCCATAGCAAATTGATAGAACATTGGCCATGCATCTTTGATTCCCATATAAATTGGCTGTATTCCGGCATCCAGAAGTTTCTGACAGACCTGATCAAATTCTTTCTGGGTAGTGGGCACTTCCAGATTCTGTTCTTCAAAAATCTTCTTATTGTATAAGGTTCCTGAGATGGAGCATTCCCCAAATGGAACTCCATATACCTTGTCTTTTCTTGTGATCTGTGACCGGATGTTATCACTGACATCATCGACCCACTCGGCATCTGTAAAATCTACAAATGTCTTTTCCGGATTAAATGCATCCAGCTCCTGTCCGCTGAAACTCATAAAGAGGTCAGGAACATCTCCTGTTTGGAACTTTGTCAGAGCAATGCCGTCAAAATTATCCGTGTCAACTCCCTGAATATCCAGCTTATTGCCGGTTTCCTTTTCATACAGTTCGAACATCTTGTTCAGATAGGGCTTGTTTATGTCATTGGCACTTCCCAATAATGTGAGTGTTATTCCGTCCCCTTCATTCTTTTCGGATTCCTTTGCTGTATCCTTCTCAGAGCTTCCGCATCCTGTGATGCTTCCCATTGCCATAACTGCTGCGAGCATGACTGCAACTGCCTTCATCTTTTTCATTTCTTTCCCCGCCTTTCGTACATTTGTGTTTTAGGTTGTCTTTATTATATGAAATCATTTGGGAATAAGATATAGAAAATAGTCAGACGGATATGGAAAATATTCAGAGGATTGTCTAGTACTCTGCTGTTAAGTTTCTAGTAAGCTCACAATCATTAAGATTCATAGTAGTTATTGCGTGCATTTTCACCGCGTCTCCGTTATAATTTTCTATAAAGAGCACTGCTAATATATGTCCAACTGGTATACAATATAAAAAGGATAAGCAAAATGTGCATACGTACGATCCAAATACATCAGGAGGCCAAAATGAAAAACCGGATTACCACCCAAAAACTGAATCATTTTTATCTATTCTGCGGCATCCTCATGTCTGCCAGCGAGCTCTGGAAACAATGGTACCTCACCTTCCGCCAGAACAACGGCATCTACCAGTGGTGGCATTTCCCCTTTCAGCTCTGCAGCATAGCCATGTACATCCTCCTGATCCTCCCCTGGCTCAAACCCTCCCGCGCCCGCCAGGCCCTGCTCTCCTTCCTGATGAACTACAGCCTCCTCGGCGGCATCGCCGTTTTCGCCGACACAAGCGGCCTCCACTACAAATCCTCCGTACTAACGGTTCACTCCTACCTGTGGCACATCCTGCTTATAACCATAGGTCTGACCGCCGGCTTTACCTACATCAAAGAACTCCGCTCCCCGGCCCTGTCCCGCCAGCACTTCAGAGACAGCACCTTACTGTACCTCGCCTGCTGCACAACAGCCGTCCTCCTCAACCAGCTCCTGGACTCCCAAGGCTCCATCAACATGTTCTACATCAACCCCGACTACAAAATGCAGCAAATAGGCTTCTCCGCCCTGGTACCCTACACAGGAAACATCTCCGCCATCCTCCTCTACATCCTGTCAACCATTCTGGGAGCCGCCATTCTTTTCCATATCTGGCGCCTGGCGGTTCATATTTATCAACAAAGGCGCCGCCCTAAAACAAAATAATTGCCCCCACAATCGTCGTGATTGTGGAGGCATTATTCCTGTGAGCAGCGAGCTAAAACCAAGTTAACCTTGTCCTCCACCGCATGGAACAAATAGTTCTTTACAATAAGAAACTGTAACTCAACTTTTTGATCTAAGCACTTCGTATCATCATGCCGCTCAGGCATAAAAATCGGGACAGCTTCTTCGCGTTATAATTTATGACAATATACGCCGTAAATTTGCAAATATATTTTCATTATTCGTTGTATTTTATGTAACATCATGCTATAATATACGCATATAATAGTTTGGAGGTATGGCAATGTACCGTGTAGCAATTGAAAAATTATTAAAATGGAAAGAGAATAAACACCGCAAACCGTTGATTATCGAAGGTGCAAGGCAGGTCGGCAAGACTTGGCTGATGAAAGAATTCGGAGAAACGGCGTATACCGACACCGTATATATTAACTTTGATTCCAATTCAAGAATGGCAGATTTGTTTGCGTCAGATCTTAACACAGACAGATTGATTACTGGTCTTGAGCTATATGCCGGACGAAAAATCAATCCTGATAATACGCTGTTAATTTTTGACGAAGTACAGGAAGTGCCCAGAGCACTCTCTTCTCTTAAATATTTTTATGAAAATGCACCGCAGTATCATATTGTCTGCGCTGGTTCTCTGCTGGGTATCGCCCTGCACGGAGGAACCTCTTTTCCTGTCGGAAAAGTCGATTTTTTAAAGCTTTATCCGCTGTCATTTCAGGAGTTTCTCATGGCAACAGGCAACGAACGATTTACAGAGCTTCTTGAAAAGCAGGATTTTCAAATGATTACTTCATTCAAGCAAACCTATATAGACTCTTTGAAGTACTACTATTTTGTAGGGGGAATGCCGGAGGCAGTGCAGAGCTTTGTCGAAGAGAAGGATTTTAATGAGGTTCGTGCGATTCAAAAACGTATTCTTGCAGCGTACGAACAGGACTTTTCCAAACACGCCCCCGTGGAAATTGTACCGAAAATCAGAATGCTCTGGAACAGCATTCCGTCTCAGCTTGCAAAAGAAAATAAAAAGTTTGTTTACGGGCTCGTCCGTGAGGGTGCAAGGGCAAAAGAATATGAAACAGCCATCATGTGGCTTACGGATTGCGGTTTGGTACACAAGGTCAGCCGTGTCAATACTGCCGGTATTCCGCTGAAAGCTTATGAGGATTTGAAAGCATTCAAACTCTATGTTTTAGATGTGGGCCTTTTAGGATGTATGACGGGCCTTCGTCAGCGCACGTTGCTGGATGGCAAAGACCTGTTTATTGAATTTAAGGGAGCCTTAACCGAACAGTATGTCTGCCAACAGCTCAAGACGATTCAGGATTTAAATGTTTATTACTACACCAACGAACGCGGCTCCTGCGAGGTAGATTTTATTATTGACACAGGCGAGCAGATCATTCCCATCGAGGTAAAAGCAGAAGTCAATCTGAAAGCCAAGAGCCTGCGCACCTATAGGGATAAATACAGCCCAGAAATCTCACTCCGTATCTCAATGGCCGATTACAAAAGAGAGGATTGGCTTGTGAATCTGCCGCTGTATGCGGTGGAAGAGATACCACTTATGGAGAGTTTGTCCATACAATATTAGAAAATACAAAAGACATGGTGAATATACCATTTACAGAGCGCCCCATTCCTGGAGCGCTCTGCTATCGTCAATGATATTACCGGTCTTTTCAGTTACAGATATCCCGTTATAAATCGCTTTGTCTAAGATAAGGCTTTAACAGAAAGGCACAGCGAATACCTTTTATAAAATGACTCCCCGCAAAGCCACCCCCATACGTCCCTCACCCCATATTCTTCGTCACAATCACATCGCTGTCCAGTCCGCATACGTTTTTAATAACCACCTGTCCAATAGACACCGGAGCTGTCAGCTTTATTTTATTAATCTCTTCCATTACCCTGAATATATCTTTTTTCGGGATCACATTAGTAAGTCTCACACTGCACAGAGGCAGTTCCGCCCCCTCAATGCGCACCGAGCTTGAAATCGTCCGGCGCGGATCAATCAGCTCCTGGCGGACATATTCAATCCCTTTCTTACATTTATTACCTGTAACACTTAATATTTGATCCCCTTCATACTGAGTCTCGATCGTACATCCGTTGGGACAAACGATACAAACAAATGTCCTACTGTTCATAAACTGACACCTCGATTTTTTCGTTAGACATAATTTTATCAGCAGCTACATCAAACTGAATCATCTCTGCCGGGATTGCATTTGGTACAATCGTGGATTTCACTGTATTATCTCCCTGGCTGACAATGATTTTACACCTGCCCATCGGCTTACGCACCCTCATGGACATTCTGAAGTTCTTCTCCCCACTGACTTTCTGTGGGATAATATGGCCGATATTGCGGTCAGTTTCAATCTCGATATCACAAGGAGCAACTTCGTCGCTGTTCAGATATTCATTAACACCGGCTGCAAGAGCCTCGGCCTCAAGAGACACAAAGTCAACGAGGTCATGCACATGCAGGACATTTCCCGCTGCAAAAACACCAGGGACATCTGTCTGGAAATTCTCATCGACAAACGCGCCTTTCGTCCGGCCATCCAGTGTGACTCCTGCCGCAAGAGACAACTCGTTCTCAGGAATCAGACCGACTGACAGTACCAGAGTATCACATGTAAAATCTTTTTCGGTTCCGGGTATCGGCTTCATGTCCGGTCCCACCTCCGCTACTGTTACTCCTTCAATCCGGGTGTCTCCTTTGATATTAGTCACAGAATGGCTGAGATACAACGGGATATTGTAATCGTTCAGGCACTGCTCGATATTTCTGGGAAGGCCGCTCGGATACGGCAGTACTTCAAATACAGCCTTAACATGCGCCCCTTCCAGAGTCATCCGCCTTGCCATGATAAGCCCGATATCTCCGGACCCCATGATGATTATCTCTTTTCCCACCATGGTATTATATAAATTCATGTAGCTCTGTGCTACGCCGGCGTTATAGATACCCGATGGCCTCTGCCCCGGAATTGCCAGTGCCCCGCGTGTGCGCTCCCGGCATCCCATTGTGAGGATAATCGCCCTGGCCTGCACCTGCAAAAGCCCATCTCTTGTGTCAGCAGTCACAATTTTATCGTCTGTCAGATCAATGACTGTTGCGTTTGTGAGTACCTCAATCTGCATCTCTTTGACCTGATCAATAAATCTCTGGGAATATTCCGGGCCGCTAAGTGTCTGTCCGAAACGTGTCAGGCCGAATCCATCATGGATGCACTGACGTAAAATACCTCCAAGCTGTTTTTCACGCTCGATGATCAAAATGTCGTCCACTCCGCGTTTTTTCAGTTCAGCAGCAGCGGCAAGCCCGGCCGGACCGCCTCCAATAATCACTACGTCGCGCTTTTGCATGCTATTTCACCTCCCCGGTAAACATATAGGCACCATTTTTATTCAGCAGTATCTCTTCTTTCTGCTTACCAAGCTCTTCCTGTACCATCTGTGTCAGCCTCGTCTCGCAGTATCCGCCCTGGCAGCGTCCCATCGAAGCTCTTGTGCGGTATTTCACCCCGCTGATGGTGGATACGCCCAGAACGTTATGGAGCGCCTGTTTCACTTCTGCTCTGGTCACACACTCACATCTGCAGTATATTTCTCCGTAATCCGGATCCTGCTCGATGAGGCGCTGTTTCCCTTCTTCATCCTGCTCAGCAAACTTTACGATACCCTTGCGGATCGGATTGAACTTCTCGTTAGCAGTCAGTTCTTCCTGCGCTTTTACCTTTTCAACCACTCTTCTCGCAAGCGGAAGCGCGCTGGTCAGCCCGGGTGAGTTTATACACACCAGGTTCACGGCATGAGGAGCACTCTCCTTCGTCTGAATCTGGAAATCCATTTCCTTATGTGTCTCGGGATCTTCAATCGTCGGGAACACGCCCACATAGTTTCGGATATAATAGTCTCTGTTCATACGGGAAAACATTCTGGACCCCTGCTCTACCAGCACGTCAATCATCTTCTGCGTTACCGCATAATCAATCTTTGTACCGATTGTTTCGATGGTAGGACCTACCAGGACATTTCCATCAATCGTCGGGGTTACATGGACATCAAATGCACCGCTCTCATTGGGTGTCGGGTATACCGGCATGGACAGAAAGTTTCCTGCTTTCTTATCCAGGATCTCATATTCACCCTTAATACGGTTCGGTACATAAGCCTCAAAACCGAGCATTTCTGAGATACGAAAGGCATAAAGGCCTGCACAGTTCACCACCCAGCGGGTAACAAATTCTCCGCCATTTGTACTGATGTGGAACAGCCCTTCTTCATCTTTCTCAATCCCTGTTACTTCGTGATCAAAATAGTACTCCGCACCATTCTCAACAGCATTTTCAGCCAATGCTATTGTATATGTAAACGGACATAGAATGCCGGCCGAGGGCACATAGATAGCAAAATCGCCATCTATATTGGGATCCAGGCTTTTGATCTCATCGTGATCAATCATTTTGATGCCGGGGATCTCATTTTCAAGTCCTCTTTGATACAGGCTTTCCAGCCGCTTCTTTTCTTCTTCACCAAATCCAACAATCAGCTTGCCGCATCTTTTAAAAGGTACATCCAGTTCACTGGCAACCTGATCAAATTCTGCGTTTCCTTCCATACAGCACTCTGTACGAAGGAGGTTCTTTTCATGTAAAATACCTGAGTGTAAAAGCCCGGTATTACGTCCGCTAACGCCGTTGCAAACGTCCAGCTCTTTTTCTAAAACACAAATCTTTAACTGATATCGTGACAGTTCTCTTGCAACTGCACTGCCAACCACACCGCCGCCTATCACAACGATATCATACTGTGTGCCCATAGTTATTCTCCACCTTCCGTATTCATGTAACCTATTTGTATTGCTCCCATCGGGTAAATCGCAACCACCGGTTTCTTTCCGGCATATTTTTCTTCCAGCCGTTTCAGAATATCATCCCATTCCACATTCAAATCCGGCGTTTCATTTTGGTAAAACTGTCTGATGTCAATCGAATTAACACCATCAGAATAAATCATTGTTTCTTTGCCTTTGAGCTCCATCGGAGGCACATTGTCATCATGCGGGGAAAACAGGCTCATGCCCGGCCCGAATAATGCATGGAATCCAGCGCCCTCACTTGCCGCAGTCATTGCGACCAATGTTCCGTCAGGCTTAACACATTTCTCTTTATGATGCCCCAGAACAGCAAAACAGGTGCCGATCTGAGAGTATTCCGTATCTTTCGGATAAGCAGAGAGAACCAGAATATCCGCATCCTTTATCAGTTCTGTCTGCAGAGCGTCCATTGCCCGGCTGCACGCAGCCCTGTGTGCCTTAATGAAATGTCCGGCAAAAGCATCCGCAACCCCCATCTTATCATTGAGCACAACATTCACAATAAAGTCCAGTCCCACTTTCCCAACGATCCGCTCCATATTGGTACGCATCGGATTGTCAGGATTGCAGGTACTTGTCTTAAAGGATCTGCTCTTGCCCGCATCCGCATAGACCAGCATATGGTTGCTTCTCAGCGTCTCAATACCGCCGATTCCCGGAATCACTGCCTTTGCCCCTCCGGAAAATCCTGCCAGTGTGTGAGGCACGATACATCCAACCGCTATTCTCAGTTCTGCATCTACAAAATGCTTATTAATCTTAATCACCTGATCATCATCAGGTATCGTAACCAGATCTGCCGAAAATGGTGAATGGTTCAGTACCTGGACGTGATCCAGCACCCATTTTCCGACCTTCAGTTCCATTTCCTGCTTTGTCATTGGCCGGTGACCGCCAAGTGCAACCAGAACCTTGATATTTTTGCCGTCCATTCCGGCATCCATCAGCTTCTGGATAATAATTGGAAGTAAGAAGGCCCCCGGCGTAGGACGGGAAATGTCATCAATAATAATGCAGGCACTCTTTTTTCCCGCAGCCAGCGTCTCCAGACTCTCGGTTCCGATCGGATTGTCTATTTTCTCAAGAACTTCCCCGCTTGTCAGAGAAGGAAGCTCCTTCATCCCCTGATAGTGAATCTCCCAACCATCCGGAAAAGTCAATTCCCTATATGCCTGTTCATACCACTGTCCCCATGGGACCTTAAATTCCTGCATAACCTGTACCTCCCACATTTTTTTACCCCCAAAGGGGCTGCCGCGTAACCTTTTACTGTCCTGTTCGTCTTTTCATCCTGCTAAAAATAAAAAGGCTGTTTCTTTGCTGCCGAACTGTAGATTCCCTCCACGATACGTGCAACGGCAAACGCCTGCTGTGCCGACGGGTCCACCGTCTCTCCTGACAGAAGCATCTTCATAATTGCCTGATGCTCACGTGCCGATGCGCTGGCTGCCTCCCCCTCAGGAGTCAGAGAACGCCGCGTCTCCTGGAGTTTGTTTTCCGTCATGCACATCTTTCCGCCGACCTCATGGATCAGCGTAACATGATCCTCTTCACGGAGTGAAATGCCCGCCGCTGTCCCATACAGATCAACGCTGGCTTCCCTCTCCCATTTTGTGTTTAGTGCATAGGATGCCTCAACCGTAAGTGTCATTCCGTTTTTCATAACAACAAATCCCAATGAACAGTCCTCAATGTTCATTTTATCCGGATTCCAGTTCCCCCAGAGGTTCGCCTCGCTTCCCTGCTTCATAATCTTGTCATAGGCAGTCCCTACGGCATAATCCGGTTCAAAATTATCTGACAGCCACATAGCCAGATCCAGTGCATGGGAGCCGATATCGATCAACGGACCGCCCCCAAGAAGCGCCTTATTACCGGCGGCGCCCCATGTCGGGACCGCACGGCGCCGGAGGGCATATGCCTTTGCATAATAAATGTCCGAAAAGAACCCCTCCTCATAAAGCCGCCTGGCATAAAGTGCCTGGTTTGTATACCTGTTCTGATAGGAAATATGGAGCATCCGTTCATTCTGTACAGAGGCATCCAGCATCTCCCTCGCTTCCGATGCATTTAACGCCATCGGTTTTTCACAGATCACATGCATTTTACTGTTAAGCGCTTTTACCGTATATTCCGCATGTGTACTGTTTGGCGTTGCAATAAATGCAACATCAATATCATCTCTTGAAAAAACATCTTCCAGGCTTTTTGCCACAATGGTATCATCACTGCCGAACTGAATCCTGCACTTTTCTGCTGTTTCCTTATTCACATCAAACAGCACTTTAATATGCAGATGCGGATCAGAAGCAGACAATGGCAGATGTTTTTTCCGGGCAATTGCACCGCAGCCGATGAAAGCAGCATTTAAAATAGAGTCCATATCTATCCTTTCACGGCTCCAGATGTAACACCCTGAATGATATATTTCTGGAAAAATGTAAATATCGCAACCGGCGGGATAATACCAATCAGTGACGCAGCGGCCATAATGTGCCAGCGGATTGTAGTATCGCTGAGCAGACTATATACTACCAGTGTCAGAGGATACTTACTTGCATCCGACAGCAGGAACAGCGGTACAACGAATTCGTTATAACTGTTAATGAATACAAAGATCGCGCCAACTGCAATACCAGGGCCGCTGATTGGGAAAATCACGCGCACCAGCAGCTGTATGTAACTGCAGCCGTCCAATGCCGCCGCCTCTTCCAGTTCTGCCGGCAGAGTCGAAAAATATCCATGAAGGATTGTTACAACCAGAGCCAGATTGATGCCTGTGAGTACAATGATCAGACTGAACCGGGAATTCAGAAGGCCCAGTGACTGGAACATCTTGTATAATGTCGGCAGAATTACGATTCCGGCCATCATCTGTGACATCAGCAGGATAAAAAGCATAGCCTGGCGCATCTTAAAACGATATCTTGAAAGCACATACGCAGCCGGCACAGAAATCAATGTTGTAAGAACCGTTGCACTGCATGCGTAGAAAAAGCTGTTCAGAACATTACTGAAAATCAGTTTAAATGCTGAGGCAAAATTGGATATCTCAAAATGATGAGGTACCAGCTGGGCCTCCAGCAGGTTGGAATATGGCGTCAGTGAAACGATCAGCGCCTCATAGATCGGAATCACTGCAAACAGACAGAATATAATACACAGGATAATTCGGACGATTTTTCCAACAATTGACTTATTATTCATCTAATCATCCTCCTTTTCCATCAGCCGCCAGTAGAATATTGTAATGATTACAAGAACCAATATTGCAATGAGTGACCACGCAGAAGCTGTTCCAAGATTCTTCATGCTGAACATCTCCTGATAGATACGCATGGAAATGGTCTTTGTTGCATCGACCGGTCCGCCTCCTGTCATACCGAAAATAATGTCAAATACGAGGAATGTCCATACTGTCAGTACGATCAGTGTACTTCCTGTTATTGCTTTCAGGTTTGGCATTGTAATATACCAGAATCGCTGCACCGGTCCGGCACCGTCAATACATGCTGCTTCATACTGTTCAGCCGGAATGGTTGTCAGCGCCGAATAATAATTCATAAACGCAAAGGGCATTGCACGCCAGACACGTGCCACAATAACAGCCACAAGGGCCAGATCCAGCCCCAGAAAACTGATCGGCTCGTCAATCAGGCCTAAATTTTTAAGTAATATGTTGATAATACCAAAATCTGAATTATATACAAATCGCCAGCAAGAGGCAACAATAATCAAAGGAATGGCGTAGGGCAGCAGATTAAATGCTACGACTACTTTCTTTCCCGGAAATGAACGATTACAGATCATTGCTACTACAAGACCCAGAATCATTGCGGGAATTACAGAACCAAAAGTCCAAATTAACGTAGTTACAACAGTTTTCGGAATCTCACCTTTAATAATAGAAAAATTTCCAAAGCCTACAAACTGACCTGCCGTAGCGCCGCTGAACCCCATAAAGGCGCTGGTACAGACCTTAAACAACGGGTATCCATAAACAAACAGTAACAAAATGACAAGCGGAAGCAGCGAACAGATGACTCTCTTTCTCTGGCTCTTTTTCAAACAGGGCGCCCCCTTTCTCGAAACGAATATTGCTTTTATCCAGACCGGATATTCGGCCGGTCTGGATAAAAGACATATGTTTTTATACCTGCAAACCGTATCCTTATATTAAATTCTCAAGTTCTAACAGTTCAGTCGCAACAGGATAGGTTACTGGTTACGTGAAGTAACACCTTTCGCCGCTTCACTTGCCGCCTTGAGTGCATCTTCCGGTCCGATCTGGCCAAGAATGAACTGCTGCCATACTTCTTCAAGAGCAGTATAATATGCAGCCGGTGTTGCGCTGTCCTTTCCGATCATGCCATAAAGTGTATAATCCTGTGCTTCATCGTAGAATACCCTCCAGTAGTCATACTGGAATGCCTCATTATCAAATTCAGACTCATACAGAGGAGCAGAACCGTATGCAACGTGGTGATCTATGATTACTTCCGGATCCATAAGATATTCAATTAATTTAGCAGATGCCTCTGCGGTCTCGTCACGTGTAGCGATCCAGCCGTTTGTACCTGCCCATGCAATCTTCTTGCCATTAGGAGCAAGCGGAACCGTTGCAATACCAATCTTACTTTCATCCAGATTTTCTCCGAATGCAGCCTGGTAAGCAGCAACTCCCCATGGTCCGTCAATCAGCATGCCCACACCGCCGTCTCTTAACAGCGGACGTAATTCTCCACGGCCATATTCTGTAGGTGAATCCTGTAAATAAGGTATGAGCTGTTCAACAAACTTCAGAGCCTCAAGGCCTTCCTTATTATCGAACTGCGGCATACTGTCATCATCGAGAACAGCAGCATCCATTGACTGATTCAGGAACAGGCCGATATATTCCTCAAGTACTTCGGATCCTGTAATTGCAGGAATTCCAATTCCAGGTTTGCCTGTTTTTTCTTTGATGGTTTTCGCTGCTTCCAGCAGTTCATCCCATGTAGTAGGCGGAGCCTCCGGATCCAGTCCGGCAGCTTCAAACACTTCTTTATTATAGTAAAGGGCAAATGTATCTACACTACTCGGAATATAATATGTACCGTCCATACTGCTGGTATTTACCAGATTCCAGACACTGTCAGGAATCTGACTTAAAAAGTCTTCGTTCAGGTAGTCGTCCAGCTTAACCAGGTGATCCTTTGCCGAGGAGTCATTCAGCTTATTGTCCCACCAGAAGATTACATCCGGCTGTGTTCCTGCTTCAAATGAGGTTGGGTACTTCTGTATCCACCCTGCCCATGACTCATATGCAATATCAACTTCTATATCCGGGTTATCTTTTTCAAACTGTTCGATTGCCGGTTCCATGAAGGCTTCTACCTTCTCCTGATCGCCCGGTCTGAGAACTGTAATCTTTGTTTTTCCGCTTTTGTCAGTACTGCTCTTTGATTCATCAGAAGCTTTCTTAGAAGTATCGGAAGTGTCTGCGGCTGTATCTTTGGATGAACCACAGCCCCACAGTGTCGTACTGAATACGACTGTACACAATAAGATAGCGCAAATTATCTTCTTTTTCATAATAATAACCTTACCTTTCTGCTAAAATTACAGATCCGCTCTGGCCTGTAATCTGCAAACTCTCCCCCATCCTGCTGTAGTCTCTCTAAAAATGCACGGGGAACTACATTAGATTCTTAAGCCAGGTATCCATATTCTTTCAGAACTGTTTTAAGGGTTTCCATAACATCAGCCGGAAGCTCTGAAATTACCGGTTTACGGCAGTAACCTGCATCAACACCACGAAGTTTAAGGCCTTCTTTAATAATCTGAAGCCAAGGTGTCGGCATTCCATCTGCGGTAGGTTTTGTGAATAATGGAAGGTAAGGACGAATCTTTGCAAAGTGCGCTGCCATAGCTTCTTCCATCTTTCTTTCTTTTGCAAGGTTGAACACTTCTGTATTTTCTTTTGGGAAGAGGTTGCCTGTACCGCATACCCATCCATCTGCCCAGCAGCTTACGCTCTCAACAGGGCAAACATCGTAGCCATAGAAAATAGCAAAATTATCATCTGTAAGATATCTCAGATCCTGTTGTCTGTAAACATCAGCCTGACGTTCTTTCACAGCGTCGATAAATCCTTCGTTGTACAGCTTAGCCATAAATTCATCACTCATCAGGCATGTTGAATAGTAAGGATTGTGATAAACCATGATCGGGATACTGATTTCTTTGCGGATTGCTTCGTAGTGTTTCAGCAATTCGTTCTCGTTCGGAGCCATGTACCATGGTGTTACTGCCATAACGCCGTCAGCACCGGCTGCCTCAGCCGCTTTTGACATTTTAATAACGTCTTTTGTGCGGTATGCTCCGGTAGAGCATACAACTTTGAATCTTCCGTCTGCGGCTTTCACTGTTGCTTCGTTTACTGCGATCTGCTCGTCAGGGGTCATAGCAACCATTTCGCCTGTACTGCCGGAAGGGATAACACCTGTAACTCCGCTGTCTACCAGAAAGTCTGTGCATTCTTTGATTCCATTGAAGTTAATGGATTCGTCTGCATTAAAAGGTGTTACCATTGGGATGTAGATGCCGTTCAGTTTTTCTCTTGCCATACTTTTCGTTCTCCTTTTCTACTATTGATCAGATTTAAAAACAACCATTCCGTTATGTAATATGCAGTATTTTGGTGTTTTAAATCTTTCCGTGCCATCTCGTTGTCTGTTATACAGATTTTTTTCGAAATAGCCATTCCGTATTTTTAATATACAACGATTCCACCCGTCTGTCAACCACATTTTTCATTTTCTAATCATCTCATAATATTTTCAGATAATATTCGACTCTTTCCGTTTTAAATACTATTTATTTTGATTTTCACGGTACTAACGCAAATATTGTCAAACTATTAACAATACCTGAATTATGGGCCGTCGCTGTGCAAAAACCGCCATTTTCCGCTTTATGAAATATGCATTCCCGTTTATTTTTATATTTTGGTTCAACTTATTGACATCCCATTTTTTAAATGGTATAAATGTAATATATCCGCTTTATCTAAATCCGAAATATATATTCCAATCACACCCAAAGGGCACCCCGTAACTCACGCCCTACGGGCAGGTCTGCAGCCAAGCTGCAGAACAAGGTATAAAATCAAAGAGTAAGGAGGTCTACGTCTTGGAAAAACAAAATGTAGAAACCATCAAAATGGTGGATCGGGCCCTGGAGGTACTGGACATCCTGCGCAAAGAGCGCTCACCGCTGGGAGTGAATGAAATCGCAAAAAATTGCGAACTCAATCCATCAACCGCCTTTCGAATTTTAAAAACTCTAGAAGTGAATGGCTGGGTATACCAGTGTATGGACGGGCGTTACATCACCGGCCAAAAGATCAGCTTTGTTATCGAAAAAAACAATCTCTATCTGGCATTGAAAGAAGTGGCAGAATTAACAATGAGCCGCTGCACAGAAGAAAACAGGCAGGCAATGAACCTGGTTGTCCGTGAGGGCAGCCGCTGCTATATTCTGCAGCAGTCGCTCACTAAAAGCCTTGTTAACTATGTCCCGCCTTTGTACTCGGAGCTCCCCTTCTATGCATGCGCAGGTGGCAAGATTCTTATGTCAGAGCTTCCAATCAGCCTGGTTGATAAGCTTCTGGAGTCCTGCGATATGGAGCCGATGACACCTTATACCATTATCGATCCGGATGAATTTTGGCAGGAAGTCCGCATGGCAGCAAAAAAAGGCTACGCTTTTGATCACAGAGAATCTTCCGAAAACGGAAGCTGTATTTCTGTTCCGGTACGCGACTGCGAAGGAGCCATAATTGCCGCTTTATCCTTCAGTGGATTTATCGGAATACAGGATCCGGATGAGTTGCTCCCCTGTCTGCCGATACTGCAGGAAGCATCCCAGGAGATTACCCGTAACCTGTATCAGTGCTGGGGTAAGTAGGCATTCATATTGTATCAGCCATATGGAATTCCTTTTATTGCTCTGCGTTTTCAACTGTCCCCGATCAATATGCCGCATCAAAAAGGAGGAAACCGATTGGACAAAGCTCACACAAACTTCATATGGCGCTTTCTGGATATCATAGGCCAGATAGTCGCCGCCAGCATTCTTTGGGCTGTCTGTTGTCTGCCGATCATCACGATCGGCCCCTCATCTACAGCGCTGTACTATGCAGTTGTAAAATCAGTACGGCGAGACAGCGGAGAGCCTGTATGGACTGCTTTTTTTCACTCGATCAAAGAAAATTTCTGGCAGGGGATGTACCTCAACCTGATATTCCTTGGTTACTGCGGGATGGCCTGCACAGTATTGCTGCTGAACCTTCCGGCTGACTGGCCGGACATGCACAATGCATCAGCCGGAGCATTCATAGGCATCGGTCTATTCCTGATGGCAGCCTGGATGATTCCATACGCATATCCGCTGCTGTCCAGATTTTATTTTAAAAATACACAGATACTGCGTCTCACACTTTACATAAGCGTTCGTTATTTCTATGTAACCTTCCTGCTTGTACTGCTCCTCGCAACCGCTGTTATATTTTCATATCTCTACCCCGTTTTTATCATCGCCATACCGGCTCTGTATTGCTTTATCGCCTCATGGCTGCTGGAGCCTATATTTTCCAGGTATACAGCCAGGGAATGATTCGATCAATTATATATGAATACACAAAAATGCCGAGTCATCGGCATTTTTTAATTTTTATATAGCCCTGGCTTTACCAATTGGCCATTCCCATTGTAAGACCATGGAAATCAGATGTTTTATTCTGGCCGCTGCATACTGTTTCAAGATACCCGGGAAGCAGAGACATCACAAATATCCGGATTGAGGCATAAAAAAGTTTATGTTATGATGCCGGCATATGTAGGCACCATAACATAAACTTTTACTTCTTCAGGCCTGTACGAAAGATGTCATTTATGCAAGATATCCATAGAACTTCAAAGTATCTTTCAGACGTTTCATTGTCTCTTCCGGTAATTCATTGAGAACCGGCTTACGAGAGTAACCTGCGTCAACACCACGAAGTTTAAGACCTTCTTTAATAATCTGAAGCCACAGAACATTGCCATTAGAATCTGCCTCTGAGAACAGATGTAAGTATGGCCAGATTTCTTTCTCGTGAGCTTCCATAGCTTCTGCTGTCTTTTTCGCTTTTGCAAGTTTATAAACATCTGAGTTTTCTTTCGGGAATAAGTTGCCTGTACCACATACCCAGCCATCACTCCAGCAAGATAATGTTTCAACCGGACACACATCATACCCATAGAAAATAGAGAAGTTGTCATCCGTTAAACGACGAAGGTTCTGCTGACGATAAACATCTGCCTGACGTTCTTTAACTGCATCAATGCATCCTTCATTATACAGTTTAGCCATAAATTTATCGCTCATCAAACAGGTAGAATAGTATGGATTGTGATACATCATAACCGGAAGTTTGATGGAATCGTGAACAGCCTTGAAATGTTCGAACAGTTCTTTCTCGTTTGGAGCCATGTACCAAGGTGTAACAGCCATGATACCATCTGCGCCGTCAGATTCAGCAGCCTGAGACATTGTAACAACGTCACATGTACGATAAGCTCCCGTAGATGCAATTACTTTTATATCGTTGTCATGTCCAGCTTCGATATATGCTTTATTAACCGCAATCTGCTCTTCTACTGTAAGCGCTGTGATTTCTCCTGTAGATCCAGAAGGGATAATTCCGCTGACACCATTCCCTGCAAGGAACTTTGTTAATTCCTTAATCGCATTAAAATTAATTGACTCGTCTTTGTTGAAAGGTGTTACCACCGGAATGTAAATTCCTTCAAGTTTCGCTCTGTTTCCCATAATATTTCTCCTTTTATTTTTTATTCGGAATAATTATTCCAATTCCTGTTTTCACTTTAACCTCTTGCTTATTATTTGTCAATATGTTTATTTGTGCCTTCTTGTTTTTCGTTAATTATGCCTAATTTATACTCTTTATTTTGTGCAATATGCACTGCATTCTTTCATTTTTGAATCTTACAATACTTTTATCCGCCACGATTTCAGAATACTTATTCCGTTTATTCATTTCAGTAATAACAATAGATATAGATGAAGATTCCTTTATACTGATTAAACGATACAAGTATAGAGCAGAGATCATTGCGGAGCCCGATTAAACAAGAGTCACTCAACGACTGTTGAAACTCTGTCTTTTTCTTTACTCCATCGATTCAATATTAACTTTCCCTATATCCAGTGGCTCTTATAATAGATATATCATTTTCTGTGCCATTTTGATTTCAGCATTGACAAAACTTCACACTATTGTTATAGTCAATATATACATTTAATTCGGAATGTCCATTTCATATAGTTGATATAACAAAATGGATCTTCATTATATGTTAGAACGCAAAATATCCGTTTCATTAATTTCTAATAGCTGCTGTAGCCTGCCAGAAAGGGCCGGTATCCCTCCTGGTAACATTAAGACAAAGCCCCACAGTAAGCTACGGGGCATCAAATTTGCAGCGCAGCGGGCTGCAGAGTATTTAAAACCCCGGCGGTAGCCGCCAAAATCAGGCAAATCTGGCTTTGGCTCGTTGCTCGCGGGAATAAAGGAGTTGTTGTATTTTGGAAGAAAAAAATGATGTAATTGTTATGGTAGAACGGGCTTTAATTGTCCTGGATCTTCTTAGAACCACCCACACTCGGCTGGGTGTTAACGAAATTGCTAAAAGATGCGATTTTACGCCTTCTACTACTCACCGTATCCTTAAAACACTGGAGAAATCAGGATGGGTATTCCAGTTTAGTGATGACCGTTATATTGCCGGTGAAAAGCTTTCCTTCCTGGTGGAAAAAAACAATTTATATCTTGCACTTAAGGATGTTGCTGCTTTTGTTATGGAGCGGTATACCGAGGAAACTTCTCAGGCAATGAATCTGATTGTACGTGAAAATAAGGATTGCTATATTCTTCAGCAATCCCGTTCGAACCGTCTGGTGGACTATATACCTCCCCTGCATTCTAAGTTACCCTTTTATGCCAGTGCAGGAGGGAAAATTTTACTGTCAGAACTTCCAATCAGCCTGGTAGATAATATTATTAACTCCTGTGAGATGATACCGCTTACCGCTAATACTATTACCGATCCTAATGCCTTCTGGCAGGAACTGCGCACAGTGGCAAAGCAAGGGTATGCCCTTGATAATAAAGAGTCTTCTGATTTTGCCTACTGTATTTCTGTTCCCGTCCGCGATAATGAAGGTAATATCATTGCAGCACTGTCATTCAGCGGCATAATCGGTATCCAGGATGAAGCAGAACTATCAAAATATATCCCTATATTAAATGAGGCTTCGAGAGAAATCTCTCAAAGCCTGTATCGTTGTTGGAATCATTAACAAAACTTAACACTTACCAACATGTTTTTAAATCTCATATCCTGATTCAATGGGATGTTCTTTCAAGACAGACCCGGGTTTTTCCTCTTTCATTTTTACAGAACCCCTCACCCAGTCCTGTCCACCGGGGCATCCCTACTTTTTTTCTTCTTTTTCTTCTTCTGCTTCCACGATTTTTAGGAAGTCCTTTTCCGCTTTCTTTTTTCTGGGTATAAACCGTCTTGCAACGCGTCCTTTTCCCCTGTTTTTGACATAGAAGTAACCGATAATGGAAAATATCACAGCACCCACAAAGTTTACCATAAGGTCTTTCATTGTATCGATCAGGCCGATATCCAGATAACCACCCAGACCAAGGTCTTTTCCATTTACGACTACGTTTGTTATATTTCCGATCTGTGCCACATTATTTCCGCCCGCCGGGTCCAGCATAACGGAGCGGATGGTATGAAGAATTGTATCCTTCTGCATATCAAATCCCAGTATCTGATCCATTCCAAATTCAAAGAATTCCCATATTACCCCGATGGTCATGGAGAAACAGAATGCTACGATGGCGGTAAACAACGGAGACAGCTTAAATACCATTCGCTCACTGCGGTTGAGGAGATCCACCATTGAAAATCCGATTGCCGCCGCAAGGAATCCATTTAGCGTGTGCAGGACGGTATCCCAGAAAGGAAACACAATATAAAACTCCCGTATCTCTCCCAGGATTTCCGCTGCAAATACGAATACCAGAATGATAATCTCAAGCGTTGTGGGCAATTCTATCTTCATGGTCACCTGCACAAGGCTCGGCATAACCAGAAGCAGCAGCGTCAGGATGCACAGAAAAACATTCTCATAATTCCTGTTAAAAATCTGCAGAATCATCATCACAATCACAAGAAGACGCAGTACGAAAAATACTGCAAAAGAACTTTTATGCTCCCGCAGCTCCATACTTAACGCCTTCCACATATTACGGAAACGGTGTTTTTCCTTCTTATCCTTATCCCTCATATTACCATCATCCCTTCAGAATCATTCTCCAGTGTGCACCACTAACAGCCTATCTATACATTTCCTCATTATATGTAGAAACTTACAGAAATGCAAGCGATATCTTGGAGAGCAGTTTTTTCCGTTTAGTAAATATGGAATATACAAAATTGTCAGTTTCTGTCCGCTTCCGTCCAGCTGGTTCCAAACAGATAGTTAATCCATTCTGATTCTTTCTGTCTTCCGTCGAAAGTTTTGTAGCCCTTATGGCTGTATATGTAGCTGATCTTCCATCTGTTATTACCGCAGGCTTTGCTATCCAGCAAAGTTTTCAGGGGCAGGGTACGCGGGTCTTTCCATAGGTTTTGTCTGCCCGCAATATAAACCAAATCGACTAAAGTTAACATATAAGCCTGCGGAAACATGATATCGGTTATGTGGGCGCTGATTGGTTCCTGGTTGGATAGCCGCTGGTAAAGGTGGTGACGGAGCATATATTCCGTACCTTTTTCAATTAAGGCTTCTGCTTCTTTATCAGTATGTCCGGTAAATTCAGCGTATGTTATCAGGGCTCTTACGGTTTTTCCGATCCCAATATAACAGGGAGTTGCATTCATACATCCGCCATGCCTGCATATTCCATCGTATTTCCATGCCGTTGACTGATTACGTTCAAAAACCTGATATTGTTTGATCCAGTTCAGCGCGTTCTGCACTTCCCCGTCTCCCGCCCTTCCCATTCTTGTATATGCTTCCAGCAGCATGGCATTATAACAGGGTACAATATAATCCACCTTCCCGGTATAGGAAAATCCCTCGGGCAGGGCTAAATGCTCAGAAATATAGCAAAGCACCCTCTGCGTATAAGACAGCCGTTCTACATAAGGGATTTCCGACAGACATATCAGCCGGAAAAGATTAAAAAATGCATTGTCCTCATAGTCCCTCGTAAGTTTCCGTATCACCTTCGAATGCACCAGCAAATTCTCAATCTCCAGATCGTCAGGCCTTTCCCCGCGATCAAACTTCATTCTCAGCAGCAAAGCAGTATCCATCTCACTCCTCCATCCTCAATTTACATCCTGGCTAATCCCCGTTCTCCCATTCATCATCCATCCCCCGAAGCAGCACCAATTGCTTCCTCAAATCCTCTGCATTCTCCTCCTCATATAGCACCTCCTCTGCAGCTTATCCAACGATAACCACCTATTGCCTCCATTCTAACACACCCCGCCTCCATTTACCCACAAACATTTGCTCTCCCATTCGTCCCAGCATAATTCCTGTTAATCCCACGAGTCCAACAATCACATCGTAATATTATTACTGACCATCTCTTTCAAATATCCAATTTTCCTATGTCCCATCCGCTTCTCCCGCAGCATCCCCAAGCGATCCTCCCGCCTTAAGTCCCCAGCATGCTTGAAATGATCTGGCCGCCTGTCAGGTACCGGGAAAGCTCTGGTCCGCATATGGTGCGCGGGAAGCCGCCGGGGAAAAGAAGATGGTGTCTGGATGTGTAGAGCGCACGGCTGGAAGTCCTTACGCAGAAGGAGCCGCCCATGAGGGATGAAAAGTGATTTTCCCAAATCACTTTTCAGTACAACCTAATGCGGGAAAGCATCAAGCTTTCCCGCTGCATGTTGCACGTGCCCTCATGGGCGGTTCCTTATGCGTTAGGACTTCCCCGTAAGCGGGTCACATCCAGACACCATCTTTTTTCCCCCGGCGGTTTCCCGCGCACCATATACGGACCGGAGCTTTCCCGGTACCTGACAGGCGGCCGGATCATTTCAAGCATGCGTACGCCCGCCCCCCTTACCTCAACCGATCCACCAGCGCTTCTTTCTGGAATCCGCGTATCATAATCGCTGCTACAACCACCGGTACGATTGCCGTAAATACTGCATACCCAAGGAACAGCCACCCCGGGAACCGGAAGCTCATATAGTCTGCTCCAAAGTACTGCATGATGCGGACCATAGCATATCCCGCCGCTGATCCGAAAATCAGGGTGATAACCAGATTTCCCGCCGTTAACATCAGGCCTTCCATCTGAATCATACGGGAGAGCTGTTTTGTTGTCATTCCCACGGACTGCAGCATGGCAAATTCATGTTTTCTTGTCAGAATGTTCGTGATTAATGTATTCACCATGTTGAGGATGCTGAATGCTACAATGAACAGGCTTAACCCCAGCATAACCGAGAACAGGATGGAAAAACTTCTCTCGCCCTCTGCCAGTTCTTCTTTGAGGGTTCCCATTGTAAGCTGAGGATTTTCATCCATCACTGCATTCAGCTGTTTTTCTATCTGTGCTTCTTTTTCACGGTCAACTTTCACCACCATCTGGCAGTTTAGATTCAGGCCGTTTGCCATCTGGTTCAGTTTTTCTTCCGGCAGAATAAAAGCTCCATAATTATTACTGTATTTTATATAGTCATTTGTATCCAGGATTCCCACGACTGTGAATTCTCTCTCTTCTTCGTTCCTGCCGTCATACCAGGAAAGTTTCACCTTGTCTCCAACAGCATACTCCCAGCCATAGATTTCTTTATTTAATCCATTATATTGTATCAATACCTGATCTTCCTGCATCATGCCGTCATAATCAATGTCACCTTCTTCCACCATCGTTTTCAATTTATCCGCCTCAGCCTTAGCAAAGGACACGATGCGGTCTTGATCTGCTTCATCATGCGATTCCCAGCGGGTCTGCAGTTCCTGGTATACCCCAACGTTCTCAACTCCGTCAATTGCCCCGATCTGCCGGATCAGATCCTCATTTATCGGATTGTCTTCCTGGATGGATGTCTGCCCGTGTTCTGCTGTCTTAGACACATTATAGGAAAGGTCAATCACAAATTCTCCATTCCGGTAAGGACCCTGTCTCGCATAATCCTCCAGACTGGTGCATGTGATGAAACATGCTGCCAGCATATACAAAACACCGCCGATGCCGAGTGAGGCCATTGTCAACGCAGTTTTTTTCTTGTTTCTGGTGCGGTTCATGGAAGCCAGATTCATGGGCGTAAGGTTTCTGTACAACTTTTTACTGGCACCTGCTTTTCCACCCTTCTGTCCGCTTTTCTCCTTCTTTTTACCTTTCTTTTCTTTTTCCGGTTCAACCCCGGAGAATTTACTTGCTTCCACAGGTGAGATGGAGGAGGCTATAGCCGCCGGTTTTCTGATGGATATCAGTACAGTGATAATGTCTGCTACAATTACGACGCATCCGATAATCAGTGTGTTTTTCCAGCTCCATCCTCCCGGTTTCAGGAAATAACCGATCACGCCGCCAATCAAAAGACCCACAGGTATTCCGATTCCGCATAAAATCAATCCCTCATAGCGGACCATTCTGCGTATCTGATTCCTGGTCATTCCGATGGTCCGAAGCTGCCCAAACTGCCGGATTCTGCCAACCACCGCAAGATAAAATACACTGTAGATTACCAGGATACTGACAAACAGGATTCCAATCCCAACACCGACCAGCAGCATGTTTTGCTGGGCCTGCAGTTCGCCCCCGGATAAAGTATCCAGATAAAAATTATTTTCATTGACATATTTTCTTGCAATACCGTAGTCTGACGCCATAGTACGGATCGTATCTAAAAATTTCTGCTGATTCATTTTTCTTGCATCATGAATGCGCACGATCCCGTCATATGTCACATCTTTCAGCTGAGATCCCTGTTCTGCATATTTTTGAGAAAGGATAATCGTATATACTTTGGGTACGCCATCCAAATGGAAGACTCCAGATAAAACAAATTCTTCGGTTGTTCCGTCTAAAAAGGTAAAGGATACCTTTTCGCCCGGTTCTCCCTTCAGACCCAGAGCTTTACAATGTGCATCCGACAGCATTGCTTCATTCACCGCTTCCGGTTCTTTTCCCTTAACCGGGGTTACCGTTTCGATCTCTACCCCGTCTGCTTTCAGCGGCTCGCTGTCGTATGCCACGGGCTGGACCATTTTTCCGTCCACTTCCATACCCTGTCCGCTCTTCATCCCCAGGACATATTCCGTCCGTTTATCTTTTGAAAGGTTCTCCAGCTGCTGCCTGTCCAGCTTGTAATAAACAACATGCTGCATCTTTTCAACCTGGCGCGCCTTTTCCGTATCCATACCGGCGTAAAACAAGGACATGACCATGAGCAGGCTGACAGAGAGGATGATGGTAACTACGATAAAGAAGTTACGCATTTTGCTGCTTTTGATGCTGCTGGCAGCCAGACTTCTCACCGTCCTGCCGTTGTTATTTACAGCAATTTTTCCTGATGTCTTACGGCTCATGCATTCCACCTGCTTTCCCTGATTTTCCCGTCTTCGATGCGGATTGTCCTGTCGGCAAGCTGTGCGATTTCCTCATTATGGGTGATCATAACAACTGTCTGATGGAATTGCCGGCTCGTCATTTTGATCAGCCCAAGCACATCCTGGCTGGTTTTGGAATCCAGATTCCCGGTAGGTTCGTCCGCCAGTATAATTGCCGGCTTTGATGCGAGTGCTCTGGCAATTGCCACCCTCTGCTGCTGGCCTCCGGAAAGATTGTTTGGCATCTCTGTCAGTCTTTCTTCCAGTCCCAAAAGAGAAGTGATCTTCTTTAAGTAAGTCACATCCGGCTTTTCTCCGTCCAGAGATACAGGGAGCACAATATTCTCATACACATTCAGTATGGGAATCAGATTGTAATTCTGGAATACGAAGCCTATTCTCCTGCGGCGGAAAATAGTCAGTCGGTCGTCGTCCATTCCGGACAGGTCTTTGCCCGCAATGATGACTTTCCCCTCAGAGGGAACATCCAGACCGCCTATCATATTCAGCAGGGTGGACTTACCGCTTCCAGAGGTACCTACCACCGCTACAAACTCGCCTTCTTCTATTTCCAGGGATACGCCGTCCAGCGCACGCACAACATTTGGTTCTTTTCCATAATACTTTTTCAAATTCTCCGTTTTCAGTATACTCATTTTATACACTCCTTTGAACACCGTTTTTTGATCTGAACTAAGCATAACAGGCAAATGTTTCAAAAACCTCTCAAAAAACGTAAGAATTTTGTAGTTTTTCAATTACTCTCTACAGGGTATTGATATTAGAGGGAGGACACATTCGAAGGGATTTTGGGCGCAAAGAGATCGATGCAGCACAAATCAGGGAGGTTCTGCATTGTAAAGATGAGTTTTAAGTTTTTAGGAAAAAGTCTGTTAGTTGTATAATATGAACAGCTCGGTAAAAGCGGTCTAATCTTCCTGGTTGTATATCCGGGGCTGCATCATTATTCTCACCGGAGGTCAGTCCGCGTTAACCATGTTTAGTATATAGAGCGCCACTTTGGTTCCAGCCCCCTCGTGAGACTGTATTTTCAAATATCCATTTTGTTTCATTATGATTTCTCTGGTAAGATACAGGCCGATGCCAACGCCCTCCGTACTGCTGGCTTTTTCTTCCCTGAAAAAGCGCTTGCACACATCATTGATATGCTCCGGTGCAATTCCACTCCCATTGTCTTCCACCACAATTTTCGTATATATTTCCAGTGGTTCGGCCGAAATCCGGATTTTTCCACCTGCCTCCGTATATTTTACGGAGTTATCCACAATATTGAATATCGCCTCAGCCGTCCACTTCGCATCGTAGTACAAATAAATTTCTTTTGGACATTCTACTTCTATTTCCAGACCTTTTTGCTCTGCCTTTACTCTCACGCTTTCTGCCACTTCATACAGCGTATTTCTGAGACAGTTGTTCCCGGGGGTGATGGTAATCATATTGGTTTCAAGACGGGACATTTTCACCAGGGACTGGATCAGGAACTCCAGCTTCCCCACCTGCCTGCCCATTACCTCCAGGCACTGTTCCCGGGTTGCTTCAGGCAGTTCTTTCTGGCGGGCCGTATCACAATACATGGTTATGTTTGCAATGGGGGTCTTCAGCTGGTGGGAAATATCGGATACAATGCTCTGCACTTCCTTTTTCTGTTCCTCGTTTTCCATGGCGGCAGCTTCTGTAATATCCGCAAGCCGTTTCAATCTCATCTGTACCCGGGAAATCAGAGTTTCGTCTTCAAGTATAAAGCTTTCCACGGAATCGCCCCTTAGAATCGTATCTATAGATTTACAGATGTCTTCCACAAAAGCAATATATTTTTTCCGCATATTTATCCATAAAAGCAATCCAGTGCACATCGCACTGATGACTGCGGCAGCCGCAGCGGCGACGATTGTCCATTTATCCATTTTCGGCTCCTGTCCAGCGATATCCCGTTCCGTACACGGTCTTGATGTAGGTAAATTCATTATCTGCGATCTTTGATCTCAGCCGGCTTACAAATATCGTCAGAGTATGTTCATCCACATAATTGCCTTCATTATCCCACAGCTCATCAATCAGCACCTGTCTGGTCAAAACAATTCCGGGATTTCTGCAGAACTTCTCCAGGAGTTTAAATTCCGTAGGCGTCAATGACAGCGGTTTTCCGCTTTTTAATACGGTATAGCTTTCAAAGTCGATCTGCAGATGGCCCGTCTGTATCTGATTTTTCACTTCCATTGACGGCTGATATCTTCGGAGCACGGCCCGCACGCGCTCCACCAGCACCTGGATATGGAACGGCTTTATTATATAATCATCCGCCCCTGCCCGGAAACCGGCTATCATGTCCTCATCCATATCCCTTGCGGTCAGGAAAATAATGGGGATATTCAGCATACGGCGCACCTTTTCCGCGAAATCAACCCCATTCCCGTCCGGAAGATTGATATCCAGCAGAAGCAGGTCCGCCTGTTCTGCTTCCAGCTGCATAAAGGCATCCCGTACATTATAAACCGCCGAAGCCTGAAAACCTGCCATCTCCATATTCATCCGAAGCCCTTCTGCAAGGGCAAGGTCATCTTCTACTATTAAAATCTTCTGCTGATCCAATATATTAAAGACTCCTTTCATCCTTCTATTCTGTCTTGATCTCTTATGCTTTCCCTGCTAAACTGTTCTGGAGGTGATAATCGTGAAACATCCGTTTACATATGAAATTATATACAGCAGCCGTAAAACGCTGGCCATACAGATCACTGCCGAAGGCAGCGTCAAAGTCCGCGCCCCCCAGAACTGCCCCAAATCATCCATCGACCGCTTCCTCAAAGAAAAAGAGGCCTGGGTTCTCAAGTACGTGGATAAAGCAAAGCAGCATCCCCAGCCGTCCTCACAGCCGCTGACTGCAGGGGAGCGAAACCACTATATCAAGATTGCAAGGGATATCTTCGCACAGAAGACCTCCTACTATGCATCCATCATGCACGTCTCCTACGGACGCATCTCCATCCGCGAACAGAAAACCCGCTGGGGCAGCTGCTCCAGCAAAGGAAATCTCAACTACAACTGGAGGCTGATCTTTGCTCCGGAAGAAGTTGTGGATTATATCGTTGTCCACGAGCTGGCACATCGGAAAGAGATGAACCATTCCCGCGCATTTTATGCCATCGTGGAAGCTATACTTCCCAATTACAAAGCCTGCCAGAAATGGCTCCGTGAAAACGGCGGTGCGCTTTGGAGTAGAGGGGGCAGCAAAGGGGTCTGACCCCTTTGAGCTCACTCTTTCATTAGAAACTTTTCCATTTCCTTGTCACATCTGTTTTCTTACAATCTTGTACTCATCGCCATGTCTGTAATATGGACATTCATGAAAATCTCCTTTTACAAACCGCACCATCTCGTCTTCATCCAGATTCTGCATACAGACATAGCACTCGTAATCTTCATCATATTCATAATTCATACAATATTCGCAGTTTGACGCCTCACGCTTTTTCAAGTGTTATCCTCTCCTTTTCTAACCTAAATTCTCAAATATTCTTTAACTGCTGATACAAATAGGAGACCGGAAGTCCGACTACGTTATAGTAATCCCCCTCTATCCTGTCAATATAAGCCGCAAATGCTCCCTGTATACCGTATGCACCAGCCTTATCCATCGGCTCACCGCTTTTTATATAGGAAAGAATCTCATCCCGATTCATTTCATGTACATACACTTTTGTCTCGGATGCCTGATTTTGAACCAGCCGTTCTCCTGTCTCATCGTAACTCAGTATTGCCGTCCCCGTAAACACCTGATGAGCTCTGCCCTGCAGGTTTGTCAGCATCTCAAAGGCTTCTTCTTCATCCCTTGGTTTTCCCAATATCTGATCATCCAAAACCACTATTGTGTCTGCCCCAATTATGACCATATCCTTCAGTTGGCGCTTGGCTTCCAGTTCTGATGTCACATTCTCCGCTTTCATCAACGCCAGTTCTTTCACAATCTCTTCCGGTATTGTACTCTCATAATGCTCTTCTTTATTACTTACAACCACCTCAAACTCCAGCCCGATCTGCGCCATCAGCTCTCTGCGCCGGGGTGATGCCGAGCCAAGTATAATCTTTTTCATAGCTTACAGCCTCCCATAAAATTCAATAGCATTATTGTACCACGGACATTCCTCCTGCGAAAGACTTATTCACCCTATGGAAAATATCTTCAGCCCAGAATTATTCTGAGATTATACAGGCTATCTCACCCCTCAATTCTAATTATCGAAAAATTTTAATTTATTATCGTTTTTCATTAATTTATTATTGACATCCCATAATACCCATCATATAATCTAATCAACAAAAGAATTTTTCTTATCATCCCACTCTGCAAGCAGAAAGGAGCACACTAATGAATGAAAATACCGCCACTGCCGCTTATAAACCACAGCACCTGGAGATTACCAGATTCCTGTTCTACATTGTTTTCATCGGAATTGCCCTTCAGGCCGTTTGGCTGCTCGTACACTCTTTTTATTTTGGCATCCTTCCCGATGCCTCAATCAATCTTGTAAACACAGGGAATTCATACTTCGCCCAGGGTCTGTTGGGAACTATGGATATCTCCTTCAAAGAACTTTGTTTTAACAGTAATGTTACAAATTCCAGGTTATTTCTCATCTCATTCTGCATTGTGGAATTCCTGGTTCATTCCCTGCCATTGCTCTTTATTATGCTGACCGGAAGAAGACTGTTAACATCACTGTCACATTCTCACTCTCCCTTTACAGCAGAGACAACCGCCTGTATCAAGAGAATCGGACTCATCATGCTGTTCATGGGACTGCTCAGTAAGCTCATTTTCCAGGCAAGTATGAATATTATCAATCTTCACAATCTAAACTTTGAGAATCCCTGGGAATTTCACTGGATATTATCAGGAGTCATTACGATACTGCTGGCTGATATCTTCGAAAGAGGATGCCACCTGCAGCAGGAAGTGGACGAGACATTATAGGAGAAATATATATGGCAATTATTTTAAGACTGGACCGGGTAATGGCAGACAGAAAAATATCTCTCAAGGAACTCGCAGTCAAGGTAGGTATCACCAATGTTAACCTTTCCAACATGAAAACCGGCAAGGTAAAAGCCATCCGTTTTTCTACCCTGGATGCCATCTGCAAGGAACTGCACTGCCAGCCTGGAGATATTCTGGAATACATAGAGGATGAGCCCGCACCTGCATTCCCTGCTGTTCCAAAGCTTCCAGAAAATTCATACCCAAAGGGCACACCGTAATTCATGTCTTGCGGGCGGATCTGCAGCCAAGCCGCAGAATAAGGTATAACGAAAAACCTGCCCGTGGAGCGCTTCAAGAACGGAATAACATGGCGCACATAATACTTTAAGAGGAGAAAGCAATGTTAAAAATCATAGTTTCCCCGGCTAAGAAAATGAATCTCATAGACGAATATTCCTTCCAGCTCACAGAGCCGGTATTCCTGAACGAGACAAAATATCTGCATACGCTTCTGAAGAAAATGCCCCTCGAAGAGCTGCAGACCCTGTGGCAGTGCAGCGATAAACTCGCCGCACAGAATTATGAGCGCCTTCACGCATATTCCCCGGATCACGCCTCCACACCTGCCCTTCTGGCTTACGAGGGAATCCAGTACCAGTATATGGCACCTCAGGTTTTCTCCGATACACAGTGGGACTATGTCTCCGCCCATCTGCGGGTCTTGTCCGGATTTTACGGAATCCTGAAGCCAACCGACCGAGTCATCCCCTACCGTCTTGAAATGCAGGCCCGGCTGAAAACCCAAACCACAAGCGGCCTCTATCAGTTCTGGAACAACAGACTCTATACCGAACTGACCGGACACAGCAGCGACTCGGGTCCCATCCAGATTCTTAACCTGGCCTCTGCCGAATACAGTAAAACCATTCTGCCCTTTGTTAAACCGCCCCACTCTCAGGTGACATGCATATTCGGCGAGAAAGTAAACGGAAGGGTGAAAATGAAAGGAACGCAGGCCAAGATGGCCCGCGGAGAAATGGTTCGGTGGATGTCAGAACATATCATTGAAGATGCCGAAGATATACGCAGCTTCGACAGGCTGGATTATCGTTTTCATCCAGAGCTTTCCTCGGAGACAGAATACGTATTTTTGAAAAAGTTAAAAGGGGTCTGACCCCCTTGCCATAGGGGTCTGACCCCTCTTGCCCCAGGAAATTTATTCGTTTCCTCTGCTAATCTTCACCGTGCAGTAAGAAACAGCTGCCAGGGCAAACAGCATAATAATACCGTCTATCCTCACAATCCAGTCGGAAAGAGGGCTCACAAATATATTAATCCCCATTATAAGCAGCGTAATGATCAGTACTGCCAGACTGATAATCTGCGCTTTTCTCATACTTTTCTCCTCTCCAACTCCCGCTGTATCAAATTTCCGCTATCAGAACCGCCCGGCACGGAGCCCCGTCGCATCCCCCCAGTTTCAGTGGCTGGGCACACAGAAAGTAGTTTCCGCACTCTACCTTCTCCAGATTCAGCCCTTCCAGTATCGCCATGCCGGCTCCCAGCAGGATCCTGTGCACCCCGGCCGGTGCATCCGGCGGCCCCACGGTCTGGCTTTCCACTCCGGCCAGCTCCATCCCGGCCTCTGCAAAAACCTCTGCCGCCGCCTCTGTAAAGACAACACGGCCTTTCCATAACACCTTCTTTTCTTTCCCGTCTATCATCCGCCCCGCCTGCTTCCCGTCCAGAATGCCGTCAAATTCCACAACGCTGCATTTTCCCATTACCTGTTCCAGGGGAAGCTCATCAATGGCCTTTCCCTCGTCCAGAAAATGTCTGGGAGCATCCATATGGGTTCCATTATGGGCGCACATTTTCAGATAAGTCAGATTACACGCATCCCCGTTTCTTACCTCCAGCAGGCGTTCATACTCCGGCGCAGGGTCTCCAGGATATACCTCCGTGCCAAACAATTCCCTTGTAATATCATACAGCTTCATACCGATTCTTCCGCCTCTTTCCTTACTTTTGCGATCAGCCGCCTCAATGACTCCCGGAAATGCTCGTCATCTTCCGGTGTCCGTTTCTTGGGCCCTTTGAGATGGTTCTTCCTGGATTTTCTTCTCACCTCTTTGGCAATGTGCCGCTCAAACATCATCTGATCGATGTTTTCCGTGGTATACCATTTTCCGCTCTGATGAATCGGGAAAACACCTTTGCCAAGGCACATGGATGCCACACCGTAATCCTGAGTCACTACAATATCGCCTTTTACCGCCAGTGTAACTATTTTAAAATCAGCCGAATCCGCACCCTTTTCCACCGTTACAACCCTGCTGTATGCTGAATCGAACAGGTGCGCCGTGTCACAGACCAGGGTGACCGGAATCTCATTCTGCCGCGCTTCTGCTTCCACAATCCCGATCACAGGGCAGGCATCTGCATCTACTATTATTTTCATTTAACAATTCCCCACAAATACATTTTTCAGATATTTTCTGGCTGTCTCAGCAAGATGGTACACCTGGTGCACCTCCGTTGCCCTGCAGTCTTCCCTCATAACCCTTGCCGTATCACGCACATAACCCAGCCCACCAGCAGCTATTCCCATGGTGCTCCCTCCTTCTGCTTTTTCTACTTTTTTGTTTTTATAGTACCTGTTTTTTTCCGGTCTTCTTATCTGCAAAATCCTGCCATACCTTCTCCAGCTTTTCCGGTTCTTTCATCAGCATCCAGCCCCCCAGTGCCATGCAGGATGCCACATACAACATCCCCTTCTGCCCGATGCTCATCCCCGCCTGGGCGGTGGCAGACCAATGATGGAGAGGCGTCCCTTTGCACATGACGGCCGCGCTGAGCATGACCGTCGGCACCGTATGGCTGACATCTGACACATCGGTTCCAATCGACAGAATTACCGGTTCGTCCTCCAGAGGCTCCAGCCCGGTAAAATAAACACCGTCATTTTCAAGGCCTGCCGCCTCGCTTATCTTCTGGGCGAACTCGAGCTCCTCCTCCGTATGTTCCGGGAGAGGGATCTGCTCCATAGCCTGATAAAAAATTTCTGCCAGTGTTCTGTTCACCTTCATCTCCCTGTTTGAAGTCACAAGTTCGATCTCGACCCTTGTCCCTGTCATCAGGGCTGCGCCCCGCGCGCAGTCATCCACCCTGCGGGAGGCATCCTCTGTCCGGTCCCTTTTACTGGAACGGATAAAGTAATTGGTAGACGCATAGTCAGGCACAATGTTTGCAGGCCCGTCTGTGTTGGTATAGGTATAGTGCATCCGCACATCATCCGCCACATGCTCCCGCAGATAATTAACCCCCACATTCATCAGTTCCGCGGCATCCAGGGCCGAGCGCCCCATTTCCGGATGTTTGGCAGCGTGGGCCGCCGTACCGTAAAACTTATAATTCTTCACATCCTGAGCCTGCCAGATATCGAAACTGACCCGGTTTCTGTCAAAAGGATGCCAGGTAATAGCGGCAGACAGATCGTCAAAGACACCTTCCGCATTCATTTTGATTTTGCCGATCACTATCTCTTCTGCCGGACAGCCGTACACCCGGATGGTCCCCTGCACGCCCTCTCTTTCCATCTGCGCCTTCAGCGCACAGGCGGCAGCGGCACAGGCCGTTCCCAGAAGATTGTGCCCGCAGCCATGTCCCGGGCCGCCGTCTGACCGGTATTCACAGACTGGTTCCTGCCCAAGCCCCGGCAGAGCATCGTACTCCGCCAGGAATCCCAATATGGGCTTACCGCTGCCCCACTGTGCAATAAACGCTGTTTCAAACCCTGCGATATTCCAATGGATAGAAAACCCCTCTTTTTCCAGAAAATCAGCCAGCCGCCTGGAAGAATAGAACTCCTGACCGGACAATTCCGGATGGCGGAAAATATCATCCGCTGTTTTTAACATCTCCTGCTCATTTTGTTCAAACCATTCTTTCCATGCATCCGTATTTCTCATACTGCCTCCCAAAAGTCTTTTTGGACATCGCGCGAATCTGCCCGCGTACCTCCGCCTAAAATCATTACCGCTTATATCTGCTCCACTATACTGTACTGCAGATATTCGTACAGCAATCGGCTTCCTTCCTGTATTTCCGGAGGGAGAAGCGCCCGCGCCACCATCTTGGGCTCTGCCGTCGGATCTGTCTCATCGGATCTTTTAAGCATTGCGTAATCTCCGTCAATTTTTTCTACTATATAAAAACATTTCAGCATATTTTCTTCCTCCTGTTGTAACAGTTCAGACAAGTCTGAACTGTTACCTTCTGTTATCCTTTCTCTCAGTATATATCCCAACAACTTCATTACTAAATTGTGTTTTTCTTTCTGCTCTCAAAATAAATAAACTGGTCAATGGAATCCAGGATATCCCGGAATTCTTCTCTTGGCGCAAGCTCAATATACTTTGTCAGCAGCTCCTGTTCCTGCTCCCTGTATCTCCCGTAAAAAATATCATACAGATTGTGGCCCCGCATATATACCCTGATTTCCTCCATATGCATTTTCACGTCCTCCACAGTCTCAAACTCTCTTCCAAGCACCTCCACGAGCTTCCTTCCGCTTCGGATTCTATAGAGGTATTCTTTCCATTTTTCCAAAAATATCTCATAGAATGCCTCCTCGGTCTCTATAATGCCAAGCTCTGCCATGATCTTTGGATTCAGGAAATAATTTTCAAAGGAATAGTAATGCAGAATCAGCACATTCCGGGGTGTGACCCGGGGCAGCTTATCCACGTCCTCCGTATTTCGCTCTTCATAATAACGGCAGAGCTGCCTCTTCAGCTTTTCCGGATCCTGCCCGTCCCCGTCCCGGATCATCAGGAACTGATCCTTCAGATAAATTTGGTTCATATACTTCAGATTCGCATAAGTCTTGATATTCGTGCAGCTGTTCGTCGTAACAATGGCGATTCTGGAGAGATTGCCCTCCTCATCATATGTCTCAGAATAATATTTTTTTATCAGCAGGGGCAGCCGGCTTTTATCCTGCTTCCCCTCCACGATAAATACAAAATTGACGTTCATCAGGTCATTGGCCGTGTACCCCAGATCTTCCAGAATCGCACTGATATCCGTCTGCTCCCGGATAGCCGAACAGCCATCCTCATCCAGCACGACCTGCCGGATCTGTCTGCTGCTGAAGTTTGGAAGCAGATTCGGAGAATGAGTGGAGAACATTACCTGATTTTTCCTGGACAGGCGGTACAATATCTCCCCCGACACCTTCTGCAGCCTGGGGTGAAGAAAAATCTCCGGCTCCTCCACCATGATGATACTTGGAACCCGGTCTTCCCCCTCCGTGTAAGTTTCCAGAAGAGACAGCATATAGACACTGCGCATCCCCTTCCCCATCCGGGAGACTGGCCAGTTCGTATTTTTCTCCCTGCCGCGTATCTCTGCGGTCACGAGAAGCATCCGTTCCACGTCGCGGTTCATAGAGTAAATGATCTCCTCCTGCCCTCCATTTTTCCGGAAATTCTCGTTCACTTTCCGCGCGAAGTCATTGAGATTAAGTTGGTAAAGTTTATAATCCAGCAGCTTTGCCGTCTCAAAAGCGTTAAGTTCCTCCGGTTTTTTCTGGTTGATCAGACCGATGCACGCAAAGCAGTGATTGCAGATCTTTGCCTGATCAAAAATGCAGCAGTCCGAGCGCATTCTTTTCAGAAGTGCATCTTCCTGCAGCATCAGCAGATCTCCCTGCAGCTGATTCAGATCCCGCTGGGTGTCCATGTAGTATATCTGCGGAAACACTTCCTTAATATAGGCATTATTCTTTTTTACACCGTCATTAAAACGTATACGTCCATCTTTATTAGCGATAAACTCAAAGGTCAGAACCCCCTTATCGTCGAAAGAGGGCAGCTTTTTCCTGAAATCCTCCTTCCACGCCTCAAAGCGTCTGTACTGACTGACCACCCCGTTTTTCTGGAGACGTACCAGGTCTTCTTCCAGAAATTCCAGGGAAACAAACACCTCAATATTCGAATTATTCTCCTGAAAGTCTTCCGGCTGAATCTGATAGGAGCCTCCCACCGCACGGATGGCGTCCAGTACAGCCGTCTTCCCTGTATTATTCTGTCCTACCAGTATCAGGGCGTTATCGATATCCTCAATGTACATGTTCCGAATATATTTAAAATTCCTGATTCTCAGGCTGGTTATCCTCACAAAAGAACACCTCCCTTTTCGTTTCTTTTCTATATTTATGCACCTGATACTGCACTTAATCTTTCTGTTCTTTTCATGACTGTATTTTAACACATACCTGCTTATAAATCCACTTACCAGAAAAAGGGAAGCCTTCCGCCGGCATCCCTCTTTCTTTATCGTATTCTTTTTATTTAAAACGAAAAACTATTACTCATTTATCAGTTATCTGTCTTCTGTTATCTTTTATCCCTCTGCCTGCTCATCTGCGGTCTTTTTTCTGGTCATAATCAGCTTCATTACTCCAATCGATAAAAGAATTACTGCAACCATCACGATGCTCTGCAGCTGACTGTATCTGGATCCAAGGACCACCGCAAAGATAATTGCAAGTCCAAAGGGCAGAATTGCTGCTTTAAAATTCTTCACCAGTACAGGCAGTACCATGGGACCGAGCAGTGCCGGGAACATATTATCAAATGCCGGTGATATCACGGGGTTGGACAACAGCGGAGCAACAAGGGGAGCTAAAAACAGCATACCTAAAAACACAATGAATGTAGTTACAAAGGCAGAAGTGGCAACTGCAATGATCGAAACAACGCGCCCCTTCTCGCTCCCCTCTTCACACTCCACAACACGCATAGCGTTCAGAGCAGCCGGCAGCTTCATATTTTGGACATTTCCCGTGGAAGATGCCAGGTAGACTGCCCCGGGGCCAATGACAGGGGCCATGGACAATTTCTCACAGAGCCCGGTGATCCCGAATATAACCGCAATCGGAGCCGAAACCGTAAATACCTGTTTCCAGTCCAGCTTTATGCCAAATATAATCGTAATCCCCAAAGGGACAGTTATAAACAGGATGCCAACCGCCAAAGTTGTCAGAATACCCATTTTATGTATTTTGTTATTAAACTGATCATAACTCTGCATTTTATATTCCTCCCATTACATTTGATATGACACATGCACCGGCCATTCCGGCGATCATGCTGACTGCAAACGAAAACTCTTTCAAAGTTTTCCATTTTCCGGACAAATATTCCAGCAGGAACATCGTACCGGCAGATATTAAGATTGTAAGAATTGCAACAACATTTTTATAATCCACAATATACGGCGCGGAAAATGTAGCCATCATGCCAAGAAACATGACCGAAGTAATCATTGTCCCCAGCGCTTTATTTCCCGCACTGATCGTCTGCATTTTCTTATCGTACTTTTTCAGAATCAGTACTGCCAGGCTTGACAGCATAATTCCCAGTGTTACCGCCCACATGATCATGACATATGTTTCAGCAGGAAAGTCTCCTCCGGATATGCTGTCGTACCCGGCCGCCGTAACCGCCATGTTGGCGGCCATTGTCTCATAGGTTGCCGAACCGATGACACTCAGTCTCAGCCACGGAAAAAATCTGCCCAGGGCCGGCATTAGAATAACATAGCTGATAATAATCGGCAGGGACGGTACAATGGAAAATAAAGCACTGCTCTTAACAATTTTCTTTCTGTCTGCCTTAGATATGCCAATTTCCTCCGAGCGTCTCCAGGCAGCTCGGAAAAACAAAGCAGACTGCACCATAACAAAAATAATGACTATACCGCATAAAACGGCCATTGGAACACTGTTTGATATAAAAGAATAGATTTCACTCATACTTTGCCTCCTGATCAATACCACCGGACAGGACTGTTTTTCTGCATGCCGGTCAGTTTAAAAATATACCGTTACCCTCGCAATATTGCCGGCTTTATACCTTTCGGAATTAAGCTTTCATATGTTTTGCCAGCCATAGTTTTTATAAAATCCGCCCTGGCATCTTCTGCCAGCCTGGGTTCCTCCATTATTTGAATCGCTGTAGCCGCAAGCACTCTGGCTGCAAAGAACATCCCTTTATGTGCCAGCGAACTTTTCCCCTGTGCAACAGCCTGCCAGGAATGAGGCGAGGTTCCCATTGCGTAGCACACCGCGCTGAAACAGGCGGTTGGAATGCACTGGCTTACATCTCCCACGTCATTAGAGCCCTGCTTTATATTTACCGGGGGAATCACAAAATTTGCGATAGGTGATGAAAATGCTTCCTCCGCCTTTTCGCCAATAAATCCGGCGGCCAGGGCCTTTGTACGTGCAATCTCATTCTCATCCGACATGGCCCTGAACCTTCGGGCATATTCATATTCCTCATGGGTATAAAGGATCTCAAAGTCGTTCATGTTCTGATAGACAAGCCTGTTCAGTGCCTTATTCTGAATCAGGTCTGCATAGGCGCAATGAATATCCGTCTCCACCTCTGTTTCCGTCATTTCTGCCGCACCGCGGGCCACTTTATTTACTCTCCTGCAGAGTTCTGCAGTATCAGACATTTTCGGTGCTCTGATGGCATACAGAACTTCTGCTTTTGCAGGTATCACATTCGGTGCTGTACCTCCTGTGTTGGTAATCGCATAGTGAATTCGACAATCCGGCGGGATATGTTCCCTGAGGTAATTACAGCCTACATTCATAAGTTCTACGGCATCCAGTGCGCTCCGCCCCAGATGAGGCGATGTTGCTGCATGCGAACTCACTCCTGTAAAGGTATACCGGATGCGTGCATTTGCCAGGGATGACATGGAACAGACATTAAAAGAAAACGGATGCCATGTCAGACAGATATCACACCCTTCAAAGGCATGTTCTTTTACCATAAATGCTTTTCCGGCCTCTCCTTCTTCCGCAGGACAGCCAAAATATACGACTGTCCCCCGCAGCTTTGTCTTTTCCATATAATCTTTTACTGCAACAGCAGCCTGCATGGACCCGGTTCCCAGAAGGTGATGTCCGCATCCATGCCCAAACCCCGCTTCTGCCAGTTCCTCCTTTACCGTGCTGTCCGCTTTCTGAGACAGCATCGGAAGTGCATCATATTCACCCAAAAATGCAATAACCGGCTTTCCCGAACCATAGCTTGCTTTAAAAGCCGTCGGAATGTCCGCAATGTTTTTACTCACCTGGAAACCTTCCTTTTCCAGACACTGAACCTGTACCTCCATTGATTTTTTTTCATAGAAAGCCGGCTCAGCATACTCCCAGATTTTATCACTGATTTCAGCAAAAATATCCTGTTTCTCATCTACCAGACCACATAAAAGATTCCTATCCATTAAACCTCTCCTTTTCCGCCGTTTTTCCGGATCATCCCGTATTCTATACCCTGCTTACAGGTTTGCAGCAATCTATAAAATAAGGTATACTGCTATTTATAATTAAATACCCTATGCCGGCTTCGGGATGCCTGTTCTTACTCTTATTCTATAGTCACACTCCACCAATTACCAATATGTATCCGGCATGGGGGTATACGTTTTGGTTATTCGATTCACGTCATTTAATAAAGAGGAGAAAAATTATGAATATACAGCAGATTGAATACGCTGTGGAAGCGTCCCGTACCTTGTCTTTTTCTAAAGCTGCAGAGAATTTGTTTGTGTCACAGCCCAATATCAGCAGAGCCATATCTGCTCTGGAAGCTGAACTGGGATATCAGATCTTTTCCAGGACAAACCTTGGAATTGTTCTTACTGAACAGGGAGAATATTTTATTCAGCATGCTGAAATTATTATTGAGCAGCTGCGCCAGATTAAGGGGAGCAGCATCGATAAAAACTGCAGCAGCCTGCATCTTATTTCCTCTTTCAATCATACCGCATTGTCGGAAGCTTTTATCAAACTCTGTAAAGAATATGATAATCGGAAAAGACTGGATTTTTCACTGGCCTCCGGCAATGTAAAAACCGTCATTAATGAAGTGTACCTGAACAAATCTCACATTGGCATTGCGGCTTTTGATGATAAGGCCATGGCCGTATACGCAGAAATAATGCGCTCTAAGGATATTGCCATGCAATTCCTGAAAAAAATGCCAATGAATATTAATCTGAGAAAAGGGCATCCTGCCTTAAAAAACGGCCCCGAAAACATTACCCTGGACACATTAAAACAGTATGCTCACATTTCCTATGATTTCAGCAGAGGGGATGAGTACCCCAGTCTGCTGCACTTTGACTATATAGAAACCATGAAGAATATCTCTGTACATGATAAAGAAACGCGAAGGAAGCTGGTTTCCTCCACAGATGCATTCAGCGTGGGCTGTGTACAGCATCCACAGGCTCCCGATAACGAAAACTGGATCAGTATCAGAATTCCCAATATCTGCTGTAATATTGTTTATATCAAAAGGAAGGACTGTAAGCCGAGTGAAGATGCTGTCAGATATTTAGATCTGCTCCGGGAGGAGCTTGCATTTACAGATCTCTAATCTTGTAAGACATTGCTTCACCGCCCTTGACTGTTGTTTTGTGTGGGATCCATTTGATTCCATGTGGTTTTTAGTTGATTTTCAGCAATAATACATTGCTATTTCCCTGTGTTTGTTGTATAATAAAAGCACTGTATATTGTTTTCCATACTGCAACGCACTTTAATTATAAAGGACATGCCGTGTGCGTTCATTATCTGGAATTTAATTCCTTAGGAGAAGAGAAAAATGAAAAGATCAAAACGTATTGAAACACTGGACCGCCGCCCGGTCAATATGGACGGTTATATTAATGAATGGCCTGAGATGGGCTTTGCCGCTATGAACAGCCCTTATGATCCTAAGCCATCCTTTAAGATTGAAGACGGCAAGATTACAGAACTGGACGGAAAACAACGAAAAGACTTTGATTTTATCGACCAGTTTATCGCAGATTATGCCATCAACATTCAGAGAGCCCCGATGTCCATGACAATCCCCTCCCTGGATATTGCCAGGATGATCGTGGATATTCATGTTTCCAGAAAAGAGATTCTGGAGATCGTAAGCGGCATCACTCCCGCCAAGATGGTAGAAGTTCTGAACTGTCTCAACGTGGTGGAGCTGATGATGGGTATGCAGAAAATGCGCGCCCGCAGGACACCGGGGAATCAGGCTCATATTACGAACCTGAAGGATGATCCGGTTCAGATCGCGGCAGATGCTGCCGAAGGCGCCCTGAGAGGTTTTGCGGAAGAAGAAACTACCATGGGAGTTGCCAGATATGCACCTCTAAGCGCCATGGCTCTTTTGATCGGTTCCCAGGTAGGACGCCCCGGCGTTCTGACTCAGTGTTCCGCAGAAGAAGCAACGGAACTGGAGCTTGGCATCCGGGGACTTACTACATATGCGGAGACGCTTTCTGTATATGGGACTGAAAAAGTATTTATTGACGGGGATGATACCCCTTACTCCAAAGCTTTCCTGAATTCGGCATATGCATCAAGAGGGTTGAAGGTGCGCTTTACTTCTGGTTCAGGGTCCGAAGTCCTGATGGGAAACAGCGAGAAAAAGTCCATGCTTTATCTGGAATGCCGCTGCCTTTATGCCACAAAAGGTGCCGGAAGCCAGGGAATACAGAACGGATCCGTCAGCTGTATCGGCGTGCCCGGAGCTGTTCCGGGAGGAATCCGCGAAGTTATGAGCGAGAATCTCGTTGCCGCACTGCTGGGCCTGGAGTGTGCTTCCTCCAATGACCAGAGCTTTTCTAATTCAGATATGCGGAGAACGGCCAGAACCATGCTGCAGTTCCTTCCAGGAACAGATTTTATATTTTCCGGTTACGCTGCAGAGCCGAACTATGACAATATGTTTGCGGGCTCTAACTTTGATGCGGAAGATTTTGATGACTACAATGTACTGCAGAGAGATATGCAGGTTGACGGCGGACTTAAGCCAGTCACAGAAGAAGAAGTCATTCATGTGAGACGCAAAGCCGGACAGGCTGTACAGGCCGTGTTTAAACAGCTGGGCCTTACCCCTGTCTCCGATGAACAGGTGGAAGCTGTCACCTATGCCCACGGAAGTAAGGATACACTTCCCCGGGACGTTACTGCTGACCTGATGTCGGCGGAGGATGTGCTGAAACGAGGCATCACCGGTGTTGATGTCGTAAAGGCTCTTGCCGAATCCGGTTTCCAGGATATCGCTGAGAGTGTGCTGAGCATGCTGAAGCAGCGTGTTGCAGGTGACTATATGCAGACAGCAGCTATCCTGGACAGGGATTTTCATGTGCTTTCCGGTGTCAATACACCGAATGACTACATGGGACCTGGTACAGGTTACCGCGTAGAGGGCGAACGCTGGGAGGAAATCAAGAAGATTCCTCATATTATCAATCCGCAGGATATATAGGAGGAAAGAGCATGCAGATTAATGAAGATTTAGTAAAACAGATAACAGATGCCGTCCTCGCCGAGATGAAGCAGAAAAAGAGCCCGGCAGCTCCGGCGGCTTTGGTCCCTTCTATGGCAGGCCGCGAACGAATTAATGAAGAAAAAACATCTTACGCCTCTTACCCAAGAGCCATGAAAGGAACTGACCCGAAAGAAGTTGTGATCGGTGTCGGAGCCGCATTCCAGAAAGAAATCCGGAAAACCATCTGCGGCATCCCGCTGGATGATGTTCTTAAGAATGTGAAAGCGGGGATTGAAGAGGAAGGCATGGTGCCAAGGGTCGTAAAGATTCTGGATACTTCTGATGTATGTTTCATGGCACTGGAGGCCGCCAAGTTATCCGGCTCAGGCATCGGTGTCGGTATCCAGTCCAAAGGAACGACCGTTATTCATCAGAAAGATTTATACCCGCTTTCCAACCTGGAGCTTTTCCCGCAGGCACCGCTGATGGGTCTGGACACATACAGAAAGATCGGCAAAAATGCCGCCAAATACGTGAAAGGGGAACAGGTTGTACCGATTCCCTGTACCAATGACCCGATGTCACGGCCCAAATACCAGGTAAAAGCGGCTCTGATGCATATTGCAGAGACAGAACAGCTGGACCCTGAGGTTGGAATTATCGAATGGGAGGTAAAATAGATGCAGTACCCATTAGGAGAACATGAAAAAGAACATATAACATCCAGGACAGGCAAAAAACTGACAGATATTACCCTGGATGAAGTGATGAAAAACCACGTGTCTGCCGACGATATCAAGATATCCAAAGAGATTCTCAAGGCACAGGGACAGGTTGCCAGAGAAGCCGGCAATGATCCCATGGAGAAGAATTTTGAACGTGCGGCTGAGCTCGTGGATGTACCTGATGATGTTATTTTAAAAATGTATGATAAGCTGCGCCCGAACCGCTCTACCAAACTGGAGCTGGTTATGATGGCCCAGGAACTTCTTGAAAAATACAATGCCAGAAACTGTGCGCGTCTTGTAATGGAGGCCGCAGAAGTTTATGAGAAAAGAGGGATTCTGCTTTGAGTTATATCGCTGGAGTTGACATTGGGAATTCTACAACTGAAGTCTGTATCGGAGAAAGTACGCAAGGTGGCACGATCCATTTTCTGACCAGTGCTTCCTGCCCCACAACCGGGACAAAAGGTACTGTTGCGAATACCCATGCCATCAAGGCAGCATTGAAACAGGCCATGGGCAGAATCGGAAGGGACGTCGATGACATTTCCCTCATCCGGCTTAACGAGGCGGCTCCCGTCATCGGCGATACCGCCATGGAAACCCTGACAGAAACAATTATCACCGACTCTTCCATGATCGGACACAATCCCTCCACCCCCGCTGGTGCCGGACAGGCTGTAGGCGAGATTCTCCTGATCGAAAATCTGTCCAGGGGTGTCCCCGGTACGCCTTACATCGTGGCTGCACCCAGCTCCTATTCTTATGAAGAAGTGGCTGCAATCCTGAACCAGGCGGAAGGAACGCTGGATATCGCAGGTGTGATCCTGCAGGCGGATGAGGCTGTTCTTGTGGAGAACCGCCTGCACAGGAAACTGCCAATTATCGATGAAGTAGCCAGAATCGACAAGCTTCCGGACAGGGTTCTGGCGGCGATCGAGGTTGCACTGCCCGGACAGACCGTACGCATGCTTTCCAACCCCTACGGCATCGCCACGCTTTTACAGCTGAATGCAGAAGAGACTCGTACTGTCACACCGATTGCCAAGAGCCTGATCGGCAAACGCAGCGCTGTAGTACTGAAGACGCCCGGCGGGAATGTACGTGAAAATGTGCTCCCGGCAGGAGAGATTTATCTGGATGCAGAACACAGCGCATCCGTTAATCTGGATGAAGGCGCAGAGAAAATCATGCAGGCGGTATCTGATGCCGGAAGCATCCGCGACATCAGCGGACAGCCGAATACCAATGTAGGCAATATGCTTTCCCGTATCAAGCAGGGCATGGGCGAACTGGACAATACTCCGGATGCGGATATCCACATTACAGATGTACTGGCAGTTGACACTCTCGCGCCTGTTCTGATCTCGGGAGCCCTGGCAGGGGAAACCTGTCTGGAAAAGGCTGTGGGCATAGCGGCCATGGTAAAGACCCGTCAGCTCCCCATGAGGGAGATTGCAGAAAAACTGAAGCTGGAGCTGGGAACAGATGTGAAGGTTGCCGGCGTGGAGGCCGTTATGGCAAGCCTCGGGGCTCTTACAACCCCGGGAACACAGCTGCCGCTGGCGATCTTGGACATGGGGGGCGGTTCTACGGATGCCGCAGTGATTTCCGAGGAAGGACAGGTCACCATGACCCACCAGGCAGGTGCCGGTGAACTGGTATCCATGCTGATCGAGACCGAATTGGGACTTGGTGACAGGCATATGGCCGAACAGATTAAAAAATACCCCCTTGCCAAAGTAGAGAGTCTGTTCCATATGCGGATGGAAAATGGACAGATGACCTTTGTGGAGGATTCCATTGATCCCCGTTTCTACGGACGCGTTATTCTGCTGGCGGAGGATGGGTTTATCCGTATGGAAAAGGACATTCCCATGGAGAAGATCGTCCAGGTACGCCGGGATGCAAAAAGGAAAGTTTTTGTCACGAATGCGTTCCGCGCTCTGAAAAAGGTGGCGCCCGGCCATGATTTGAGGAATATATCCAATGTTGTACTGGTGGGCGGTTCTGCCGAGGACTTTGAGATCCCGGAAATGCTGATGGAAGAATTCGCCGGTTACCGTATTGTATGCGGCCGGGGAAATATCCGGGGTGCGGAAGGCCCCCGCAATGCCGTAGCCACCGGGCTTGTACTTTCATATGCAGGAGAACAAAAATGATCATTAAAAAGCCTTCTATTTTCATATATGTGAATAACCCGGATACCTCTTCACTCCGGAATGTCTGTGCCGGAATTGAAGAAGAAGGGGTATTTTATGAGATAAAGGAAATGGAAACCATTTCACTTGATGAACTGGCATGGAATGCTGCTAATGACTCCATGCTCGGCTCCGGAATCGGAATGACCGGAAACGGGATCGCTATGCAGATGCGGGGCATCTCAAAGGGCCGCAATATCGAGAGCTATCAGAATCCAGATCCGATGCAGAGCAGGAAACTGGGGGCAAACAGTGCACGGGCCGTCAAAAAACTGGCATTCAAATAACCTGTCGGGATTTTTTACTGCAGCTTAGCTGCAGAATAATGTAAAAAGGGGAGATAACTATGAAGATTTACACAAAAAACGGAGATGCCGGAAAAACTTCTCTTATGAATGGAATCAGTGTCTCCAAATCAGATGACCGGATTGAGCTGCTGGGGACAATTGATGAATTGAGCAGCCATATCGGCCTTGCCAAAGTCATTGCAGACCAGCCTCTGAGTGACCGTCTTTCACAGATACAGAAATCTCTGATTCAAATGATGGCAGGGATTGCGGATCCTCGCAATCTGGATTACCGTTTTACCAAGGAAGAAACGTTTACCCTTGAAGAGGAAATCGACCGGCTGGAGGGACTATTTCCGCGCGCTAAGGAATTCATACTATACGGAGGCTGTGAACAGTCCGCAAGGCTGGATGTTGCCCGAGCTGTTGCCCGAAGAGCCGAACGCCGTTTCCGCAAAGTGGCCCAGAATTACGGGGCAGACAGCAAGGCGATGCAGTATATCAACCGTCTTTCAGATTATCTGTATGTCGCTGCGCGGTATGCAGACTATAAAGCTTCTGCTGAACCGGATGAGAGTATCCGCCAGGAAGTAGTAAAGAATGTAATGAAAAGCCTTGCAAAATAGCAGGGCTTTTTCATTTGGTTACTTATAAACGGATGGGGACACCTTCTAATGGACATCCCCAATCCATATGCAGGTAAAGATTTTAGAACACAGTCTGTTGTCTCATTCTATTCTTCAACAATATTTTTTTACTTCTTTTTAAATACTCTCTTACCGCACCAGTATCCGGCAGCTGCAATTCCAACGATTACCAGTGTTATGGCTAAACCTATCGGGTACTGTTTTTTCTCTACCTTTTCCGCTGTTTTCAGATCTTTGTTCTGATCCACCAGCTCTTTCTCCTCGGGTTCCGCGCTTATATGCTGAACCGAACTTTTGGTCCCGGCCTCAGACAGTTTACTTTTATCATTCTTTACAGTTTCCTGATTATTGTTTCCGTTTACTCCCTGAATCAAAGACGTAATGCCTTCCTGATTCTTTATTCCTCCATTGTTCACATAAGATGCTTTCTTAGAAGGCTCTCCCTTTATTCCTTCTGTTCCTGTCTGCCCGATGCTCTCTCCCGGATTTCCGCCGGCATCTCCTGACTCTCCTCCCTGCCCATTAGAAGGCTTGTCCGTCTCTCCTGATGGTAGATCCCCAGGCTGTTCAGCATCTCCATCCGGTTTCTCTGTTCCAGGCAGAGACGGTTTTGTATCCGGATCCTCTGTTTCAGGGAGGGATGGATCGGCATCCTGACCGCCCCGGTCACCGCCCTGTTCATCTCCTGCATCATCTGGAATCCCCAAACTCGCGCCGGGCCCAACTTTCCATGCTGCACTGGTTCCGCTAAACGTACTGTCCCCTTCCACCACAAATCTCACATACAGCCCCTGTTCGGCTCCCCGCAATGGGATAGAAAACAGAAAGAGTCCATTTTCAGGAATCGTTGATCCAGGTACAAGCATGTTTGGTCTCTTTGGTAAATATGTAAGGAAATTCTCTCCATCTCCACTGTATTCCACTTTAAGCTTCTCCGCGCCATACGGATAAGGTATCAGCAGCTTGGTGCCTTCTTTTGTCACCTCGGATGCAATAAGAAACATCTTCTCAGGAGGAGTGCATAACACTGTAATTGCCGGAACAATTTCATCGGGATTTAAAAATGTATTTTGAAGTGTCTGCGTATCAAAACTGCCTTTTACGATATCGTATCCCGGCTCCGCCAAACCGGAATCCGGGATATTCCAGCTGACAGGGATGGAAAACACTGTCTCCTCTTCTGCCCCGGTCTCCTGTACATACATCTCCAGCATCTCCGGCATCTGCCAGTCAGAAGAAGCGGTTCCCGGTTCAACATAAACCGGCATCCTCGTCTTAGCTGCCAGAATCTTATAAGTGATATCGCCAGCCAGTTTCGGCACTAACACAGAATTTTCGCATTCTGTCATCCCGCTGGCTGAATATACACTGTATATTTCTCCAGACGGATCTGAAACAGAGGCAGTTATTTGACAGCCACGAATAAACAGCTCCTTTTTCTCGTGATCCTGACAGACCCCGTAAGCCGCTGTTCCTCCTGTCACCTGGATACTGCAATTTTCTAAAGCCAGGGGCCCATAAGTACTGATTCCTACTGTCTTACCACTCCCCTCCAGAACAATGTCCAGATTCGCCAACTCTTTGTACGGCAATATGCCATACGAAATTCCGGTTACCTCCCGGGCATCCGGAGAAGTACAGAGTGTAAACTGTCCACGCTGCGAAGGTCCCGCAAGCATTCCGCCCTTTACCTGTATGACAGCACCATCCGAACCCCCATACTCAATTTTTCCCTGCTCAAGTGTAAGCAGCCCATGTCTTACCATAAGCACAGTGAAATATGTTCCTGTGATCTTCAGATTAGGGTTGTTTAAAACAAGGCCGCTATCCACCATGATCAAATGGCTTCCACATTCAATTGTCACATCACCCAGGCCGTCCCACACAATGGGAGCCTCTTCACTGCCCATAGTCAGCTTCAGATCACCCGATAACTGATAAACCGCTCCGTCAATGTTCTTGTTTTCCTCATACCACTGTAAAAACTGCTCTTCATTCTCCAGTTTAGGCGGTCCCCACGCCTTGCAGCTGCTTGTCCGCATAAAAAATGCGCTGAACAAAATCAGCATGAAAAAGGGGATCTTCCATCTTTTTTTCACTTTGTGTACTCCTCTCATTTCATCCTTAATCAAATTATATGTTTAATTTTATCATAATCCATTTAACAATAAAACAACAATAAATAACAACAATTAACAACAATATTTGGAAATTTCCGATTTTATTTGCAAACGGCTTCTGCCCCCTTTAAAATGGAATTAGATACTATGAAAGTTGGTGGGATATGGACAGACTTCTTTTTGTTGATGATGACATTGATATCTTAAATTTAAACCATGCTTACTTTACAGAACATGGATTTGCAGCTGATAAAGCTTCCAGTGCAAAAGATGCCTTATTATTATTGGGGAAAAATGCATACGACTGTGTTATACTTGATATCCGCATGGATGGCCAGGATGGTTTTGAGCTCTGCCGGACACTTCGGGATATTAGTAATATCCCGATTATTTTTCTAACCGTGCTAACGGATGAAGCCTCTCTTGAACAAGGTTTTTTGAGCGGCGGAGATGATTATATTGTGAAGCCGTACCACATGAAAGAGCTGGAGCTTCGAATACGTGCAAGAATACATCCCAGGCTCCATCACAGCAGGCAGGGAGATTTACAGGGGAGTTCCCGCCTTTATATTTGCCCGGATGAAAAGCAGGCTTACATAGGATCCTCTTCTTTGGATTTGACAATAAGTGAATTTCAGATTCTGCAGTTTCTGAGCAATCACAAGGGCATACCATACCGTCAGGAAGAGATCTACGAGGCTTTGTGGGGAGAACGTTATAATACGCATAGTATTCAGGTTTTGATTATGAGGATACGCAGAAAAATCAAAACGCTTTCACCTGAAAAGGAATATATCCGCACGCAGTGGGGAAAGGGTTATGTTTATACGGATTAGGACATGAAATATAATGATTCTTTTGAGAAAATAAAAGCTTTTCTTCATATTCAGCGCAAAAAAGACCCAATCCGGGACCGCAGGGGAAAGAATGCCCTTGGCGCATCCCTGCTGGTTCTATTTCTTTCTCTTGCCGTAATCGGGATCCTTTTTTATATCACCTACCGCTGGGATAATAAGTACACATACACAGGCAGTTCTCTGCACGTCCTTGCAGGCAGATGGGAATTTTACCCTGATCTTAGCCTGGAGGAAAACCGGAACACAGAAGGTGATATCCTTACATCACCTGAGATAATCACGATCGGTCAATTTGGAAATTTTAAATCATTTCATCAGGATGCATCGCCTTTCGGTTCCGCCGTTTACCGAAAACAGCTTTACCTGGAACCCACTTCCGGAGGATGGCTCTTAGAAATGCCTGAAATATACTCCGCAAGCAAAATATATATAAACGGAAAGCTGCTCCATTCATATGGTGATCTGTCAGAAGAACACTATCGCATTCATACACAGAACACGCTGATTCCCCTGCCTTCAGGCAATGTAGAAATCGTAATTGAGGCTTCCAATTACTCCCACTATTACAGCGGCGTGGTCTATCCTCCCATTATAGGCCGGACGGATACGGTTACTCTGCTTATAATCTGCAGGCTTGTATTTTATGCATTCCTCTGCTTCTTTACACTGGGCTGTGCGGTCGTTTCCTTTACCGTATGGTTTAGAAGGCAGACAGATACACTGTATGCTGCTTATGGGCTTTTGTGTCTCTGCTTTTCGGTACATATCTGTTATCCGCTCATCCATTGGCTCGGGATCAATCTGGGAGAACTCTCTTATGTGATTGAGGATACCGCTTATTTTGCGGTTCTTGTCTGTATGACTGCCCTGACTTACCGTCTGGCGGGTTCGGTATGGAACCGGAAGGTTTACATCGCCTGTTATATATTTTCCATTGTTATGACAGCTTTTCCTTTGCTTGCTTTTTATATGCTCTTCCCGCTGTTTCCGCCGTTTATATCCATTTACAGCCAGATCATCGCTCTGTCAAAAATTGTGATGAGCGTCTACCTGATTCTGGCCGCCTTCCTCGGTACGCTTCAGCAGCCACAATATGTCTGGCTTCTGAGCGGCAATGCTGTATTTGGATTCGGCATTCTGGTTGATTATCTCACCGCGGGCCGCTATGAACCGGTACGGTTTGGATGGCAGACAGAATACTGTGGTTTTGTCATGGTTTTATTATTCACCATACTGATCTCGGATTACAACCGCAGGGCACTAATCCAGCGCCAGTATCTGACAGAACATCTGCAGGAAGAAGTGGAGAAAAAAACGGCACATCTTACAGCTATGATGGAAGAACGCAAGCAGTTTCTCTCCGCTGTGGCACATGACCTCAAGGCTCCTGTGGCAGCAATCAATACCTATATAGACTATATCAAAAGCAGCGGCATCGATTCTGACGATGAGCTGCAGCATTATCTGGATGTGATCGACAACAAGTCCTCGCAGATCCAGAACAACGTGCAGAGCCTTCAATTGTTCCACACAGAGACTTCTCATCGCGATCCCGCAGAATTCCTGGACTGCAGTGAATTTCTCCGGTATGTGTACTCCGAGACACTGCCTTACGCTGACGCAAACGGACTCCATTATCAGCTGGAGCTGCCCAAACAGACGTGTCAAATATACGGCCACCGGGAAAATCTGTTCCGTGTCTTTGAAAATCTGGTCATCAATGCCACGGAGCATACACCTATGGAGGGGACGCTGACGCTTTCCGCTGTTTATACAAAAGATGCTGCAAACATTACGTTTATGGACAACGGGGAAGGAATTGATCCGGAACATCTGCCGCAGATTTTCAACTATGAATTCAGTACGAAAAAGAATCCCGGGCTGCGCGGACTGGGGCTTTACTTTGCGAGGATCAGTATTGAAGAATATGGAGGGACTATTACCGTAGAATCCAAGCCCGGGGAAGGCACGGCCTTCCATATATATATTCCGTTGTCTTCTAAATCCTGCTGAGCATAATAAAAGGGCACTTCGAATATGAGGCGCCCTTTTTCGCAACTATTCAAATATATTAACAACATCTCTAATGGGTTTCCCCCATAACAATATCAATATCCACCCGATTTTCCACCACAGCCTCCACAGCCGCCTCAATTCCCCGGGCAATCATTTCCGCCGACATACTCGGCATTCCGTCCGGCAGATCTATCACCTGCTCCGGCAGATACGGTACATGAATAAACCCGCCTCTCATCCCGGAATATTTCTTATCAATCAGATACAGCAGACGGTACATCACATCATTGCACACATAGGTTCCAGCCGTATAGGATATCCGTGCCGGAATCCCTCTGCTTCGTACAGCCGCTACCATGGCCTTCACAGGAACCGCTGCAAAATACGCATTCTCGCCGTCCTCACAGACCGGCTGGTCAAAAGGCTGCTGCCCTTCGTTATCCGGTATTCTTGCTTCCATCAGGTTGATTGCCACTTTCTCTACGGATATACCGGAACGCCCTCCGGCCTGCCCGATGCAGATTACAGCGTCCGGCTTATGTTTCTGAATTCCCGCCTCAAGTATCTTTCCCTCCCTGAAAAAAACCGTAGGAATTTCCATCTTAATTACTTCTGCACCTTTGATCACATCGGGCAGTAATTTTACGGCTTCATATGCCGGATTGATGTCAGCGCCTCCAAAAGGATCAAATCCTGTAATCAATACTTTCATTTTGCTCCTCCTAACCTATAATTTCTCAGTACTTTTTTGCCGGGTATATCTACATCCAGGGATATCCATTACCCGTTCTATTATGTGCGGCTGATACGCTCATCAGACTTCCGGTTCGGGGATGATAATCTTCCCTCTCTCCATAATCATCCGGTTGTCCGCATAGATATCCGGCTTATGCACCACCAGATCAAAATGTCCGTTCGCCTCATGCACACCGCCCAGGGCAATGTTCCGTCCCACACCTATGTGAAATGTTCCGTAGGCAGACTCATCCTCGATGTAACATTTTCCTCTGCACTTTGCATAGGAATTCAGACCAATCCCTAATTCCGATGCAACATAGATACCCGGGTCTTTAAAATCCGCCATGTACTCTATCAGCTTTTTTCCGGCGGCCGTCCTTTCAATCTCCTGTATGCAGCCGTGTTCCAGACATATCCGAAACGGCTCATCGGGTCTCCCGATATACCCCAGTGAACCGTCGGGTATCAGAATCCCCTCTGTCTCTGTTTCTTCTATGGGGACATACACTTCTATACTTGCTGATGAGAATCCCCTGCCGTCTCTCACTACCCCGTTAAAAAATCCTGCCGGTCTGTTTCTTTTATACATTTTTAAATCTGTCCCAAGCCCCGTCTTTACCCGGATCACAGAGGATGAATTCAAATACTTCATAATAATTCGTGCCATCATTTTGCTTTTCTTTGTATCCATTCCCATGAAACGGTAGGACAGCATAGACTTTCCGTTATTTGTGGATAATGGGAGAGATAAAAATTTGCTTCCCCTGCTTATGGCCCGTTTTGCTGCCTTTGTTGTCACGAGGGAATAGTCTGTGGCACCAACCACGGCACTGTAATCATCAAATACATTTTCATGTTTATCGAAAAATACGCCTACATGCTTTCCCCGCTTTTCCACAACCATCAGATCTGCAGATTTTGTCCGCCTGTGGGCACAATGCCGGAGCACTTCCGCTTCTTCCAGATGGTTCTCGCTTGTCACAATGATTAATTTTTCCCAGGGCTTAAGGCGAAGCCAGTCTTTAATCACAATCATTGCACCTCGTTCTATTTTCCGGTAATCCTGCATACCCGATTTCCTTTCCTGCTGCCTGATTCACGCGTCCCTACAAAAAGGATGCAGCTTATATTTTCTGTCTCCGCCTTATTTCAGCAGAATCATATAAAAAATATGAAAGATAAATATGAGTGCTGCAGGCACCAGCTGACATTTGATCACTCCAAAGCGGTCTTTCATATCAAGCATGGCCACCGGCACGACATTAAAATTCGCCGCCATAGGTGTGCAGAGCGTGCCGCAGAACCCGCAGGTCAGCGCCAGCATTCCAATGGCGGCCGGATCTGCTCCATAATTCAGAACAAATGGTGCACCGATTCCCACGGTCATGACCGTGATGGCAGCGAAAGCATTTCCCATAATCATGGTAAATACAGCCATCCCAATTGCAAAAACAACAATTCCTACATTGACGTTTCCTTTTGGGATAAATCCGCCCACAAGACCCGCAATCACATCTCCCACACCGGCCTCGGTAAACACAGCCCCCAGGCTTGCAAGGAGCATGGGAAGCATACTTAGAGGGCCTACCGTTGAGAGGAGACGTTCCGAATCTCTCAGAAAAACCGCCGGCCTGTTCTCCCTCGAAAGAAACATCAAAATGATAATAGAAACTGCAATCCCTGCACCTACTCCGACTATGGCGCCCAGATCCGGAAGGAAAATGGCAAACAGAATTGCAAATACTCCGATGGACAAGGCCGGAATAAAAATTTTCATTCCGATATCGCGGTACTTTTTATCCGTATACTCTTCTGTTAAAGACTCAATTTTTCCGATTTTCACCTTTCTTAAGATAGCCGGAACCGTCATTAGAATAATCAGCACACCGTTGACCGCTGAAGGAATCCAGCGCCCAAATGCCAGTACGATCCCCAGAGTGCACCAGAATACTCCGGTTCCGAGACGGGAGGGATTTTCCTTGTCCAATACATTTTTGATACCCGTATAAAATGTAATCAGGCCCATAATGATATAGATAACTTCCAGGAGTTTTGTACCAAGCGTAACATCCTGGCTTAGAAAAAATGTCATGAACTATTTCCCCCTTACTTTTTATCCCCGTAATATTTCCTGTACAGTTTTCTGTCTTTCAGGAAATAGTAGACGGTTCCTGTTACAATTGCAAATATTCCCACCGGAATCTCTACCTTTGCCAAATGGATGAGCGATGTCTTATACCCCAGCGTTTCCAGTGTAGACTGCACCAGCAGAGCGCCCGAGCCGCCGACAAACAGCACCTGGCAGAAAAACCATGCAATATTTTCCATACCGGAGGCCATCCCCTTTAGCCGTTCTACATGCTCTTCATTGGGTTCTTTCCCCCGCGCTTCAATCGCCCCTGCTGCCATGGGCATAACGATGGGCCTTACAAAGCCCGCAACGCCGCCAAAGCTGACATTAAATGCCGCAAAAATTCCACGCATGATTCCGTAGGCTCCAATGACCGCACCGGCGGATGCATTCCTGATCTTACCGATCAGACTGGCCGCAGCGGGCTTCAAACCATTGCGCTCCAAAGTTCCGGTCACCAGCATGATTAATATGAATATTGCCATATTCCGGTTTGCAATAAAACTCGTTCCCAGCGTCTCCAGCAACCCGATGACACCCAAATTTCCCACCAGCGCCGTTACGATTGCAGCAACCAGAATGATCAGTATAGCGTCCAGTTTTAATGCAAATCCAATAATAACAATTAGAATTCCAGACAGTTTGATTAGTTCCATAAATCTCCACCTCGATATGCAGCCTCAGTATAAGCCTCATTTAATTTCAGCACTGCGCCGGATGATCCGGCTTTGGCACTGCATTATTTATATTTTGGGTCTATTGGCTTATTTTTACTCAGAATTCATGAATTATTTTTTAATGAGTTCACCGGGCAGGCAAAAGTTTGTCTTCCCGGCCAGGCTCTTGTAATATAGCATTTCACCGGAATTTTCCTAATCATAACAAAGTAGGCAAGCCCACCTTAACTCCCCGTCCCCTCACTCCTGAGGGGCTTGCACACTTTGGCGCGCCACGATGCCGCTCTGCGGCTATATACCTTATCGCGGCGTGTGCATCCCCCGGAGGGTTTTTATGATATAGGGAATTCCAGAGGAATTCCCTATATCATAAAATAAGCCCCAGAATCCAAAGGACTCTGAGACTTATATTTAATTCATTATTATATCCATTCTAATAGTCTCTGGGATTACGTCGCCTGCTCTGCCGCTGCTCCGCTTCCAGCTCTCTCTGCCGCGCTCTTTTGCGCTCCCATCTGCGCCGCTCCCGCTCCATCGTCCGTGCCGGAGCCAGTATGGTCCAGCAGCAGATACGCACCGCTATGATTCCAAAAAAGACGCCGATGCTGTCGATTCCCACGTCCTTTACAGAGGGGCCGCGGCCATCCACGAAGGACTGATGGTACTCGTCCCCGCAGGCAAAGCCCACACAGATCAGCCCTGCAACCAGCATGAGTCCAAAACCCCGCAGGCCGTAAACATAAAATGGCAGTGATACCGCAACCGCCAGAATAAAGTATTCTGTCATATGGGCAATCTTCCTCACTGGATATTCAATCTCATATGCCTTCTCCTCAATCTCCCATTCCTCCATATTCTTCTGCAGGACTTCATTTCCGATTTCCACAATCTTATGGCTTACCGTATAGCTCAAATTGCCGGAATCTGTACCCGTCTGGGCAGAAAAACTGAAAATAACATACATCATTACAATTGCAGGGAGAAACGACAGGGGTTTTAATATCATCAAAATGCACTTTTTAAACATTTTATATCACATCCTTATTATGTAGTAAAAATTATTTTACTATCATACGACGGTCTGGGAATAAAATCAACCTTTTGCACACATCATTTCTATATGACTAAAGTACATTTGTGCATTTACCTTTTACTAGTTCTTTGAACAATCAACTTAACATACATTTATAAACTATTTACAATTCCTTCAAATATCAATTTTCCAACTATTGCGCCTCCATCCATAAAGCCAATACTTTTTTCTTTATAATAAGCGGCCCTTCCGTGCACTGCCTGCATATTACGAGTACTTTCTGCTCCTGCAGCTGCAGCCAACGCAGCCTTTTCATAAACCCCGGTTTCATTTGCATTTTTAGAAAGCGCTTTCACTCCGCGAATAAGGGCATCTAATATTGTCTTTTCTCCTGGTTTGGATTTTGCCTTTTCCATAATCTTAAGGACTCCCTTTTCCATTGCCAGGGCTAATTCAGAAGTATCCACTTCCACTTTCCCTTTCAGAAAATCCGCCATTCCTATCATTCCAAATGATAAAATAGTTCCTAACGACGAAGGAGCTGTTTCATTCATTTTGGCAGCACATCTCATAAACATCTTTCCTAAATCAGTTTCATCCAAACTATTAAGGCAATTTCTCATAGCTGTAAATCCCGAAAGCATAGATACACCCAGATCCCCATCACCGAATTTTGCATCCGTCTCCGTTAACAGATCCTTATTCTCCTCCATTAGTTTTACAATTTCTTTCACTGCCATTAATACTGATTCTTTATTCATCTCAAAAGCTCCTCTTATTTGTTAGCGTTAGTATAAAAAGGAGTATTCGCCGGATAACGTAAAAACTCCTTCAACTGTTCATCTAATTCTAAAACCGTAACAGATATCCCTGTCATTTCCATTGATGTTGCAAATTCACCTATATGTGGCATAAAAATTCTAATTCCCTGCTTCTTAAGCAGCCGATGCAATGCGCGATAGACAATTAATTGTTCTTCAAGAGGTGTAGCTCCCAGTCCATTCACCATTAAAGATACTTCGTTGCCTTCTTTTACCGGCATATCTGTTAGAATTCTTGATAACAATTCACTGGCCATTTCATCTGCACTCATAACTTTTCTAACTTCAATTCCTGGTTCCCCATGTATTCCCATACCAACTTCAATTTCATTTTCATTAATTTCAAACGTTGCTTTTCCCACTTCTGGAACTATACAGGGTGAAAGAGCTACCCCCATTGTTCTGGTACGGTTAACTGTTTTTTGGGCTATCTCTGCTACCTCGTCCAGAGACATCATTTGTGCAGCCGCCGCCCCGGCTGTTTTGAATGCGTAAACCATACCAGCCACACCTCGGCGTTTTTCAAATTCGCTTAGTTCAGCTGAAGCCACATCATCATTAACACGTACAATCCTGGTCACGATATCATCTTCAAAGCCCACCATCTCACAGGCCATTTCAAAATTCATATTGTCCCCACCATAATTTCCCTGAATACAAAGCACACCATTTCCCTGATTACATCTACGGATTGCCTGTGCCATGCGTGAAGAAGATGGCGAAGCAAATACATTGCCTACAGCGCATCCATCCAGCATCCCCTCTCCCACATATCCAAGAAATACTGGCAAATGCCCACTCCCTCCGCCCGTTACAAGCCCAACTTTCCCTTTTTGAACAGGATAATTACTCAAAAGAACCCTCTTGTCCTCACGATCCGGCTTTATCCTATCGCCATATGCAGCATAAATCCCTTCTATAACCTCATCCACAAAATCTTCTGGCTTATTTATTATTTTTTTCATTGCATCTCCTTATCAAAAATGCAGGGGCAATAAAATGACCCTGCACTTCATAAATTAAAACACTGACGAAAATTCTTCAAAAAATGCTTCTGGGTTGACTTCACAGGCAACTTCATGCCTGCCCTCTGGATCTTCTTCAAAATATGTATATCCTAACAATCGTGGGCTGACTGTTTCTATATCTATATTTCCACGCTGGAATTTACATACATTATTATTAAATATCGTAGTAATACATACTGGGTCATGGTAACACAAAGTTTTTGCCTGAAGTGGATCATAATCGATCCATGCTTTAGACATTTCCTCCAAAATAGGCGGCAGCTTTTTCTCAAGAGTATTATGAAATGCTTCCAGGCTTAGTGTCACCTGGTGCGTCATATCAATGCCGACAGCCCTGGTCAATTCTGGTGAGCGTTGAAACACAATTGCCGTTGCATATGGATCAATGCAGGCGTTCCACTCTAAATTCTGCCCCTGTGTCGCAATGCTGAATGTATTATCCGAATTTTTCTTACTCCATGTACGCAAATTGTATTGCTGATATTTGCCGCCCATCAAATATAATCCTTTTAATAGGGACGGAATTTCAGGATCCATCTGAAACAATATCGCTATGTTACTTGCCGGTCCAATTCCCGCAAGTGTCACCTCACCCGGATTCTCCCTGATTATCTGCTGCATAAAATATATTGCTTCATTCATAGGGAATTCGTTTTTATGCTTCCAGTGTTCCAGCAAATGGGACTGCGGGCAAAATGCCTGATGCTGCTCCTTTAAAATACATGTTTCCAGCCCGGGATAAATCGGGATGTCCGAACGTCCCATAGAATTGCATACAGCACTGACCAGCTTAGCTCTAGGCACTGCATCACCTGATACTGTAGTTATACCTATTAAATCTGCTTCCGGATTTGCACATAAATAGGCAATCGCACAGGCATCATCCATATCTTGTCCAATATCAGTATCTAATAATATTTTTTGTTTTTCCATACTTCTTCCACCTCTACTAATTTGACAGCCCATCTAAATATTCTAACTTTTCCAAGTAAGTATCCACATTATCAGATGTACACAATTCCTGAGGAATAGAAATATCGCTCACGGTTTCACCCTTAATAGATTTTACTGCTAATTCAAAGGAATTTATGATTATTTGTGTACCATCCTGATATAATGTTGCTGCCAGTGTTTTGTTTTTTACTCCCTGAACGGCATCCTTTATACCATCTATTCCAAGTACTTTAATTTCATCCTCTTTGCCGGCCGATTTAATCGCCTCTGCTGCGCCAAGTGCCATCTCATCATTCTGAGCAAGAACAGCATCAATATGTGTTCCACTTGAAAGCCAATTTTCCATTAGCTGCAGCCCTTCTTCGCGTGAATAATTAGCGGTCTGATCAAATACAATATTGAATTTACCAGAATTTTCTTTCATAACATTATCGTAACCCTCTGAGCGAAGTATCTCTGCCTGATGCCCAATAACTCCGCGCATAATTGCCACATCAATTTCCTGTTCTTCTGGAAACAGCGTCATTAGATATTTAACCTGCTCTTCTGCTCCCGGCACATCCGGACAGCTGCTCCAAACCTGTCCCACCTTATCATCAACATCTGTACCATCAGAAACAACCGGTATACCCGCTGCAATAGCACTTTCATAGTATGGCTGCAGAGCTGTACTTTCCTGAGGATTGCAAATAATGGCATCAACTTTTTGATTGATAAAAGTTTCCATCTGTGATACCTGTGTAGAAGCATCGCCAGCACCATCCAAATAGAGTACCTCTATATTAGGATAATGTTTATCTACATAGTCCATCAATGCTTTCTTTTTATTTGAGACAAATTCGTTACTTAAATCCTGGAATGATATTCCAATTGTAGCCTCCATATCATCATAAACATCTTCCTCACTACTTGATGAATTCTTTGCCTCCTTCTTTGTTTTTGCGCACCCGCCTAATGATCCTAAACACACCGCTCCCACCAATGCCATTGTAAATATTACTCTTATCTTCCTTTTCATCACTTGTCCTCCTAAACATTTTTCAATAAGTGTTTCATTGCTTAATCCAAAAGGGATTCTATGACTTAATATTTTTACGGTCAAGAAACACCGCTAATAATATAATACATCCCTTTATGATTTTCTGATAATAAGAAGAAACATTTAAAATATCCAAGCCATTTCCGATGATACCAATTAACAGCACGCCTATGATCGTCCCCGTTACTCCTCCTCTGCCTCCAGAAAGGCTGGTGCCTCCAATAACAACGGAAGCAATTGCATCCAGTTCATATCCCTCCGCAGCTTGTGGAGAAGCCGCATTCAATCGGGATGTCAGAGCAACGCCCGCAATACCACACATTACACCTCCAATCACATAAACCATAGTTTGAATTTTTGCTGTATTAATTCCGGAAGCAATCGCTGCATTCTCGTTTCCTCCTAAAGCATAAACATGACGGCCAAATCTTGTATATTTTAAAAGAACACCGGACACTAGAAGCATAACAATAAATATAGCAACCGGTATAGGAACATTAAGTACATTTCCCTGGCCAATAGCTTTATATGACTCATTAAATCCGGTAATAGGGCGCCCATCAGAATACACCAGCGCTATTCCCCGCACAATTGTCATCGTAGCCATCGTTACTATAAAGGGCGGTAATTTTCCTTTTGCAACCAGCAGACCATTCATTAACCCGAAAGCAGTTGAAACTAATACTCCCGCTAATATTGCAATTAGTACCGGCATCTCTGTTTCGGAACCTGCCACTGAATAGTGTGCTGAAACTAAACCCGCCAGACATAATAGTGAACCTACTGATAAATCAATCCCCCCGGTAATAATTATAAAAGTCATACCAAGGGCAACAATCCCGTTAAATGAAATTTGCCTTAAAACTGTTACCATATTAGATAGTGTCAAAAAAAATGGGCTGGCAAAACTCAGTACAATAAATACTGCTGCAAACGCAATAATTATGCCAAATTTAGAAAAAGTCAGACTACACTTGTTGATAAATGTTTTATTCATTTTATGTTCCCTCCAAATACTTAATCAGTCTGTAATCCCAGAAGCATATCTCATAATCAGTTCCTGTGAAAGCTCTCCTTTTTTGATTTCACCTGTAATTCTGCCTTCATACATTACTATCGCCCTATCACAAATTCCTATAATTTCCGGCATTTCTGAGGAAATCATAATAATCCCTTTCCCCAGCTGGGATAATTTCCGTATAATTGTATAAATTTCATATTTTGCATGAACATCTATTCCCCGAGTCGGATCATCCAGTATGATCACATCGCTATCTGTTAAAAGCCATTTTCCAAAAACGATCTTTTGTTGGTTTCCGCCAGATAAACTATCTACGATTTGTGTGTAGCCCGTTGTTTTTATATTTAACTGGTCGATCATATCATCACAGTCACTACGTATTTTTCTTTGATTTACAATCCCATATTTGGTGTATTTATCAAGGCTTGCCATAGCTATATTTTCTTCAACATCTGCAATTAAATTCAACCCCGTACTCTTACGGTCTTCAGGCACCAGTGCAATTCCATTTCTAATTGCCTCAATTGGTTTTTGAATATTTAAAGACTTTCCATCTTTAAAAACTTCTCCGCCTTCCTTTCTCCTCATTCCAAAAATACACTCTACCAGTTCTGTTCTTCCTGCTCCCATTAGCCCCGCTATGCCAAGTATCTCACCATGCCGGACATTGAAACTAATATTATGGAGCAGCCCTGGAATGTCAATATTCTTAACTTCTAATAAAACCTCACCTAAAACAGATGAACCCTCCGGATAAATCATTTCCATTTTCCGGCCCACCATTTCTGTAATCATAGAATTCACATCGATTTCATTTACTTTATTTACACTGATAAAATTCCCATCACGTAAAACAGTTATTCTGTCACAGATTTCAAATATCTCATCCAGTTTATGTGAAATATAAATAATAGACACCTTATCTTTTTTCAGTTTTTCTATATGTAGAAAAAGATTATCACATTCTTTTTGTGTGATAGCTGACGTAGGTTCATCCATAATAATAATTTTTGCATTACATGATATCGCCTTTGCAATTTCTACCAGCTGCATCTGTGCAACGTTTAGCGATCGCATTTCCCGTTTAGGATCAATATCAACATGAAGCTCTTTAAGCAATTTTTTTGCTTCTTCTATCATCTGTTTGTTATTTACGATCCCAGTTTTTGCAAAAACGGGTTCCCTTCCCAGAAAAATATTCTCAGCTATACTCATATCTAAAACTGGCATTAATTCCTGATGAACCATTGCAACCCCATGCTTCAGTGCATCCACTGAAGCACTAAATCTGACCGGTTTTCCATCCAGAATAATTTCCCCTGAATCTGGTCGGTAAATCCCGGCCAGTATTTTCATTAATGTGGATTTTCCTGCTCCGTTCTCGCCAACTATTGCATGCACCTCCCCCTCCTTAATTTCCAGGCTTACATCATTTAGTGCTTTCACTCCCGGAAATTGTTTGCAAATATGATTCATTGACAAAATACTCTTCATAATAGCTCTCCATTTCCTTTTGTTATACAATGCCTTTTTATTGGTTACGTATTATTTTGTTTATTTGTTGATATTTTATATGTTAACATCCTTTTGATAATTCGTCAATATTTTTCTCTAATTTTTATCGTTTAATTGTCATATGATTGTATTTTCAATGTTTTTACGCGTTTTTAATTATTAAATTATTGTTTTCTGATTGTTTTTTTGTTTTTTCTTGACAAATCGTTATTTTATTACTATATTTAGCTTAGAAGTTAAAAATACAACTAAATAATTTTCATATTAAAAAAGGAGAGTTAACTATGAAACTACAATGTGCTTTTGATGATGTTACTTCAGATGAATACTTTAAAATCCTTAACACGATTCACGATGTCGTTGATATTATCGAAATTGGTACCCCTACTGCACTCCGTTATGGAACCAGCTTAATCATTGAAACCAAAAAGCTTTATCCTGCTGTTAAGGTCGTTGCGGATTATAAAATATGTGATGGCGGTAATCTCATTGCAAACATAGCGTTTGAAGCAGGGGCAGACTTTGTTACAGTCATGGGTTTTTCCCATGATGAGACTATAGGAGATGTTATTAAAAGCGCTAAACGTCATAAAAAATCTGTAATAGTTGATATGATGCGCATTCCCGATGTCGCCGAGCGCGCTGTTAACGTGATAAAAATGGGCGCTGAATATGTTTGTTTACATAATGCAACTGACGCCTACGACTTTGAGAGATCTATCCAAAGAATCCAAAGTGTATGTAATGTGATGGACAAAAGCCATATTTCTATTGCCGGAAAGATTAATCTGAATAATATAAGGGAACTTAAGCAATATGAGCCAGCCATCATAATTGCCGGCAGTTGTATCGCACAGGCAGAAAATAAAAAAGAAATGATTTTAAAATTAAAAAGCACTTATGAAAATTTTGATAAAGAGAAAGAAAGCAGGTGATATTATGGAGCGACCCAAAATATTAGTAGTCGGCAGTATTAATCATGACATTATATATCACGATATTTTAGAGGAGGGAATAAACTGTAATGGCATGGTTTTTGCACAGTATACTACTGCCAATGGCGGAAAAGGCGCAAATCAGGCATCTGCACTTTCTCTTCTTGGAGCAGATACCTATATTGCAGGCTGTATTGGTAATGATGAATATGGTCAAAATCAGCTGGCCAGCCTGAGAAAACTCGGTGTAAATACCGATTTTATTCATATAGACCCACTGCTTCAGACAGGCATGTCGGTAATGTTAAACCGAAAGGATGGATCTTATATCGGTGCAAATGTGCTGGGCGCAAATGCTTCACTTATGCCTGAATATGTGGAAAATATTATTATGAGTTTTGATTTTAATATGATAGTCATGCAATTGGAAATGCCATTAGAAACCGTATACAGAACCCTTGATTCAGCAAAGGTGAAAGGAATTCCCGTTATACTTGACGCAGGCCCCGCCAAGCCCATCCCCCTGAACCGTTTGAAAAACCTTTTTGTCATCACACCAAATGAAGAAGAAACATCGGCTTTAACGGGTATTTCTGTCACCGACGAGGAGGCAGCGCTAAAGGCCTCCCAAAAATTATATTTAGAAACAAATGCACAATATATAATACTAAAGCTCGGTTCACGTGGTTCCTATCTATATGATGGAAAGCAGGGAATACTATTCCCCGCCTACCCCGCAAAAGCCATTGATTCCACAGCTGCCGGGGATTCATTCACAGCAGAGCTTGCCATACATTTATGTAAAAATGATTCCATACATAACGCTATTAGATATGCCAATGCCGCCGGTGCCATATGTGTATCCAGGGCGGGCGGACAGCCTTCTGTTCCCTGTGAAGCAGAAGTTAAACAGTATATAGAACAATATTCAAACACAATTTGGAGGTAGACTTATGACCCTTAGAAAAAAACAATTAGCATTGTCTAATTATCCTTATTATAAGCATTCATTTAACTATACTCTTGATTCTTTACAGCATCTTGGGGCCACAGCTATCGAGCTTTACTGCTGCTATCCACATTTCCATATAGATGATGCAGATTTGCCACATGTGGCAGCTTTAAAAAAGAATCTCGGAACACATGGCATGCATCCCATATGCCTTACACCCGAAAACGGAAAATACCCTATCAATATAGCCGCTGAAGATCCAATAGCACGCAGCCGCAGTATTAAAACCTATGCAAAATGCATCCAATACGCGAATGAGTTAGAATGCCCTACTGTACAATTCCATGCCGGGTTCAATTTATTAGATTGTGATTACAATAAGACATGGCAGCGTTCCGTTGACTCCCTGAACTATCTGGCAGATATCGCAGAGGGTTATGGTGTAACAATCACCATGGAAGCGGCCCATAAACTGGCCACTATTCTTAATAGCAGCAGTCAAATCGCCAAAATGGTTGCTGAAATAGGCTCTCCGAACCTTACAGGTATGATTGATACGCTATGTCTCGCACACTGCAATGAAGATATACACACTGCCGTTAAAAATATCGGGCCCGAACGTATACATCACTTTCATTTTAGTGATTGTATTACCACTCAGCCAAAAAATCATCTTATCCCCGGCAGTGGAGATATGGATTTAGATGAAATCCTTCATGTGCTTAGTGATATAAATTATAAATCTTATATCACCATAGAAATAAAAAGTCCATATGAATATAATCCGGAAGAAGCAACCCGCAGTTCAGCTGAATGGATTCTAGAACGCCTTAATTAATAACTTAATATAAAAACGCTATTATTTTTAGCGAAGTCAACAATTTTCTTGACAGTATTTAAAAATAATCATATTATAAATTTATTATAATTAACAGGCAGGAGGACGCAATGGAAATAATTAATGAAGCTAATCAGCTCGAACTGCAGGATTATGCGTTTTCTAAAAAAGGAGTTCGGCAGAACAGAATATTATATTTATTACTTAAAAATAAATCTATGAGTACTGCCGAACTCTGCAATGAACTAAACTGTAGTTCCGCTACAATCCGCAATGACCTAAGAGAACTGGACCGTATGAAACTCATCAAAAGAATTTTCGGTGGTGCTGCCACATTAGATGATACTTATGGCTGTATACCGATGAAAGAACATCTAGAGTATGCCCGCTCCGAAAAAGAATTAATAGCTGAATATGTTGTGACCAACATTATCAAACCGGGTCAATCTATAATCCTGGATATGGGCTCTACCTGCCTGGCGCTCGCACGACAACTGTCAAATATTGATTTTGATTTAAACATTATTACTAATTCGCTATTAAATGCTGAAGCACTTTCTCAGAATCCCCATATTTATTTAAGTATGCCAGGGGGCTCATACAGCATCCCCTCAGACACCTTTGACTGTGCTTGGACCTTAGAATACTATGAAAATATTCATCCTGATTATTATCTAACTTCTGCAAACGGGGTCAGTACATCCGGTGTCACTTTAACAATGACAACAGATATGACCAGAGCTTTAATCAAACAAAAGATCTCTGAAAAGGCAAAGAAAGTGGTCTTATTATGCGATCATAATAAGATTAATAAAACTTGTTTTTATCATATGTGCGATATCTCACAAATAGATTTAGTTGTTACCGATGATCTTTGTTCTCCCGATGAGCGAAAAGCTTTTTTAAATCTGGGGGTTGATGTGGCATTTGCAGAAGACACTCAATTTTCTGTCAAGTAAGAGATCATATCATCATCACATAGCAGTTGTTCAAAGATTTAGCTTTTAATAAAAACAGGAATAGAAATTCCTTACTCAAGGGTTTCTATTCCTGTTTCTTTTAAAAGTCAGATCACTTCCCAGAATAGAGTTACAGCATTTATATCTTCTGAAATGCCCTTTTTATTCCCTCTCCGCAATCCCTTCAAATATCAGTTTTCCTACAACGGCGCCTCCATCCATAAAACCAATGCTTTTTTCTTTATAATAAGCCGCTCTGCCATGTACTGCCTGCATATCACGGGTACTCTCTGCACCTTTTGCGGCGGCCTGTGCAGCCTTCTCAAAAACGTCAGCCTCAGATACATTCCCTGTAAGTGCTTCTACCCCTGGAATTAAGGCATCCAGAATGGTTTTTTCACCTGGCTTAGATTTAGCTTTTTCTGTGATCAACTGAATCCCATTTCTCATTGCCAGTGCTAACTCAGCAGCATCCATTTCTTCCTTTCCTTTGAGTGATTTAGCCATTCCCATCATACCAAAAGATAATATAGTCCCTAATGATGACGGCGCTGTTTCATTAAATTTTCCGGCACATCTCATAAACACTTTTCCCAAATCTTCCTCAGGCATCTCTGACAGTAAATTCAATACTGCTGTAAAACCGCTTAGCATAGAAACGCCTAAATCACCGTCACCAAACCTTGCGTCCATCTCTGTCAGGAGTTCATTCTGCGTCTTTATCTTTTCAGTTATACGCTCCATTGCCTTTAATACAGATAATTTATTCATCGCAGGTTTCCTTTCTCATTTATTTAAGCTTGTATAAAATGGAGTATTAGCGGGATCGCGGAGCAGTTCCTTTAGTTGTTCATCTAAATCCAAAACAGTAACTGACAGGCCGGCCATTTCCATAGATGTTGCAAATTCGCCGATATGCGGCATAAAAACGCGTATTCCCTGCCAGCCTAATATTTTCTCTACAGCCCTATATACGAGCAGCTGCTCTTCTAAAGGTGTTGCCCCTAGACCGTTTACCATAACAGAAACTTCTCCGTCACGTTTTACCGGCATGTCTGAAAGAATCCTTGCAAGTAATTCTTTGGCAATCTCATCTGCACTCATAATCGATTTCACTTCAATACCAGGCTCACCGTGGATACCCATTCCAATCTCAATCTCATTCTCATTAATCTGGAATGTTGCTTTCCCCACTTCCGGAACAATGCATGGTGAGAGTGCTACTCCCATGGTTCTCGTTCGGTCAATGGTTTTTTTTGCTATCTCAGCCACTTCTTCAAGAGTCATCATCCTTGCTGCAGCTGCACCAGCAGTTTTGAACGCATAAACCATACCGGCAACCCCACGGCGCTTTGAAGATTCATCCGCAACGGCCGACGCCACATCATCATTGACACGGACAATTTTTGTCTCAATCTCATCTTCAAAATTTACTATCTCACATGCCATTTCAAAGTTCATGTTATCCCCGCCATAATTTCCCTGAAGACAAAGCACTCCCCTCCCGCGGCTGCAGCACCTGATAGCCTGTGCCATGCGCGCTGAAGATGGTGAGGCAAACACATTTCCCACTGCACATCCATCCAGCATTCCCTGTCCTACATATCCAAGAAACACCGGCAGATGGCCGCTGCCTCCTCCCGTGACAATTCCAACTTTCCCCTCTGCCGCCGGATAATTACTCAAAAGAACTCTGTTATCGTTCACATCTGGTTTCAGCCGGTCACCATAGGCCGCATAAATTCCTTCCATTACTTCATCTACAAACCTTTCAGGCTGGTTAATAATCTTTTTCATTGGAGTCTCCATTTCTCAAAATCCGAATCATTTTCAGGCGTTTCCTGCATCAATTTCAATGCTTTTTCCATATCGGGCATCACCAGCAAAGATCCTCTCTGCATTGTACAGCCTGCGGCACAGGCATTACAAAATTGACCAATACTCTTCAATTCCTCTTTTTCCAGCATCCCGGCACAGCATCCATTTCTGGTTATAGAATATAGCAAAGCCCCCATGAAAGAGTCCCCTGCCCCGGTTGTATCTTCTGCCTGTACATGATAGGCAGGACAATAGACGATTCCCCGTTTATTCCCAAGCAGACAGCCCGTCCCCCCCCATTGTGACTGCAACGATCTTTGCATTCTGCTCTAAAAGATTTTTCATACCATGAATTGCATCGTTTTCTCCAAGGATAATCTGCATCTCTTCAATCGTTAATTTCAGTATATCAGCCGCCTTGATTGCCTCTTTCACTCTCATGTGCTCCGCCGGCGTTTTGTATGGAAAGCGATAATTTGGATCATAAGCAACTAAAGCCCCCTCATCCCGGGCAAGCACAAGCAGCCGTTTAACGGTTTCATAAATAGGATACTCAATCTCATGTGCCAGAGGTGTATAAAGAAAGACTTTACACTCCTTCATACAGGCTGTATCGATCTGATCAAAGTATATTTCCAAATCGGAACGTTTGCTTTTGGATTCCAGAAAATATCTGTCATTTCCTTCTTTAAAATGCACGAACAGCATTCGCGTACCTGCATCTTCAGAGAATCTAATGTTGGATGTATCTGCACCCAGGTCTTCCATGACACGCTTCAGATATTGACCATGTTCATCATTGCCCACTGTCGCTATAACGGAAGCCTTACCACCGAGAGCCTCAATCTGGGAGGCCACATTCATTGGTGACCCGCCTGGATTTCTTTCATAGACAGATATTCCTTCTTCTGTCAGTCCGGTGTATGTAAAATCAATCATCAAATCTCCAATTGCAACAATATCATATTTTTTATCCATTTTCATTTCCTTGCCTTATCATTTTAACTGTTTCATCCGCCAGCAGCAAAGGGGGATTCCTGCGGGTATTTTCAACTTCATACAATTCAGGGACGGATAAAATTGCACCGTTTTTTGCTGCACAGGACGCTCCTGCTGCATTTGCAAACTCTAATATTTCCCGCATCTCCCCGTCTTTTATCTGGCCAAGCTCCTTATTCAGCTGACATAGCTTTTGCAGCAAAGCACCCGTAAATGTATCGCCTGCGGCATTGGTATCCTTCACCGGAACCTGGTAAGAGCAAACATGCCCACTTCCGCCGTCAAAACAATAATAGCTGCCTTTTTCCCCTAATGTAATGACCACAAGACGCACGCCTGAACGTAACAGTCTTTTTGCACCAGCCTCTATATCCACCGTGTCAAGAAGCAATTCCAGTTCTTCATGTGATAACTTCAGGATATCGAACTCCGACAAGACCGGTAATATCTTCCTCTGTGCAAATGTCTTATCAAAAAGGAATGGGCGCCAGTTCAGGTCACAGCACGTTAAGGTATCTTTACGGCTTTTTTTTTGCAGATACTCCAGAATTACTTTGGCTGCAGTCATGGAGCTGTCAGCCCCTAACATCGCGCCGGATATATAGACAATTCTGGTTTCATCAACTAATGAATAGTCTATTTCTTTTTCTGAAATCAGCTCATAGGACTTCTTCAACTGCACAGAGAAAAATCTCCGTTCTCCATGTTCATCTAGTTTAACGATTGTTATTCCTGTTGGCGCCTCTTGCGTTACTTTGAGGTCTTTTACCTCTATCGAAACCTGCTGTAAAGTACCTCTTATGCTTTCTCCCAATGGATCGTCTCCAACCAGCCCCATCAACGCCGTCTTCCCGCCAAGTTTTGATACGGCAGCAAGCATGTTGCAGGGGGCCCCTCCCGGCTGGCTTTCGTAGAGTATATTGCCTGTCTCTGAAATTCCCGCAGGTGTAAAGTCGATGACTGCTTCCCCTATCGCAACAACATCATATTTCATTATTCACCTCTATTTTAATGTCTTTTATTCCAAGTTGGCATGCATAAAATCAATTACGGAACCGTCCTGTCCGTCTGATTCCATTAAGGCAGCGGTAATCCCATCCAGAACAATCGTTATGGCAAGTTCCGGAATATTTCCCGGCAGGTTTTTCTTTGTAAAAGCTAATTCATTGCTGTCATCCGAACCGACCCCGGGTGTTACCGGAATCGCTACAATACAATCAGCTGCCTGCGGAACAGGCGCCTCCGGATGCTGTGTCAGGACTGCTGTTCTTGCCCCATTTCCTTTTGCCTTTTTTACCAGTTCCAGTGTAACTTTTGTATGTCCTTTTCCAGAAGCAACAAGCAACAGATCCCCTTCCTGGATACTGGGCGTACACACTTCACCTACCAGGTAAGTTGTGTGTTTCGTCTGCATCAGCCGCATAGCAAAGTTTTTCATAGATAACAGGCTTCTCCCTGCTCCGCCGATAAAGATCCTGTTTGCTCTCTGAATCTCCCTAATCAGGTTCCGCGTATCCTCTTCCTCAATTCCTGATATCATTTCTTTCAGGGCCCGAATTTCCTCTAAACTGACGTCAACTGCATTCATTTATACTTCCTCCATGATTTTTTTCATTTCCCTGGCTACTTCTAACGGGTTCTCGGCATTTGCTATCGACGCCCCTACAATGACCAGATCCGGTTTGTAAAGAACCACTTTCCGCAGGGTTTCACAAGTAATCCCCCCCGCAACTGCGACCTGTGCGTTCTTGACCACTTCTTTTACTATTCTCAGCGGTTCTTCAGGGCTGCTGCTTCCCGCTACTGAAACCGCGCGATGGACACAGATATAATCCGGCTTAAGGCCGTCTACCTCTTTTGCCCTTGCGGCTATTTCCTGATCCGGAACTCCCATTAAATCTACCAGTATCTGTTTCCCCGCCTTACGTGCCGCATGAATTGTCTGTTCGATCGTACCGTTCCAAGTGCGTGCCGATACAGTTGTTATATCCGCCCCCGCTTCAAACGCGATTGTAGAAATTTCACTGCCGCCATCCATAATCTTAAAATCGGCCAGGATTTTCACACCAGGCACTGATTTTTTCAGTTCCCTAATTGACGTAATAGGATTTACAAAGGAAAAGGGAGTCCCCAATTCAACCACATCTATGTATTCTGATACCTGTTTTACCAACGCAAAACCTTCTTCTTTTGTAATTAAATCTAATGCAAGCTGTAATTCCATCTGTCTTTCCTCCTAATTTAAATGAATAAAACGCTATCTGTTACATACTCTTCTTTTTTGTCCGCATACACGACTAATACAATCAGAACTCCCAGGATTACCTGCTGCCAGAATGAATTGATTCCATTCAGGTTCAGTCCGTTTCTTAATACTGCTACAATAGCTGCTCCAACTAACGCCCCAATCACAGACCCTTCACCGCCCGCCATGGATACACCGCCTACCACTGCTGCGAAAATGCCTTCAAATTCGTAGTTCTGCCCCGTATTCGATTGTGCAGAAAGCATACGGCATGTCATTATCATACCTGCCAGGCCTGCCAGTGCCCCACCCAGCATATAGGTCAGAAACTTTACGCGGTCGACATTAATGCCTGACATCCTTGCCGCTTCAACATTACTTCCAATTGCATAGATATTACGTCCAAATACTGTTTTCTTCAGCAGAAATGTTAAACCCGCCGCACAAAGAAATACTATGTAGACCGGAACTGGAAGCCCGAGAATTCTTCCGTTTCCAATGAAATCTACTGCCTTGACAGTTTTCTCACTCACGGCACCGCGCAATGTGATTGTTGCCCCATCATTTAACAATTTTAATATACCTCTGTAAATCCATTGTCCGCCCAAAGTAGCTATAAAAGGAATCAGTTCCATTTTAGTAATCATGAAACCATTGACCGCCCCGCATACGACACCTACCAGGATCGTTCCTGCTATTGCAAACAACAACGATTCTTTCCAGGTAAGAAAGATACAGAACAGCCCTCCTGCCAGGCCAACGACTGCCCCAAGTGACAAATCAATACCGCCGGTAATGATTATGAAGGACATCCCCATGGATAACAGCATATACACGGAGGCTGACAGGAGCGTCTGTGTCAGGTTTGCAGCGCTTCTGAAACTCGGAGTGCTGATCCAAAGCACCAATAAAATCACCAATAAAATTATTAACGTACCCATATTATTTAAATATTTTTTATATTTGCTGTTCAATGTCAGGTTTTTCATCTTAACTTTCCTCCGAGTCCATTTCTTCAAATCCGGTTGCATGGCGCATGATTTTTTCTGAATCAGCTTCCGAAATATCCAGCTCCCCGGCAACACGGCCGTTCCGGAATACCACCACCCGATCGCTCATTCCGAGCACTTCCGGCAAGTCAGAAGAAATCATGATAATCGCTAATCCCTGGTCTGATAATTCATTCATAATATTATAAATCTCATATTTTGCACCGACATCAATTCCCCTGGTAGGTTCATCAAATACAATTACTTTGGCCCTCCTGGTAAGCCACTTCGCAATAATAACCTTTTGCTGGTTTCCTCCGCTCAGGTTTCCAACTTTCTGCTGAAGATTTGGTGTCTTAATCTGCAGCTTTTCAACAAATTCTTTTGCATTATCCCTGATAGATTTATCATTCATGACTCCCTTTTTCGAAAATTTTTTATAGGAAGCCATTGTAATGTTATCCTGAATATCCAGCCCCAATGCGACGCCATTTGCCTTACGATCCTCTGTCATATATACAAATCCAGACTCTATGGCACTTTCCGGATTTTTCATACTGCACTCTTTTCCACAAATAAAGACTTGTTTGGTGTCAACTGGATCTACCCCGAATATTGCCCTCATAGTTTCTGTCCGTCCTGACCCCACAAGGCCGGCAATTCCCAGTATCTCCCCTGCGTGGACTTCCAGATGACCCACATCCAGCTTGTCTTTATAACGAATATTGTTCGCTTCAAAAATGACCTCACCTATTTTTCGTTTGTATTTCGGATAAATGTCATTCATATCCCTTCCAACCATGAGCTTAATTATGGTATCTATATCTGTATCCTTATAATTCATGCTCTGAACAAGCTGCCCATCACGCATGACCGTGACGCAGTCCGCCAGTTCGTCCAATTCTTCCATCCGGTGGGAGATATAGACAATTCCCACTCCCCGCTTCTTCAGATCCCTGATAATTTCAAACAGATGCCGGATTTCTATGTCAGTCAGCGATGATGTAGGCTCATCAAATACAACGATCCTGCATCCCTGAGATACAACTCTGGAAATTTCAATCATCTGTCGTTCGGCTATTGAAAGATATTTAACCAATGCCGTCGGATCAATATCCAAATGCACCACATCCTGCAATATTTTACGCGCCTCTTCTACTATGTAGTTATCATCTGTAATACCACATATATTTTTTACCCTTCCAAGAAAAATATTATTAGCAACATCCAGATGCGGGCAGACACTCAGTTCCTGAAAAACAACACCTATTCCATGTTTCATTGCCTCAGATGCATTCGTGATTGTCACCTTTTCCCCATCGATATAAATGTTGCCCTCATTTGGCTGATAAACCCCATACAATATTTTAATCAATGTTGATTTACCCGCCCCATTCTCGCCTACCAATGCATGGACTTCTCCTCTATTCACTTCCAGCGAAAAATTCTGCAGTGCGGCCACCCCTGGAAATGTCTTTTTTATATTTTCCATTTTTAATAATGGTGCCATGATGAATCCTCCTATTAATTTGCGGAGACAGTCCGCTGTGCAGCACGCACTCAGACTATCTCCTCCAAGAATCCCAAGCCCGTCCGGTTAAGGAAGGATTTAATCAATATACTTGAGTGGAAACAGTATACGCTGCATGTCTTCTTCCTGCATATTTTCCTGTGTGACAACCGTACATCCCGTATCAACGACCTCATGTGCCTGTTCTTCGCCTTTGCACGCTTTCAATGCTGACTCAAATCCCATATATCCCATCTGATATGGCTGTTGAACCGTCATAAAGTTAATTACGCCCTGCTCCATCAGCTGAACCGTATCTTCATTCGCATCAAAGCCAGCCAAAATAATATCTTTTTCCTTACCTAACTGTGTCAGTGCTGCCCCGCATCCGGAACTGCGGACTTCATCTACCGCAAAAATTCCTGCCAGGTCTGGATTTGCCGTAATTACATCTATGGTCTGTGATGTTGCCAGTGCCATGTCTGCATCACTGTAGAGAGATCCTAAAATTTCGATATCCGGGCAATTCTTTTCCATGTATTCCGTAAACCCTTCAATCCTGGCAATATTACTTGTTGCTGCCGCTGAACCTCCAAATATATGTATCTTCCCTTTCTTATTTAACTGCTTTGCCATTTCTTCCGCCGCTGCTGCACCGGCAGCTTTATTATCCGTCATAAATGCATTTACATAATCGTCACTTGAAATCAGGGTATCCACTAAAATAACCGAAATTCCTTCATCTGCTGCCGCCTCACAAACAACTGCCAGTGGATCCATATCCAATGGAGCCAGGATAATAGCATCTGGTTTCGAATTAATTACATCATACATCGTGTCCACCTGGCGGGCAGAAATCTCTTCATCGGGATAAATCACCTTTGCCTCCATGCCATTATCTTCTGCTGCTTTCTCGACGCCGCCTGCTACAATACTCCAGAAGTCAGCCACACCTTTCGGTATAAATACAATATTAAACGTATCATCCTCAGCTGCATCTTTTGATGCTTCACTTTTCTGTCCGTCCCCCGCTGCAGCCTTGTCGCTTTTCCCATCACTGCCGCATCCAAACAAGGATATCCCCAGAGCCATCACCATAACAACAGAAACAATTTTTTTCTTCATACCATTCTTCTCCTTTTTTAACTCTATTTATTAACTGCGTTAACTCTTGTAACTCAAATGCTATCATATGAGCGATATTTAGTCAATCTATAAAATTTATTTTGTACATTATATCCTATTTCAAAATGTTTTTATTGTGTATATCTTACAATATTCAACGTTTAATCATTTAACTAAGTTAAATATTTTACTTAATATCATTTATCTTGTTGACATTAATTTCCTTACAGGATAAAATATTAGAAAGCAATATCACATTGCATCATTGTATTGAAAACAAAGTAACATCTTAAATCATGGAACGGAGTAGGAAAATGGGAAAATCAGGAAAGAACTTAGACGATTTATTAGATTTGAACCGGGCACAGGTAATGCGCTACATTGTTCAGAATAGAGGCTGCTCTCGGACCGATTTGGGACAGAATATGGGATTGACCCAGGCATCTATAACTAAAATTATTCATTCGTTGATTGAAAACGGGGCCGTCTATGAAACCGGATATGTGGCCGGTAAAAAGGGGCGTCGTTCTGTCGGATTGTCAATCAATTATGATAAGTATAAAATATTGGCTGTGAAATTATCCTGGCAGCGATTAAAAATATGTGCTTATGATTTTTTAGGAAATGCATATGGACAGCTTATTTCCATTCCTTTTGAAAGTATGGACTTGAAAAACATTGAATCAATTACAAACATGATTATCGATGGGATCAGAAGCTTCACCAGTGAATACCCCGAGATAGTCGCCATCGGTATGGCAGTACCCGGCCCTTATTACAGGGAAACAGGTTCAATCCTGCTTCCGCCTTATAACAACGATCCCCAAAAGAGAATTTACTATTCGCTTCGGGCAAAGCTGCAGGAACACACTGCGCTTCCTCTTTTTATAGAACATGATGCAGATGCAGGAGCACTGGGTTACTGGTGGTTCTACACCAATTGCAATCACAAACTCATTACACTACACATTCTTGCCAGCGAAGGAGTTGGCGGCGGTTTAGTAGAAGATTCGCACATTTTTTCGGGCAAACGGGGGCATTCTTGTGAATTGGGGCATATTACAATTGATTATAATGGACGAAAATGCGTCTGCGGAAGCAAGGGATGCCTGGATGCATACTGCAGCTTTCGCTCAATTGAACAAATTGCAAAAGAACAACTGCCGGAGTATCCCAATAGTTTATTACAACAGCTTAAAAGTTTCTCTGCCCAGTCCTTTTTTTCTGCGATGCGCCAAAAGGATGAACTTGCTGTTAAAATTGTCCATGAAACAGGGGTTTATTTGGGACATGCTTTGATTTCCCTATTGCCTGTTTTTGATCCTGATATCGTTGTTATCAGTGATATTCTTGCATTGGGTGAAGACATTTTACTTGAAGGCATCAACCAAGCTTTTGAATCAAGACAGTCATTCTTTACCCGTAAACCCCAGATAAAGCTAATTGAAGATTCACAGGATTTAGTCCTTTTAGGCGCCGCTACCGTAGGGATTGATGAAGTATTAAAAAAACCGACAGAATATATGCTGTCATCACCAGAATAGATTTACTCATATCTTTTCTTCTTTCTACTGCTGTCAGAAAGTGAGATAAACATACCATTTTTATATGAAAGAGTAAATATCAACTGTGCAAAAGTAAACTTCACAGTCCTTTGGAGTGGTGGAATTTAAAAATTCAATTTTGGTAGTTTTATTAGACTGGCAGGGCTATGAACGATTTATCATTAATGTAGTAAACTAAATTTAACGATAAATTAGAATTCAAGCCTGCCAGACGATTTGTAAAACAGTTTGCCAACAGTTGAAGAAATCAAATAGGAACTGTATCAATTATGCAATGTCCCGTTGCACAATTACAATTTACAAGGCTAATGATTTAGATTATTCAAATTTACATACATGTAGATATATTATAAAAAAATACTAGGAGGAAACAACATGTACTACTCAACCAGTTATATGTCCCCCGTAGGAAATCTTCTGCTTGCCAGCAGCGATACCAGCCTCATCGGTCTGTGGATAGAAGGCCAGAAATACTTCAGAGCCACTGCACCCGAAGCCATGGAAGAAAGAAAAGATATCCCTGTATTAAACGCCGCCAAAGATTGGCTGGACAGATATTTTTCCAGGAAAAAGCCGGCTGTTTCAGAGCTTTCCCTTGCCCCCGCAGGAAGTGAATTCCGCCGGATCGTATGGGACATCCTCTGTGAGATCCCATACGGTGAAGTCGCCACCTATGGAGAAATCGGACGCAGGGCGGCAGAACGTATGGGAAAAGCAAGTATGTCCGGACAGGCCGTGGGCGGGGCTGTCGGGCACAACCCCATATCCATTATTATCCCCTGTCACCGCATTGTAGGTTCCAATAAGAGTCTCACTGGCTATGCCGGAGGCATCAGCAAAAAAGTGCAGCTGCTTCAGCTGGAAGGCGTAGATACTTCACAATTTTTGATGCCGAAAAAAGGAACCGCACTTTAATTTTTATGAGAGACTGTTCTGCAGGATACCCGCGTGACATACTCGTCTTCGGACTTTTGGGTCAGTCCGTCCAGCAGGTAATCCTCATAGCAGTCCCCACATAGCTCCAGTCCCTTCTCCCTGGCATACTCCAGCATCCGCCCGTAAGTACTTGGAAGCTCTTCCCAGTGCCCCTTATGGTAAGCTGCCAGATACGTCCCCGCGGGCCTTTCCTCACAACTGGCACCAGGAATTTTCTTATCTGTCACCACATATGCAGACTCATAATTATCATATATTTCTTCTATAACATTATGCAGAGATTGTTTGTATCCGATTCCATAGACACCTTTGATACCAAAAGATTCACATATGTTCAGAAGCTTTCCGGCTTCCATGGCCCAAACCTTTTCATCGTTCGAATTAACCCTGGCTGTAACCGCATAGGATGCGGGCATCTCAATCAGCTCAATCTGTCTGATTTCAACCGCTGCCGCTTCCCGAAGCACTTCCCGTTTCTTCATAATCCATTCCTTTGTTCTCTTCAGCCTTTTCTGCTTCTGTTCTACGATCTTCTGTTCTTTATCCAGCAGTTCAAGCAGATTCTCCGGCGATCTCCGATCCAGGTATTCCCGGATCTCGCTCAACGGCATATCCAGGTCCTTTAAGGTATAAATCACGTCAAACACCTCGATCTGCGCAATTGAATAGTAGCGGTACCCGTTTTTTCCTTTTCTCTCTGGGCTGAAGAGTCCGATCTCATCATAATGGAAAAGAGTATGTTTTGTAACTCCCACAATCTTAGCAAATTCCCCCGCCGTTAACGTCCTGCTGTTCTCCATATTTCCCGCCTCCGTTCTATGAAAATACAACCTTATGATAAATTTTAATATTTTTTAAATATTTTTACAATATTAGCTTGACTATCGCGTTACCCTATACTTTATCATAACATGTGCTATAAAACAAACTCATAGAAAGGATGTTTATTATGTCATTATCAATCGCTAAAGATTTCCGTTTTTTTTCACTGCTCAGATTCGCACTCCCGACTATGATTATGATGGTTTTCACTTCTTTATATACGATAGTAGACGGGATTTTTATTTCCCGTTTTGTGGGGAGCAATGCTTTGTCCTCCGCAAATATTGTCTTTCCTGTTATTAACCTGATAATCGCAGTTGGTGTCATGTTTGCAAGCGGGGGGAGCGCTCTGATCGCCAAAAAGCTGGGAGAGCATAAAGAAAAAGAGGCCAACCAGGACCTCTCTTTGATTATTGCAACTTCTCTGCTGCTCAGTATTATTATATTGGCTGCTGGCAGTTTATTTCTGGAACCACTGGTACGCCTGTTAGGCTCAACCGATATCCTGGTGGCAAACTGTAAAGGCTACCTCGGTGTCCTGCTGTTTTTTGCACCAGCCTGCATCCTGCAGCTGCTTTTCCAGACATTCTTTGTCACAGCCGGCAAACCTCATCTGGGTCTGATCCTGACTGTACTGGGGGGTATTGTTAATATGATACTGGACTATGTATTCATGGGACCTCTGAACATGGGAATTCAGGGCGCTGCCCTGGCGACCGGCCTCGGACAGGTCATCCCGGCTATTGCCGGACTGCTGTACTTTTTATCCGGCAAAAATGCACTGCGAATTGTGAAACCACGCTTCAGCATGGCGACCCTGCTCAAGAGCTGCTCCAACGGTTCTTCCGAGATGGTCACCAATATTTCCACCGCAGTGGTTACCTACCTGTTTAACATCGTAATGCTCCGGCTCCTGGGAGAAGCAGGTGTGGCCGCGATCACAATCGTGCTCTACGGACAGTTTCTGTTCAACGCACTGTATTTCGGTTTCTCCATGGGGGTTGCTCCTGTAATCAGCTATAATTACGGGAGAGGAAACATTCCGCTTTTGCAGAGGATCTTTAAAATATGTACCGGGTTTGTTTCTGTATCCTCAATAATTGCAACTGCAATCGCACTGACTTTTTCTCCTTATATCGTGGAGATCTTTACGCCTGCCGGTTCACCAACCTATGAAATTGCCAGAACAGGATTCTTTCTGTTCTCATTCAACTATATATTTGCAGGCATGAATATATTTGCCTCCTCCATGTTTACCGCATTTTCAGACGGACCTGTGTCCGCAATTATTTCATTTGCCCGCACGTTCGTGTTCATCGTCGTAAGTATCCTGCTGCTGCCTGAACTGCTGGGGGTTACCGGAGTATGGCTCTCTGTACCCGCGGCAGAATGCGTTACACTTCTGCTCTCCTTCTTTTTCTTCTTTATCAAGAGAAAGAAATATCACTATGTCGGCAAAAAGGTTACCCGGGAACTGGTAAATCAACTTTAATAAACTGGCCCCCCGTAATATCCGCCCCCAGGGCTTATATTACGGGGGCCTTTGAGTGTACTACTCTCCCATAATCATGACATGACACTTGCGCTCCCGTGAGCGGTTCTGATCCCAGTCAATAAAATAGATATACCCCACCGATCCGATCATCAGGCTGCCCTCCCGCAGGATAAAGGCTTCACTGGCCCCGAAAAATGAGGCACGGATATGAGCGTCTCCATTCAGTATTGTTGCCGGGTCACAGGGATACTGAGGGTCGTCCAGCCCCATCAAAAAGTCCAGATGTTTCGGACCCGGATACCGGTACTCCATATCCTCTGTTCTTTCTCTCGGAATAATGCGGTCCAGTATGCGGTTCAAATCAACCTGCAGAAATTCATCCCCGTTAAAATCCGTATCATGAACATATTCCTCAAAGATAACCGAGCACGTCGTATGCGGTGACTGCACCACGCACATACCATTCTCTATCCCGCTGGCTGCGGCGATGGCACGCACCTGTTCTGTCACATTGTGATAGGAAGGACGTGAACCGTTAGACTGTACAATAATCGTATCCTGGTAAATTTTCATTAATCTCTCTCACTTTCTGTCATTTTTTGCCCGTACCAGAGCCTCAATCATCTCATCAAGAGCCTTAAACGGGTCCGGCGCCGCCACGATGCCGCTGGTACCGCCCGTACCGTCCGCCCCCGACATAATTGCCCCATACACATCCTGACCTGTACTGATTCCTGCTGCCTGTAAAACAAGCGTCCCGGGGGAAACCGTTTTAACTGCCTCATTTGTGGCCGCCATATAATTCTGATCGCTGACCGTACCGGTTCCGATCAAAGAGGTTGGCTCGCAGACCATAATATCCGGATGCAGCATAGCCAGCGCTTTGGCCTCCTCCACAGTATCCGCGCACACGATCGTCAGAATGCCCAGCTCATCGGCGCGTGCCATCGCTTTTGCCAGCTGTGCAAACGGCATCGCATGCTCTGCATGATTGAGGAATGTTGCCTTCACGCCGATATCGGCCAGCGCCTCGGGCAGCACATGCCCCATTCCGCTGCCCGGATGCAGACCATCCATATGCTGTGCTGTAATAATCAGATGTTCCGCTTCCTGGCTGATCAGCCGCAGATCCACCAGCTGGCCGGTAAAAAATATATCCACATCATACTGCTTTGCCAGCTTATCTGCATACCGCGCCAGTTCCAGCGCCTGTTCCCCATAGACGTATGCCTTGGGGTTTATAACAAAAAACGGTGTCCGTATTCTATACTTTTCCATCATTCTCCCCCTCAGTTCCCGGCAAACACAGAATAGTAATGTTCTAATACATCTGCCATTCCCCTGTTGGCCGCCCGCTTAACTGCAAGATAATCTGCCGCGGAATCTTTCTGGATCTGCTCCATAGCTGCCGTCAGAAAGTCTGTAAATATATTGATTTTAGAGATCCCCTCAACCGCACACCGGTGCAGATTGTCATCCCCGGTACCGGAACCGCCGTGAAGCACCAGCGGAACCTGAATCTTCTCCGCCAGCTTATGCAGACAGTCAAAGCTCAGCACAGGACTTTCCAGATTTTTATATATACCGTGTACCGTACCGATAGAAACCGCCAGTGAATCCACCTCCGTCTGAGCCACAAATTCTGCGGCCTCCTCAGGCATTGTATAAACAGATTCGGAATTCTCGAATGAAGCAAAATTATCCCCCTGCCCCACATGCCCGATCTCCGCTTCCACCGTCACATTACTGTCATGCGCAAGCCGCACGATCTCACTTGTGCACCGCACATTTTCCTCAAAACTCTTGTCTGACGCATCAATCATGACCGAGGTGAATCCCAGTTCAATTGCACGCCCGATAAATTCCCGGTCCATCCCATGATCAAGATGAAGAGCCACCGGTACACTGGACTCTCTGCCCAGCAGACATCCAATCGCTGCGGCCTCCTCCAGTGACAGCATATTCTCCAACGCCTGTGCATAAGAAAGAATCAGCGGTTTCTGCAGCCTTTCCGCAGTTTTAACAAATACACGTGCCGAGTCAAGGTCAACAAAATCCGGGGCCGGCAGGGCATAGGTTCCCTGCCTTGCATTCTCCAGCATTTTCTTTGTGTTTACTAACATTCTATATCTTCCTCCTGTTTCCTTATTCATTCATCAGCCCGTCTGCACTTCGCAGGCGTCTGGCCGTTTCTTTCAATCCTTTAATTAATTCTCCAACCTTTTCATCTGTCAGTCCGCATCCCAGTGAGAGTCTGATACCGCCCCGGGCCAATTCTTCCGAAAGCCCGATAGCCCTTACTACATGGGACGGTTCCACACTCTGCGAATTGCACGCTGATCCCATAGAAACCTGAATCCCCGCCCTTGCAAGCCAGAATAGCATCCCCTCTGCCTCTATTCCATAAAAGGACAGATGAAGAATGGAATCCGCACTGCAATCCAGGGGACTGTCAATGCGGATTCCATCCACCACTGCCAGTTCCTGAATGATCCGGGTTTTCCACCGTTTCATATCGGCTCTCATCGCTTCTGCACGTTCTTTCAGACGCTGTGCCGCCGCACCCATACCGATAAGTGCCGGCACATTTTCTGTTCCACCCCGCAGCTGATGCTCCTGCTGCCCGCCGTGCTGCATCGGACATAGCGGCACACCTTCCCGCACGTACAGAGCACCCGCACCTTTCGGGCCATAGAATTTATGTGAGGACAGCGTCAGCAGATCAATCCCTGCCGCCTCAACATCAATCTCCTGCGTCGTCACGGCCTGCACGGCATCGGTATGGAACCAGGCCCCTCCCGCATGTGCAATACGCGCCAGCTCAGGAATGTCCTGTATGGTTCCCAGTTCATTATTCACCCACATGATGGATACCAGAAATGTATCCTCTGTCATTGCCGCCTGCAGATCGTGGGGATCTACAAGTCCCCGTGAGTCAACCGGCAGACGGGTAACCCGAAAACCTCTCTGCTCCAGCCATACGCAGGTTTCCAGGAGTGCGTGATGTTCAATGGAGCTTGTTATCAGGTGACGCTTATGCTGGCCTGCATGCAGGGCCGTACCCAGAACAGCCAGGTTATCGCCCTCCGTGCCGCCGGATGTAAAAATAATCCTCTCTGCGGGAGCTCCGATCAGATCTGCTGCCTGTCCTCTTGCCCGCTCCACCGCCCCATGAACCTGCCGCGCCTGAGGATACAGCGCCGACGGATTATAAAAATACTCCGTCAGGTAGGGCAGCATTTGTTCTGATACCATAGGATCCAGCGGCGTTGCAGCCGCGTAATCTGCATAAATCATGCGCTCGCCTCCATACATAATAAGCCGGCAATGCTGCCGAGCAACTCCTTTTCACCCACATGGTTTATAAACGGTTTGCCGCTTATGACAGGACACTGCACATCCTCAAAATAGGGGAACATCTCAATGATCAGATCGTAGCCCGGGCGGACATAAGACGTCTCCCACAGGTTCTGGATCGTAACCGCCACCATCACTCCTGCCGCAGCACAGCGGGCCTCTATCTTATCTGCTGCGACCAGCATAGTTGTACCACACAGGCCGCCCGCGATCAGTACTTTTTTCACAAAATGTCCCCCTTTCCCTCACTATGACTCCGGATATGTCTCCCAGGCAGCAAATATCCGGGCAAATTCTGCCGGTGTTTCCGCCACCTTCAGATCCCTCAACAGGCCCACGCGTGAAAAGCACTCCATCAGTTCCTGCAAATCCTCAAGATGTGAATCCGCTCCGGAAGCATTTGCAAGCATAAATATCAGCTCTGCCGGAAGCTTCTCATCGCTGTCCGCCATGTTGCCAAACTCAACGGGGCTGAGAAGGCGAACTGCACTTACTCCGGTCCGCAGCACATCCCCGCTCTTGGCATGGGGCAGCGCTGTAATCACGTCATCTGTCGGCAGCCCGGTGGGATAAGACTTTTCCCTTTCCAGTACATCTTCCACATATTGTGTACCTATGTATCCATTTCTGTACAGGCAGTCCGCAGCCAGGCGGATCGCCTGTTCACTGGACTCGGCACTGCAGTCCAGCAGAATATTATTTTCATCTAATACAATCATTTCATCCTCCAGTTTTGAATCTGTTATCCAATCAGATTGAACAGCCATACAATCAGCCCGCCCAGAGGATCACCACCCATATCAAGGCTGGAATTCTGGATAGACGCGTCTGCCAGTCCGAGCATTCCCATAGTCTCTGTATGGATAGGTGCCATGGCCGAAGCGATATAAAATACAGGTATCGACCATACCAGTAGGAACAGCACAATACGGAAGACATTCCCTTTGAGCTGTGCTGCGCAGGCTCCGCACCAGTATGGGATCAGCGCCAGAGACGCAATCGGAAGCAGTGCATTTCCCGGCAGTACCATTGCCAGTATTATAATAAGAGGATACAGGATTACTGCCGCCGCCATAACGGACGGATGTCCAAGCAATGCTGCGCAGTCCACGCCCACATACAGTTCCCGTCCCTCGAACTTTTCCTGGACAAATTCAGTGATCGCATTGGCAACAGGTATTACGCCTTCGCATAACACAGAAACTGTCTTCGGCAGAAATACCATCAGAACACCAATCTGGAAGCCCAGGTTCAGAACCGCCCCGTACTGGTAGCCGGCCATAATCCCGATAAGAATCCCGATCACAACACCCATGACACCAAGTTCACCGAAAACGCCCATCCTTTTACGCGTGTTTTCAGGGGAGGCATCTATATCTCTCAGGCCCGGTATTTTTTCTATCAATGTATTAAATGGTTTTGCCACAAGTCCGATCAGATTCACGGTACACGGAACAGCAATTCCCGGCATCCCATTGAATTCCTGGTAATCCTTGGCTGTCCAGTCTGCAATGATGGAACCGACCGCAAGAAACAGCACACCCGCCAGGACACCCAGCGTAATATTGCCTCCGGTAGCCGCCCAAACGAAACCGCCCACCACATTGCCGTGCCAGATGCTCCAGATATCCGTCCACATCGTCTTTGTAAGCTTCAGCACGATCATCAGTGCATTAACGGCAAGAATTCCAAGAATAACCAGTGCAAGGCCAGGCCATGCAAATGCGATTCCGGAGCTTCCCCACCCCAGATCTGCCACATCGAGATTCGTATCAAACCGGTCCGAAAATGCCTGTATTGCGGGTGTCAGCTGCGCAATCGCCGCATTGACGATTACATTCAGCCCCGCCAGTCCGATGCCTGCATAAATGCCGCCGCGGAGGCTCTTTGAAAAGCCGGCCCGAAATACAAGACCCAGAATAAACAGTACTGCCATGACCAAAACAGAGCTTCCCAGGTTAGACAAAACACCGGAAACCTGTGCTACTATATTTTCCATATCCCCATTCCTTTCTCTATTTGAATATCATTGTCAACGGTTATCCTTCATATATCTCGTTCATTTTGTCAAGTATCTGTGCACAGAGCTGCAGCTTTGTTTTCTTGGAGCCGATGACAAAGCTCATCCCCTGGATGCCCGGGGCATTAAAATTAGGATCAATCTGCGTCATCCATACGACCACCATATTTTTGCGGCCATTGTATGGGTTAATGTCTCCGATCATCGCATGAATCACCTCAATATCCTGTACATTCTCGGACTCCAGATACTCTTTGATTTTGTTTTTTGCGTTGAGTGACGTATTAATTCCGCCGCCGCATACACAAAGAATCAGTTTACTCTCAGCCATAATGTTTCTCCTCTCTGAACATTTTTATTATTGATGACTGCCAATGGGATAAATCCCGTAACTCCTGCCGACTTCGTACATATGTAAGAAATTTTCAACCGGCACATCTGTCTGGAAGTGATTGGATGGTGAAAGAATATAGCCGCCGTCCTTTGCAAAAGCATCCAGACGTTTCTTCACATCCTTCTCCGTATCTTCCTTTGTTCCCGGCAAAGCCTGCTGGATATCCACTCCGCCGTGGAAGATCAGCCGGTCTCCGAATTCCTTCTTCAATTCTGCAGAATCCATGTCCTTTGCCAGCGGCTGCAGTGCACTCTGGATATCCACCCCCATTTCGATAAAATGCGGCATCAGCAGCTTAACGCTTCCGCAGCTGTGCAGGAAAATCTTAATATTAGGAGCCGCTTTTCTGCAGGCGTCAAACAATCTTCTGTGAGGCTCCAGCATAAATTCTTCAAATAAGTCCGGTGACATAAAAGGTGCATTCTGCGTGCCAAAATCCGAAGAAAACTCCAGCCATTCAATATATGGCCCAACCGCTTCCAGATACCATACATTCAGCTCAATCAGAAGATCCGTCACTTTGTTGATCAGAGCCATTGCAAAATCGGGATCTTCATACATATCAACCAGGAACTGTTCGATTCCCCTGAGATACTGGCACATTTCAAAAATAGTTCCCGATGTGGCTGAGGTAGCAGTAATAGCAAAATCTGTATTCTCATACCAGTCTGCCGCGCGCTCACGCAGTCCCCTCACTCTTCCCTCATCTCTCATAACCGGCCAGTGATATGTTTCCAGATCCTCAATCTCTGCATCGGCCAGGGGATGGTATGACAAGGAGGGATGAATTCCAATCAGCTTACGCCCTACGCCCCACTCATCGATAATATTGCCGTCATCGTCTTTATAACTTTTAAAACCATCCGGCTTCCCGATGTTGATATGACGAAAATCTGAACCGATCAGATCGCTGATGCGGTAATCTTCATATTCTGAGGTTGACCCCGGACGAATACGTTCCCCCAATTCTGTGTATCCCAGATATTTGGCAGCTATTTCGTAAAACTCGGTATTCATACGGCTGTCGGTTCCCCACAGATCCATCGGTACCCGATCCGGTATCTCACGCCTCAGAACAGCCCTGACTCGTTCCCTGCTATTCATAATAACTACTCCTTTCTTAAACAGCTTTCTTCGTTTTTTTCATATTAGCATTCACTTGAACATAAGTCAATATTTCCGATACTTAATATTGCACATATGTTCAGTTATGTGTATAATATAGACAATGAGCAGTTGTTTACACATGATTTATAAGAAAAAAAGCATAAATGCACTGATATACTCAGGGCTGAAGGAGGAATTTTATTATGGAGCACAGTCAAAAACGAAAGGATATTATTAAGGCTGCCAAATTATACTATTACGGGAACATGTCACAGCAGGAGATTGCCCATCTGATGAATATTTCGCGCCCCAAAGTCTCGCGTCTTCTCACAGAGGCACGCCAGCTGAACATTGTACAGATCACTATACGGGACCCCCGCATGTCCCTGGAACAGAATGCGGATAAGCTGAAAAAGCATTTTAACCTGCGTTTTGTGAGTGTCGTTCCCAGTGCCGTCAACGAAGAAGCCACAAAGGTAAATGTGGGGCGCGCTGCTTCCGATTACCTGAATTCCAATATGCAGGAACATACAAAAATAGGCATCTCCTGGGGTACGACTCTGTGCGCCTTTACCCGTGAATTCCAGGCCAGAACCTCTTTTCCAAATGCAATGGTGGTGCAGCTGGTGGGCGGTACATACAGCCAGAATCTGAATATTGATGCCCGTGAACTGGTCAAAGTGATTGCCCACAAGCTTCAATGCAATCACAGTATTCTCCAGGCTCCCCTGATTGTAAGTGACCCGGCACTCAGGGATCTTCTGATGAAAGAACCGGCTATCCTTGAACATTTCCGTCAGATTCACTCCCTGGATATCGCGTTTGTCGGCCTGGGCAGTTCCTACTACAAGGACTCTATTGCCTACCGTGCCAATTACATTGAAGAGAACGAAGCCAGAAGGCTCGGCGAACTCGGTCTGGTCTGCGACATCTGCGGGCACCAGCTTATGGAAGACGGTTCAGAACCAGATACATTTCTGAGCAACCGGGTGGTAGGGGTAACTATGGAAGAACTGCATCAGATCCCGACTGTCGTCGGTCTGTGCGCCGGACATAAAAAAACACAGCCAATTCTGGCTGCGCTGCGGGGACGCCATATCAACGCCCTGATTATTGATGAGATCGCCGCGATTTCTCTGCTCACGGCTGAGCAGATATTATAGCTCCATTTATAGCAGAAAGGCAGGCCGCACCGGCAATATGACCGGTGCGGCCTGCTTCTTTTTAGTTTGTTTTAAAATTGGGCCAGATCCCGAAAAACCTTTGCGCCTGTAAGTGCCTCGCAGGTATTGCAATACACCGCATAAAGCTTTTCATATATGGCGGCCTGCTCCGGGTCCGGTTCATAACGCCGACGGACATGCACCATCTCCCTGGCGCCCTGCCCAATGGATTTAAACGCCCCCACTCCCGCCCCGGCGCTTATGGCTGCGCCCAACGCGGCGGCATCGCTGACCTCCAGAGTCTCGCAGGGCAGATTGTAGACATCAGCCTGGATCTGATTCCAAACTTCGGACCGGGTTGCCCCGCCGACAATCCTTACATAGGAAAATTCCTGTCCCATACTCGGAAGACTGCGCAGAATATCCTTTTGTTCCAGTGTAATTCCCTCTACACACGCGCGTGCCATACATGCACGGTCATGGGACAGTGTAAGTCCGATAAATCCTCCGCGGGCCGATGCATCCCAACGCGGAGCTGCGCTGCCTGCAAAGTAGGGCAGCATGAGCAGGCCTTTTGCCCCCGCGGGCACCGAACTAATCATCTGGTTCAGCGCATCATATGCGTTACCACCGTTTTGTTCTGCATTTTGTTTTTCTAAAGCGGCAATCTCATCCCGAAACCAGCGGTATACACCTGCCGCCGCATTCTGAAGGCCCTCGAATGTCCACATGCCATGAATCGCATGGCTGGTCACCATTGCCTGTCCCTTCGGATCCCGATAGCAGTCCTGGAGCAGTGCCGTTGCCAGCCCTCCGGTCCCCAGAGAAACGGATACCGCGCCGGGTGTAACAATCCCAGCCCCAACTGCCGCGCTGTTCTGATCTCCGATTCCCACACAGATTGGCATTCCCTCCGCAAATCCCGTCAGTGCGGAAGTTTTTTCCGTGATCCGCCCAACCAGCTCTCCCACCTGCCGGATCTCTGGAAGCAAAGAAGGGCTGATGGAAAACGTCTGCAGCAAAGCCTCATGGAAGCACAGCTTCTGGTTATCCCAAAGCCCCCAGAATCCCGCCTCCGGCTCGTTTCCGTAATAGCCGTCCACTCCCAGTGCCCGCAGAATCAGGTCCTGCAGCTGGCATACTTTGTGCACCTTCTTCCACAATTCAGGCTGATTCTTACGCACATGAAGCAGCTTCGGCAATATCCATGTGGCACATAGCGGCAGGCCTGTTATCTCGTAAAAACGTTCTGCCCCGAAAGCCTCCTCAATTTCCTTCACCTCATCCACAGCACGGTTATCCAGCCAGGAAATCATTTTCAACGGAGTCCCGGCCTGTGACATCAGTACTGCACAGCTTCTCTGCGCCGATACACTGACACTCTGAATATCACATACATTCACTGCTGTACTGCAGATTGCTGCGCGGCATGTCCGGTATACTGCCTGGATGAGCATATCCGGGTCCTGCTCCACCCATCCCGTTTTCAGATACATACATTTATATTCTTCATACGCACTTCCCATTATGGTGCCCTGCATATCAAAAAGTATCACCTTGACGCCTGTGGTTCCCACATCAATACCTGCTAACATCTGTTTTCCCATGGTCTTTCCTCCTGTACAAATAGTCTAAAGTTACCATAGCATCGACAGAACATAATTACAATATTGATACACTTTTCGCTGCACAATTGTTCGCCTTTTTAGGAAGGTCTGTACAGGGATTTATTATTCCCTGATAACTTTCCTATAAAACTAAAAAAGAATGCTGCCTTTCTGTCCCGGCAGCATTCTTTTTCACAGTTCTGGCGGTTTCCTTCTCCACCTTTAATTTTATTTTTACAAAAACTGCCTTCCCACCTGAGCAACGATGAAACATACCAGAATCCCCGCCCCTGTCGGTATGACCAGCGCTGCCAGAGTCCACTTCCAGCTTCCCGTCTCTTTTTTAATTGTCAGCAGTGTTGTGGAGCACGGCCAGTGCATGAGGGAAAAGAGCATTGTACACACTGCCGTAAGCCAGGTCCAGCCATGATTTACAAACAGGTTCTTCATTTCTGCAAGACTGTCGAATTCCACAAGACTCCCCTGCGCCATATAGGCCATAATTATGATAGGAACCACAATCTCATTCGCCGGAAGTCCGAGGATAAAGGCAATCAGAATAACGCCGTCAAGCCCCAGCATTTTCGCAAATGGGTCCAGCATGGATGCACAATAGTTCAGAAGGCTCATATCCCCCACGTTAATATTTGCTGCAGCCCATATAAACAGGCCTGCGGGAGCAGCCACCACAATTGCACGGCCCAGTACAAACAGTGTTCTGTCGAAGATAGACCTTACAATCACTTTGCCCACCTGGGGCCTGCGGTATGGCGGAAGTTCCAGTGTAAATGAAGACGGCACACCTTTCAGCACGGTTTTTGACAAAAGCCAGGAAACCAGAAATGTCATGCCCACACCAAGCAGTATAAATGTGGTAAGCAAAAATGCAGATAAAAGGGATCCCCCCACTCCGCCTGAAATGCCTGCAAAAAACATGGTAATAATTGCAATCAGAGTTGGAAAACGGCCATTACAGGGGACAAAACTGTTTGTAAGGATGGCAATCATCCGCTCTCTCGGAGAGTCTATGATCCTGCACCCTACGACACCGGCAGCATTGCATCCGAAGCCCATGCACATGGTCAGCGCCTGTTTTCCACAGGCACAGCATTTTTTGAATGGTTTATCCAGATTATAAGCTATTCTGGGAAGATATCCCGCATCCTCCAGCAGTGTAAACAGAGGGAAAAATATTGCCATAGGCGGAAGCATAACGGATATCACCCATGCCAGCACCCGGTAAACTCCCAGAACCAACATGCCATGGAGCCAGGATGGAGCCCCCATAAACTGAAACAGCTCTGTCAGTCTGTCCTGTACCCAGAACAGTCCCTTTGCCAGAAGTTCTGAAGGATAGTTTGCCCCGGTTATTGTCATCCACAGTACTGCCATCAAAAGGGCCGCCATAAGCGGATATCCCGCCCTTCTGCTAGTAAGGATACTGTCGATTTTCCGGTCCCTGCTGTCAGAATGCTCCTTTGTGCAGGTGACCGCTTTTTCGCAGATCCGCTCTGCAATATACATCACAGAAGAGACAATCTCTTCCTCCAGCCTCTTCTTATCTATATGATTTTTCTGCAGTAATTTTTGTGCCTCCGGCAGTGCTTCCTTCAGGCAGTGCTCCCGGCAGATATCCCGCTGCAGGTATCTGCGGATGCTTTCCCCCAGCGCTTTGTCGTAATCCAGCAGCCGCAGGGAAAGCCATCTGCTGTTCAGACATCCGTTGCATGAGGAGGCACACGGCATCTGTATCCCCTCCAATACTACATCGACCGCAGACTCCACCACCCCAATAGCTTTTTCCAGGACGCCACAGTATGGAATCACATATCCGGTTCCGGCCGGGCAGCTTACAGAGGATGCCTGAAGTTCCTGCCTTACCTTTTCAGCGCCTCGCATCATATCATCCATTGTCTCCAGCAGCTGCTCCCTGCCCTTTCCTTCCCGCGCCACCATACCGATCACAGGTACGCCCAGCTCCCGGGAAAGGATATCCAGATCCACATAGATCCCTTTTTTCTCCGCTTCATCCAGAAGATTCACACAGACAATCACTTTTCTGGTAATTTCCAGTATCTGAAGCACAAGGTTGAGATTCCGCTCCAGGCAGACTGCGTCACAGACTACAACTACCGCATCCGCATCTCCAAAGCAGATAAAATCCCTGGCCGCCTCCTCTTCCGCGGAGTGGGCCAGCAGCGAGTACGTCCCCGGTATATCCACCATTTTATAAGAATATTCTTTCGTCTCACAGTGTCCGGAGGCATTTGTGACTGTCTTCCCCGGCCAGTTTCCCGTGTGCTGGTGCAGATTTGTCAGACTGTTGAAAACGGTACTCTTTCCTACGTTTGGATTACCTGCTATGGCAATCACTTTTTCGCGCCCCATCTCAGGCACCTTCCATCATTTGAACGAGAATATTTCCACAGTCTTCCGATCGGATCGCGATGACCGCGCCGCGGATTAAAAATGCCCCCGGATCTCCTCCGGGACTTTTCCCTACGCATTCAACTTTTGTTCCTCTTACAAGACCAATGTCCAGAAGACGCCTGTGGATGCTGCCATCTGCCTTCAGCTCCCTGACCACTGCTTTCTGCCCCGGCTGTATATCGTTTAAACAGGTTTCCTTCTTCATAAGCGCTACCGCCTTGTCATAAATTTTAGGATAAGGAAACTTTCTTTCCTGGTTCTATAATATTAAATATTCAGGATTATGTTACACATTGGGAAGTAAATTTCAGAGGACCTCTTTGGATCACAAAACTTAACAGGAGAAATATAAAAGTGGACAAACGTGAGAATTTAAACAGCAGAAACTGCTCTGCTCAGGATAAAAAATTTATATTATCTAAAATATATTGCCGAAAGTTCATTGCCTGTGGAGATAAAGGATGCATACTGTTGTAGGCCAGATAATTAATATCGTCAGCTTTTCTTTCAAGAGGAACGACAGTCGTAACCTCGCTGTAATAACTTTTCAATGCCAGCTCACTTACACAGGCTATTAGCTGGTTATCCTCTGCCATAGATATTACAAGTTTATCATTGTTACTTTGGAACTTCATTACAGGATGGTAACCCTGATTATACAGTTTCTGTAAATAGGATTCAAATAATATGGCTCCGCTTCCGCGTCCTCCAATCTTTTGCCCATCCCAATCATGATCATGAAATATCTTTAGCCTGGACAGAGGATTCTCATTATGAATAACCATACAAAATCTGCTTCGAAACAACAAGTCCTTTTTAACGGAAGGATATTCATTTGGAAACTGTACGATCGCAAGTTCACAGTCGTTTGAACGCAATTGAGAAATCGCGATTTCATTGGAAGTCTCTGTAATGTCAATTAACACATTTGGATTTTCAGCATAATAGTCTGACAAAAAATGTATATCGAAATAATTAAATGCATTATCAATCGTACATATTTTCAGTTGATATTTCCCATGAGCCAAATTTTCTATTTGATTATATGAGTCAATTATTCTTTGTGCATAAGGCAATAAGGTCGTTGCATTAGTTGTCGGTATCAGTATATTTCCATCTCTGTTAAATAATTTTAAGTTTAATTCTTTTTCCAGATTAATAATCGTTTTACTCAGTCCTTGTGTAGAAATCATAAGAACCTCGGCTGCTTTTGTAATGCTTTTTAATTTATATACTTCCATAAAATACAATAATTGCCTGGGACTCATCGATTTTCCTCCTAAAAAATATTTATTTTAAGCGCATTATATAGCGAATCATAAAATAATGTCAATAAACATCAACCAAATTGTTGATATAAGTCAATCATTCTTCTGTTTGATATCTGAAAATTATTCCAATATAATTTAACTATAAATAATAAACGAATATTTTTTGAATGCATTCACGAAATAGATTCAATTATTTAAAATAACAAAAAAAGGAGAAAAATTAATGACCAAAACAAACATTAAACTGAATCCAAAGGAAGTTTATGAACCAACAGCGGCATATTCTATGGCTGCAATTATACAGCCTGGCCACCGCATTGCTCTGCTTGGCGGAATGGTAGCAATCGACGAGAACGGAGAACAACTTCAGGGCACATTCGAAGAACAGGTCGCTCTTACTCATAAAAATGTAACAACTGCGTTAAAAAGCCTGGGTGCAGACTGGGATGATGTTGTTTTCTGCCGCGGCTATCTTACAAGGGAAGAGGATTTTCCACGTTACGTTGTTGAGCGTGATAAATTCTATCCTTCAGTTTGTGATATGCCGCCTGCATGTACTTCCAGTATTATCACAGGTCTTTACAGACCAGATTGTTTATTTGAGTTAGATGTTATGGTAGCTCTGCCAGATTAATGTATTTTGAATTATAGAAGATCCTTAAAATCCAGAATACGATTTACATATTTGCGGGACGGGAAGTTCTGAAACTGGAAAGATCTTCCCCCTGTCTAAGGAGGTAAATATGAGAATTATAGATACACATGTTCATGTAGCTAAGCGCAGCCAATGGGAGCCAGACTATATCAGGCCATGGTTTGAACCCTTTGGTATGCCGGTGGAAGCATTTGATATCGACACCGAAAACTTGATAAAAGAAATGGATAAAGCGGGAGTTTCTTTGTCTGTATTCCTGGGATTTGCAGCCAAACGAAATATGAAGCTGCATGTCACGAACGATTATGTTGCAGAGCAATGTGCCCGCTTTCCCGGACGTGCAATTGGCTTTGCATCTGTAGACCCAATTGAAGTAAATGCGGTTGATGAGCTGAAATACGCGGTTGAAATTTTAGGATTAAAAGGCCTGAAACTTGCGCCAAACTATCAGGACTTTGATCCAAATGATCTTCGTGCCCGTCCAGTATTTGAATATTGTGCAGCACATAAAGTACCCGTACTGTTCCACATGGGTACAACTGTAAATCCGCAGGCGGTGGCGGCGTATGAATCGGTAAATATTCTGGATGGTATCTGCCGCACATTCCCAGAACTTTATGTAATCATTGCACATCTTGGGGTTGATTTTCCAAACGGAGTTGATGCGCTGAATTTAATGCGCAAACATCAGAATGTGTATGCAGATATTTCTGGCCGTGATGGAGATGGCTATGGTGGTGGAATTCGGGTATTATGGGATGAATTATCCTATGCGGTTGATAAGAATGTTACAGATAAGATATTCTGGGGTACAGATTCACCCTGGAGTACACCGGAAGCTTCGATTGCTGCTCTTCGTACACTTCCTTCGTATAATCAGGAAGGGCGCGCAAAGATTACAGAAGAACACCTCAATGGATTTCTTGGAGAAAATTTTGAACGCTTCGCCAGGACACTTGGCTGGGTTCTTCCAGAACAAATAAAATAAAAACCATATAATGATGGGACAGGAGGATAAGATGGGTAAATCTGCAAAGGGACGTTTTGTAAATAAGCGAGTGATGGTAGCCGGGGGGCTCTCGGGTATCGGAAGGGCAATTGTTGAAGGGCTCGTTGAAGAAGGCGGAGTAGTAACGATTGTCGATATCCGGACAAATTCCAGAGATAACAATATGTCAGCAGAAGATTTTTGCAACAATCTCGGGGAAAAAAATTATTTCATCCAGGCTGATATTTCCAGTCAGAAAGAAGTAGAACGTGTCTTTGACGAAAGCGAACCGATTGATGCTTTAATTGATACCGCTGGTATTACGCGTTTTAAAAAAATCGAAGATCTGATGAGTGAAGATTTTGATAAAATTATGTCGGTAAATGCAAAAGGTGCATTCTTGCTGACACGAGAGTGTTCAAAACGCTGGCGCGCGACAAAACGCGGTGGTCCAATTGTATTATTCGCTTCTAATCTTGCGTTTGTTGGTGCACCTGATGCTACTCTCTATTGCGCTTCCAAAGGTGCTGTTGCAGCTTTCACAAAAGCGGCGGCGGCGGAACTGGGACCTTATGGCATTCGTGTAAATATGATGGCGCCCGGAGCTGTAGAAACAGAGTTCAACAGTGATTATAGGGCGGCAGGCGCTCAGGAAGCCTGGGAATCTGTTACTGTACTGCGTAATGCGGGTGAAAGCATTCTTCCGGACCCGGCAAGAATTGCACCGGCAGCAATTTTTCTTGCAAGCGATGATGCAAGACATATGACCGGGGCGGCAATATTGATTGATGGCGGTGCAAATTCTCAATAATATAACAGATCTTGAAAAGGTAAAATGAAGAAGTAAGGAGGGATATCATGAAAATACAATGGTTAGGACAGGCAGGGATTCGTCTGGAAGATGAAGGACGAGTTGTACTGATTGATCCATGGATTGATGAAAATCCAGTATCTAATCTAAATTGGAAAGATGTAAAAGCAGATGTTATCATTCTTACACATGGGCATTTTGACCATGTCGGCGATGCGGTAAATATTGCAAAACGCACCGGAGCAAAAGTGATTGCACAGACAGAGCTTTCTTATGAAATGGAGGCGGAAGGCCTGACAGATGTTGTTGGTCCCGGCATTGGCGGAACTGCAGAATTTGAAGGCGGATGGGTGAAATTAGTTCAGGCAGTACATAGTTCGGTATCTCAAAAGGGAAATGTATCTGCACCTGCAGGAGTGATTGTTCATTTTGGCGGAAAAACCATCTATGATTTGGGTGATACTGCATTATTCTCAGATTTAGCCCTTCCCCAAAAAAGATATCACCTGGATTTAGCCTTTATTCCTATTGGGGGATTCTACACAATGGATCAGGTGGATGCCGTGGAAGCCGCGAGACTTGTAGGTGCACCAATTGTTATCCCGTTCCACTATAATACCTTCCCACTGATTAAAGCGAATCCGGAGCAGTTCGCCCGCGATGTCTCCGAACAGATTCCAGGAGTGAAGGCTGAAGTTTTAAAAGTGGAGGATACATTTATTTTATAGAAAATGAAGTTGGAGAAAGGAGTGAATGGCAAAATGGAATTACGTAAACCAGTTCCTGCCCCATATTCTTCGGCAGTAAGGGCGGATAATCTGATTTTTACATCAGGTCATCTCCCTCTTGATGAAAATGGAAATAAAGTTGAGGGTGGAATTATAGAACAAACACATCAGGTGATGAAAAACCTCAAGGCCACTTTGGAGGCTGAGGGCTCCGGCTTAAGTAAAGTCGTAAAAGCTACGGTTCTATTACGCAACCGGAATGATTGGGCAGGAATGAATGAAGTGTATGCCCTGTACATGGAAGATAACAGACCTGCACGAACTGCAATCACAGCAGGGGATATGAAGCTTGGTTCATTACTGGAGATAGAAGTAATTGCCCGTATCTGATTAACATGGATGATATGATTTCAGGCATTTCACAAACGCCTGACTCTCATAAAGAAAGGAGATTACAATGAAAGTTCAGGTTAAATCCTTGATCGCGCAGGGAATCTTTATAGGTGCTTCAAGTGGTTTGTTTTACATGACTTATCGTTTAGGCATGGGGTTTACAGCGCCTATGTGGATGGCCTTTATCGGTTTTCCGATTACAGCCAATGCAAACGCCAGAATAAAAGACCTCCCAACCTATCTGGGATCTATGGCAATCGGAATTTTATGGGCTTATTTTTTCCTGTATGTATATGCACTGGGACCCAGGCAGGGATTATCGGTACCATTGACAAATCTGTTATACGGTGGTCTTGGAACTATAGCGATGGTTGTGATTCATTTATTAATTACGATGAAGTGGCAGAATAAAATTCCTATCATGTTTGGCGCTTTGGCATGTTTATTTGCAACAAATGGAGAAAACCTTCCGACAATGATGATTACTTATGGGATTGGAATCACTTTAGCAGCCGTTTTTGATGATGTATGTATCTTGATTGACCGTAAAATTATGAAACAAAGTGTCTCTAAATAAAGTTCACTATGCAGACACAGCATTCTCAGCCCGTCCAATTTTCATAAGCACCGTTGCTCTGTCATAGAATTTAGGATCAGGAAACTTTCTTTCCTGATCCTATCCGTTTGCCGAGAATCTGTAAGAATGCTGCACTCTGGCAAATTAATTTCAAACAACTTTATAGGCTTACGAAGCTTAACAGGAGAAACAAAATAATGGACAATAGAAATGGTTTTTATACTCAGAAGGGCTATGAACTGCATAATACCGATGATCTTACTGCATCCATGGAAGATTATCTGGAGATGATCTGCCGGATGCTGAAGGGACAGGATGTTGTAAGAATCCAGTCATTATCGGAGAATCTGCACGTAAAACCATCCTCCGCCTCCAAAATGGTAAGTGCGCTGAAAGAACGGGGGTATATTTCTTTCCAGAAGTACGGTTACCTGACCGCAACCCAAAAGGGACTGGAGATTGGGGAATATCTGCTATACCGCCACGATGTCCTGCACGAATTCCTCTGTCTGCTCAATCATTCCGAAAATGAGCTGGAACAGGTGGAAAAGATTGAGCACTTTATAAACCGGGAGACCGTCACAAATCTTCAGCTGCTTCTGGAGCGGCTGAAATCCTCCACCTCTTTTTTCCAGTAAACTGCAAACTGAGTATCATCAATCCGCTCCACAAAATGCTGTTTATACTGCAGAAACTCTTCCAGATCTATCAGTATATGATAGAGGACCGCCCGGTTCTCGAACTCCTCACGGCTGTGGGGAAGTTCCTGGGATTTCATATCCTCAGCCAGCGCGTGCAGACGCGCCAGCTGCTTTTCAGGGCGGTTCATCTCCGTAACGTAATTTTTCAAATAATAGATATAATCTGCCACTATTACAGCCTGTTTTGGGAGCGTCTTCAGCTTTTCCATTTCCAGATGAAGATGCTGAAGCGCGCCGCACTGTTTGGCCCGCATTTCGAAGTAAGAACTGTAATAACTGGTATGAGACCTGAACGTATTATTCTGATATACGTAGGCCTGTTCTATAAATACCTCCAGCTTTGCCTCCAGGTAATCCAGCTTTTCCCAAACAATTTCCTTCCTGTCCTGACTGGACAGAAAAGCTGCCAGTTCTTCCAGAATATTAGAAAATTCCTGCTCCGTAAAGCGCATATTTTCTATGATTCTGCTCTTCTGCACCCCATTATTCTGAAACAGGTTTACAATGACGGCTATGGCAATACCTAAAAATACAATCAGAAATTCATTTGCAATAAATGAAACTGAAAAGTTGCGTGTAGCCAAAAAGTGAGTCCCTATAACCGCATTTACAGATGCTGTTACCCTCCAGCCGATCCACTCGCTTATCAGAACCAGAAAAAATACGAAGATTCCAAATGCGGCGCCGTCGCTTTTGATGTGGCTGAACACGGCCCATGCCAGAACAGCGGCCAGAATAAATGTCAGAATACGTGCTGCCGACAGCCTGAGCGTTTCCCATTTTGTAGTCAGTATCGTAAGCAGTGTTACCATCCCCGCCGATGCAGCGAATTCCAGACGCAAAAGGGAAGCCGCATACATGGCTGCGCCGCTTCCCACTGCAATTCTTACCGCTTCAATCAGGACTGCCCCTGTTTCTTTTCTTTTTCCCAGTTTCATAGAGCTTCCCCTTTTCACTTTCCTGTCAATAGACTGCCAGCTCGTATACTGGAGTTTTACTTTATATCATATCCCATTTTCTTACTTTTATCTCTTTTATGCAGATAACTCAGTAGAATATATATGACTTCACCTGTCTGGGCAGTATCCCATATGTTTTCTTGAATTCTCTGGTGAAGTTCTTACTTTCATTATATCCTGCAGCCTCTGCAGCTTCATATACCGGAAAGCCCTGACTTAATAAAGAAAGTGCTTTTTTCATACGGTACTGTATTAAAAACTGATGGGGTGTCATTCCCATACAGGAACGGAACAACCGTATGTAATACTGTGGGTGGTATCCGCTGACTTCACTCAGCTCCTGAACTGATATCTTCTTATCCACATTTTCCATCATATACAATACGCTTTGTGATATTTTTTCCTCCACAGTTTCAAAAACTCCTAGCAGTTTTAAATACTCTATGATGGATTTTGTTAAACTCTCCTGCAGCATGGACATAGACTCCCCCTCACACTGTCGGCAGCTCTCGGTAAAAGCCTCAAGCAGATTAAGAATAATCGGATGTTCTGCTGGATGGACCTCACGTAATTGTGATATCACATAAGGAGCTATATCAACATGCAAATACAGGCATTTCAAACGATCTTGCTGGTTTTGATGCATTTGATAAGGAATTTTATTTGGAAAGCAATATAATGTATCTGGTGCTAACTTCTTTTTTTCAGCATTAGATTCATATACCACATCCCCCTTCTTAACATAATAAATTCTTGTATATATGGACGCTTTCTGTTCCATAACATACCATGACTTTGGCACTTCCTGGTATCCGCAAGTTAATAACATATTCACCCTCCGACTTAATGAGTATACATATTCCTCCCCCGGCAGGCGGGCATGTATACCTCAGTTTCTCTTTATTTTACCATATATAAAATACAAAAAGTTGTTTTTTGAGTGTTTTTTGTTACTATTTCAGATTTCATGCAGCTGCATTTCATGCTATTTTATAGGCAGGAAACACCTAAATAAACTTCATCTATTTTACAGGAGGTAAAAAAATGAATCTAAAACAGCATGACATCGACGTTCTGAGGCAACTGGCAAAAGAATATGCGGAAATAGCAGCACTTCCCATCCAAAAAGAAAAAATGGAACTTTGGAAGTCTTTCAACCGCCATGATAATACAAGACCCATGGTTACGATCAGCCAATTACCCTGGAATGAGTTAAACTATGACGGCTCTCTGACCTGTGTAACAGAGAACGGCTTTCTGCGGGATATTGAGACATCTCTGCGGAGAACAATCTATCAGTGGAAACATTTCCCTGTGGATATGGTGGTTGAACCCATTCTTACCATCCCTTATTGTGCTCATAATACGGGTTATGGCCCGACTTCCCATGAGGATAATGCCTGTACCGATATTGACAATACTGTCATCTCTCACAGCTATCATAACCAATTGAATAGTGAAGACGATCTGGAAAAAATAAAAGATATGCAGATTACGCTGGATAAAGAACAGTCAAGAGAGTGGAAAGAGGCTGCAGACTTTATTTTTGACGGTATTATTCCCGTCCGTCAGGCAGGCGGTGTTGAAATACGTTTACAGATTTGGGATGTCCTGGCTGAACTCATGAATGTGGAGAGTGTATATTTTGATTTAATTGACCGGCCGGAATTTATTCACTCCATTATGGAAAAGATGACTCACTCTGCACTTGCCGGCATCCGGCAGGCGAATCAACTTAAGCTGTTCGATGCTTCAGCCAATCTCTGCCACTGTTCAGGAATATATACCGATGAACTGCTTCCCGGCTTTGGGGCTGGAAAGGTAAATGACTCTCATCATTCATGGGGATGCTCCATGGCCCAGCTTTTTACCTCTGCCTCACCTGATACAACCAGGGAGTTCGAAGTCCCTTATGTGTCACAGATCGCCAGCCAGTTTGGCATGTTTTATTACGGCTGCTGTGAACGGCTTGATGACCGGTTAGATATTATACAGCAGATTCCGTCTGTCAGAAAAATATCCTGCAGCCCGTGGAGCAATAAAGCAGTTTTTGCGGAACGCATCCGAAAAGATATCATCATGTCAAACAAGCCATCACCTGCATTCCTTGCATCCCCTTCACTGGATCTGGAGCTTGTGCGCGCTGATTTGCTTGAAACATATCAGGCTGCATCTTCTAATCAGGTAAAAGTGGAATTTCTGCTGAAAGATATATCAACAGTTAAATGGAAGCCAGAGAGGTTAACACAGTGGGCCGATTGTGCGATGAACCTGGTACAGTCCTTATGACCATGCATTCTGCACTTTCAGCCTTACTGTGAATATAATCTGGTTTTCTTCATAGGATGCCGTAATGCTTCCTTTATGTGATTCTGTTATTGCGCGGGCTACGGACAGTCCAATGCCGTATCCCCCGCTCTTTTGTGTCCTGGCGCTGTCGCCTCTGTAAAAGCGGTCGAAAAGTTTTTCCGGCTCGACTTCCGGAAGAGTATCACACGTGTTTTTTATATTTAATGCAACAGTATTTTCTTTTCTTTCCAAATAAACTTTTATGTTTCCTTTCCGAGATGTGTATTTTACCGCATTATCCATCAGGATCGTGATAAGCCTTATCATATTATCTCGGTTCCCGTGCACTATGATATCTGGCTGGATATTTTCTTGTATTATAATTTCTTTGAGGGATGCCGGCTCATAGAAAGACGGCAGGATCTCTTCCAGCAGACTGCTCAGTAAGATATCTGACGAAAGAAGCTTTACTCCGCCTTCATCCATTTTCGCCAGCGCCAGCAGATTCTGCATAAGTCCGTTCAGACGTATTGTCTGCTCCCGGATGTTGCGGCTCCATTTATTTTCTCCATTGTGCAGCTCCATGGCATCTGTATTTGCCATAATTATGGCCAGAGGTGTCTTGATCTCATGGCCGGCATCTGTTACAAACTGTTTTTGTTTTTCTATGTTTTCCGCGATGGGAAGAATCGCTTTTTTAGAGAGAAGAATGACGAGAACCAGCATAAGGCTCCAGCACAGCATGCCGATGAATATTGAAATCCCCAAGACCATGAGAATGGAATGCATCTGTGAGGATGTATCCAGAAAAATGACGACACTGCCTTTTCCGTCCCCGGATTCTGTTATTTTATAACGAAATTGTTCTGTTCTGCCTTCCGTATCCCCGTTTTCCCGCGCTTTATCCGCCATTTTACCGGCCTCTTCTTCTGTTACAGAGGCAATTTTACTGATATCCGTCTGCACAACTTCCCCGTCCGAATTATAACGTACCATAAAATACCGGGCCGACATGGCGGTATCTTCATCGATCGGCTGATCCAGGAATCCCGGCCTGCCTCTCTGAGGCATCTCCTTCTCTGGCATTTCCCTCTGCATGGACGGAGCACCGCCATTATCAGCCAGCATTCCCAGCATCCGTTCCATCTGTTGGCCGGATATCCAGCAGTATATGCCATTAATTGCTCCAAGCAGTACCAGGATCAAAACAGTAATTGCCAGCATCGCGGTTGTAATAAACTTTTTCTGAAGTGTTCTTGTCATTCTTTTACCTCAAGAGTATATCCAATGTTCCGTTTGGCCTTTATTTCCACGTTAGCGCCCAGGGCTGCCAGCCGTTTCCTCAGATAAGAAATATAAACCCAGACTGTGCCCAATTCGGCTTCTGTTTCATATCCCCAGACTTTTACGAGCAGCTCCTCTGAGGAAAGGTACATACCCTGGTTCAGCAATAGAGTTTCCATCAGACGATATTCCAGTTTCGCCAGTACAAATGTCTGCCCGTTCCCACTCAGTTCGTAACTTTTCTGGTTCAGATAGATATTACCACATGTAATAATATCGGGAGTGAACTCTTCCCTGCGGCGCAGCATAGCACGGATCCGCGCCAGAAGTTCCCCCATGGCAAACGGTTTAGGGAGATAATCATCCGCACCAAGATCCAGCCCCTGAATGCGGTCCTCCACCTCCGCCTTCGCAGTCAGCAGCAGGATGGGCGTTCGGTATCCCTCCCTGCGCAGACAGCCCAGCACCTCAAGCCCGCTCATTTTGGGCATCATAATATCCAGGATAATCCCGTCATACTGGGCCGAACGGGCATATTCAAGAGCCGCCTCTCCGTCATACACAGCGTCTACAATATATTTATGGTAAGTCAAAATATCAACAACCGCCTCTGACATGCTGATCTCATCCTCAGCAAATAATAATTTCATCATCATCACCTCAGTATCAGTATCCCACACAGGAGTAAATGACAAGAACACAGGGCTTTGCAATTTGTCAACCTCTGGTTGCAATACCCAAAATACGCTTGCTATGCGCTGTAATTCTCCATTTCTTTGCTTATACTTTCCTCGCAGGAACGCATTGCAAGGATCGTTTTCTCAAACAAATCATTCAATTCCCAGCCCAGACGCTCTGCTCCCTGACGTATTACATCTCTGGAACATCCGGCCGCAAACCGTTTGTCTTTGAACTTCTTTTTGATGCTGGATACTTCCATGTCCATTACGCTTTTGGAAGGGCGCATCAGTGCTGCTGCTCCGATCAATCCTGTCAGCTCATCCGCTGCAAACATTACTTTTTCCATCTCATGTACCGGCTCTACATCGCTGCAGATTCCAAAGCCATGAGAACAGATAGAATGAATCATATCATCTCCCACACCGCCTTCTTTTAAAAGCTCCGGCGCTTTCTGACAGTGTTCCTCCGGGTAAAGTTCAAAATCAATATCATGGAGCAGCCCGGTTACTGCCCAATAGTCCGCTTCGTCTGTAAAACCTAGTTCCCCGGCATACCAACGCATAACACCTTCCACAGTCAGTGCATGCTGAATATGAAACGGCTCCTTATTATATTTCTTTAGCAACTCAAATGCTTCTTCTCTGCTAATTTTACTTTCCATAACCCTTTCCGCCTTTCTTCTCCTTAAATTTCATTTTATTCTTTCAAATGCCAATGGAAATTTCTTTTTCCCAAGGCTTTTGATTCGTATAACGCAGCATCTGCTTTATGGTATAAGCTTTCAAAGCTTTCTCCTTCTGCACCTGCCCTTGCAATCCCGATCGAACAGCTCTGCTGCATTCCTATTTCCGAAAACACCTGCCCGATCGCTTTTATAAGGTAATCCGCCTGACGGTCTCCCTCCTCGTCACTTCTCACGCCAGGCAGGAACACCATAAATTCATCTCCGCCCATCCGGCCTGCTATCTCGGAGGCCTGCGCAGCGCTCTTTGCCAGGACTCCTGCCACCTTCTTCAGCAGCTCGTCCCCTACAAGATGGCCCATCTCGTCGTTAACCCGTTTGAATTCATCCAGGTCGATCATAAACATCAGACCGCCGGTCCTATCCTCAGTCAGCATTCTGTTGATATGCTTCTCTGTATATTTACGGTTATATAGCCCCGTCATGGAATCCAGCTGAATACTTTTCTCCAGGACCTCACTGCGGCGCAGTGCTTCTTCTGCAATATCAGCAAAAGTCTTCGGATAATACTCGCCCTCATGCTGATATATATATGGAACCGAGTGATGCAGGCTGTCAACCAGCAGACTCCCATCCGGCTGTCTGTGAACTTCTGCCGTAATTCTGGTGTCCATATGAATGATGACCTGTTTTCCCTCTATGTCAGACTCACTCGCTTCAAACTCTCCATAGACAACACAGGAATTTTCTGTAATCTGTTTTGCCTCAAACCACTCATTTTTTATAATAAAATCAATATCCTTTGCCTCTTCCTGATCTTTTTCCAGACCTTCCTTAAGAGATTCAAGATCGGTGTAAAATTCATGCTTACCGGTTCCAATCACCAGAATCCCCGGTGAAAGATACTGGAACATCGATTCAATTTTAACAGCCCCTCTGGATACATAACACTCCATCAGTTCCTTTATCAAATGGCAGGCTTCTCTGCATAATGTATCATTCATATTCTTTCCTCCATTCATTCATATGACTATCATAGCACAAAGCGATCGGCATTGTCGATAGCTTAAACTCAAAGGGGTCAGACCCCTTCTGCAGGGGGGACAGCCCCCTCTGCAAAAGGGTCTGACCCCTTTGACCCTGCTTGTCTAATTTATAACGATCTCTTTTATCTGCAGTCCTTTTGTATTTCTGAACCGCAGTGTCAGTTCATACTCTCCGGCTGCCATTTTGATTTCGCTGTTTTGCTGTACTCCATCCGTAACTGTTACAAAACCGGCTGTTTTTCCGCCCAGCAATACTTCTATCAGTCCGCTTCCTTCGGAAAGAATCCATATACTGTTGTATTCTTCTTCACTCTTCACATACCGGAAGACGGCTTCGTCTCCATCGGATATATGTGTCAGTTTTTCACAATACCCTGCACCCGGATTCTCTTCTGCACCGATATATACAGTCCCCTTGAGACCGCAGGCCTGATATCCCATAATTGTCTCTCCGGGTCCGAATGGTTTTCCCGCCCCCTGAGAAGTCATCTCGACTTCATCAATTGTTCCATCCGGATTGATGGTAATGGGCTCAATACATAGTCGTCTGTACTGCCGGCAGCCCCGGGAGCTGCGGTGATAAAATACATACCACTGTCCATTCATACATTCTATAGAACCATGGTTATTCCAGCTTTCCGGATCACAGCCATCATTATCTATGATAATTCCCTGGTATTCAAACGGGCCCAGTGGGGACCTGCCTGTCGCGTAGCCAAGAGAAGTTGGCTTTCCCCTCTCCATATCTGCATAGACATAATAATACGTATCCTTTATCTTTCTCATAGATGACCCTTCATGGAAAAAATGTCTTTCTTCCGTCACCAGATGATCCACAATATTTTCCGGGTCAAATGACATCATATCCTTATTCAGCCTGACACCATGGGAGAACAATTGTCCCCAGTAGTAATAGGCTTGTCCGTCATCATCTATAAAAACAGCGGGGTCAATCCCTCCGCATGGAAGCTGTACCGGGTCCCCAAACGGACCCTCCGGGCGGTCAGATACTGCCACACCTTCGCTGTCATCAGATGCACAAAAGTAAAGATAATATGTTCCATCTTTATAAATACAGTCCGGAGCATATAAAAATACCGGCTCTTCTTCAGCCGGCTTCTCCTCCTTCTCCACCCCGTCATTTCTGCAGGAAGTCTCCTCCAGAATCCTTTTCATGAACGGTGTCGGATGGGTCAGGTCGATTCCCGGATATTTAGGTGCATCCGGGTCATTTATCCATGGAACCATTCCTCCAGTTAGCGCTTCCTCATGAATAACCCAGTTCTCCATGTCAGCAGTCGATACAACATAATACTTATCACTGCAATATTCATCCTCTGTGTCATCAAAGCTTCCATAAATATACAGTTTTCCATCCGGCATAACATGTCCTTCCCCGTCCGGAATATGGACATCCGGCGGCAGGACAGGATTTCTTCCATTCTTAAATTGTCTCATGGCAGCGGCTCCTCTAAGGGGTCTGACCCCTTTGAAGGAAAAAAGAAACTTAAAAGTGTCCTATTTTTCCTTTGTTCATTTTTCTCAGCATATCCAGGGAGATGAATCGAAATCCGAGATAGCTGACCTGATTCTCAGGTTTGTTTATCTCCCCCTGCCATTCTGCTAATATGCCTTCATATTCCCTCCTATTCAGCCGATTCAGCCTTTCGCTCTCTTTCCCGATCGGAATCCAGCTGATCCGCGCGAACGGTTCCAGGTTAAACAGGGCAAGTACTGCATCTGATACGATTAAATAATCACGAGGGGATATCCCGCATACTTCTCCTAGCTTTTTCATTTTATCCAGGTTTTTAGTAAACATTCTGTACAAATCAGGCTCATAATAATTCATCAGCATGATATTATTTTCATTTTCGAGCAGGTCAAGCATGGTATCTGTCTGCTGAGGGTTATCAGATACATAAAAAGCCTCCTCATTCAAATCACAGCTCAGCCTGATTTGGTCCATTACCGACAGTAACTTTTCCCGGGAGCTGCATTCACATATATATGTAAGAAGACTGCTATCTTCTTTATATCTCATATCCACATATTTATCAAGATGTTTAAAATGATTTCTCAGATTTCCCGTCCATTTTTGCTCGCCATAAATCTGCAGCAGATAATTTCGCAGCCCTAATCTGGTCATTTTGGTCTCTACTTTTTGACTGACTGTTCCACAGTCCACGAGCATATGGTAAATCTGTATTCTTTTTTCTTCAGAATCTAAAACGGGCCAGATATTCACTGCAAAAACCATTATATTTACTCTGCCTTTCGTCTTTTGATATGTTCTTGAAACATTTTATACTGCGAAAAAAACCTATATGGATTCCTTACTTATTTCAACTTAAAATTATAACTTAATCTTCCGTTCTTTGTCAACTATATCAATACTTAATCCACCTATCAAATACATATACTATAGTAAACTACAATTGGGAGGTGTAAAAATGGTATATTTTGGAAACACGCTCAAGACTTTACGTTTGCTAAATAATTTAACTCAGGCTAAGCTGGCACAACGGCTTGGAGTTACTAAATCCGTAATCAGTGCCTATGAGACCGGACTGCGTATGCCCTCCTATGATATTCTAATTTCTATATCACAAATCTTTAAAGTTACTACCGATTATCTGCTGGGACTAGAGAAAAAGCAGGATCTCGATCTGTCAGGTTTGACAGCAGATGAGATCCAGGCTTTGACAGATTTAATAAAAGCAATGAAACGTAGATCTGGGGACTATAGTAAGTAGATTGGGGGATGGGGGACGCCTGTCCAAAATGAGGCGCGGGATACCGGCAGGATGAGGTGCTTCCCTATTTTAATTTCATGACGAAGGCAGCGGATTAGGCCGGCTTTACGGAAGCACACAAAGATTGAGACTTTTATAAGTTGCTTTGTCGTTTTGCTATTGAAGTGCTGCGCAGCCCTCTATATAATCAATGGTATAACTAAGATTACGAACGGGGTGGTTATGTGTTTCGGATTGGTGAGTTTTCACGGTTGACACAGGTTTCCGTAAGGATGCTCAGGTATTATGATAAAATGGGGCTTTTGGCTCCGGCGGAGATTGATCCATGGACAGGTTATCGAATGTATTCTGCGGCGCAGATTCCTGTTCTGAATAGAATTGTATATTTGAGGGACAGCGGATTTCAGGTTGCGGAGATTGCAGCTGCAATTAAGAGCAAAAATGATGCTTTTATTATAGAACAGCTGGATCAAAAGTATCTGGAAGTAGTAAAAAATATCAAAGAGGAGCAGGCAAAACTGAAGAGGATTGAGACTACCAAAGATCAGCTTCTTCATGGAAAAGGTGATCTGCATTATCATATTTCTATAAAACCCCTTCCCGGCTGTCATGTCCTGTCTTTGAGGCGGGTGATTCCTGATTATTATGCTGAAGGCGGACTGTGGAATGAACTATCGGCCTTTGCTGAGCATAATCGGATTGATCTGTCCGGTGAAACATTTTCGATCTACCATGATGACGATTACAGAGAGGAAAATGTAGATGTAGAACTTTGTGCTGTTTTAAAAAAAGAAAGCTTGACAACGGGGCAGGATATGGGCAGCTTCTCTTTCCGCCATACCGAGCCGGTTTCCGCTATGGCCTGCACTATGGTATATGGCGAATTCTCTAATATCGCAGGGGCCTACCTTGCTTTTGCAGAATGGCTGCAGAAAAGCACCCAGTATAAGATGTCCGGGCCAAATCGTCAGATCGTACACCGGGGCCCATGGAATGAAGAATGCCCGCAAAAGTATTTAACAGAAATCCAGATTCCTTTAAAAAAACTCCCCTGAAAAATCATAAAANANA
>NZ_GL870817.1:0-6938 GCF_000190355.1 Clostridium sp. D5 | reverse complement strand
TAATTAAATTTGCAGGACATTTTTTTTATGATTTTTCTTGACTCTCACACGGTGTCAGGGGTTACCTTGTGCTTACGAACCAAATCCCCCTCAGCAGACTGCCGTACATGAAAATCACGGTACATCGCACCGCGGGATATTGGCTCCCACTGGCAGGTCTGCACTCCGTTTCGACCGCTGCCGTTCAACACTGCCACGTATAACGACGCCAACTATGCAGGCAGGCAAGTCAGTGGAAATCAATGACAAATGGAGGAAATAATTATGTCAGCTTATGAAGTAACCCCAATTGGAACCATCAAAAGCAGCGAAAGCAAAACCTTCCTGAAACTTGCTCCCGAATTCATCCCGGCACTGCAGGCGCTGGATGGATTCAGCCACATCAACATTCTATGGTGGTTCAGCGATTTTGACACAGAGGAATTCCGCTCGGAGCTAAAGACAGAACAGCCCTACAAAAAATCACCGGAATTCATGGGCATTTTTGCTACAAGATCACCTGTACGCCCCAACCCGATTGCCCTGTCCACCGCAGAGATTATTGGGATTGATTACCAGAACGGTATCGTTCAGATTGCGTACATCGATGCCAATGACAACACACCCCTGCTCGACATCAAACCCTACACCCCAAGTCTGGACAGAGTGGAAACTCCAGGAGTTCCGGCCTGGTGCAGCCACTGGCCCCAAAGTCTGGAGGAGTCCGCCAGTTTCGCCTGGGAGAATGAATTTAACTTCTAACAGCTCATTTCCAGTGGTTATCACGCTTTCGATAAAATATCTGCATCTCAAAAAAGCACCCGGGAACCTTCCTTCCCGGGTACTTTCTATATCATGTTTGTATCCTGTTACTAATGAATCTTTCTTATCTGAGTTTCTTTCTCAAAACAACCGCGCCTGCAATTCCTGCCAGACCTGACATAGCCAAAACCGCCAGCAGTATAAAAGAGGTATTATCTCCTGTTTTTACAGTCTTCGTAACGGTGGTATTTGTTCCGGACGACTGCTGTGTGGGATTCTTACTGCCCCCCTGACTTCCGTTATTCTGATTGCTATTACCGCCATTCTGGCTGTTGTCTCCACCGTTCTGATTATGATCTCCACCGTTCTGGTTATCATCATTTCCGTCATTATTTCCAGAGTTATCATCAATCTTAACCAGTTTTCCCATAGCTGCTTCCAGCGCATTTACTGCCTGATCCACGGCTGCCTGGTCTGATACATTCGGGTCTTCATTTAATGCATTCGCATTTTCAACAGCTTCTTTAAATGCTTTCAGGCTGTCCTTCGTATATTCCGCTTCTTTGACCAAGGAGGCCTTTGACAGTGCCATAACAAGTTTTGTCTTATCGGCACGTTCCTTCACCTGACTTAATAAAGTATCGAGCGTACTCAGAACCTGGCTGATATTCTCCTCATCGTCCGCACCCGCATCTGCCAGCGCTTTCGCAGCATCTCTCGCTTCCTGAAGGCCTTTCAGGCTGTCCGGTGTATAACTTTCTTCTTTCGCCAGTACCGCATCCGCTTTCGCAATCGACTCATTCAGCTTTGTCAGCAGCTCTGCGGATTTCTCAGTCAGCTCCATGGCAGATGTCTCCAGTTTATGGATCGCAGCATCTACTTTTTCAGCTTCCGTCTCCGGGTTATCTGCCTGCTCACTGATTCCCGGCTCCATGTTTTCTTCCTGTGCCGCTTCGAGTTCATTCAGCAGCGCTTCCGCTTCCAGGCGTGCCGTCTCAAAGCCGGCCCATGAGCTTTCTGTGTACGCAGACTGATTTAATACTTCCGCTGCCTGCACAGCCAGCTTAAGTCCTTCTGCATTTACAGTATCCGGATTCAGTCCTCCCATCGCCCTTAACGTTCCAATTGCTTTTGCAGCCTTCACATTTGTCTTTACAGTGCTGTCTTCCAGAAGGCTTCTCAGTTCCTCCTCAGCCGTATGAAATGCCTCCAAAGCCTCTTTCGAAGCATTTGTGGTGTCTGCCTCTGCCGCTGCCTGCAGAACCAACTCCATATACTTCTGTATTTCTGCTGCCTGGAGAGCATCTTTTGCTGTCTGAAGCTCTGCATAGGCTGCCTCCACAGCTTCCTGGTCTGCTGTGTCACTGTTTATGATCTCCCAGGCCTTCGTGCGGGCAATATCCAGTGCTTCATAACTCTCTGTGGTATACCCTTCACCGGTAATTCCCTTTACCGTCTCATAAAGCTCTTCAAGCTGTGTTTTATCAACCTCTGGTTTTTCCTGCTTTTTCTCCAGACCGTCAATCGCATCATTCAGTTCCTTTGTCACTGCATCAATTTCATCCTGCCCTGTAGTACTTGTAACTTCCATCGCTTTCTGGAGTGCTGCCATCAGCCTGGCTATACTTTCCTCCGTACAATTGGCAAGCTCTTCATTGCTGATAGATATCGCCCTGAAGATTGCCTCGTCCAGCTTGCTGCGGTCTCCCGCCTTCACTTCAATTGAAAAACTCTTTGTCTCCGTATTTCCTGCAGGATCTACTGCCGTATATGTCAGCTGATAGGTTCCCGCTTTTTCCGGCTTGAATGTCTTTTCCTCCGTCTTGCTGCTGTCGCCGCCAAGTCTGAGAATTTCTGCGCCCTCCGGGTCTTTTACAACAGCGGTCAGTACTGCAGTTGTACTGTTGTCCGCCGCCTGTGCCGCCGGAACCGTATAATCTACATTCAGCGTACCTTCAGACCCAGGTGTGGATGCGAACTGAATCACCGGTTTTGTCTTATCAATCGATGTCAACTCTCTGTTGGCAAGCATAGATACCTGTTTTGCAGTCAGCGCTTTACTGTATAACCGTGCTGTTGAGATTGCCCCAACCATAGGAGACTGCACGCTTCCATTTGATCCGCTGTCCCCGCCGATTACATAATACTGTGAGCTTGACGGAGGAGTCTTCACATTTCCGGAAGCTTCTTTGGATGCAATCTTCTGTCCATTCAGATACAGGGTCACCTTGCTTCCGTCATAAGTAATGACGCCGTGGTTCCACTCTCCGTATTTCAAAGCACCTGTAGCAATCGGACGCTTATAGGAACCACCGATATGCACCCATGCCTCCAGGCTTGCGGACTCATCGTCATAAGGCGGGATTTCAAAGCCGATACCCGCAGACTCCATGTTTGCAAACAAATCCACATAACCGCCGGAGAATTTATCTACTTTAAAGGTAGATTCAATTGTAAAATCATCATTTGTTTTATCATACTGCTCCGCTGACCAGTCTGTCAGAAAAGCCTCCTCCGTTTTTCCAGTGAACTCTGCCACATATTTTCCAAGCTCTTCATCCATGGAAATATTGCTTCCGTCACTGCCGTAAAACGTGTTTCCAGATTCCGAATGATCTGATATGGAGCCCTCCGAAAAATCAACATCCAGCAGATCCGCTTTCGGCACACCGGAAACCATATCGTCGAATCCAGGTTCTGATGAAGACTCGCCAGTGGTTTTAAACGTCTGTGACAAGTAATCTTCGCTCATTTTCTGGTATGCATCGATGGCATAGATTCGGACTTCGTAAGATGTTCCTCCCTCCAGATCCGGCGCCACCTGTGTGATCTGTTCCGGCATGGGCTGCAGATAATAATTGGACCATGTTTTAAAGGTCTTCACAACCGCCTGGGTATCGGTATTGATGAATTCATATTTGTAGGAATGCACCAGATCCCCCACATTATTTTCCGGTATTTTTGCCTGGTCAAATGTCAGCTTTGCCGAATCATCCTTAATCTCACTCACTGTAAGTGCCGCGCTGTCCTCAAAATACGGCGCCGTGGCAGATTCTGCCCTCTCATCCGTATACGGAAGCGTTTCATTCACATCAAATGTCCATGTCTGCGGGATCCATTTGTCTGCAAGGAAATCATAGTTCTTAATGGTTACCCGGCTTCCGCTGGCCTCAACTACAAGCCCCTGCGCAATCTGGCTTGCATTAGGGGGAACAGATCCATAGATCATCCCCGTCTCCATTTCCATATAGGAAAGCGTAACCGTATTCACTGCAGTATAGCCGCCGTCCTGCCAGATACTGGTAGGCATATTGTTCGGACTGTGGATATGTCCGGAAAATGTAACCGCATGCGGGTGTGATTTAAACACTTCATCCAGACCGCTTCCGTACCATTCTGTAGAAACATAGAATGTATTTTTAATCGGATGGTGGAAAAACACAAAAATCGGCTTGTCCGGAGTATCCGCTTCCGCCTCTGCCAGCTGCTCTTCCAGCCAATTCACGGCATATGTATAATTTCCGCCGCCCTGGGTCGTTCCCTTCCCGGTCTCCGGATCCAGCTGGCCGCTTCCCGGACTAAGCGTAATAAAATGATATCCGTTTACGATCTGATGGTCATTTGGCTTATTTCCTGTTGTCTTTGTAAAATAATCCGCGCTGTTGTTCTCATGGTTCCCCATACTTGCTATCAGCGGTATACTAAGGTTTTCGTTAATAACACTTCCCCATGCGTCATATTCACTGGCAGAACCACCATCCGTCAGATCCCCCGCTACAACCATGCTGTCCAGCCCCGCATCACTGAAAAATGAGGCTGCTTTTGCAAGCCTGCTCTTTTCTGTTGCCTTATCCTGCCGCACATGAGTATCGGAAACCACTCCAAAACTGACTTCCGCACCGCTGTCAACGATTTCTGCGGCATCCCCCTCCGAAGTAATAAATCCATTTGCTTCCATCGGCTGGGTATCTGTCTCCCCTGCCGTTCCCTGAACCGCTGCTGTATCTGACGCACTGGTATTTGCCGCTGCATTTCCTGCCGTATTCCCCGCAGCATTTGCTACAAGAAGCCCGGGAGCCGACATAATGCTTGCCGATGCAATTGCCATGGCCAGCAGCCTTTTCATCATCTTCCCTTTCATTTCTCTGTTTTCTCCTTCTGATAAGTTATTCTTTTTAATGTGAATTCCTTATCAACAATAAAGAATAGAAATCAGAAGAGCATCATTACGCAGTTAAGCCCTTGTTAATCTTTTAAAGATAAAAATAAAATATTTGTATAATTTTTTAACATTTACTTTTTCCGCTTATAGAGTACTGACGCAACTGCCGAGGTAATCGGCACCGTCAGAATCACCGCAATTGTACCCGACAGCCCCTGCCCCAGCTCAATCGCCAGAAAATCAGAGCTGACCAGCTGGTGGTACTTAATCCCATATCCCGTCAGCACAAGCAGTGTGCTGAGTCCGCTTCCTGTAAAAGCCAGAATCAGCGTATTGCTCATCGTCCCGATCATGTCCTTTCCTATATTAATACCGGACCGAAACAGCTCCCGTCTGCTGAGCTGCTGATTCGCGCTCTGTACTTCAAAAATTGCCGAAGCGATGGACATCCCCACATCCATCACAGCCCCAAGCGAAGCAATAAGCACACCGGCAAACAGAACCTCTGCAATCTGAAGGTGCGTATTCTTTGATATCAGTACCATAAACTCTGTCTCATCCGTATTGTACCCGGACACATGAAGCACCGCCGCAAACAGGGCAAAAATAATCCCCACCAGGATCACACCAAGCGCCGTCCCGCAGATTGCAGCCAGTGTCTTTTTGCTGGCCCCGTTCAGCAGAACCAGTGCGGCAGCCGTGGTGATAATCACAGTAACAATAGAGGCCATGACTGGAGAATACCCAAGATAAATAACCGGAATCATCCACATCACAATCACAAACAGTGTAAATGCCAGCCCCAGAATTGCTCTCATCCCTTTTCTGCCCCCGATCAGCAGCATAAAAAAGCCAAACACAAGCAGAATCCCATAGATTGCCGGGGAGCGGTAATAATTATAGATCACAAAATATGGCTCCGTATCCTCCGGTTCATCCTGTGAAACAATAACCCGTGTTCCCGGTTCTGCATAAATATTGCTGGCCGCGGTCAGGTAATTCTCTGTTTCTACAATCCTGCCCTTATATTTCCCGCTGAGCATCTTAATGCTGGCATACTGCAGACCCAGATACCGCCCGCTGTCCGTTTCATCCACCGTCAGCTCATCATTTTTCACTTCCGTTACAATTCCTTTTTCATAAGTGATGTTTGTATTGTTGTAATGCTGGTACTTATCCTGAATGCCCTGGTTCCATACCAGCACCAGTGTGATAAACACTATAATGAACAGCATCGCAATACACTCTGCACAATGCTGTTTTAACCAGCCGCTCTCCTTTTTGTTTGTTGCGTTTTTATTTGCTGCCTTTTTATCCGATTCACGTTTTAGCTTTGCCATAAAACTCGTTCCTTTCCCTGTCCTTTAAGAATTTTATTCTTCTTATAATAGGGGAGAAACGTTAAGGGCATATGAAATTCGGATTAAAAAAGAGATAAGCGGTAAATCTGCCGCCTATCTCTATATTCTTGATCTCCCTGAACATTTGCAAGTCCAAAACACGAAAAAAACCACCATCCCCGAGACTCCAGCTTCTCAAAAACAGTGATTTCCAACTGCGCGATCAGGGGTTCGAACCCTGGACACCCTGATTAAGAGTCAGGTGCTCTACCAACTGAGCTAATCGCGCTTATCTATTGTACTTTCGTCGCCTTTAACAGGTGACGCAAGTAGTATTATATATTAACAGAAAAAAAAATGCAAGTACTTTTTCAAATTTTTTCAACAATTTTCTCAAAAGGTGAAGTGAAAAGTTTATTTCCACTTTGAAGGGGGCAAAGTGGATTTTAGTCTTTCTCCTACTTCCATCTCCACAAATGTTGCATTTAGTCTTACACTTATCATATGAGACGGCCGCCGGAAAGGCTGGTATACATATGAATCCTAAAAATGCTTTTTCCCATTTGACGCTGCAGGAACGACGTATCATTCTTACCGGTATTACCAACGGTTCTACAAAGACCGCTATCGCACAGACTCTTGGTAAGGATAAATCTACGATCGGAAAGGAGATCAAACTCCATAGGAAACTTACA
>NZ_GL870816.1:215406-260277 GCF_000190355.1 Clostridium sp. D5 | reverse complement strand
CACCGCCATCCCCGGCTTTCCAACAAAACAAACATTAAGGCTAAGCTTTACACGGCAAACAGCCTTAATTATCCCCCAGACCCGGCCTTACATAATATAGCGCCTATATAGGGGTGGCATTTACTCTGGCAAAAAAACAGGTAAATCTCACTTCCGGCATAGTGCACCTATTTTTAAGGCTTTTCATGGTGGATTACTATTATTTTACACGAAATTCACATAAAAAACAGTCCTATTTCACATTTTTCACGAAATAGGACTGACCAGACTGCATTTACTTTGATAAAGTTGCATTAACCCTGAAATTCAACCAATTTTTTCAAATTTTTTTTCAAAAATTTATTTTAACGGAGGCACTTATTATGACACTTGTATCAATGTCTTAAATGCCAAAAATACACCTGCAAACAAATGCGCACCCTGGGGATTCATGATCTGGAATTATAATTCAGCCGGAACAATTGCCGATACAGCATTAACAGCATCCGCAGCTCCCGCCCGGATGCACCCAGCCTGTCCGGAATGCGGGACGCATGTCCGAAGCGGGAGCCCTACGGCAGCCCGGGAAACTTTCGTGCCCCTTTCCGGGGGCATAGAGAGCGCCGCTGGACTCACTTGGTAAAAACCGCATCGTATGGGGAGGCTAAAATCTGCTTCCGAAGCAGATTTTAAGACGGCCTGAGCCGCGCAATTCATCAGAATTGCACGTTGAATGCCGTCGATGCCTCCCCATACGATGCGGTTTTTGCCTAGTGAGTCCCGGCAAACGGAAAGCCCCCGGAAAGGGGCACGAAAGTTTCCCGGGCTGCCGCAGGGCTCCCGCTTCGGACATGCGTCCCACGTTCCGGACAGGCGTCCCTCCGCCCCTACACCCTCATCATATCAACCAGTACTTTTTTTGCCAGCACCCCGCTTGCCGCCGACACCGGCTTTCCTCCCTTAAATACAACAAATGTCGGGACAATCTCAACCTCAAATTCTGCCGCCAGGACCTCGCTTTCATCAATCTCAATCTGACAAACTTTGACCCTGCCGTTATATTCTCTGGCGATCTCGTCCACAACATCTTCCATCATGGCGCACTTCCCGCACCAGACAGCAAAAAACTCAACCAATACAGGCGTTTCTGACTTCAGAACCTCCTGTTGGTAATTTTTCGCAGTCACTCTGATTTTCATAGACAACACCTACATTCCTTCGCAATTTATTTACCACGGCATTTACCGCCGTTATTCAATATTTCACACACCTCGTCAAGTGAACGCTTCAGACACATCAGCTTGCGGTTCAAATCGGGTCTGCAGTACATCTTGCCACAAACAAAATTCTTCCATCCTCTTCCTCGCATAATACTCCTGACGGCCTACTTAAGGCCTGCATCTCCTCACAGTTATAATATGTAAGATCCGCCGAAATGTGAAAGAGGACGTAACTTTTCCTCTAAGTTGCGTCCTCCTGTGATTCCATTACTTTATTTTCTCCTAGCTATCATCTTGTTGATCGGGTTCCCCTTGGCGGAAAACTTTTCCTCATACTCTGTCATTACATTTCCTTTGCTCATCAGTTCATGATGATGCAGATCATATGTATAATGCTCCAGGGTCCACGATGATTCCCTTACCTGTTCCAGCGAAAAGTTAAACAGCTCGGTATTATCTGTCTTAAACTCCAGTACCCCTCCATGGATAAGAATCTGTTCGTAACGATCAAGATATTCCCGTGATGTCAGCCTTCTCTTCTCATGTCGTGCTTTCGGCCATGGGTCCGAAAAGTTCAGGTAAATCTTCTGCACTTCATTCTGCGCAAAAACGTCTGCCACATCGCGGGCATCCATGCAAACAAAACGAACGTTTTTCAACATATTAAACTCTTCCGTATCGAACTTTTCCACGGCCCTCAGCAGCACGCTGGTATACCTCTCAATGCCGACAAAATTAATGTCCGGATTCAGGGACGCCATCTTTAGCAGAAACCGGCCCTTACCCATACCGATTTCAATATGGATAGGATTCGTATTGCCAAATACCTGACGCCAGCAGCCTTTCTGTGCTTCCGGACGTTTAATCACTGCCGGATGGTTCTGAATTGTTCCATCCGCGCGCGGTATGTTCCTTAGTCTCATAATATATAGCTCCTTTTTCTTTGCTTCTTTTTCCGTTACTTCACCTAAATCATGTTTTTTATTTTCGTTTATGGTAAGTATAATACAGTACAGCCAAAAATCAATCCTCTTACTGCTAAAAATTTATTTTTTTCTATTCCTTATAAAAATTAAAATTTTTCTCTATTATATATAATATCATGCCTGATGGTGCAGGTCAAAGTGCACTTGCATTTACTGCCGAATTTTAAGCTGCATACTCTTAAAATCCGCATAAATCGCCAAAAACCAAGGAAATTTGCATCTTTTTAATCGCCCGAAAACGACATTTGCTTAACTTGATTTTTTTTTTAAAAGGTGTATTATAAATACAACTACTATCAATAAATAACGGGAGGCAAATTATGGACTCTATTGTAAAGAAATTATCCGAAATAGAATCTGCCGCCGCTGCTATCGTAGAACACGCAGAAGCGCACAAAGCAGTCCTTGATGACGAATTCCAGGGAGCGCGCCGCAAGTTTGATAATGAGCTGGAGGCAAAAACGCAGACCAGGATCAAAAAGATACGGGATGAGCTGGAACGCAGCACGACAAAGCTTCTCGACAGCCAGAGCGGAGCAAACACTGATTCCATCGAGGCTCTTCAGAAAGAGTATGAAGAAAAGCATACGATCTACGCCAGGCAGATTTTAAAACGTATCACAGAGGTGTAGCCTATGGGAAATATATTAGTTTACAGCGGTATCGTGACTAAGATCCGCGCTATGGAAGCCAGACTTTTGACACCCGAACAATTTGAAGAGATTGCAAATCTCCACACCGTACCGGAAGTCTATTCCTATCTGAAAGATCATTCCGCCTATGCGGATGTCCTCGATGAGATTGATGAAGACCGGCTTCACCGCGGTGATATTGAGAAAGTCCTGATTCAGTCACTGTACAGGGATTATACTAAGATTTACCGTTTTTCCAGTCTGGAGCAGAGGAAGTTTTTAAAACTGTATCTTAAACGCTATGAGATCGATCTGATTAACTACTGTTTCCGAATTGTGATCAACCATTATGCCGAACCGTTTGATTTGAACTATAAACGGCCATTTTTCGATCGCTATTCACAGATATCCATTGAGAAGCTGATTACCTCAAGAACCACCGATGAGCTTGTGGAGAATCTGAAGAATACGGAGTATTATGAACCTCTTCATAAACTGCGGGATTCGCAGGCTGTAACATTGTTTGACTACGATCTGGCCCTGGACTTATATTATTTTACAACCTTGTGGAAAAACAGAAAAAAAGTATTGCGGAAAAAGGAACTCGCCATCTTTACAAGGGACTGTGGTTCTAAGATAGACCTCCTGAACCTGCAGTGGATATACAGGGCAAAGAAGTATTATAAGATGGCGGCGGCTGATATTTACTCTCTTTTAATTCCAATCCACTACAAGATTTCCGTGGATCTTATTAAGGAACTCGCAGAGGCTGCTGATTTAGAAGAGTTTTATACAGCCGTACGCAAATCTTCGTATACACGCCACTATGATTTCGAACAGAAGCTGACCATCGAGCAGATGTATGCAGACTGTCTTTATCATCTATATACTGTTGACAGAAGACGCAATCCTTATTCTATTGCTGCAGTTAATACGTATTTATTCCTGAAAGAAGAAGAGCTTAGAAAGCTGACTACCGCCATGGAGTGTATCCGTTACAGCCTTTCTCCGGGCGAGACGTTAGCGTACGTTGGAGGTAGAACTCAATGATAGTGAAAATGAAATTTGTCAATATCTCCGGTCCAAGGGATGATATTGACCGTGTAACAGACCTCTATCTTTCCAGATATGAGATTCAGCTGGAATCCGCTCTTTCTGAGCTTAAGACAGTTGATAATCTGAGGCCTTTCGTGGAGCTCAACCCCTACCGGGATGCTCTGAACAAGGCCATACAATTTGCCGGATTTCTTCAGAATGCAGATGAAGTTAAACCAGACGAATCCATGGGCCTGAATGATATGTTTGACATTGTTCGCAGATCAAATATCAGCTATATGGACATGCAGGACCAGAAAGAGAAACTGAAACGAAATATTGAGGATCTTCGGAAAAGACAGCAGATTATTGCCCCCTTCAGGCCTCTGGAATGTGAATTAAATGAAGTCCTTCAGTATAAATATATAGCCTACCGGTTCGGCCGGATTGCCGTAGAGTATTACCACAAGATGGAAAAGTACCTGATGGATGACCTGGGAGCTATTTTCGTGGAAGGCGAACGTGACGAGAGTTATGTGTACGGGGCATACTTCGTATCTCCCGGTGAAGCTCAGAAGGCAGATGCTGTTTTCCGATCCCTGCATTTTGAAAAAATAGATCTGCCCCCGGATTTCCAGGGAACACCCGCTGATGAATACCGTAAGCTGGTCCGCGAGATCTACAATATGGGGCAGAAGATTGAAGAGCTGGACAACAAGGCCGGAGAAATGCTCGCCAAACGGGCGCCTCAGCTGATTGCAGCCAGAAACCGGCTGGAAGAGCTGGCCAATAACTTTGATGTCCGCAAAATGGCCGCCCGCATGGAGGACAAGAAAGAAGATTATTACATCCTGTGCGGCTGGATGGCCGAGGACGATATTGAAATGTTCCTGGATGAAATCAAGGACGATGAGAAGATCTTTGTTGTTGTCGAGGATGACCACGATACTTACTTCGGAGAGCCTCCGACCAAACTGGAGAATCCGAAGATATTCAAGCCTTTTGAGATGTTTGTTCAGATGTACGGCCTTCCATCTCATAATGAGATGGACCCAACCGTATTTGTGGGGCTGACCTACTCCTTTATATTCGGCGTCATGTTCGGAGATGTGGGACAGGGGCTTCTGCTTTTAATCGGAGGCGGTCTGATCTACCACTTCAAGAAGGCACCACTGGCCGGCATTATAGCAACGGCAGGAATCTTCTCTGCCATTTTCGGATTCATGTTTGGCAGTATCTTTGGATTTGAAGATGTCATCCCCCCATTGTGGCTGAGGCCCATTGACCATATGACTACGCTTCCTTTCATCGGAAAGCTGAATACCGTCTTTATCGTTGCCGTTGCTTTTGGTATGGGAGTCATCCTGGTGGCCATGATCCTGCACATCATTAATGCTGTGCGGTCGCACGATCTGGAGAATATATGGTTTGACTCAAATGGAGCCGCCGGATTTGTATTTTATCTCTCCGTGGTGGTCACAGTCGTGTTATTCATGACAGGACATAAGACTCCGGGCGGAATCATTCTGGCCGTAATGTTCGGTATTCCGCTGTTGTTAATATTATTTAAGGAACCCATCACAAGAAAGATCCAAAAACGAGCGGATACCATGGAGGCAAACGCCGGGATGTTCCTTGTCCAGGGATTTTTCGAATTGTTTGAGACTTTGCTCAGCTATTTTTCCAATACGCTGTCCTTTGTCCGTATCGGAGCTTTCGCCGTAAGCCATGCTGCTATTATGGAAGTTGTCCTGCTCCTGTCGGGCGCGGAAAGCGGCTCACCCAACTGGGTAGTAATCGTTCTGGGCAATTTATTCGTATGCGGTTTTGAGGGGCTGATCGTGGGTATCCAGGTATTGCGTCTGGAATACTACGAGATGTTCAGCCGTTTTTATAAAGGAAGCGGAAGAGCTTTTGATCCATATACTAAAAAATCCAAAAATACCAAGAAGAAGTAGGGAGGACCTTAATTATGACTTTAGCAACAAAAATCGTTTTTATCGCAGCTTTAATTTTAAGTATTATCATTCCATTTGGCTATTATTTAATTGGACAGAAGAACAAGAAGCGTTATAAAAGGACGATTGGGGTAAATGCATTCTTTTTCTTTGGCGCATTTGCAATCGCATCCATTATGATGCTGGGCGGAGAAGTCCATGCAGCTGAGGCAACGAATGCTGCCAATTTTACCGCAATAGGACTTGGCTATCTCGCAGCCGCACTGGTTACCGGTTTATCCTGTATCGGCGGAGGTATTGCCGTGGCAAGCGCTGCCAGTGCAGCCCTCGGAGCGATCAGCGAAGATTCCAGCGTACTTGGTAAGTCCCTGATTTTCGTAGGTCTTGCAGAAGGTGTTTGTCTTTATGGATTAATCATCTCCTTCATGATCCTGGGTAAACTGTAATATGAAGATGTATTTAATCAGTGATAATGTCGATACCTATACAGGAATGCGTCTTGCAGGTGTGGACGGCGTTGTTGTCCACGAGCGCACAGAGCTTCACGAAGCGCTCCAGAAGGTTCTGCAGGACAAGACAGTGGGCATTGTTCTGCTGACGGAAAAGTTTGGAAGAGAATTCCCTGACATAATCGACGAATTCCGCCTTGAAAGAAAGATGCCGCTGCTGATCGAGATTCCTGACAGACACGGAACCGGCCGTAAAAAAGACTTTATCACATCCTATATCACTGAGGCCATAGGTCTGAAGCTGTAGACCAGTATTGAAACAAATGGATATTAAAAAAAGAAGGAGGTACCCTCTTGACTCTGGAAGAAAAATTTGCACACCTGCAGTCTACCTCCATGGAGGAAGCAAGGGCTGAGGGCAATGCTATCATAGACACTTACCGTGAGGCGCTGGAAAAAGTTTTAGAAGATCACAAAGAAGAGGCGCTCCGCCAGTCCGAGACCCGTATCAAGGCTGAAACAGTCAGCGCCAAACAGCAGCTGAACCAGGCCATGGCCAAATCACAGCTGGAATTGAAGCGTATGCAGGGTAAGGTCCAGCAGGATTTAAAAGATAAAATCTTTGCAGAGACCGTTGCGTTAGTTCATGATTTTATGAAAACAGAAACGTACGAAGACTATCTTATAAAATGCATCCGCAAGGCAATCAATTTTGCTGACGGAGAAGCAATGGTCATATATATCAACCCCTCTGATGAGAACCGCCGTTCCGATCTGGAGGACGCTTTAAGTACTAGGCTTACGATCAGCGCCGAAGATTTTATCGGCGGTATGCGTGCGGTCATCAGAAGCCGTAATATTCTGATCGACAATTCATTTAAGACAGCACTTCGGAATGAATATGATAAGTTTGTCTTTTTAGGAGGTGACGGCATTGCTTAATACTGGAGCTATATACGGAATCAACGGTCCCGTCATTTATCTGAAGGGCAATACGGGTTTCCGCATGTCGGAGATGGTATACGTAGGTAAGGAAAAGCTGGTCGGTGAGGTAATCGCCCTGGATAAGGACCTGACGACAGTACAGGTTTACGAGGAGACAACCGGGCTTTGTCCCGGAGAAGAGGTTGTCGCAAGCGGCAGCGCCGTTTCCGTCACGCTGGCTCCCGGCATCCTGAATAATATCTTTGACGGCATTGAACGTCCCCTCGAGAAGATCGCCGAGAACGGCGGCGCGTTTATTACCCGTGGTGTCAGCGTAGATTCGCTGGACCGCACAAAAAAATGGCCCGCACATATTGTTGTCTCAAAAGGTGATTATCTCCATGCCGGGGACATTATAGCGGAAGTACCTGAAACCCATGCTATTACACATAAGTGCATGGTTCCTCCCAATATGGAGGGTACCGTAACGGACACCGCAGAAGACGGGGAATATACAATCGACGAAACGCTGATTACTCTGGAACTTGCTGACGGAACGCGCAAAAAACTGACCATGACGCAGCACTGGCCGATCCGCGTGGCCCGCCCTACTCATCACCGTTTTCCCGCATCCACACCGCTGATTACAGGCCAGCGTATTATCGATACCATGTTTCCTATCGCAAAGGGCGGTACAGCTGCCGTTCCCGGCGGATTCGGAACCGGTAAGACTATGACGCAGCATCAGATAGCAAAGTGGTCAGATGCCGATATTATCATCTACATCGGCTGCGGCGAGCGCGGCAATGAGATGACCCAGGTTCTGGAAGAGTTCGGACAATTGACCGACCCCAGAACCGGCAATCCGCTGATGGACAGAACCACGCTGATCGCCAATACATCCAACATGCCTGTGGCTGCCCGTGAAGCCAGTATTTATACAGGCCTCACACTGGCCGAATATTACCGGGATATGGGATATGATGTGGCAATTATGGCAGACTCCACTTCCCGCTGGGCTGAAGCCCTCAGAGAGCTCTCAGGACGTCTGGAAGAGATGCCCGCAGAGGAAGGATTCCCCGCCTATCTTGCATCCAGGCTTTCCGCTTTCTATGAGCGTGCCGGCATGATGCACAATTTAAACGGAACCGATGGTTCTGTAACGATTATCGGTGCGGTTTCTCCCCAGGGCGGCGACTTTTCCGAACCGGTAACACAGAATACCAAGCGGTTTGTCCGCTGTTTCTGGGGATTGGATAAAAGTCTTGCCTACGCCAGACATTTCCCGGCCATCCACTGGCTGACCAGCTACAGCGAGTATCTCGGGGATCTTGCGCCCTGGTATCAGGATCATGTCTCCCCCAAGTTTGTAGATTACCGTAACCGCCTCATGGCACTCCTGAATCAGGAGAGCAGCCTGCTGGAAATCGTAAAGCTGATCGGAAGCGATGTGCTGCCCGATGATCAGAAGCTGGTTCTGGAGATCGCCCGTGTCATCCGCCTTGGGTTCCTGCAGCAGAATGCATTCCACAAGGATGATACCTGCGTATCTATGGAGAAGCAATTTTTGATGATGGACATTATTTTATATCTTTATAAACAATCCCGTGCACTCGTAACTATGGGGCACCCGATGTCCGTACTGAAATCAGAGAACATTTTCGATAAAATCATCTCGATCAAATATGATGTGCCTAACGACAGGCTGGAAATGTTTGCCCAATACAGACGTGACATCGATGCTTTCTATCAGCGTGTACTGGAAAAGAATGCTTAAAGGGGGAAAACAATCTCATGTCAATAGAATATTTGGGACTCAGCAGTATTAACGGCCCTCTGATAGCACTGGAGGGCATCCAGGATGCCTTTTTCGATGAAATCGTAGAATTCGTCGTGGACGGCACAGAACGCAAAATTGGACGTATCGTAGAGATTTATGAGGACAAAGCTGTCATACAGGTATTCGAAGGTTCCGAAAATATGTCCCTGAAGAATACCCATACCCGCCTTACCGGCCATCCGATGGAAATCGCTCTGTCCCCGGATATGCTGGGACGTACCTTCAACGGGATCGGGCAGCCTATCGATGATCTGGGTCCGATTACATCCACATTAAAGAGAGATGTAAACGGACTCCCGCTGAACCCTGTCATGCGGGAATATCCGCGAAACTACATCCACACAGGAATCTCCGCCATCGACGGGCTGACCACTCTGATCCGGGGACAGAAGCTTCCGATATTTTCAGGAAACGGACTTCCCCACGACCAGCTGGCGGCTCAGATTGTGAAGCAGGCTTCCCTGGGCGAGAATTCCGAGGAACAATTTGCCATTGTATTTGCCGCCATGGGCGTCAAGCATGACGTTGCCGACTTCTTCAGGCGTACCTTTGAAGAAAGCGGTGTTGCAGACCACGTAGCCATGTTCCTGAACCTGGCAAACGACCCGGTCGTAGAACGTCTGATCACGCCAAAAGTAGCGCTCACCGTAGCAGAATACCTGGCCTTCGAGCAAAACATGCATATCCTGGTTATCCTGACCGATATGACCTCTTTTGCCGAAGCCATGCGTGAAGTCTCCTCCTCCAAAGGAGAGATTCCCAGCCGTAAAGGCTTTCCCGGATACCTCTACAGCGAACTTGCCACCATCTATGAGCGGGCCGGCATCGTGCAGGGTGTGAACGGTTCTGTAACCCAGCTGCCGATCCTGACCATGCCCAACGATGACATCACCCATCCGATCCCCGACCTGACCGGATATATCACGGAGGGCCAGATCGTACTGGAGAGAGAGCTGCACGGACAGTCCATCTACCCGCCGATCAACATTCTGCCGTCCCTGTCCCGTCTGATGAAAGACGGCATCGGAGAGGGCTACACAAGAGAAGACCACCAGGACCTTGCAAACCAGCTCTTCTCCGCCTACGCCAAGGTAGGAGACGCCCGAAACCTGGCTTCCGTCATTGGTGAGGATGAACTTTCCCCCATTGATAAAAAATATCTGGAATTCGGAAAAGCATTTGAAGAAAGATACATCGGCCAGGGGCAGAACGAAAACCGCAGCATGGAAGAGACTCTCAACCTGGGCTGGGAACTGCTCGGACTGCTGCCGAGAGAAGAACTCGACCGCGTCGATACCAAGATACTCGACAAATATTATTAGGGGTCAGACCCCTTTGCCAAAGGGGTCTGACCCCAATGAGCACCGTATTCAGAATATTCTGACTAATCAAACGTAAAAAGGAGGAGTTTCATGGATCCGCGTACCTTCCCAACAAAAGGAAACCTTATGCTGGCAAAGAATTCTCTTGCCCTGGCAAAGCAGGGTTATGACCTGATGGATAAAAAAAGGAATATCCTCATTCGGGAACTGATGGATTTGATCAATGAGGCCCGCGATATACAGGATGAGATCGACACCACGTTTACCTACGCGTACCAGTGCCTGCAGCGAGCTAATATTGAGCACGGGATCAATATGGTCGCTCAGCTTGCTTACACCGTGCCCATTGAGAACTCCATTACAATACAGACCCGCAGTATTATGGGCACTGAGATTCCCCATGTTAAGTATACCCCAGGAAATAGTGCCCCCACGTATTCCTTCAGCACAACCCGGGAATCCATCGACCTGGCAACGGAAGCATTCCGCAAGGTAAAAGACCTGACCGTAAAGCTTTCTATGGTTGAAAATGCAGCCTACCGCCTAGCCTCTAATATAAAGAAGACTCAGAAGCGTGCAAATGCCCTGCAGAATATTACGATTCCGATGTATTCGCAACTTGTTTATAATATCACCAATGCACTGGAGGAGAAGGACCGCGAGGAATTCACGCGCCTGAAGGTTATAAAGCGAATGAAACAGAGAAAAGGAGCCTGACGTCGGTCAGCGCTCCTTTTTTTGTCTTAATACTTTTAAAACTCCCATCCTCTCTTTGCACTTATTTGGTATTTTTCCACTCTTCCTAATGCTGTATTAATCTGTTTTTTCCATTGATAAGGACTTATCCCGACAATCTTCTTAAAGTTCCGGTTAAAAGTAGAAATCGTTTGATAGCCTACCCGGGAAGCCACTGTCTCCATATGACAGTCATCTTTTTTCATGTAATCACATGCCGCCTGCACACGTATAAAATTAATATACTCTACAGGTGTCATATTCATATCCGCCTGAAAAAGCCTGCGAAAATGTGTTTCACTCAAATGACTGCATTCTGCAAGACCGCAAATCGAGATATCCTCCCGATAGTGATCATGAATGTATTCCAGTGCACACGCAATCCTGCTTATGTTCTCCAAATCCATTGGCGGTGCATCTTCCCCCTTAATCCGTAATACCTGCAGCATAATATTAACGAGTGCACATCGTATAGAATCTTTCGCATAATTCCCTCCCTGACTGATCAACTCAAAAATCATCAATACCAAATTTCCCACATGAGGCGTCTCTATCGCAGAAAAAATAAATGCGCTCTTATTAATGCCTGTCCTTATTTTTTCCCCTTTATATATGTTTCCACTGAAAGTCTCCAGTATAAGTTCTTCTGCGTCAAAATACAGGAACTCCCAATGACTGCGTATATCACTGTTCGTAGTATGCGGAAAGTTCTGAGGAATAAAAGTAAATGATCCGTCTTCGTAATCATAACAGTTTTTATTTAATACCACCTGTCCTTTTCCGTGGCGGCAGTACCCAATCTCAACCATATTATGAAAGTGAAGACCGCCGTTTCCTTTCCCGTAGTCACGGTTCCAGCCTTCCCCCATCAATGCAAAAACCGGCTCCTTCCCCGGCTTTTCATAAAATCGAAATTCAGCATATTCTTTTTTATTCTTCCCCATAATAAAATCCCTCCGAACGCCTTAAAACACCTGCCATTACATATAAAGAGGTACCGCACAATAACTGCAATCAGATATTTTGCGGCACCAAGATAAAACTTTATAAATTCAATTTTACTTAAATCCCTTAGAATTCAAATACAGCAACTCCATATCCCGGCAGAGAATATGCAAAAGAGTATTTTCTGCCATCACAGTCCTGCTTCTCAGCCTTGTAAATCAGAGGTCTCTCCTCACCGCTTCCGCCGTACTGCTCATCATCACCGTTCAATACAAGTTTATACTGCTTCCGCCTCGGCACTCCAACCCTGTAATCCGGCCTGTCAACCGGCGTAAAATTGCACACAAACAGCAGATTCTTCTTATTATCCTTTGAATGCCTTACAAAACTGAAAATACTGCGGAATGTATCATCCTTATTGATCCATTCGAACCCTTCCGGATCTGTATCCAGTTCATAAAGCGCTTTATTCTTTCTATACAAATGAAGCAGATCCCGGTAGAATCGCTGTATCTGCTGATGCGGTTCCTCCGCCAGCAAAAACCAGTCCAGTTCCCGTTCCTCGCTCCACTCTCTGAGCTGCGCAAAATCCTGCCCCATAAAGAGCAGCTTCTTCCCCGGATGACCGATCATAAAGGCATAGGCCGCCTTCAGGTTCGCAAACTTGTCAAACCCTTCTCCCGGCATCTTATTGACCATGGAGCACTTCAGATGCACCACCTCATCATGGGAAAGTACAAGAATATAATTCTCACTGTAAGCATATTCCATAGAGAATGCCATCTGATAATGTGCGTTCTTTCTAAACAGCGGATCCAGCTTCATATACTCTGTAAAGTCATGCATCCATCCCATATTCCACTTCAGGCTGAAGCCCAGCCCGTCATCCTCGGGAGCACCTGTTACCTTCGGCCATGCAGTGGATTCCTCTGCGATCATCATTGCACCATGATTCCTGCCCAGCACGACGGAATTCAAATGTCTAAAAAACGCAATCGCCTCCAGATTCTGATTGCCTCCAAACTTATTCGCAATCCACTGACCGTCCTGCTTGCCGTAATCCAGATACAGCATGGATGCCACAGCGTCCACTCTCAATCCATCCACATGATAATGCTCAATCCAGAACAGTGCATTGGCAATCAGGAAATTCTGAACCTCCAGCTTCCCATAATCGAAGATTTTCGTACCCCAGTCCGGATGCTCTCCCTTTTTTGGATCTGCGTATTCAAAAACCGGCGTGCCATCAAAATCAGCCAGCCCATGCGCATCTTTTGGAAAATGTGCGGGTACCCAGTCCAGGATAACACCGATCTTATTCCTGTGGAGATAGTTGATCATATATGCAAAATCTTCCGGTGTACCGTACCTGCAGGTAGGTGCATAGTATCCCGTCACCTGATATCCCCATGAACCGTCAAAAGGATGTTCTGCCATCCCCATCAGTTCCACATGAGTATATCCCATCTCTTTGACATACTTCACAATTGCCCTGGCAAAATCTCTGTAGGTATAAAACCCTTCATCTTCCCTGCCCGGGTGTCTCATCCAGGATCCCAGGTGCACCTCGTATATTGCCAGAGGATTCTCCTTACTGCTCCATTCCTTCCTGGCTTCCATCCATTCCCCGTCTGTCCATGACAAATGTGAAATATCGGTAATCCTGGAAGCTGTTCCGGGGCGCAGCTCTGCATAATTTGCAAATGGATCTGCCTTGAAAAGCCGTTTTCCCTGCATCGTTTCTATACAGAACTTATATAAATCCCCGTCCTGAACCCCTGGAATAAAACAGGTATATATACCCTCAGGATCCTGACGTTCCATATAATTCTCTTCGAAATCCCATTCGTTGAAGTCTCCCACAACAGACACGCGCCTTGCATTGGGAGCCCATACTGCAAAGTAAACTCCGTCTTTTCCCCTTACTGTCACCTTGTGGGCACCAAGCTTCTTATAGATCTCATAATGTGTCCCCTGGCCGAACAGATACTGGTCCAGTTCCCCAATTTCATAAGGCTTTACTTTCTTTTGTACGGTTTTTTTATTTCCCATAAGCCCACCTCACTGCTCGTATTTTATATGTACAATTATACTTGATATGTCCTGAAAAAGAAAGGGAAATCCGCCTCATGGCATAAAATAGACAGACTCCGCAGAATCTGTCTATTACATCACATTTTAAATATTAAAGTCCTTTTCCGAAAGGATAATTCTGTCCGCATCATCCGTATTTTTTCCAAATACACGTTTTACCAATTTCTTTGCTGATGCCTTCTGAGAATGCTCCATAGCCTCATCCATGACTTCCTTCACTTCCGCAACTGTCACGGCATGGTCCTCTCTCTGAAGCGCGTCAATCCTGCTGTAGAGTGCAAGAATTCCCATCTCATCGATGCGGTATCCATTTTCCTGAGCATATGTCTGGCCGAATGTTACAAGTTCATCATTAATGAAAATCGGTACTTCCAGACGGCTCGTAAACTTCCTGCGGAATTCCCTGTTGGAGGAAAGCAGTCTGTCCAGAGGCTTCCTCTGCTCTTCAAGAACAACCATCATCTCGCCTGTATCTCTTTCCATCGCCTTATTCAGCCTTGCCACGGTCTTTTCATTCAGCTTTCCAGCCTTCTCGATAATCAGAGCGCCGCCGTATAATTTATCAAAAATATCGCTGATCTTTTTCTTATTCAGAGAGTCGCCCGTTACAATTGCGACCTTTCCCTGCCTGATATTCCTCTGCTTCTGGATTGCTTTGACAACATCCACAGCCAGAACAGTCTTACCATTTCCTTTATTACCAATGATAAGGAGGTTGCCGGTTTTGGAAGTGCCGTTCCGGTTCGTGCAGTTATTGTCCTGCTCAAGTACATCCACAAGCTGCTCACTCATACCGCGTACCGGCACAAAGTATGAGAATAACTTTTTCTGCTCATCTGTAAGCCCGGCCCGTGTCCCGATACCGCTCTGTGTCTCCAGATCGTATCTGCCATGGACAACAAATCCCGTGTCTGACATGGAAAGCGCATCTGAGATCTCGTTCAGCGGAAGAGGTGCTGTCTTACCTGTTGCAATCAGCTTTGCCGTTTCCTTACGGCTCAACGGAGTTGTAGCCGACATGATATCTATATCATCATCTTCATCCGGGATCTCTCTATCGTCAAATTCTTCCACTTGTTCCGGGTTCGGTCGGAACTCTTCCTCGAAACCAGCTGCTATATCTTCTATATCCTCGGCAGGCTCCTCGGTATCATATTCAGCAAGTTCCTCTTCCTCATACTCATCGTAGTAATCCTGGTCATATTCCTCTTCATATGATTCTTCCTCGATCTCATCGTAGTCTTCCTCATACGCTTCGCCATCATCATACTCATCTTCCAGATATGTTTCTTCTTCGTATTCCTCTTCACCATATCCGTCATCATAGAATTCTTCGTCAGCTTCTTCATATTCTGCCGTAAATTCTTCCTCAGCTTCCGGTTGAGACTCTTTTATATCATCATACTCTTCATCATAAGATTCTTCTGCATCGCCGTACTCCTCGTCATAAGAATCCTCATACTCGTCTGCATAATCATCTTCATATACTTCTTCGTCTGACGCTTGAGCATATTCGTCTACTTCCTCCGGAAGGTCATCAATGAAGCCTTCCAAATCTTCTTCAATACCATCGTCTGAAGCATCAAGGAACTCCGCGATATCATCAATTCTGAGCTGCTGCGTTATTGCCCCCATATTTTCACGAGGTTCTTCATCCCTTCTGGCAGGTGTCCTCACAGTTTTGGGTTCCTCAGGCAGCACTCCTTCAATCTCGTCAATCAATCTCTGAATATCCGGCGGCAGTATCGGCTCCGCACTCTTTTTCTTTTCTTCCATCTTGTCCTCTTCTGCCGGTTCATCCTGCTCGTCATGCCCTAATCCCATTAAAATGTCTTCAATGCTGAGCTGACCTTGTATCTGGTCGTCATCCACCGGCTTTTTATTCTCCTGCTTTATATTATCTGCTGCGGCTGCATCTTCTATTCTCTCTGGTACCTCTTCGAAAGGTTCCTCCTGCAGCTCTTCTTTACTGTCTGCCAACTCTTCTTCCTCTGGCAGTTCCTCTTCTGATTCTGCTAGAGGTTCTTCCACAAACGTCTCCTCTTCGGAATCCACTATCTGTTCTGCCCCGTTATCTTCCAGCAGTTCTTCCACGTACAATAACTCTTTTGAATCTTCTGTCACTTCTTCCTCGTACAGTTCTTCTGCGGAATCTTCTGCCGGTTCTTCCTCTGGCAGTTCTTCTTCGATATCTTCCAGGGATTCTTCCCCGTACAATTCCTCTTCAGTGTCTTCTGCCGGTTCTTCCTCTGACAGTTCTTCTTCGATATCTTCCAGGGATTCTTCCTCGTACAGTTCCTCTTCAGTGTCTTCTGCTGTTTCTTCCTCCTCTTCTTCCAGCGGCTCCTCGTCCCACAATTCTTCCTCTGTTGCTTCAAGTACTTCATTGAGAAGTTCGCCGTCAATACCTTCTGTCTCTATTGCAGATTCTGAAAATTCCTCTTCCATATCTTCCGGGAGTTCCTCAGAAAATACCTCACCGATAATCTCTTCCACTTCCTCCAGCGATTCACCTTCCAGAAGTTCTGTCTCTTCCACAGTCACCTCTTCTGCAGGTTCTTCCGCTGTTTCCGGGGACAGTTCTTCATCCGGGATCTCATCCTCAAGAGGTTCAGCTTTCAACTCTTCCAAATCTTTATCAAATTGAATTTCTCTTTTTTTCTTTCCTGCATATTCATTTACAAGTTCCAGATCTATCACGGATTCGATTTCTTCTATTGCTGCTTCCAGCTCAGGGATCTCTTCTTCGTTAAGTTCATCCTCTTCCGTCTCTGGTTCTATTTTTTCATCTTTATTTTTGGGCCGCAAAAGACTCTGCAGGGCATCCTCCAGCTTCATCCTGCTGCCGATTCCTTTTTGCTCCAGTTTTTGTACGGTCTCATCTACTGGCAAGTCATCCGGCTCGCTATCAGCCTCCGGAGTCTCCTTCGCTTCTTCTGCCAAAGGCTCCTCTTTCAATGGAGTCTCTTCATCTGAATCTTCTTTAGCAGCGGCTTCTGACTGATCCGTATCTGTTTCTTCCGGTGAATAATCATCCCCAGAATCATCACCGTCCAGCTCTTCTGCAGCAGCAGCTTTTCTAGCCTGATATTCTGTCAAATCCGGAAGCTCTTCCGTCTCTGATTCAATCTTCTCATACCTGTGGTCATACTTTTCCTGCTGTGAAGGTGTCAGCTGTTTATACTGCATCTTAAGTTCCATCGCTTTAAATACGAACTTTCCTTCACTGAACCAGAGGATCAAATCGTCACACTCCTCCAGACACTCGGCAGTCATACCGGCTTCCTGATATAATCTTGCCAGTTCATATGCCCATTCTTCAATGTATTCTGCCTTCTTAAACTCCTCCAGCGCTTCAATCTGCTGTTCAACCGGAGCTCTCCTGGCCCTTAATATCTTATATCGCAAAATATGCTGGTTTGGATCCTTAGGAGCAACCTGCATAAAATCGTCATAATAGTCGATGGCTTCATCAACATTTCCTGTTTTAAGTGCAAGAGCGCATAAACGATAGATAACCTTCCTGCTGCCTTCCGCACGATGATAAGCAATATTCAGAACCTCGTAACTCTTCTGATAGTCCCCGTTTCTCTCATATATGTCACTGACATTTGTCAGCATAGTGGCATTTCTGACTCTCTTCCAATCGATGGTATCCGCAATCTCGGCCGCTTTATTATATGCACCGCTTTCCATAAGTTCAAGCATCTGTTCTGTCTTTAACTTATATTCGTACTTGTCCACTGCACTCACCTCGTTAATATAATATTATTTATATCTTTTATCCGGCATACGCCCGTTTATACGCACATGTGCAGATAATTCTGTCCTTAGTTTACCATAAGCACTTCCCAATGTCAAAAAAATGCATCCTCAATTGACATTGAAGATGCATTTTAACACTTATTTAATTTTCTCATTCTATATATTTTATAAATCGGAGGAATCTTTTGATTTTCGTTCCTGTAAGACCTTTACCGCTTTGTTTATTGATGCTTCAATCTGTTCACTAAGACTTGCTTACTAAACCTCCTGTCCTTCAATATACAAATCGATTATATAACTAGAATCCAATCGCTCTCGCTCCTGGTACCGATTCATAATAGTAAAGTATAACCTTAGGTTATTCATCCTATAGCCTTTCAGTTCCCGCAGTATTGTATAACAATATTCCAGCAGCCTATTAAGCTATTTCTTCTATAACTATGTACACTTTTTATGAAATGATATCCTGTTAATGTTTCTTTACACATATCAGGAACTCTGTTATACGTGGTATCTATATTCAATACGTTTGCAAATGTTAAATCTTTGATTTTAATCCAGTTTCCGAACTCTCCGATTAAATCCTTTTCATTCTTCTTTTGTACTGGATTCCTTTATCTTATATCAGTAAAGGTCTCTTCTTCACAGGAACTTCCATTTGCCGTACCACTAACATATTGAACTATAAATGACGATACATTGTCCATTGGACCTTTGCCTCCTTGATCAAATATTTTAATCTAATTGAACATTTTTATTATGTTCGTTCAGATGATTTCCTTTGAGATATCTTTTTCTTTTTTATTTATCTCGTTTGGATTAGTTAGATAATATCATACAAGCTTTCATTTGTCAACGCACTTTATTCTTTTTTAATAAATAAATATATAATTGTCCAAATTACACATATTTATCAGATTATTTCGAAAGTCAGAATTTTTTGGTGGTTGGTATGGGGCCACTGTGTGGAATTGGAACAGGCCCCTCCTCATCCCCTCGCTTCCTAAATCTTAACTTGTACGGTGTAGATCCCCCCTTCATTAAGTACATACAGTTCTCCCCCATGGCGTTCCACCATTTTTCCTACGCTTTTGAGTCCGATCCGGTTGCTGTCGGTCTCATTTACTTCTTTTTTAACTGTATTTATCAGAGTTATTTTCATCTGCTGTTTTTCTGTTTTGAAGGTCAGACTGACAGGGATTTTCTTGTCTCCGTATTTTAATATATTGGAAAACAGGTTGTTGAATATTCTCTTGAGCATTGTTGCATCGCCGATGACCGTTCCCCGGCTTTCTTCCATTGTCACTTCCGCCTCAAATCCGGCAAGCTTAAGGAAGTCCAGGTTTTCCTGCAGGATTTCCAGGACGGCCTGTACTGGTACCTTCTCCATGTTAACTTCCTCTGTTTCTTCAAATACAAGCGCATACTCGAACATTTTATCTGTCATCTCTTTGATGTCACTTGTTTTCTGAAGACATCTGGAAAGATACTCCTCTTCCATTGACTCCGGTATCTTTTTCAGCTGCAGTACTTCCAGATATCCGTTGAGAATCGTCAGCGGTGTCCTCAGATCATGGGATATGGCCGTGATGAGGTCCTGATTGGCCTTCCGGCTTTCTTCCTCCTGCCGGATGTTCTCATCCAGCGCAGTACGGAGCTTGTCCAGCTCTTCAGCCAGAATGCCGATTTCATCCTCCCCGCAGTCTGGTACCGGATGCTTTAAATCGCCTGAGGCCATCTGCAGCACCTCATCCTTCAGGCAGAGAACCTGTTTCATTCTTCGGTTGATAAACAGCAGATTTATTGCCAGGAATACACCGACACTGATCAGCACACTGATTAAAAGGTATGGATAAACCATTTTCATGGCATGATAGGAGTAAATCATCACACTGTATGTTCCATTACGGAATTCTATTGCGACCTCATCGTAGTTTTCAATTTCTCCTGATGAGACCTTGTATCCTGCATCCAATAGGCTGCCGTATACTACCCGTTCCGTAATCTCAGGATATGCACCGGCCCTGTATAGGCCTTTTCCTCCGATTTCATAAATATATATTCCGGTATATTCATCCTTGGGAGCAAAAAATGACTTGATTTCTGCCTGTTCTTCCTTATTTTCTTCCCGTTCCGGGACATCATAATATTTTGCATTCACTTCGAGCTCTTCAATCAGTGCCTGTTCATCCCAGGTGATCGAAGGGAATCTGCACAGAAATTTCCATACATTGCCCATGTTTGACCAGACAAACCAAAAAAGAAAAAGACTTACGATCGCAGAAGCCAGCATAAGTATAGAAAGCTTCGTGCGTATTTTCCAGCTTTTTACTGCGGACTTCATTTTCTTAATCACAGCGGTACCCCTTTCCCCATATGGTTTTAATGAGTACTGGATTCTTTGCATCTTTTTCAATCTTTTTACGCAGATTTCTAATATGGACCATAATCGTATTGTTGGCTCCGTAATAGTAAGGTTCGTCCCAGACCGCTTCATACAGTCTTTCCGCCGAAAATATCTGGTGCCGGTATTTTATAAGCAGATGGAGCATGGCATATTCTGTGTCCGTAAGTTCTATCTGCCGGCCTTCTGCATACACCGCCTCCTGCTCTTCATCTATCTCCAGATCATGGAAATGCAGGCGCTGCTTTTCCTGGGTATTACCGGTGCAGATCACTTGTTCCGACACCGTCTCACTGTTCTCTTTCCCTTTATAAATCTGATACCGCCTGATAAGAGCTTTGGCACGGCTGACAAGCTCATTGTAGGAAAATGGTTTTACCAGATAATCGTCCCCGCCGCTGGAAAATCCCAGCGTTTTATCGCTTTCCTGCCCCTTTGCGCTTAAGAATAAAATGGGTGCATTGCTCTGCTTCCGGATTTCCAGACAGGTCTGGTATCCGTTCATCCCCGGCATCATGATGTCCAGGATGATCAGGTCAAACATTCCCTGTTCCAGCATTTCCAGAGCCTCCATACCATTCCTTGCTTCTTCGATGTCATACCCTTCACCCTGAAGTAATATACGGATAATCTCACGGATTTCCGGATTGTCATCTACTATTATAATTCTGGCTGTTTCCATGTTTCTCATCCCCCTTGTTTCCAGTTCCATTATACATGATTTCAGAAAAAATATAGTTACTCTTAAGAATTCTTCAGATTCACTTTGGGAATTCTTTAAGAAACGGGTTGTATAATTCACAGATGTAAACAATAAAACTGTTAAATTACATCCCCGCGGCAAACTGCGGGGCATCGAATTCACACTACAGCGGAATATGAGGCTTTTATACTGTGTGCTGCCGCCGGATTTCCATCCAGGCATGCCCGCCTGCCCTGTTATTTCTGCACGTATAAAAAGGAGAGAGTATGACGCACAAAAAGTATTTCTACCCCGCACTGCTGGCCGGGCTCTTCATTATTCTGGTACTTTTGACCATACCGGGGGGATATTTCTATGGTTCTTATACGGACTGGCTGAGCCAGCATGTCCGGCTGGCTGAGACAATCCGCAATGCCTGTCTCGAACAGAAGACCCTGGTTCCGGCTTTTCTGCCGCTGGGAGGAGGCAGCAACGGCTATCAGTTTTCTTATTATGGCTACCTGCGGCCGGATATCCTTATTGGATGCCTGTTCCCGGCTGTCCCTATGGTATATTTACTGATCGGATACATGCTGACAGGATATTTCTGTTCCGTTATGCTCTGCTATTACTGGCTTGGGGAACACACTCAGGATAAGGTATCAGCCTTCCTCGGCAGCCTGTTTTTCCTGACGGCGGCTTGTTTTTTTCAGACGCACCGGCAGATTATGTTTGTAAATTATATGCCGTTTTTGTTGCTTGCGCTTATATGCGTTAAGAAAAAGCGCTTCCAGTTTCTTCCTCTTTGCATGCTTATGATTTACCTCAATAGCTTTTACTACTCCATTGCCTGCCTGGCAGTGATTGGCTGGTACTGGCTCAGGCAGGAAGGGAAGGGGTTCTGGAAGCATGGATTTCTTCAATATCTGAAAACTGCATTTCTTTCCATTGGCATGGCTGCGCTTCTTCTTGTTCCAACCGCGCTGGTCATTCTGGAGCACCGCCGTTCTTCAGACAAACTAAACCTTTTGGAGATACTGGGGGCCAATGCGGATATGCACTACCTTCTGTACAGTCCGTATGGAATGGGACTGACTGCCATATGCCTTTATCTGCTGCTCCTTGGGCTCTGCCATAAAAAATACCGGATGGACAGTGCCATGCTGCTCTTTGTTTCTTTCTGCGGCGCTGCTGCATGGATACTCAACGGGACTTTATATGCCCGGGCAAAGATTTTGATTCCATTTGTTCCGCTTGTTGTCCTTCAATGTGCGAAACTATTAAATGAACTGCGACAGAAAAACCTTGACTGGAAGCTCTGGCCCTGTTTCATTGCAGCCGTATTTTTGTACTTTTTCCGTACTAAAAGTACATTTCCATGGATGGCTGCCGATCTTGGGATTCTGATATTTGTTGTTCTGATTCATAAGGTTAGATGTAAAGAAACCTTACTGCAGGCCAGATATACCGTCAGCCGGATACTGCTGTGCATTATGCCCTGTATCCTGTTTTATCAGACGATGCAGAGGGAACAATTTGTGAGAAAAGAAGATGTTTTCACAAAAGACCTGGCTCTGGACAGTAATCTGTTAAAAAACGGATCTCCGCTCTACCGCTGTGATAACCTGACTAACATACTGAATACAGGTAATCTCGTGTTAGATGGTAATGAACAGAAAAGTGCCATGTATTCTTCTATTTCTAATGAAGAATACTCAAGTTTTTACTATGATACGCTGCTGTCCCCCGTTCAGATTAATAACCGGCTGGCGATTCTGCCCTCTTCCAACCCGTTTTTGCTGAATTTTCTGGAGGTGCGTTATATCGAAACAACCCAGGGCAATGTTCCTGCCGGATACCAGACCGTTAAAACAGCTGAGACAGAGGATGAAAGCACAAACGATGGCAGAAATAACGACACCCGGCATGTACTGGCTGAAAACAGGAGTGTTCTGCCTGTTGCCTATACGACCAGCTCCTGCATGAGTGAATCACAGTTTGAGAAGCTGGGAGCATATGATCGGCTTGATGCTATAACGAGATTTACGATTATACCGGAAGGAGACACTGTCAGTGACCCGGATGCTGTTAATGATAAATCTGAAGCAGGAAACAGCACTTCCGATCCCTTGGCAGCTTCTGTGGGCAATACCCGTGGGGAACACTCCGTCAATAATTCCACTGATACGGAATCTAAAATGAAGAATTATGCACCTGCATTTGAAGATCTTCAACTGCCGGACACTGTTCAGGCCGAAAAGATGGATGAAGGATGGCTGCTGAATGTTAAGAAGGATACCAATATTACACTAAATCTGAACCAGAGCTTGAAGGATCAGATTCTGCTTCTGGATTTTGAAGTTGAGAATCTGGGGAAACACGCAGTTGTTATTGATATTAATCAGATGAGAAATAAACTGTCCGGTCCGAGCGCCCCTTACCCCAATGGAAACAATACTTTTCATTATCAGTTTTCCAGTTCTTCTCAAAACGGGATCGATGCTCTTGATATTACATTTTCCAAGGGGAAATATCTTTTAAAGAATATCAACTGGCATACCTATGACATGCAGAATCTTTTTGAAAAGCAATATACATCGGTAGAAAATCAGACGACTGAAACCGGTGAAATATTATCCTGCCAGGCCACTCTTGATGAGGACGGTTATTTTGTAACCTCGATTCCGGTACAAAATGGTATGGAAATATGGGTTGATGGGAAAAATGTTCCTATCCTCACCCTGAACCAGGCCTTCGCCGGAGTTCAGCTGACGAAAGGCGCTCATGATATCAGAATCCGCTTCCATGCACCGGGACAGATGGCCGGGTTTATAATTACTATTATCAGCTTCCTGATGTATCTTCTTTATGCTCTGCGGGTTCCAGTACTGTTTCTTCTGCGTATGCTGAAATTGAAGAAAGAACTTGTACTCTACTGCCTGAGTGGAGGTGCAACAACATTTGTAAACTATTTAATTTACTTTATACTTTTAAAAACACATGTGGAATATCTTGCTGCCAATACATTAGCATGGGCAGGAGCCGTTGTCACAGCCTATCTGCTCAACCGCAGGCTGGTATTTCACTCACGTAAACATATCCTGCAGGAGTTCTGTTCCTTTGTTTTTCTCAGATTTCTGACCTTGCTGGCGGAAAATATCCTTCTGTGGATTGCGGTAGATTCTCTTGGCATACTGCCTCTGCCCTCAAAAATTATGGTAAGTGTAATAACCGTGTTATCTAATTATGTACTTTGCAAATATAAGATTTTCCATAAGGAGGAAGTAAAACATGGATAAAATCAGCATTATCGTGCCCTGCTACAATGAAGAACAGGTACTTACCATGTTCTATCAGGAGACCGGGAAGGCAGTCGGGGAAATCGAGACTGCAGAATGTGAGTTTATTTTTATTGATGACGGAAGCCGGGATCATACACCGGAAATACTGCAAAGTCTGGTGTACCGGGACAAGCGCTGTAAATACCTGTCATTCTCCCGGAATTTCGGCAAGGAAGCCGCAATGTATGCCGGGCTGCAGTATGCTTCCGGAGATTACTGTGTATTTATGGACGCGGATCTCCAGCACCCTCCTTCACTATTAAAGGAAATGTACAGTGTCCTCAAGAATGAGGGTTATGACTGCTGTGCCGGTTTCCGGGAAGACCGCCAGGGTGAAGGGAGGGTCAGAAGCTTTCTTTCCCGCGGATTTTATAAGATCATCAATAGGATCTGTGATATAAACATAAGTGACGGCGCCGGGGATTTCCGCATGATGAATCGGGCAATGGCAGACTCTATACTGGAATTCAAGGAATATAACAGATACATGAAGGGGATTTTTTCTTTCATCGGATTTGACACAAAGTGGATCCCGTTCCGTAATGTGGAGCGTGCCGCTGGGAACAGCAAGTGGGGCTTCAAAAGCCTGTTCAAGTATGCTCTGGATGGAATCTTCTCTTTCTCAACCGCCCCGGTAACATTGGCAGGTACAACTGGCAGCCTTCTGCTGGCGGCCGCACTGATTCTGGGTATTGTAACGGCTGTACGTACATTTATCTTAGGCTACGCAGCCAGTGGAATCATGCTTGTGGTGCTGCTCATACTGGGACTAAATGGGATACAGCTGTTGTTTATATCCATATTGGGGCAGTATATCTCAAAAGATTACATGGAAACAAAAAAGCGTCCTCTTTATATCGTTAAGAGGGAAGAAGGGTTTCGATAGTTCAAAGGGGTCAGACCCCTTTGCCGGAGGGGACAGTCCCCTCTGCAAAAGGGTCTGACCCCTTTTCACGCATTACTGCATTGAAGTACGCTATAATTAGCAGATTTCCGCACCTGCCGGCATGTCTTTTTCAGGGGTCATCAGTGCCAGATTGCCGTCTGCATCTTCTGCGCAGAGCAGCATTCCTTCTGACAGGACTCCCGCCAGTTTTGCCGGCTTCAGGTTTACAAGTACCATTACTTTTTTGCCTACCATTTCTTCCGGTTTGTAATATGCCTTAATTCCTGAAACGATCTGTTTTACCTGGCTTCCGACTTTTACCTGGGAGCAGAGCAGCTTTTTGGATTTTTTGACTTCTTCACAGGCTATGATTTCACCTACCTGGAACTGCATTGCTCCAAATTCATCAAATGTGATTTCGGGCTTTGCTTCTATGTCGATCACGGCTTCTTCTGCCGCATCTTCCGACTCGGCTGCCTGTGGATGAAACTCTTCTACTTTTTTCATCACTTCCTCCAGATCCAGTCTCTGGAACAGGATTTCTGGTTTGTCTGTTACATGGCCGTCATTTAACTGTTCCAGAATCTTTTTGCTTGTGGACGGCATGAAGGATTCCAGAAGTACAGCACCCGCGGAAATACCCTGGATCAGGTTCCACAGTACGGTTTCCAGCCTGTCTTTCTTTGCCTCATCTTTTGCAAGTACCCAGGGCATAGTCTCATCGATGTACTTATTGCAGCGTTTGAAAAGATTGAAAATCTCCGTAATGGCATCGGCTACACGCAGCTCATCCATCTTGGCTTCGACTTTCTTTGGTGTGCTCTCCATTACCGCCTTAAGATCGGCATCCACTTCCTCGGCAACCCCCTTGTCGCATACGGTTCCAGCAAAATATTTATTGGTCATGGAAACTGTACGATTTACCAGATTGCCCAGCGTATTAGCAAGTTCAGAATTCAGACGTTCCACCATCAGTTCCCAGGAAATGACACCATCATTTTCGAAGGGCATTTCGTGAAGGACAAAATAGCGAACCGCATCTACTCCGAAGAAATCAACAAGCTCATCGGCATACAGAACATTTCCTTTGGATTTACTCATCTTGCCGTCGCCCTGCAGCAGCCACGGGTGTCCGAAAATCTGCTTCGGCAGCGGTAGATCCAGCGCCATCAGGAAAATTGGCCAGTAAATGGTATGGAAACGGATAATATCCTTGCCGATCAGGTGCAGATCAGCCGGCCAGTCTTTTTTGAACTGCTCTGTGTTGTTTCCGTCACAGTCATATCCAATACCGGTAATATAGTTTGTAAGCGCATCCAACCATACGTACACGACGTGCTTCGGATCGAATTCTACCGGAATTCCCCATTTAAAGGAGGTTCTGGATACACACAGATCCTGCAGGCCCGGAAGCAGGAAATTGTTCATCATCTCATTTTTACGTGACACCGGCTGAATGAATTCCGGATGTGTATTTATATGCTCGATCAGGCGGTCCGCATATTTGCTCATTTTGAAGAAATATGCCTCCTCCTTTGCAGGCTGTACCTCACGGCCGCAGTCGGGACATTTTCCGTCTGCCAGCTGGGACTCCGTAAAGAAGGACTCGCATGGAGTGCAGTACATGCCTTCATAATGCCCTTTGTAAATATCTCCCTGGTCAAACAGCTTTTTGAAAATCTTCTGAACCTGTTTCTCGTGATCCTCATCTGTTGTTCGGATGAATTTGTCGTAGGAAGTGTCCATCAGATCCCAGATTCTCCGGATGTCTGCTGCCACATCGTCTACGAATTCCTTTGGCGTGATTCCAGCCTCTTCTGCCTTCAGTTCGATCTTCTGGCCGTGCTCGTCCGTCCCTGTCTGGAAGAACACATCGTAACCCTGGCTTCTTTTGTACCTTGCAATTGCATCTGCAAGGACAATCTCGTAGGTATTCCCAATATGCGGTTTGCCTGATGTATAGGCAATCGCAGTCGTAATGTAATACTTTTGTTTTTCTGACATAATCCTCTCTCCTTTGAGGACACCGCCCAGTCTGTGTAAGGGGCATCCAATTTAATCGTTGACCTGTACCAAAACGCTGTCAGACCTGTACTTTAGTGACACTGTTGTTATTTTTACATATAAAATGGTTTGTGAAATGAAATAGAGTTTCGCTTGCGAAACTCGCGCCTGCGGCGGTCGCATCGCGACATCCACAGCTTACGCCGCAGTGCGCATCCCGCCGGGAGGGCCTTTTATTTCATAGGAGTAGTTTCCTATGAAATAAAAAACCGCCTTCTTAATAAATATAAGAAGACGGATCAGTTCCGTGTTACCACTTCCAGTTCGCTCCGGCCTCGCGGACAGAGCCTCAGTAAGTGCCAGCCAGCACTTCTTCGCTGTAAAGGGCGAACCCATCGCAGCCTAGCACAAAACTTCCGGCATGATGTCTGCAAATCCCGTCGGATTATCTACCGTCCGTTTTCTGTTCGGTGCGCCACTCGGAAGCCATATTCATCTGCCCTTCATCCATCCCTCTCAGCATCCGTCCTCTGTGAGGCACCATGGGAATTCTCTGTGGAATGTCCTGCAGACTACTCTCTTCGTCACTGCGTTTTTCGTTTCTGTTGGTCTGTTAAAAAGCGTATCACAGCATTTTCTTAATGTCAAGGGCATGACTTCATAATTTCTAAAGATACTTTCATAAAGTTTAAATGATTCTTTTACAAACTATTAATGCTGACAACACATTTTTGTCACATTCTTTGTTTATATTATAAACATACAAAGCAGAAGTGCTTTTTCAGATAAATTTTCTTTTTCATACCTTTCTCCGCCGGAGCTCACAGCCCCGGCTTTTTTAATTACGGCTCTATCAGATATCCCTTCCTGCGCAGCATATCTTGTATCATCTCCAGTGTCTCCTCATTGTCGGCCTCTACTTTGTGGTAATGATAATTTGATGTTATATTCTTGAGGGGGCTGGATTTTCCACTCTTAATATCCTCCAAAAACTCCATGACTTTTCTTCTGGAATTAATGTTAAGTTCCGCCTCCATGTGCCCGTATACCCGATGGTTAATCATAACATTTACCACTCGGCCGCCCAGATCCACGATGGAGCACAGTTCATTTTCCAGGTCATCATCTGTATGGTTCACTTTAAACACACGGCTGAATGTCCGCGGTGTATTCAGAATGTACCCCCGGTTTGTGGAAATGATATCATGTCCGGAGGCCCGGATCAGGGCAATATCCTGTACAATAACCTGACGGCTCACTTCATACTCCTGCGCCAGCGTCTTGCCGGAAACCGGAACCGCACTGCTTTTTATATGGCTCACTATAGCATTCCTGCGTTCAGAACCTGTCATCATGTGATGCGCTCACCTGCCTTTCTTTCCAACCGATTTATACTGCATGAAGATTTTTCAGGGAAATATCCAGGATCGGTGCGGAATGTGTCAGCGCTCCGCTGGAAACGTAATCCACCCCAAGAGCGGTGATTCTGCCGATATTTTCTTTCGTCACATTACCGGAGCACTCGGTTTGGGCTCTGTGGTCAATGATTCGAATGGCTTCCTGCATCTCTTCTGCTGTCATGTTGTCCAGCATGATTATATCTGCTCCCGCCTCGACAGCTTCCTTTACCATGTCCAGGTTCTCAACCTCGACCTCAATTTTTCTTACAAACGGTGCGTAATCTTTTGCCAAATGAACAGCCTTTGTCACACTGCCGGCTGCACCGATGTGATTATCTTTCAGTAAAACACCATCTGAAAGGTTGTATCTGTGATTAAAACCGCCGCCAACCCGCACGGCATATTTTTCAAATATACGCATATTCGGCGTTGTTTTCCTGGTATCCAGCAATTTTGTCTTTGTTCCTTCAAGTAGCGCCGCAACAGAATGTGTATAAGTAGCAATTCCGCTCATTCTCTGCAGGTAATTCAGCGCTACCCGCTCACCGGACAAAAGAACCCGGATATCTCCGGTTACCTTTCCCATAAGCTGTCCCTTCTGAACTTCATCGCCGTCTTTACAGTAAAATTCTACAGAAACCTGGGCATCCAAAAGCTCAAAGACTCTTTTAAATACATTGAGACCCGCTATAATCCCGTCTTCCTTGCAGATCAGCTCCACCTCTCCTTTTACGGATTCCTTCATCACGGCGTTCGTGGTCACGTCCTCGCTGGAAATGTCCTCCTTTAAGGCCTCTAAAATCAGGTGGTCCGCCTGTAATGTCATTGTGATATCATTCATTGATCCTGTTCTCCCTTCTATATGCTCAGTTGTAATAAATTCTTTTTCTAAACAGTATTTGATCATTCTTCACGCAAGTCTGATTTTTTCACTCATAAGGGGCGCACACTTTTCTTGCTGCAGCTCATTTCTCAGGCTGTCTCTTCGCCTTTGATGTCTTCCCCGTACATGGCTTTGATCTTTGCCGCCGCTCTTTTTGCGAATACCAGGCTCTCCAGGAGCGAATTGCTTGCCAGGCGGTTGGCTCCGTGAACGCCGTTGCAGCTTGTCTCACCCACAGCAAACAGGCTGTCCATGGAGGTCAGACTGTCGGAATCCACCCAGATGCCGCCCATGAAATAGTGCTGGGCCGGAACGACCGGAATCCATTCTTTTGTTACATCATACCCCTCTTCCAGACAGTGCCGGCAGATATTCGGGAAATGACTCCGTATGGTTTCTTTCTTTATATTATCCATGGAAAGCCACACATAGTCTGTTCCATCCTTTTCCATCTGTTCATGAATCGCCTTTGTCACAATATCCCTGGGAAGGAGTTCATTTACAAAGCGTTTGCCTTCTTTATTGTAAAGAACGGCGCCTTCTCCCCTGACTGACTCGGAAATCAAAAAACGCCTGCCAGGTTTTTTGGAGTACAGCGTGGTCGGGTGAATCTGCACGTAGTCCAGATGCTCCAGACGGATGCCGTGCTTTCTCGAGATCTCGATGGCATCCCCGGTTAAATGAGGATAATTGGTGGAATGCATGTACGTTCCGCCGATTCCACCGCTTGCCAGGATCGTATAGTCCGCACGGATTTCCATGCTGCCGTCCGTCTCTGACTCCGCCAGAATACCTGCACATATTCCGTTTTCTTCTATAATATCAGTCATGGTCGTATATTCCAGTATTGTAACATTTTTGAGTTTCTTAACCTGGGACAGAAGCCGGCTTGTTATCTCTTTTCCGGTAATGTCCTCATGATACAGAATTCTGGGCCTGGAGTGGGCCCCTTCCCGTGTGTACGCAAATCCATCTTCGCTGCGCTCAAACTCCACGCCGTAACCTACCAGATCTCCTATAATTTCCCGGGAACTCCGAATCATAATATCCACAGATTCCTTCCGGTTCTCGTAATGCCCCGCCTTCATCGTATCCTCAAAATAACTGTCGTAATCATCCTCGTCCCGAAGAACGCAGATCCCGCCCTGCGCCAGGAAGGAATCACTGCTCTTAGTGTCTGATTTTGTTATCATCAAAATCTCTTTATCCTGCGGCAGATTCAGCGCGCAGAAAAGCCCTGCCACGCCAGTCCCTACAATTACGATCTCTGTTTTCATTTTCATAACAGCTCCCACAGCCTTTCCTATTTTGCCAATTCCAGCATCCTTTCCAGAGGTTTTCTGGAATTCTCTCTCCGTTCATCTGTTACCTGGACTTCATTGTCACCGGTCTCCAGCACGTGTCGGATTTTTTCAAGTGTGATCGTCTTCATGTCTTCACAGACAGGTTCGGTCTCTGTAAAGTAAAACTTTTTCTTCGGATAATCGTTCTCCAGTTTGTGGCGTACACCGTTTTCTGTGCAGATGATGAACTCCCTGCTGTCACTTTTACCTGCATAGTCTATGATTCCAGTGGTGCTTCCTATGTAATCCGATATCTCCAGCACCGCTTTTGGGCATTCCGGGTGGGAAAGAATCTCTGCCTCCGGATACTTTTCCTTCGCCTTTTTAATCTCCTCTACACTCATTTTTTCATGAACCGGACAGTAGCCCTCATTGTATACAAAATTCTTTTCCGGTACCTGCTCAGCCACAAAATGGGCCAGATTTCTGTCCGGGATAAAGAAAATATTTTTATTTGGCAGTGCTCTGACGATTTTCACCGCATTTGCTGATGTCACACAGACATCGGAATGTTCCTTAAGTTCTGCTGTGGAATTAATGTAACAGACCACGGCCAGATCCTCATACTGTTCCCGCACCTTTCTGATTGCAGCGGGGTCTGCCATATGTGCCATTGCACAATCCGCGGAAGCATCCGGCATCAGCACCGTCTTTTCGGGATTCAGAACCTTAGCACTCTCTCCCATAAAAGAGACTCCGCAAAATACAATCGTCTGTTCCTTCAGGTCTACCGCGACCTTGCTTAAATAAAAAGAATCCCCTATGTAATCCGCGATATCCTGCACTTCCGGGTTCACATAATAGTGAGCCAGAATCACAGCATTCTTTTCCTTTTTCAATCTGTTAATCTCGTCAACTGTTGTCATCTTTTTCACACCTCTCCCTGTCCCTTAGGACTGTCTGTTGTAAATTCTCACCATTATAGCACATAACTTTACAGGTGACAAGACAGTAATCATTGGGGTCAGACCCCTTTGCAAAGGGGTCTGACCCCAATGACCACCGTTTACCAGCAATTCTGAAAATTTAATTTCCTCCCCAATCTCCTTATCCTGCCATCCCCCGGTAAATCTGGATTTGACAGAACTCCTGGGTTTCCCCCTTCATATAACGCAAAAAGATGCCGGATAATTCCCGCATCTTTTCGCTATTATCTGCCAATGGATCGCAAAGGGGTCTGACCCCTCTGCAGCCCACTCAGCCAAGTACTACCGGTACTGATTTATATCCTACGCCCATCCTGTCAATTCCCATGTCTATCAGCTGAAGGAAATGTTCCCTGGTCCGTATGCATCCGCTTCCTTTTACTTTTGCCTTTCCATCCACTTCCTCCAGAATTACCCGGATGATTTCCGGTGCAGCGCCGTGGGCTTCAAATCCGGTGAGAAAACCGGTGCTGGTTTTCACAAAATCCACTCCCGCATCCATACAGCAATGGCATCCACGCCTTATCTGCTCCTCGCTTAAAGCATCTGTTTCCAGAATGACTTTGATTTCTCTGCCATATTTGTGGGCCGCTTCTGCACACTTTTTCAGGTCTTCTGTGACTTTATCGTATAATCCTGCTCTGAGCCAGCCGAAATTTGCTACTATATCCACTTCTTTTACAGTATCGTATTTTGCTGCGTCTTCAATCTGCTGTACACGGGATTCTGTTGAGCTTGTTCCAAATGGAAAATCTGTTACCGGGCAGAGCATGGTGTCCGTTCCCTTTACGTATGGTTCGCACAGTTCCATATAACCGGGGTTAATGCAGATCGTTGCACAGCCGAGCTTCACCCCGTCTTTCGTCAGTTCAATAATCTCTTCCTCTGTGAATTCCGGCTTTAACACGGAATAATCAATGTATGCGGCCAGCTCTCTGGTTGTCATTTCACATGCCTTTTTATCAGGTTTCATTTTGTCTCCTCCTATTGCCTTTTTTATCATTTATTATCAACTCTTATTGAGAGTTAATTTCTATATCAGCATACTGAATGCTTATAAGATACCAGGAATTTCCCTTTATGATCAGCCCCGGAACCACTGATCAGTAAATATCCGTAATCATCAGTTACACAATCATCCCCTGCTTCTCTAAAAACTCCCTGATCTCCGGTAAAGACGGTGAGCCGTTTGTGCCGCCCCGCTTTGTGGCAGCCAGCGCACCAGCAGCATTCGCGAATCTCAGGATCTCCGGAAAATCTTCTGGGATAATCCTGTCGATACCGCCCTTCTTCTTAATCCCGAAGAGAAGCCCTGCAAAAAAACTATCCCCCGCGCCCGTAGTATCTACTGCTTCGATCTTATAAGACGGAATCAGCCCGGATCTTCCATTCATATAGTAAAAAGAGCCTTTCTCACCCAGCGTAATAATTATGATTCTGCATCCAAACCCCGCGAGAATTTCCGCCGCTTCCCGCCAGTTTGCACTCCCTGCAAGCAGGCACGCTTCCTCCTCCGATGATTTATAAAGCGTGACATAGGGCAGTGTCTCCCGCATAATACGTATCATTTCCTCTTCACTGTTCCAGAGATTATATCTGTAATTTACATCCAGCACGATGGGAATATTTTTATCGTACACCGCGCGCAGAAGCCGCCATGTTGCGGACCGAACAGGCTCATCTGTCATACTCATTCCCGAAAAACCGGCCATGGAAGATTCCATCACCTTCCCGATTGGCACTTCACTCTCCTGCAGCCAGAGATCCGCACCGAACCGCCTGGAAAAACTAAAACTTCTCTCTCCGTCTTCCCTCAGCGTCACAAATGCCTGTGTCGTAAAATGCAGCGGATCCATGACACATCCGTCCATACTGACGCCGTGCCCCTCCATTTTTTCCCGGATCAGCCGGCCCATACAGTCCTCGCCGATCTTTCCCACAAACAACGTATTCAGCCCCAGCTTGCTTCCTGCCGTCAGAAGATTGGCCACCGTTCCGCCCACCTCACACTGGTAAACGGGAGCCTCCGGAGTATACTGAGGCGCCGGGATAAAATCAATCAGGGCATCCCCGATTGCACATAAATCATACATACTGCCACCTCGTCCTTAATTTGTTGCAAATGTCATCAGCGTTTCTTCCGAGCATTCGTCAATATCAAACAGCCCTGTCTGACGTCCCTCATTCATCACCATAATGCGGTCGCAGGTTCCCAGAAGCTCCGGAAGTTCCGAAGAAACCATAATAATCGAAAGCCCTTTCTCAATCAGCTGGTTTAAAATCTCATAGATCTCTTCCTTCGCTCCCACATCCACGCCTCTGGTCGGCTCATCCACCAGGAGAATCTTGCAGTCTGCCGCAATCCATTTGGACAGCACCACCTTCTGCTGGTTGCCGCCGCTCATAAAATTCGTAATCGTATGCGGTGAACCTGGCCGTATGTGAAATGTCTCAATATACTTTCTGGTTACTTCCGCTTCTTTTCCCGGCGTCAGCCTGCCGAAACGGTTCTTATACTTCCTGAGCGCAGGCACAGTCATATTGAAAATCATATTCTGCTGGAGCATCAGCCCCTCCGCCTTCCGCTCCTCAGGAACGATTCCCAGCCCCGCCAGGATACCTTCTTTAACATTTTTGAAATTCACAGCTTTGCCTTCCAGCTCCACAGTACCTTCATCTATGGGATCCGCGCCGATAACCGCCCTCAGAATCTCCGAGCGTCCGGCCCCGGCCAGGCCTGCAATCCCCAGAATCTCGCCCTTATGCAGGTCAAAATTAATATTCTCAATAACCCCTTTTCTGGTCATTCCTCTGACCGAAAGCACGACCTCGCCCATATTTCTCGTTCTTTTCGGGTAAATATCCTTCACATCGCGCCCTACCATCTTGCTGACCAGTAACTCCGTTGTGTACTGCTCTGCCGGGCCACTCTCCACCAGCCTTCCGTCCTTCATAATGGTCAGGTTCGTGCACAGCTCAAAAATCTCCTTCAGCCGGTGTGATATGTAGATAAATGTGACTCCCTCCGACGCCAGCCGCTTCACAATATCAAATAACCCCTCCAGCTCACTGTCTCCCAGAACCGCCGTAGGTTCATCCAACACTACAATCTTGGCATTGCGGGACATGGCCTTGGCAATCTCCACCATTTGCCTTTTAGCAACACTCAGATCTTCCACCACCGCACGGGCATCCAGATCCAGCTTTAATTCCTCCAGAACCGCTTTTGCATCCTGTTCCATTTTCTTATAATCAATCTTTCCCATACGGGTTTTCGGATATCTGCCCAGAAAAATATTCTCAGCTACAGTACGGTGAGGCAGCAGCATCAGCTCCTGATAAATAACCGCAATCCCCTTTTCAATCATTTTTCCAGGTGATGTATTCTCAATCTTTTCTCCGTCCAGCAGAATCTCCCCGCTGTCCAGAGAATAAGCACCCGATAAAATCTTCATCAGAGTAGACTTTCCGGCACCGTTCTCGCCGACCAGCGCATGGATCTCACCCTTTTCAACAGAAATCGATATATCGTCCAGCGCCTTCACCCCCGGAAAACTTTTTGAAATATGGTTCATTTTGAGCATCGCTGCCACCTCCTGTGCCTGCTTACAGTCCTTTTCCTATCCAGTCTTTTACATTGTCCTTATCAACAATCGTCGTATCCAGTTCCCAGCGGGTATCCACTCCATCGCCCTCAAGAATCTCATATGCAGCCTGCATTCCTTCAGGTGCACAGTATGGATAAACAACAGTAAAGAACATATTACCGTCTTCTATCTCTGAAAATGCAACTTCCGTTCCGTCCATTCCAACAATCAGAATGCCTTCATCATCACGCCCTGCCGCACGCAGCGATTCCAGTGCGCCCAGTGCCATCTCATCATTGTGGCAGTAGATCGCGTCAATCTCGCCAGGTCCGAATCTCTGCAGAGTATCATCCATAAATGCCATCGCATCTTCACGGAGATAGTCGCAGTACTGTGTTGCAATCACTTCCATGTCTGGGTATTCCTTTTCCAGCTGTTCTGCAAATCCGTCGTGACGGTCGATTGTTGCCGAAGCCCCTGCCGTTCCCTGAACCTCTACGATCTTACCCTTCTTATCCAGCGCCTCTGCCAGCTTATCCGCGGAAGCTACGCCCATGGGTTTATTCTCCGCACCTATAAAGCAGGTCACCTCACACTCTACATTTCTGTCCAGAGTGACAACCGGGATCCCCTGCTTCATCGCCTTCTCGCATACTGGTGTCAGCGCGTCCGAAGTCAGCGGAGAGATCAGCAGTAAATCAATCCCGCGGGCCAGAAGGTCTTCCACATCCTGTACCTGAGTCGCCGAATCATTCTGACCATCCGTTGTAATACATTCAAATTCCGGATAATTTTCCTCTGCATATTTTACATTTTCATCCACCATCGCTACACGGAAGGGATGATTCATGGTCCCCTGTGAGACACCGATTACAAACTTCTTGTCTCCGCTGTCAGAAGCTTTGTCCTTATCTGCCTTCTTGTCCGCCTCTTTTGTTTCCTTTGTCTCTTTGGATGCCCCATTGCTGCACCCTGCCGCCATCGTTACCGCCATTGCCATACACAACATTACACTGAATATCTTCTTTTTCATTCACCTTTCCTCCTTTTGTGAATTTGATATGTACTAAAGCACCCGTGTGCTGTTAGTCCTTACTTGTTCTTCTTCGTCCTTCGCTCCAAAAGAACTGCAAGAATAATGATGACACCCTGTATAACCTTCTGGATGAACGGGGAGATTCCCATCAGGTTCAGAATATTATTAATAACAGAGATTAGACATGCACCAATCAGCGTACCGGCTACGCTTCCGCTGCCCCCTGCGGTACTTGCACCGCCGATATAAACCATAGCCAGGGCGTCCAGTTCATAGCCCTCGCCTGCTTCCGGCTGTCCGATCCCAAGCCTGGATATAAAAATGATGGCAGACAATGCGGACAAAAAACCGGTAATCACAAAGCACAGCGTCTCCACTTTTTTCGTGTTAATGCCGCACAGCCTGGCCGCCTCGCGGCTGTCTCCCAGCGCATAAACGCTGCGCCCGAACTCTGTGTACTTCAATACGTAAAATGCAACTGCAAATACCGCCAGAAATATGTACACTGGCACCGGAACTCCCAGAATACTGCCCTGTCCCAGGAAGGAAAAGTCTATACCGGAATCCCGCCAGTTCTGTGGAGAACCATTTGCAATGTATCTGGCTACTCCGCGCAGAGCCGTCATCGTGCCCAGCGTCATAATGAATGGTGCCAGCTTGCCCACAGTAACGCCGATTCCGTTGATCAGACCAAGGACAACTCCGATCAGCAGGCTTGCTGCCACAGTCACCACCGGGTTTATCCCCTTCTGCATCATAATGGCAGCGGAAACGGCTACCACGCCGACAGTGGAACCGACGGACAAATCTACGCCTCCGGTCAGAACAACAAATGTCATTCCCATCGCAATAATTCCGTTCAGGGAAACCGAACGCACCACATTCACCATATTGGCCGGCCTCAGAAAATTAGGGGAAATAATAGCTGCAATTATACAAATTAAAATTAACGCCCACAGAATTCCCATTGCCTTTAAATTTTTAATAAGCGAACTATTTTCGCTTACTTTCGTTGTCTTACCTTTCCCCATAATCAACCTCCTGTTTATTTGTCTCAAATGTATGATACATTTAATATATATTATTCATTTAATATTGTCAATAATTTTATAAAATTCCGCTAAAAACTAACATTTTGCACAAAAATCGTGCAGCAGTTTTTACTAAAATGACGTTTTTTGTTTGCTGCGGAGGGCGGGAAGACGCAGGCAGAAGTTAGAATCCCTTTACAACCGGGTAAAAAATGGCGATCGCCCAGCTAAATATAGCCCGAACGACAGCCCCTGATTTTAAATGCATTAAGAAACTATTGGTATTTATTTAAGTGATCGCAAGACCTGCACTTGCATACCCTGTGACTGTATTAACCAGATTCAGTCCGGTTGCTGTTGCCGAAAATACGAGCATCAGCCGCGTTTGTGGCGTTACATTGATGTTTAGTCCAGTAACAGATCCCGTCAGTAATGTTCCGATTGATAGGGCCCCACTCAAAGACGGTGAGAGATTTAGCAGGGTTCCAGCTATCGGTGAAAAAGTATTATTTGGTACCGTCGACTGGTATATCTGAGCTCTTACAATAACTGACGTACCAACTAATGACAGTGCTACAGTAGTGCTGAAAAATGCACTTAATGATGTTATTGTACCGGACTCTTGGTATCTGAAAAGCGTTTTAATGAGAATGGAGACATATAATCCCAGAACGAGAAGTAGTCGTATTTATCTACCTCAAGAATACCCCAATGAATTTTTGAAATACAGTAATTTCAAACAGCGAGGCTTGGAATGACAAAAAATTTACTGATTATTTACGATTCTCTTACTGTTTCCTTACAGAAAAGGCATAGATTGTGGTGGATCTAAATACATCCTCCTTGCGAAACACCGGCGAATAAAATCCGGGATAGTTCACAGCATTAGGGACAAACTGGGTTTCCAGGCTCAGGCCGCAGTACCCCTCATACAGGATTCCGTCTTTTGCTGCTGCCATCTTTTAAGTATCAGGTTCATTATAGAAAGAAATCTTTCCCCCTCACAGCAGGCATATTCTAGAAAATGTGTAATAATTTAATAGAAATTTTCTTGAATTCACAGGCAGATCATGTTAAATTAAATGCACCTGGATGGAAACCAACCAGGCACATTTCAAACATTCTTTATATCTAATCATAATGGAGATTTTCATTCTTTTGGGCAAATTCGTCCGATAATTCAATGTTTGAAAAAGAATAAAGGCTTACAGAGGCAGAAACAGGTGATGCTTATTGGCAGAGTAGATACTAGAGCGTGTTTGAAAATTCATTGCTGCAATATGCCGCCCCACTTCACGGTCTATTTACTGCCGAATCCAGTCAACGTAGCCCACTACGCCTCCTGAATTTGGCAGTAAATACCCCGCAAACTGGGACAACATCTTGCAACAAGCAATTTTCAAACACGCTCTAGTACATCAGTATGTAATGATATTTTTATGCAGACAAATAAGACCAGGAGAAAATAGAATATGGGAAAAAGTGATGTATATATGAAACGCTGGCTTTCCAATAAACAACGCTTTGCAGATTTGATAAACGGTTCTCTTTTTCAGGGAAGACAGATCTTTTCGGGTGAAAATCTGAAGGCTGAAGGCAAAGAACAGGGGGTTGTTATCCGAAATCCTGACGGTAAAGAAATAGCAGTTCAAAGATACCGCGACATTATAATGATGGCCAAGGATCACACAAGGATCGTCGTGCTGGCATGTGAAAACCAGGAGGAAATCCACTATGCCATGCCTGTGCGCGGAATGCTCTATGATGCTTTGAGTTATGCAGACCAGGTGAATCAAATAAAAAAAATCAGGAGTAAAGATAAAACTTTTGCTGGTGCAGCAGAATTTCTGTCGGGATTGAACCAGACAGACCTTCTGTTCCCTGTCATAACGGTTATCTTTTATTATGGTGAAAAAGAATGGGACGGAAAGCAGGAATTACACGGACTGTTGGGGATGGACAGAGAAGAGTACCAGATACTAAAACAATACGTGCCTAATTATAAAATTAATCTCATTGATGCAGGCAATCTGGATGAACAAATGTGTTTTCAAACTGATTTACAGATTGTATTCGGGATGCTAAAATGTAGAAAAAGTAAGAAAGAACTGCTGGAATATGTGATCAAGAATCAGGAATATTTCGGTAATATAGATGAAGAATCTTATAATGCACTGCGGGTAATGCTTAGATCCGAGCTGGGTTTGAAAGAAGCAGAGAATAAGACAGGAGGGATAGATATGTGTAAGGCACTGGATGATTTATACCAGGATGGTGTGAATAAAGGAGTGGAGCTCGGGCGCGAACAGGGAACTGAGCTGGGCCGGGAGCAGGGAATTAAAGCTTTTATCCTTGACTATCGGGAGGAAGGTTTCAGTGAAGAAAAGATAAGATCCAAGCTTGTCAGACGGTTTTTCATAACGCCCGAACAGGCACAGGATTATTGTAAGGCAGATCTTACTGGCACAGCTCCTTGAATGTCAAATAAATATAAGCGAAGCCATTGCCACTATAAACTATGTACTGGCAATGGCTTTGCTTTTACTCCTTAATTACAAACCGCCGGCTCTTCCACCGCCCGAACTTATAATAAATGATCCCAATAACAAACGGCGTAAAGCTGGCAAGTGCATCTCCCAGCCAGAATCCCATGTACTCCATCTTCAGAGCGACTCCGAACAGTAGGCTCAGTCCAATCCGCAGTACAATCCCGTCCAGGATTGCCACAGCAAAGTTAACCTTATAATTTCCGCTGCCGTTCAGCAGTGCATTCATCGGACAGCGGAACGCGCTTTCAAGGATTACCAGAATGACAATACTCAATTCCGCCCACAAGGTATATGTTACGGTGTGCCTTCTGGACTTACTATTATATTAGCACCTATTTTTTATCTATTCTGTAGCTAAAATTTAGAATTTGTGCAATATCTGATTCCTGCAGAACTCAAAAGTCTCAAAGGGGTCAGACCCCTCCATCTTCTTTATATTCTTTCGGTGAAATTCCTGTATATTTTTTAAAAAAATAAGAAAAATATGTTGTATTCTCAAATCCCAGGGCTTCCGCAACTTCATAAATTTTCATATCGGTCCTTCCCAGATACTCTTTTGCTTTTTCAACTTTTTTCTCATTTATGAAGTTAATAATCGTATTTCCCGTTGCTTCTTTAAATATTCTGCTTAGATAACTTAAGCTAACCCCTATGCTTCTGGAAACCTCAGATACAGTAATACATTTTTCATAATTTTCTTCTATATATTTTTCACACTCATATACTATAATGTTCTTTTTACTCACAGCTACTGCAATATATTTCGTTGTCACACCAATAACTTTCTCCAGAATCTCCGTATATTCACTTACATGCCTGCATTGATATATCATTTTAGAAAAGTCTGTCTGGCCGCCCATCAGATCATCCAGTGTCTTGTCAAAATCCGCCAGAACTTTCCTGCACCACGTTAATATACTGATTCCCGAATCGAGAGCTGTGTTTGTATTCCCTTCCATTGCTTTCTGATAGGCAATCAGCTTATGGAATGCTGCCAGAGCCTCTTCTGTTTTTCCTTTTTTTATCAGATATCGTAACTCTTCCTGATACTTATCCACCTCCGTCAAATACTTCCTGCTTTCTTTTTTATATTCTTTATAGTAGTTGATTTTGCTCTCTTCATTGAAAAAGCTTTCCCTGACCGCGTATTCTGCTTCCTCATACATTTCTTTAAGTGCTAAGACGTTTTCACTCCTTTTACTGATCCCAATATATACATACATCTTCATGAAGTTATCCATCATCTCTATAATTTGCAGGCATTTATTCTGGATATCTTTCTGAAATGGCTCAGATACATCCCTCAGTACTACTATGTACATATTTTTCTGTACAGCTGCACCATATACCATGTGCGTTTCAAATACCATCTTCAGAAAATTCTGCAGGCTTTTATATGTATAATCCCTTTTTTTATCTTCACTCATACGGAAATGAAGCGCCATAACCACGTAACCACTGCCTAAATCTAATCCGGTACCCTGAAATTTTGTCTCTATTTCATCTTTTTCATACAGCGATTCATCAAAAACGGCATTAAAAAAACTTTCTATTAAAATACTCTGATCCTGCTCTGTCTGTTTTGATTCTTCTTCCCTTATCTGATCTTTTGCTTTATCAATTGCCTGGAGCAGCTCCTCAAAAGCACCTGTCTTTATTACGTAATCCACAACATTATACTTGATTCCTGACTGGGCATAAGAAAAATCCGCATATGCAGTCAGCAAAATGACCTTGACCGGCAGTCTCTGCTCCCAGATATACTTTGCAATTTCAATACCATTGACTCCCGGCATCTGAATATCCAAAATCAGGATATCCGGTGTTATAACATCTAACTCCCGCATTACTTCCTGGCCGTTGGTCGCAGAATATACAAGCTCGCATTCGAGCTTGTCCCAGTCTATTAATGTCTGCATTGCCTTTTTCATAATTGGCTCGTCATCTGCTATAATTACTTTATATGCCATCTCAGTACCAAAACCTTTCCTGATTTTAAAGTCAAAACCCGCGGACAGTTTTCAGATATACATCCAAACATTTCCGCCAGGCCCGTTTCTTACACTTAAGTCAAATACCCCGCAGCGAGCTGCGGGGTATTTAACCCTCGCGGCAGTCGCCAAATGGACATGCAAGCATGCCCGCCTGGCTCATTGCCCGCGGAAGTAAATAACATGGTACATGTTCGTTTTATTATATCATTCCAAAATTTTGTTAGCAATGCATATCGTCTGAAGCCATTATTCTTCTGCCCCTTTTGAAGTGTTACCCTTCTGAAAGCTCCAGTTCAATAACATTATCTCTGGTTTCTTCTACATGAAAAGAATAGTATTCCGGATTCCCATAATTTACAAACTGGCAATCCGGAAATTCCCTGGCTACCCATGGTGTCAGCAATAACATCTCACTTCCATCGCTAAGCCTTCTGGCTTTCTTTACCCTGCCCTTTACCCCGGGTAAAGCGATTGCACCAATACTTTCTTCCATTACATGGGCATACAATTTATTTCCTTTTTGTGTATAACGCCCCCACTCCGGCTTTTCAAATTCGGACATTCCACACCCGTAGATGCTGTCTGAATTTTCGTGCATCCATTCTCCCACTTCTTCCAATATCTGAAGCTGCCATTTCGGTATTTCTCCCTTTGCAGTTGGTGAAACATTAACAATCATATTACCATTTTTGCTGGTGCACTCTACTAACTTTCTGATAATCTGTGCTGCCGTTTTATGATGCAGATCCATCGGAGTATAACCCCAGTTGTTGTTCAGTGTAAAACATGCCTCCCATGGGATCTCCTGCCCTGAAGGTGTCTTAAGTCCCTTCGGAGGTATAATCATCTCGGGGCATGCAAAATCTCCGGAAAAGATTGTAGGCTGGTCTGTCATAACCGAGCCATAAGATTCGCCATTTGCTTCCAGCCTGCCATTCATGACAATATCCGGCTGCAATTCCCGGATCATGCGGATCAGTTCTGTACCGCCCCAGTCTTCCCCCAGATGCCCTTCATAAGAGAAATCAAACCAGAGCAGATCTATCCTGCCATAATTGGTCAGCAGTTCTCTTACCTGATTGTGCATATAGGTCAGATACTTATTGAAGTCTCTTTTCTCATCCCTGATTTCTTCATTATTTCTATCCGGATGATACATATCACCGTAAGCCGGATATTCCGGATGGTGCCAGTCCAGAAGTGAATAATAAAATCCAACCTTTAATCCCTCAGCCCGGAATGCATCTGCAAACTCTTTTACAAGATCTCTCCCACATTTTGTATTTGTACTCTTATAATCCGTGTACTGACTGTCAAACAGACAGAACCCTTCATGATGCTTTGTCGTGAGAACGGCATATTTCATTCCTGCATCTTTAGCTGCTTTTGCCCACTTTTTCGGGTCATAATGAACAGGGTTCCATTCATCAAAATATTTTTCATATTCCCTCTGGTTAATCTCTTCGTCTCCCAGTCCCCATTCTCCACGTCCTGGAATTGCATATAATCCCCAATGGATAAACATTCCGAATCTGTCTTGCATAAACCATTTTGTCCGTTTTTTTCTTTCTTCAAATATATTCATTCTGTATCCCCTTTTTTAATAAATTCATAAATCTTTGTCATTCTTGTACCATAATGAGTTTTGCCCAGTTTCCCTGGCATAGTTTAGTAAAATCATATCTCACGATATGAAGTCCTTTCCAGAACCGTACGTGCGGCTTTCCCGCATACGGCTCTTCATAATAACGTTTACAGTTACATGCTACGCATAGAGATTGAAGTATTTCTTGGGATAAGCTAGTGGGTAATATTCCAACATCTGCCTGAATCCCTCCCAATTGTAGCTTTTCTTCTGACTTCTGCGGTTCATCCAGCGATATAGCAACTGTGTTGTGTAGTAGTGATATTTTACCAGTGACTGGATGTTATAGGTCAAACCATAGTATCTGTAGTGCCCCAGCAACTTAAGATTTAGTTTCGGCATTAGCACTTTTAGCGGCGTTGTCCGGTTATATTTCAACCACTGTTTCATTTCCTTTAACTTTGTTGCTAACCGTTTTCCATTGGTCTTCGGCTTTACACAGAACTTTCCTGCCTGGTTTTCACCGCAATAGAATGTGAATCCTAAGAAGTCAAAAGTCTCGGGTTTCCCCTCTCCTCTTCGCTTTCTTCTTTCTTGCGCATATCTCCCGAATTCCAGAAGTCTGCTTTTACTCGTCTCAATCTCTAACCCATATTTTCTCAATCGCTCTTGCATTTCTTCGTAATACCGCTCCGCTTCGCTCTTATGTTCGAAACCTGCCAAATAATCATCCGCGTAAATTACCAGAAAACTCTTACCTGAACCTCGCTTCTCAAAATACGCTTTGTACCACAGTACCAATACATGGTGCATATAGATATTTGCCAATATCGGACTTATGATATTTCCCTGAGCTGAACCCACCTCATTCGTTTGGTACTTTCCGCTTTCCAGCACTCCTGCTTTCAGATATTTCTTTATCAGCCAGAGTATATTTGGGTCTTTGATATAGTACTCTACAAATTTCAGTGTCCATTCATGACTCATATGGTCAAAGAATCCCTTTATATCTGCATCCACAACGTAATTGATTCGTTTGCGTACGATACTGATACACAACTCTTTGATTGCCATATGACAGTTCCGGTTTGGCCGAAAGCCATACATATTCTCTTGAAACTTTGGTTCGTACACTGCTTCCAGTATCTTCTTCAATCCTAACTGCACTATCTTATCTTCATAGGACGCTATTCCCAGAGGACGTTTCTTTCCATTTGCTTTTGGGATGTATACCCGCAACGTCGGCTTTGGCTTATAAGCTTTATTCTTTAGCCTTTTCACCAGATTCCTGATGTTTATCCTAAGGTTCTGTGCGTATTCTTCTTTGGTTATTTCG